>CAVYVJ010000001.1:0-60980 GCA_963771865.1 uncultured Verrucomicrobiae bacterium
ACGGATAGGAGTAACAGCCATTGGAAAACAAATCCTTCGAGTCAAAGGAAGAGGAAGCGTTCCGGCGAAACTTACTATTTCAACCTTCACCACTGACACCATGAACTAAACTCAATCCAAATCTCGCACCGGCCCTTGACTCCCTACATAGGGGTTAGACGTTTGGCTCGCATACATATCACGGGCCGCGACTCTTCTGGACCTCCGCATCTGTGACCGGCAAATAGCTAATATCCACGATCTTCCCCGAGCCATCGGCGGCGTAGCGGAAAGCGACCTCGTATGCGCGATCTTCATGGTAAGTGGTCAGGAAGCCATAGTCGCCCGCATAAAATGGGTAGCTGCCAGTCAGTCTGTTTATGTCGCTTCCTGGCGCTCCGACCTGTATGCGCTGAATGCGCTCCAATCTGTGTCTGGGCCTCGTGGCGGCCGCTCTGCGCCGGCGGAGTCGGTGATTGGCGGCGTTCCGCCGCTGATCGAGGGCATGATGAGCGGCCGAGCCAGCGCCCGATGCCATGGCTTGGTTTCGTGCGACGCGCAGCCGCAAAACAACGCTAACGCTGCGACGGCAAGAAACCTGGAAGGTGCGAGCACGGAAAAGTCCTCCTACGTCTAACGAGTATTCGGCCCCAAAAATCTGCAATTAAAGGCAGATAAAATCTGTATAATCCGCTTGTTCCGAAGGCTACCGTTCGTAATACGATGGCGCATGTATCCGAGCCTGACTGGTTCTATTGCCGCGGGCAAGCCCAAAAAATTGGTCGATCAGGTCGACCGATGGTCGCGGCACTGCCGCCTTCGCGCAAGGCTACGGCGTGCCAAGGAAGGCCCCTCCCACGCTTACTTAAAGTACGGGCGAAGCTCCTGATATTTTGCTTTCCCAATTCCTTTCACTTTGCCCAGGTCGTCCGCACTTTTGAAGGGGCGCGCGGCGATGATCCGTTTTGCCAGAACGGGTCCTACCCCTGGAACGGTTCTGGAGCGCCTCAATCGAGGCGCTGTTGACGTCAAGCTTGGCGCCGGGCACGGGCGCTTGAGATACAGTCGGCGTGGTGGACGGCGACCGTCTTGGAGTGAAAGAAAGCGTCGAAAGAATCGGCGCTCGTGACCGGTTGCGTCGCGGCCCTGGTATTCAAACGGCCATCGCCGATGCCCCAGCCACCGATTCTTTCCTCTTTCGCCTTCCGCTCCAATTGCTCCAGCTTGCGCCACTCGACTTCCGGGGTGTTCATGTCAGGGGCTTCGGAAGCGGCGCCATAGACACGGGCGAGGCCATTGGCCACTAACTGTTCGCCGAGATCCGCGGTCTCGGTTTGGACAAAGGCGAAGTAACGTTTCAAACGGCTGCGCCCCCGCGCATCCTGTTTGCAAGTGCGGACGGTGAAAGGATGGGCGAGCTGTTGCCGGGTGAACCTCTCGGCCTCGAGCCCGATCTGGAGAGTTTGCGGAGTTGTGACCGCAAAGTATTTCGCCTGTTCCGCTACTCGTTTGGGCACGCTGGCATCTGTCTCCGGGCTATCGACAAAATAGAGTCGGAAAATGTATTCCCGGCCGCCCGCCTGGACGTGGAAGCTGTCGCCATCATTGGCAGGATTCGGGAGATAGCGGCAGTCAGTCAGAGTGACCCAGTGACCGCTGCCATGGGCGACGGCGATCTGGAGAAAGAAGCCGGAGAGAATCAGCGCGCAGTAGTTTAAGAAGCGCGACGTATTCACTGGCGCCCGAGTTCTAGCGGGCCGATCTCGCGGGTCAACTTCTAATGGACTCTGGAGGCAGAACTCATGCTCATGCTCGTAATCGTGCTCATGATCGATTCTCTCCTAAGACGATTACGATTACGATCAGGAGCATGAGCACGAGTAAAGGCAGGAGTTTACGCCTCGCTGCTCTCAGAATGACATCGCTATTTATGAGATCGCTTCACGGGTAACCAAGGCACTGGGCCGCCGCCGATGATATCAGAGATCCTTCTCCCGCGACTGCGGGATCAGGATGACAATGTTTTATAAGATGGCTTAGCTTTGTTGAAAGCATGCATTCACCAGGGCTGTAGCCCCGAAAGCTTTCGGGGCTGTCTCAGCGGATCAGGAGAGGATGCGCTGAGGACAGCGCACACTACAAGGAATACTGGCATGCTTTTCAACAGGGCTAGATGGCTTCTCGCCAACCTGGCGGCCACGAGCGCCGTTGCCGCTGGTTACATTTCAACCTTAAACATCTCGATCAAGTTATCCGGGTTAAAACCCCAGCCATAGATCGTGTGGCCATCGGGGGAGACGATTGAGGCGACATTGAGCGTCCAACCCGGAGGGATGGTGGCACCGTGTCTCGAAAGAAATTCGTCGAGAAAAGCGGCCCCCGGCCCACTCCTCCAGATGAAGGCCGTCTCTTTGAACCCTCCTTTTTGAATAAACCCAACGACGACCCTGCCGTCATCGCTCACATCCAGAGCGGTGAAGTTTCCCTTCCTGTTAAGTCCGTCCGGGCCGAGCCCAATTGGGGTGACACCCTTACCTTCCCGCCAGATCCAGGCCGGGGCGTTGTTCCCCGTGTATTGATAGTTTCCCCCGACGATAATCTTTCCATCGGCGCTAACCGCTTGTGCCTCGCCGTTGAAACTGCCGTCGTCGTTCGTGATTAGCTCCGGAACGCGGTTGACCCATTTCGCGGCGGTCCGCTCGCCCGTCAATTGGTCCTGCCACCCGACAATTACGGTCCCGTCAGCGTTGACCGCGTTGGCTCGAGTGGAGGGGCCGTCGATGAACGAAGGCAGAACCGTCGCCGGTCCACCATTGACGAGGTCCCAAGTCCCGGCGTTGGCATGGCAAACCTGAGCTCTCCAGAGCAGGCCGACGCCGAGGGAGCCGTCTTGATTGACGCCCCAGGAGCCGCTCAGGAGCGTTCCGCAAGGAATTGCGCCAGCTTCCGAACCGAGATCCAACCAGCTCATGCGCGCCAAGCCATTTCGCGGCGTTGTCGTTGCCCTGAGCATCCACGTGACAACCCAGGATTGTGTTGCCGTCGCCTGAAATCGCGGGGAGGCCGCTGCTGCAGCCGTCGCCAATGACCACAGCCCCGCCGGCCTCCGTGTAGTATAGATTGGGCGCGCCGAAGGTTCCCGTGCCAACAATAATCGAGGCATCATCCGACATTGATGTCGGGATCATGTCGATCACGCCGGTCGGAACGAAGGTGGGGGCCGCGAATGCAGAAACGCTAAGAAGCGTGAGAAGTGCTGTCAGAGTGAATCGGATTGTTTTCATAAGAATTTTTCCTAGTTAGTTGCTATCCGCGCCCTAACTTTTATGTGCAAACCTTTTCCCGAGAAATATTGTCGTGGGAAGAATCCAAATTGGTCCTTCTGGTGCGGCATGGGTTGGAGCTTCGTCGTTAGGCAACTTTCTGCCGGCCAAAATTACCGGACCAGCTTGCACTTAGTCTGAGACGCGGACGACACGGAGGTCGTCCCTCCAGGTGTGGCCTAACGCGTCGGCCAAGCGAGCCTCTGGGAACAGCTATTTTTGCTCCCGAAACATAAACCGACCGTGGCGGCCCCCAATGAAACGGCGACCACCATATCCTGAGGCGCCGACTTATTCGCAGCCCACTAAATCTAGCGGATGCCCGGGGTTTTTTAGCCTCAGATAATATTTGTCCGGCAGCCCGGTTTTCGGCTATGTTTTCGGCTCGCGGATCGATCGCGAGTTTATGCTCCAAACCAAAGAAGAAACCGCCCTTTCCACGTCCGCTGTCCGAACGTCCCGCCGGCATCAGCGAAAATCAAAAATACAACGCCGCTCAGATCGACAAACTCGAGGGTCTGGAAGCGGTCCGGAAACGCCCCGGCATGTACATCGGCGACCCCGACGAGCGCGGTTTGCACCACATGGTTTTCGAAGTTCTCGACAACTCGATCGACGAACATCTCGCCGGCTATTGCAGCCGGATCGATGTCGCGGTGCATGTCGATGGCTCCGTTTCGGTGCGCGACAACGGCCGCGGCATTCCGGTCGACATGCATCCGAAGTTCAAGATGCCGGCCGTCGAACTGGTCCTGACGAATCTGCACGCGGGCGGAAAATTCGGGCAGGGCGCCTACAAATATTCCGGCGGCCTGCACGGCGTCGGCGCGAAATGCGTCAACGCTTTGTCGGACTGGTTCAAAGTGGAAGTGTCGCGCGACGCGAAGGTCTATCACATGGCCTTCGAGCGCGGGAAGACGACGGAAAAACTGAGCGTCATCGGCGAGCTGAAGAACAAGAAGACGACCGGCACGCTGATCACGTTTCTGCCTGATCCGACGATCTTCACGATCACGACCGAGTTTAAGTTTGAGCGCCTGGCGAGCCGGCTGCGCGAACTCGCCTTTCTCAATCCCGGGCTTGGAAATCACCCTGACGGATGAGCGGGCCGACCCGGTGAAGAAAGAGACGTTCTTTTACAAACACGGCATCGAGGAGTTCGTGAAGCAGTTGGGCGAAAACAAAACCGTCATTCATCCCGAAGCCGGTCACGATCTCGCGCCAGCGCGACGAAGTGTTTGTCGATGTCGTCCTGCAATACAACGACAGCTACAACGACCAGATTCTGCCCTTCGCGAATTCGATTCCGAATCCGGACGGCGGCACCCACCTGACCGGTTTCCGCACCGCCCTAACGAAGGCGATAAACCAATACGCGAAGAGCGAACAGCCTGGTGAAAGAAAAGGATCCGGCGATCTCGGGCGAGGACGTGCGCGAGGGATTGGTTTGCGTGCTCAGCATCAAGCTGCCGAACCCGCGCTTCGAGTCGCAGACCAAAGTGAAGCTCGTTAACACCGAGATCGACGGCATCGTCAACTCGGTCGTCTACGACGGGTTGATGACCTACTTCGACCAGAATCCGCCGGTCGCGAAACGGATTTTCGACAAGGTGCTGACCGCGGCGCGCGCTCGCGAAGCGGCCCGCAAAGCGCGCGAGACGATCCGCAAAGGCGCGCTCACCGGTGGCGGTTTGCCCGGGAAACTGGCCGATTGTTCCGAGCGCGATCCGGAGTTGACCGAGCTTTACATCGTCGAGGGCGACTCGGCCGGCGGCTCCGCCAAACAGGGACGCGATCGGCGTTACCAGGCGATCCTGCCGATCCGCGGCAAGCTGATCAACGTTGAGAAAGCGCGCCTCGATCAGGCGCTCAAGAACACCGAGATCCAATCGATGATCACCGCCATCGGCACCGGCATCGGCAAGCCGAAAGAAGAAGCGACCACGAAAGAGGAGGGGACCTTCGACATCAGCAAGCTGCGCTACGGCCGGATCATCATCATGACTGATGCCGACGTGGACGGCTCGCACATTCGCGTCCTGCTCCTGACCTTTTTCTACCGGCAAATGACCGAGCTGGTGCGCGCGGGAAAAATCTATATCGCGCAGCCGCCGCTTTATCAGATCAAGCGCAAGAAGCGCGAGGAATACGTCGATGACGATGTCCAGCTGAACAAGATCTTGATCTCGTTAGGCGCGGAAGACGTCCGTTTGAAAAACCTGGCGGACAACAAGGAGCTGACGACCGCGCAACTGAAGGACATTCTCGAGCAGCTCGAAAAACTGGCCAAGCTGAGTGAATCGGTCCGGCGGCACGGCGGCGATTTCGAGGATTTCCTCAACCATCGCGACGCCAAATCGGACAAGCTGCCGAGCTATCTCGTCAAGGTGCGCGACGGCAACGATGAGTCGGTCCATTATTTCAACGACGAGCGCGCGGTCCGGAAATTCCACGAGGACAATCTCGACCTGAATCTCTTCGATGTGGAGATCGGCCAGGAGTTGCTCCCGCTGACGACCGCCCCGGTCAAGGCCAACGGCAACCGGCGGCGCGGAAAGCTGGTCGAGTTGCACGAGGCGACCACGATCCAGAAGTTGATCAGCGAACTGGCCCGCAAAGGACTGAAGGTCAATCACTACGCGGCGGCGGATAAACCGATCTTCGAGTTGATCGAAGGCGAGGGCGAGCGCGCAACGTCGCATCCGCTTTTCTCAATCCCCGAGATCCTGGAAAAGATCATGGAAATCGGGCGCCGCGGCGTGCAGATCAAGCGTTTCAAAGGTCTGGGCGAAATGAACGCGAAGGAGCTGTTCAACACCACGATGGACCCGGAGAAGCGCAAACTGCTGAAGGTCGACCTGAACGACGACAACGCGGTCGAGGCGGATCAGATGTTCTCCAAGCTGATGGGCGATGTGGTGGAGCCGCGCCGGCAGTACATCGAGGATAATGCGCTCAATGTCCGCAATCTCGATGTTTAGGAATGACGAATTTCGAATGCCGAATGACGAAGGAATTCCGAATGTGCGAATGACGAAGACGACGCGCTCGAGATCGGCATTTCTGGGAGGACGGTGCATCGCGTTGTTCGGGAAGAGCCCGAGTGCTCGTCCAAAGTACGATCTTGAGGAGCGGACCGCTCGCTTTGGATGAGGCTGTGATCGACTTCGCCAGGTACAATTCCACAGGGTCCGGTTACAAATCGACTGATAGATCAGTTGGTCGGCTGCGGGACTAGCATTGGCGCGAACTATTGCGAAGCCGACGATGCAGTTTCGCGCAAGGAATTTTTCCTGCGCATCGGCACACTGCCGAAAAGAAGCGCGCGAAACGAAGCATTTTCTGCGAATGATCGTCAGAGCCGTTCCCGACTCGAAATCGGTCTGCCCGCAATCTTTGGCGCGAAGCCCGCGAGTTACACCTCATTTTCGCAAAAATCTACCGCAGCCGATGACCCGGAAGTCAGTCGCCCATTTGATCATTCCTTCGTCATTCGAAATTCGTCATATCATGTCATATTCCCACCGTGTATAACGCCAACGAAAAAGTAGAACCCATCAACGTCGCCGAAGAGGTATCGAGATCGTTTCTCGATTACTCGATGTCGGTCATCATCTCGCGCGCGCTGCCGGATGCGCGCGACGGATTAAAGCCATCCCAGCGTCGCATCCTTTATGCGATGCACGACCTCTCGCTTTTCCCGAACCGGCAGCATCGTAAGTGCGCCAAGATTTGCGGCGACACGAGCGGTAACTATCACCCGCACGGCGAGGCGGTGATTTATCCGACGCTCGTGCACATGGCGCAGCCGTGGGCGATGCGCGAGAGGCTGGTCGACGGCCAGGGCAACTTCGGCTCGGTCGAAGGCGATCCGCCCGCCGCGATGCGTTACACCGAGGCGCGCATGACTCATCTCGGCGCCGCGCTCATGACCGACATGGAAAAGGACACGGTCGATTTCGTGCCTAACTATGACGAAACCCGCACCGAGCCGACGGTTTTCCCGGCCGCTTTTCCGAACCTGCTCGTCAACGGCGGCACCGGCATCGCCGTCGGCATGGCGACCAACATTCCCCCGCACAATCTCGGCGAAGTGATCGATGGCATCTGCGCGCAGATCGACGATCCCGAGATCACGATCGATGGATTGATGAAGCACGTGAAAGGGCCGGATTTCCCGACCGGTTGCGCGATTTGCGGCGTCGCCGGCGTGCGCCAATACATCGAGACCGGGCGCGGCAGCATGAAGGTGCGCGGCAAGGCGGGGGTGGAAGAGCTCAAAGGCAATCGCGAACAGATCGTCATCACGGAGATTCCCTACAACGTGAACCGCGCCACGCTGGTCGAGCGGATCGCGTCGTTGGTGAACGAAAAGGTGCTGACCGATATCACCGCGATTCGTGACGAGTCGGATGAGAACACGCGCGTCGTCATCGAGTTGAAGCGCGATGCGCTGCCGAAAGTCGTCATCAACAATCTCTACAAGCACACCGCGATGGAATCGTCCTTCGCGGTCAACATGCTCGCGATCGATCACGGCAAGCCGAAGCTGCTTTCGCTCAAGGAAGCCAACCAGGCGTTCATCGAGCATCGCCGCGAAGTCGTGCTGCGCCGGACGCGCTATGAATTGCGCAAAGCCGAGGAGCGGGCCGAGACCCTCGAGGGTTATCTCATCGCCCTCGCCAACCTCGATGAATTCATTCGCATCATTCGCGGATCGGCCAATCGCGAGGAAGCGCGCGTCAAGTTGCTCGCTTTTGAATTCACCCGGCGGCAGGTCGAACAGATCGGCGTTTTGATTCGTTATGAAGCGCGCCTCACGCGAAGGCCGTTACGCTTTTAGCGAACATCAGGCCAACCAGATTCTCGATCTGCGCCTTTATCAACTGACCGGGCTCGAGCGCGAGAAGATCATCAACGAATACAAGGAACTGATCGAGACGATCAAGGACTTGCGCGACATTCTTGCGAAAGAGGCGCGCGTTTTCCAGATCATCAAGAAAGAGCTGCGCGAAATCAAAACCAAGTATGCCGGACCGCGCCTGACGCAGCTCGTGCCGGACGAAGGCGAGATCAACATGGAAGATCTCATCGCCAACGAAGGCACGATTATCAGCATCACGCATAACGGCTTCATCAAGCGGACGGCGGTCAGCGCCTTTCGCGCGCAACGGCGCGGCGGCAAAGGCGTCATCGGCATGACGACGCGGGAAGGCGCGACGCAGGAGGATGAAGGCGACTTTATCGAGCATCTTTTCACCGCGACGACGCACGATTACCTGATGTTCTTCACCGAGTCGGGGCGCTGTTACGTCGAGAAGGTCTACGAAATTCCCGAGATGGGCCGCGCTTCCAAAGGACGCTCAATCGCCAACCTGCTCGAGCTGCGCGCCGGGGAGAAGATTGCCGCAACCATTCGCATTCAGTCAAAGAAGAGCGGGACAGGCCCAAACGTCGTCGACGAGACTTGGGACGAAAATCTTCACATCGTTTTCGCTACCCGCACCGGCATCGTCAAGAAATCGAATCTTTCCGATTACAGCAACGTCCGCAAAGGCGGCATCATCGCGATCCAGATCGAAGACGACGATTGCCTGATCGACGCCGTCCTTACGAACGGCGACAACGAAATTGTTCTCATCACTGCCGAGGGTATGAGTTTGCGCTTTCACGAAGAGCAATTGCGGGATCAGGGCCGGAACACGGTCGGCGTCTGGGGAATCCGGCCGGAGAAAGGCGACCACGTCATTGCGATAGCCCTGGTTAATAACGACGCGATGCTTTTGGTGGCAGGCGAGAACGGCATCGGCAAACGCACTGCCTTCGATAACTACCGGACACAGAAACGCGGCGGCAAAGGAATCATCACAATGAAGACCGGCGATAAGACAGGCCGGGTCGTGGGTGCGCTGACCGTGACTGAGCAGGACGAACTAATGTTGATCACAACCAAAGGGCAGATGGTGCGAACGCGCATCTCGGAGATCCGCGCCGTCGGTCGCAACACGATGGGCGTAAAGTTAATGGATTTGCGCGGAGCGGAAAAGCTCCAGGCGATTGCGCCGGTCGTTAGTCAGGAAGTCGAAGCGGAAGCTGAGGAGCTGCGAACCTAACGACGCCCGGACCGAGAGGGATGTACTCCGCTAATTGCTGTAGCGGCGGTCTGTGACCGTCGCCCGCGTCGTCCATAAAGCACGTCCCTCCGGAAAAAAAGGGAGACGGATTGCGCCTCCCTTTCCCCAGAAGGAATGGAATTCCGGTTTAGTACCCGCCGGTACTCTGGCGCGTGACCGTTGTGCTCGTCTGAGTAGGAGTGCGCTCAACGGCGGTAGTTTCGGTGTGCGTCGTGGTGGTCGTGGCCGCCGGGTGCTCCTCCGTCGTCTCGCAGGACGAGAGAACCAAGGCACAGGTCGCGATCACCGGGATTAACAGGATGAGTTTTTTCATAATTGGCTTGTAGCTGACAAACAGGAATCGACGCAAGTTGGCTCCGTGGATGGGTTAAAGAGGTAAATCGCCTCCGGCCTGCGCGATCACGATCTCGCGCCCGGTGGAACTCGATTGGTAGATGGCGTCGAGCATTCCCATCAGATAGACCGCCTGCTGCGCGTCGTTGAGCGGCTCCGCTTTCCCTTCGATAGCGGCGAGAAAATTGTCCATCTGAAGGACGAAAGAATTCGCGTCATCCTTGGGCTTGAGCGGGGTATCGATCAGCTTGCCCTCCCGATCTTGGAACAAACTGAGCGGACGCAGGCGCACCGTTGCCTTGGTGCCGTAAATGGTGGTGTTGTTTAACTCGCGACCAAACCCATCCCCCTGTGGAATCTCATCGGTCAGATTACCCGCCCAGGACGTCTTTAGCTGCACAACCGCGTTGTTTTCAAAGCGGATGAATGCAAAGGCTGCATCCTCGACGTCGAAAGTCGGAGTCTGCACCAAATGCTTGAAGTTTTGAAAGACCGACGCGGTCACCGAGATGGGGCGGGGAGTTCCCATCAGAAACCAGGCCGAATCAAGCGCATGAATTCCAAGGTCGATGAGCGCGCCGCCGCCAGACCGCTTCTTCTCCGTGAACCAACCGCCAATCCCTAACGGAATTCCGCGCGATCGGACCCACACCGCTTCCGCGAAATAGATCGTGCCGAGCTCTTCCCGGTTGATCAATTCGCGCGCTGTGCGCATTGCCGGGGTGAAACGAAATTGGCGGCTGAAAAAATAAATGAGCCCGCGCTTTTCCGCTTCTTCCTGGAGCACTTTCATCTCGGCGCCGTTCATCGTTGGTGGCTTTTCGCAAAGCACGTGCTTGCCCGCTTCAAGCGCAGTCAGAGCGGCCGGGAAATGGAGAAAGTTGGGAAGGCAGATTACGACCGCGTCCACTTCCGGATCGCCTAACAAGTCGGAATAATTGGCGTAGTGACTTTTCGGCTCAAAGATTTTGATGAACTCAGCGGCGCGTTCCGGGTCCTGCTCGCCACATGCCTGGATGATCGCACGATTTCCAGCCTGAACCGCGCGTGCATGCTGTTGCCCGGGCCAGCCGGCCCCTATGATTCCCACTCGCAACTTCCTCGTCACGGGCGCACAAATAACTCATTCAAGCGTTTTTGCGCGAAGTCTTTTTAGTTCGGAGCGCTTTCGCTTGGTCTCGAGGATTTTTTTCTTCAGGCGCGGCGGACGCGGCGAATTGCGCCGGCGAATCTTCGACGCTGCCGCGCGCTTTTTCTCCAAAGCTTCGGTCGCGCGACGTTCGATCGCCTCGAGCAATCGTTCTCGCGCAAGTTGCCGGTTACGCATTTGAGAGCGCGAATCCTGGACGGTCACGCTGAGGCCGCTGGGACGATGACGCAGGGTGACGGCCGTCGCCACCTTGTTGACATTCTGCCCGCCCGGACCGGATGAACGGGCAAATGTTTCCTCCAATTCGCTTTCAGGAAGACCCTTCACAATTTGTCCAGACTTGGCGGGAAGCACCAACCTGTCAATTCCGCAGAGATGTCGAAGTGCGCCTCGCAATCCATCTGTGACAGGAATGTAACAAAACTGTTACAATCCTCGCCTTGCCAAGAAGGCATCCGCCCCAACCAATTTGTCATTCTGATCCTGCACTCGCGGGAGAAGGAAGAATCTCTGACTGTTGGTGGACAGGCAGGCCGGATCTGAGATGTGTGAGCGCCCGGAAATTCTGGTCACAAGGCGCAATGGAATCGGCTCATTCCATTTTCCACTGTTACGAACTTTGGATAACCCGGCTGCGTTCGCGCAAACCGATGGCCGTCGCCAGGTCGATCCTCCACGGAACGGGCCGATTTCACAGATATTGCCCTGCGCATGTTTGGCGACGGCGGAGCCACGATTGCGGGATTTTCGTGCCGCAAGCTCTGGACTTCATTATACCTCGATTGCTTGTGGCCAAAATCCCAAGCATTTTGAAAAGCGGTGTCTATGAACATTTCAAATTTTCGCGCCGTTGTCCGAGCGAATCGAAACATTTCCTGGAGAATCGCCTACGTTAGCATTGCGCTTTTTCTCTTTGCCGTGGCGGCCTGGCGGCGCTTTTCGTTGCCGCAAGATCCGATCGCGGACAGCGATTTCGGATACCTCTGGCCGGCTCTGATGAAGTTAGACGGCGGCTCCTTAGGGCACATTCAGGGCCTGAATTTTCTTTACCCAGGCATGGTGTATCTAATCCTCCGGATTTTTTCTGATTTCCGGGCCATCGTGCTGGTCCAACATTGTCTTGGCTTGGGCGCTGGCATTCTCTTTTTGGCTACTTGGCGCAGACTGGGCGATTTTTTTCCAAAACCGTATTTGAATCGTGTCACGCACGAAACAATCGGCTTGTTGGGCGCCGGCCTCTACCTGCTTTCAAACACTCCTCTCGTGTTCGAAATGCAAATCCGCTCCGATGCCGTGTGCATGTTTCTCGAAATCCTGATTTTTTGGCTGATCGTGCAGTTTCTTTATTACCACGTAATCTCACCCAAAGCAGGCAAGGCATTCACCTATGGGATTGCGGTCGTCTCGGCTGCCTCTCTCATTGCTTCTCTTAAACCGAGTTTTACACTATCGGCTTTTTTTGTAGTTACCCCGGTAATCTGGTTAACCCTAGCCACGAAAGGCGATCTCGCGCGAAAAGTCGTGTTCATTGGCGTAGCGGTGACTGTCCCCGTATTTCTGACTCTTGCCGACCGTTATATTGGTCGGAAAGACCAAGCGGCCAGGGCCTTTGTCCCCCAAACGCTTTTTGCTATCCACGCACAGATCATTCATGCGCAGATGATTGCTGATCTGAAGAATGGCAAGACGGGTGCTTACTCTCGCGAATGGCTGCAGGTGGCCTGTGCTGACCTGGGAGCGGACCTTCAGCGCGCGCATGATCTTTATCCCGATTCATTTCCTGTCTTGGGCTTTAAGTCCGATTACCTCGTTGTCGGGCCTGATTCGCTGCTCGCTCGATGGCAGCGTCAACTTGGAGAAGCACAATTGTTAACATTCATAAGATACTGGTATTGGCATAGCCTGGCAGAATGCCCGCGCGCATTTGCCGAAAAAATCATTCGCCAGATGGGGGTCTTCTATTCGACAAACTGTCCGGCATTCAAGACGTGGAAGCGATACTCGTTATCCTCGAGCGATGCCTACGGCCGAAGCCTGGTGGCGATTTCTCAGCCGCAAGCATTGCAATTATTGAACAAGACCTCGACGGGAACGGCTTACCTGAAACGAACTCAGATGCTCTGCTTCACCGACGCGGTCATTCGTCAAAATAGATTTGTGGAGAAGGGTCATTTGCGGTGCGCGCAAAGTTATCTCGTAATCCTAATGATCAGCGCGACAGTGGCCGGTTGGTTCTTATGCAAGCGAACCGGACAGGCGCAGTTGAAATGGGCCGGCTTCCTTGTTCTTCTCTTCTATGCGGCCAATTTCGGAAATGTTTTGGCCATCTCGATCGTTCATTCGATGGAAGTCACCCGCTATTCCACCGTGCTATTTATCACGGCCCTTTTCGCAGAGCTTTGGGCTATTCGCTGGCTGATCGAAATCGCGCGGATGGCGTTTCGTGAGTGAACAGGTGCTGGCTACGGCGGGGACGTAGGTCAGTTACGAATTCTCTCGCAGGATCGGCTTTAAGAGATCGAACGGTTTAGCTGTCGTCGACATAGACGTGCACTTCGCCCGCGCTGCCCCCAAAGCGTTGGCGAGCATAGTCGATGGCCTTCTGCTTGGCATCGGGCGCTACAAATGCTGGCTCCGCACCGGGAGCCTCAAACGAAACCCATACGCCTTTGAATTTCTTACATGGCCGGACTTTCGGCAGCGTGACGAGAAAATGGTGAGTTGTTCCCTCTTCCGGTTAGCCGGGCCAAAAAATAACGTAATTATAAGCTTGACGCCGGTGGCCGACTTTCAATAAAAGCAAAGTTGATTCAGTAAAATCCAGTCAACCAATGAGCCCGAGCAAAGAATGAAACCGCACGAGCGGTCCCATCCTCTGCGCGGGTTAAACAAACACAAAAAGGGAAAATCTTATGAAAAAGGAATCTTCGCAATCCGCCTTCTCTAATCCAAGCGTCTTAATCGGTTTTGTTCTTTGCTTAGCCGGCGTCTTTCTGGCGCTGTCGGGCTTTGGCGAGTTCTCCGCGCAAGCGCAGCAAATAAATCACTCAGCCGCGATGTCTACCAACACTCAGGGGAGTGCGTGCGCGTGGTCATCGGGTCCGGACATGCCGAGTCCCGGGGTCCGCATGGTTGGCGTCTTTTTCCCGGGCAATGGCAAGTTTTATGCAATGGGCGGCCGCGCCTTCGACGGAGGTGGGGGCGAGTTTACTAACCCGCTTGAGTTTGATCCCGCCAATAACACGTGGACCACAAAGTCGGCCACCTACCCGGATAACCAGGTGAACAATATGGGTTGCGGCGTGCTTACTGACAGCGGGACGTCGTACATTTATTGTGTCGGCGGCTCGGAGTCCCTCACCTCGACGGTGACCGGTCGCGTCTTCCGCTATAACCCTGTCACCGACACCATCAGCACGGTTGCTGCTCCCTGGCCGTCGGGCAACCAAAATATCCTGCCCGGAGGCTTCAGCGTCCTGGGGAACAAGTTCTACATTCTGGGTGGGTTCAATGTCAACGTGGGTATGGATGATAAGATTTGGGAGTTTACTCCGCCCAGCTCCTGGGTGCAGAAGAGCACGACCCTGCCGACGCAGCTCGGGTATATACCGACTGCCACCATCGGCAACCTCATCTATACAGGCGGTGGCAGCTCTTGGGACGGCACCACACTCCAGGATAGCAACTTCTCATTTGTTTATAATCCCGTAGCAAATACGCTCGGTAACATTGCTGCCATACCGAGGGCCACAGGCGAGACGCGGGCGCTTAACTTCAACGGCCAAATGTTGGTGATGGGCGGCGGCAGAGTCGCTCCCAACCCCTCCAATGAGGTGGACGTCTATGATCCAGGCACTGACACCTGGTCAACCAGTATTGCGGCATTCTCCGAGCCGCGGCGCAACTTCCCGACCGACACCGATGGCACCGGTAACATCTGGCTCTCAGGCGGCTATGCCAGTGACGGTGTCACCCCGTTGAGCTCGATGGAAATCTTCGAATGCACCGGCGGCGGCATTACGCTCGGAGCGGATGTGGTCAGACATGGAGGCAAGCGTTATGTGGCCCTAAACTGGAGCCCGGCTAATGGCGGCAGCATGAACGTGATGCGAAATGGTAAGCTTATCGGTACGACGGACGATGACGGAAGCGCCACGAGCAAGCTCGGAAACCACACGGGAAATATTACCTATCAGGTCTGTGAGACGGATACAGGTACCTGCTCGAATGAGGTCACCGTTGTAGTCCACTAGAGTCTGGGCGTTCCGACTATTAGTTTAGGCGATTGCCGCCGGGAGTCGTCCCATCCGACTCCTGGAAGGCTCGTGAGGAAACTCGCAAACGAAGGGCATTCAGCGAAAGTGCTGAGTGCCCTTTGGGCTTTGCAATCGCTCCGGGATGTCCTTGCGTTCATTCGAACATGAACCGCATCTCGGCATCGACCGGGGCGGAAATCCGCACCGCTTACGCTTCCGGCATCGGCCTGCGCGAACTGGCCCGCAACATGAACATTCCGGCGGCGACGATACTCGCCCGCGCCCAGTGCGAAGGTTGGACCCGCCGCAAAGTTCCCTAGTAAAACCGCTTTCCAGAGGGTGCCGATGGCGGGACTCGAACCCACACTGAGTTTTCACTCAAACGGATTTTAAGTCCGTTGCGTCTGCCATTTCGCCACATCGGCGGGGATTCGGACGAGTTTAGCTAGAAACGGCCCGGTCGCGAAAAAATTATGCGGCATCGACGAGCGTAGCGCATCTCCCGATCTTGTTGCCTAACAACTCTTCATCTCGCGCTTTCCGCAGATGGCAGGTTGCTGTTTAATGTATCATGTCGCGCTCTTGTTTGGCGGGTGCACTAGCCTGTTGTCACGGAGGCGGAAGGCTGTCGCCGGCGTGGCCTCGCACCGCTTTGGCATCCTTGCGATCAACGAAACCATTGGCACTCACATCATCGCGGAAATTAACAAATGACGCTTCTTCGCCATCCGCGCGCCTGGCCTGATCGAAATCGACCTCATCTACGACGCCATTGCCATCGACATCGCCAACCAGGATGCCCATCGTGGCGGAGGCAGAAGCGAGCGTCTCCGAGGCGCTGTGAATCCCAGTCAAGGTCGCCGTCACATACTGTCCGTTGCATTGGTGATTGGTGGAGAAGAGATCGACCTGATACGGATTGGCGGGATCAATCTCGATGCGCTGCTCCTCTCCACAGCGCACGGTCGCCTCATCCACACTTAGGATGGGCTGGGAAAAACTGAAAACCCACTTATAACTCCGTTCCCGCTTTCCCGGGATGCCATGGCGGCATTCGACCGCGGGCGGGCCACTCAGCGGCAAGTTAATAGCAAATGGCCCCGCTGCGCCTTGCTCGATCTCGGAGGCTGCGCCGAGAAGGCGCAAAGGCGAGGATGAAGTTCCATCCGCACGGATGAGCCAGTTGCCAAAAACTCCGTAATACTCGATCGGCAGTAACGGGAAGCTCATTATTGTTCAGGTTGTAGATGTCGGCGGGTGGCGTAGTATCGCCGGCGACGTAGCTGCGGTTTGAAAGCGTCGGGTCAGTTTCGTCAAACGCGCCGGGGTAATGGCCTGCGGCCTTGCCGGACTACAAAGCCGACGAAGAAATTCGAGGTCGGAATAGTTCTGGCGAGATCTGTGAACAGAAAGGTATCGGTGCCCTGGCTGGAAATCACGCCCGGGGCTGTGCCCAACACCACCCCGTCCTGGGGATCTCCGTCGCCATTTGGGTCACTCCAGAGCACCGCCAGGTAAGGCAGGCCGTCGAGGGCGGGATCGGGTTAGCCTCGGCGTGCCCCAGGCAATCGAGACCGACGTGATCGTCTCGGCACCCGGCACGACCGCGAACTCGTTCAAACAGATGGTATCGCCGCCGCTAGCAAGACCAACTGCGATCTCCGCTGTGCCATCGTCGATCGTGTAAACTTCGTTCGGCAATAGCTTTGGAAACAAGGAATGATTTGGACGGGCGCCATGGCGTTGCAACGCGGAGCCTAATGGGCCAGCTGCGCGGGCGGTTAACGACCGCGGCTAAGAACGCTGGACCAATGGAGAGTTACGGTTGCAAGGCCTATGTTGCGAAGAATGGAGGATTTCATAATGTCTCCAGTTGCTTTCGCCGCCGAACAAATGTCAAGACTATTTCCTCCCTTTGGACGTGAGGCGACGATATCCGATGCGGCCGACGCGTTTATGGATTTACCAGGCGCACCCGATAGAAGCGAATCAACGAACCAGATGAGTCGGTCGTCGACAATGACGTTTGGCCGGCTGCCGCGGTCGTGGGCGGATTGAGCGAGGTCCAGGAGCCGCCTAACTGGTCGCAACTTTCCACCTGGTAGGTTTTCCCGGGGACCGCCGCCCACGTCAGGCTGGCGACGCCGTTCGAACGAGTGACTTGAAGAATAACAAAGCCGAGTGTTGGATCGAGACGATCGTAAGTTCCATCTGCGTTCTCGTCTCTTAGCGCGACGATCGGAAGCGGCATAAACTCGTTAGGATCAATATTTCCGTTGCCATCACCGAGCGGGCCCTGAGCTGCGAGAACGCCTGCATTGGCTGTCGCGTAGGCGGCAGCGGCGACGTAGACTGTTTGCGGCACCGTTCCGAAGGCCGCGACCAGATCAATCGTTCCCTCCATCTGGCCGCTGCTAGTCGCCGATTTCACAGCGAGCGACCCGGTCGGTGCGTTGAACCAGCCGCAAAAGCTACTCAGGCTTTCGCCGCCGATGAAAGGTTTGGTCGCGGCGATCGCAACCAATCCAGTCTTTGACCAGGGCGCAGGAGCCGTCGCTGCTGGCAGGAGCTGATCGGTCACGAAGATATAATGATCGTTAGGCCCAGTGCTGCTTCCGGGAGACCAGGTTGCCAGGTAGAGAATGCTCCCGCGAACCGCCGCGTAGATCGTCATTCCGGAGCTATTCTCGAGGTATCCGGCGGCATCGGCCTGGCCATCAAGATTGAACGGAATCGGAGTTGTTGCCGGAGTGGGAGTAGGCGTGGCGGTTGGGGTAGGGGTTGGCGTCGGAGTAGGCGTGGGTGTCGGCGTCGGCGTCGGTGTTGGAGTGCCTCCGGCTCCAGGTGCGACATAAACGTGCTGTATAGGTGAGTTAGAGACGTTTCCGCGCGTGTCGGTCGCGGTGACGTAATAATCCACGTAGGAGTCGGATAACCCGGTTACCTTGGCATAATAGTAGTCGGCGTAATACTGTGGCGCCGGGCTGATCTGTGTGGGCACGACCCGGTTTGTCATGGCAAGAGATTGCCATGCGGCTGTGTCAGGTCCGCCCGCATAGGTCTTAAATTCGTCACGGTTGGGCACGCCGCCGGCGCCATTCGATCGATACTTAAGAGTCACACTGCCCATCCCGGACGCATCATAGGCATAGGTCCAGATCCAAAAATCCGTGTTGGGTGGCGTGATACGACTGATAACTGTATTGGACCCCATAGTTTTGAGCGCCCGGATTCCAGGGATGCCGCTGCGGAAGAAAGACCGTGGGATTAGTCGTGTCCTGGGAGAGATTATTGTTGACCGTGCTGTCGATTTCGCGAACGACATTGCTCTGGGCAATACCCGCCCGCTTGATTTGGTCCGCCACGCCGTAATAAA
Source organism: uncultured Verrucomicrobiae bacterium (assembly GCA_963771865.1). GTDB lineage: Bacteria > Verrucomicrobiota > Verrucomicrobiia > Chthoniobacterales > UBA10450 > Palsa-1392. The sequence goes on from CAVYVJ010000001.1 coordinate 18,552, forward strand.
GGAATCCGCTATCCAACCCGCCCAGGTAGTAATGCCAGGCGAGCTCGACGCTGTTCGGCGTCATCGAATAACTCCATGGATCGCGGACCTGATCCGTCCGTGGAGTTATCCCCGTGATCTGCTGGGCGGTGCGCACCCGATTTTCCGTCGCAATGACCGCTCGCCAGTAATCACCTTTGGTGGTGGTGCCGATGCTCGGATCGACCACGTTCTTTCCGTTGGCAGAGTAACTCGGGGGCCAGTTCCAGTTGATGAAGCTGGGCGATCCGAAGTCGCTGTCGGCATAGACCCAGCCGCCGTCCTCGACGTGCACGACGTCGTTCGGGTCAGCCGGCCAATCCTTTAGGAACTGCTCGACCGTGCTTGGCTCATAACCGTTGCCACTGGCCGCGGAAGTGAATTGCGGCACCCACTCATTGTAGTAGGAATTGCCCCCGCTCCAGGCATTATCGCCATCGTGTGCCAGAAGCACGAGGGCCGGCTTGCTTGGATTGTTCCGGGCCGCAATCGGGCCGATCAATCCAACATCCCATCCACTGTAGCTATCCTTCCAGCCCATCGCCTGCTCTGCCGGAACGATCGTGATAGTCGACGCCACGCCTGTCGCCGGATCCACCTGGCGGGCAGTATGGACCTGGAAGCTGAAGGGCATGGCCGCCGAAGGTGCGCAGCCTCGATCAATGCGTTAGCCGCTGATAGTTACTGGCGCCTTGAGCCGGATTCAGTTGATCGGCCTTGTTAGGGATGTCGCAATTTTCGCCGCCCGACCCGAGCGCAAGCGGCATGTCCGGGCAGCTGCGCGCAAGATGATTGTTCGCCACCACCGCCCAGGCGACGCCCACTTGCTTTAAGACTGGAATCATCCGTTCGGAAAAGCAGTTCTCGGTCGGGAAATAGCCACGCGAGACAGAGGGGCTCGTTCCCCAGAAGATTTCCATCTGCCGCTGATGGATTTGGAGTTCCATGAGCAGGGTGGCATCGCTGACCAGCGCCGCCATCGCGTGATGATAGGTGAAATTGACCAGGTCCATGCGCGGCTTGCCGCCTGTCGTCGTCCAACCCCGAGCCTCTTTGTTCCATTGATACCAGGTGCCGGAATAGCCGAATTGGCCCGCTGCCGCCAGGCTCTGCACATTTTCCATGAGCGCGCCCGACATATTGACTTGCGCCCCGGAGTTTAAGAAATTTCCGATCGCGGCGAGGGTATTGCGCGGCTGCTGTTGATAAGCGTTTAGGCGGTCGGGGAGAGAAAAGACTGGTGCCAGGGCCTCGTTAGGCTCGGGGCGTCCGGCGTTTTGGGCCTGAATGCTGTCCCAGGCGTTTTCATAATGGTCATTGGCCGCGCGCTTATCGGGCCAGTAGATGGGTTGGTGGAGGTGCCAGAGCCACGAAGTGTGGACATTATGATTCTGAGCCCGGGCGCTATTGGCCAGGCTGCCGAGAAGAAAGGCGGCGCAAAGGAGAAAGGCGCAGGCGCGAAGGTTCATAGATGCAATTGAATGCAATTTACAGGTGCCTGAGCCTAGCTGAACTACAGAAAATGCAAAGATAAATAGTTCAGCGGCCGAAGTTCAGGCACCCACCGGCGGAGGGAATTAGGCGCAGCGGACTTGCGTCCGCATAAGTTCTAATGTGACGAAGCCTAGGGGCCGGAAAACATCGGAGATTCTTCTCACGGGACCGCGCGATCGGAATCACAAGTTTTCCGGAAACACGCTGCCTTGGAGGGGGATCGAGAATCAGTCAGAGATGTTTCGCTTCGCTCAACATGACAGTTCTTTTGGGACAGGCTGCGCGACAACGGTGAAAACGCTTTGCTTTTTGGAGGCGGAAGATAGCTTGCCCCATGAACGGCCTTCGCCGTGTTACTCTCGGCTGGTTCCTAATTGCGCTGGCTTCAATCGTCCTTTGCAGCGGTTGTTCGTTCCTGCCTCGCTTCAACAAGAAACTTCCGGGCGATCGCGCTTTCATCACGTATTGGCCGCCCGATCCTCAGAGCGACAAGCTAAGACTCGCGGTTAAGGACAACATTGACGTGAAGGGTGTCGTAACGACCGCCGGGTCGGAATATTTCCTGAAGAAGCATTCCCCCGCCGAAAAAGATGCGCCTTGCCTAACGATCGCGCGTCGACGCAACGTTCAGATTGTCGGGAAGACAAATATGACGGAGTTCGCTGTTACGCCTTCCGGCTTCAATGAGTATTTCGGGACGGCCAAAAATCCGCAGAATCCAAAGCTCATTCCAGGTGGATCTTCGTCGGGCTCAGCAGTCGCGGTCGCCAATGGCTGGGCTGACGTGGCTTTCGGGACCGACACGGCGGGTTCCATTCGTGTCCCGGCGGCGTGTTGCGGCGTCGTTGGTCTGAAGACAACTCACGGCTTGGTTTCGGTCGAGGGCGTTTACCCGATCGAGCCTGAGCACCTTGATACGGTCGGTCCGATGGGCAAGGACATCGCTCATACCGTGCTTGGAATGGAGCTGCTGCAAGAAGGATTCGCCGCCAAGTATGCTGCGGCGAAGGCAGCCAAACCCACAGGCAAAAGCATTCGAGTCGGACGCCTCAGGTTGAAAGGGACGGACCCAATCATCGATCAGGCGGTCGATAACGCGCTTGCGCAAGCGGGGTTCCAGGTCGTCCCGCTGGATGACAGCCTGCGTCAGAAATGGATTCAGGCAAAAAGCGACGGAAATGCGATCGCAGCCGCCGGGGCGTGGATGAGTGACCAGCGTTTTCGTTTCGCCGTCGGTGTGACGGCTCGAACGAAGTCAGCCATTCGTGTGGGTCAGGTAACCTATTCAACGAGTTACCGGGATTTAATAGCGCGGCAAAGCGCCTGGCAGCAGACGCTCCGCGACGTTTTCAAAAAGGTGGACTTTATTGCTTTGCCGACCCTACAAACGACGCCTCCGGCCATTCCGCCGAATTTTAGAATCGGCGTGCTCGAAGCGGTGGTGCTCAACTTGCAAAATACGGTCGCGGTCAATTTCGCGGGCAACCCAGCGCTGGCGGTTCCGGTCCCACTGCAGGGTGGGAAGGTTCCGCTTACAAGCCTGGAGTTGGTCGGCCCCCGGCTATCCGAGGCGGAGCTGCTTAATGCGGGCGCGGATCGTCGAAAGCGCGGTCAAAATCGTTAGGCAAAATTCGGCTCGATCAACGGAGAGCGTTCGCCGGGGTGAAATCGGCGTCACTGAACGTCTTGTCCGTATCAATCCGCGCGCCGTTGAATTCTGTGACGGTGTTCTTGCGCGGACCATGCACAACTACGGTTGCTGGGATCGAGCGGCCCTTTTCATCCCGCGAGAGGCGAGTGATATCAATCCGGCGCACGAGGTCACCGGAGGCTGAATATTTCTCAAGGCGCAGCGGGACGAGGCGAACAGGATCAATCCAGCTCCGCACTCTGGCGTAAATAGAATCGGAAGGAGCGTCCGGTTTCGATTCAAGAATCTGGCAGGCAGTTCCTCTGACTGATTCCGACCCGACAATCGCCTGCTTCTTCCATGCGTAAACATTTTCGATCGCATCCTGATAGGAGAGGTCGCTATCGAAAAGTGCTTCGTTCATTCGCGCAGGCTCGAAGCGCACGAACGGGTTGATGCGGAATGACGATCGAGCCGCGCGGGGCGCTCCCCGCATCCTGATGGAGAATGACGACCTCGTCTCTGCGATCGTTAGGCCAAAGAATCCGGTAGGCCAGATCGGTCGCCGTCTTCGTGCGGCGCTGCTTGATTTGCAGCTGCATGACGTGTCTGCCGCCCTCCGTTAATCGGACCTCCAGCTGAGTGCGAATCAGCGCGCTTCCTTCACCGGCCGCGTCGATCTTTTGGGCGAGTTCTTCGGCCGACATGCGCAGGCGGCGCGGGTTCGGTGGCGTGGAGCGAGCCGAGACAGAGTGCCGCGATCGTAACGGTGGGCAGGAAAAGAATCTTCATGGATGAAAAGTGTGCACAAACAGGTTCGCGGAACAGATTTGTTTTGCGCGGGTCTATCCTGCTTGCAACGCGAGACTGGGAGTCAGTCGCGAACCGCGCCACGCAGGATACAACCCGCTGACCACGCCGACCACGACAGCGATGGCCACGGCGGTGAGCAGGAGTTTTGGGCTGAGATTAGGCTCCAGCAGACCGCGGATACCAGTCGTGTGCTCCAATATCTGGACGCCGATGGCTCCCAGACTTACGCCGACCAGACCGCCGAGCAGGCCCAGCAGGGCGGACTCGCACAGAACCATGTAAACAATCCGCCGACGTGTCCATCCCACGGCCAGCAGGATGCCGATTTCATGAGTGCGCTCGAACACGGTCATCAGCATCGTGTTCATCACGCCAAGGACCCCGACGATGATGGCGAGAAGCGAGGTGCTCCAGCTCATGGCCCTCGCGATGCGGAATCCCTGGCTGTTGGAGACCACTTCACCGGCCACCAAAGCTCGGCCTTCCGGGAAGATTCCCTTGATCCGTTGACAGAGCCGGCTCACGTCTTCCTTCGTGCTGTTGGGGGTGACGCGGACGTCAACGAAGTTCGCCTTGCCCTGGTTGTCGGTGACATCCTGAAGCACCTTGAGGGAAAGCATGATGGCTCCGTTCTCCACGACGGATCGGCCGTCTACAATTCCGACTACAGGCAGTTCGTCGGCCTCGATCTGGACCGTGTCACCGACCTTTTTCTTCAGCACTTCCGCCGCCATTCGACCCAGGACCAATGCGCGTTCCGCGCCATCACCGGGCATCCGGCCTTCCATCAGATTAAGCTTTTCCCAGGCGAACCCGCCCCACTCCCGGCCGGAGACCATCATCATCGGCGCATCTTCGATGCTTTGCATTTCCATCAGAACGGAGGTGGTTTTAGCCACTCCTGGCAGCTTTGCAATCCGGGCTTCAAGTGACTCGTCAAAAACCTTGGGCATGAACCCGCCGCTCATGTTGCTGACCACGATATCGACGCCGATGGCGTCCAGCTGCTTGTCTATGCTTTTCTCATAGCCAGAAGCAATCCCAACCAGGGCCACGACAGCCGCGATGCCGATGGATATGCCGACCAGCGTCAAACCCGTGCGGACTGGGCGCCGGAGAAGGCCGCGCAGAACAACAGTAAAGAAAGTCATGATCGGTTGTGCCTCTTTGCTCGCCGTGGTCTGGTCGGATACGATTTGGCCGTCCTTCATGCGCAGAATCCGTCCCGCGCGCTTCGCGCAATGGACGGATCATGCGTCACCAGCACCAAGGTGCGACCCTGCTCTTGTTGGAGGCGAATGATGAGATTGAGGATGGCGTGAGCATTTTCGCTGTCGAGGTTGCCGGTCGGTTCGTCGGCGAGCAGGAGCGATGGCTCATTGGCGAGGCTGCGCGCAATCGCGACGCGCTGACGCTCGCCGCCGGAGAGCTTGGAAGGGAAATGATCGAGTCGCTTTTCGAGACCGACCAACTTTAGCAAGTCAAGAGCGCGCTCGCGTCGTTCGGAACGGGAGCGCGCACTTTCAAACATCGGGATCTGCACGTTCTCGAGCGCGGTGAAAGTCGGCAAGAGATGAAAGGCCTGGAAAATAAAACCGATCTCGGAAGCACGATACGACGCGGGATGCGGGTGATTCGGAACCGATTCCCCGCGATAGAGAAGGTCGCCCGCGGTTGGACGATCGAGCGCGCCGAGCAATTGCAGCAAGGTCGATTTGCCGCAGCCGCTCGGCCCGGTGATCGCGACAAATTCGCCTTCCTGAATTGAAAAACTGACGCCGCGCAGCGCCCTGACGTGGCCGTCGTCAAATTCGCGGCGAGAGCTCTTTGCCTGGAGAAGAGGTATAGCGCTGGCAGCGGACGGATTCATCAATTTAGGACTAAGTCCGTCGGGGAAACTGCCAGCGCAATAGATTCTCTGCGACTGGGATTTAATCGTCGTCGTCGTCGTCGAGCGCGTCCTTGGCCTTATCCAAAGCGTCTTTGCGCTTTTCGATCTGTTCTTTGCTGCTCTTCGCTTCTCTTGTCCTACTCTCGTCATGAGTGAGAGGGCGAGTGGTGGTGGTCGTAGTCGTGCTGCGTTCTACCACTCCGGGAGCGGAGGCAGCCACCGGGGCATGTTGGACCACAATGCGCGAGGCGACGAGACGATCGCCCGCGGTTGTGTATTCCACTGAAAGCGGGCTCCCGGGTGCGATCTGATTGACCAGAACTGGAGTGCCGGACTCGTCCACGATGGTCGTCTGCTTGGTCACAACGTAGCGCATCGGAGCCGGGTTCGCGTCAGCTGCGCACGACGAGCGTTTCGGAGCCTGGAACAAACTCGGTGAACGCACCTCTGGTTGTCGTAACGGTGGTGGTCGTCTGTGCGCGCGCTTCTGTGCAACAGACACTAATTCCTACGGCGAGGAGGGCTGCGCCGATTTTATAGGTGTTAGTCTTCATACCAAAGGATTCGGCGCAGAGCGCTGGTTTGGACCCCTTTAGCCAGATCTTTTGCCGCGGGCTGAGCGGCCCTAAATGTTAGCTAATCGACTCAGCCGCACGCCATTGCGGCCCGACCCGTGGATCGGCCAGAGACCGCAAGAGGTCGACCAACGCATTGCGATAACTGGGATAAGGCCGTCGCTCGCCGGGCGCTTTCGGTTCCAACTTTTCCGCGAACTGGGGAAGGACGGAATGCGGCAATCCGGCGCGTTGATGATGAACTCCGTGAAACGGCTCGTGCAAAAGACTGAACGCCATCAGCCGCCCGAGCCAGCTCTTCGCCACAATACTGCGGGTCGAACCATTGACCGTGTCTCCCGTCATTCCGACATGCTCGATATATTTCCGCCAGCTTTGCAGGTTCGCCGCCAACCATCGCCGGGGCGAGGTACATCCAGATGAAATATTTCCACAGATCAAAGGCTGCGACGCCCCAGATGATGAGAGTCCAAGTCACGACCGTGAAGCGCCAATTCCGCCCAGATTCGTCGGCGGACGCGTTTGCTCCGGACGGGTGAGGGCGATAAGAAGAAACGCGCGCAGAAAAACGAACGAGGTAAAAAACAGTCCCAAATTGAGTTCACAAAATGCGGCCAGGCATCTCTTCCAGCGCGGAACAGTCGGCCGCGAGAGCGGCCAAAACTCGTAGTCTCGCTCGGTCGCGAGATAGGCATGATGGGTTTGATGGACGACGCGATAGAGGCTGAAGCTCATCAGGCTGAGCGTGCCGATCACAACTCCATCGAATTCATTGAAGTTGCGGTTGTTGCGGAGCAGGCCATGAGCAGCTTCATGCAGGCCGATCAAAGTGCCGTGCATCAAGTGAGCAGTCACAATCACGAGCAGGACCGCCACCCAGATGAAATGATGTCTGACCGCGAGGGCGAGCATCACTTCCGTGAAAACCAGCCCGAAGACGAGGAGCTGAAATGCGCTCTTCAACACCCAGTGCGGTTCGTGGGCTTCGCTAAATTCGTCTGTGATCGAGACAGCTTTCATGGAAGTCGATTGAGGAGCTGGGAAATCGGGGATTCCGGCGAACGGCAGAGACCGGCCAGAACCCGCTGAAATATGCCATCGAGACCTTCGATGTCACGTTGTGAAAAAAGATTCTCCCGAAAAAGCCACGCCACCTCCAGGCCGTCGCGCTGCTCGGTAATTTCGCAGGCAAGCTGGAGGCGCGGCGGTGCCCGTCGAGCGCATGCTCAGACGCGCGGAAAGATCCGGCAACGAAACCTCGGGAACAGGATGGTTTTGCAAGGCAAACCTTACTTCGAATATCGGGTTGTATCCGGGCGCAGATTTTTCACCGAGAACGCTCGCCAGCTCAACGAAGGGCATGGCGTTCGCAAATGCATCATTCGTTAGGCGATTTCCCGCTTGTAAGATGATCGAGCGCGGGACGGGTCGAATCGAGCTGCCCGCGCAGGGGGACAATTCCGGAATAATATCCCATGGTCTCATGCGAGCTCTGTTTCGTCGCGATGTGGCGACCGGCGTTCCGACAACGAGATCGGCGCATCCGCTCCATTCAAAAAACGCGATTTGGAAAGCCCCGAGCAGCGCGTTGAAGAATGTGATGCCAGTGCGACGCGCAAGTTCCCGCGTCTCGTCGGCCAGAGTGGCGGGAGATTTTTGCGAGCCATCGCCGCGGCGTTCCCGGCGGGATCGGGACGTTCCAGATTCGACGCGATCCCTTCAGATTGGTTTTCCAAAAATCAATCCGCTCCTCCAACGCCGCCGGTTGCCAAAAGGCGCGCTCGGCTGCGCCCCACTCGACGTAGTTTTGCGGCAGCGGCGGCAGAGGTCGGGATGAGCCCATGATTTCCTCGATGTAGGCGGCAATCAGGTCTTGCACGAAAACACCCAGGCTCCAGCCGTCAGCAATCGCATGGTGAATGGCGAAGACCAGCACATGCTGGTTCGGGGCCGTGCATAAATCGACCACCCGATAAAGTGGTCCCTGCACCAGATCGAATGGTTTGCGGAAAATTTCGGCGATCGATTCTTCAATCGCTTCCGGGCGCGCCTGCCCCGACGCCAACTCGCGATATTCAAAATTGGCTCCGAAATTACTTCGAATCATTTGCAGCGGCCGTTCCTTCCCGGGAAGAATCGAAAGACGCAGAACGTCCTGACGATCGACCACGCGTTGGATTGCCGCGCGGCAGTCGCGTTCGGTCAAAGGCCCGCGCACCTCAATCAGGCAGCAGATGTAATTGGCGTTATCCTCTGGTGGAACCGGCGAGGTTTCCCACAGCTCGCGTTGCGGGAAGGTCAGCGGATGGAGCTGCGCTTCACCACTTTCGAGCCATTGCTTAAGGCGGACACGCTGATCAGCCGGCATCGCGATTGCACGCGGCGGGCGCTAACGCTCCGCTCCTCCAATCGCCTCAGTCTCCGGAGCGTGGGTTTCACTGCCCAGCAGACGCTCGATCTCCTCGTCGGAGATCGCATCGAGATCGACCGCGCTGGCGGATTCCGCGGTTGCCGCAACTGGGGCGGGCTCTGCCACGGCACCGGGTGTGGCGCCTCCAATATGGTTGGCGATCAACAAAGCGATCTGACCGATGGTGCGCGCTCGCACCAAACTGGTCGGCGGCAAGGCGACGCCGATCGCCGCTTCGAGCGAACTTTCGATCTCAACTCCCATCAACGAATCCAGCCCAAGATCTGTCAGCGGCTGATCGTCACGCAGGCTATCCGGCTTAACGCGCAAGACCGATCCGACCGCTTCCCGCACGGCCTGAGAAATTACGGCCTGTTTTTCGGCGGGCGCCGCCGCGTCGATCCGGCTCCGCCAATCTTTCGTCGCGCCAGTTGATTCCTCGCTTCCCGAGCGAAGCGAAGATTCGCTCGAGAAGAGGATTCGCCTGCATGCCTCTGAAAAACTGGCGCCATTTCGACCAATCGACCCGAATGGCAATCGCCTGCGCGCTTCCCGCGCGAAGAAACGACTCGAGGAGCGACATCGCTTCAGTCGGAGAAATGGCCATCGTTCCCTGGCGCGCCAGAAATTCGGCCACGCGCTCGTTGCGCGCGACGTAGCCTTCGCCGCCAAGCACGCCCCAGTTCACTGTCAACGCCGGCAGACCCAGCGCCTGACGATGGTGCGCCAAACTGTCGATGAAGGCATTCGCCGCGCTGTAATTTCCCTGAGCGGGATTGCCAAAAATGCTCGAGACGGAAGAGAACATGACGAAACAATCGAGATCCATTTTCCGAGTTGCCTCGTGGAGCAGCCATGCTCCCTCTGCCTTTGGTCCAAGCACATTGCGCATTCGTTCGGACGTGAGCGAAGTGAGCGGTGTGTCGTCAATCACCATCGCGAGATGAAAGACACCGCGCAATGGCTGCTTCCCGCGCTTGATCTCCGTGAAGAGCCGGCGGACATCGTTAGGCGCGCCAACGTCTGCGGCGACGATCCGCACTTTGACGCCACGATCCTCCAGATCCGCGACGAATTTTTCGGCCTCGGGATTTGTTGCGCCGCTCCGACTTGTCAGAACAAGATGGCGCGCCCCGCAATCAACCAGCCATCGGGCCAGAACCTTCCCATAACCTCCAAAAGCGCCGGTAATGAGATAAGTCCCATCCGATTTCACCTCGAATCCCGGTCCCGGCAATTCGCCGCGTCGCGGAACGAATGGGGTGGGGAAAGCAACGACCACTTTGCCGATATGCTTTCCGCCGGCCATGAGCCGGAAAGCTGAATCGATTCGGCTCGCGGGGAAGGCGCGGAAGGGGAATGGCCGTAACACTCCCTCTTCGACCAGCGTCGAAACTTCCTCCAACATCCGGCGGGTCAATTCTTCGTCGCCATGAAAGACTGCGTCCATCGCGACGACATGGAACGAGGCGTTGTTGCGCAGCGGGCGCAGCGGGATGCGCGCGTTCTGATAGATATCGCGCTTCCCGATTTCGATAAAGCGACCGAACTCAGCGAGACACGAAAGGCCCATTGGAATCGCCTCGCCGGCCAGTGCGTTCAGGACAACGTCGACTCCCTTACCAGCGGTCAAGTCCAGCACGGCCTCGGCAAAATCGCCGCGACGCGAGTCGATCACGTGTTCAACGCCGAGCGTCTTGAGCAATGCCCGTTTGCCTGGGCTGCCGGCGCTGGCGATCACCTCCGCTCCGAGATGCCGCGCAATCTGGATCGCCGCCATTCCGACTCCGCCCGCGCCGGCATGCACGAGAACGCGTTCGCCCTTTGCGCAAGCGGGCGACGTTTTGCAGCGCATGCCACGCGGTCATGAATACAACCGGCAAAGTGGCAGCGGCTTCAAAGGTGAGTCCCGCGGGGATGCTTCGGACGTCGCCCGCGCGCGCGATCGCGTGGGTGGCAAGACCGAAGACCGCGAGCCCGAACACTTCATCTCCCGGGACGACGTGGGTGACGTCAGAACCCACTGCCCTAACGACACCGGCAACTTCATCGCCAAAAATTCGCGCATCCGGAGCGTCGCCGGGATAAAGAGCGAGCGCCTTAAGCACGTCACGGAAATTCATGCCCGCGGCTTTGACTTCGATCAGGACTTGTCCCGGCTCGCACTGCGGAAGTTCAAACGGCGCAAAGCGAAGCGTATCGAGGTGACCGCGTTCGCGAGATTCGAGACGCAGCGGCAAAGCTGGATCGAGCCATTGCTCGGGCCGCGGTCGGCCGCGATCGAGACGCCGAACATAACGAGCTTCGCCGCGTAGCACGACTTCGCGTTCCTCGTCTTTGCGAGACAACTCATTCCAGAGCGAGGTCGCATCGGTTGTGGACGCGCCCGGCGGAAGATCGACCGATCGCCAGCAGAGATTAGAATACTCATTCAAGATGACGCGGATCAGTCCAATCCCCGGAGCTTGTGCGACCGCGGTCGGTTGGAGGTCGCGGCCGGCGGGCTGAGCATTTCGCGTTACCAAATCGAGGCGCAGCTTGTTAGCAGGCGGAGCAGATTCGAGCGCCTGGGTGAAATGGAGAAGGGCATCCAGGTTGGTCGCCATCTCGGACATCTGCGCGTCGAGACTCCAGAGATAAACAATCCGCTCCGGTGCGGAATCCGCGCAGGCGGCGACGAGCTTTTTCCAATCTTCCAGCACTGCCGGCCGCAAAGAAAAGGCATCCTGGTCATCGAACGTCAAAATCATTTCCCTGCCTAACGACGCGGCAGCGAGCGCCAAGTTTTCGCAAGCGCGAGATCAACCCATCACCAAGCCCGGAGTCGTCCGCAAAAACGAGCCAGGATTTTTCTTCCGGCACCTCGATCCGGACTTCCACTGCGCTCGACGCGTCCTCATCAGACTTTCGCGCCAACAGACCGATCTGACCTTCGCCGCCGGTCGGACCAATCAAACCGGGAAGCGAAGTCGTCTCAACAAAACCGGTCTCCTGCAAGACCGCTTCCCATTGCGCTCTTTGCAAGAGCGGTTGTTCCGGACGCAGATCGCGATCGGTGAAACGCCACCAACCGCTCGTTAGGCCAAAGACCGTTTCGGTCCAGAGCTGCGGCGTCGCCGTGTCCATGAAGATGAGACTTCCGCCGGGCGCGAGCAGGCCATGGAGGTTGCGCAAGGCCGCGCGCACGTCGCTGACCGCGTGCAAAACGTTGGTGCCGATAATGAAGTCGAATGAGTTCGCGACGAGTTGTTGATCGACGCCAGGCTTTTCGAGATCGAAAATCTTGAACTCCACTTCCGGAAACGCCGCCAGCTTTTGCGCCGCGGCCGAGAAAAACCCGGCCGAGACATCGCTGAAGATGTAGGAATGCAAACCCCGCTCGAGGAGTGGGAGGACTTGCGAAGCCAGGCCGCCAGTTCCGGCGCCGATCTCCAGAATCCGCAGACCGCGACCTTCGGGCAAACTGCGCCCGGCCGTGCTGACGGCCGCAGCGATGGCCGCGACCCAGTGGCTGGTGAAGAGACCATCGCCATAGAAGTGGTCCAATAGTTCTGGGCCGATGCCGGAGAACAGAACCTGCACCGCATCTTTTTCGCCGCGCAAAATCGCTCGGAGTTCCGCGCAATTTCCTTCGCAGAGCAACGCTTCGGGAAGATGCCCGGGATGCTTCTCGATAAAGTGACGAAGAATCTTCTCAGCAGACTTCGCCGCTTCAGAAAAATCTGGCGAAGCTTCCCAGCCCGTTCCCTTTTTCTCGAGCAGCTTGTGCCTAACGAGCCCGTTCATCAATCGCTCGAAGACGGGACGCATTGATGGCGCTATCCGCAGGGTGGTCGCGTCAAAAGATGTGCCCCGAGTTACACCCATGTCGCATAGCCCCCGCGCCAGTTGCGCGGCGGCCAAATCATCGGCAGCGCAAAGCGCGGCCTCGAGTGCGGTGCAACCGCGGATAGCGACGACTTGATCCAATGCGCTTTCGGCGGCGGCATGCAATTGAGCCAGCGGCAGCGGCCGCAAAGGCTTGCTCGAGTCGTTAGGCGTGCGTTCCCACGCAACCTGGTAGGTCAAATCGCGCGTGCCGCCGCCTGTGGCAGAGCGACCCGCGCCGGAAAGGCTGATCGCCCGGAATCCGTCGACCAACACGCACGGTTTTCCTTCCTCGTCATAAAGCGCGATGTCGCCTTCGAGAAAGTCATCGCTAAACTCGCGCACCTCAGCTCGAACCCGGCTGGCGGCGCCCGGTGAACCGAGGAAGAGAATGCGCGCAAAACGCACCGGCAATTTCATCCGCGCCTGACGATCTTCGACTGTTGCCGCGCCAGCCGAAAAAACCTGGAGCGCACCATCGAACAAGACAGGATGGAGCGCATATTCATCCGCGCGCTTCGCGATTGCATCGGACAACGCGACGCGTCCGGCGGACCGGCCGGCGCCCGCGGAGAGTTCACGAACCGGTCGGAATTCCTCACCGTAACGCAGACCGAGATCGCTCATGTGCCGATAAAAATCGTCAACCGCGACGGCTTCTGCGGCGCAAGGCTGCTCCCACTTGGAAGCTAGCGAAGGCGGATTCCGTGCGCTCGCTCCGCAGCGAGCCGACGACATGGAGCGACCAGCTTACACTTTGCTCGAATCGACTCTGGATCGAAAAAGTTCGTTCGTTAGGCGAGTAGGAAAACTCGATCTGCACACCGGAGGGCGGATCGGGAAGGATGAGCGGCTTTCGAATTTCGAAGTCTTCCACGACAAACGGACGCCCTTCGAACAAATGCACACCCGCTTCGAGCGCCATCTCGACAAAGGCGGCCGCCGGAAAGATCAAATGGTTTTCGACTTTGTGATCTTTCAGGAAAGCCATGTGCCGCGCATCGAGCCGGACAATCCAGGTGGGCATCGCACCTGGCAGCCGGACATCGAACAGGCCGCGACCGCCGGGAGCGAGGCGGCCATCGCGCGCATCGCTCGACTCGTTCCACCAGCGAGCCTTCTCCCACGCATAAGCGGGCAGGGGAAGCAGATGCCGGGAAGGCGTCATCGAAGAAAAATCGAGCGAGACGCCAGCGCGATGCAGATCCATCGCTGTTTCAAGAATGGATTCCAATTCGCGTTCGCGTCGAACCGAAGAAACAACGGGGACTTTGCTGCCGCGCGCGGCCAGACATTCCAGAGTCGAATGCGCGAGGGCGGGATGGGCATTGAGTTCGAGCCACAAATCAGCGCCGAAATCCGCGAGCGCGCCGACCGCCGAAGCAAAGCGCACCGGCTCGCGAATTCCGCGTGCCCAGTAGGCAGCGTCGCATGATTCGCCGGCGTAACGATCTCCGGTGACGGTGCTGAAAAACGGAATCGCTTCCGGTTGTGGATTCAGGTCGGCGAGCGCCGCCTCCAAGGCATCGGCCGCGGGTCGCATGAGCGGATGATGAAATGGATGATCGACTCGCACCGGCCGCGCGAACGCGCCTCGTTCCTCCAACTCGGCAGCAATCGCCTGAAGCGAAACTCGCGGACCCGAGAGTGTGATCGAACGCGGCCCGTTGATGGCGGAAATCGTGACCGTCCGATCATGCCGCGCGATGAGTGTGACAGCTTCCTCCTCAGGGAGGCCGACCGCGAGCATTGTCCCTTCGCCGCGTCCGCATTCTTCCATGAGACGCGCGCGCAGCGCGATGATCCGGGCCGCTTCTTCGAGAGAGAAAATTCCAGCGATACAAGCGGCGGCGATCTCACCGACGCTGTGCCCAACGACGGCGGAAGGTTCAACGCCCCACGATTTCCAAAGCTCTGCAAGCGCCACTTGCATGGCGAAAATAGCCGGTTGTCCGACTTCCGTCCGCTGCATCTGGGTGGTCTCTTCGGTGCGGGCGAGCTCCTCGAGAAGCGAGAAGCGCGTCCAGGGACGGAGAGCCTTGTCGCAGCGTTCAATCGCCTCGCGAAACACCGGCTCGCGCTGCATCAATTCACGACCCATGCCCCACCATTGCGGACCTTGCCCGCTCAGGATGAAGGCGATTCGCGGCGGTTCCTCGCGGCGAGCTGCAAACCCAGCGCGAATCTTTGCCGTCTCTTCGTTTTGCGCGAACGCATCAAGCTCAACGGCCAGCTCGGTCCAATTCGTCGCGACGATAGTAAGTCGATGCGGATGGTGGTTGCGTCGCACTCCCAACGTGTAAGTGAGATCGGGCAGGACCGGCGAGCTGCCATTGGCATTGGCATGTTCCTTGACCCACGCGCTCAGTTTGGCCGCAGAAGATTGGAGAGATTTTTCCGAACGCGCAGAAAGCATCACTGGCCATGGCCGGTTGGCAGGAATCGTTGACGCTTTTGTCGGATGATGATGTGGGGGCGCAGCGAGAATCACGTGGGCGTTGGCGCCGCCGAAGCCGAAGGAGTTGACGCCCGCGATGCGCTCGCCCGTGCCATTTGGAAATGGCTCGAGTCTCGTCGGCACCCGCAACTTGAGCTTTTCAAAATCAATATGCGGATTTGGTGTTTCGAAATGGAGGCTGGGCGGGATTTGGCCGTA
Source organism: uncultured Verrucomicrobiae bacterium (assembly GCA_963771865.1). Taxonomy (GTDB): domain Bacteria; phylum Verrucomicrobiota; class Verrucomicrobiia; order Chthoniobacterales; family UBA10450; genus Palsa-1392. Next base: position 33,906 of record CAVYVJ010000001.1, read on the forward strand.
CTTGAGGACCAGCATTGCCTTGAGCAGACCCGCCACACCCGCCGCAGTTTCCAGGTGACCAAGATTGGTTTTGATCGAGCCAATCGGGAGGGGCGCATCGGCCGACCGGTTGCCGCAAAGAGCTTCCGCAAGCGCATTCGCTTCGATCGGATCACCGACGGCGGTGCCGGTGCCGTGAGCTTCGACAAAGCCAATCGCCTCCGGCGCAATCCCGGCATCTTTGCAAGCATCCTGGACCAAGCGTGTCTGCGCTTCCGGGCTGGGCAGCGAGATGCCGTTGGTATGTCCGTCCTGGTTGATCGCGGTCCCAAGGATAACCCCTTGGATCGGGTCGCCATCCGCGAGCGCCAGTGAAAGTCGTTTTAACAACACCATGCCGGCGCCTTCGCCGCGGACGAATCCGCTCGCCGAAGCATCAAAAGCAGCGCAACGGCCCTCCGGGGAAAGCATCGCCGCCTGCGAGAATCCAATAAATCCGCCCGGCGAAATCATGACCGTCACTCCACCCGCCAGCGCGGCATCACCGCGTCCTGCCCAGATGTGTTCGCACGCGGCATGAACGGCAGTCAGCGCAGAGGAACAGGCGGTGTCCATCGCGACGCTCGGGCCGCGCAGATTCAGGCAATAAGAAATGCGATTTGCGGCAACGCTGTGCGCACTTCCGGTGGGAGTGTGGGGACTAATACTGAAGTGATCAAATGGGGTGCTTTGGATTCCCTGGTAATCGTTATGCGAAATGCCGACGATACACGCCGAGGTCGGTTCCATTTTCAAGATCGAGCACGAGCCCCGCGTCTTCGATCGCTTCCCAGGCTGTCTCGAGCAGAAGTCGATGTTGCGGATCGACGTAGGGAGCTTCGCGCGGCGAGATGCCAAAAAATTGCGGATCGAATTGATCGATGTCCGAAATGAATCCGCCGCGCCGGGCGATCGATTTGCCGGCCACGCCCGGTTCGGCGTCGTAGTATCGCCCGACATTCCAGCGGTCGGGTGGCACTTCGACAACGCCTTCACGACCTTCGACGAGAAGCTTCCAAAGCGAATCGACGCAATTCACCCCACCGGGGAATCGGCAGCCAACTCCAATGATTGCAATTCGTTCTTTCTGCATGGTTGTGCGTTGCTCCGCAGGGGCGGATTGATCAGCGCAGGCTGTGGACATGTCAAGTAAGCCAGCGAACCGGGCGGAGGAAGTTCGACGGCACCGGACGGTAAGGCATTCACTGACTTAACATCAATTCGTTTCTAACAGGTTCCGCATGTGTTTCTTTAAGACGAATTTTTTAAAAATGTCTCGCGCCTAAGCACTTTGCCTGACGGCCATTCCCTGCTTCTTTCTCAGACGATACCCAAAATGCCGGCTGCGCCATGGTGCCAATTAAATTTTTTTCCTGCAAAGACGATCTTACCGGGAAGCTCCTGCGAAAAGGTGGTCGGAAGGGGTTATTCATTCATTCAAGCTCATGTGTGGGATTGCCGGAATAATTGATTTGGCGGGAAAACGCCGCGCGCCTGACGGCGTGGTCCAACGAATGGCACGCGCCTTGACCCATCGCGGGCCGGATGAGGAAGGGTTTCTTGAGCAACCGGGAATCTCACTCGCGTCCCGGCGGCTGAGCATTGTCGACCTCGCCGATGGGCAGCAGCCCATGACGAATGAGGACCGCTCCCTATTTGTTGTCTTCAACGGAGAACTATTCGATTACGTCGAACGCCGCGAGGAGCTCGTTAGGCAAGGCCATCGCTTCCGCACGCACTGCGATACGGAAATCATTCCGCATCTCTGGGAGGATCACCGGGAAGGGACGTGGGAGCGGTTGCGCGGACAATTTGCCATCGCCTTGTGGGACGAGCGGCGGCGCGAATTGCATCTCGGCCGGGATCGCTTCGGCATCTCGCCTCTGTTCTGGAGTCGACAGGGCGACTGGCTGCTTTTTGCTTCGGAGATCAAGGGCTTGCTCGCTTCCGGGATGGTTCCGCCGCGCCCCGATCGCAGGGGACTCGATCATGTCTTTACTTTCTCGGCCGTTCCCGGACCGCGAACTTGTTTTGAAGGGGTGCAGCTTTTGCCGCCCGGACATTGCCTTCGCATTGTCCCGGGCGATTCCGGCGCAAATGCGGTCATTACCGAGCGCGCCTACTGGGAAATGGATTTTCCGGCGGAGGGCGAAGAGGAATGGGGCGACAATCCGACCGCGCTCCTCGATGAGTTCGAACGCCTCCTCTTGCAGGCGGTTGAAGAGCGTCTGCGCGCGGATGTGCCGGTCGGTTCCTACCTGTCTGGAGGTGTGGATTCGAGCATGATCCTCGCGCTCGCCTGCCGCCTCAAGGGACCGGCGATCAACACTTACACGGTCAGGGTAAACGAGCCGGAATTTGATGAGCTGAGCGCGGCGAGTTTGTCAGCCCGGCACATCGGAGCCAAGCCGCCGATCGTTCAAAATTACGGTGATCTCGAAGCGCTCGATAGTTATCCCAAATTAATCGAAGCCGCCGAGTGTCCGGTGATCGACACTGCCTGCGGTGCTTTGCTCAAACTCGCCGAGCGCGTTCACGCGAATGGTCAGAAAGTTGTCCTCACCGGCGAAGGCGCTGACGAATGGCTCGTCGGTTATCCATGGTACAAGGCGGCCAAGCTGATTGGGTTTCTCGATTGCGTGCCGGGATTGAATCTGAGCGATTGCGCGCGAAGCAGCTATTTGAGGCTGAACAAAGTGCCGCATTTTCCGCCGGAATGGCGTGCGCGCGTGGAGGCTTCGATCGGCGGACCGAACGCCTGGGTTGATTCCTACGGACTCCTCGCGATTTCGAAACTTCGTTTTTATTCGAAGTCGATGGCTGAAGTGATGGAGCAGAGTCATCCCTGGGGTGAGCTGGGATTTCCTCTCGAAAAAGCGAAACGCTGGGCGCCGCTGAATCGCGGGGTCTGGATCGCAGCGCGCGTTCTTTTGGCCGGCCATCTTTTGCAGGCGAAAGGCGACCGCGTCTCGATGCATTCTTCGGTCGAAGTTCGTTACCCGTTTCTCGATGAAGACGTTTTTGACTTCACCGCCAAACTGCATCCGCGCTGGAAGCTGCGTGGGTTTCGCGACAAATATCTTCTCCGGCAGCTCGCGGAACGCTGGATTCCAAAGTCAGTCGCGCGACGTCACAAGGTCATCTTTCGCGCGCCGCTCGACAGTTTTCACATGGACCCGGAGCCGCCCTTTGTGACCCAACTCCTGAGTGAAGATTCACTCCGCGGACGGGCTACTTCGACGTCGGAGAGGTTACGCGCTGGCGGAAAGGTTTTCGTGAATTGCGCGCGGGTTCGCTGCCGCGGCTGTCGGTGGAAATGGGTTTGACCGCGGTCGTTGCGACACAACTCTGGCATCACCAATTCATGGGCGGTGGCCTGGCTGATATGCCCGAATGGCAGGGTTATCAAGAGGCCGTGCCGGTCAGTTAGCGCCGTGACCTCATTGCGGGCTCACCCCCAATTTTTTCAACGTATCGCGCCCGATCTGTTTCATTTCAGGATCGTCCTTTTCTTTGTCGGGCATGGCGAGTCCCTTGTTGATGTACTTGGTCGCCTCCTCGTTCTTTCCCATTTGCGCGTAGATTCGGCCAAGCTCGATGTAATGGATGAGCCGATTGGGATTAATCTCGATCGCTTTGCGAAGACATTTCTCTGCCTCTTCGTCAGTCGTGTGCGGCAGGTCGCCGTAAAGGGCCTGGGCTAACAATCGTTTTATGAGACTGACATCTGCCAGGACGCGATTCCAGCGCCCGAGGATGTGCCACGCAGTGTCGTTATGCGGGTCGAGCGCGAGCGTTCGATCCACCGCAGCCTTGATCAGCGGCGAGGTGGTGACCTGGTCCTTGCTCGACATGTAGGGAAGCATCTTCCCGTAGCTAATGGCCGGAGAAAGCTGCGCCTCGGCATTCTTCGGAGCGAGCTTGGCGGCGCGCTGCGCATACTCGAGAGAAACATTTCCGAGCCGAAGTTTTTCGCTTTTCGCCGAGGCGTCGCTCATGAGATGGCGGTATTGCCGGGCGATGCGAATGAGAAGTCCGACGTTGTCCGGCTCGATTTTGTTTGCCGGCAGATAACACTCAAGCGCTTCCTTGGCTTTGAGCTGCTGGTCGAATTGGTCGCCCTTTGCCATCAGGTCGGCCACATTTTGTCCTCGGGCCGCTGCGCCAAAAACGCCCAGCGCGAAAAGCAAAATGAAACTGCGAGAAAGTGCCGGACTCGGTATGCGCATCATCAAATTGGTTCGGGGTTCGTCACGATCTTGGCCGCGACAGTCTGGTCAGCGGCGGTGTCTTTGCAACTGGATCGGCGCCTTTGCGGTGACTAGTCGCGCAGCATTCACAAGACCCGCTTCGCTCCGGTTCGGCCCAATCAGCTGCAAACTCGTAACGGGAAAATGCCGATCCGGATATGGAATCGGAATCGCGATCGCGGGATTGCCAGCATAGTTCACGGCCACAGTATTCTGTAAGCCCAACACGCGATTTTCAAAGAGCGCAGATCGCTCAAAGAGAAATTTGTGCGGCGGCAACGATTTCATAATCGGCAACGCAACAAAATCGACTTTGTCGAAGACGCGCCGCAACTCCCGCCGCCAGGCGCGCCGTCCGTCCAACGCGCTCCGGTAGCCTAGACCGTGTTCCACCTCGCCCAATCGGATCGTCGCCTGGGTTGTTAGGTCGACCCCCGGTTTTCCCAAATATTTGCGATCGCTCAAATAGCCATCGGCGATCGCGATGGTCCTCCCGCTTGACTGCGCCCGATCCCACCCATCTCTAAAACGGTCGTCAAGGCGGACGACTCGAAAACCAGCCGCGTGCAGCGCATCGTCGATCGCCTGTTCGATTTTCGGATCCGTCCCAGCGACATAAAACCGTCCAATCGTTAGTCCCTTTGCGGAAGGTTTGCTTGCCTTCGCCGCTTCATAACGCGCTGAAAATCCCGGCTCCAGCAGTTCCATCCCCTCCGCCAGATGCTCCACATCTTTTGCCATCGGCCCGATCGTATCCATGTGTGGAGACAGCGGAATTACTCCCTTGAGGGACACCAGCCCAAAGGTTGTTTTCAATCCGAGGATGCCGCAACAAGCCGCGGGAACGCGGATCGAACCGGCCGAGTCGGATCCAAAGGCCACGTCCGCTTCATCCATCGCGACAGCCACCGCTGATCCGCTCGATGAGCCGCCGGGAATACGGTGCCGATCAATCGGATTGATTGGTGTTCCATAAAAGGCGTTCTCGCCCGACACGCCCAGGGCGAATTCGGTGAGATTCGTTTTGCCAACAATCTTCACGCCGGGGCGTCGAGCGGATTGCAGGAGCTTCGCATCATGCCGCGCAGGCGGAGAATTGTGCGCCAGATAGCTTGATCCCGCTGTCGTGACCTCACCCCGCATGTCGATGAGATCCTTGACGGCGAGGCGTAGTTCGCCTGAATCCCGAGCGGCCGGCCAATGGGAAATGAAAGCTCGATCGCGCGTAACACTCGCATGCGGGCCGAGCGGCAACGCGCAGCCGGGCAAATAAATAGCCAGGACGAGTGCCAAGAAATAGCGAAACAGGATTGAAGAAAAATCTCTCATGCACATGCAGTTCGGGTGTGGCGTATCGGCTGACCGTCCGCCGGAATATTGATCCGTCCAACGAGTAAAACGAAGTCCGACCGCTCCGAGCCTGGCAAAAAGTTCACAATCCATTCGTTAGGCGCGAGAAAGAAATGCGGTGCTGCCCCCGACGGCGATGCAGCGGGGGAGGATTTGTTTTTGGTGAGCAACGGGCATATTGCCATCCCGCCATGACGACGGCCAACAAGATCACGATCATCCGCATCCTGATGATTCCCGCTTTCGTCCTGATGGCGATTTATTATGGCGAGAGCATCAAGCGCGGTGAGCCGCTCGAATGGCAGCGCTTCACCGCCATCGCGATTTTTCTGGTGGCGGCGGCAAGCGACGGACTCGATGGCTACATCGCGCGGCGTTATAACCAAAAGAGCGCCCTCGGCGTGATCCTCGATCCGATCGCCGACAAAGGCCTGCTCCTCAGCGCCATCATCACCCTGAGCATCAGCAACTGGAGTGACGTCGATGCGCAATACGGACAATTTCCCACCTGGTTTCCGGTCCTCGTCATCAGCCGCGATGCCGTCATCCTGATTGGGAGCGCCGTTCTCCAACTCCTTAACGGCAAGGTGACGGTGCGCCCGGCCTGGACAGGCAAAGTCGCGACCTTTCTGCAGATGTTGGCGATCGCCTGGGTGATGTTGCAGCTCAGGTTCATCCCGCTCATTTACGTCGTCGCAGCGGCGGGGTTTTTCACTTTCGTTTCCGGCATCATCTACGTGATGGATGGCTTTCGTCAGCTCGGAGCGCACGGCCATACCAACGCGAGCTGAGAACAGGGGCTCGTTAGGCAATGAGAGAAACAAATCAGCCGCCAGGTTGCGATCGTCGGGCCGGCCTAACGTCGGCAAGTCCGCGCTCTTCAACCGGCTCGCCGGACGCAACATCGCGATTGTGCACGATCAGCCGGGGATTACGCGCGATCGGATTTCCGCGCTCAGCCAGCGCGGCGATGAGCCGTTCACGATCTGGGACACGGGCGGAATCGGCGGTCACGGCGAAACCGAGCTGCTCAAGGAAGTGCGGAGCGCGGCGGACGAAGCGATGCGCGAAGCCGACCTCATTCTCTTTCATCGTCGATGCGCAACAGGGTCTGACCCCGATCGACCAGGAACTGGCGCGCCTGCTGCGACGATCGAAGCGCCCGGTGCTCCTGGTCGTGAACAAGATCGATCATCCCAAGCACGAAGATCTCGACCTCGAATTTCAACGCCTCGGTTTCGAAAGCATCTCGATCAGCGCGGCTCATGGGCGCGGCATCGATTCGTTAGTCGAAGCGATTGAGAAACGCCTGCCGCCGGCTCAAGCCAGCGATGAACCTCCCGAAGCCCGGCCTCTCTCGCTTGCGATTATCGGACGGCCTAACGTCGGCAAATCATCCCTCATCAACGCCATCCTGAGCGATCGCCGGACGATCGTGAGCAATCTTCCCGGAACGACTCGCGACGCGGTCGACATCGCCTACCAACGCGGCGCTGAGCGTTTCATGCTCATCGATACGGCCGGAATTCGCCCGCGCGGCAAACATTCCAGTTCCGTCGAGGTCTTTAGTGTCATGCGTTCCGAGCGGACCATTCGACGAGCCGATCTCTGCGTGCTCGTGATCGACGCCACCATGGGTGTCACCGCGCAGGACAAGAAAATCGCCGCGCTCATGCAGAAGGCGCACAAGCCCTCCATCGTCGTGGTCAACAAATGGGATTTGGTGAAGCCGGAGCGCGGTAGCGTCAAGACAGCCCTCGCCAATCTGATTCGGGAAACGCGAGAGCGCCTTTTCTTTCTTCCCTACGCTCCGATCCTCGTCACCTCGGCGCTGACCGGCGAAAACGTCGACCGCCTTTTCAACGCGATTCGCAAAATTCGACGCGCTGCGCGAGGAACGAATCGGGACCGGCGTCCTGAATCGACTTCTGCGCGACGCCTTCGCCGCCAACCCGCCTCCGATGGCGCGCAATCAGCGGCTCAAACTTTTTTACGCGACCCAGCCGCGGAGCGAAGAGCAAACGCTCGCCACCCCGGAGTTCGTTCTTTTCGTGAACGATCCGCAGTTGTTAGGCGAAACCTACGCGCGCTATCTCGAGGCGCAGATCCGCGAGGCGCGGCCGTTTCCAGGTTTGCCGTTGATGCTGAATTTCCGGCCCCGGAGTGAGACTGCGGCGAAGCAGGACCGCAGGCTCGAACGTTGTAGGCGACGACGTCTGTGACGCCGAGCTTGGTGTAGGCCGCGCGCCGTCCAGAAACGCGGACGGGCACAGACCGTCCGCTCATCACAGGCGGACCCAGCGCTTCGCCCGCGCGCTCTTCTCGATCGCATCAAGCACGCGCTGGTTGGCGAGGCCATCCGCAAAAGTTGGCGCGACGCTTTTCCCGGCGACGACTGCTCTGACGAAATCGGCCACCGTGTGCACAAAGCTGTGCTCGTAACCGATGAGGTGACCGGGCGGCCACCAATGGCCGAGCATACGGATGCGCGCTTTCCGTCACAATGATTTCGCGAAACCCGCGCTGTTTCTCCGGGTCGCGCTGATCGTAAAATTGCAGCCGGTTCATCTGCTCGAGATCGAAGACAAGCGAACCCGCGCTGCCATTGATCTCGATCGTTAGGCCATTTTTTCGACCGGGCGCGAACCGGGTTGCCTCCAGGTTCGCCAGGCAGCCATTGCGAAAACGCCCCAGCACGCAAACCGCGTCATCGACCGTTACCCGGCCGCGGCGCCGCGGATTTTCCGGCAACGGCCGCCGTTTGACGAAAGTCTCGCTCAGCGCGCAAACTTCACGGAATTCTCCCGACCAGATAACGGCCGAGATCCACGATATGCGAGCCGAGGTCGCCTAACGAACCGGAGCCGGCCGAGTCCGGCGCGAAGTCGCCAGACGAGAGGGAAATCCGGGTCAACAATCCAATCCTGCGCATAACGAGCGCGAAAATGAAAGAGGCGCTCGCCGAGCGCGCCGTCCGCGATCATCTGGCGCGCGAGCGCGAGCGCGGGCACTCGCCGGTAGTTGTGGCAAACCATGTTCACGACCCGCGCCTTCCGGACCGCGTCCGTCATGCGTTTGGCTTCGGCGAGACTGCGCGCGAGAGGTTTCTCACACAGAATCGCCTTGCCCGCCGCGGCCGCCGCGAGCGCGATCTCGCAATGCGAATCGTTAGGCGTAGTGATATCGATGACGTCGATCTCCGGATCGTCAACCACTGCGCGCCAGTCGGTCTCGCACTTTTCCCAGCCGAACTGCGCGGCCGATTTCTTCAGCGCGCGCGCGTCGCGCCCGCAGATGGTTCGCAGGCGCAGATCGGCCGGCAGATCGAAAAAGCGCGGCGCCTGACGCCAGGCGTTGGAGTGCGCTTTGCCCATGAACCCGTGACCGATCAGGCCGACCTGGAGTGTGCGTGCGCGCGCCCATTGCTCAGAAACGAAAGACGTTGAGAAAGGCCACTTCGAGGGCGAGCGCTTCCTGAGATGTTGCGCCCGAGATGATCGCGCAACTCTTCCAGGCGCCGGAGACGGCGCAGAATCTCTGGAGTCGTTAGGCGCTTTGCGATCGCTTCTGTTCTCGACCGCGCCGCCGGAAGTTCCCGGCCGGCCACGCCGGTGCTGGCGCGGAGAATGTCGCCCCACCAGAGAAAAAGAATTTCCAGAAGCTGGGCGCGCTGATGCAAATAAAGGCTTTCGGTCAGCGCCTTGTAATGTTCTTCCCGCTTTTCCAGCCAGTCGCCGTCGGTCGTATTTTTGTAGCGCGTTTCCTCCAGCTTCTGCGCCGCATCATTTTCCTCCTGAATGCTCGCGCCGGATTTTCGCGAAGCAATTGCTGAAAGCCCTGCACAAGCCGGTAGGCTTCATGCACGCCATCGGCGGCGGCCGGATCAAAACTATTGAAGAGTTCGACCAATTCTTTTTCTTCTGCCGAAAGCTTGCGGATCGGCCGGAGGCGCGAGCGGCATCGCGATACAACGCGAACGAATCGTATCGGGCAAAACTTCCGGGATTGAGCTGAGGAGGAGCAGGAGCGAATTGTTAGGCGGTTCCTCCAGCGTTTTCAGAAATGCGTTGGCTGCTTGCGTGCCCATCCGGTCCGCGTCGGACATGATCGCCACTTTGCGGCGGCCATCGCGCGCCCGCATTTGGAGGGCGTGTTCGAGCTCGCGGAGCTGTTCGATGCTGATCCGGCGCGATTTCGATTCCGGGCTGGCCAGGTGAATATCCGGCGCGCCGCCGGCGAAAACTCTGCTCGACGGGCGCGCCGTTGACGAGCTCGTGCCACGCCGGCCGCGAGCGCGCGTTTGCCGCTGCCCGCTGGGCCCGTGATGAGGTAGGCATGCGCAAGGCGGCCCCGGCTCTGCGCTCCGCGCAGATAATCGAGCGCAATCTCCGTCGTGAAAGCCACGACGCTTAGGAATGCCGGCGGCGGATCGCCGCCGGAATCATCCGCGCGAGATGACCGAATCGCGTCGAAATCACACCCCAGATTTCCTCTTCAATCTGCTCGATCGAGCCCGTCGCATCAATCACCCGAATGCGGTGTGGCTCACGCGCCGCCAGCTCTCGGTAGGCGAAGCAGACGGCCTCGTAAAATTTGATCGGCTCCTGTTCCATTCGATCGATCCCGGTGGCAGGACGAACTCGCCGCATCATGCGGGCGCGCGCGGTTTCGACATCGATATCGAGAAGAAAGGTGAGATCGGGCCAGCAGTGACCGACCGCGAACTCATTCAGGTGACCAACCATTTCCTGGTTTAACCGGCGCGCCACGCCCTGGTAGACCGTGGTGGAATCGGCAAAGCGATCGGAGAGGACGACCGTGCCCCGATCGAGGGCAGGTTGGATAATTTCCCTAACGAGCTGGCTGCGGCTCGCCTCGAAAAGAAGCAACTCGGTTTCCGGCGTCATCGCGACGCTCTCCGGCGCGAATTGCAGAAGGTGCCGGATTTTTTCCCCGATCGGCGTTCCGCCCGGCTCGCGCGTGACGAGAAGGGGCACGCCGGCTTTCGTTAGGCGCTCGGCCAGCAGGCTCACCTGGGTCGATTTGCCGCAGCCCTCGGAGCCTTCGAAAGTGATGAAAGGCAGGCGCGGCATAAGCTCGATCTTGAACCAAATTGTCCTGCTTGTCGAATCTCGTCTTCCTTCTCCTCAACTAGCCCGAAAAGCAGAGACCTACGGTTGCGATCGCTTCAGCAAATCCACCAGTTGATCTTTCCACAAAGCCGCAATCGTATGACTGCCGTGGCCGCGGGTCTTGTCACTAAGAGGAATCACGAGCGCGCGCCCCTTCGGCACTCGTTTGATCTCGCGCTCGAGGATGCCAAGCTCGGGCGGATTGATCAGGTCGTCGGCGGAATTAATCGCCAAAAGTGGGGCGCGAATTTTCTCCAGGTCCGGGCCGGGATCGTAATCGTGCGACGCCTCGACCGCGTAAAGGACATCGTTGGCGTCGCTGGTTTTCATTAATTCATTCACGAACTTGTCCAGAGCCTCGTCGGTTTTCGCCAGGGTGGGCGCTTCTTTTTGCCGCAGGATCGGATTGCTGCTCATCAGCCAAAGCATTTCCGCCAGCGGTGCGCAGGCTCGGCGGCTGCGCCTTCATAATCGCCGCCCGGCCCACGCGGGGTCGTTGCGAATCGCGTCGATGATGATGCGGCGCCAGGCGCGATTGCGGCCGGAGATTTGCGTCGGCAAACTCGCCAGCGGCATGAGCGCATCCATGAAGTCGGGATGAATTTCGCCCCAAAGCCAGGTATGCATTCCGCCCATCGACGTGCCCATGACCAACCGCGCGTGATTCACCCCGAGGCCTTCGCTGAGCAGGCGATACTCCGCTTCGACCATGTCGCGATACCCGTAGCGCGGGAAACTTCGCGTGCATCCCATCACTCGGTTTGCTCGATTGCCCGTGGCCGATGTCATCGGGCAGGACGATGAAAAACTTCGCTGCATCGAGCGGCTGGCCCGCGCCGAAAAGTTCCCCGGCGAACTCCGGCCGAATGAACTGCGCGCCACTGCCGGTGGTGCCGTGCATGATGAGAACGGCATTCTGTGTCACGCCTTTGGCGTCTTTGACCGGCTTGCCGAGCGATGCGGTAATGCAGCCGCAGCTCCGGCAGCGTTTCGCCGGAGGCAAACTTGAAATCGCGCACGGTGAAATTGCCTTCGTTAGGCTGGGGATATTCCGCCGCGCCGGCGACGGCCGGAAGAAGAACCGAGAGGGCCAGAAGGACCGCGCGCAATCTGGAATGCATGGCGCGAGCATATCGCAACTTTTGTCAGCGATGGCGACTATGTTATCGATGATGCCAATGAAGAAATTACTGGCTCGTGAAACAGGAACCGGAGGCCTACTCGTGGGACGATTTTGTGCGCGATGGCCGGACGAAATGGACCGGGGTGCGAAATTTTCTCGCCCGCAAGCATCTCCGCGCGATGCGCAAGGGCGACGCTGTTTTTTTCTATCACAGCGTGAGTGAAAAAGCGGTCGTCGGGATCGCGGAAGTAACGCGCGAGGCGTTTCCCGATCCGACGGCGAAGGAAGGGGATTGGAGTGCAGTCGAATTGAAGCCGGTCAAACCATTGAAGCGGCCGGTCACCCTCCAGGAAATCAAGGCCGAGCCAAAACTGCGCGAGATCGCGCTCCTGCGATGTTCGCGCCTCTCCGTCCAGCCGTTAGGCAAAGCAGAGTTCGAGTTGATCTGCCGGTTGTAAACGACACTGGATCAGGCGCCTCGCCTGACTTGTCATCCCGAGTCGCGAAGACGGCGAGGGACCTCCAACTGCAATTCGCGCGCACCGTCGCGACAAAACGCTCATCCGACTGTGAGGTCCCTCGCCGCGCTGCGCCGGCTCGGGATGACAAATTAGAGTCCGCTCTGCGAAGCGCGAGAGCCGCGCAGTTTCGGCTTGTCCGCTTTTCCGTTCCGGCGACGCTAAGCAGCGTGCAACGCGCACTGGTGGTCTCCATCCACGATGTCGCGCCGGCGACGCGGGCGCCGGTCGAGCGGATGCTTGCGCAGCTCGCCAGCGTCGGCGTGCCCGCCTGCTCACTCCTGGTCGTGCCGGATTATCACCGACTCGGGCGTTCGTTAGGCGATCCGGCCTTTACCGAATGGCTGCGGGATCTTGCCGCGCTCGGACACGAGATCGTGATCCATGGCTTCTATCATCAGCGGGCGAGGGGCAGGGCGAGTCGACCCGGCAGAAAGTTGTCACGCGGGTCTATACCGCCGACGAAGGCGAGTTTTACGATCTCGACTATGAAGAGGCGGCGCGGCGGATCCGCGACGCCCAGAAAGAATTCGCCGCGCATGGTTTTCATCCCACAGGCTTCATTGCTCCCGCCTGGTTACTTGGTGCGGAAGCGCAGCGCGCCGCTGGCTGATGCGGGTTTCCGCTACACCACGACGCTGCGCGCGGTGCAGGATCTTCTCGCCGGCGAGAAATTCACTCTCGCAATCGCTCGTTTACAGCGTGCGCAGCGCGCTGGCGCCGCGCAGTGAGCCTTGGCCTGGAACCGCGTGCTCTTCCGCCGCCTGACGAAAAATCCGCTTCTCCGGCTCAGCCTCCATCCGCCGGATATCGACCATCGCGCAATCTGGCGGCAGATCGGGGCGATCATCGAGCAAAGCGCTCCTCGATCGGCAGCCGATGACATATCAGCAATGGCTTGCGCAAATCGAATTCGCGTCAATTCGGCCCGAGCTCGCGGCCGAGCAATCCGCATTGTCATGAGCCGCTGCGATCTTCATCTGCATTCGAAATTCAGCGATCGCTCGGAAGACTGGATCTTTCGGCGGTTCGATTTCCCGGATAGCTACACCGATCCGCAGGAGCTTTACACCCGGGCAAAGGCCGCCGGGATGGACTTTGTCACGATCACGGATCACGACACGATCGAGGGCTGTCTCGCGCTTACTTCGATTCAGAGATACATTTATCAGCGAGCAGGTTACGACTTATTTTCCGCAGGATCCGTGTAAAATTAATTTGCTCGTTTGGGGCCTTTCCGAAGCGCAACACGCGGAGATTTCGCGTCTGCGCGAGAATATTTTCGATCTTCAGGCGTTCCTCCAAAAGGAATCGATCGCCCATGCCGTCGCGCATCCGCTTTACAGCATCAACGGCAAGCTCAGCACCGCGCATCTCGAGCGGCTCATTCTGCTCTTCCAGCACTTTGAAGGCATCAACGGACTGCGTGACGCGCTCCTCAGCGACCTTACCCGACACATCTTCTCCCACCTGACGCCGGCGAAAGTCGATGAATTCGCCAACCGCCACGACCTCGCTCCGACTCATCCCGAGCCGTGGAAAAAGATCCTCGTCGGCGGGTCGGACGATCACGGTGGCATGTTTGTCGCGACCGCCTTCACGGAAACACCCGCGCGCGTCCAGCCTCACGAATTCCTCGAACACGTCGCGCGCGGGCCGCTGCACGGCGCACGGCGCGGGCGGAACGCCGCTCGCTCTCTCCCATGGTTTCTACAATACCCTGGCCCGTTTCATTCAGGATCGATTCACCGAGAAACTTGGCCCCAGCGCGGGCCTGGTGGAGAAAATGTTTTCGCGCTTCATGGAAGGGCTCGATCCGACGGAGTTCACCCTCAAGGAAAAGGCCGGCTTCATTACCCAGGGCGTCTTATCCGGAAAAATCTTCGAGCTCGCCAAGCCGGGCAACATCTCTCTTTGGCGCGAACTCTCCAGCTATTTTGCCCGGCCGGAAGTAAAAGAGAAACTCGCGCGCGAAGTCGCGGAGGTGACCGAGCCCGAGCGTCGCACCTTCATCATGGCGAACGCCGCCTGCGAACAACTCGCCTTTCGCTTCTTCGAGAAATTCGTGAAACAGATCCAGGCCGGCAACGTCATCGAGAGTATCCAGGCCCTCGCCAGCATCGCGCCGATTCTGGTCGTTCTCGCGCCTTACATTTATGCCTTCCACAGCCAGGCGCCTTCGCGACGCTGGCTGCGCGAAATTTGCCGCGATTTTACAGGCGCGCTGCCGCCCGCCTTGCAGAACAACAAACGCGCCTGGTTCACGGACACCCTTGAGGATGTTAATGGTGTCGCCACCACCATTCGCAAAATGGCGGCGGCCGGCGCGCGATGCCGGCGAAGAGCTAACCGTCGTGACTTCGCGCAGCGAGCTCACCCTTGATGGTCTTCCGATCAAGAACTTCAAACCGATCGGCGAATTCGAGCTGCCCGAGTACGAGCTGCAAAAGCTCAGCTTCCCGCCCATCCTGCAAATGCTCGATTACATCCAGCGCGAAAACTTTTCTGAGATCATCATCAGCACGCCCGGTCCGATTGGACTAACCGCGCTCCTCGCCGGTAAGATGCTCAACCTCGAAACGAGCGGCATCTATCACACTGATTTTCCGCAATACATCCGCATCCTGACCGAAGACAGCTTTCTCGAGAGCCTGGCCTGGAAATACATGCACTGGTTCTATGGCCAGCTCGACACCATCTTCGTTAACTCCGAGCAATATCGTCAGAGCTGGATTGATCGCGGTCTTGACGCTGCGAAGATCAGAATTCTCCCGCGCGGACTCGACACGCGTCTCTTCACTCCGGGGCGAAGCGAGCCCGATTTTTGGAAACAATTCGGCAGCAACGGAAGCGGCGTGCGTCTTTTGTTCGTTGGGCGGATCTCGAAGGAGAAAGATCTCGACATCCTCGTCCAATCCTTCCGCCAGCTACGAGAAGAGAAAGTGCCCGTCCAGTTATCGATCGTCGGTCACGGCCCATTCTCGAAAGAGCTGGCCGAGATGCTGCCCGAAGCCTGTTACACCGGTTACCTTACCGGCACCGAGCTGGCCAAGGCCTATGCTTCTTCCGACGTCTTTGTTTTCCCGAGCACGACCGACACCTTCGGCAATGTCATCATCGAAGCACAGGCTGCCGGCCTCCCCGTCATCGTCTCCGATATCGGTGGCCCGCGCGAATTGGTCAGCGACGGTGTCAATGGGCTCATCACCAAGGCGCGCGACGTCGCCGATTTCACTCAAGCCATCCGCCGCCTGGTTGAAGACGAAGCGTTGCGCAAAGAGATGAGCGCCGCCGCCCGCCGCAGCGTGCAGGATCGAAGCTGGCCGAGCGCCTTCCGGAAATTCTGGGCGGCGACGGAGATTACCTGATGTAGACGTTTAGCGCTCTGCGAAACGCGGGTGTCGCGGCGAAACGGAACTGCATACGCAGACGCCTGCGTCTCCCCGAGGGAGACGTCTACAACGGTTGGACTAAGCTCGCGCATGACGGAGCATCGCGCTTCCACGAAGTCGAGATACACTGCACTCGTGACATTCGTTTCCAGGAGCAAGCTGGCTCGATGCCTAACGAAATCATATCGTTAGGCTAACGCGATCGCTATTTCGCTTGCCCATCTTTCGGAAACTCAACCGCGCCCGTATCGAGATCATAATGCGCTGCGACAACCGAGAGCGTACCGGCGGCCACCTTCTCCTTAAGGATCGGGGCCGAATCCCGCAGCGCCTGGGCCACATTCATCTCATTGGCTTTGGCAGTCGTTTCAGCATCCGCGCCCATTGTTGCTTCTACCGCGGGCTGAATGGCTTTGACCAAGGATTGGATGTGTCCTGGTGCCTCGGCCTTGGCAGCGATCGTATCCCGCGCCGCCGCAACCGCGCCACAACGCTCGTGGCCAAGCACGACGATGAGCTGCGCCCCAAGATGGTCGACCGCATATTCGATGCTCCCAATCGTTTCGTCATTCAAGACGTTACCCGCGACGCGAACCACAAAGAGATCGCCCAAGCCCTGGTCGAAAACCACCTCAGGTGCAGTGCGCGAATCGGCGCAGGCAAGCACAATGGCGAACGGATGCTGGCCGGTGGCCAATTCCGCCCGCCGCTCGGCCGTTTGGTTTCGATGCTGCATTTTGTTGGTGCTGAATCGCTGGTTGCCGGCTTTCAAACGCGCGAGCGCCTCGGCGGGTGCGACTTTCGGAGCGGTGTCGGCATGTTCTGGCTCTTTGGCCGGCAGGGCCGATGGCAGGCATATTAGCAGAGCAATCGTCGCGTTCAGGATCCTGGATTTATTTTTCATGGCTGTGGCTCACCGTCTCGGTTGCTGCCGGACAAGTAAAGAGAACTTTTCGCGGAATGGCCTAACGACAATCCCGCTAGAGCATTTTAATTAGAAGATAGCCGTCTGGCGGGCGAGCACAGTAGCACAGGCACCTTGCCTGTGGGGGCGACCGGGCGTCTCGCCTGGTCGATGCAGATTCGGCAGGCAAGATGCCCGCCGGCCTCACAGCCAAGATGGCTGTGCTACGGCGCGCCGGTCGGCTACAGTTGTACGTAGGATGCTCTGACGCAGGAAACGGCGGCTACGAGCCGCGCCAATTGTGGCGATCGGCCGAATTTCCGGAGACCCAGCTACCTTTTCCCAGGTTACGGGATTCTGTGACCCCTGTTGGCCTTCACTACATTGATGTCGGCATTCTTAATCCGACCGTCTGCGTTGAGATCCTCGCGGAAATTGGCGCTCGTCACCGGCTGATTCAGCTGGCCTTGGACGAGCCTCTGATCGGGCTTGGCAACAACACGATTGGCGTCGGGGTCGCCGACAAGGAAACCAAACTGGACATCCCCATGCGGTTGCCCATCGCCATTGATGTTCTGTGTATGGAGAGTTACAACCTCGGCCGCCGTCACCCCGGTGAGTTGTGCCGTCATGCTATTGCCACTGAAGGTAATGGCTCCGACCGTGGCGCCGCCGTTGGCCGTAACTTCACCCGATGTGACCGGGGCGTCGAAGGTAAAGACGGCATTGTAGGTCGTAGCGCTACGACATTCCACCCCGGAGATACCAGTTAACGGCATAGTTCACATCGAATGTTCCCGCCGGGCCATGAGTCAGGCGTCGACGCCGCGCTCACCAGGTTGAGCCAGAGGTGGAAGGAGCGACCCGGACATAGTAGACGTCCTGTTCGTGCTGGTTCCGGCCCGCGTTGAAGTTAAAGGTGGCCGAATATGCCACATCCGCTCCGGTGTTATCCGAGACCATGGTGATGTAATCGCCTATCTTGTCCTGGTTCGGATAGCCTTCGAACGGATTAAATGAATTGCTCACCGCCACGTTCGGCGCCCAGGTAACACCCGCGTCGGTGCTCCAGGAATAGAAGAGTTGCGAATCGGTGTCATTCGCAGCATTCCGTGAGTCATGCCAGACCGCATCGAGCCTTCCATTAGGAGCTACGGAAAACGTGCCAAACCAGTGCCACTTGTTGGGATTGACCGGGTCGTCATTGACCTTCTTCGGTGCGCTGAAGGTCAGGCCGCCGTCGGTGCTGCGGACAAACATCACGTCAGTCGTGCTGCGGCCGGATGGCACCACGCTCGCCAGCATGTAAATGTTGTTGTTCGTCGGCCCGCCGGAGTGATCGATCGCGAGGAAGACCATTCCATCCAGTCCTGCTGGATTGATCCCTGCCGAAACCGAGGAAGCCACCCATGTTAACGGAAGTGCTTTGGTCAAATCTCGGCGTCTGGCTTGCGATCTGGGCATTGCTCGAACGCTCGCAAAAGAAAGCGCTGGATCCTTCCCCGCCGACAAACACGTTGCCGTTGCTATCCACGTCGAGCGTTCCATAGACCGGCCCGTTAGGAATAGTAACGGGATTCTGCCAGGTGACCCCGCCGTCGATCGAACGTTGAAATTGCACGCCACTGCCCGAGCAGTTAATGCCGTCGTCTGCCTGGTATTGGAAGCCGTGCCCCGTGCCGTTCGTCTTATCGATCGTCAACCACTGCTTGTCGCCGCCGCCGGCGCCTTGCTCGCCCGAGAGCAACGTCCAGTTTTGGCCACCGTTGAGCGAGCGCCACAAATCGTCGCAAAAAAACGACTGGTTTACGTCGGACTGGAGGCTAAGGTAAAAAAAGTTTCCTGCCTCATCGGAGTTTGTCACCGGGTCGCTGCGGAAGACGTTGTTTTCGAGAACGCCGGGAAAGGTCCAGGTTGCACCGCCATTGCTCGTGTAACCCCATCCGCCCTGCCGGAAATTGGAGTTAACGTCGTTGAACTGTCGCCAGGCGATTGTCTTCTTGCTGCCGTCGATGGGATTAACCGAGATCGAGCACTCGTTCGCGGCGTCGCCGACGATGTTCTGGCCACTCGTATTGACGTTCACCTGGAAACTGGTGAAGGAAGCGAATTGCGAGATCATTCGCGGCGAAGTCTCCATTAGGCGAGGGGCCGCCGGCGGGTTGTCGTATGTCTCCAGCGGCACATTTCTTGGAACCCTTTGTGTCGGCGCCAGCTGACCCGAAGCAAAGTGAACTAAAGACAGCGATAACAGACCAGTCAAAAAGCTGGCCCTTAACATTCTAGAAAACATCATGACAAAAACCCCCTGGTGAGAACCACCGTCAACGTCAGCTGCACGCTTACAGAAACAGACGATGCGTACCGGCTTCAACGCTCCGACTAAAGGGCTAGCAGACCCTCGACTCGAAAATCGCAGCCGTTCGTTCGTGACAATCCACACCTTCCGGAAACCAGTATCTTTTCGCCAGAGTTACGGGATTGAATGACCCCTGTTGGCCTTCACTAAGTTGACGTCCGCATTCTTAATCCGACCGTCTGCATTGAGATCCTCGCGGAAATTGGCGCTCGTCACCGGCTGATTCAGCTGGCCTTGGACGAGCCTCTGATCGGGCTTGGCAACAACACGATTGGCGTCGGGGTCGCCGACAAGGAAACCAAATTGGACATCCCCATGCGGTTGCCCATCGCCATTGATGTTCTGCGTATGGAGAGTTACAACCTCGGCCGCCGTCACCCCGGTGAGTTGTGCCGTCATGCTATTGCCACTGAAGGTAATGGCTCCGACCGTGGCCGTGCCGCCGGTGACCGTAACTTCACCCGATGTGACCGGGGCGTCGAAGGTAAAGACGGCATTGTAGGTCGTAGCGCTACGACATTCCACCCCGGAGATACCAGTTAGCGGCATATTCACATCGAATGTCCCGGCGGGACCATGAGTCAGGCGCGACGCCGCGCTCACCAGGTTGAGCGCAGAGGTGGAAGGAGCGACCCGGACATAATAGACATCTTCTTCGTGCTGGTTCCGGGCCGCGTTGAAGTTAAAGGTGGCCGAATATGCCACATCCGCTCCGGTGTTATCCGAGACCATGGTGATGTAATCGCCTATCTTGTCCTGGTTCGGATAGCCTTCGAACGGATCAAATGAATTGCTCACCGCCACGTTCGGCGCCCAGGTAACACCCGCGTCGGTGCTCCAGGAATAGAAGAGTTGCGAATCGGTGTTATTCGCCGCGTTCCGCGAGTCATACCAGACCGCATCGAGCCTTCCATTAGGAGCTACGGAAAATGTCCCAAACCAGTGCCACTTGTTGGGATTGACCGGGTCGTCATTGACCTTCTTCGGTGCGCTGAAGGTCACGCCGCCGTCGGTGCTGCGGACAAACATCACGTCAGTTGTGCTGCGGCCGGACGGCACCACGCTCGCCAGCATGTAAATGTTGTTGTTCGTCGGGCCGCCGGAATGATCGATCGCGAGGAAGACCATTCCATCCAGTCCGTCTGGATTGATCCCGCCGACACCGAGGAAGCCACCCATGTTAACGGACGTGCTTTGGTCAAAACTCGGCGTCTGGCTCGCGATCTGGGCATTGCTCGAGCGCTCACAAAAGAAAGCGCTGGCTCCTTCGCCGCCGACAAACACGTTGCCATTGCTATCTACGTCGAGCGTTCCGTAGGCCGGCCCGTTAGGAATAGTAACGGCATTCTGCCAGGTGACTCCGCCGTCGATCGAACGTTGAAATTGCACCCCACTGCCGCTGCAATTAATGCCGTCGTCTGACTGGTATTGGAAGCCATGCCCCGGGCCGTTCGTCTTATCGATTGTCAACCATTGCTTGTCGCCGCCGCCGAGCGCCTTCCTCGCCCGAGAGCAACGTCCAGTTTTGGCCGCCGTTGAGCGAGCGCCACAGATCATCGCACAAGATCTCCCTGCAGACTAAGATAGAAAAAGTTTCCCACCTCATCGGAGTTTGTCACCGGGTCGCTGCGGAAGACGTTGTTTTCGAGAACGCCGGGAAAGGTCCAGGTTGCACCGCCATTGCTCGTGTAACCCCATCCGCCCTGCCGGAAATTGGAGTTAACGTCGTTGAACTGTCGCCAGGCGATTGTCTTCTTGCTGCCGTCGATGGGATTAACCGAGATCGAGCACTCGTTCGCGGCGTCGCCGACGATGTTCTGGCCACTCGCATTGACGTTCACCTGGATACTGGTGAAGGAAGCGAATTGCGAGATCATCTGCGGCGAAGTCTCCATTACGTGAGGAGCCGCCGGCGGGTTGCCGTATGATTCCAGCGGCTCATTCCGAGGCACCCTATGTGTGGGCGCGAGCTGACCCGAAGCAAAGGGAAGTAAAGACAGCGACAGCAGACCAGTTAAAACGCTGGCCTTAGAGATTCTAAAAAACATCATAATAAAAAGCGACGTGTGTGAACGGTCCGATTACCAGAGACAGCCGACCGCCGTCAAGCCAAAACGGGGGCCAATCCCCGAGAGTAATCGCGCTTCATTCGTGGCAGCTGCCACCTTACTTTTTTGTTAGATCTCTCGAGCAGGGTCGGGGTCGATCTGTCCGCATTGACATTTCGCGCCCGGATCGCCAGTCGCTCTCAGATTCAAGCCGAGATTGGCAACAAGCTTCGTCGCAATGCTACTGGCGGTTGCTCATATTATGCGCACGTCGCGCTCGGCGGCATCTTTTAGAACTGCTAAAGCAGCCTGATATTCTGGGCTCTCGTATGCCTCTGATCGCTTTTCTTGTGCTGTCGAATTCGATAATGACTAGTCGCTGTTTGAGTCCAGCTTCGTACGCTTTCACTGCAATTCCTCGCGCCAAAAACCGACCGCCATGCGCTTCAATGGCTGGCCCGGCTACTCTTGCGTAGCTTGCCAGCGTCTCCTCATCTCTTACGGACCGATAACAGGTTATCCAGTATCCTTTAGCCATTGCGCTTACCTCGATAGCAAAGCCGGATAGTACCGGCGGCTCACAGTCAGCTTCATCGGCATAGTTAAGCCCGATTCGAATCCGCCTCCAAGGTTAATTCTTTTCTATCGCGCAAATCGCGCAGGAGCGCCCACGAGCCTCCCCAAAGCGCGGCGACAATGAGCACATCCGACCAACTGTCCGGGTTTTGAGGTGCGCGGTGAGAAGGGCGCCGGCAGGTGAATTGTTACGGTCCAGAGCGCGAACATCAGTCCCACACAGGAAGCCGCCCATCGCTGCAGGAATCCAGTGGCGAAGCTTACCCCCGCGGAGATAAAGGCTAAACCGAAGAAGACAGTCCAGAACTGGTGCCAGGGAATCCAGCCGGGCACCATGCTGGCGATGGGAGCAAGAATCTGAAAGTGGGCGATGCCAAAGACGACGAGCGCAAATGCAAGAAGATAACGGCTCGTCCTGCGGAGCCATCTCGGAATGCCGCTCAATCCAGGAGTAAGCCATGCCAGGCTGCCAATGACGATTGGTTCGAGGACATTGGTCCGCCACGGCGCGCTCATGAGATCGGGATGTCGCGGCACATCAAACGCGAGTCCGCAGAGTACCATCAGAACACCGAGTGTGAAGGAAGACACCAGCACGTTGCGTTGAAAAAGAAGGCTCGCTCCGCATAGGATTAAGATTGCCCCGACGGGGTAAGCCAAACCCGGAATAGCCGGCAGCCACGGAATCACTGGCACAACCTTATAATGTGGGCCAGGCGAATGACTGGAAACGTACGAGCAGATTAGTGTCTCCAGGCCAATCCCAATTATTGCCAAGGAAAAGAGCAGGCGGCCAAATCGTCCTAAAAGCCGCCCAACGTGCCGGTGAATATCTTTACTCACAATCCTTGACGGACTACCTCAGAAGTCTGGTTAGGCCGTTGACGGTTGAAGGCGCGGCGGAACCAGAACAAACCACGCAACTACGTTACATGCGATCACACTTGCAAGCAGCATGACATCGCTGATGTCGTGAACGCCTTCCGCGTTTGTCGGCGCGTGAACTGCCGAAGCGAGGATCGATGGCGCGAGAAGACCATAAACAGTGCCGAGGACAAGCGACAGAGCAATGCGAAACCGACGCCTGCGAGAACGCATAGAATCGCTGATCGCGGGAGTTCTCCACGGCCGATTTGGCCGCCGGATGTACTGAGCGAACGGAAATGGATTTTAGCGAATTAATCGTCAGACAGAATAGCCAAATAGGCAGAAACCATGCGGCAAGTACTGAGGGCAACCGAATCTGCTGGATTAAATCTCGCGTCTCTTTCATCGTTTGTCCGGTCTCCTGCGCTGCCGTGTCTGCGCTCTTTGCGGCGACGCTGGCGCTATCCGCAGCTCCATTGATTTTGTTCGCGCTCGGGTACGCGAGGTATTGCGTGGCTGTCAATCCAAGTCGAAAACTTTGATGCTTGGGTGGCTGGCGCTGACAAAATAAGGATGCAGCCAGCGGCAGTTACTAGAAGACTCGATTTCATAGATGTTCTTCCGTGTCTTGATGGCCTAACGAGATCGAGAGAAGCTGTTGCGAGCGAGGGTGTGCGTCGCAGCGAGATGGAATATTGACGTCATCGAAATCTTGACATTACGCCGACTCGTGGTCGGCATCGCAGGGGTTAGGCGGTTCCATCCTTAGCCTCCTTATCGTCATCTAGTTCAGCGCTCTCAAGATGATTGAGTCCGTCCGTAACCAGTTCCCGGATCGGCTGAATTGCTTCGACACCCTTCTGGTGTGCTCGGGCATCGAATACAGCATCCTCTGCTTTGCGGATCACAGCTCGCAATTGGGATGCGCGCTGTTTGCCGTTTCGGTGTTTGATGTCGGGGCGATATCTCTGGTGAATCAACGAGGAGACGAGAACCAAAACACCCAGAAATCCAACCGTTTCCTTAGCGAGTTGAGTCTGAACAAATGACGACGCTAACACCCCACCGATGATATACTGGCTAAAAATGAGCGCATTCATGGTTCGGCGATTCCAGGCGAGGGTTGTTTCCTGCCGTTGCAGCGCGACACGGGCCTCTGAAAGACGAGTATCAGCCTCCCAGTCGGGAGCAGTGGTTCGAGTTTCTGGAACTACCGCGGTGTTAACCGCCAGGGCCCGTTTATCGCGGGCAACGACAAAACGTGAGAAAAACTGAACTATGAATGCAAATAAAATTGGTAAAGCACCGAGCAGGGCCGCGACGGCCGAAATTGACTCCAACCATGACTTAAATGAACTCATGATTTGGGACATGCTTGACTGATCCGCGAGAAACATTGGTCTAACGAGAAGTATTCGGAATTATTCCGTAGCTAAAGGCGGTTAATGCCCGTCTAATCCGGCGAGGGGAGGGGCGAGCGGCAGGAAAATGCGGAATTGCCTCCGGCAGAGGGGGCGCAGTGAGTGCTGGCTGCACGGTTGGGGTTGGAATCGAAGAGGGGTTGGGCGATCACAATGTGTGTTTTCTCAGGCTCGCGCAGCGGGAGCAAGCGAAAAATGCAGTCGCGCTTTGATTGATGTTCACTTGTTGATGCTTAACGGAAAGACGGCGCTTTTTCCGACGTGCTTGACTGAACGGCAGGGGCTGCATAGGGGCAATTTAGATTGTTTTGCCCGTCAGGAAGGGGCCGCAGCAGGAACGGATGCAAGCTTTTGCGTCAGGAAGGCAGCGGGGCAAAAACACAGGCCATCTTTTGCGTCCGGAAGGGAGCACAACAAAAGCGGAGGCAATCTTCTGCGTCAGGCAGGCAGCGCAGCAAGAAGCGCGGTCATCTTCACACAAAGAACGTGCCCGTCGCCGCCCCGGAGCCATTCTTTTGAGTCGGGAAAGGTGCGGCACAATGGCCAATTGCTTAGTTGGCTCCCAGTCACGCCCCGACAAATTCCAGGCGAGCTTCCGCGCCATGTCGTTCCTCTACCCCGCCGTTCAACCAACTTGTCGAGCAAATTGCCTGGATTCACAAACTGACCCCACATCCACACTTTAGTTAATTGGACAGGCTCTCGCGCGGCGCCAGCTCGCCCGCTGTGTTGGTGGACGTGGCTACGTCAGCTTGATCACCACATTCTCAATCAGGTCCTTGATGAACTCTTCCGCGGTGGTTTCGTAGATTCCAACGCCCGACGGATGGGCTGCCACGTTCCTGCGATCAAGCTTTTCCGTCATCACCTTGTGCACGTTGCCAGCGATGATGTTCGCCGATTTACAGACTTGAAGGACCTGCGCCTCCTTCAGCTCAGTAAGGTCATCGCGCTTCGTGACGATGATGTCCACTTTGGGAAACGTCTTGGCGAGCTGAGCGTTGAATTGCGTGAGATATTTCTTGAGAACGAGCTGGCAGAGGTGGTCGTATGCAAGGTTCCAGCCCATCACAATCGCCGCCCTGAACGCCTTGCACTTGAAGCAAGAGAGTGCCTCTTCAAGGTAGGCCCGCTCAGCGAGGTCGGGGACGCGGGCCGGCAGCTCCGAGAGCAGCTTGTGCACGTGGATCGTCGCGGCGCGCTGGCCGAGCTCCTGGTCAAGCTTTTCGCGAAGCCGCCTCTCCAAGCAATAGCCAGTCGCCGTCCGCAAAGCCTGCTTCGGCTTCCGCTTCACCATCGCGACCAAGAATGGTGAGATCGCCACGGGGCCGTCAATTCGCAAGTCCGCAAAGCACCTTTTTATGTCCGCGCCGCTGAAGTGCTGTTGACCCTTGTTCGCATGGAGGTGCCACGCGAAAATCTTGATCTTCTCAGCGTGACTCTTGTGGGCGAAGTCGGCAATCTGACTCGCTAGCTCTTCAAGTTCCACCCGAGGGCTTAGGTTGGGTGGCGGAAGCCATCGCGTTCACTTGGTTCTCGCCGATGTGATTGATCGCGAACGTCCCGGGTGCGCTGCCCTTCGTCAGCCACTGGTTCTTGTTCTTCAAATCGCGGAGCGGCCCTGCAGCGTCCTTAGGAGTGTGCCAGCCCATATGACGGTAAGCGGTGTGGATGTGGTTCACCGTGACCTCGGGCGTGTCGAAGTGGTTCTTGAACCAGTGCGTGATCGCGAGGTAGCGCCTGCTCTCAACCTCGCCCGGATTGTGGGTTCCAAGAAATTCCTTCAGGGGCGGCGTACCCTGATTTAGATTCAAGGTCGCTAACAACTCGGGGGACTTCGGCGCGGATCTCGGCCGCCGCGGTGGTGTTCCAGCCTGGCCATTAGTGTCCACCGGCGCTTCTTGTTCACCGTCCTCGATGATCTCGATCTCGGGGTCGGGTTCAGAGACCCCGCCAAGCGTTGGCGGAAGCTGGCGGGCTGGGAGCTGGTTTGCGTGCTGGAACGCGTTGCCGAGTGCCTGGCCGATCGTCCGGAAGCTCTGCTGCAGCGTCTCGTCCCCGCCGTCGAGCTGGAACATAATGAACGTCATCTTGCTCTTCGCGCGTCTGGGGTCTTCTCGCTTGGCTGCCATGAGATGGCAGACACTCACACAAAACGACGTGAGTGCAAATCAGCACGCGTCTCCGCGCCCTAAATAGGGGTCTGTTTGTGAATCGCGGCAGATTTCGATGCTTCTTTCGATTTTTTCCAAGTAGGCGGCCAATTGCTTAGTTGGCTCCCAGTCACTGCCCCGACAAATTCCAGGCGAGCTTTCCGCGCCAAGCTTTTGCTCTACCGCCGCTCACCAACTTGTCGAGCAAATTACCGCGATTTACAGGCTGACCCCACATTCCATCCGCCTGGCGTGCTCGGCTGCTAACTCTGGGCGGAGCACACCGGGTCGGGGGGGCGTGAGTCGTGCAAAAGGCTTGCGACCGGGCCTGCAATTGGTCTATTCGCCAGGTTCGCCTCCCCATTCTATCACCGCAAGATCGAGTCTGTCACCGAGCAGCGCACGAGCGACTCGAGCGAAAGGATGTTGAGTCTTGCTCAGGCGATCCTTGCCTTTGACCTTTGCCTCGCGCATCGCAACGCGTCCATCTGGAAATAGCGCGACAACATCGGGCAGCCCCGCCCACTTGCGGCCGTTCGCGATGTGCAACTGTCGGAGGATGTCCGCAAGCTCTCCCTCCGGCTGCACTGCCACCAAGTCGGGCGACATAAACACGATCCCGCCCCAGCATTCCGTCCACAGGTCCGGAAACGGCACCCTCGGCAACTAATTCCCGTGCAATGACCGCGCCGGGCGGAAGAATCTCCTCAGCGAGCTGGACATGATGCTCCCATTGCTTTTCGGTGGCGGGCGCATCGTGCCAGCGCTCACCGTATTTCAGGCGACAGATCTGGCGGTAGGGCAGGCGCTTAGCGTGTCGCTTCCAGTCGCGCTGTAGAACGGGAACCTGATCGTCACCCCAGAAGATCGTTTGTGGCATGTCGTGGAGTCCGAAGGCCTAACGAGAACAAAATGACCTGCCGACGTAAAGCGAAGCACGCGGTAGGGCGCGAGCCCGCCACGG
>CAVYVJ010000002.1:0-142665 GCA_963771865.1 uncultured Verrucomicrobiae bacterium
TGTAGACGCTTCGCTCTGCGAAGCGCGAGGGGCGTCATCCATCGAAGTCCGCGGCTCGGGCATTCATGGACGGGGAGTCTTCGCCACGCGTCCCATCCGCAAAGGCGAGCGAATTATCGAATACGCCGGGCGACGGATCTCGTGGAGGAAGGCAATCAAGATGCCTGACGCCGATCCGAAGAATCCGAACCACACAAAGTTCTTCGGGATGGACGATGGCACCGTGATTGACCCATCGGTCGGCGGGAACGAGGCACAATGGATAAATCACTCCTGCGCGCCAAACTGCGAGACTGCTGAAAAGAGAGATCGCATCTACATCGTCGCCTGCCGCAATCTTAAAATGGGTGACGAATTGTTCTTCGACTACCGTTTGGAAGTGGAAGGCCGCCGCACCAAAAAACTGGAAAGAGACTTTGGGTGCAATTGCGGGACCCGCCGCTGCCGCGGGACGATGCTCGAGCCGTTGGAATAGCGATTTCAGTGGGACAAACGATCCGCCTTAGGGTCGCGTAGCCCACTCCCGCCGCAGCTTGGCGAGGTGGCGCGAGACGGAGCCACGCGTTTTGGAGGCGCCGAAATAATCGCGCAGCGTATCCTTGTTGGTGCCGCGCAACCACTGCTCGACCGCGCGCCGCACAGCTTCGGCGCGTGAGATCTTTTCTTTCCGACAGAGAAGCGCGAGTTTTCGCATTTGCTCTTCCGGCAAATCAACAATCGTTCGCATCGGATGATCTCATCGAATGACACCTTGGGGGAGTCAACCTGCGAGCCGTGAGTTGTGGCTGCGATCGGTGATCCCGGTGAGGGGAAGAGAACAACCACGGATTACGCGGATTTCACGGATGGGACAAAGAATGACGATCAAGCAGGACACATCCTGAACCCCGAATTCAGTCTTCCGCGTCCGCCTTCTTCCATCCGTGATATCCGTGCAATCCGCGGTTAAAAAAAGCCGGTGGAATGAAAGCAGACGAGACAGGAAATCAATTATCAGCCACTACACGTGGAACTGACGTTTTGATAAGCTGGCCACTCACTTTCTGAATTTGCGCTGCTTGTGCCTTCATTGCTTCCATCAGGCTTTGAATTTCCTTTTGCTGGTGCTCAATGGTCGTTGCCTGCTTCGCAGCGGTTGATTTTACATCCGCTATCGTTGCTTCCTGTTGCTGATTGATATGTGTCTGTTCCTCAACCTTGCGATGCTCCTTGAGAAACTCATTGAGCAACATCGCGTTCACTGCTTCATAGCGCACGGTGTACGGCTTGCCCTCGTCATCGCGCGCTACCAGGTCAGGATTTACCTTTGCCACCTCCTCAGCGACTAACCCGAACTGCGGAATACCCGCCGAGTCCAGCTCTTTTTTGTAACGGAACGTGACCGGCTTTAGCGACAGGACCGCTTCGCTCGCCTTGTCCATCGGCTTGATCTGCTCTTTGTAGCGGGCTGAGGAGGTGTTAGTCCCAAGATGACCGCTGCTGTCGATCAGCACACCCACACCGCCGCCAATAGTCCGGCCGCTGATCCCGGCAATATAGGTGTTCCTGTGTGTTATTCTGTCGCCGAGCCGAATCGTTTGGGCCTCGCCCGCGTTCCCGGCGGTGCCGATATCGATGTTGCTCGACCCGGTTGTGAGAAATTCGCCGGCGCCAGCACCGATGGCGGTGTTGTTGACGCCGGTGGTATTGTTGCCGAGGGCATTCCAACCGAGCGCCGTGTTGTTCGTCGCCGTGCTGTGCGAGAGCGCCTCGTAGCCGACCGCGGTGTTTTGTAAGCCGCTGATGTTGTTGGCGAGCGCAAAGGCGCCGAAGGCTGTGTTGAATGAGGTGGTGTTACTGCTGAGCGCCTGCTGCCCATAAGCGGTGTTAAAGGTGCCCGATGTGTTGCTCTTCAGCGCCTGGTAACCGGTGGCGGTGTTGCCGTCCGCGTTACTATTCTGGAGCGCTTGAAAGCCAACCGCGGTGTTATTCATCCCGCTCGAGTTGTTCACGAGGGCGCTTTGCCCGAGGGCCGTGTTTTCGTTACTGTCGCAAATCTCTGGGCACTGCGCGTGCGCAAATTGCGCAAGGCCAAGACAAGCGGTGGCGAGAAGGCCGGTGAGTTTTGTTCGGGAATATAGATTTTTCATAGGGTTGCTCCTGAGATGCGCAGTCTGACGGGCCGAGCGGCCGCAGGTCAAGACAAATGCGAGCCGGTGCAACACCGTTTCCCTCACGAATTATTCTACGATTACCGCTTGGAAGTGGAAGGCCGCCGCACCAAAAAGCTGGAAAGAGACTTTGGGTGCAATTGCGGGACGCGCCGCTGCCGCGGGACGATGCTGGAGCAGGTGTAATAGGCTGCGCAGCGACCGCGCTACGGCACAACCGTCAGAGTGAGATCATTCCCATCGCCGCCTTCGTAGTTGGCTTGGAAGGTGTTGTTGCCGATCGTGATGATGCCGCCATCGGGTAAATTAACGAGGGTTCCGTCGATCGGATCAGACGAAGTGTTCTCGATGGCGGTAAAGGTTGTGCCCGGTGGCAGGACTGCATGGCCAACGGCAATACCAGAAAATGCGCCAGTCTCTAATAAGACTGCATTCGCAATGACCTTGTCTGCCTGAGCCAGCTCGTCCTTACCCGCCAGACATAGTAAGAGCCGCCATAAACAGCGAATCTCTTTTTGATCGTGAGTGTGGTCGCGCCCGTTCCCGGTGCTACGGATCCGCCTGAAACGCTTACATTGCCGCCAATAATGCCGCTACCGCCGAGTGTGCCGGGTTTTGGATTATCACAATGTTAGTGCCGGTAGCAGATCCAGTGCGGTTTGTTACTTTCAGAAAGCCTCGGCTCACGAAGGTCCCGCCAGCGTAGGTATTCGCTCGGCTTAGAGTTAAGGTCCCGTCGCCTTGCTTGATTACTGTGCCACTGCCCTGGATTATTCCGCTAAACTCGGTGCTGAGATTGTTCGCCCCTATAAACAGCTCATGGCTGCCGGTTGTCACTATGCCGTCCCCTTCCAAAGAACCGATAGTTAGATCAACAAGGTTGGTAATATTAGTAGTATCCAGAGTGCCATTGCCGAAAAAGCTCGACCGGCGCCGTGCCGCCGTCGGCGGTGTCGGAAAACTCAATTAGCCCGCCATCACCTCCATTGGTGCCGCCGTTCGCGATAAGGGTCGCATTCTCCGCGCTGGAACTTCCGTCAAATGTCACAAAACTGGCCCCGCCGGCGGAAACAGTAGAACCATTAGCAGTAATAGTGGCATTTCCGCCAGAACGATTATCGTGGAAGCGCGTGACGGCACCAATTATGCCATCGAATAATCCGCCTTCGATGGTAATCACCTGTCGCCCGCAGTTGCGCTAGTGTTAAAGTAGAGAGCGCCTGGGAAAGCGTATCTATTAGTCCCAGCAGTGATGGTTATGATGGCGTGACCAGCCGTTGACGTATCGTAGAAGCTGGTATACGCACCCTCAGCATACTCACCACCCCCGCCGCCGGACCCGCCGGCGCTAATGATGGTGCTGTGGTCCGCCGTCGCACTCTCGTAAAAGTTCAGCTGCGTCGCGGCATCCCAGTATTCGTCATTCCCCGGCATGAAGAGCATGGCGGAGCCAGCACTGGATCGGTCGTAGAAAGCAATGATGCTCGGAAATGGAAAGTTAGTGGTAAGAACAGTCTGGCTGCCGGCGTTTGCCTGATTGTGAAAAAGCAGGCCCTCGGGATAATAACCGTCGCCGACAAAGGTCTGGGTGACCCCGGAGTTGTTGATGATGCCGGTGCCGCTGAATGAGAGTGTGCCTGGGTAGGTTCCCGCAACGGCCAAGGCGCTCGCGCCGGGATTAAAGACCACGCTGTCCACTTCTGTTTGCGTAGTCAACGACACATCCGTCGTGTCCGAGACGCCAAATCTCGCCGTGTCGTTAGGGCTATTGGGCACCGTTCTGGGCCTCCAGTTACTAGCGGTGTTCCAGTCGCCGCTGGTCGGGTTTAGGTCTCCAAGTTGCGCTGTTGGCGTGACCGGTTTGAATGCCCAACATTAAGACAAGCGACGGCAGAAGACCGACCATGAATGTTGCTTTGATAAAGCGCAGCACCACGCTTCGTTTGGATCTGGCTCGTTGTTTGTTCATTCTCGCTCCTGGCGTCTCACGGCGGACACGCCCTGCAGCCGCCCAACCAGGGACGCGCGAGGGAACTGCCGCAGACCGACAGGCTTTCAACTTCGCGGGCAAAGGTCAAGCCGAATCCCGTCGCGGTCCGTCTAGAGCCGTTCTCCGCAGGATATTGGCTATCGCGACCAGTCGCGGCACCGGACGCATCTACGTTGTCGCCTGCCGCAATCTTAAAATGGGTGACGAATTGTTCTTCGACTACCGTTTGGAAGTGGAAGGCCGCCGCACAAAAAGCTGGAAAGAGACTTTGAGTGCAATTGCGGAACACGCCGTTGCCGCGGGACAATGCTGGAGCCGTTGGAATAGCGATTTCGTTGCCCGAATCGTCAGCTTTGGGGGGCTTTCGGGGTCAAGCTAAGGCCGTGTCCTAATATGAGGAATCGTCTACCCATTCAACCCTTAGGCCCAATGGTGGTGGTCTTCCCGCCGCCCTTTGGTCTTCTTGGCGTTAGATCGTTCAGCTTGGCCTTTGTAGCCATTGTTGATCTCCGTGTCTCTCGCTTGTTTTGCTTGGGTGATTTCTTCGATTCTTGCATGGCCTTAGTCCTTTCACTTAGTTTGTCCGCAATTCTTTTGTGCCCAAACGAAGTAAGGTCAATAGGATTTAATCTGGCGGTTCAAATTAGGACACTACCCAAGCTAGAGAAACTTGACAGATGGGTTAACCTCGGACGTCACATTTATGCACTTCAGCTTGACCTCGAAATTTGCCCTGCCCTCTCGCGCTTCTTCTGCTCGCCCTGTCCGACACGCCGCGCGGCCACCTTCCTATTCGATGCCAGTCACGCCGAAACGGCCGGCAACGCCGATTGGGTGATCGACGAGGATGCGAGTCCGCAACGTATTCCCACGCCGGACCAATCAACGGTCACTGGATCCACTCCCGAAAACTATTGGCGCGGCGCGATTTCGGCCTGGGGCATCGAACTGGTGCAGCGCGGTCATCACGTCGAGACACTTCCATCGGGCGTGGCCATCACTTTCTGAATGCGGGAACGCGCAGGACCTCTCGCATTATCAGGTCTTCGTGGTCGATGAACCAAACCGAGCCTTCACCGCCGCGGAAAAGACCGCCATCCTCAATACGTTCAAGCGGGCGGCAGTCTTTTCATGTGGCGGATCATACGGGCTCCGATCGTGATGGCGACGGTAAGGATTCCGTCATAATCTGGAACGAACTGTTCTCGAACAACAGCGGTGCAGACCGCGCCGTTCGGAATCGTCTTCAACAGCAACAACATCTTCGCCGTCGAACGAATCGGCCGACAGCGATCCGACAACCCGATCACCCATGGCGCGGCCGGCACCATCACGCGGTTCCTTTATGCGGACGGCGGTTCGTTAACGATCAATCCAGCGAAAAACGCGAGTACCGCGGGCGCGGTCTGGACGACTTCTTCCCACACCAACAGTAATGTGATGGTGGCCTACGGCACATTCGGCGCCGGAAAATTCGTCGCCATCGGCGACAGCTCGCCGGCAGACGATGGCACGGGCGCTTCCGGCAACACTCTCTTTGACGGCTGGAACGACGGCGGTGGCGACAACGGCGCAGCTCATCATCAACGCCTCGCTTTGGCTGGCCACGGCTGTTGGTGCACCGCCGCCCGCGAATGACAATTTCGCGAACGCGATCACGTTGACGGGATCCTCCACCTCCGCCACGGGCACGAACGTGCACGCCACGAAGGAAACTGGCGAACCGAATCATGGCGGGAATCCGGCGGCAAATCTGTCTGGTGGAAATGGACGGCGCCGTCATCGGGCGACGTCGTCATCAATACGAACGGCAGCAATTTCGCCACGCTCCTCGGCGTTTATACCGGCACCGCCGTGAACGCGCTCACACTGATCCCGGCGACAACAAAGGCGGACCGAACCTGACCAGTCGCGTCACTTTCGCCGCTACCGCCGGCGTCACTTACCGGATCGCGATCGACGGAACCGATGGTGCTTCCGGTAATTTTCGCTCTCGCTCGTGCTCACCGTCTCGCCGCCTCCGGGCCGAGGCAACGATCGCTTCCTGGAATTTCGACACACCCCGTATCCGAATCCCCTCCCGGCGTCGACCGGGAACGGATGCATCGATACCAGCGGCTGGGGCGGGACGGTGACAAACTTCAGCGGCGTCACCGGCCAGTCACTCGCCCTCCGGGATCCGCCGGTAACGGAAGCTACATCGAAATTGATTTCTCGATGACGAATTACGCCGGGCTCAGCGTCAGCTTCCCCACGCGCGGCACGAGCGACGGATACACCAGCGGCCTCTGGTCATGGAGCGTGAATGGCGGACCGTTCACCACCTTGGCCGGAGTCAACACGGCCGCCCCCTCTACCACCTTCACCAACGCGACCGTCGATTTCACCGGAGTCAGGCCCTGAATAACGCGAGCGCGGTGCGGTTGCGTTACACGCTGAGCGGCGGAACGAATTCGCAGGAGAACAACCGCATCGACAATTTGGTCCTCAACGCCATCGCCGTCCCCACCGTCACCGTGGCCACGGCTAACCCGAACGGCTACGAACAAGGCGCCCAGCCTGCCAGTGTCACCTTCACCAGTTCATTCGTCGCACCCACCGCTGGGATCCCGATTCAATTCCAGCTCGCCGGCACCGCCATGCCGCCCGGCGCGCCCGCG
This sequence comes from uncultured Verrucomicrobiae bacterium, assembly GCA_963771865.1. Classification (GTDB taxonomy): domain Bacteria; phylum Verrucomicrobiota; class Verrucomicrobiia; order Chthoniobacterales; family UBA10450; genus Palsa-1392. Next base: position 6,801 of record CAVYVJ010000002.1, read on the forward strand.
GCCGATTACTCGTTAGGCGGCAACTCCGGCCCCAACACCATCCTCATTCCCGCCGGAGCCACCAGCGCGACTCTTTCCTTTATCCCCGTGGCGGACGAAGACCCAACCGAGTTTGACGAGACCGCCACGGCCACCGTGCAACCCGCCGCTGGTTATTTCGTGGGCGCGGCCAATTCCGCCACGATCATCGTGCACGATGACACACCCTACAATGCAACCTGGGCGAACCAGTTCCCCGGTTTCAATGGTGCGAACGCCGCGCCGCTGCTGGACTTCGAAGGGGATGGGATCTCGAACCTGGCCGAGTTCGCTTTCGATGGGGATCCCACCCAGTCCGACCCCGCGAGCCTGCCTGTCGCCGGCACCATCGCACTCCCGGATCCGAACGATGGAAACACGATCAAGCCCTACCCGACGATCACTTTCCGCCGCCGCACCGATGCCCCGGATCTCATCTACTCGCCTAAAAGCTCGACCGACCTCGTCAGTTGGGGCGATGATTTGCAATTCGATTCCTCCATGCCCGGTCCGGGGCCTAACGTGGAAACCGTAGTCTACCGCGGGCTTTCCCCGCTCACCGGCAACGGCGCGGTGGCTCCCGTCTTCTTGCGCGTCGATGTCTCGGTGAATGGCAACTAGCTGGCAGACGCGTTTGTGCTCGGAAACTCGAACGGTTAAAACCAGTCGATCACTCCTGGCGCGAGATTGATGAAAAAGAGAGGTCGAATCTACATTGTTGCCTGCCGCATTCTTAAAACGTTTGACGAATTGTTCTTCGACTACCGTTTGGAAGTGAAAGGCCGCCGCACGAAAAAGCTGGAAAGAGACTTTGGGTGCAATTGTGAAACTCTCCTCTGCCGCGGGACGATGCTGGAGCCGTTGCATTAGGCTTTCCCAGACCTATCCTAGGTTTGAAACACGACCAGGATGATCCGACGCTCGCGGGTGCCCCAGCCCGTTCGCAATAAGAGTTCGCGCCGGCTCTTGTGAAAAACCGCCGGCGCACTTCATTTCACTCCTCACTCGCCCGCTTGTTTTCTAGCGCAACAACAAACCCAATGCGGCTGGCCGGTGGTAAAAGCACAATGGAACAGCTAGAGCGGTATCCGATTCGCCGGGGCAAAGTAGATCCGAGTCAATGAGTCATCTCGACGAGCGCCCAACGTAACCGAGAATCTGAGCCCTGAAATACGACGACGACGTAGTTGCCCGGTTCCCTTGGAGCAACGCGCACCGGTTTCGCTGCTCCTTCAGAGCTAATACTGACTGAACCGTCGGCAAGAGGCGTCAACTTTAGGGGTTGAAGGGCTGAGGGCTGCTCGTTGATGCTAAGGTTTGCGATCCGGCCTTCTAAGGTCGAGAGGCGAAGAAACGGGCCTTGTTGGAAAAGGTTTGCTCCGGGATACCGGTTAATTTAAGCACATTTTTGACGCTTCCGTCCTTTTGTGGAATCGCAACCTTGTATAAGATATAAAGTGGAGAGGAACCCTTCTTGATCTCGACACTGACGGCGACCTTGTCGCATTCGCCGTTCGTGAAAGCAAAATGGTGGTTGCCACCCGACAAGCCAAAACTGCTAGCGTAAGCTCCCTCCGTAAACCCCGCTGGCTTTAGGCTTTGATCATCAATCTTAAAGTCAGTTTTGCTCGCAAGGCCAACAGCGTTAACAAAACCAATCGCGACAGTGGCGTCCTGTCCGTCGACATGCAGTCCATAAGACGGATATTACGACAAGAAGACTAAAGATTCTGTTCATATGTCACTTCCACTTTTTGGCTCGTAATCACTCCGTAAATGTCTAGCTGGATTCAAATAGACCTGAAACACGTGATTGACAGTCGCCGATACAAACGCTGTTCTTGTCTAAAGATTGGCCGGTTACAAAAACGCGGAAATTCCGACTCCGAACAGTGCTCAGGTTAATCATTCGCGCGAAATATTCTTCTCGCGCGCTGTCATCCCATTCAGTCGGTGGATTTGAGGCCCACTGCGTAGCGTTGCCGAAAAACTTCGTGGTAGTGTCACCCGGAGTCTTTAGTATTCCGGAAAGCTGAGAGGTGGTCAAAAACGGACGACTGGCAAGTAACAGAATCGGTGGCAAAGCTATCTGCTTGGGCGGTAACGTATGGCCCGAACGGATGTGGGTAGAATCGCCGGATCCTGATTCAGCACGATACCAGCTCCGAGAGTGCGCAACACTTCACGATTTGCGGTATTAAGATTTATCAGGCCCTGAGTACTGACGCGGTCACTAGTGGAAAACAAATCCATCAAACGCGCAGCTCGACTATTGTCGGTGTCGAACGTCTTGAACTCTGGTGAACCAATTCGAAGGGTCGATCCGTCCCCGTAATTCGGGTCTGAAACTAAGTCGTTCTTCCAAGCATCATGCCAAACGGTCGCTACATCGGAACTCAAGCCGGCTTCGTGTTAAAGTTCGATGGTCTCCACTGCATGGGATCGTATACATGACCGAGTTCAGCGAGAGACGTGTACGCGCCAGAGTTGGAGATAAAGATCGGCGCCTTATTTGATTCAGTCGCGGGTCGGCTGCCCGGGATGCTTATTGGGTCGACGGTTGTGTCGGAAGGAAGTAATCCATGAACGGTTGTATGGTCACCATCCGGCCAGTTCGAAACGAGTGTTTCTGCGGCAAACCAAAGGCCCGAGTCCTCAATCAGTCCCGTTTGATAAACCGCCCCCAGCCAGAATTTCCTCTTACAGTATCGCCCGTCGAAGCCTTCGGGCGTACTTCGCCGCCGCTTAAATCTCAGCGATATAGTAGGCCGACCGCGGGTCGCCTAGATTATAGTCGACTCCGACGTTGAATCATACCGCATGCCTGGCAGTGTCCCGCGCCAACTCGGATTCAACGCGCTGTTTGGAGTCGTTAGGTTAATATAGGAACGCTCTAGACCGCTGTAGTTGAGGCCAACATACTGATCAGTGTCGTCGCCCCGTTTACCATCAAGCGTGCCTGCGCCCGCTCGTTCAACGCGACTCCCATTCCATTGGCTGAGGTAACCGCACGTCGTCGGGTCGATTTTTGGCCCGGTCTCGCTACCGAGATAAACAGTGGCGGCACTGCCGGTCGGCCTAATCGTGAGCCCTGTATTAAAGTTGTAAATGTGCTCGTAGACTTGGAAAACCTTGAACTCATTTGGCTGTAATGAGTTTGTAGAATCGAATGTAATCGTTCCTGTTCCAAAGCTATCTCCGAATTTGTTAGCGTCCGAAATACCCCCTACATAGGCATAATATCGATTTATGTCAGTGAAGCTGAGCGCTCCTGACTCGATTGCCTTATTTGGCGATATTCCACAGTTCGATATAACCCGTGGCTTTTACATCCGCCCACCAAGTTCCATTCTTCAAATAAAAGTTTGTGGTTTCGGTTCCGTTTTTTTGCCAAACAAACCGCTCGTAGAATTCAACTACGAACGGGTAAAGGTCGACGCCGCGGTAATTTGAACCGATTGTCGGATTTTGATCGGCGTCGGCATAGTCAAGCATACTTGCGGCCAAGGTTTTGACGTAATCCTCTGTGGCGGGCAAGGCGCCTTTTCTGAGAGAGGCAAATTGCGGTAAATTGTCATTTATTACTTTTGTCAGTGTCGTCACTTTTGCATCAGAGGTTGAACCCTCAGAGATCACTGTATTCAGATTGGTCTTACTCTTGCCTTCGTCTGTGAATCCAAATCCCAGTGGGATGAGATTGCGTTCACCACCGACATCGACGCCGAAACGCACGGCAAGGTTCGGTTGGGTCGCATCGGTCGACCCGACGGGGAGAGGAGACGCAACCTGCGCGAGGATCGGGCCTGTAAACAAGATCGGCCTATTATCGATCAGCACCTTGCCGAAGGTGGACCCATCATCGGTAGCGAGAGCGGAGTCGAATATCGTGAAAAGGGCAATTTCGTTGGGATTTGTTCCGTTCGACCGCTGGTGTGTGGTTCCTGAGCCTTCGTTTCCAACAACACTGGCGTCGAGATATCCTGAAAGGTCCTCAATCCAATAAGTGTAACGTTGAAAAGGGAGATCGTGTGCGGGAGCTGTTGCCGTGTCGTTTGGGTCACGGACCTCCTGCCATTGTGTAAACACCGGCTGTTGGTAGGAATACAGACGAGGGTAAGGATTTCCGGCGGCGTCCTGTGCGGGGTTTGAGAACGCGGCTGTCGAGTACCGTCGGACGTGACAGCGGAGGATAGTTTGCGTGATCGATCGTCAGAGTTGAGGTGATTCCACCGGAAAACAGAGCATAGCAGTCCACTTTGCCGGTAGTGCCGGGTTGAGCTTTGGCCAAGAAGTAATACGCATCTGTTTCCGCTGGTATTCGGACCTTGATTGCCGTCTCCCCTGAGAACGATCAATGTATCGTCGGCAACTACCGGCGTGGTGATCGCGGGGGATGCGATCAGCACCTTTTGGCAGCTTCTAGAGCGTTACTGACAGCAACCTCAGCCTGGTAGCGATCGCTCACCGATTTCCGTCGTACGATCAAGCGTCGAGCTCGTGAGGAGCGCGACGACGATCACGGCGGCCAAAGAGACCATGATCAATGTGATAACCAACGCGAAACCATTCGAGGCGGGTCGGCTTGTATCCATTGAGGGCACAGTCGGCATCATTTCAGGCGAATCCGTGTCCGAAAGTCGTAGACATACGGCTTGATTAGATTGTTATAGAGGGTTTGATCGCCGGCGGCTGGTGCCCGGTGTCGTACCACCTTCCAAACTTCATATGCATCTGCTCGTCCGGCGGTCGCGGCCACAACAGTACGCGCAGCGTCCACTCCAAAGGCCTTGAAAGAAATCTCGATCGATGCTGGAAGGGCATTCGTACTGCCGTTTGGATCACAAGTGTATGGCGCAGTCGTCGGTTTTCCGAAAACGTCGTTGGTGGCATTTATGATATTGCCGCTGGCATCGTAGGCGACTACCTGAAGGTTCCACGAGCAACTTGCGACAGCTTCGTCGGCACCGACTCCGTCATAATAGAGACTTGCGCCGGAAACGTAGCTCAGAATACCGCCGCTTAGGTTTGCTTTGAAGGTATTCAATGTCTGATCGCTATCTTTGAAATACCGGTGGAGCGTGTAGATCGGGCGGTGTTATCCCACGCGGAATAATAGCGAACCGCACAGAGATCGCCGGCGACGGCACCGCCTGCGGGTTGATTCTTCGCGCTTACCAAACTGCAGAGCTGACGGACGTCCGGACCGATTCCGGCATCGGGATCGAGTGAAAAATAGACGGCAGGCTGAGCCTTTACCAAGGCCTCAATGTCGTGGCGCATCAGCTGAAGAGCAGCGCGTGCGTCTCGGAAGGCGTCGATGCGGTGACTCGCGCGGCCAGTCGCGTTGATGAGCGATCCGAACATCGTGCCCAACATCACGACGATGAGCACCGTGATGGCAGCTGCCACGAGCAACTCGACGATCGTAAACGCGGCTTGGGATTGCGTGCGGCTCTTCATCCTTGTCTAGTATTTGGTGATAATCCGGACAAAATCCCGGTAGTTTTGGGCAAATGGCTGCCACGCGACGCGGACGGTGACAAGGGCCGCGTAACCAGTGTCGAAGCCGGCCGGTGCTGTGTTCGCGACGTAAACGGTGACTTGGTAAGGATAAGCTTTCGTGGCGTCCGCGACGGCGAGATGTCCATCGTTGTCGGCCGCGAAGGTGTAGCTGGCTGTAGTACCGTCCAGAGTTACGTTGTAAGAGAAATCCAATGCTGCCTGTGTGGCAGATTGTTTGACCACGCAGTTTGGGAAATTCGTTTGCGCTTGGCTGGAGAGAGAAGCCAGTATGTCTTGGGCAATTTGTCCAGAACGAGTGTCATCTTGAGAAGAATGACTCGCGCTTAGACCGACGGGGAGCGCACCGAATATCGCGACGATGGCAAAGGCAACGACGCCCAAGGCGAGCACAACCTCAACGAGGGTGAAGCCTCTTTCAGAGACTATTTGATGCGGCTGAGAAAGTTTTCTCATGTGTTGTGCTGAGCACGTCCCGTCAAATGTGAGATCGTAAGAGTTTCAGTAACAATGGGATTCCCAGTTGGAACATCGTTGCTGCCGTTCACGTATCCCTCGAAAACAGCTAGCGTGAAGTTTGCGGCCGGATTATCCATCCCACCGTCGCTGTTAAACTTGATACAGCGAAACAGAGGAGGCGAGGTAGTATCGATGGCAAATGTCGGGATTGTCGTCACGAGGGCCGAAAGGTCCGGAAGGTTCGTCAGCGCCTGCGTCGACGTGGAATTGGAACCAAAACTGACTCCGGTGGGAAGGGTTCTCCACGGATTCAATTGTTTGGGAGTCGCAGGATTAGCGGGGTCGTCCTCGAAGATCGCATATGATTTATAGTTGTACCGGTCAAGCGTCGCCTGGGTTCCGGAGACAAATGTCGGAAAAACAAGGTAAGTTGCTTGTCCTGCTCGGATCGCTGAGCTCGCGTCTGTTCGATCGCTCCCAGGAGCGCACTGATCGAAGCCTTGCGCCCGCCCGATTTCGACAGCGAATTCACCGCCGGAATCACGGCAACGAGCAAAATCGAAATGATGCCGATCACCACCAGCATCTCGATCAACGTAAAGGCGGTTGCGCCGCCTAGGTGGCGGAGCCAGCGTGAAGGCATGGCGGGGATGCGGATTTATTGAAATTTTGTGCACGTCGAGCGGATCGGAATCAAATCAGGTCAGCCGTAATAATAGAACGATTTCCCGCTCCAAAGAGAGGAAATTCTTTCGCGGCGGGGCGCCGGGTTGCAGACGAGCGCCGGAAAGGGACCGGGGTCGAGACGTTTCGGCAGGGCTCAAGCCTCCCGAGCTTTGGTCGAGGGATCGATCCCAGCCACAACGGGGATCCAACCGGGATCACCGATCCCAGATGGCACAAGCATGCTGGCAGGACGTCGGCGGCAATTGCCCCTCGGGAGAAGCAGGCGCACCTGGGAGATCTGGGCCTGGCGCCTGGCGCGAAGCGCACTGACAGTAACGCCAACGAGGGTCGCTTTCGCGTGAAGCGATGGGCTGGCCGCGCGGATGACAGTGGCCGGGGAGCGGAACGATCTGTCATCCGCTCGGACGGTCCGGCCATTCGAGCTGACCCTTTGGCAGGTCGCGCGGGCTCTCAAGGAAGTTGCGGCGAAGGCTTAGGCCAGCCGTGCGGAGGGCATTGTCGGTTGCGCGGACAACGCGGCCGGTCGACGGGAAGCCGCGGCCAGGCGTTACATGCAGCGCGGCCGGTCGCGCGGACGCTCAGGCCCCGATCGCTGCGTCGCTCAGGACCGAGTCGGCCCTTTTTGTTTGCTGCGCGAAGCGCAGTCACACGTCGACTCGCTGAGCGCTCGCTCGAGGATTAATGAGCGAGTCGGCCCTTCTTCGCTTTGCTGCGCGAAGCGCAGTCATGAGCGAGGCCCAAAGGCCGAGTCGAATGGCTCAGGACCAGTCGAATGGCAGCGGCTAAGGCTCTTCAGGTTTGCCAGATCACCTGAAATGAGAGCTTCTTTTTTCTTTCGGGACCATTTCTTCAGTTGAATCTCGCGTTTTCTGGCGGCGCTGAGGGTAGGATGAGATTCTGAATAGAAGATGGGCATCAAGGTCGGCCCTTCGACTCGCTAGCGCTCGCTCAGGACCGGGAGGTCCGGCTTTTAGCCATTCAGCTCCTTTGCCGCTGTTGTGTGTGCTGATTCGCTGATTCAGATTGCGTCACGCCGACGTAGAGCCGGTTAGAGGAAGTGCGAGGATGTAGAGGAAAAACACCGCCCTTCGACTCGTTGCGTTGGCTCAGGACAATCGATCGTCCGGGAACCTGTTCTAACTTTGCAGTGCCCACCAACCAACCCCCCGAGGCATGCGTTTACGGGACTCAGATCAAGGGCATCTTGATGATGTGCCTGCTACGATGTCAATCCTAAAATCGCTCCGTCCCTGAAGGCCACCAGAATATGGCCTGATCTAACGTGCGGTTCGGGACCGACTCTTACGCCATGCTAGGAGTCCTGCGGCTCCTAACGCAAGCCCACCAAGTGACTCTAGCTCGGGTACATCGTGACCCATTTCTGACCGGCTTTGATGCGATCACCTACGTCTCCATAGGCATAGTCCTGTAAAGTGAATATAGTAATAAAACTTTGCTTATGTCGATTCGAACCCAGCCATATTGATCGCCGCTTCCATTATTGAACTTGAACCCAAGATAGCCAGTGGCCCTTTCAGCGAACTGACCGCACCGTAGTCCATTGAAACTGTGCCGATGTGGCTGGAAAAAACGGCTGGCTCGATATCAGTTGGCCCGATTTACATTGGATACTTCAGGGAATATGTCCCTATAAAAGCCCGCAATAGCTGCTCCCGCGCGACCGCCCACGCCAAAGTGGGGGTAGCCCTCATAGCTGTGCCTGAATGGCAAGCTCCAGACGAATGAAGTCACTGATGCTGATCCAATGAGAAAACTGAAATGACTCGAGGCGATTAAATACTCGGTTGATCGGTCCGCTGTAATGGATCGTGCCCTCGGCAGAGGGCGTGCAGGCGCATGCGCTCGCTATTCCTGCCGTCGCATAAGCCAACCAACGGGAGTTTGGAATGGATGCGGATTTACGCTTAAGGGCTTTCATGCACCGAGCATGAATGGAAAATGGCAAAGGAGTCAAGACTTTTTGCCCGCCGAGACCGAAGCATATCAACAGCTACTGCACCACCGTCAGCGTAAGATCATTCCCATCGCCGCCTTCGTAGTTGGCTTGGAAGGTGTTGCTGCCGATGGTAAAGGTTGAGCCATCAGCAAGATTGGCAAAGGCGCCGTTGATCGGTGTCGTGGCCGTATTGCTGAGGAGCGTAAGGACCGTGCCGAGCGGAAACGGGGCGACGCCCTTGTCAGTCATTGAAATGACTGCGCCGGTTATAATAGTGATACCCTTGGCAATGACATTGTCGGCGGTAGTCCGGCTGCTATTGAAGCCAAAGTCATAAGTCGCGTCCCCTTGAAAAGTAAGGGTGTTACTGAGAGCGAGCGTTCCAATAGCATTGGCTCTACCCGGCGCCAAAGTCGCTCCAGGACCGACGCCCGTTCCAACAGTCAGCGCGCCGCCCAAGATCCCACTACCACCAAGTGTGCCTGAGTTCACTTCCACTGCGCCGCTGCCCGTCCCGGAGCCGCTCGTGTTGTTAACGAAAACAAAGCCGCGCATGATCGCCGTGCCTCCAGTGTAAGTGTTCGCGCCAGTTAAGATCAATCTGCCTGTTCCCACCTTTGTTAACGATCCGCCACTCCCTCCAGCCGAACCACCATCCTGAATCACGCCCGCGAATACCTCGTCGAGGTTGTTAGTCCCGACAGTAAGGGTAACACCTCCAAGGAAAACGTTCCCGTCTCCTTCAATCGAGCCAAGCTTGAGGCCCGGCGCGTCGTGTTCGCTGATATCGAGCTTGGCATTGCCGTGTAACTCGACCCGAGCGCGTCCGCCGTTGGATTGCTCGTAAAAGAAAACCTCTCCGCCGTTGCCCGAATCGCGCCCGGCTTCGGCCAGAAGGCTGGCGTCTTCGGCGTGGGATGTGCCATAGAAGTAAGTTCCGGCACCGAAGGCGAGAGAGCCATTGCCATCTCCTCCGAAATTGGTAATGCGGGCGTGGTCTGCGCGTGAGTTCTCAACGAAAAAGACCCGGCCGCCTCCTATGTTGATAGATGGATCGCCTCCGTAGTTCGTAAAGATCCCGTCAGCGGCAGTGGAGTTGCCGTAAAACTGCGCGTCACCTTGGCCAGTGCCGTTGAAAAAAATCCCATGATCGGCCGTGGACCTGTCAAAGAACCGGGTCGACCCGGCGCCGCCGTCACCGCCACTCAAGGCGTGGTTATTATAGAAGGTCGCATTCCCCGCGCTCGAATCATCGTTGAAGTAAGTGGAGCCCTCGGGTCCTTCGGGATAAGCGCCATTATTGTTAAGGATGGCGCTAGCCGCATTGGCGGTGCCGAAGAATTCCGTAACACCAGCATAATTGAATCGCGCCGCTGCGCCCTCGTTGACAATCACGCTCTCGCCCGACGTCGTGCTGTCGAAGAATTTCGTTAGGCTGCTACCGCTAGCGCTTTGCCGATTTGTAATCGTGACCAGGCTTCCCGGCGTCGCACTGTTCTCCCACTGAAGGATGGCGCCGTTCTCGGTCGTGAAATTTTGCATAACACCGGAGTTATTTGTTACACCAGACCCGCCAAGCAACAATGTATGAGCGCCAGGTAATACGGAAATCGTAAACGGACTCGCGCCAGCATTAAAGACGATCTCGCTCAGCCGGATATTTGTTGACAAGCTAGCTGTAGTCGTGCTCGAGGAATCGAATGTTGCGATATCGCTCGCGCTGTTGGGCACAGTGGCGGGCGTCCAGTTCGTCGCGGTGTTCCAATCACCGCTCGTGGGATTGAGATTCCAAGTGGCACTGCCCGCATGAATGGATTGAACGCTGAACATCAAGACAAGCGACGGCGGAAGACCGGCCCTGAATGTTGCTTTGATCAAGCGCAGCAGCACCTTTCGGTTCGATGTGGTGGGTTGTTTGTTCATTCTCGCTCCTCGTGATTCGACGGCGGACACGCCTTAGCCGCCGAATCGGGGACGCGCTTAGGGGAATCCTGCCGCAACGGGCAGCCTTTCAACTTCGCGGCCAAAGGTCAAGCCGAATCCTGTCGCGGTCTGTCTAGGGTCGTCCTGCGCAGGTTATTTGCTGTCGACGACCAGTCGCGTCGCAGCTTTGCTCGCCTCAACCTCATCGCTCACCTTCTGGATTTGCACTGCCTGAGCCTTGAGGGCTTCCGTGAGGGCTTTAATCTGCGCCTGCTGTTGCGCGACGGTGGACTTCAGATCGGTGATTGTCGTTGCCTGTGTCGCAGCAGTCGACCTTACATCGGCTATAGTTGCTTCCTGCGTCTCCACTTTTCGGTGCTCTTTCAGGAACTCGTTGAGCAGCATCGCGTTCACCGCTTCATAGCGCACGGTGTAAGGCTTGCCCTGTTCGTCCCGGGCCACCAGATCGGGGTTCACCTTCTCTACCTGCTCTGCCACGAGGCCGAACTGAGGGATGCCGTCAGGGTCAAGGTCGTGCTTGTAGCGGAAGGTGACAGGTTTCAGCGAGAGGATAGCCTCGCTCGATTTATCCATCGGCTTGATCGCGTCCTTGAAACGTGCCGAGGAGGGTTTCACGCCAAATTGACCGTTGGCACTCACACCAACTGGCATGCCACCGCCGATGGCTACGCCCCTCACTCCGGCAATGAACGTCTGGGTTTGGATTCCAGCGGTGCCGATCCGGATTGTATTCGACTCGCCTGCGTTGCCGATGTTGCAGATCTCGATGTTGTTGGCTCCGGTGGTAAGATTAATGCCGGCGCTCGAACCAAGAGCGATGTTGTTCTGACCGCTTGTGTTCCGTGTCATGGCACCCGCACCGATGGCGGTGTTGCCGCTGCCGTTAACGGTAGAAATTAGCGCGAACTCGCCGATGGCGGTGTTGGCGCCGCCAAGATTATTTGTATTGAGAGCGGCCGCGCCCACAGCGGTGTTGCCTGCGCCTGTGGTGTTGTTCGAGAGCGCCCCGCTGCCGACGGCTACATCGCTGCTGCCTGTAGTAGTGCTGAAGAGAGCATCCCAGCCGACCGCGGTGTTATTAAAGCTGCTCGTGCTGCGCGAAAGCGCCTCGTAGCCGACCGCAGTGTTATTGCTGCCGAAGGCGTTGACGGCAAGTGTAAAGGCACCGATGGCCGTGTTCTGGGAGCCCACGGTGCTGGCTGCGAGGGCCTGCTGCCCAAAAGCGGCGTTAAACGTGCCGGAGGTGTTGCTCATGAGCGCCTGGTAGCCGGTGGCGGTATTGCCATCGGCATTGCTATTCCGGAGCGCCTGGAACCCAACCGCTGTGTTATTCATTCCAGTCGCATTGTTCACGAGCGCACTCTGGCCCAGAGCTGTGTTGTCGTTACTGTCGCAAATCTCCGGACACTGCGCCCAGGTGAGCTGCCAAAGGCCGAAGATGGCACCGGCAATGAGAAGACTAGATTTAATTTTCATTTGGATTCTCCTTTTGCCTGATTGGTTTCCACCTCGGTAGTGACAGGTCTGAAAGAGGTGGGGATGCTCCCCAGGCGAAAAAAGCGTCCACGCCTGATTCAGATCAAGGGCATCTTGATGATGTGCCTGCTACGGTGTCAATCCTAAAATCGCACCGTGCCCTGCCACTAAAGGCCACCAGCACATGGCCTGATCTAACGTGCGGCTCGGGACCGACTCTTACGCCATGCTAGAAGTCCCACGGCCCCTAATGCCAGTCCGCCGAGAGACTCTAGCTCCGGTGCATCGTTACTCGAACTCTGGCCAGCGCTGATAGTGTTCACCACGATCGCCATAAGCGTAGTCTAGTAATTTGAAATTGTGATTTCCCTGAAGCTTCGCCCATCTTAATCCGGACCCAACCATATTGATCGCCGCTCCCATTATTGAACTTAAAACCGACGAAACCAAGCCCTTTCTCCATCGAATTGGCCTATGCAACGCCAGCGCCGGTAGCGAAGCGAGGCCAGCCTATAGGCCGGAGCTGGCCGCCGGGAAAAATGGTCCGTTCGATATCGGTTCGCGCGCGTTCCAACTTGGATACGGAGTTGACGGGTTAAGCCTTATAGATGCAGGCGCATTAAAAACCAGCAAAAGAAGCCCCCGCCAGGCCGACAATGCCAAATTAAGCACCCCCACCATAGCTCGGCTGGAGAAAAATACTACTGCTTCAAACTGGAAGAAGTCCCCCGGCTGATCCAGAGGAAAGTCGGCTCGCTCTCCTCGTGCGATCAAAGCGCTGGTTGATTGTTCCGCTGTAATGGATGGTGGCTTCGGCTGAATTGGCGCAGGTGAATGCACTGGCCGCGCCTGCCGTCGCATAGGCCAGCCAACGGGAGTTTGGGATGGATGCGGATTTACGCTTAAGGGCTTTCATGCAGCGAGCATGAATGGAAAAGGGCAAATACGTCAACACTTTTTGCACTCCCGAAACCGGCACATGCCGGTAAACAATTTCGCCGTGCACTCCACCCCCTCTCCTAAGAAAAACGCCCGGGTCGAGCAAGAGCACGAAGGCCCGCCAACACCTCTTAAGCTAAAGGACTCGCTAGAGTGCGGCGATTCCTACCTTGGTCGGTCGTCACCCCGGTTGTCAGCCATACCGCCCGTTGCTTTATTACTTCGCGTCCGGGACGTAAAGCTCCGCCGTGGCTACCAAGTCGTGAGGACTTTCACCACCTGCCACGAGCACGGTGCCATCGCGCAGCAGTGTCGCGGTATGGGAGAAGCGACCGTTGTTGAGTCTAGCCGTATCGGACCAAATACCTGTCGCAGGGGTGTAGAGTTCCGCGCTTGCAATGTAAGCAGTCCTTTCGGTGGCACCGCTTGCGACAAGCACGGTGCCATCGAGCAGCAGGGTTGCCGTGTGGTAATAGCGCCCGCTAAACATGCTCGTGGTCTCACTCCAAGTGCCCGTCACAGAGTCATACAGTTCCACGCTGTCACTGATGACGCCGTCGTCGGTGAGGCCGCCGGTTACCATCACCTTGCCGTCTGGCAACAATGTCGCCGTATGATAAGCTCGAGCGACATCAAGGCTGCTGGTCTCGCTCCAAGTGCCACTGACTGGGTCATAAAGCTCCGCGCTCGCGAGCCAGGAATAGTTGCTACCGCCTGCTACGAGCACCTTGCCGTCGCTCAGCAAGACTGCGGTATGGTCAAAACGGGCCGTGGACATGCTACCGGTGGCGCTCCAAGTGCCAGTGGTAGGATCATAGAGCTCCGCGCTGGCAAGGAAGGCGCCCAAGGTATAGCCGCCCGCGATCAGCACCTTGCCATTATTCAACAGCGTGGCTGTGTGAGCGTCGCGTGGTGTAAGAAGCTTGCCAGTAAGGGTCCATTTCTTCCTCACCGCGTCATAGAGCTCCGCGGGACGTGGATATAGGACCCCATAAGGGTTGCCTCCCCCGGCGACCAGAACGTTCCCGTTGGGCAATAGGGTCGCGGTGTGGTAGAAGCGTTCCTTGGCCATGCTGGCCGTCGCCTTCCACCCGTTCCTTCTTGGATCGTAGAGCTCGGCGCTTGCAGTCGCGACATTCCCACCGATCGAGCCTCCGGCGACGAGCACCGTGCCGTTGTTGAGCAAAGTCGCGGTGTGCCAATAGCGCGCGGTGATGAGGCTGCCAGCCTCCTGCCATTCGGCGCCCGCGCAGGGCTGCACGAGCAGCAGCAGCGCCGCTCCGAACGAGGCGGAGAGAGCAGTTGTTCTTATAGACTTCACGAATTAGTTTTTACCGGGAGACACCTTGGTCTGTCAATCCTGCATTTCCGGCTGCGTGTGCATCGGTCAACGCGCCGGAACGCCGATCTCAAAATCAAGGTCCTCTTATCCAACGGCTTAACGCGAGGACGGGGGGATCACGCCCACCACCATCCCAAACAAAAAGACCGGAGGGTTACGACTTACGACCCCGCGCCCAACACCTCCTAAGCTAAAGGATCCCTTATATGCGGCGATCCCCATCTTAATTCTTAGCCACCACAACGGGTTGTGCCTTAAGCTAGTTGGTAGCTGCCGGGTTCATCCGGTCCAATCGCTAAAGCCTAATCGCCTTGTGGGTGAACTCTCACGAGGACCTCGTTCGAACAGTTGCTTGAGTCCGCTACGCAGACCTGATAGACAAACGATCCGGTCTGGGTCCCGAGCCGATCCCGGGCTGATCCGTCATCGTCCGTGGTTGCAATAACCGACGCCATCTCGAATTACGTCGATCCTGCCGCTACCGGTTGAGTTCCATGCCAACGAGACAATAATATTGCCTGCCTGCCGGTGTTTGCTGGCGGCGAGAGTAAGGTTGGGACCGCCGTACCGGTATTGGCACGGACGAGCCAGTTGCCGAACAAGCCATAGGTTTCAATCGTAGCGACCGGAAAGTCGTTGTCGGTCAGGTCCATGATATTTCCGTTGCCGGGGGTAGTGTCGCCAGCAACATAGCTCCGGTTCGAGAAGGTTGGGTCGGTTTCATCGAATGCACACGGGAATTGTCCAGCGGCATGCGTGATCAGTAAGCCGACGAAGAAGTTCGGCGTCGTGATCGTCGCGCTGATGTTCGTCGTGATGAAGGTATTTGTGCCTTGGTCAGCAACGACACCACTGGCAGTTGTGAGCAACACGGCGTCGCCAGGATCTCCGTCGCCATTCGGATCGCTCCAAATCGCCACCGTGTAGGGCAGCCCGTCCAGAGTGGGATCAAAGAAGGTTGGTGTGCCCCAGGCAATATCCACTGAAGTAATTGTTTCCTGAGCCCGGAATGACCGCGAACTCATTAAGCACGATGGTATCGCCGCCAGCAATTCAGTCCAATTGCGTCTTCCGCCGTCCCGTCATCGATCATGTAGGTGTCAGCCGGAAAGAGCAAATGATGGATTGGATTAGTCGCATGATTAGATCCATGCGTTTGCCTGGCGGTTGACAGCCCTACTGAGGCTGCCTCTGCGCTCAGCGCGAAGGAACTTAATAAGGCCGCAGCCATTAGTGTCACATTTTTGGCAGTTAGATGCTTCATAGGACCGCTAGCAGACCCGATCTCCGACCGAAAAGTCAAGCTTTTTCCGATTCGCCGCTCCAAAGACAGCTTGTCACGCGAATACAGATCAATTGTCCGCCACTACACGAGGAGCGGGAGTCTGTGTTCTAAGCTGGTCGCTCACCTTCTGGATTTGTTCTCGCCTGAGCCTTGAGGGCTTCCGTGAGGGCTTGAATTTCCTTTTGTTGCTGCGCGACCGTGGACTTTAGATCAGTGATGGTCGTCGCCTGGTTCGCAGCAGTTGACTTAACGTCCCCAATCGTTGCTTCCTGTTCCCTCATCTTGCCTTCTTGCGCTTCCACCTTGCGGTGCTCCTTCAGGAACTCGTTAAGCAACATCGCGTTCACGGCCTCATAGCGAACGGTATAAGGTTTGCCTTGCTCGTCACGGGCCACCAGATCGGGATTCACCTTGTCGACTTGCTCGGCTACAAGGCCGAACTGGCGATGCCGTCAGGGTCAAGGTCGTGTTTGTAGCGGAAGGTGACAGGTTTCAGCGAGAGGATCGCTTCGCTCGATTTGTCCATCGGCTTGATTCCGTCCTTGTATTGGGCGGAGGAGGTGTCAGTCCCCAGATGGCCCTGATTGTCGATCAGGACGCCCACGCCGCCGGCTATGGTCCGGCCGCTGATGCCAGTAATATAAGTGTTTCTCGGCACACCTTGCTCGCCGATCCGAAGGGTACTGGACTCAGACGCAACGCCTTGATTCCCGATATAAATGTTGTTGCTCCCGGCGGCGAGAAGACGGCCGGCTTGGATACCAAGGGCGATGTTACTGTGACCGGTTCTGTTCGCCGCGAGCGCATCGGCGCCCAGCGCGGTGTTGGCGTTGCCGCTCGTCGTTCAGCCAGCGCGTTCTCCCCGATGGCAGTGTTAGCGCCGGCACCAATATTTGAGTTGAGCGCGCCCGCGCCCACAGCGGTGTTGCCTGAGCCGACGATGTTCGCCGCGAGAGCCCCACTGCCGACGGCCACGTCGCTGCTGCCCGTGGTAGTATTGCCGAGGGCCTCCCAGCCGACCGCCGTGTTGCCCGAGGATGTGTTTCGCGAAAGCGCCTCGTAGCCGACCGCTGTGTTCTCCGCGCCGAAGACGCCGAGGGAGAGAGCAAAGGCGCCGAACGCCGTGTTCTCGGAGGTCACGGTGTTACTGGAGAGCGCCTGTTGCCCGTAAGCGGTGTTAAACGTGCCGGAGGTGTTGCTCATCAGCGCCTGGTAACCGGTGGCAGTGTTGCCATCGGCGTTACTATTTTGCAGCGCTTGAAAGCCAACCGCGGTGTTATTCATCCCGGTTGAGTTGTTCACGAGTGCGCTCTGCACCGAGGGCCGTGTTGTCGTTACTGTCGCAAATCTCCGGACACTGCGCCCAGGTAGAGCTGCGAACGAGGCCGAAGACGGCTGCCGGTACGATGATAAGACTGGATCTGATTTTCATATTGAATTCTCCTTTTGCCTCGGTAATTTACCTGCGACTCCAGGTCTGAAAGAGAGGAGGAAGCCCCAAGGCCAAAGCGTCCACGCCTGATTCAGATCAAGGGCGAATCTTGATGATGTGCCTGTTACGGTGTCAATCCTAAAATCGCGCCGTCCCTGCCACTAAAGCCACCAGCACATGGCCTGATCTAACGTGCGGCTTGGGGCCTATTCTTACGCCAGGCTAGGAGTCCGATAGCCCCTAAGGCGAGTCCGCCGAGTGACTCTAACTTCGCCACATCATGACCCGATCTCTGGCCAGCGCCGATAGTGTCACCTACGTCGCCATAGGCGTAGTCTAGTAATTTGAAATTGTAACTAGGATAACCACTCCCAGGTTTTACCTGGATCCTGACCCAGCCATACTGATCGCCACTGCCGTTATTGAACTTGAAGCCGATAAAACCAATGCCTCCAAGAAACTGGCCAGGACAGAGTCCCCGGCTAAGGACGCTGATCTAAAAGTTTGGGCTGGCACAAAGGGCCTGCTCGATATCAATTGACCCCGTTCCAAGTTGGACGCGGAAACACGGGGGTGACAGTCATTATAAAAGCCCGCAATAGACGCCCCGGCAATACCGGCAACGTTAAAGAAGGCGTTTCCGTTAAAGCTTGAGTCGCAAACAAGAAATGACGAATGCCTTAGACGAATGAAATCGCCCGGCCGATCCAACCGGAAATTGGCAGCCTGGCATTCCTTAAATATTCGGTTGATCGGTCCGCTGTAATGGATCGTGCCTTCAGCGGAATTCGCGGCGGCCATTAGGAACGGCCCCGTGAGGGGCCTGCCAACCGGGTGAGGAGACATTACGGTGGCTTGGTGGGAACTGGATTCCTGCCGATGCGCGGGACGAGAGTCGTCCTCGAACAAGAAATCTCCGGCGAAGCCGCTGTTCCTTTGAGCAGCGGCATTTTCGTTCTTCCTGTGCCGTTGGAGTCCGGAGGCACAATGAACAATCAGGTTTCGGAGGAACTGCGATTCATAACGAAGGAATTCGCAGAATCTCTCAAGGGTAAGACACCTTCTCCCTACCTCAGGTTATCACGATCCCGTGCAGAGGATGCTGTTCGATCACGCCGCTGCGATACGGGGCCAAAGTTTACTTGAGACCGCTTACCCCGAACGAATGATTCACTTCTGGCGGGAAGTCTCACTGGCCGGAATGTCACGCACGGGTCGGTGGATGGACGAGTGTTTATGCACTGATGTTCGAGGCAACCTTTGACCTTGCAGAGGCCGAACCAGATTGGGCTCTGGAATGCCTCGAAAACGTCCTACAAGACAAAGCAACGTGGCAGATACTAAAACTGCTTGCCCGACATACGGCTGACCGCACGGTCGGTCACGGGAGCCTCGTGGACGCTCTTGCGGCGATGTATTCCGCGTGGCGAGCCGAGTCGAATGGCATGTGCGCGGGCTGCTGCGCAACGAAGCCGACAAGATGATGGAAATCTTTCGCGATTCGCAGCCGGATTTTTATGTCTCACATTTCACGGCGCGCGTGATCATCGACCGATCCCCCACCCGGAACGCGAAGACGCCCGCGCCGGCGACTGCGGCGCCCGCCGGGTCTTTGGCCTAACAAATTTCAGGACGAGACATAGAGCAGTCAGGAGACGTGAGTTTCCTGGCTGTTTCTGTTTCTGCGGAGGATTTTTTACCGCGGATTACACGGATATCACGGATGGGAATTGGGACAGAGGAGATTTCTAACCACGAATGGACGCGAATAAACGCCAATGAAATCGACGGCCGTTCTATATTGAATTCGTGTCCATTGGTGTTCATTCGTGGTTAAATCGTCGCGCGCGTTCGATCGCCGCTCGTGCCTGGACTCGCCGCGGCGAGTCCCTCCGGGACATCCGTGAAATCCGCGTAATCCGTGGTTAACCGCTTTTCCCTTCGGCCACATCGCGCTCGGCCTGCAAGATCGAACGTTCGAATTCCTGGGTGAAATCCAGCTTATTTTCGAGCATCTCGTCCAGCCACTGACGCAGCTCGGCCTGGGAAAGCTTGCGTAGGTTCGCCTCCATTTGCTCGGCCTTGCTCACGCGCAAACGATCGAACGAATCGTCTTCAGGTTCAAGCCCGTGGGGAGGAAAGCGGATTTTTTACCGCGGATTACACGGATGGGAATTGGAAGAAGATTTCTAACCACTAATGGACGCGAATAAACGCGAATTAAATCGACTGCCTTTCTTATGAATTCGTGTGCATTCGTGGTTAAATCTCGGTTCGGCCTAGCCGCGCTGGGTAATCCGTGGTGAATATTTGCGTTATCGCGCTCAGCTTTCCGGGTAGCGCGCGCCGAAGGCGGATTTTTTACCGCGGATTGCACGGATTGGAATTCGGAGGAAAATTTCTAACCACTAATGGACGCGCATCAAATCGACCTGTCTTTCTTCTGAATTCGTGTCCATTGGTGTGCATTCGTGGTTAAACCTCCGTTGCGGCGGAGCCGCCTCCGCGTAATCCGTGGTTAAACTGCTGGCTTCCGAGCACGTCCCTCCCGGGCTCCCAGAAGAGCGCTACGGCCAAAGCCTCTCTCCAAAACGATATATCGTTTTCTTCCATTAGCGTTTGTAACAGGACCCGTTACTTTTCTCGCTTAACAATGTCGAAGGTTAATCAGCAAACACTGGCGGACCGTCTGGGTTTATCGCGCGCCACCGTCTCGCGTTGCTTCACAAATCACCGCGCGATCAATCCTTCCACCCGGGCGCGCGTCTTCGATCTGGCCGCAGAACTCGGCTATCGTTACATGGAATTGCGCACCCAGGCGAGCAACCGGGCGAGCCGCGGCTCCACCCTCGGGGTTCTCATTTGTCATCCCGCCAGCCCGGCGTCGGACGATCGTTTCGAAAGCCCGCGGCAAATATTGCTCGATGGCATCTCGCAGTTGGCGCAACTGCAACGCGTCCAGCTCAGCGTCCATTATGTCGATCCCGACGAGACAACGATCGAAGAAGAGTCCTACCAGTCGATCAACGCGCTGCGCCGCGGCACGTGGAGCGGTGTCCTTCTCATTCACGCTTTCCCCGATCAGGTGATCGAGGCGCTGGCGGCCCGTCTCCCCTGCGTCTCGCTGCTCGAACAGTACGGACACGCCCATTTGAATTGCGTCGATGTCGATCATGAACGCGGCGTCTCCAGCCTGATGGATTTGCTCGTCGAACACGGCCATCAGCGCATCGGCTTTTTTTCTGTGCACCACGCCCTCGGGACCTACTGGGCGACGCACCGGTTCGCGGCGTATTTCAAGAAGATTCTGGCCGCTGGTTTCAGCTATCGACCGGCCGATGTCATCAATGTTTCCAGCGCTCCGCCCTTGTCGGAAGAGGACGCCCTTCGGGCCATGCTCGCGCAAACCAGGGACGGCGTGACGGCCTGGGCTTGCACGAATGATTACGCAGCCTACGCGGTCATCAGTTACCTGAACGCGAATGGTGTGCGGGTGCCGGAAGATGTCTCGGTGACCGGCTTTGACGGGATCCAACCGCCTAACGGATTGCGCGCCGCGGCCACGCTCGAGACTCCGTTCCTGGAAATCGGTCGAACCGCCGGGGGACGTTTGCTTCGTTTGGTCGAGCGGCCGTTTGATCCGCCGCAACACATTCTTGTGGCGGGTCAGGTGCGTCATGGCGAAACGGTCGGGTCGGTCGGAGCGCGCGAAATGCGCGACCCCAACGGCGCCGTCGCTCATTCAGACGGCTCGGAACCGCGGCACGAGATGGTGTGACGGTGATTCCGCTTCCCGGGGAGCGCCGGGGGAGCGCGGGGTTCCAGCCCGCTCGTCAGCGCATCCTTGCGCTGACTCTTCGCTGACTGACCGTCGCTAAATCGTTAGCAACTGGAGGGACGGGCTCTGTCCCGTCCGAGTCTGAGAAGCCGCGAAAAAGACACACGGACGACACAGAGGTCGTCCCTCCACCGTCGCCAAGTCGTTAGACTCTCCTTAGACAAAGGGTCGTCGCGAATTTTCTTTCCTCACGACGCGGCCCGACGGCGCCGCTCTCAATCTATTGCACACGGCAACACCTCGCCGAAAACCGAGAAAGACAGGGCGCAACCATTCTCTGTCGAACAAGGTCTTAACGACTTAGCCACGGGATTCGACCAAAGCGTCAGCGCAAGGATGCGCTGACGAGCGGGCTGGAAGCCCGCGCTCCCCAGTCTTCAAACAGCCGCAACTACGCGCCGAGCGCGGCCTGGGCCGCGGCGAGCTTCGCAATCGGGACGCGGAAAGGACTGCAACTGACGTAATCGAGCCCGAGCCGGTGACAGAATTTCACGCTCGACGGTTCGCCGCCGTGCTCGCCGCAGATGCCAAGCTTGATCTTCGGCCGCGTCTTCCGGCCGAGGTCGCGGGTGATTTCCATCAAGCGGCCCACGCCCTTTTGGTCGATCGACGCGAAAGGATTGTTCGGCACGATATCGAGCTCCGCATACGCCGGCAGAAAACTTCCCGAATCGTCCCGACTCATCCCGAGCGTGGTCTGGGTCAGATCGTTCGTGCCGAAGCTGAAAAATTCCGCGTCCTTCGCGATCTCGTCCGCCACGAGCGCGGCGCGCGGGATCTCGATCATGGTGCCGACGAGATAATTAAATTTCGTCTTCTTCTCCTTCGCCACCTCGGCCGCGACGCGATGCACGATCTCGATCTGGAGCTGCAATTCTCTCGGGAAACCAACCAGCGGGATCATGATTTCCGGCCGCACTTTCCTGCCTTTCTTCTGCACCTCGGCGGCGGCCTCGAAAACGGCGCGCGCCTGCATCTCGGAAATTTCCGGAAATGTAATCCCGAGCCGGCAGCCGCGATGGCCCAACATGGGATTGAACTCGAACAGCTCACTGACGCGACGCGCGATGTTCTCCACCGGGACGCCGAGTTTTTTCGCGAGATCGAGCTGCTGCTCTTTGTCGTGCGGGAGAAATTCGTGCAACGGCGGATCGAGAAAACGAATCGTCGCCGGCAAGCCATCGAGCGCCTGGAAAATTCCGGCGAAATCCTGGCGTTGATACGGGAGCAATTGCGCGAGCGCCTTGACCCGCGCCGCCTTGTCTTCGGCGAGGATCATTTCGCGCATCGCATCGATTCGGTTGCCCTCGAAAAACATGTGCTCGGTCCGGCAAAGCCCGATCCCTTGCGCGCCAAAAGCGATGGCGTTTTTGACCTGGTCCGGCGAGTCGGCGTTGGTGCGCACGTCGAGCTTGCGCGCGCGATCGACCCAGCTCATGAGCCGGGCGTATTGCTGATAAATCGCGCTCTTCTTTCCGTCGAGCGAGCGATTGACCAGCACCTGCACGATCTCGGAGGGCGCAGTCGTGACTTCGCCGGCAAACACTTCACCGGCGGTTCCATCGATCGACAAATAATCCCCTTCCCGCAGCGTCACGCCGCTGGCGGACATGGTTCGTTTTTGATAATCGATCGCGATCTCGGCCGCGCCGCAGACGCAGACCTTGCCCATCTGCCGCGCCACCAGCGCCGCGTGCGAGGAAACACCGCCGCGCGAAGTGAGAATCCCTTCCGCCGCGATCATGCCGCGCAAGTCTTCCGGCGAAGTTTCGATGCGGGCGAGCAGCACTTTATCGCCGCGCTCGGCGCGCCGGACCGCTTCTTCCGCGCTGAAAACAACGTGGCCGGAAGCCGCGCCCGGACCAGCCGGCAAACCGCTGCCGATTTTTTTCGCGGCGGCGATCGATTTCCGATCGAAAATCGGCGCGAGCAAATGCGCCAGCGAATCCGCCGGAATGCGTTTGATCGCGGCTTCCTTGGTGATCAAACGTTCCTCCACCATCTCGACCGCGATCCGGACGGCGGCGAGCCCGGTGCGTTTGCCATTGCGCGTTTGCAGAATGTAGAGGCGGTTGTCCTCGACCGTGAACTCGAGGTCCTGCATGTCCTTGAAATGTTTTTCGAGGAGGGCGCGGACTTTCATGAGCGCCGCGTGGGCGGCCGGCATTTCTTCGGCGAGCTTGGCGATCGGGTGCGGGGTGCGCACGCCCGCGACCACGTCTTCGCCCTGGGCGTTGATGAGATATTCGCCGTAGAAAACTTTCTCGCCGCTGGCCGGGTCGCGCGTAAAAGCGACGCCGGTCGCGCTCGTGTTGCCCATGTTGCCGAAGACCATCGTCTGGACGTTGACGGCCGTGCCCCAGTCGTGAGGAATCCCGTATTTGCGCCGATAAACCACCGCGCGGTCGTTATTCCAGGAACCGAAGACGGCGCTGATCGAACCCCAAAGCTGGGCGCGCGCGTCCTGCGGAAATGATTTGCCGGTGCGCTCCTTGATCAGTCCCTTGAATCGCCTAACGAGTTCGATCAGGTCGTCCACCGTCAGTTGGACATCGGGGAGATGGTGATTGCCGTAGCGCTCGTCCTTGAGCTGCTCGATCGCGCTCTCGAACGGCTCGTGATCTTCGCCGGCGCGTTTCTGCACGCCCATGACGACGTCGCCGTACATTTGCAGGAAACGCCGGTAGGAATCCCAGGCAAAACGCGGATTGCTCGTCTGCCTGGCCACGATCAAGACCACGGTGTCGTTCATCCCGAGGTTGAGAATTGTGTCCATCATGCCCGGCATGGAATCGCGCGCGCCGGAGCGGACCGAAACGAGCAACGGGCGCTCTTTGTCGCCGAGCTTTTTGCCGACCGATTTCTCGACTTTGGCGAGCGCGGCCTCGACCTCCGCCTCGAGTCCGCGCGGATAAGTGCGCTTGTTCTCGGAAAAAAAGGTGCAGACTTCGGTCGTGATCGTGAATCCGGGCGGGACCGGGAGACCGATCCGCGTCATCTCGGCGAGGTTCGCGCCCTTCCCGCCGAGGAGCGGCTTCATGTGGCCCGCGCCATCCGCTTTGCCGTCACCAAAGTAGTAAACGCGCCGGGCCGTCCGGGCTGGTTTGGACTTCGATTTGGTAGTCGAACGGGAACGAGACGATTTCGTTTTCTTTGCCATGGCAGAAGTAGGATGGGCGCTTCGCAACGAACGGAAGCGCAAGCTAAAGAGAGAGATGGGGAAGTGTCAACGCATCGCTGATGCGCGGGACGTTTTGCTTGATCGCGATGCGCTTAACGGGTTCGGCGGGTTCAGAGGCAAGCACGTCATCAATTGCGTCGGCGAAATCGTCGACGCCCGATATTGGGACGATGATGACGTTGCGATGGCCCTGACTATCCTCGGTGATCCGAAGGAATTTGCCGCGCCCGTTTTCGCGCAAATCGATCGAAAAAAGTTTTCTTTCGATCTGCAGTTCTCTTGATTCGATGATGCTATCCATGGTCGACGGCGCGAATGTTAGGCCAGCGCCCAACGAAAAGGGAAGCAAAATTTTTCGAGTTTTAACGGCCTCGGCGCGTGGCCCTTGCCGGTCGATCGTGCACGATAGTGAAATCAGCCTGGCGTTTAAATGTGTCGATCCGCGCCACGATCACTTGCAACACGTCGCCCACAGCCAGACACCGCTTCGATTGCCGGCCGATGAGGCGACGCCGCGCGGTGTCGAATGAGTAAAAGTCATCGCTCAGCGATGAGACATGGACCAGCCCGGTCAGGAGCACGTCTGGCAATTCAACGAGCAGTCCGTAGTTGCGGACTTCGAGCACGACGGCCCGGAAACTTTGCGGATTCTTTTCGGTCAACTGGAGCTGGAGGAATTCCAGTTTCTTCATCTTGACCGACTCGTTCTCCGCCTCGGCCGCGACGCGTTCGGTGGTTGAAATGTGTTCGGCAATTCCGGTCAGCTCGCCCGCGCTCCGTTGCGCGACCTTTTTGCCGTCGCGAGAGGCGAGAACGCGATGGACAACGAGATCTGCGTAGCGGCGGATCGGACTGGTGAAGTGGGTGTAATTATTTTTCGAAAGACCAAAGTGACCAAGCGGTTGGGTCGCGTAACGGGCGCGCTTCAGACTTTTCAGGAGCCCGATTTTCAGCGCCTGCTCCTCGGGTTTGCCGCGGAAGGACTCGAGCAAGCGCTGCAACTCGCGCCGATTCGTGAGATCGCCGGCGTTGAATCCGTAGCTGATGACGAACTCGCGGTATTCGGCCAACTTGTCCGGGTCCGGCGTTTCGTGAACGCGGTAGACTGTCGGGACGAGCCGGTTTTTTAGCTCGAGCGCGACGGCTTCGTTGGCCGCGAGCATGAATTCCTCGATCAGTTGATGGGACTCGTCATTCTCGACTCGCTCGAGGCGAAGGGGGCGGCCGGTCTTTTTGTCGACGACGACTTTCACCTCCGGGAAATCAAGATCGAGCGAGCCGTGGGCAAAGCGGCGCCGGCGCAACATGGAAGCGAGCTCCCAGGCGGTATGCAAACGGCGCGAGAGTTCGTCATTGGGAGCGGCTTGGAGAATGGCGAAGGCTTCCTTGTAGGTGAGCCGCCGCGCGCTTTGAATCATCGTTCGCGCGAAACGCGCGCTCCGCGCCGCGCCGTTTTTGGCAAAGCGGATGAAAACGGAATGGGTTAGCCTAACGACGTTCGGATTGAGGCTGCACACGCCGTTGCTCAAGCGCTCGGGCAACATCGGGATGACCCGATCGACCAGGTAAACGCTGTTCCCGCGGTTCAGCGCCTCGCGATCGAGCGCGCTCCCGGGCGTGACGTAAGCGGAGACGTCCGCGATGTGGACGCCCAGTTCCCATTCGCCGCCGGGGAGCTGTTCGACATTAATCGCGTCGTCGAAGTCGCGCGCGTCATCCGGGTCGATCGTGACAATGAATTGGTTGCGCAGATCTTCACGCTCACGATAACGGCCCGGATCGACTGAGTCCGGGATGCCATCGGCTTCCTTCAACACTTCCGGCGGGAACTGGAGCGGAAGATTGTTTTTCCGAATGATCGAGAGCATGTCGACTCCCGGATCCGAGGCGCGACCGAGCAGCTCGATGATCTCCCCCTCGGGATTGACATGGCGCGATTCCCAGGGCTCCAGCCTAACGACGACTTTGTCCTCCGGTTGCGGCGGGCGCGGCCCGCCCGGGAGCGGGCGCGGCTGCACATAAACGTTGTGAACGAGACGCGGATCGTCCGGCACGACGTAAAAGAAATTTCGCGTCTGCTGGAGGGTGCCGACGATTGTTTCGTGGGCGCGTTCGAGGATGCGGATGACGCGGCCCTCCGGGCCTTTGCTGCTGCCTCGCCTCCGGGAATAATCGGCATCGCGCGTGATCCGGACGACGACGCGATCGCCGTTCATGGCGGTCCCGGTATTTTCCGCGGCAACGAAAATGTCGCCCTCGTCGGAACCCTCGCGCGCAAGAAATCCGAAGCCGGCCTGATGAATCTGGATTTTTCCCGTTACCAGGTCAGCCGTCTCCGGGAGGACGTAGCGATTCTTGCGGACGCGACAGATCTCGCCGGAGCGCTCGAGTTCGAGCAACGCCTCGGCGACTGCGCTCCGGCGTTCGCCCTTGCGGCTCAGCGCCTGGGTCAGCTCTTTCTGAGCAAGCGGCCGGTATTTCGGTCCGCGCATCAAGGCGAGGATTCTTTGTTTCGTGTCAGGTTCGCGTTTCATTCTCGCCTGCGATGATCGAAGAAATGGCGATGATTGAAAGCGCCTTTTGTTTAGGCGCCGTCCTGCATTGCTTCGGTAGGGCGCTCTCGCCCTACCGAAAAACGGCATTACCGCGCCGGTCGAATAAAGTGACGGCTATGATAGTCTGAAGTGTAATGGACGGAACGCGCTGGAGAATAGGCGGAAACGTCATTGACCTCACGAATCGCGCCCTCCTCATGGGCGTTCTGAATGTGACGCCGGATTCGTTTTCCGATGGCGGGGAATTTCTCGCCACCGAGGCCGCCGTTAACCACGGCATCGCCATGGCCCAAAGTGGGGCCGACATCATCGACATCGGCGGCGAATCAACCCGCCCGGGCGCAATGCCGGTCTCGCCCGAGGAAGAAATAGAACGCGTCCTCCCGGTGATCGAACAACTGGCGCAAGCGATCGCGCTCCCCCTCTCGATCGACACTTCCAAGGCCGTCGTGGCGCGGGCCGCAATCGAGCGGGGCGCGACGATCATTAACGACATCACCGGTGGACGCGGCGACTCCGGGATGTTCGCGCTCGCCGCGGAAAAACAGGCGGCGTTGATCATCATGCACATGCAGGGAACGCCGGAGACGATGCAACGCGCTCCAACCTATGGCGATGTTGTCAGCGAGGTGGCCGATTTTTTTCGACAGCGTTATGAGGCGGCGGTACGATCGGGTATCGATCCCATCTGTATTGCATTTGATCCCGGCATCGGGTTCGGCAAAACCGTCGCGCATAACCTGGAGTTGCTCGCCAATCTTCCCCGCCTCCGGGTGGAAAATCGACCACTCGTCGTCGGCGTTTCGCGTAAATCATTCCTCGGAAAAATCTCCGGTCTGCCTGGCGGGCGAGACAGCGCGACGGTCGCGATGACCTCGCTCCTGCGCGAACGCGGGGCACACATCTTGCGAGTGCACGACGTGGCCGCAAATGCCCATGCTTTGCGAGCGACCGAAGCAATTATCGCCGCCACCCGATGATCCACGAATTAATCCAGCTCTGGTTCCAAAAGTGGCGCAGCGCGATCGAAATTCTCCTGCTCAGCGTCGTGATCTACTACGGCTACCTCTATTTTCGAGGAACGCGCGGCGCGAAAGTGTTGACCGGCCTGGCGATTGTTTTCCTGACCCTGACGCTGATCTCCCAGCTCTTAAACCTGGTCGTGATCAGTTTTATCATCCGCAGCTTTTCGGTTTTCCTGGCCGTCGCGCTGGTGGTGATTTTTCAACCGGAACTGCGACGCGCGCTGGCGGAACTGGGTGGCCATCCGATTTTTTCCCTAACGAGTGAAAAACGCGAGACGGTGCACGATCTGGCGGAAGTGGTGACCCAGCTTTCGAACAAGCAATTCGGCGCGTTGATTGCAATCGAGCGCGACACGTCGATCAAGGTCTACGAGGAAACGGGCGTGATCGTCGATGCGGCCTTCTCGACGGAGCTGCTCCTGACCTTGTTTCATCCGAAATCGGCGCTCCATGATGGCGGGGTGATTTTGCGCAATGGGCGAATCGCGGCCGCAGCCTGCATTTTTCCCGTCAGCCAGCGCGAGACGCTCGATCGCAGCCTTGGCCTGAGACATCGCGCCGCCCTCGGGATCACCGAGGAATCGGACGCGGTCGCGGTCGTCGTTTCGGAGGAAACTGGATCGATCTCGATCTGTCATCGCCGCCGGCTCGAACGGAATTTTACCCCGGAAACTTTCCGGCACCGCCTCGGCGAAATATTACTCCACCGCTCTCATGAAGAAACTGATCCTGAACAACTGGCGGGCGAAGCTGACCTCCCTCCTCCTCGCGACCGCACTCTGGTACCTCATCAAGAAGAACATAACAACGACACCCTCGCCGTCTGAAAACATCGACCGTCCGTCGTCGTCGGAGGTTCGTTAGGGGAGCGTTTGGGCGGCGCGCCTTGCCCTTCTTGTCATCCTGAGCCGGCGTAGCGCGGCGACGGACCTCACCACGGATTCGCGGTTTCGACGGATCGGCGGAATGCAATTCCGTGTCCTCTCTCGTCCCAATTCCATCCGTGAAATCCGTGTAATCCGCGAGTAAGAAATTCCTCTCGCCGCGCTGCGCCGGAT
This sequence comes from uncultured Verrucomicrobiae bacterium, assembly GCA_963771865.1. GTDB lineage: Bacteria > Verrucomicrobiota > Verrucomicrobiia > Chthoniobacterales > UBA10450 > Palsa-1392. Next base: position 35,517 of record CAVYVJ010000002.1, read on the forward strand.
CGGGATGCACAAATTTTGTGCAATCAGCGCAGGAAGCGCGCGAGATTTTCGTCCTCCCATTTCCGGGCGCGCCGGTAACGATGGAAATGCTTTTTCGCGGCGATAAAATTCCTCGGTGTGAATGCGCCGGCGGCCCGCCGCATCCGTTTCATCGCGCACGACGGAATGCAGCATTTCGTGATAAAGCACGTACTCGAGAAACCAGCGCGGAACGAAGGGTTGATCAAGCAAAGGATGAATTCGAATGACGCGATCTTCCTCCTGAATCGAACCGAAGATGAAATATTCCCTGGGACGCTCCTTCCGCCGCCGGCCCCAAACGACCCGGTAACCGCGAAGTCGGCCGCGAAAATGTCGCTCATTCACTCGCTCGAAAATTCGGCGCAGATCGAAATAGCGGCCTTCATGTTGAAGATTGAGGTGGCGCTGCATCGGCAGCGTCGGCCGCGACAATTTTCGTTTCACCTTTTTCTTTGCCATCGAGAGATCCCCTGATTCCGGCTGGAATTTATATGAGTTTACAAGGATTCGACCAGAACGACAAGCCTAACGATCGTTTGGACGGCAATGAAAATATATAACTATCTGTATATTCAAGTATTTAAAATTATTACGACCCTGATCTTGTCGGATGCTGGACATCCAGCCCGGCCGCGCCATCTTTAACCTGCCGAAAGCCAAAAAACTCGGGCTTCGCCATGACTCCATTTCTTCGAAAACTGCTTGGCCAGAACTGGCTGATCGTCGTTAACATGCTCGCGTTGGCCATCTTCGGCGTGATCGCCATCTATAGTGCCACCTACATGCGACAGGATCCGGTGGCAGCGGAATTCTGGCGAAAACAGGCCAACTGGGTCGCAGTCGGCTTTTTCGCCTTTATGATCGTCAGCCTGATCGACTATCGCTGGATCAAATGGGGTGCGCTGCCGATGTATCTGGCCGGACTTTTCTTTCTGATTCTGACGCGCTTTATCGGCTCGAAGGTTTACGGCGCGCGCAGTTGGCTGCATCTCGGGCCGATAAATTTTCAGCCGGCCCAGCTCGCCGTCGTCGCAGGAATCATGGTGCTCGCGCTTTTTCTGAGCCAATTCCGGCAGATGCATCCGATGCTTCGCCTCCTGCTCTGCGGCGCGATTGTGGGCGCGCCCTGTCTGCTCATCCTGATGCAGCCCGATCTTGGCGAATGCATGATCTGGGGCCCGGTCCTGCTCGCCTTGCTTTTTGTCGGCGGAATTCCATTGCGCTATCTGATCTGCGTTGTGCTGATCGCGGTTGCGTTTATCCCGGTCGCCTACGTCGGACTAAAACCGTACCAACAAGAGACGAATTACCGCCTTCATCAATCCCGATATCGATCGCCAGGGCTCGGCGTGGGCGATCAATCAATCGCTGATCGCGATCGGTTCGGGCGGCTGGGCCGGCAAAGGATTTAAGGCGCCGAACACGCAAATCGAGCTTGGGTTCTTGCCTGCGACTGCGGTGCACAACGACTACATTTTTTCCGCAATCGGCGAGCAGTGGGGCTTCCTCGGAGGCATGGCATTGCTCGGCGCGTTCGCGCTTCTCTTGATGACGTGTCTTTTTGTCGCTTACAAAGCGAGCGATCTTTTCGGCCTCTTATTGGTCATCGGAGTGACCACGCTGATTTTCACCCACATTTTCCAGAATGTCGGGATGACGATCTCCATTTTACCGATCACCGGTGTTCCTTTGCCGCTCATCAGTTACAGCGGTTCGTTTGCGCTCATGATCATGTTTGGTCTTGGCATCGTGAACAGCGTCTGGGTCCACCGCAAAGTGCCGGTGCGCTGATCATTGAGCTGATTTTTGACCGCGGATTACACGGATTGCACGGATGGAATTGGGACAGAGGAGAAACAGATTTTGCGTTCCTCCCCATCCGTGAAATCCGCGAAATCCGTGGTTAAAATTTTTCCCGCCGCCCCTTCGCCGTAGACAAAGCCGCAGCTTTCGCCATATTGCCCGTCCCCATGACCATTTTGATCAACTTCCTGCTCGTGATCGAGGCGATCGTCGCTGTCCTCATGATGCTTGTCATCCTGATGCAGCGACCGAAGAGCGAGGGGCTCGGTGCGGCTTTCGGCGGCGGTGTGACGGAGAATATCTTCGGCGCACAAACCACCACCGTTCTCACGACCATCACGACCTGGCTGGCGAGTATCTTCTTTGTTTTAGTGCTCGCTCTCTCGGTTCTTTACGCGCATCACGGCGTGCCTGACTCGGCGGTGCGGCGGGAATTGATGAAAACATCGGCCGCGCAGAAAGCGGCCGCACCTCTGTCACCAAAAGCTGCGGCGAAGAACGCAGCGGCCGATGCCAAGGCGAAGGTGAATCCTGTGAGGAAGGAAAGCGTCCCACCGGCTGGAGCGGCAGCCTCTGCAGCGACGACGTCTTCTTCTGCGGCACCTTCGCCGGCGGCGTCCGCTCAGCCGACACCGTAACGGCGATCAATTGGTGGGGCGAGACTCCGTCGAGCCTGGGGCAACGGGTCTTTAATCGCGCGGCAAGTTCCACTCCGGCTCGACAGAGTCTCGCCCCACCGTTCTACTTCGGCTCGACGGAGTCTCGCCCCACCGGCGATCAGATTTCCTGCGGATTGTTGTAATCGGAGCACCTGCAACGAATGTTATGGTGCGCATGACGTCGACCCAGCAAAGGAGACTTGCCTCTGCGAACTGCGAGATCTCGTTCGATAATCGGACTCGCCAGGCATACGCGACCGACGCCTCGCTTTATCAAATCGAGCCGGCCGCAGTCGCCTTTCCGCGCAGCGCAGAGCAGGCCCGCGACGTAATCCTCGCGGCCGCCGATGCGAACATCTCCGTCTCGCCCCGGGGCGCAGGGACCGGCCTCGCCGGCGGCGCGCTTGGGGATGGCCTGATCATCGATTTTTCCCGGCACAATCGGCAGATCAGCGCTTTCGACCGCGAGCGGCGGACAGTTCGAGTGGGCGCGGGTGTCGTTCTCGATCAACTCAATAACTTCCTTCATCCGCAGGGATTTTGTTTTGGTCCCGACGTCGCGACCAGCTCGCGCGCGACGTTAGGCGGAATGATCGCCAACAATTCTTCGGGAGCACACGTCCCGGTCTACGGCACGACTGCGGATCACATCCGCGCGCTGGAAATTGTGCTGGCGGATGGGCGAATTGAAACGATCGGCCCCGGTCACCCGGCACTCGCTGCCGAGCAGGAGATGATTGCCGGTTTCGTCCGCGCCCAATCCGCCGAGATCGCGGAACGCATGCCGCCCGGAATCTTGAAGCGGTGGCTCGGATATGCGCTTGAGCGTTTCTCGCGCGCTCCGGATAACCTGGCTGAAATCTTATCCGGCAGTGAAGGAACGCTGGCGGCGATTTTTTCCGCAGAGCTGCGAGTCGTCCCCTTGCCTCGCGCGAAAGGGCTCGGCCTGATTTTTTTCGCGTCAGTCGCAGAGGCGATGCAGGCGACGGTCGAACTATTGGATCTGCGTCCCTCGGCGATCGAGCACATCGATCAACCGCTCTTCGAACAAACCAGAGGCCAATTGCAATTTGAGGCAGCGAGGAAATTGCTCGAGCTCGACGACGAAGCCCTGCCAGGCAATCCTGGTTGTCGAATTCTTTGATGACGACGTGCCCGGGCGGCTTGCGACGCTCTCCGCACGAAAGCTTGGGTTGCGCACCCTGATCTGCGCGAACCAGGCCGAGATGAATCTCGTCTGGTCGATGCGCAAAGCCGGTCTCTCGCTTCTCACTGGTCGGGCGGGGCCGGCCAAACCAGTCGCGTTTATCGAGGACGCGGCGGTGCGCCCGGCGCAACTGCCGGATTACGTGGCCGGGCTCGAGTCGATCATGCGACCGCTCGGACTGGAGGTCTGCTACTACGGGCATGCAGCGGCCGGGTTGTTGCATGTCCGGCCGGTCCTCGATCTGCATTGCGCGGCCGACCTGAAAAAATATCGGCAGGTGGCAAATGAAGTCGCCGCGCTCGTTAGGCAATGCAAAGGCTCGTCTCGCGCCGAGCACGGGGTGGGGATTGCGCGCACCGAATTCTTGCGGGAACAGGTCGGACCCGAACTCTTCGAAGTGATGCGCGCGATCAAGCGCACCTTCGATCCGAAAAATCTTTTCAATCCGGAAAAGTTGGTCGGCATTGGTCGCTTTCGCGTCGACCGCGACTTGCGGACAAATTTCGAGCGACCGATTGAGCTGCCATTCACGCCGACGCTGGCTTTCGCGACCAAGGATCATTCGTTCATCGGCAATCTCGAGCAATGCAACGGCTGCGGCGGTTGTCGCAAGGACGAGCCGACGATGTGCCCGACCTTCATTGTCACCGGCGAGGAATACATGTCGACGCGCGGACGGGCCAATTTGATCCGGGCGGCGCTCGAAGGGCGGGTCGAGGGTCACGATCCGTTGCGCGCTCAGGAATTGGAAGATGCGCTGAGCAATTGTCTCTCCTGCAAGGCGTGCACGAGCGAATGCCCATCAAATGTGAACCTCGCGTTGCTCAAGGCAGAACTGGTCCACGCGCGCCATGAACGCGATGGCTTGCCGTGGGCGGTGCGCCTGTTGAGCGCGGTCGATTTGTTAGGCCGGCTCGGCTGCGCGCTGCCTGCCTTTGCCAATGCAGCGCTCGATTTTTCGCCGCTCCGCGCGGTGATGGAGACGATTCTAGGGCTGTCGGCGAAAAGAACCCTGCCACACTACGCCGAGGAGCGCTTCGATCGATGGTTCGTTAGGCGAACTCGACCTGTAGCGGCGGTCTATGACCGCCGAGGAAATCGGAGAGACGAGCCGCGCTTCGGCGGTCATAGACCGCCGCTACAAGTCACGCGGAAAAGTCATTCTGTGGGACGACACCTTCGTGCGCTACCACGAGCCGCATATTGGTATTGCCGCCGTAACCGTGTTGGAAACGCTTGGTTTTGAGGTCGTGCTCGCGACAGGTCGAAAATGCTGCGGACGGCCCGCTTTCAGCCAGGGAAACTTGAAGGAAGCAAAGCGGCTCGGAGCGCACAATCTCGAATTACTCAATCGTGCCGGCGACACGACCCCAATCGTTTTTCTCGAACCTTCCTGTTACTCAATGTTCGTCGAAGACTATCGCGAATTGCAATTACCGGAGACCCAAGCGGTCGCGGCGCGCTCTTTCCTGTTTGAGAAATTTGTCGACGAACTGCTCGAGCGCGAACCGGACGCGATTCAATTTGAGCCTCGGGAAACGCCCGTGGCGATCCACGCCCATTGTCACGCGAAGTCGTTGCTCGATCCGAAATTCATGGTGCGTCTGGCGGAGCGACTTCCCGGGAGGAAAGCGACCTTGCTCCAGACTGGTTGTTGCGGGATGGCGGGCGCGTTTGGCATGTTGAAGGCGAAACACGAGCTTTCACTCAAGGTCGCGGCGCCGTTGATCGAAAAAATCACCCAGCAACCACCGGATGCTGTGATAATCGCCTCCGGCACCAGTTGCCGCCATCAGATTGACGAGCTGACGCCGGTCCGTGCGAGACACATGGCGGAGCTGCTGGCAGACGCAGTTGCTCGTTAGGCAATGACCGAACTTATTTGGCCGGCGGGCTGCCGCCGGGCTGCGCCGACGCGCCGGGCGCGGGCGCCGGGGGCGCACCTCCCGGAGCATTTGCGTCGGCAGGCACCGCGAGAATATCAGGTTCGGTCCAGGATTCGGCGCGACCGGCGAATTCCTTGCGCAATGCCGCAACGCCTTCTGCGACTACCGGTCCGCCGGTATTCCCCCACTCTTGCCGGACGTAGGTGAGAACGTCAGCGATCTTCTGATCGTTCAAAGTCTTGTCCCACGGTTGCATCACGGCCGAGCCGAAGTGCTGGCCCTTCACGGTTAACGGCCCTTGCAAGCCCTTGAGCACGATCATCACCGGCCGACGCGAACCGCCATTCACGATTTCCGATCCGGCCAGCGGCGGATATTGCCCGGCAACACCGAGTCCATTCGCCTGATGGCAGGTGGCGCAATTGGCCGAGAAAATTTTCTTGCCCCTCTCAGCGGGTGTCAGCTCGGCCGCCTGCTCAGTGGCAGCTCCTCCCGCCTTCGTGGCGACGCGCGGGGCGCCGCCAAGGTAGTCGAGCCCATCGCCGCTGAAATTCCCCGCATAACGGCCGAGATAGGCACCGCCAAAAAAGACCGCCAGACCATAAATCGCGATCAGCCAGAGCGAGAGCGGTTCCTGGCCGATCCGCGGGTTCAGCTTTTTCCCGGATGATGGCGGCATGCGTATCGTGCACCTCCTGGGTTTCGCCGTAATCCATCCCCTGGCGCGGACGATTTTCTGAAGACGATCCGTTCATTTCTTTGCCTCCTTGCCCGGGGGCGGTGCGAGGGTCAGCTGGTGATTTGGCTTCCTTCAAAGCATGGGATTGATCCCGCGTCATCAGATAAGCGACGAGGCATTGTCGCGTCGTAAGTCGGCACGATTTCCCAGCCGACCTCTGGTTCTTCGCGGGTGTCGCCGGCGAAATTAATCGCCTCGGGCGAAGCGACCCCGGTGATCCGCCGCTTTTTGTAAAGGAAACGATAGGCCGGCATGTTGGAATCTTCCGCCATGCTCCGCGGATTGTAGAGGTGCCGATGATGCCAGCGCGGCGGTGTAAGGCAGCGGCTTGCCATCCGCGGTCAACTCGTTCGGATTCGCGACCATTGTCGGCGCAGGCTGTGGCCGCAGCGGCGGGCGGTTGATTCCCTGCTGGCAGGCACAGGGGACGTCGCCGGCGGCAGGTGGCGGCAGCGGTCGCCGCGGTGAAGTCGGGTTCCCGCCGGACTGCTCGCCGCAGCAGTGGATCGTAGCTGCAGCCGGACTGGCCGCTGCTGCCGGGCTCGCCGCGGCCGCGGTCGTTGCCGGTGCTCCCGCTGCTGGAGCGCGCCGGCCGCGGGTGCCGGCGCAGGTGTCGCGGCTCCGGCTTCCTGCAACGCCGGGCGATGTCCGACGTTGGCGAGATCCGGACCGGTCCGCATTCTGCCGAGAAAAACGATCGGCTCAAAAATGTAATCGCGCGGGGCGCTGCGGCGTTCCCCCCATTTGCGCTCGAGATCGGAGCCGCCGTAATCCGGCCGCACCTGTTGCGAATGACAATAAACGCAACCGTTCGCGGCGTAGACTTGCGCGCCGCGGATCGCCATGCCGGAAGGCGGCGCGGGATAAACGTCGCCGCCGTCTTCATCGGTTTGCGGATTGAGAGCTGCCGATCTGGAGATTCGGGACCACGGTCATCCCGAGCCAGGAGAAGGCGAAGATGCCGAAGATGCCGAGGAAGAGAGGTTGCAATCCTTTCATCAGTGTCCTCCTCCCGGTTCAGGTTCGAGCGGATTCAAGAAAGTCGGGACACTGGCGGTGCGGCCAAAGCCGAGCAGCATCAAGCCAAAGTGGAAGGCAAAAATCAGATGCGAAACCGTCAGCAGAATCCAGGACAAGGTGCGGCCGCGCAGATAGGGCAGAATGGTTTGGGTGGTCTCGTCGAACGGAAGCGTCGGATCGTTCAGACTCAGGCCCTGAACAAATCCGCCGACGAGTAAGAGGAGCACCATCAGGCCAATGCCGTAAGCCGCGCTCCAAAAGTGCAGCTTGATCAGCGATGCGTAACGCCATTCGCGGCCGACGAGACGCGGCACGATGTAGTACATGGAACCGAAAATCACCATCGTAAAGAAGGCGTAGAGCCCCATGTAGGTGTAGCCCGTCGTCGCTTCGGTAAACTGAACAATGCGCGCCATCGACCGAAGCGAGATGATCACCCCGACGATACTGAAACCGGTGTAGGCGATCGCCCCGAAAACTGTGAAGCGGAGCGTCGGGCTGTAGCGCATGAGCGGGAAATGATCGCGCATCGTCATGTGGTGATTGAGCCCGACGGTCGCCACCGGAATGATCGACAGGATCATGGCGGCGATGCTGGCCGTAATCATCCAGGCCGGGAATGGACCGTCGACCAGTCGTTGCATTCCCGTCCAGCTCGAGAAGAAGGCAAAGGTCCAGAATCCAATCGCAGCCAGATAATAACTGTGCACCGGGCGACCGATGACTTTCGGAATCAGGTAATAGGCCGTGCCGAGCCCGATCGATCCGAACCAAAGGAAGAGAAGATTATTGGCAAACCAGGCATCGACCGCGGCCAGCATCACGCCCTGCACCGGCAAAACGAAAAGCATGATTTGCGCGGCCGCATAGAGCCACGGAAACCAGAGGAACGCGCCTAACAAATACCATTGGGTGATGTAAACATGACCGCGCCGACGATAGCGGAACATGATCAGCGCCCAGGTCATCATGAGGAGATAGGAAACGAAAAGTGTGATCGCGGAGTAGCCGGGAAACTCGAGCCATTCGTAAGCGGTCGCCTGTCCAATCAGAATCCCGACAATCCCCATGAGCACACCGAGATTCCAAAAAGCGGCGCCACCGATGAGGAGAAGCGGATGCCGCAGGGTGGTTCGGCAAAGTCGCGCCATCAGCCAGGTGGCGGTCCCCATCCCGGCCATCGAAGCCCAGCCGTAAATGAGGGCGTCAAAATGCGCGGGTCGCAACCGTCCCCAGGTGAGGAAACTCGGACCCGAGAGGAAATCGGGCGCGTGCAGTCTGCAACGAAGTGAGGATGCCCAAAACGGTGGCGAGCAAGAGCCAGGCAACTGCGGAAGTGTAAAAGACCAACACCGGCAGCCGGGTCGACGCATCGATCAGCGCGCGTTCGACGCGCTCGACGTCGCTCGTCGTCACTTCCACATCGCCTAACGGCTCCTCAGTTACTCCAGCAGGCGTGTTCATGAACGGGTAACTCCGGCGGTGCGGGGAGATGGCGACGATATTTTGCTTCGCTTGCGGCCGAACCAACGGCCGACGCGGCATGACCAGATCAGTGGGCTGGCCGACGGGCTCAGCGCGGTCAAAAATCACCGCCGCATTTTCATCGTAACGCTTAATCCAGGCGAAGAATTCAGAGAAACTCATCGTATTACGGTTGACCTCCACTGGGCGGGCGGCGTCGGGCGTTTGCCGCGCTGGTTTCGAAGCGCTGTGAGTTGCCGCTGCGTTCGGCGGTTAGCCGCGGCGCGGGCTGACCGTGCGCTCGACTGGGGCTTTCGTCGCGGTGCTAGCGGCCTTCGGGCGGATTTCCCGGTTGCGGCGCCGCTTCCGGACTTGCCGCAGGCGTGGGAGTCGCGATCGGGCCGGCGGGCTGCGGTTTTTTCGCCTGGAGATCGGCGATTTCGAGCTCGATCGCGCGTTGAATGGGGATGTGAGCGACGCCCTTGGTCTTGTCGACCCAACCATAGCTTTGCGCCGTCTTGTTCCATTCTTCCTGCGCCGTCTTGAGTTTTTCGGCGCGCGCCTTCGCTCGATCTTCCTCGTAGGTTGAGCTGCGCGACATCGCACCGAAGGCGATCGCGACGATCACGCCAAAAAAGACAAAGAGCACCACCGCCCAGATCCATGCGGGAAGCAGGAAGCGCGGTTGCTCGGGATGCGCGAGTGTATCTTCGTCGTTAGGCACGGCTAGTTGGTGAGGCGGAGAGATTCGATCAGGCGCGGATCACGCACCGGAAACAGTGAAGTTTTGCCGATGATCCAGAGGTAAAACCAGGCCAGCGTCCCGCCGATTCCGATGAGCGGGAGAAAATCAAGAATGCTGAGGTGAACACCGGTCCCGTGCAGAGCGGGCAGGACGACGACATACATGTCGAGCAACTGCATGCAGATGATCCAGGCGGCGATCGAGCAAAGCCAGGTCAGGTTCGTTTTGGTCGCCCGCGGCAAGAGAAGGGCGAAGGGAACAAAAAAGCGAAAGATGACCAAAAACCACGAGAGCACGTTCCAGGATTCCGTGTTTCGGATGATGAAATACTGCGTCTCCTCGGGGATGTTGGCATACCAATAGAGCATGTATTGGCTGAAGCCGATGTAGGCCCAGAAAACGGTGAAGGCGAGGAGCCATTTCCCCATGATGTGGAAGTGCTCGATCGTCACCACGCCTTCCAGATAACCGGCCCGGCGGAGAGCGGCGGTCACAAGAACGAGGAGCGCCATCGAGCTGCCCGCCGTCCCGGCGAAGATGTATGGGCCCCACATCGTCGAAAACCAATGCCAGTTCAGGCTCATCACCCAATCAAAAGCGCCAAAGGTCAGGCAGAGCGCGAAAAGCGGCAGCCCGATGAAAGCCGCCTTGCGCATCAGGATGGTGAATTTCGGATTGCCGTCGCGATCCTGCCGGACCGAAAACCGGCGCAGCAGATAAGCCACAATCGTTAGGATGACGAAGAAGAAGATCGCGCGGGAGAGAAAGAATTCCCAGTTCAGGTAGGCGCGCTTTGCGTCGAGGAGCGGGTCGACCCCGCGCGGGACATCCATCCACCGGTAAAGATACTTCCGCCAAAACCAAACCGGCAGAAAGAGGACTCCCATGACCGGGAGAAGGAGCGCGATGTTCTCGAGCTGCCGCCTAACGACGACGGACCACTCCGCGTCGACCACGTGATGCACGATCGTCCAGAAGAGACAGCCGATGCAGAGGGTGAAGAAAAAGAAGAAGCCGAAAAGCCAGGAAAAACTGAACTGCACCGGCGACCGATAGGCGCCGACAAAGCTGAGGGCGAGACCGACGATGCCGATCAAGCCGCAAAGCAGCGACAAGCCGGCAAAGCGGCTCTTTTCAAAATACTCGCCTTCCGGCGCCGGCAGGACATGGGATCGATCGCTCATTTCTTTTCCGGCTCCGCTTTTTTCTCCGGCTCAGCTTTTTTCTCCAAATCCGCCACATGTTCCGGCGGAACATCAGCCGCGCTCGCATGCTGGCTGCGCTGCAAGGCGCGCAGATAGCAAATGATTGCCCAGCGGTCCTGCACAACGACGCGCGGCCCGTAGGCCATCATGGTGTTCTTGCCGTGCGTGATGGTGTTGAAAATTTCGCCGTCCGCCATGTTGCGAATGCGGTCGTCCTGCAAAGTTACAACGGTGGCGAGGCCATATTGTTTGACGATCCCGTCCCCGCCCGCGAGCGGCCCATGGCAAACCGCGCAGTTAATATTGAAGCGCTGCTCGCCTCGTTTGAGGAGCGCCGGCGTGACCTCGAGCGGAATGCCAGTTCCCCAGTTCGCGCCCATTTTACCGGTATTGTAATAATCGGTCCCTTCGCTGAATCCGAGACGCGGGTGCATCGCCATCTCGCCCTCCGCATCGACCGCTGTCCCTTCGTCGTTAGGCAAAGGCGCCTCGTAGCCGATCGGAACCGTGCCCGCAACCGGTTGGCGGCCGCCCCGCTGGTCGGCAAAGAAATCGAGTTGCGCCTGCGCCCGCACTTTTGGTTGCCGCACCATGTCGGGAAAAATCTCGATCTCCGGCCGGCTGCTCTTCTGTCCGCGGAAACCGAAAACCGCGATCCACGCGATCGTGACGAGAATGAAAATGAGGAAGAAGGCGCGCAGCATGATTATTCTTCGTGCACCACCGTGATGTGCTGGCCGCCGGTGCGTTCGAGCAGTTCGCGCGCTTCGTTTTCGCTGAAGCGCGGATCGCGCGCCTCCAGGACGAGGAAAAATCCATCGTTCGTGACCCGCTTGAACCGCTCCCAGTTAAACATCGGGTGGTTCCAGCGCGGGAGAAAATTCATCGCCTGCCAGGCGAAAAACGCGGCAAACGCTGAGAACAAAATGGTGAGCTCAAACATGATCGGGAAAAACGCGGGCACCGTCCAAAAGTTGGTCGGTTTGCCGTGCACGATGAGCGGATACAAGAAACGAAGAAGGCCCGAACTCCAGCACGCAGGCAGTCAGAAGCCCGGTGACACCGCCGCAAAGCACGACCGCGCTGAGCCACGATTTGCCGAGGCCCATCGCGCCGTCCATGCCGTGAATCGGAAAAGGTGAATGGACATCCCAGCGTTTATAACCCGCGTCGCGCACTTGCTTGGCCGCCTCGTAAAGCGCCGCGGCGCTCGAGTACTCGGCCGCCATGCCGTAAACGCGATTCCCGCTCGGCGTAATCATGTGCGCTCCTTTCCGCCGGCCGCGACGACATGATGTTCTTCCGGAGTGGCGTGATGCGGGTCAGCTTCCGGCAGGACAATTTTCACTTCCGACATCGCGATCATCGGCGCGAAGCGAATGAAAAGGAGGAAGAGCGAAGTGAAAATCCCGAACGTCCCGGCAAAGGTCCAGATATCCACCCAGGTCGGGAAGAAGAGCCCCCACGAAGACGGGAGAAAATCGCGGTGCAATCCGCCGACGATAATGATGAAGCGCTCGAACCACATGCCGGCGTTCACACACATGCAGACGAAATAGACGACGTAGATGTTGTGGCGGCACCACTTGAACCAGAAGAGCTGTGGCGAAAGCGTGTTGCAAAAGAGCATACCGACCCACCAGTACCACCAGTAGGGGCCGAAGATGCGGTTATAGAAGGCGAACTTCTCGTAATGATTGCCGCTATACCAGGCGATGAAAAATTCCATCGCGTAGGCGTAGCCGACGATCGAACCGGTCAGCAAAATGATCTTCGCCATCTTGTCGATGTGCTGTGGCGTGATGATGTCCTGCAGCCCGTAAATCGCCCGCGCCGGAATCATCAGAGTCAGCACCATCGCGAAGCCGCCGAAGATGGCGCCGGCGACGAAGTAAGGCGGGAAAATCGTCGTGTGCCAGGTCGGGATGACAGAAGTGGCGAAATCGAAGGAAACGACGCTGTGCACCGAGAGCACCAGCGGCGTGGAGAGGCCGGCCAGAAGCAGATACGCCATTTCGTAATGGCGCCAGTGGCGGTTTGATCCGCGCCAGCCGAGCGCGAACATTCCGTAAAAGAATTTTTTGATTTTCGAGGTCGCGCGATCGCGCAACGTGCCCAAATCCGGAACCAGGCCGGTGTACCAGAAGAGGACCGAGACCGTAAAGTAGGTCGAGACCGCGAAGACGTCCCAGAGCAGCGGGCTGCGGAAGTTCGGCCAAATTCCGTATTGCGTTGGAACGGGCGCGAGGAACCACGCCATCCAGACGCGCCCGACGTGAATACCCGGGAAAATCGCCGCGCAAATAACGGCGAAAAGCGTCATCGCCTCCGCCGATCGATTGATCGAGGTGCGCCACTTCTGCCGGAGCAGAAAGAGAATCGCTGAAATCAGCGTGCCGGCGTGACCGATACCGATCCAGAAGACGAAGTTGGTGATGTCCCACGCCCAGCCGACGGGGGAATTCAGACCCCAGACGCCGACGCCGGTCGAAATCTGGTAGCCGATACAAAGCAAACCGAAAAGGGCGAGGGCTGAGGTGGTGGCAAAAGCGACCCACCACCAGCGTGGCGTCGGATTCTCGACCGCGCCGGAGATCCGATTGGTGACCCAATCGAAACTGCGCTGATTCAAAACGAGCGGAACGCGGGCCAGCGGGGGCGCGACCGAAGACGAAGCTTCACCTGCAATCACTTGTGGTGCTGTCGATTGCGCCGTCCATACTTCTATTCTGTCATCCCGAGCCGCGCAGACGGCGAGGGACCTCGCAATTGCAATTGAAGTGTTCCTGATCTGAGAAAAGGTGATGAGCAGTTGTGAGATCCTTCGCCGCGCTTCGCCGGCTCAGGATGACAAACTGTCGAATGTGATCGCCCTCATCACGCCTCTCCTCCAATACTCGCAACCGCGATCTCGCCGGCATCCGGCATCTTTCGGATTCGGATTACGAATGCGCGCGAGGTAACTCGTGCGTGTTTTCACGTTGAGATATTCGAGCAGCCGATAATTTCGATTCTCCGCCTTGATCTTGGAGACGCGCGTCTCGGGATCGGCGATATCACCAAAAACGATCGCTTCGGCCGGGCAGGCCTGCGCGCAGGCGGTGGTGAAGGAGTCGCGCGGGATCAGAGTTTTGTCGGACGCGCCCGCGCGCACGTGCGCGGCGATCTTGGCTTCCTCGATGCGCTGCACGCAATAGGTGCATTTTTCCATGACGCCACGCATCCGCACGGTGACGTTTGGATTCTTCTGCAGCTTCATCGTATCGGGCGCGGATTTTTCCGTGAGCGGCCCGAGATATTCCTGATAAACCGAGAAGCCCGCGATTTTTTTCTTCCCGATGGGCCGCTGGGTATAATCGAAATAATTAAAGCGACGCACCTTGAACGGGCAGTTGTTCGCGCAATACCGCGTGCCGATGCAGCGGTTGTAGACCATGACGTTGAGGCCGCTCTCGCTGTGCACGGTGGCGTTGACCGGACAAACGGTTTCGCACGGCGCATTCTCGCAGTGCTGGCACATCATCGGTTCGTGCACCATTTCCGGATTCTCCGGCCACTCGCCCTTGTCCTGGTTGTAGGGCTTCGCGCTCGCGTAGTAGCGATCGATCCGAATCCAATGCATGGCGCGCCCATGGCTGACCTGCAATTTGCCGACGATCGGGATGTTGTTTTCCGCCTGACAGGCAATGACACAGGCACTGCAACCGGTGCAGGTGTTGAGATCAACCGTCATGCCCCATTGCTGTGGTGAATCGAGTTTCGGGTGCGTGTAAAGCGAAGGCAGGACCGCGGGCAATTCCTCGTCGCCGGCGATTTTCTTCACGAATTCCTCGTCGGCGCGATAATGCTCGAGTGTCGCCTCGCGGACGAGCCCCCGGCCTTCGATGGAGAAGTGCTCCTGCGTGGTGGCCAGCGCGTAGGTTCCTGCGACTTTTTTGACCGTGACACTGGCGACGGCCTTCTTGTCTGCCACGATAAAATGCGGATTCGAGGTGGTGCGAAGGAGGTAAGCATTGAAGCCCGCGTCTTCTCCGACTGGGCCGGTGTGTTTCCGGCCATACCCTAACGAAATGGTGACGGAATTATCAGCGTGTCCCGGGAGAATCAGCGCCGGGATCACCAACTCCCGCCGAATCGGCCGGCCCTGCGGATCCTTCGCCGTATCGGTGATTGCCACTTCAACCAAATTGCCGTCGCTGACCCCGAGGTGATGCGCAAAAGCGGGACTCATCAAGGCCGCGTTGTCCCAGGAAAGTTTCGAGATCGGGTCGGGCATTTCCTGAAGCCAGCCGTTGTTGATGTAACGGCCGTCGTCCACTGAGTAACTTCCCACGAGGACGATCTCGGGCGCGTCTGGTGAGGGCGCCGGGACATCGTTGCTCCAGAGAGTATGGGCGACGCCGCCAGCGGAGTTGCCGTTGAAGGTCGGTGGATGATCCTGCGCCGGCAGGTGGGTGGCGTAACCGTCGTGGAGGAATTTATTCCAGGCGGTCTCGAAATCTCCGGGCGGCGCTGTCGCCCGAAAAGTCTCCTGCACGAGTTGGGGGCCTTCCACCTTTGGCTGGCCGAGCAGGCTCCACATCAACTCGATTTCCGATAAACCATCGAAGAGCGGTTGAATCATCGGCTGAATCGAGACGTAAGAACCGCTCGCGGTCAGGGCGTCGCCCCACGTTTCAAGATAGTGCGCCGCCGGAACGTGCCATTGGCTCAGAGCTGAGGTCGCGTCTTCAAATTGGCCCAGCCTAACGACGTCGGGGATTCTCTTTTGCAGCTCCGCCCAATCGAGCGGCTGCTTCGTCTTGCGGTCAAGCGCGATGGAGCGCGGTGCGTTGTAAACCGGGTCACCGCCAAAAATGAAAAGCTGCTCGATGCGGCCGGCATCGATCTCAGTCGCCAACTGCAAAATGCTGCTGGCGCGCGCGGTCTTGGGAAGTGTGCGCAAGAGCGCGGTCGTGCCGATATTTTTCAACGCGGCATTGATCCCGTAGACCATCAGTTGCACCACGACCGGCTGATGCGGACCGGCTACGACCAGGCTCGCACCGGGTTTCGAGAGCAAATCCTGCGCTGCTTCTTCCAGCCAGCGTTCATCAATTTTGGTCGGCTTGATGGGCGCTTTGAGAGTAATCAGCACCGACGACAAGCCCGGGTCTTTCGTCGCCACCGCGATCTTGGTCGCGAGCGCATGCGTGATCGCCGGGATCTGGCTCGCTGGGTGACGCAGACGATGGTCCGCCATTGCGCCAGTCAGGGTAAAGCGGTTCTCGACGACATAGAGCCGGTTCATCGAATCCTTCGCTTCGCGGACGCGCCGCCGCGCGGTGAACCCACGAATCGAGGCGAGATCGCCTTCACCGCAATTCAGGAAATCGCTGTCGAGCGCAAAAATAACGTCGGCCTTGTCGAACTGCGGGATCAGCTTGGTGTTTTCCCCGAAACTGATCTGAGTGGAAAAATGTTGCGCTTCGCTGAGGAGCGGATCGTAGACGCACCAGCGCATCTTGGGGAACTGCTTCTGGAGTTCGTCTCGCAAACGCTCGCGCGTCGGCGAATGGGTTTCTTCAACCAGAAAGGCGAGGCCCGCGCCACCGTTCGCAGCCATTTTTGTCCGAAGTTCGGTGAGGTATTTTTCGAATGTCGCGCGATCCGACAACTGGTTCCTCTGGACGAAACGCCGCGAGCGAGAAGGATCGTAAAGATCGAGCACAGACGCCTGGGCAAAGGTGTCTGTGGCACCCAGGCTATCGGGATGGAGCGGGATTGCCCTCAATCTTGATCGGGCGGCCGTCCACCGTCGATACGACCAGCGGGATCGCACCGTGACGCCGCGGCATCGCAGTGGCGTAGTAGAGCGCCTTTCCCGGGATGACCCACTCGGCGCTTTTCGTGAAGGGCACCAGATGCATCTCCGGCTTGCGACAGCTGTTCAATCCAAAGCCGGCCAGCGCCATCGAAGCGCCCATCAGCTTCAAAAAGCTTCGGCGGGAAACTTCGTCGCCTTCCAACTCCGCTGCGCCAGCGGGAAATTCGCGTTCCAACCAGCCGCGAAACTCCGGCGTGTCACTCAGCTCGCCCAGGCTGCGCCAATATTGTTTTCCGGTTTCGGTGGGCGCGGGATGTTGAAAGATGCGTTTCATCGGTGGCACCCCTGGCAGTTGAGCGGCGGCTGAATGTTCCAGCGTTCTTTTAAGGTCAAACCGATCTCTTTTTGGGTGAGGTTTTGCTTCTTCGACCAATCTTCGGTCACCCCTTGCGGCTGGCCGTATTTCGCGACGAACTCGGCCGGCTTCACGTCCTCAGGCTTCCAGTTCAAGTTCGTAATCTGATCTTCCGGGCGCAGGAAATTCTCCGGCGCGCGATGGCATTCCAGACACCACGCCATGCTGTGGGGTTTGGCGTGATAGACCACCGGCATGTGATTCACTTCGCCGTGGCAGCTGTAGCAGCTCATGCCGCGATTCACGTGCGCGGAGTGGTTGTAATAGACGTAATCCGGGGTGCGATGGATTTGCACCCAGGACACCGGCTGACCCGTCGTCCAACTGGAGCGCACCGGCTCCAGTTTCGGATTCTCCTTTTGCACCTGCGTGTGGCAATTCATGCAGACCTGCGTGTCGGGCAGATTCGAGTGCGCCGCCACCTCGACCGCATTGTGGCAATAACGGCAATCCATCCCAAGCTGGGTGACGTGCAGGTCGTGCGGGAACGGCACCGGCTGCGTCGGCATGTAACCGACGCGCGTATATTTCGGGGTGTCGTAATACCAGGTCGCGCCGACCAGCGCGGTCACGATCACGATTCCGCAAATCATGATCTTGAGCGGCAGCCAATTAGTCCAGCGCGGAAAGAAATTCGCCATAGCGGATCAGCGCAGACTAAACCGGCGCACGAGGAGCCGCCAAGTGGTAAACGCAAAGACTGAAATGAAAGGGAATTGCGGCTTCAGAAGATGAAAAACAGTTTTTTAAGATTCGGAGCGCCCGAGGTGCGCGAGTGGGCAATTCTATGAACCGTCGATTGCTTGGCAAAAGAATTTTGGAAAAAGAAGAGATAATTTTTTCCAATGCGGCTCTGCTCAGAACGCAAGACGGGCGCGCGGTCGAGTGCAACCCGGCTTCAATTCGAGGGTGCGCTGGGACGGACCGCGGAACGTTGCCTCGCGAGAAAAGAGGCAATCTTCGCCTCGTCGAAGATCGGCGCGGAGCACCGCCGGTCGGTGCAGACGAAAGCCGCGGCTTCTTCCAGCGCGGGATATTCCACATCGGGATTTGGCAGGGGACCTTCTTTGGGGTCCGACCATTCCACGCGCTTGTAAGGCGCCGCCTGGCGGAGCGCGGCGGCAAAGAGAGCGCGTGCCTTCGGATCGCTCTTACTCCCGACCACGGTCAGATGAAGCGGCGGCGCGCTCAGTTCGCGATCAGCCAATAGAATGCCGCCGACCAGGAACCCGCGGCGCTCCGCCACGGCGGGCACAGCCAGATAACGCATCGCATGCTCGGCACGGGCGCGGTCTGCCGCATTACCAGTGTAATGATTCAACAAATTCGTTAGGCGAGCGAAGGCGGTATTTTCATCCGTTTGCGGCTTCGACGGCAATTTTGCGCCTAACGAATTGGCAACCGCGACGTAACCGGCGGCGCTTTTGAAATGATCGGCGGCGAACTGCGCTGTTTCTTCCGCGCGTTGCAACCATTTCCGATCGGCTGTCACTTCGTAGAGGGTCAGGAAGGCGCGCGCCAGATAAACATTGTCGCCGAAATACGGTCCAGCCTCGTCTTTTTCATCATGGCGAAATCCGCCGCCCGGCAACGAGCGATGCGCGATGATCCACTCCGCCGCGCGGGTCGCTTCGGAGAGCGCGCTGGCGTCGCCGGTCACGCCATAGAATCTGGCCAGCGCATTGATTGCCCAGCCGTTTTCACGCGCATAAATGTGTCGATCGATCCGGGGCAAACCGAGCTTGCGGCGCCCGGCATCGTTGAGCGCAAAATATTCGGCCGCGTGTTCGCCCTGTTTCAAATCCGCGTCCTGACTGGTGTAGAAGGCGCCTTCCGGACTCGTGAGGAAGTTGCGCAAATAGGCGCGGATCTTCGTCGCCGCTGTGAGATATTTCGGGTCCGGCCAAAGCGCGAATGCCTCGGCGTAAATGCGCAGGTTCTCGGCCTGGAACTGCATGATCTTTTCAAAGTGCGGATGCTGCCAATCGCCATCGGTCGAGTATTGATAGACGCCGCCCCAGACCGGATCGATGAGCTGCAACTGCGCATCGAGGGTTTCGCGCGCCATCTGTTCAAACTCCCGATTCCCGGCGATGGTTTGTCCCAGACAAAACTCGATCACATCCCAATCGAGGAACTTCTGCACCGTGCCCCAGCCGCGATTTTTCCGGTCGTAATCATCGCGCAACACCTGCTCAAGTCTCTGGCGTTGCTCATTCGTTAGGCCGACGGCGCTGCCCGGCTCAAGCGGCGGCTCCTGCACGATCGAAGGCCCGGGCGAGGGATCGTCGATGATTGCCTGCAGCATCGAAGCCATCAGTTTGGGCGGGAGGTAACCCTGCCGCTTCACAATCTCGCTCCCATCACTATTGAAGACGACGGTGGCCGGCCAGCCGTAATCCTCGTAGCGAGCGGAAATATCCGGCCGGGAATCCTGATCTACTTTGACCGCGAGATAGCGCGACCGGATGAGCGCGACGACTTTCGGATCGGCATAAGTCTGCTCGTCCATGACGTGGCACCAGTGGCACCAGACCGCTTCCAGATCGAGGAGGACAAAACGATGTTGGCGTTTCGCTTCTTCGAAGATCGAGTCCGACCACGGCTGCCAGTCGATTTTCTGCGGTTCCGCCGCCGCCAGCGGTCGAGCGAGAATCAAGGCGGCGGCGGCGGCGCTCGCCAGCCTAACGATCATTTTTCTTCCAATACCTTGCGAGAAGCGCGTCGAGGGAGAACGCGCCCGGACCGCAGACAAACACGATTACGACCGCGAAAAGAAAAAGGAATTCGTCGGCCGTCACAAATTTGTCGGGATCACTAAAAATGGCGTGAACGCGATCCACGTCGGCGGTCAAATACGCCACCGTCAGCAGAATCATGAGCGGAATGGAGATCAGGCGCGAAGCCAGACCGACGAGAAGAAGCAAGCCGCCGAAGCACTCGGTGCAGCCGGCCAGAATTGCCTGCAGATGAGGCAAGGGAAAGCCGAGGCTCTCGAAATATTGCGTCGGCTTCGCCAAGTCCAAGAGTTTGCCTTTGCCGGTGAGAAAGAATTGCCAGCCCCAATAAAGTCGAATGAGGAGAAGCACCGGAGAGCGCAGGGCGTTCCCGACCGCGATCAACCAGCCGTAAAGTTTTCGCAGGAGATTCATTTGTCACACCGGCGGAACCAACCGAGCGCCGCCCGCAGTCCGACGCCGGTGCCGAAGTCACTGAAATTGTTGAAGGGACGCGCCGGCATGAGCATCAACCTAACGAAAAAGGAGAAGCGGAGGTTCGAACTCCGCTTCTCGAATGGTCTCTCTAGGAAGAAGGACTCTCGGCCGGATGGCTGCCGTCGGTCGCGCAGCCGCCTTTGCCTTTACAGGAGTTCTTGCCTTTGCAGCCGTTGTCGCCGGTTTTGCAACCGCCCTTGCCTTTGCAGGAGTTCTGCCCTTTGCAGGAGTTAACGTCCTTCTTGCTTTTGTCGCTCATTTGATTGAGCGAGACGCCAGCTTTGCTGTTCGCGTTGGCGGCGTGCGCCTGGACGGCGAACGAACCGCTCATCAAGCCGGCGATTGCGGCGCCGGCGAGGATTGTTTTCGATTTCATGTTTGTTTCTTTCTTTTTGTTTTCTTATCCGGTTCCGGAAGGTCCCCGAATCGTTCGAGGCCGGTGCGGATAAACTTGGCGGGAGGAGAGCGGGTTAGCGAGTTGGGAATCCGACATGCCTAAAATGGGAGAGGGGCCTGGTTGGATTATTCCCTTGGCGGATAATGGCGCACGTTCTCAACACAGTTGGGTATCCGTCTTGATCGCGACGGTGGATTCATCGCAAGCAAAAAAATTATCGCTCCGGCAGGATCGCTTTGCGGACGGCAGCGAGCGGAGCCTCGTCGTGCAGAACGATGGTTGCGTCCCGGCGCTCGATCCCGAGCTTTTGCCAGAGCTGATCGAGATCCACTGGATGCGGCGTGTTGCGCATCTGCGTATAAAGCTCCTCCAAAACCGGAACGCCAACCGCTTCATCACCAATCCGCAACGCCCGCAGCAGATTCCAATCGGCGGAAATGTTGCCGCCCGCCTGCAAGATTCCGCGGAGCGCATCTTGCAGCCCCTTTTTGTTGGCGGTGCGCTGATGTATTTCCACATCGGCCAGCAGGCAAAAGAGCGCGCCGCCCCAATACGTCCTGCCCCAGGTCGGTGTGAAATCCAGTCCGCGATCGCCCGCTGCGGGCAAACCCTGCGGAAGATCGCGCACTACGTCCGACCAAACTTGCCGCGCGGTGAGATTGCCAATCTCGACGCGCGCGATCGGTTCGACGTAGGTCGCCAATCCTTCCTCGATCCAATGGTGTTCTTCGGCGACGCTCGGAAAGCCGAGATGCACCATCTCGTGCGTCATCATCCAGTCGGAGTGAAAGCGCGCGGCAGTCGTGGAACGCCCAACCGAGACGGTGATCTCGCCGCCGTCGGTCGTGCCGAAGGTCTTCCCGGAGCTGATCCGGTCACCTGCCACGTCATTGATGCGCACGACCAAATGATCGACTGGAAATCGTCCGAAATATTTCGTCACCGCGCGGGCGGCGCTGGTAATCCATTCTAGCGCAGCGGCGCGTGGAAACTCAGGACTCTTCGATTCGAAAACGATGTCGATTTTCGCGGCGCCCATCTCAATTTGCGCGCCTCTCGCCGGCAAACAAACGATGGCGGTGAGGAGCAGAAACACGCGCAGTTGTAGACGTTTCGCTCTGCGAAACGCGGGGGTAATGTCGCCACGAAGAAAAGCGTTACCTGCTATCCGAGCGCAGGCCCGCGTTTCGCGGAGCGAAACGGCTACAACAGTCTTACCGGGAAGGCTCGTAGTCTTCGGGGTGTGATTGCGGCTGCGATTGCGATTGCGGCTGCGGCTGCGGCGCGGGCCGATCGTCAGCTCCGCCGCGTGGTTCGTCGCGACGGCGCTCGGGTCCGCGGCCACGACCGCGCCCGCCACCACCACCGCCACCGCGGCGCTCGCCGCGATCACGTCGTTCGCCACGATCTCCTCCGCGATACTCGCCGCGCGCTTCTCCCTCGCCCGGGCCGCCATCGCCCATCGGCACGCCGGTCTCAATTTCGCCACGGTCCTTAAGCGCCGCTTTCCGGGAAAGTTTCACCCGGCCCTTGTCATCGATGCCGATGCATTTGACCCAGATCATTTCACCGATCTTGGCGACGTCTTCGGTTCGATTGACGCGGAAGTCAGCCAGCTCGGAGATGTGGACCAGGCCGTCTTTGCCCGGGAAAACTTCCACGAAAGCGCCGAACTCCTTGATCGAGACAACGCGCCCCTGATAGAGCTGGCCGATCTCGATTTCCTTCGTCATCCCGCCGATGATCTCTTTCGCGCGGGCCATGCTCTCGCCGCTCGTCGCGTAGATGTGGACCGAGCCGTCGTCTTCGATATTAATTTCCGCGCCGGTCTCCGCGACAATGCCCTTGATCGTCTTGCCGCCGGGTCCGATGAGCGCACCGATTTTCTCGGGATTAATTTTTAGCGTCTCGATCCGCGGCGCGTACTTGCTCAACTGCTCGCGCGGTTGGGCCAGCGCTTCGGCCATGATGGCAAGAATCTTGATCCGTGCCTCCTTGGCGCGATGGATGGCTTCGCTCATGATCTTGTGGCTTACACCCGCAAGTTTCAGATCGAGTTGGAAACCGGTGACACCACTGCTGGTACCGCAAAGCTTGAAATCCATGTCCCCGAAATGATCTTCGGAACCGATGATGTCGGTCAGCAGGTTGTAGCGCTTCAAATTTCCCTGCTCGTCATTCTCGGTCACCAGGCCGACGGAAATGCCGGCGACAGGCGTCTTGATCGGAACGCCCGCGTCCATCAACGCCAGCATGCCGGAGCAAACGCTCGCCATCGAAGTGGAACCGTTTGATTCCATCACTTCGCTGACGACGCGGATGG
The DNA here is from genome assembly GCA_963771865.1 of uncultured Verrucomicrobiae bacterium. Lineage (GTDB taxonomy): Bacteria > Verrucomicrobiota > Verrucomicrobiia > Chthoniobacterales > UBA10450 > Palsa-1392. Next base: position 58,422 of record CAVYVJ010000002.1, read on the forward strand.
CATAACGAAAATCTCCCTCGCGCGGGATAACGGGTTCGACCGAACGCTCCGCCAGTGCGCCGTGGCCGATTTCACGACGGCTCGCCCCGCCGAAGCGACCAGTCTCGCCAACGCTGAAAGGCGGGAAATTATAATGCAAAAGGAAGCGCTTCGAATTTTCGCCACCACCATAGGCATCGATCGACTGCGCTTCCTCGATTGGCGCGAGGGTGGCGAGTGCCATCGCCTGGGTTTCGCCGCGCTGGAAAATCGCCGAGCCATGGGCGCGCGGAAGCACTCCCACCTCGCAAGTGATCTGGCGCAGATCATCGTAGCCCCGGCCATCAACGCGCTTCTGCTTGTCGAGAATATTGCTCCGGAATGATTTCTTCTGGATGTAATCGAACGCCTGGTTGATCGCGAATTTGTCCGCGGCCGGAAACTTCTCCAGGACCGCCTCCTTGACCTCATCACGCAGGCTGCCGACCGCTTTGCTCCGCGCGACTTTGCCTTCGGTGTAAAGCGCAGCTTCGATGCGATCGCCGGCCACGCGGTCGGCGATTTCCAGGATCTCCGGTTGCACTTCGAGCAACGGCATTTCGCGTTTCGCTTTGCCGACTTGAGCGGCGAGTTCCTTTTGAATCCGGATCATTTCGCGGGCGGATCCGTGGGCGAACTCGAGCGCCTTGATGAACTCGTCTTCCGGCAGCTCGTTCGCCGCGCCCTCGATCATGATGATGTCGTTTTCGGTCCCGACGTAAACCAAATCGAGATCGCTTTGTTCGCGCTCGACGTGGGTCGGGTTCGCGACGAACGCGCCGTTGACGCGACCGACACGCACGGCACCGATCGGACCGTTAAATGGAATGTCGGAAACGCACAGCGCAGCCGAGGCGCCGTTGATCGCGAGAATATCGGGATCGTTCTCGCCATCGGCGCTGAGCAGGATCGAGATGACCTGCGTGTCGTAAAGATAACCCGCCGGAAAAAGCGGCCGGAGCGGCCGATCGGTCATGCGCGAAGTGAGCGTCTCTTTTTCGCTCGGGCGCCCTTCGCGTTTGAAATAGCCGCCGGGGAATTTTCCAACCGCCGCGGCCTTTTCGCGATAGTCGACGGTGAGCGGGAAAAAGTCCTGACCTTCCTTGATCGCGGTGGCCGAGACCGCGCTCGTCAGGACGATGGTTTCGCCGCAGGAGACGATGACGGAGCCGTCGGCAAGTTTGGCAATTTTGCCGGTTTCGATAGTGATTTGCGTGGACCCGATTTGGGCCGTGACCTTGTGTTGCATACTTGGATTTCTAGATGGTGCGAAATCCAGGCCGCTCACCCTGATTGTAGGTTTTAACTCCGAACTCCGAAAGTCTTCGCGAGCAGCGCTTTCGGGGCTAAAACCTAAACTCAAGGTGCACTGACGGCCTGGTCGCCGGTTGTGTTCTTGCTTTCGCAAATGGCTCGAGCAGCGCGCGATGAACGCGAGCTCCGCCAGAGAGATCCCTGCGTTACTTACGCAGGTTCAACTTCTCGATGACACTCTTGTAGCGATCGTTTTTCGATCGGCTCAAGTAATCGAGAAGGCTTCGGCGCGTGGCGACCATCTTGAGGAGGCCGCGGCGCGAGGAATGATCTTTGGCGTGACTCTTCAGGTGTTCCGTGAGCTGGGAGATCCGGCGAGTCAGAAGTGCCACCTGCACATCCGCGCTCCCGGTATCCTTATCGTGGAGCTGGAACTCCTTCATGTCCTTCGTGTCACTGCTTTCTGCCATAAACGAAGGCCCATTGTAGACGATGTTTCCTGATTGGCAAGTTGTCGCTGGCTGGCACCAGTCGGATCTGGAAGATGGAATCACCCCATCCATCATAGTTGGCTTGAGGTTGCGGCGCTTCCGTTTCAAACTGGGGGAGTTGAAACGGCTGGCCCTCTTTGTCTTACTCCTCGCTCTGACACCACTCGCTCAGGCGGTCATTCTTTTTCGCACCGCGGATCCTGCGGCCAACACAACCGCGCCCACCGGTGACTTGGACGGCAGTGGCTGGCAATTCGAGGGCCTCTGGGGTGCGTTCCTCGGCACGCCGGTCGCCCCGCACTTTTTCCTGAGCGCGAAACACATCGGCCAGGCCGGAGGTTCGTTCTCTTTCGAGGGCGCCCCGTACACGCTGGTGAAGGAGTTCGGCGATCCGAACAGTGACCTCGATCTCTGGCAGGTCGCAGAGGCGTTTCCCGTCTTTGCTCCGCTCTACACGAAGTCCGACGAAGTGGGCAGGCTCACTCTTGTTATCGGACGCGGCACGCAGCGCGGGAGCGAGATTTTCACGAACGGAGTGTTCAGCGGATGGAACTGGGGAGCGGGAGACAGCGTCCAACGCTGGGGAGAAAATCTCGTGAGCGCGATCGTTACCGTCTCCCCTGACAATGATTTCCTTTACGGCACCTTTGACGCGGCAGGCTTAGACGAGGAAGCGACGCTTTCTTCCGGTGATTCCGGCGGCGCCGCCTTTATTCAGGATGGCGACGCCTGGAAACTGGCCGGGATTCACTACGCGGTAGATGGTCCGTTCTACGTCGATGCTTCCGGCAACGGCGGTTTCGACGCCGCCCTTTTCGACAGCCGCGGCCTCTATATTTCCGATGGGGCGTCGCCGCCTCACTACACCTTGATCGAGGGCGATGCGCCGGTTCCGGCCGGATTCTATCCGACACGCATTTCCTCCAAGCTCGGCTGGATTTACAGTGTGACCGATCCCAGCGGGGACCTCGATGCCGACGGTATGTCCAACCTGGTTGAATACGGGCTCCATGCGAACCCAACCGAGTCTGACATCTCGCGCCTGCCCATTGTCGCGATCGAGGACGGCAACCTCACATTGACATACTTCAAGGTGACAACCGCCGTCGACATCCAATACGCAGTCGAACAATCGACCGATCTGGTAACGTGGATCACCGCCAATCCGACAAACGAAATCATCGCGACCCAGGACAACGTCCAGACCGTCAAGGCGAAGGTTGCAATCGACGGCGCGCCCCGGCTGTTCCTGCGCCTGCGCATCACCCGATCGTAAGAGACTATATTCAGTGGCCTGGAAACGGAGTCGGACTGCTCTGCGAACCGCTCTTGCCCCTCTGCTCCAAAAACCAATCGAGGGCCATCTGTAAATGCGGCTTGTAGAGCTGGTGGCCGCCGTCGAAGTGCTCGTAGCGAACATTCTTGTATCCATCATGAAGAAGCGCCTCGTGCGAACGATCAGTAATCTTCCGCGTCGCCGTTTCATCCTTATCGCCCGCGCTCATGAAGATCGGCATTTTGTGCGCGGTCGTCGACGAAACGCCGCTCACATCTCTGCTGAACCTGGTCGGATTGAAGGGACTGACCGACAAAAACAGCCCGATCAAATCCGCCCGCTCTTGCAGGAGCTTGAGCGCATTGTAACTGGCGTAGCCACCGCCGCCGGAAACGCCGCCTGTCGCCACCGGCCATGTTTTCACGCTGGGCCATTCCTTCTCCAGGGCCGCACGGCCCGCCTCGACCAAAGCCCAACGAAACGAGGGTGGATCGCCCACCGTTGGCTTGCCGAACTCGCCGTCGACCGCCATCACGACGAAACCTCTTTCCCGCGCATCGTCCAGATATTGATAACAGGTTGCAATGCTTGAAGCCGCTCCGTCCGCCGTCGCGGTCACGATCAGGAGCGGGTACGATTTCGCGGCCGGATCAAAATCGCTCGGCACTGCGAGCAGCATCCGCGCTGTGGTGGAAGGCTTTCCGTAGGCGTGTTGCACTTCCCGCAAGGCGGCCGGGTCGACAATCGGGATATCGACTTGAGCCGAGCCGCCCGGCTTGAGCGGTTGCCCGGCAAGCTGAATTGTCCCCACCTTTTTTCCGATCGGAGCTGGCGTTGCCGCCGCACTCTGCGTGGCATCCGCCACGGTCGGCGCGGGCACGGTCGCAGGCGGCGGTGAGCCGGCTTTCGATTGCTGATTAACCGAACGCCCAACAAAGAGGCGGTCCGGCACCGACAACCGATTGAGGGGATAGGGATACTCCTTTTCCTTCACCAAAAAGATCCCGTTCGCGCCTTCTACGCGCACGAATTCGGCCTCGAAATGCTCGCCCGTCACGGTCGTCCAGAGCCGTGCGGAAGCCGCTGCGCCCAGCGTTAGGAAGACAAAAAGGACGAGCAGGCTTTTAGAGAAGCTTATCTGGGAGAGACGCGTCACAGCATGGCGGATCACTACATCCGGCCGCGTCTTTTATAGAAGCGATACCGTTCAATGATCGACTCGACATATTTTTTCGTCCCAGGGAAATCAATATTTTTTTGAAACGCAGCCGCCGAGATTGACTGCGCCCCATCGGCGCCGCCCGCCCAGCGCTGGGCGCGACTGGCGCCGGCGTTATACTCCGCGAGCGCGAACGGCACCGGGTCACCGGCCTTCTGCCAACGCACCATCGCGCGATGGAGATACCAAGCCCCGGCCTCAACGTTTTTCTTCGGGTCGAATAACTCTTCCGGCTGAAAATTCTCGATTCGATTCTCCTTTGCCCACTCCCGCGCCGCGATCTCACTCACTTGCATCAGTCCGCGTTCGCCGGCCGCACCGAGCTTTTTCGGGTCGAAGCGGCTTTCTCGCCAGACCACAGCTTTGACCAGCATCGGGTCAAGTCCATTGCTCGTCGCAACGGCGAGGATGAGTTGATCGTATTGCTGGAAACGTGCCGGGCTGAGCCATTCATAGATCGTGTAAATGGGATCACCCGAGCGCAAGGCCAGTAGCCCGATCCCCATTCCGGCGGCCAGAAGCAGACAGATGATAAACTTGAATGCAAAACGGATCATTAGCCTAACAATGTGGGAGGGGCCTTGGTGCCCCGATCACCCCGCAGCCATCGCCGCACCAAGGCGGCTCCCACATTTGGGAGAGCCGATTCACTGGATAAGTTTGTCGGTGCGCGGAAAGTCACGACCAGAATCAAGTCACGCAAAATCGGCGTGAGCAATTTTAATTTCACATGTCCGCCTTTGTCCGAGTCATCGTTGACCGCTCGATCCGTCGCGAGCTCGATTATGCGGTGCCCGACACGCTCGCCGGCAAAGTCGTTGTCGGCTCGCGCATCCGAGTTCCATTTCGCGACAAATCGCTCCTCGCCACCGTTGTCGCTGAGCTCGACGAAAGTCCGGCCGACGGGATTAAGCCGATCGAGGCTTTGATCGGCGAGAAGCCGGCCCTCAGCGCAAGCCTGATCGAGCTGGCCCGTTGGATGGCAAACTACTACTGCTGCCCAATCGAAACGGTCATGCGGAGCCTCCTGCCGCAGGTCATTCGACGGGCGGAAGTCGGTTGGAAAAAACAGCTTTTCGTCACTTCAGTCCGACAGCCGACAACCGAGGAGATCGAGAAATTGCGCCGGCGCGCCCCGCGTCAGGCAGAACTGCTTTCCACGATTGCGGAACTCTCGGCGCCGATTCCCGCGGCTGATCTCCTGCGCCAGACTTCGCTCGACAACGCAACCCTGCGCGCCCTCGTTAGGCGAGGCTGGGCCGAATTGCGCGAGCAGGAAATGGCGCGTGATCCCCACGGCGCGGAGAAATTTATTGCCGATTCCGAGTTGGCGATGAATCCCGAGCAGGCCGCCGCCTTGCAGTTGATCGCAACCGCCTTGGACAATCCGGCGACCCATCCGCCGGTCCTGCTCCATGGAGTGACCGGGAGCGGTAAGACAGAAGTTTATCTGCAGGCGATCCGCGCCACCCTCGCGCGGGGCATGACCGCGATCGTGCTCGTCCCCGAAATTTCGCTCACTCCGCAAACCGTCGAGCGCTTCAAGAGCCGCTTCGCCGCGCAACCTGAAATGGTCGCGGTTCTCCACAGCCACTTGTCGGAGGGCGAGCGCCACGATGAGTGGCACAAATTGCATTCTGGGCGCGCCCGGATCGTGATCGGCGCTCGCAGCGCCGTCTTCGCTCCGCTTGAAAACCTGGGATTGATCGTGGTGGATGAAGAACACGAAACTTCCTATAAGCAGGAGGAAGCGCCGCGTTATCACGCGCGCGATGTCGCCGTCGTTAGGGCGAAAATCGAGAAGTGCGTCGTCTTGCTCGGGTCTGCAACACCTTCGCTCGAGAGTTATTACAACGCCGAGCGCGGGAAGTATGTCCTGAGCACGCTCACCCAGCGGGTCGATCAATGCCAGATGCCCCTTATCCGGATCGTCGACCTGCGGCAGGAGCGCCGCAAAGAAAAAGCAGCGGCAATTTTGTCGGAGAAGCTGCGGACTGCGATTGCCGATCGCCTCGCAAAGAATGAACAGACAATCCTCTTTCTCAATCGCCGCGGTTTCTCCACCTCGCTTCTTTGCAGCCAGTGCGGAAAGGCGCGCGAGTGTCCAAATTGCAGCGTCGCGCTCACCTTCCACCGGACGAACGCGCGGCTGAGCTGCCACCTTTGCGGGCACACCGCCGCGGTCCCGAAGCGCTGCCCGGAGTGTGGCGAGGACGCGCTCATCTACGCCGGCTTCGGCACGGAAAAGGTGGAGGCGAACGTGACTGCGATCTTCCCTCAGGCCGTCGTTAGGCGAATGGATGCGGACTCGATGACGCGCAAGGATGCCTACCGCGAAACGCTCCACGCTTTTCGCGCCGGCAAAATCGATATCCTCGTCGGCACGCAAATGATCGCGAAAGGCCTTCACTTTCCGAATGTCACGCTCGTCGGAATTATCAACGCCGATCTCGCCCTGCATCTGCCGGATTTCCGGGCCGGGGAACGGACCTTCCAACTCCTCACCCAGGTCGCCGGCCGGGCCGGGCGCGGAGAAGCGCCGGGCGAAGTCTTCGTGCAAACCTACACGCCGTTTAGTCCTTCGATTCAGTTCGCGCGCCATCACGATTTTGCCGGTTACTTTCAGCAGGAACTGGAATTTCGGGAGCGTTGCGATTTCCCGCCGTTCAAGCACGCGGTCCTAATCACCGTGCGTTCTGCGCATGAAGCGCGCGCCAGCTTTTCCGCGGAAACTTTGGCGAGGCGCCTTGGAGAGATGCTTCCCGAGGAATTCGCTCTCGGCGCACCCGCGCCTGCGCCTCTCGAAAAACTTCAGGGTCAATATCGCTTCCACATCCTTTTGCGCGGAGCGGCGATCATGCGGCTCAGCCGTTTGATTCGCGAAACGCTCGACAAACTTCCCTTCCCCGAAGATGTCGCGGTTGCGGTGGATGTTGATCCGTATCAGCTCCTGTAAACGTCGCCCTCTGGGCGACGCGAGAGCGAGCAATGCCGCAGGTGCAGCCCCGCCAACTCCCGCGTTTCGCGGAGCGAAACGTCTACAATCGAAAGATGACGAACGCAGCGACCCGGAACGCTACTCGACGACGACACCGTTCCAAAAAGCGACGCGATCTTTGATATTGGCGGCCGCTTCCTTCGGCTCCGGATAATACCAGGCGGCGCCTTCGTTGATCGCGCCGTCCACCGCGATGTCGTAGTAGCTTGCTTCGCCCTTCCACGGGCAGTGCGTGTGCAAATCACTCGCTTGAAAATATTCGCGACGAATCGATTCGGCCGGAAAGTAATGGTTGCCCTCGACGACGATCGTGTCATCGCTCTCCGCGAGCGTGGTTCCATGCCAGGTTGCTTTCATAATTTTATCGCTTGCGGCGGCGAGCCGGCGCACTCCGTCGATCAATCGCGCCACCTCTTCCTCAGTTGTGTAACACGCGCAGCCGGCGCGCACCAGTCCGTTCCTGGCCTGCCCCAGGCGCTCGACCAGAGTCGTCGCATAAAAATCGCCATTGGAAACGAAGACCGCTTCATCCGCCAAAGCGCGGGCGGCTTCGGTCGAGGTTAGACCCGCAATCGTGAACCCGATCGTCGGCGTGCGGGGCTCGGTCGGAGGCGGACCGTAAATCTTCACGCCTTCAATTTCGCTCAAACCCTGCCAGAGTTGCCTAACGAGCTCGCGCCCGCGTTCGCGTAGTCCGGTGAAGGTTGTCTCCAGGCGCTCCCGCCGCGTTCCTGTTGGGGCAAGCGAGGCGAGAAAGTCGACCGCGGCGGCGGCGCCGGCGATTCCCTCGTGATTCTGTGTGCCGGTCTCAGCGCGTTCCGGAGCGGAATCGGGCGCGGGCGCCAGTTTGGGAAAATCGAGCGCAGTCAGGAGATTTTCCCGGCCGTAGAGGACACCGAGATGCGGTCCGTAAAATTTGTAGGCGGAGCAGCTCAGAAAGTCGCAATCCATCGCTCGCACATCGACCAATTCATGCGGCGCGTAATGCACGGCGTCGACAAAGACCTGTGCGCCGACGGCGTGGGTCATCTCGGCTGCGCGCTTTACATCAGTGATGGTGCCGAGGGCATTTGAGGCGGCGCCAATTGCGACGAGTTTGGTCCGCCGATTCAGCTTTTGCTCAAAATCCTGCCAATCAAGCTGGCCGGTTTCCGGGAATCATTTTTGCGACGCGGATCGTGACCCCGCGTTCTTTCTCCAAGGCGCGCCATGGAGCGACGTTGGCGTGATGATCCAGTTCGGTGACGATAATTTCGTCGCCGTGTTCATAACTGCGTCCCAAAGCCCGCGCGAGATGGAAAGTGAGTGTCGTCATGTTGGCGCCAAACACGATTTCGTCAGGCGAAGCGTGGAGAAAATCGGCCAGGGCAGTTCTGGCGCTTGCGATGATCCCGTCTGTCTCAACACTGGTCGGGAACGCCCAATGCGTATTGGCGTTGTGGTTCAGGAGATAATTGCTGATCGCATCGACCACCGGGGTTGGAACCTGCGTGCCACCGGGACCATCGAAGTAAGCGACTGGATTCTGCCCATGATGACGCAGGAGCGAGGGAAAATGTTCCCGAATAACGGCCACGGGGAGCGAGCTCAGTTGGATTCATCGATTACTTTTCCACATTTAAAACTAGTCCCTCGATAAGAGAGCGCACTTCGAGCAAAAAAGAAGAGGCCAGCGGCTGACGCCGCTGGCCCTTCGAACTGAATGACAATTAAATTCGCAGTCTCTTTACCGGTCGGCGCTCGTCAAGGCACCGTTGGAACATAATGGTAGATCTCTACCAGCCCCACCCCGGTCGTTCCGTCTTTTCCGGACACGACCGCAGTGTAATTGCCGGCAGGCAGAGCGGCATAGATGGCGGACTCGGCAGCGACAGTCGGGGCAAGCCCTGAGGCCATAACCTGGGCCGTGTAATCACCTCCAAGCGGATCCGCCGTTTCCAGTTATCGTTCGTCGCGATGAGGTCCGCCATCGGCATCGTGGAGTTCCAGCACCGGGTCCATTAAGGGATTCGCAACCGGTGGATTGGCATTCGCCAGCGACGGTCCAATCGCTCGTATCACGACAGTGGCGTCCGCTCCGCCGACCGGACCGAGGATGACACCACCGATCAGGACCGTTCCATCCGCGACCGTGCCAACCAGGCCACGCGTACTAATGTTGGCCAGCTCACCTGGCACGGACGGATCATCCAAATCATAGACTTCAACCAGGCCTATCCCGGTTTCGCCGTGACTGCCTTTAATGATGGCGGTGTAGGCACCTGGATCGAGGACCCTGACGAGAGCAGACTCGAGTAGATTCGCCGGGGTCCAATCCGTTGTTAGCGAGCGTCGTCTGATCGTCGGCGCTGTTATCCATCCAGTTGTCGTTCGTGACAATAGTCGTACCTGCCGAGTCGTGCAGTTCCAGAAGCGGATCGGTGATGGCGCCAGGGACTGGTGGATCTCCAGTTAACAGGGAAGGGCCGATGGCCCGAATGGCGACCACTTTTGGATCTGTCCCGTTGATGATAAAGCCACCAATTCCAACATCGTCGCCAGTCCCCACATCGACTCGGGTCGAGATATTCAGGGCGCTGTCGGCCGGGGCCGGCGCCGTCGTTTTAAAGGTCAAGTCCGCCCCATTAGCCGTTCCGCCACCATTCGTGGCCGTCAGGCGATAATGATACGTCGTTCCGAGGGTCAGACCAGTTACCGCCGCGTTCACGTGCACCGGCGTAAATCCGCTCGCCAAGCTCGTGACCGTGGTGGCTTTGCCGTAGGTGGTGGTCAAACCGTACTCAAATTTATAAGTTGTGGCGCTGCCCTCTGGATTGACCGTGCCATTCAAGGTCGCTCCAGTGTCACTAATGCCCGTAGCGGCTCCTGTGACCACACTGGGGGTGGGCGTTGGGGTCGGTGTCGGAGGCGCGGCAAAAGTTGTAAAAGTGGCATCCGCTCCATTAACTGTTCGGGTCCCCGTTCGTCGCCGTTACGCGGAAGTGGTAAACCGTGCCCGGGGTCAAGCCTGTCAACGCCGCATTTACCGCCACTGGGTCTAGCCCGGTCCCCGCATCCATCTCCGTGGTGGTGCTGCCGTAGGCGGTTGTTAAACCGGTACTCAAAATGGTAAGTCGTAGCGAGGCCGTTTGGATCGACTGTGCCATTCAAAGTGGCAGCCACGTCGGTAATATTGGAAGCGACCCCGGTGACGGCAGCGGGCGGGTTGGCCGTTTCGAAAGACCAGGTAATTGGGCATGCCGGCGCTAGGTCACGAAGATCGTGTTCGTCCCAGTTGGCGAGATTTGAGAGATCGTGCCGGCAGTCGTGTCGGCAACATAAAGGAAGCCAACCTGCTCCGTGTCGCCGCTAAATTTGGCCGGCCGGAAATCCATCCCGGTAGGGCAGGGTAAAGCCGGTGGCGAACGTGGTTGTCGACGAGCCGTCCGCTGAGAATCTCGGTAACGTGGCCGTCGCCACTGCTGACAAAGGCGTTACCAAGGAGGTCCACGGCTACAGCTTCGGCTGTTGTCGCTAGAGATCGAAATCGGTGGTTGTTGTGTCCGGGGCCACTTGAAAGACGGAGGGCCCATTAGCGATGTACCGGAAAAAACTAGGAACGTTGTTTACTACTACGCCGTGGGACGTTAGGCCCAATGGACCGGTTCGATAAGTTTGAAAACAGTCGTCGGGACCTCCTTGAGTGCCGTCAGGGTTTAGAGGCACGCGACTTACCTCATCGAGACCATTCTCCGAAACAAGAAGGCCGACCCATCCTGGGTCAAACCGAGTCGGATTATTCAGACCGCTAATAACGGTGATCTACTGTCCTTCGTAATTGATGTCGTATTTGAAGATCGTGCCGCTGCCCGCAGCGCCATCGCCCGCATCTGCGACGAAAAGATTCTTGTTTTGATCAAACGCAATGCCTTGGGGACTGGTCAATCCGGTAGCAAACGTCGAGGGCGTTCCATCCGGGGCATAAACAACGATCGAACCGGTGGCTAAATCGGTGACGTAAAGGTCGCCCGGACCGGCGAGTGATCTGGAGGTGAAGGCGAGAGCCGCGCCCGCGAGCAATGCCAGGCTGAGCTTTGTGATTAAGGCGCCGGAGGCGCGTCTGTTAGTTGCGAACATAGGTTTTTCTTTCTGGTGTGTCTTAGCTACTACTAAACTGCTTGTTGTTCTAATTTCTATACTGACTGAATTAGTCTATAACTGCCATAATTATGATTTTCGAAATTCATTGTCTATCAAATTTTTGCGGTGCGGGAGGACGGGGGCTTTCAGTTCCAAGGAATGAAGGCGCCCATTTTGTCCCATCCCAACAAAAACGCAAACCAGCTTTTTATTTATCTCGGTAAAAATGCGCACCGGCTTTTTTAGTTAAAAACACTCACGCCCAGAACCCACAGCATGATTTGCACCGCTGCCCTTCCCTTTTCCCCTTTTCAAGACGTCCGGAGTTCCACGTCCGGAGTGATACAAGAATAAAGGCCGGGAGCGATCTCGTTTAGACCCCGGCCCTTTGCAATCGGCACGTCCCGTTCGAAATACCTCGCCGATTCCTATCTCTCTCGCCCAATGTAGCCTTTCAATTACACTTTTCAAGTTGTTTGAATTCGACGCGGATACGATTTTATTATTCGTACGCCGCAGTTGTTTTGGTTGTCAGGGCTCCGCGATACGCGCATTCTTCCTTGCATGAACCCGCAAGTGTCCATCGAGACCGCCACTCAACTCGCTGTTTTCCTCGGCAATCGCCCCGGGGCGCTTTCACGCGTCTGCACTGAGCTTGCCGCCGCCGAGGTAAACATTCATGCCCTCGCCATCTCGGATACAATTGATCACGCGGTCGTGCGCATGGTGGTGAGCGACCCGACCAAGGCCCTTATGATCCTGGGTGAACGGGGGGTGCTCGCGCTCGAGAACGATGTTTTGATGATCGAGAGCAACAATGAACCGGGCGTGCTGGCGAGGATTGCCGATCGTCTGGCAAAGGCCGAGATCAATATTGAGTATGCCTATCTCGCGACGAGCCCAAAGTCGCCGCACGGACTGATGATCCTGCGCCCCTCCAATGTGGAGAAGGCAGAACGAGCTCTGCACGACCTCTAGGCAACGCAGCGAATCGGCCGACACTCGCCCCACGAATCGCTCTCGGTCGAAAGGTCCTCGCGGCAACGATCCCGACCCAGTGGCGCATCCATCCGAACACAACGAACTTGCCTAACGAACGGGATTTGAGGTTTTTTCGCTCGCCGGACCCCCTTGGTGGCGATAAATCACAGGGCCAGTGATGCACCTTTTGCGAGCCAAAACCCCTCTGCCATGAATCTCGATACCCTTCGCTCGGTGCCGATTTTCCGCACGCTCGACGACGCCGCGACCTTCGAGATCTGGAAACTGCTCTCCTTTCGCGAACTTGAGGCCGGGGTTTCGATTTTCCATGCCGGCGACCCGGGCGACGCGATGTTCTTGATCGAGAGCGGTTCTGTTCGCATCAGCGTGAAGGATGCCGACGGCCAGGATGCCGTGCTGGTGGACCTGGGCAAGGGCGAGTTCTTCGGCGAAATGGCGGTCCTCGACAATCAGTCACGCTCGGCCGACGCCACGGTAATTCACCGAGCCAAGCTCGCCGTGCTTGCGCGCGAGGATTTGCTTTCGTTAGTCCGAAAAAGACCCGATATCGCGCTCGGCATGCTGACGGCGATGACGCAGCGCCTCCGTCACACCACCGACCTCGTGCGGCATCGCGTCTCACGGAATGCGAATGAGGAAGACGCGGCCAACCTAACGATGGCCGACCGGGCCGCGGACTTGATCGCGGAGTTTGGCGGCAGCTGGAAATTCATTGGCAGCCTCGATCACCTTTACGCTCCTCTGGATCGCGTTCAACAGCTGGTTCCTTTGGCATCCCTTTGACAAGTATCCATACACTTTCCTCAACCTTGTCCTCGGCGTGGTAGCCGGATTACAGGCCCCCATCATCATGATGTCGCAAAACCGCCAGGGCCAAAAAGACCGCCTCCGGGCCGATCTGGATTATCGGGTGAACCTGAAAAACGAGGTTCTGCTTTCCGAGGTCGTGCGCCGGCTAAAAGCCCTCGAGGCGCGGAAAATCTTCCCAGCCTGACGAGGACCAAGTCTTGCGCCACGAGTGATCGAGCCAGCGCTCCATCGCCGAAGAGCTCGCCACCCGCACAAGGAAAAATCGGCGGAAGGGGTGGGATTCGAACCCACGGTGAGTTTAACCCCACGCTCGATTTCGAGTCGAGTGCCTTAAACCGGACTCAGCCACCCTTCCTGAGGCCCGCTAAGTATGAAAGTCTGCGGCGGATTTGCAATCGGGAACTCTTCCGCCTAACGACAAACGAAATTTGCAACGCGCATCTTTAAAGCCACCAGTTCTCGGGGCGGAGGCCTACGATTCCTGTTCGGCGGCGATTTTTTGGATGGCGATTTTTAACTCCTGCCAATCCACTGGCTTGGTGATGTGGCGGGAGAAACCCGCCGCCATACTATCCAGAATGTCGTTCTTCATGCCGTAGCCACTCAGGGCAATCCCCGGCATCGAACCGCGGCTGGCCAGGTCGCGCATGAGTTCGTGGCCGCTGCCATCGGGCAGCCCAAGATCACTGATCAAAATGTTGAAGCCGCGCTTCGCGCTGTCCCTTCCGGCGATCAAAGCGCGCGCCTGGTTGATCGTGCCGGCCCAGGTCACTTCGTGGCCGGCGCGTTTGAGCAAACGGGTCAATTGCTGCGCCGTGTCGGAATGATCTTCGACCAGGAGGATGCGCAACGCACGCGCCGAAACTGAGGTGGCGAGCGACCCTCCCATTGATGGCCCGTCGCTCGCGGCCGCCGGCGATTCAACTGTCTGCAAACGGATAACAAATTTGGCACCTTTGTTCCTTCCCTCGCTCTCGGCTGCGATGCTGCCGTCATGGAGCTCAACGATCGCCCGGCTAATCGCCAAGCCGAGGCCAAGTCCGCCAAAAACCCGCGTTCGTGATCGCTCGCCCTGTTCGAAGGCATTGAAGATGTGCGGCATATTTTCCGGATTAATCCCGATGCCTGTGTCCCTGATTTCCACAATCAGATCCGGGCCGAAATGCTCCGGGCCGGCGCTGCGCGAACCGGCGAATTCATTGTAAACCCGCACATAAATCTCGCCGGACTCAGGCGTAAATTTGCAGGCATTCTGAAGCAGGTTCCAAAAAACCTGGGTCATGCGCGAGCTATCCGCGAGCACGTGCGTTTCAGTCGCGATGATCTGGAACGAAACCCGCAGCTTCTTTCGCGCGGCGGCACCCGCGCAGTAAGTCTGCATCGCGTGTTCGAGCAACGGACGGACATCGACCGGCTGCCGGTTCAACTCGAGTTTGCCACGGATAATCCCGGTGACGTCGAGCAAATCGTCGATGAGACGCGCCTCCACCTCGATGTTGCGCTGGATCATTTCCAAGTCGTGCCGGATATGGGAGGGAACAGTCTTATCGTCCTCGAGCATCGCGACAGTCGCGAGGACGGGCGTCAAGGGCGTTCGCAGCTCGTGGCTGAGGATGGCCAGGAAATTATCTTTCGCCTTGTTCGCCGCCTCCGCCGCTTCCTTCGCGCGGCTGAGTTCCTCTTCGTTTTGTTTACTCTCAGTGATGTCCATGTTTACCCCGCTCATGCGCACCGCCTTGCCGGCTGCGTCCTGCGACACGTGGCCGCGCGAAGCGATGTGCCGAACCGCGCCGTCGGCGCCGGCGATGCGAAAATCGACATCGATGGTGGGCCTTCCGTCGAGCGCCTGACGTGTGGCACGTTCCAGCTGCGGGCGGTCATCGGGGTGAACCATCTGGAGAAACGATTGCATCGTGCCGTCGAACTCTTTCTTACTCCGCCCAAAGAGCGGATACATATAATCATCCCAGCTGATGCGCCCGGTTTCCATGTTCCAGTCCCATGTCCCGGTGCGCGAACCTTCGAGGGCGAGGCGAAGCCTTTCTTCACTCGCAGCGAGCGCGGCGTTGCTCTCCCCGATGCGCATGAGCATGCGGTTAAACGCATCGGTCAGCTGACCAATCTCGTCATTGCCATGCTTGACCGCGCGGACGGAGTAATCGGGACGGTCGGAAACCGAGCCGGCCACGCGGGCGAGCTCCAGGATCGGGACCGAAATGCGCTGTTGCAATGTCGTCGTCAGGACGATTGCGCCTAACGAAGAGGCTGCGCCCACGCACAAGAGGAGCAGACCGTAGACAGCGAACCGCGAATACATCTCGCCCAAGTCCGCCTGCAAATAGATCGTCCCGATCCGCGTGCCCTCCTGCAGAACAGGCTGAAACATGGCCAGATGCGCGCGATCAAAACGATAACCATCCGCGCGCGGATGGCCGGGGAAGTTCGCGAAACTCAGCGAGGTCGGGAAGCGCGCGAAAATTCTTCCATCACGATCATAGATTGCAGCCTTCGTTATCTGTTGTTCGGCTGAGAGGGCAGCGAGAATGCCCTGGGCGCTCCGCGGATCCTGAAAGGCGATCGCTCCCGTACTGTTGGCGCCGATGATATCCGCCAACACACCCATGTTGGTTGCGAGCGAGCGACGAAACGTAACCAGTTCGTAGGTAATCAGCGCGCTGCCCATGAGCAAAAGGACAAAGCCGTTCGTCAGCAGAATGACGAGCATCAGCTTACGCTTGATTGGCGTGTCTTTCAGGAAAACCGCCATATCAAAATTCAATGCCGGCCACTCGGAGAAGATTTGAATTCACGTCAGGTGCGGCGCCAACGGCTCGTCCGACCGTCCGCGTCACTGAAAAAAGCAGCAAGTTTCGGACACGGCAGATCCGTCAGCGCTTTTGCAGGCGCCTCGCGCCGTTTACTGGGCTTTTGCAGGTTGCAACATTTCAGCCAAACCTGACTCCAGGGAATAGCGTGGCCGGTAGTTCAATAACCTCTGCGCTGCCGAAATATCTGCCGCAGAGCGCAGAATGTCTCCTGGCCGTGCGGGCGCCTCCCTTATCGGGCTGGACCAGTCCGGAAAAAATCCGCGCATCGTCGAGACGAGTTCTCGGATGGAGACGGCAGAGCCACCGCCGAGATTGCAGACTGTGAATGTGTCGTGGTCGCTCATTTCCAAAGCGCTCGCGATTCCGAGCGCGATGTCTTTGACGTAGACGAAGTCCCGCGTTTGCCCTCCGTCCCCATAGATTGTGACCGGTTTGTTCTCGCGCATGGCCTGCGCAAATATGGTAATGACGCCGGAATAAGGTGAGCCCGCGACTTGCCGCGGTCCAAAGACATTGAAGAAACGCAGCGCCACGAATGACAAATTCTTGCCCGCAAAGAGTCGGCCGTACTCCTCGCTGGAGACTTTTTGCAGGCCATAGGGGGAAGTCGGCCGCAAGCGCTGCATTTCCTCGATCGGAACGACATCCGTATCTCCGTAGACCGCGGCGGAGCTGGCGTAGACTATTCGAGGAATTTTTAACCGCTGCGCCAATTCGATCACTCGCACCGTCGCGGTAAGATTCACCGCATGAGCCTGCGCAACGTGCGTCCATGAATCATTGACCGAAGGCAATGCCGCCAGATGGACGACAGCATCAAAGGGGCCCGTGAGGCGCTCGTTCGTTAGGCTAAGCAAATCGTGTTCAATAATCGAAAGCTCCGGATGCGTTGGCAGATTGTCCCGGCTCCCCGTGCTGAAGTCGTCAAGCACCGTCACGCGATGGCCCGTCGCCAGAAGCCACTCCGTCAAGTGCGAGCCAATGAAGCCCGCGCCGCCTGTAATGAGATAATGCGCCATCGTGAAGGACTCGTTAGGCGTGGCGTCCGGCTTGCAGGACCTCAAGATATGTCTCCCAGGTCCTCCGCACCATCGCCTCCACGGAAAACTGGCGGGCCCGCTGCGGCGCGGCGCGGCGCAATGCATCCCGGCGTTCCCGGTTGCGCAGGAGCCGGGAAATGCCCGTTGCAATTTTCGCCGGAATCGGACGTGTCCACTAGCTCCGCGGCCTCGCCGGCCACCTCGGCTGTGGCCGCCGTGTTTCCGCCCAAAACACAGGCGCCAGAGGCCAGCGCCTCCAGCACAGGAAGCCCAAAGCCCTCGTATAAGGAGGGGAAAACGAACACATCCGCGCGACGATAAATTTGTCTGAGCATCGCGTCGGAAACCACTCCAAGGCGGATGACAGAGTCCTGCAAGCCCAAATCCATGATCAGATTCTCGAATTTCTCTTCCCGCTCCGGCGTGATGAGGCCGCGACCGAAGAGAACGAGCTTCGCGTTCGGAAAACTCCGGCGCACTGTGCACGAATGATTCCACCAGGGCGGACAAGTTCTTGCGCGGCTCCAGATTGTAGGTCGAAGCAAGAATCAGGGTATCAGAATGAAACACCGGATGTTGCACAATAAGATCGTCGCCCGGGTCGACGAAGAAGCTCTCATCCACGCCGTGATGAATCACGACGCTGCGCTCCTCCCCGATCCCCCAGAAGCGTTTGAGATCGTTCGCCGTTGTCTGCGAGATGCAGATGATACGATCCGTGCGTTTTTCGAGACGGCGCCGATGAATGCGATACAAACGATCGCGTCTGATTGCTTCGTATTCGGGAAACATCTCTTCGATCAGGTCGTGTTTTGTCACGATCACCGGGCAGCGCGCCGTCAGGGGAATCAGATTGTGGACCACATGGAGAAGTGAAATCGGTTCGGCCGAAAAATGGCGCGCATACGCCAGCTCATCGACGTAGGGCGAACCACGATGTCGCCACGGGATGTTGCGGCGATAGACCCAGTGCGAACCGCGACCGAAGATATCTCTTATCTCGGGGACCGGTTCCTTGCCCGAGCCCAGGAGCAGAAAATCCTGGGAGCCGGCAATTTCCGCGAGACCGCGAACGAGCTGGACGGTGTAGCGATAATGTCCCGCCGTCATTTGCAAATGATCGAGAGTCGAAAAATCGATTGCGATTCTCATGCGCGCACGCGTCCCTTCCAGCGCTGAACCAGGCGCACCGCGCCCGGCCCGAGGACGGCCTGCAGGCCGAGATTGAGAAGCGTGAAAGTGGGCAAAACACGGGCTTCGACGGTGCGAAAGAGAAGCGTTTGCAAGACCGGACCGCGCGCGCCTAACGAGTTCAATTGATGGACCATGTCGCCGGCTGCCTGCGCAATAGCGTGGCGTTCATCGCGCGAGGCGCCTTGACGGAGAATTGGACGATAAATTTTTTCCACGATCTCCGCATGCATCGCGACCAAAGCGCGGACGGATTTACTCTGTTCATGCAGGCGATAGCGCGAAAAAACTTCCGGCACGTAGCGAAATTTTACTCCGCGCGCGGCCAGCTTGAGCCAGAGATCGTAATCCATGCAGTAGTGCAGGTCTTCGCGCACGGCGGGCGGAACCATCCTGGTGCGAAAGAAGCAGGAGGGCTGGGCAATGAAACGATGAGCGAGATGACGCAGTCGGGAATAAGGTTCGCCCGGAAATTTTTCGATGATCGTCTCGCCGTCTTCTCCCACGTAAACGCAATCGCCATAGACCACCCCGGCTTCGGGATCCTGCGCGAAGACCTCGGCGACGCGTCGCAGCACGCCGGATTCGAGCAGGTCGTCGCTGTTCAACCATGACCAGATGTCGCCGTGGACATGGGCGAAACCCTTGTTGAGCGCGTGGCTTTGGCCGCGATCTCTCTCGCTTTCCCAGTGGCTGAGCGACGGCGCATAACGACGAATAATCTCGACGCTTTGATCGGTGCTGCCGCCATCGATCACGATCAATTCCAGTTCGGGATAATTCTGCGCAAGGAGCGAACGCAGCGTCGCCTCGAGATACGCGCCTTGATTGAACGACGGAATGACGACGCTGATTTTCATGCGCCGACCTCGCTTGGGACCCGACTCAAGATTTCTTCGAACCAGGAGAGGTAATCGTCGATCATCCGCGCGCGTCCAAAATGACGTCGAGCTTCTTCCCCTGCCCTCGCGCCGAGCGCGCGCCTCCGCCCAGCGTCCTCGAGCAGGCTCGGCGATCGCGTCTGCCATTGCCTCCGCGTCGCCCGGCGGAGTCAGTCTTCCGGTTTGATGGTCGATAATCTGTTCTGGAATTCCGCCGACAGCGGTTGCGACAACCGGCGTTTCGCAGGCCAGCGCCTCCAGAACGGAAGTGGGAAAAGTGTCGGCGCGAGCGGCATGGATGTAGAGGTCGGCCGCTTGATAGAATTCAGCGACGCGCCGGTTCTCTTCCAGGAACGGAACGAAACGAATCTCGGCATTCCCGATTTTTTCGCTCGGCGCCGTCTTCGCCAACCGCGAGGAAAATGAGCGGACGCGCCGGACGTCGCTCGGCCAGACGCGCGATTGCGCCGCGCAAAGTCTGGTAATCTTTCCAGACATTTTCGCGAATGCTCAAGGCGGTGAAAAGCAACACGTCGGCCTCCTGCGGAAGGCCCAGGCGCGCGCGCGCCGCGGCACGGTCGCCGGGACAAAACACTTCGAGGTCAACTCCATTCGGGATGACGCGACTTTCGATCACGGCCGGCGCGACAATGGATCGCGCCAGTTTGTCGATCAGCCAGCGGGAGGGAGCGGCGACATAGAAACGGCTCCGCGCGTAGAGATCGCGTTTGCGCTGCCAATTAAAAGCGGTCGCGTCCCGTTTGATCGCCGGCGGGATGGTGAGATCGGGACATTCGCCGCAGCCAGTCAACCAGCGTTCGCAGGCAAAGGAATGCGCGCAATGGCCGCTCAACAGC
The DNA here is from genome assembly GCA_963771865.1 of uncultured Verrucomicrobiae bacterium. GTDB lineage: Bacteria > Verrucomicrobiota > Verrucomicrobiia > Chthoniobacterales > UBA10450 > Palsa-1392. The sequence continues at coordinate 78,406 of CAVYVJ010000002.1, forward strand.
CAGGCATCGTGCATCGTGATCACGAGCGGCACACGCGCGGAAAGCTCCGGCAGAAAACGCAGATCGAAATAATCGCGGTGCAGATTGTGCGCGTGCACAATCTGCGGCTGGAAAGACGCGAGCTCGAGTAATCGCTGCGTGCCCGGATAATGAAAAGGCTCGCGGCCGCGCCGTCGATCGAGTTCGTTAGGCAAATCGCCCAGCCGCGCAAGCTGGTAACGTGATTTGCGGCAGAATCCGGACGCGGCCGCGCGATCAACGCCCGGGTCATCCCGCCTAACGAATTCCGCCAGATCGGTTGCGGAATCTCATGCACATTCGGCGGTCGGAGCGAAGATTTTGTGCCGACGGCGAGCGCCGCGCGAGCACCCTGCTCGAGATAGCCATCGAGCAAACTCCGGGCGATTTGCTCGGCGCCGCCCGCCCGATCGCTCGTGCTCACCAGCAGAATATCGGGTTTCATTCTAGCCACGGAAAAAGCGCTGCAGCCGTCGTTCAAAATCGGCGCCCGTCCCAATTGCGCACGAGAAAGCGGGGCAGGAGATGGCGCGGAGTGTTCCGCTCGACCGGTTGGTCGATGCAGGTCACGGCTGAGCGAAAATTGTTTTCGGCACAGACCGTGACTGAATCGTCGTTGCACGATCCATACGGATAGGAAAAATGTTCGACCTGGTCGGCCGATGATTTTCTCGAGCTGTTCTTTGCTGCCGGCGATCTCCGCTTGTTGCTCCGCCTTGGTGCGGCCAGCGAGATCGCAGTGCGAAATGGTGTGTGCGCCGAGGGTGAGGAGCGGTTCGCGGGCCAACGTTTCCAGTTCCGGCCCGGTCAGACAACGGTAAGACGGCCGGGCCTCACGCGACGCGCCGGTCAGGTGCCGTAATTGATCAAGCACTTCCTCGTTGCCGCTCTGCGGCGAGGGGCCGGAGCGTGGCGTGCAGCTCGCAGAAAATATGCTGGCGCGCACTCCGCGCGCCGGTCGCCAGGACATTCCATTCGGGATCGACCTCGAAATCGGTTCCCAGGTCCCATTCACAGCTGCGTCCGTCGATTGTGAGGCGCACAATTGTTGGCAGCTTTTCTGGACCGAGAGTGAGCCGCTCAAGATCATCCCACCAGAATTCGCGATTCGAGCCAACGTAGCCGGTCGCGATATAAATGGTCGCGGGAATTTCCGCAGCCCGCAAAATCGGCAGAGCGTTTTCCAAATTGTCGAGGTAGCCGTCATCGAAGGTAATGACCACTCCGCGCCGGGAAAGATCTCCGCGTTCCAGAGCACGACTCAATTCATCCAGGGAGAGCGGCTGCGCGATTCGCCTCACGACTTCAAGTTGTTCGCGAAAATGATCGGGACTGACTGAGAGAAGATGCGGATCGGTCTCCGGTTCGAAAATTCGGTGATAACAAAGAATGATCGGCGGCGGCGAGATCGCGAATCGCAGCCGCCGCCGAACCTGGCGAAAAGAACGGCGTGCGCTCCCCGCCCGACGGCGCACGATTGATTCGAGAGGTTGATTCTTCATCGAAAAGTCCGGCGCGGGCAACTCGTTAGGGATTCCGTTTTTGGGCACGGGCGGTGATAAGCATGACGAACTCCGGATCGACCTCGTCGAGTTCGCGTTCCGACAGTTCCCCGCTGGAGAGGCCATAGAGAAATGAGGCTGCAGTCAGGACGTTGCCGTGCGTTTCGATCCGCACGTTTTCTTCCTCAAAAATCCCGGCGAGCACGCGCTTAACCGCGAGACTGGTGAAACGCCAGTAATCGTCCCAGCCGCGTTCGACGTCGTAGATGCTGAGCTGGCTGATGCTCGGAAAGGTCGCGAGCAAAATTCCGCCCGGTTTCAATGCGCGAAAGGCATTCCGCAGTGCGTCCTCGAACCGGTAGATCAGGTGGATGGTCTGGGTAAGGATGAAGCAATCGAAGACTGGCACCGGGCACGCCCTCTCCTGTCTCCAGATTTCCCACGAGCGTGGTCTCCGGATCACCCGGGACCGCATGAAGGATTACGGAATGAGTGACTTCGTCTCCACCGAAACGCACGGTATAATCGCGGTTGCCAACCTCCAGCACGCGCCCGCGAATCGCGTCGCTGTTCCGGGCGAGAAATTTGTGGATGAAATAGCGATCGATCGGTTCGCCGCGCGGGTAACCAAAGGCCCGCGCGATCGGCGTCGTCCTGCGCAAATCGCCGAAGTTGATTGGCGCCCGTCCAAACCGCCGCTGGTAGCGATCACGTCGGAGCCGCTCGAAAACGGCGCGCGGGAGCAATGCCCTCGCCGTTGATTTAAGAATCCTTCTCACCGTTCGCAAAGCAGCAAGACACGAGAACTGGGATGCGACGGCAGGACCTCGATTTTAGGGAAGTGCCGGTGGAGTGCCCGCTTGAAATTATCAAGCGTGTATCCGGCAAACCAATCCGACCAGAGCGACCCCACTTCCGGGTCGTCGCCCGGGATGAATTCGACGACAACCCAACGCTGGGAAAACAGGGCCAGTCCGTCGCAGATTTCGTTTAGACCAAGCCGCCGGTAGTAGAAGACCAAGTGATGGAGAAAGTCGAGCATCAGGACCATCTCGCATGGGAAACGGTCCGTGGCTGCGATGTGCGAATGATTGGCCAGGCCCCGCGCCGGCGAGGGTCGGGTGAAATCCATCACCAAAGGCAGAATGGACAGATCGCGGGCGCGGGCCGCGGCGAACAAGCGAGCGACGGCTGCGGGGTCGGTGTCGAATGCAGCGACAGCGTCGCTAAACTGCGCAGCCAATCCGCTGAACCAGCCGGAGCCGCTCGCGATGTCGAGCACAGTGCGTGGTTTTTTTTCCCGGAGAATCTGATGCAGGCTCTGTTGTTTGGCATTCCAGCTCTCATTCGGCTGGAAGCTGAAATCCGACGATTGCGGTTTGCCGAGCGGCACCCGAATGTTTTCAACGTCAGTCTTGATTTGTTCGAGCCGCTGCAAGAGCGGGATCTCCGGGCTGGCTTTGCTTTTGTTGGTAAGGACCGAGCGCAATGGCCGCAACGTCTTCCGCACCGCCCTGCGTTTTTCTTCCGGGATGCGACTGAGTAACGCTGTCGTCACATCAACGAGCAGCGAGTGCGATCCGCCGACCATTTCGAGATCCGCCCGCTGCACGACCTCGCTTTCGGCGATGATCGAGCGCGCGAGCTTCTCACGGCCCTGGGCCATGAGGAGAAGGGGGTGGACGCAATTGTCGTAAAACTCGCTCTCGGCTGGCCACGCACGGCTGCCATTTGCGGGAACGATGGAGGTGAGGTCGATCCAGACCGGCCGGCATCCATCGAAAAGGACGTTCCACGGATGGGCATCCTTCAGCATGAGATCGTGGCGGGCCAGACCAATCGCCAGATTAATGATGGTAAGAGCGGCGGCTTTAAACATCGCGGCACACCATTCGAACGGATAGGATGCAAACGGGAGCGATCGATGCTTTAGAACAAAGTCGAAACCTTCAAGTGCCAGCGGCGTGGCCTCGGTTTCCACGAGCAAACCGGCGGCGACGAGTTCGCGCACGGCGTCGCCTTGAACGAGCCGAGCGAGGAAGGGCGCCGAACCTGCGCTGATGCCCCGATACAACCCGCCACGCCACTGGAAAAGTCGTCCGGCTTCATCCTGAAAGGAGAGAGGATGAAAAGATATCTCGCTGCTCGGGATAATCTCTTTCACGATGCGGGCTCGTTGAACGACCACTTGTGCTTGAGCAAGCACATCACCCAATCCCGCGGTGGCACGCGACCGGTGCTATAAAACTCATCCGCTTCGACATCGAACGATGCGGCCTGCTCGATGTGATCGGCGATCGCGGTTCCGCGAAAGAGCGCGAGATTGATGTAACACCGGCCGGGAGTGAGGTTGATCGGCTCGGTCGTGCAAGTGACGACGCCCTCGGCGGGCAAGGTTTCAGGGATCCCACCGACCGCGTCGCTGTCGAAAAGGTAAATCCCAGTGTTGGTATAGTCGTAGATCGTAACGAGAAACCGGACGTGTTTGAGTGGGCGATCACTCTTGTAAGCAAGGGTGAATTTCAGCCGGCTCGAGGAGCTAATGAAGTGCCCGGACTCAACGCTTTCGATCTGGCACGAAATCAGGCGGGCGCTGCCATCGCCCTCCCGATCGGCGCGTTCATCGAGGACGACGATCTCTTGCGAGATGGTGGATTTCAGATATTCGCGCACCACTTCCTGCGTCGAGCCCTCGCCGAGTAACGTGCCCGCATTGAGCAGGATCACCCGCTGACAGAGCGCGAGAATCGACGCCATGTTGTGGCTCACGAACAACACGGTTCGTCCCTCCCGCGCCACAGCACCCATCTTGCCGAGGCATTTTTTTTGAAACGCCGCGTCGCCCACCGCCAGGACTTCGTCGACGAGCAAAATCTCCGGTTCCAAATGCGCAGCGACCGCGAAGGCCAGCCGAACATACATCCCGCTCGAGTAACGCTTGACCGGGGTGTCGATGAACTCCTCCACTTCCGAAAAGGCGACGATCTCGTCGAATTTTTCTCGAATCTCACGTGTCCGCATGCCGAGAATCGCGCCGTTCAGAAAAATGTTTTCGCGCCCCGAAAGATCGGGATGAAATCCGGTGCCGACTTCGAGCAGGGAAGCCGGCCGGCCGCGCAGGACCGCCTCTCCTTTGGTCGGCTCGGTGATCCGCGAAAGGATTTTTAGGAGGGTCGATTTGCCGGCGCCGTTGCGTCCGATCACGCCCACGATTTCACCGGGTTGAATCGTGAACGACAAATCCCGCAGCGCCCAGAAATCACCGCGAGGAACCGCGCGGTTTCGGTTGACGCCCCGGAGGCGGTTCCAGGTCCGCTCGACCGAATCACGAATGCTGGTCGACCCAATTCGCCCCAGATTGTATTTCTTCGCGATGCCTTGCAGCTCAATAATTGGACGCATGGCGCAACCTCAAACGGTGTCGATAAAGGTTCGTTCGGTGCGTTGAAACATCATCACTCCGACAACGAGCAGCAACGCGGCGATTCCCGCCGAGCAAAGGTATTGGCCGGGATGCACCTCGCCCCGGCCCAAGAGGAGATGACGCATCGTTTCAACCAGGGGAGCCAAAGGATTGAGCGCCATGACCCACTGCCAGCGTGCCGGGACCTTGGAGAGGGGATAAATCACCGGCGTTAGGTAAAGCCAGACCTGGACGATCAGTGGGAGCACATGGCGCAGATCGCGATACTTCGCCGTACATGAGGCGACGATTAGTCCGGAACCGACGCTCACGGCGGCGACGTGGATGAGGAGTAACGGCGCCAGCAGCGCTCTCGCATCCGTCCCGAAATAAGCTCCTGCTGAGGTGAAAAATTTGTAGTAACACCAAAAGAAACCGAAGATCATTGCCTCGAATGCGAGCGCGATCAGGTTGGAAAGCATGATCGACAAGGGCACGACCAGGCGCGGAAAATAAACCTTGCCAAAAAGCTCCGCATTCACCGTGAAAGTACCGGCCGTGAGCTGGAAAGTCTGCGCGTGGTAGTTCCAGGTGAGCAGACTGCAAGGTAAAATAAGATTGGTGGGAATCCGTCGGTGGAAATACCGGCGAACTTCCCGAAGACGAGGGTGAAGACGAACGTCATGGCGAGCGGTTGCACAATCGCCCAGGCTGGGCCAAGCGCGGTCTGTTGATAGCGCGCGACAAAATCACGGCGGACGAGCAGGCCTAACAAATCGCGAAATTCCCAAATCGCGCGCAGATCGATCCGTAACCAGCTTTGATTTGGCCGGATGCGAATTTCGAAGTTGGATTCCTGCGCGGTCGTCATTGGGTCATCGGTCAATTAAACGGGTTGCGATCCCTCAAACCTATCAAGCTTTTCGGGCGCAAAAACTTGCCTAACGTTCGGCGGAATCGGCGGCGATTCTACTCCCCAAGCAGCAAGTGAGCCAGCGTTCCGGTGCTCGTTTTCGGTTGAATGCTCAATTTCTATCGCGGACGGTGGTTGGCGCACAAAAGGGTTGTAAATTTACCCCAAATATTTCTCGTTTTGAACACGAGGGCTGGCTCGATTTCGAGTTGTAAGTCCTTGAAAATGAGGGGCGAAAAAAACAAAAAATTTGGGCTTGCCACCTCCCCATTTTGCACTTCATCTTGTGGATACGTCGAACGGCCCCCCAGTATCTTGTTGTTAGTTGCAATTCACAAGTTATTCGCTGGGCTGTTCACCTTATTTTGTATTTTATCCTCAACCCAATCGCCTTAACCTGCCATGATCCAACTCAAACCCGGCCTGCAGCCAACGAACCTCGCGAAGAATCGCAAATCCCTCGCCCGACGCCGCCATCCGGCCCGGAAGAAGAGTCGTGGCTTGCACTTTTCGCCTGTCTTCAGCGATCCGGCGGTTTCGCCCTTTGCGCAGCAGGAATGGGAACGCCGGACGGCGGAAATCACCGATGACAGCGGGAAGGTTATTTTTAAGCAGGAAAATATCGAGGTGCCCAAAACCTGGAGCCCGCTCGCCACGAAAATTGCGGTTTCGAAGTATTTTTACGGCGACATCGCCAACGGCACCGACCCGGCGAAAGGCGGTCGGGAAACATCCGTTAGGCAACTCATTCATCGCGTCACGCGCACGATCACTGATTGCGGGCTGGCCGATGGTTATTTCGCCGATGCCAAGGCTGCGGAAACCTTTTATAACGAGCTGACCTGGCTCTGCCTCAATCAATACGGAGCTTTCAATAGCCCGGTCTGGTTCAACGTCGGGCTTCACCACCAGTATGGCATCGGGAAAAACGCCGGCGCCGGCAATTATTTCTACAACCGCGAGACGAAACAGGCCGAGCGGGCGGCGACGCAATACGAGTATCCGCAGGGCAGCGCCTGCTTCATTCAATCGGTCGAGGATACGATGGAGGACATCATGGAACTCGCGATGAGCGAGGCGATGCTTTTCAAATACGGCAGCGGCACCGGGACCGACCTTTCCAGTCTGCGCAGCACGCGGGAGAAACTGAGCGGCGGCGGCAAGCCGAGTGGGCCGCTCTCGTTCCTCAAGGTCTACGATCAGGTCGCCAACGTCGTGAAGAGCGGTGGGAAGACACGGCGCGCGGCGAAGATGAACACGCTCAAAGATTGGCATCCTGACATCGAGGAATTCATCGACGCCAAGCAGAAGGAAGAGCGCAAGGCCTGGGCGCTGATCGAGCACGGCTACGATGGCAGTTACAATGGGGACGCCTACGGCTCGGTCATGTATCAGAACGAAAATCTGAGCGTGCGCGTGAGCGACGACTTCATGAACGCGGCGATCGAGGATCGGGAATGGTGGACCCGCCGGGTGCGCGACGGCTCGCCTTGTGAGCGCAAGGAAGCGCGCGCCTTGCTCCGCAAAATCGCCGAGGGCACCCACATCTGCGGCGATCCCGGGATGCAATTCGACACCACGATTCACAAGTGGCACACCTGCAAAGGCACCGGCCGGCAGAATTCCACCAATCCCTGCTCGGAATATCTCTTTCTCGATAACACCGCCTGCAATCTGGCCTCGCTCAACTTGATGAAATTCAAGACGGAGGACGGCGCGTTCGATGTCGAGCGATTCAAGGCTGCGGTTCGCGTCTTCATCACCGCGCAGGAGATCATCGTCGATAACGCCAGTTACCCGATCAAGGAAATCGCGGAAAACAGCCACATCTTCCGCACTCTCGGGCTCGGCTACGCCAACCTCGGCTCGCTCATCATGAGCTACGGCTACGGCTACGACAGCGTGGAAGGTCGGGCGCTCTGCGGCGCGATCACCTCGATCATGACCGGTGAAGCGTATGCCGAGAGCGCAAAGATGGCCGCGGCCATGGGACCGTTTCCCGGTTATCGCGATGCGCGCGCCAGCGGCGTGCCGAAGCCGGTCGCAAAGGACAACGTCGCCCCGATGCTCGAAGTCATCGAACAACATCGCTGCGCCGTGCGCGAGATCCCTGACAACGAGGAATTCGGCTATTTAAAAGAAGAGGCAGCGAGAGTTTGGGATCGCGCCGCGGAACTCGGCCGAAAATTCGGCTATCGCAACGCGCAGGTCACCGTCCTCGCCCCGACCGGCACGATCAGCTTCCTGATGGATTGCGACACCACCGGTATCGAGCCCGACATCGCGCTCGTAAAATACAAGCTGCTCGCGGGCGGCGGCATGTTGAAGATCGTCAACCAGACGGTCCGCCCGGCGCTGGAAAAGCTTGGTTACAACTCGGAGGAGATCGAGCGCATCATCGCGCATATCGATTCTTTCGACACGATCGAAGACGTGACGGACACCGACGGCTCGAAAATCAGTTCCGGATTGAAGCCGGAGCACCTCTCGATTTTTGACTGCGCCTTCAAGCCTTTCAAAGGCGAGCGTTCGTTAGGCTACATGGCCCATCTGCGCATGATGGCAGCGGCGCAACCCTTTCTGAGCGGTGCGATTTCCAAGACCGTTAACATGCCGGAGACAGCGACGGTCGACGAGATCATGAACACCTACATCGAGGGCTGGCGGCTTGGCCTGAAGGCGATCGCGATTTACCGCGATGGATCGAAGCGCTCTGCGCCCTTGAACACGCGCAAGACCAAGGACATGGGCGGCTCGGTCGACGGCGTGGGACGACCTGAACGCGAGCAATTGGAAAGCCGCATCGTCGAGTTGGATGAAGAAATCACGAAGCTCCGCTGCCAGCTCAACCAACCGATCCGTCATCGCATGTCGGATACGCGCATGTCGTTGACCCATAAATTCGAAATCGCCGGGCACGAAGGCTACATCACCGTCGGGCTCTACGAGGACGGGCAGCCGGGTGAGCTCTTCATCCAGATGTCGAAGGAAGGCAGCACCATCGGCGGTCTGATGGATACCGTCGCAACCCTGACTTCGATGGCGCTCCAATACGGCGTGCCGCTGGAGAGCCTGGTAAAGAAATTCGCCTACCAGCGCTTCGAGCCGAGCGGGTTTACCAAGAATCCCGACATTCGCAACGCCAGCAGCATCACCGATTACGTTTTCCGCTGGCTCGGCTGCCAATTCATCAAGGGATACAAGGAGGCCACGTCCCCGAGCCGGACCCATCCCGAGTTACCGCTGAAAGAGATCGCTGACATGGAGAAAAAAGCCGTCAATCGGCCGGTCTCAGATCTCTCGCGCACCGGGGACAAGGAATTGATCGACGTCGTCACGAACCACGCGCCCAACGAAGGCAGTCCTTCCGGCTCCGGCAATGGCCGCACCCACGCGGAACGGGTTACCGAGGCCCTCGGCAACATGTTCATGGACATCACCTGCTCGCATTGCGGGAGCAACAAGGTGATCCGCGCCGGCGCCTGCGGGGTCTGCACAGAGTGCGGGACCAGCCAGGGCTGTAGCTAGGAATTCGTTAGGTTCTTAGTCGTCTGGACCGGGACGGCGGAGTGGACAATCCGCCGCCCTGCGCTACAATGCAGCCCCCGTCCGCACCCTCGCTGGCGGGCCAACGTTTTCCACCTATGGCACTCACCGAAACCGACATTCAACGGCAGAAAGAGATTCAACAGGCTGAGGAGCTGCTTTTCAGCGGCCGGCAGGAGCTTGGCTTCGCGAAAGGACTCTTCCTCGGCGACTTCGTGGCCGACTGGGCCATGCCGTATCCCCGCCTGACCGACACGCAACAGGCCGATGTTGATCGCTCCGTCACGGAGCTGCGCACCTTTCTCGACGAACATCTCGACCCCGAGGAGATTGATCGCCAGGCGGATATTCCCCGCCACGTGATCGACGGACTCGGGCGCGTCGGCGTCCTCGGGATGACCGCGCCAAAGGAAGTGGGCGGCCGCGGTTTTTCCCAGATGCAGTATTGCAAGGTGCTGGAGGAAATCGGCGGGCGCTGCGCCTCGACCGCGGTTTTCACGAATGCGCATCACTCGATCGGAATTCGCGCCCTTCTCCTTTTCGGAACGAAAGAGCAAAAGGAAAAATGGCTCCCGCGCCTCATGAATGGCGACCAGCTTGCCGCCTTCGCGCTAACCGAGCGCGAGGCCGGCTCCGACGCGGCCAACGTGCAGATGAACGCGGAGCCAAGTGAAGACGGTTCGCATTACATCCTGAATGGCGAGAAACGCTACATCACCAACGCCTCGATCGCGCAGGTCCTGACCGTCATGGCGCGCACCCCGGATCCGAAGAAGCCGGGCAAGACCGCGATCACCGCGTTTCTTGTTACGCCGGACATGGAAGGTTTCGAGATGATCGAGGCCCGCATGCCGAAGCTCGGGATTCGCGGGACGGCGACCGGTCGTTTCCGACTCAATAATGTGCGCGTGCCGAAGGAAAATATTCTCGGCCCGTTAGGCAAAGGCCTGCGCGTCGCTCTCACCGTCCTCGACTTCGGACGCACCACGTTCGGAGCCTGCTGCACGGGCGGAGCCAAAACCTGTCTCGCGATGGCTGTGGAACACGCCAACACGCGCCAGCAATTCAACAAAACACTCGGCAACTTCGATCTCGTGAAGAAAAAAATCGCGCGCATGGCGGCCGATGTTTACGCGATGGAAGCGATGACGCAGGTGACCGCTTCGCTCATCGATCGCGGGCTGGAGGATTACATGCTGGAGACTGCGATGCTGAAAGTCTTCACGACCGAGCGCCTCTGGGACGCGGTCAACGATTGCTTCCAGATCCATGGCGGCTCCGCTTATTTCGACGACTCGCCATTAGGCCGAATCCTGCGCGACGCGCGCATCAACCAGATCGGGGAAGGGAGCAACGAAGTACTCGACCTCATTTATCGCGCTCGTTGGGATGCGCGGGCCGGGCATGGAGTTCAAGGAAATCTACGACACGATGCTGAAGCCGTGGCGGCCGGAAGGCGCGAAAGCCGCCTGGGGCGCGGGGCTGAAGCGGCTTCGGTCGGCGGTCAAGGTGCCCGACGTTCCGGTGCGCAACGATCGGCTGAAGACCTACGCGAGCCAGCTCGCGCGTCTCGTCTGGCGTTTCAATTTCGCGGTCGACAAGGCCCTCATCGCCTATCGCGAGCCGGTCATGGAGATGCAATTGATTCAAGAGCGGATCGCCAATGCGGCGATGGAATTATTCGCCGCCACCTGTGTGCTGAGCCGCTGGGATTCCGAGTTGACGGCGGTCGGCCGCAATGGCCGCGAGAGCGCCGATCACATCGCGGCGGATCTTTTCGTTAGGCGCGCTTTCCGCAAGACGCGAGATTGCCTCCGCGGTCTGGGCGACAACGACGACAAGGCGATGCTGCAGACAGCTAATGCCCTCCTCGGGAAAAAGGACACTCCCGGGGACAATGGCGCGTAAGCCCAGCGTCCTTCCGCAGCGTTAGATTTTGCGTTTTTAACGGCGGCATTTGCTCGCCGTTCATGCGTCGACTGGCGCAATTCTAGCTTAACAGGAGTCATGCGCCCCGCGCCATGCGGCCCCATGTTGCCTGATCGGATCGATCTCGCGGGAAAGCGTCTGCTCATTTTCGTCGTCGCCTACAATGCCGAGACGACGATTGAAAAGGTGCTGAGTCGCATTCCGGCCTCGCTCCACCAACCGAACGTCGAGGTGCTGATCATCGACGACTCCTCGACCGACGACACCTTTCTTAATGGCCTGCGCTATCAGCAGGCGCATTCGGCGTTCAAAATTACTGTCTTGCGGACGCCGGAAAACCAGGGCTACGGCGGGCAACCAAAAACTCGGCTATCGCTATGCGATCGAGAACAATTTCGATCTCGTCGCCCTCATCCATGGTGACGGCCAATACGCGCCGGAAAAACTGCCCGCCTTGCTCGCGCCACTCATCGCCGACGAAGCCGACGCCGTTTTTGGTTCGCGGATGATCGACAAGGAAGCCGCGCGCGCCGGGAGGCATGCCGCTCTACAAATGGTTAGGCAACCAAATCCTGACCGGCTTTCAAAACCGCATGTTGGGAACCAGCTTCTCCGAGTTCCACTCCGGTTACCGCCTCTACTCGACCAAAGCGCTGGCGCAGGTTCCGTTCGAGAGAAACACGCAGGACTTCCATTTCGACACCGAGATTATTGTCCAGTTCGTCCTGAAAAAGCTGCGCATTATCGAGCTTCCGATCCCGACCTATTACGGAGACGAAATCTGCCATGTCAATGGGCTTAAATATGCCGCGGACATTTGCCTGACGATGCTGCGGGTCCGCCTCCAGCGGATGAATCTCTTTTTCGATCGCAGGTTCGATGTCGATCCGCCCGAAGAAACATACGATCTGAAACTTGGTTTCGAATCCTCACACACCCTCGCGATCCGCGCGGCGCGGCCCGGCGGCCACATCCTCGATGTCGGCTGCGGTCGCGGGCTCGTCGCTGCCGAAGTGGCCCGCAAAGGATGTCGTGTCACCGGGATGGACCGTCATATTCCGGCGGCCGGCTCGGCGCCGCACGATCTGGAGTTCATTCGCTGGGATCTCGATCGCAAGGAATTCCCCGTCAACGTTTCGCAGTTCGATCAGATCTTGATGCTCGACATTATCGAGCACCTGAAATCGCCGGAGGATTTCATGGAGGAATTGCGCTTCGCCACCGGTCGGAAACGGCCGGAGCTCATTCTTACCACGGCCAACATCGGTTTCTTCATGACCCGGTGGATGCTGCTCCTCGGGCAATTCAACTACGGCAAAAAAGGTATCCTCGATGCGACGCACACTCGGCTTTTTACCTTCCGGTCCCTGCGCGAGCTGCTCAAGCAATCCGACTACCAGATCCGGGAGATGCGCGGTATTCCCGCGCCTTTTCCCAAGGCGCTTGGCGATAATTTCTTCTCACGCTTTCTCGTTAGGCTAAACGCCGCTCTGATCCGCGTGAACCGCGGTTTGTTTTCCTACCAGATCTTTGTCCGCGCGCAGGCGCGACCGGCGGTGCATCACCTCTTGCACGAGACAATCGACGCCACCGTCGATCTCCGTCGCGAGACGCTCATGCACTGAGCGCGCCCCGGTCCGCTACTTCAATATCTTGACCGCACGCAACAGGTCTCGCGGGACAAGTTCGTAAAGATCATTCTGGACAAAGAAGATGTTGTATTGGCGCAGCTCGATCGTGCAGAGAGCGAACACGCAAAGACTCATCCAGACCGCGGGCGCGCTTCTTCGCGGGATGATTCCCCAAAGGCAAAGCACTGCCAGATAGCGCAACGGGAAGTCCCACATGTTGGTATAACGAAGGTTCATTCCGTAGCGAATGTTCGCCATGACCAGAAAACTCGCCGCCACAAAGAGAAGCAAGAAATATCCCTGCCCGCTCGGTCGTTTGAAGGCGAAATATTCCTCCGATGGCGAGCACCAGAATCACAGGACTAACGACCATCAAATCGACCAGGTAGCGATACCAGGGACCGTCGCCGGTCACGATCGCGTATTCGAGAGTGGACGCTTTGCTCACGAGGAGGCGGTAAATTTCAATCGTCGTGCCGAGGCCACCGCAAAGGGTGATAAGCACGACCGCACCAAGCAACGGACCAAGCAGGGTCGCAAAACAGAGATTCATCGTGAGCTGGCCAAATCGCAGCCAGTGATTCGCGGCCAGCAGCGCCAGGATCGCGAGGTAGGCAAACATCGCGTTCTCTTTGGTCAGCACCATCGCGGCAAGCGCGAAGCCATAGGCCGCCAACCATGGCCAACGATTGGGCCGTTGCAGATTTTCCCAAAGCAGCCAGAGCGAAAGCGTTGCCCAAAACGCAAAGACCCCGTCGATCAAAGCGTGTTGCGACATGTGAATTTGGGTGGGCGCGACCGCCATCAGCGCCGTGACGCAGAGCGCGATCGCGCCGCCGCCGAGCCGCCACGCGAAACGCGCGCTAAGGCCCAGAAGCAACATGCTGCAACAGACTCGAGATCGCGCTGAGCGACTTAAGGGGCCCGGTCCCCCAAATGAGATGCCAGGCATAGGCGGCGCCGATGTAGAAAAAACGCGTCGGAGGCGAGAATGGCCGAATCGCGATCTGTCTGCTCCTGCACATACTGACGGGCCAGCTGCGGGTAGACGCCGATACCCCGCAGGATCAGGACGCTGACATAACCCCGGTAAAGTCTTTCATCGAAACCAAAGGCCTGAAATTTCGGGGTCGGATGGAGCGGAGCCAGCCAATGGAGCGCCGGGTTTGCAGTGAGTGAAAACATAATCCGGCACGCGCAGAAAACATCCCGCCGCCAGGACCAGAGCGAGACTAACGATCAGGAAGCGTGAGGGTTGAGGGCGGGGTCGGTTGCCCACGGGAGCAGAATCCGCCGCCGCCGTCGTAACGGTTCGATTCAGGAGAGGCATGTGGGTTGAGCGCGGAAGCCATAAGCAGCAGAGCAGCAAGCATTCCACAGGCCAGAATCTGTCCGCCACGGCATGGAAAATGGTTCCTAAAGAGAGGTCAGAGTCTTGTCATCGAATGACTTCGCCTTCTCTCACCATTCTTATCCCCTGCTTGAATGAAGCCGCTGGGATTGGCGAGGTGGTGCGCGAATACGCGGCCGCTTTCCCGCAGGCGACCGTCCTGGTGGTCGACAATGGCTCCGAAGACGGAACCGCAACTGCGGCCGCGGCCGCCGGGGCGCAAGTTATCACCGAGCGTCGGCGCGGCAAAGCTACCGCAGTCGCCACCGCGCTCGCCGCGATCGATAGCGAGCTGGTCTTGATGGTCGATGGCGACGGCAGTTATCCGGCAGATGGCGCGCGGCTGCTGGTGGAGCAATATCTGCGCGAGCCCGTTGACATGATCACCGGCATCCGCAGTGCACAGGACGCTACCAAGGCATTCCGGCCGCTCCACCAATGGGGCATGTCCATTTTTGCAGCCGTTCTCAATTCGGTTTTTCGTTTCAAGCCGCTCGACCTTTTCTCCGGGCTGCGCCTCTTCTCGCGTCGCTTTTACAAACATGTGCCGGTTCTTTCGCGTGGCTTCGAATTGGAAATCGAACTGACGATCCAGGCCGTCGACAAAGGGTTCGCGCAAACCGAGGTTCCGGTGCCGTTCCGTAGCCGCGCCAAAGGATCCGCGTCGAAACTCAAAACCATTCGCGATGGCTTGCGAATTTTTCGTCTGCTCGTTGTGCTCTTTCGCGACTACAGACCGCTCACCTTTTTCGGTCATCTGGCTTGCGTCGTCGCCGCCTTTGGATTCTCCGCGGGTTGTATTCCGATCGTCGAATATTTCACGACCGGTTTGGTCAATCACCTGCCCTTGGCCGTGCTTGCCGCGAGCCTGGTAACTCTTTCGGTTGTCATCGCGCTGGTCGGATTGCTCCTCGAAGCGAATCTGCGTTATCACCGCGAGGCCTATCATATTCAGCTCCGGAAATACGGTGCGCCCGTGGTGCAGCGGGCCGCCGGAAAGTTTCCGCGCGTTGTCGCCGGCTGAGGTCGCACTGCATGGCGACGGTCCACGTCCTCACCCAGTATATCTGGCCCGACGCCGCGCCGACGGGACTTTACGCGGAACAGCTCGCGGCCAGGATTGCGCAGAACGGCGGCCGGGTGAGGCTGGTTGGCGGACAGGGTGGTTATCGAGAACTGCAACGGTGCAAGACCCGCCTGCGAAATCGTCCATCTCGATCATTACCGGGGCATCCCGCGGCAGTTTGCGCCAAACATTCGCCGAATATGCCTCCGTCACCCGTGCCTTCCGGGATTATATCAAGCGTTTCGTTAGGCAGGACGACCTTGTGATTGTGACGAGCGCGCCACCCAACACAGTGACGCTGGCCAAATCGATCCGCCGCCGCGGCGCGCGCTGCCTCTACTGGCTGCAGGATTACTATCCGGAACTCGTTCGGGGATTGCACGAATATCCGGCGTCTTTACGCCGGGTTTTTCGCCGCTTTTGGGATCATCAGCTGGCGCAATGGGATCGGGTCGTAAAAATCGGCGCCAACCTTGGCGGCCCTGCCCACAACTCGGTCGTCATCCGTAATTGGCCGACAATGTCATTCGACGAATCGATCGCGCCCGAGCCGCGCACCGCAATTTATTCCGGGAACCTCGGCTACGGCCACGACATCGACTTGCTGGTGGAGGCCTGCGGGAAATTGCGCGCCGCGGGCTATCGGATTTCGATGCGTTCCGATGGGCGCGGCGCCTGCGCAGCTCCCGGCGTGGCTGCGACCCATTCCCCTCGAAAACGACCCAATCAAGCTGCGCGAAGATCTTCTCCGCCATGAAGTGCATCTGATCGCGGCAAATCCAAGAATCACGCAGGCCATTTTTCCTTCGAAGATCTGGAACAGCCTCGCTGCCGGGCGCCGACTCGTTTGCACTGGATTCGCCGGTGAGATGGCCTTGGAACTCGAAGCATCCAAGAGCGCGCCCTTCCAAAGCCACCTCGAGCAGTGGACGCAGTTGATTAGTGCAACGCACAATTTTGATCGACCGGAACGCACCGAATCGTTGGAGCCCGCGCTGGCATGAGAACGGACGGAAAAACCCTGCTCTCCAACAGTGCGTGGTCGATCCTTAATCAGGGCGCGCGCGTAGCCACCCTGGCCATCGTCACGATCGCGCTCAGTCGCCATTTCGGCCCGCAACGCTTCGGCAGCGCTCGCCTTTGGTCTTGCCTTCGTTCGCATCTTTGCCGTGATCGCGGCGTTTGGGCTGGACCGGATTCTCGTTAGGCGATTGGCCGAAATGCCGGATCAGTCCGGCGGAATTCTGCGCCTTGCCTTTCGGTTAAAGCTCATCCTTGCCCTGGCCAGCTACGCGGCGCTACTCGGCCTCGCGTTTCTGATTGACCCGCACGCGCGCCTAACCATCGCAATCGTCGCGCTGGCCGGCGCCGGGCTGCTCTGTCAGCCGTGCGACGTCTTTGATCTCCATTTTCAGTCGGAGAACCGATTTCGCCTGAGTTTCTTCGGCCGCACGGTTCCGATTCTGCTCAGCACCGGGATCAAATTAGCCGCTCTCTTTGCGGGCGCGCCGTTGCTCGTCTTTGCCGCCTTGGAAACAGTCGAGGCGCTGTTGGTGGGCGCCGCGCTCTGGCTCTTGCATCGCCGGCAAACGACATCCTTCGCGCCACAACCCGCGACCGCCGGGATCGATTGGCGGCGATTGTTAGGCGAGGGCTTTCCACTTCTCCTTGGTTCGCTCGCGGTGATGATCTATATGCGTTCCGACGTCGTCATGCTCGGGAAGATGGCCGGTTTCCAGGCGGCCGGAATTTTCAGCGCGGCGGCACAGATTACCGAAGCGTGTGCGCTTCTCCCCCTCGCTTTCGCGCCCGCACTCTTTCCGATTCTCGTGCGCTGGCGCAAATTGGGGCCGCGCTACTACAAGCAACAATTCGGGCGCCTCTTTCTCGGGGCGGCCCTCACCGGACTCGCCATCTCGTTATTCCTGACCGTCGCCGCCCGGCCCATTGTCCTGCTCATTTATGGACCGTCAATATCGTGGCCGCTGCGCCGGTCCTCGTCATCCATGGCTGGGCGACGATTTTTGTTTTTCTCGGCATCGTGCAAAGCGGTTATGACATTACCGAAGGGCTCACCTGGGCGGCGACCCAGCGAGCCGCGCTCGGTGCAATCACCAACATCGGGCTGAACTTCATCCTCATTCCGAAATACGGCGCGAGCGGCGCGGCTATCGCTACGCTTATTTCCTACGGTTGCTCGGCTTTTCTGCTCAACGTCATGCGGAAACCCACGCGACCAGTTTTCGCATTGCAGTTGCAGGCTTTGCTCGTCTTTCCGCTCTTTTTCAGGCCACTGCGCTATGAGTGAGTCTCTGTTGCTCTCAAAAAACATGGCGTCCGCAGCGCTTGAGAAAATGCTTTGCTACGGCGGCCGACTTCTTCACGTCATTCCCGCCGATTTTACTCTGACTGTACCTTTCGGCATCAATCGCGGACGGCGGTGGCTTCGCGGGGCGGCCAATGCCCCAGAGTGGATGGGACTCTACGAACTGCGCAAACAACGCGCTTTGCGGCGGTTGGTTGCTCCCGGCATGACGGTCTGCGACATCGGCGCGAATGCTGGCTTTTATACCCTCGGTCTGGCGCGGCTGGTCGGCGAACACGGTCGGGTGCTCGCGTTTGAGCCGTTACCGCGCAACCTCGAAAAGATTCGACGTCATCTCTCATTGAATCGCGTGACGAATGTCACGCTGAGCGACTGTGCTCTCTCCGATTTCACGGGCACGCTGCGGTTTTCCGAGGGCGACAGCGATTTTACCGGGCGAATTTCGCCGGAGGCGGGTGACTTCGAAGTGCCGTCCATCCGCCTCGATCGAGTTTCTTGAAGAACGATCGCTGCCCGATCCAGCGCTGCTCAAAATCGATGTCGAAGGTGCCGAAGCTCGAGTTCTCGAGGGCGCGAAAGAATTGATGTTCCGGGCTCATCCTGTTCTCGTCCTGGCCCTCCATGGCCCCAGCCAAAAGACCCAATGCTTCGAGATTCTGCGGTCGTTTGGCTACTGCGTGAGGGGGCTATCCGGGAAGGCAATCGCAGACCCCGCGGTTATGCCTGACGAAATTATCGCCGTTGCCTGACGCTCCGATGCAAAGCAATTGTAAATCCCCGGTTGCCTTCATCCTCTTCAACCGACCGGAAGTAACCGAGCGCGTTTTCGCCGCCATTCGTGCCGCTCGTCCACCATCGCTTTTTTTGATCGCGGACGGGCCGCGACCGACCGTTGCATCCGATCCGGCCCGTTGCGCTGCGGCACGCGAAGTAGCCGGACGGGTCGATTGGCCTTGCCAGGTATTTCGTAAGTTCGCCGAGACCAATCTCGGGCTGCGGCGGAACGTTTCCGAGGGGCTCGACTGGGTTTTCGCGCAAACCGAGCGAGCGATTATCCTCGAAGACGATTGCCTTCCTGATCCGAGTTTTTTTCCTTTTTGCGACGAGCTGCTCGAGCGCTATCGCGAGGACGCAACCGTCGGAATGATCTGCGGCACGAACCTCGCACCAAGCGAGATCGCTGCAGATGATGCCGCGAGCTATTACTTCTCGCGCTATTGCTATATTTGGGGCTGGGCAACCTGGCGTCGCGCCTGGCGCTGCTACGATCGAGAAATGAAGGATTGGCCGTCGTTAGGCAAGAACGGCTGGTTGGACGACAAGGTTGCAACTTCGACAGCGGTCAATTTTTGGCGGCGCCACTTTGATGACTGCCACCAACAACATCCCGCCGGCTTGAATACGTGGGACATTCAGCTGGTCTTTGCGTTCTGGCGGCATCACATGCGCTCGATCGTGGCGCGGGAAAATCTGGTCACGAATCTTGGGATTGGCGCCGAGGCCACTCACACTCGGCAACCGTTGGGAAAAGCAGCATCAAGCAGCCGCTCTCTTGAATTTCCGCTGCGACACCCCGCGCAAACGACAGTGCATGAAAAGGCTGACCGTCATGTGCAGGCGGAGGTGTTCGAGGCGCTGACTCCTTGGCAGCGAATTTACTGGAAACTGCAGCTCCCGTTTCCGATCTGGGTCGTGCGGCGATTTCTCGGCCGGGCGCACTGTTGATTCGCGCCGCCAGGCAGAAGCATTCGTCGTTAGGCAAAACCGGGCAGGGTCGCGAGGTAATCCCCGACGGCTGTCGGCGAAATTTTTTCCATGCACCAATTTGCCTCGTTGCTGCATTTCCATTGCACACAGGGGTGAAATGGACAGGTCGCATCGTGGAAAACCCTCAAACCGGTCGGGGAGGCAAAGGTCCCTGGGCTGACCGGACCGAAGAGCACCGCTCCGCGGACTCGCAAACAGGTTTGCGATGTGGGCAGCGCTCGTGTCATTCGTGACGACTGCCAGGGCGTGTGCAATCAGGCGGACGAGTTCATCAGCCGAAAAACAATCCAGGCCGTCGACGACATTGGGCTGGCGCAACATGGCCTCGAGGTCGGGCGCTTTCTGCGTCTGCCAGCTCGCGACGAAACCCGGTGAGAACGAAGCGGGTGTTCGGAAAACGCGCGAGCAAGGCATGAAAATTTCGGAGCGGCCAGTTCTTCCACCGCGCTGCGGTCGTCAGGCAAATAACCACTGTCCCGGCAAGATCAGGAAGAGGATCGCCGCGCAAATTTTCGGCAACTGAGAAATCGAGCCGACACCCTAGATGCTGCGCCACACGCTCCCGATTCGCGTATTCATTTTCCTGGATGGTATGGGGCAACGGAAAATCGATCAGACTCCGGCCACCGCGCGTACGGCGGGCGGCGAGCGTTTTCGCGCCCGCGAGTTTGATCGCCAGCGCACTGACGGCGTTCCCGGTAAGATCGATCCACAACTGCGGTGGGGTCTCCCGGGCATGGCGAAGTTTGCCTAACGATTCCCACGGCCGGAGGGCGCGCGGATTCTTGAAGAAATCTTCGAGCGCGTTGTCGAAGGGCAACACATCCCAACCGCATTGCCTCCCGATTTCAAGGTGCGCCGGACGAAGCGCAACCCGCACTGGTAGTTCCCGGCGGCGGCACTCGTTGACCAGTGCCGGCGATGAGCGGGAGATGAATGAACAAGTCGCCCAGCCCGGCGATTGAGGAGATAACGCACGGACCGGTCCATGCAAATTCCAGTTCGCGCTTGAAGGGATTGAGCGCGTCGACCGCGCGCATGACGATCGCGCTGCGCCAGGATCGCGTATCGTAGCCCAGACGGGTGAGTGAAGCGCCCGAAGGCATAACCACCTCCTAACGAATATCCGAGAGCCCGGCGACGGCAAAGCAGATTGGTATGCGTACCGACCGCCGGGGCATAGCGGCGCAACAGTTCCATATCGTCGGCCGGCTCCACCCGGTTGGCATATTCGTTGATAAAAAAGAATTTCGAAGTCGAAGGCGCGCAATTGTCGCAAGAACTCCGCCGCATCGGAGCCGGCGCGGCGCAAACCCTCCGGCCAGAACTCAGTGAAGATCGTTAGGCGAGGGCTCGCGGCGATGATCGATCGCATGCCGTTGAGGACATGAGCCTCAAAACCCTGCACGTCCATTTTTACAAGGTCGATCGGACCAGTCACGCAATCGTCGAGCGGCTTCATGGTAATGCGTACTTTCTGGCGGCCGTCGTCGGAAGCGTAGACTTGATGATCGCCGTAGTTCTCGGTTGAGAGATAGAGGAACGCTTCGCCTGTCTGATCGCTCGCCGCCAGGTTGAAAGCCACCACATTCGTCCGGCCGTTGCGCGACAAGTTCTCTTGCAAGAGGGCGAAATTCCGCGGCTCCGGCTCGAAGGCATAAACGCACCCGCTTTCGCCGGTCAATTTGGAGAAAAGAAGCGTGTAATAGCCAATGTTCGCACCGACATCGAGGATCTTCATTCCGGCCTGGACCTCCGCGGTGAGAAGGGAAGTCTCAAACGGTTCGTAACTGCGAAAAATCGAGAGCTCGAGCGAATCGAGCGGATCGAGCAGAAACGGAAATCCGTGCACCGTCACTTCTTTTTGGCGCAGCCGATTGAAGACCCACTTTTTCGCCGGCACGTAGAGCGGCACATCTTCGAGTCGGAAGTTTGGCGCCAGCCGT
The DNA here is from genome assembly GCA_963771865.1 of uncultured Verrucomicrobiae bacterium. GTDB lineage: Bacteria > Verrucomicrobiota > Verrucomicrobiia > Chthoniobacterales > UBA10450 > Palsa-1392. The sequence goes on from CAVYVJ010000002.1 coordinate 99,843, forward strand.
TTCTTCGCGCGAACGAGCAATTCCATTGTGCGATTGAGCGGTCGAGATTTTGTCATCGTTACCGTTACAAACAACCTGGTTACGGACCTTGTCCCAAATGAAAGGGATCTCGCCAATCGGGTTCGCGCTGAATTGTCCCCAAGCCCAATTTCGTCATCTCGTCGCGCGACATAAATTGCGCCTTCCCGGCCCGCGCCAGCGCCGCCACTTCTGCCGGCCAGAGATTGACGAGTGCGACAACGACGGGGCGACCCTCGAGGAAAGGATCATTTCGAACCAAATCGGCCGAATACCAGGCGAGGCGCGGATCGATTCCGACCACCTTGGCGTTCATCGAATGCAAGGTCTCTGATGCATCCGCAAAGGGACGGATGAAGCTCTCGGCCTGAAAACAGCGCAACGGCAGAGCGATGAAAAAAGAGGCTGCGATAGCCACGAAAAGAAAATTCCAAGCTTTTCCTTCGCCAGCTTTCTCGATGAGCACTTTCCAACCGGCGACGGCGACCAGGATGAGGCAGGAAAGCGTTCCATGAAAATAGCGGTAACCCCAGCCATGACCCTGATCGAGGTAGAAGAAATAATAAAACCCAAAGGTGAGGAGACAACTGAGCGCGGCATCGCGAATGATCGGAGGTTCGCGCAAGATGCGGCCGAAGCCCAGCACGGCAAGGAGCGGAGTGGCGAGCGCGCTCCAACCGGCCAGGAGGAGCAGATCCATCGGCTGGATAACGAGCATCTTCGGATTCCAAAGACGAAGGAAGGAAGAGGCGTGGCCAACGGCCGGTGGCGAGAATTCCAGTCGCCAGGCGTACCATCCGGCGCAGCCTAAGATGTAGATGAGGCCGAAGATTGAGACGGCGCGCCATTTGCGCTGCAAGGCCAGACGAAGAAGAAAGGGCGTCGCGAAGAGCGCATGAACGATTGGTTGATGCAGACCGATGGCAAGCACGCCGACGACCGGTGCGAGGTAAAAGCGGCGCCGATCGGGATTCGAATAGAGCCAAAGCCAGATGGTGTTGAGGGCGAGATGCGCGGGCATCGAGTAAGTAGTCATGGCCATGACGAGGAATTGCGCGGAGCCAGCCAGGAGGAAACTCGCGACGAGGGCATCTTGCTTATCGTTAGGCCAAATGTTTCGCGCAGTTCCATAAAGTGCGAGCACCGTCAGAGCAGCGAGACAGGGATTCAAAAACGACTGCAGATAAACGCTTTGGAAGATCGCGCGCAGCGCGGCATAGACCGGCAGGTAGGTGGCCTTCCACTCATGCGTGGCAGGAAAGTAATCGGCATACGTGGGTTTAATGACGCGGACAGCGTCAACCCATTGCGCAGGGATTTCCGCGGCAATTTTCCCGCGCAGAAAAATGCGCGCCTGAAAGTCGGCCATGAACTCATCGGCGCTAAGGGAGTAATCGTGACAGACGAAATGAGTGCCAAGCGCCGTGATTGCAAACACGCTGCTGGCGAGCACGACCAGAACCATCAGGCCGCGTTCCTCAAACGCCGAAACGAGCGATCGTTGATGATCCCTTCCAAACACAAACAAGGCTGCGCCGATGCCAAACGCCGCGACCAACGCGAGGCCCCAGAATTCGTCGCGGGCAAAGAGGACGTAAAACGCGCTGTAACTCGAGCGCGGATCGGGCCAGCCTGCGAACGTGCCGCTGAGCCACCAAGCTAAAGCGACTCCAGCGAGTGCGACGCCGCTCACGCCAAAAAGGATCCGGCGCGCACCGTTTGCAGAGGAAATCATGATAGGAGAGGCAGGCGGGCTTTCCTCAGCAGTCATCGGGCCACCGACTGGAGCGAGCTCACCTTCTAACGGCAGCTAGCATAAGACTTGCAGCAAAAATTCGAATGGAACTCTCTGCCGAAGCGGCCGTGGCCGTCCTGCCGGTCGTGACGCCAACTGTCCGAACGAAGCGAGGAATTTTCGCACTTGAGTCGTCGTCAGGTACTCATTTTCCTCACGATGACAGCGCTGCTTGGCCTGGGAGTTTTTCTGCGCCTTTATCCGTCGGCCGGCTACCGAAACCTCGGCACGGATGAGCACGGCTACATGGTTTTCGTGAAGCAAATTCAGACGGCCGGCATTTTGAATTACGACGCCGTGGTGCGCGTCTACGTCGAACGGCAGTACCAACTGTCCGAAGCGGTCGTGCCGGCGACACGCGTCGCGTTTCTCGTGCCAGCCGCGTTTTGCGCAGACCTGTTTCACCTGCGCGCTTTCACCGCGATTCACACAGTCGCAGCAACCGCTGGCATCCTTCTTCTCCTGCTCTCCGCCCTCTTTGCCTACCGGCTCGGCGGCACTTTGCCAATGATTGGCGTGACCGCATTGGTCGCGACGGCGCCGCTTGAGATCTATCTCTGCCAGCGGGCGATGATCGACGGCTATTTCGCATTTTGGGCGGTCGCGGCGCTCTGGCTGGCGTGGGAAAACCTGCAGCGCCCGCGGCATGCCGGCTGGCTGATCTCCTACATGCTCTGCCTAACGATCCTGGTCTTAACAAAAGAAACCGCAGCGTTTGTGGTCTTCGCGATTTTTGGAACCTTGGTCTTGAATCGTTTCCTCCGCTTCGGAACCGTCACCCCCCAACTTCTCGCCGCGACCATCGCGGGCCCTCTGCTGGCTGTCTTGATTCTGGTCGTGCTGGTTGGCGGTATTGGGGATTGGGTTGCATTTCTATCAAATGTTCGTGACCAAATCGCGCCTGAATTTTTACTCGGTGGCGGCTCAGGACGGACCCTGGTATCGCTACGCAATTGATTTCGCACTTGTCACACCTGCAATCGTGGCTCTGGCGATCGGCGGAATGTTTCAACTCCGAAGCGGCGATCGAGCGGGATGGTTCATGGCGACGTTCGCTCTCCTCGCCCTGACCGGTTTGTCGTGCGTCAAATACGGAATCAGCCTTCGCTATGCAGCGTTTTGCGATATCCCGCTAATCTGGCTGGCCTGCACGCAGGTGCTTTTCTTAAGCAAGCGATTTTCAACCGCCCGGGCGGCGATTTTTGCGGCGAGCATGTTGGTCACGCTTTGCACCATCGGGCTTAATCAGTACATGCGGATTTTCGTTCGCGGCGGACTCTACGATCCGATCACGAGCCAACTCGTGATGAAGCTCGATATGTATAAATCGAACGAAGCCGTCCGCGCCGAATTAGCCAGCACGAAAGCAACGTTAAGCCGGTTCAGGGTTGCGCAGCCTCGATTTCTTTTTGCAAAGCGAAGAATTCCGGATGGCGCCCGTCAAGCTGAATGGCGCGTGCGATCTCTCTCCGGGCATACGCAACTTCGCCTGATTTCAGCTCCGCCCGGGCAAACAAGATAATGGATCTTGGCGTCGTTAGGCGAGTACTCAAGCGCATGCCGGAAAAGATTGCCGGCCAGCTCCCAGCGCTCCTCTTTGAGAGCAAGGACACCACTGTTGTTATAGGCCCCGGCATGAGTCGGATCGAGGCGGAGCGCTTCGAAAATAGAATCGCTTCGCGGTCGCTGCGTCTCCAATTGCCAGATGCAGATTTCCTTCGGCAAAGTTGATTTCGGCATTCTCCGGCGAGTAAGCATAGGCGAGATCGAGCTTGCGCCGGGCGAGTGAAAAATTCTTGGCTTCGAGCGCCTGCAGCCCGGAGTTGTAGGTGTCCAGGGCCCAGAGCGTTGGATCTCTTTGTGGAATGGAAACAAATGCAGTGCTGCAAAAAAGCAGGAGAAAGAAAAACGCGGCCAATCGATAGCGCTCGCTGCGCAAGATCCCGCCAAAGTTCACACAGCCCGAAGGCCGCAAAGAGAAGAAGACCGGGCACAGCCGCCAGACGATAGCGTTCGGTCACGAAAACCGTGAGCAGTGAGGCCATGTGCAGGAAAACTGCTGCACCGAGCCAACGCGAACCCGGAATCTTCCGCCAGGCAATGAGCAGACCGGGAAGTCCCAGCGCCGCAACCAACCCAAAGCCCAAGCCGGGTAGAATTACCGACTGATCGCGCAAGGCGGTAATGACACTGATGTCATCGTAGCTAAACGCGCTCCAAAAGTTTCTGATTTTCGTGCCGAGCAACCTCAAGAAATCCCATGGATGAGCGCGAATCCAAGCGCTTGCTTTCTCCGACCAGTAGGCGGAGACCTCGGAACGCTTGAGAGCTCGCCCCGACGCCTTTTCCGCGGAGGTGATGGAGTCTTTCAGCATCGCTTCCTGGCCAGCATGCAACCCGGGAGGAAATTTTGGATAGCCGGTTGCGACCGGATTATTGCCGATCCAGAAATTGACGCCGCTGTGCGCGGAGAGGAAAACCGGGTCCCGCGCGATGAAATAGTTGTGAATCCAGGCAGGCGACGCGCCCAGAAAGACTCCCGCCATCATCAGGGCGGCACCGGCAACTCGACTGGCGAAAGATCCCTGCCAACGAAGAAATAGCGCGGCGAGCAGAATTGGAACCAGGAACAAAATAGTCGCGATGCCCATGGCGGTGAAACCCATCAAACCCCCAGAAGCAGGAGACCCCACAGCGCGGGCACATGCTGGCGTCTAACGATTTGCCAAACGACAAACCAAAAAACAAAGACCAGCCATGCCGTTGGCATTAGGATGATTGAGTACGCCTGCGCCGGCTGAAAGCAGGCCCAGCCGATTGCCGCGAGCAGGCCGATAGATTTTCCCCAGTGCCGGATCATGGAGCAGCGGCTTCTCGCCTGCAGGCGCAAAAACCAAAGCGCCAATCCGATAGATTAAGACCGCCGTCCCCGCGTCGAGGCAGGCTTGGAGAAATCCCGGCACAAACGGATTATGTCCGCAGACCCAATAAATGGCGGCAAGCAGGTAAGCATAAAGCGGCAGACCATAGAAGGCGGCATGGTCGGTCCAATTCCCACCCAGAATCCGCAACGCCCAATCATTGTAAAACTGCATATCCCCGGCGTGGGGAAGTAGAAATTGGCTCTCCGTCAACCTCGCCAGTCCATAAAGTCGGAACGCCAAAACGGCGACAAACAGCCACGCGGAGACGGTAACGTTTTTCAGTCTAAAAGGAAAAATGGCAGACCATTTCATCGCGGAAGCTGCCCTTTAGCGGCTCGGAAGAATGCGCACAAGCTCGCAGAAAGCGGGCCATCGCCAGACGGAATATAAGGGTCATTCTTTCTGGCATTAACACTGCTTCAACTAAAGCTGCCCATTTTGCCACTAGCGAGCAATCCAGAATCACAGCGAAGCACCGACCACAGCGAGCGGCCAACTCAATGATCAATAACCCGAACCAGAAGCGCACCGGCTTCACTCTCGTGGAAATCATGATCGTGGTGGCAATCATCGCACTCCTCGCCGCTATCGCAGTGCCGGCATTCATGAGAGCCCGGAAACGGTCCCAAGCGACCCAAGTTATCAATGATCTCCGTCTGATCGCCGCGGCTGTCGACCAATACGCAGTCGAGTTCAGCAAGATGGCTGGGACGCCGGTCGACACTCCCAGATTGGACGGTCTACATGAAGAGAGGCACTCCTCTTTACACCACCGCCCAAGATATCTTCGGACAGTCCTACGGCGTGCAGACTGTAGATCAGGAACCGAAAGTGCCCGCAGCCACCTGGGATGCATTGTCGGACGTTGCTGACACAGCCTTCTTTTCCCCTTTCGGCCACTATTAAGCGCCTCAGCGAATGTCGTCTGGCGAGTCGGGGCTAGGGAAAACCCAAGAAACCAAGGGAGTTGGCATCAACGCTGCTCATTAAAAGACCAATCCGCGATGGAACGGCGGACGCAATCAAACAAACAAACCAGATAGAAAGCAAAATAGCATGTTAAACAAACTCAACAAAAAGCGCGGGGGCTTCACCCTCGTGGAAATTATGATCGTCGTTGCGATCATCGCCCTGTTGGCGGCCATCGCGGTTCCAGGATTCCTCCGGGCCCGTAAGCGCTCCCAGGCGAGCCGCGTCGTTAACGATCTCCGTTTGATCGACTCTGCGGTCGACCAATACGCGATCGAGAACAATAAGGCGACCGGTGCATCGGTAGCGACCGCTGACTGGGGCGCCTACATGAAGAAGAACTCGCAGCTCTACAATACCGCATCTGACCTGTTCGGGAATACCTACGGTCCGCAAACCGTCGACACACTGCCGAAAGTCCCCGCGGCCACGTGGAATACGTTGTCCGACGTTGCGGACACCTCCTTCTTCTCGCCCTACGGCCACTTCTAAGCCGCAATTCATATACCTGCCATCGCGTTCGCGGTGGCAGGCAATGAGTCGCGAATTCAGTCGCCAGGAAGTCCGGTATCGGTTCCAAGTGAACAGATTCTCCTCAATCAGTGCCGCACTCCCCGCACTGAAATTTCCACCACGCCTCGTCCAACTGCTCGGCACAAACTGGATGCGCGCCCTGTTGCTCCTGGTCCTCAGCATCGTTGTCCGAACGCCATCGCTTTCGGGTGAGTTTATCTGGGACGATGATTTCCTCGCGCGCGACAGCCCTTTTATTAAAAGCCCACTTCTCGTGCTTGAGGTTTTTCGGCATTACCTCTTTCCCGATTCCTTTTCCGGCGCATTATCGACCGGTTCAGAATCTCTCATTCATCGCCGATTACTTTTTCTGGCATACGAACACGTTCGGTTTTCACTTCACCAATCTGCTCCTCCATGCCGGAAGCGCGGTCGCGCTGTTTTTCCTTCTCCAACGCATTTTGCGCTCTACGCTGAAACCAGAATGGTTTGAAAAGGAATTCAGTTTTGTTTCCGGCCTGGCGTTCTTTTCCGCGCTCCTCTGGGCTGTGCATCCCGTCCACAGCGCGGCTGTCGACTACATTTCCGGGCGCGCTGATAGCCTCGCGTTTCTCTTCGCTGCCACTGGTTGGATTTTGGTCTTCCGCGCCCGCGACCGAGAAAGCGGGACCCGCCCGCCAAATTCTTTTCTTTTCGGCCGCGCTTTGCGGACTTCTCGCTCTCTGCTCTCGAGAAACTGCCTGCATTTGGTTTCTGATTTTTCTTCTGCACACTTTGTTCTTCGACCGGCAAATCAGCCCGCGCGGCAAGACCCTCACGCTCGTTATCTGCGTCGTGCTCTTCGCCACGTATTTTGGGCTGCGACAGTTGCCTCCGCCACGCTCTGGCCCAGGTCCATCACAAGGTTGGGGTGCCCCGGTTCGCGCTGTCTTGATGCTCAGGGCTCTGGGCGATTATGCGCGTTTGATGGTCTTTCCGGCCAATCTGCACATGGAACGTACCGTCGTGAACCAGGAGAACTATCTCAATTCAAGCAGTTGGCAGCATTCTGTCGCCACAGAATACCTCTCGATTCTTGGAATGGGCTTCGCCGCCCTCCTCGCCGTTGGTTGCCGGTGGCAGGGGAAGGGCCGCGCCATTCGAATCTTCGGCGCGGCTTGGTTCGCCCTCGGCTACCTCCCGATTTCGAATATCGTGGAACTAAACGCCACTTGCGCCGAGCACTGGCTTTATTTTCCGAGCGTGGGCATCCTGGTTTTCCTTGCCGGTTGTTTGCTCGAGCTGCCGGCCAGTTACCGTACCTCGCTCGCCACACTGGCCTGCCTCGCCGGCAGCGCCCTCGGCCTCCGCAGCGCCGCGCGCAGTAGTGACTGGGCGGCACCAGAAACGTTTTACCTGCGAACGATCGCCGCGGGCGGGAACAGCCTGCGGGTGAGCGAGAATCTGGCGGAAATTTATGCGCATCGTGGAGATCGCAAACAGGCAGAGGCGCTCCTCCGCAAAATTCTTGCGATTACCCCCGAATTCCCCCTCGCCCGCAACAGTCTCGCGCGCATTCTTTTCGAAGAAGGCAAACCACGCGAAGCCGAGGCCCTTTTCGCCGCTTCCGCAAAGCAATCCGGGGAAACAAGCAAGATCTATCCGCGCACATGGGTCGCGGTGATTAATCTCGCTCATCTCCTGCATGCCAGCCACCGCGATCAGGAAGCGCTCGCGATGCTTGAGAAAGCGCGCGCGGACTATCCGGAAATTTGGGAAGTCGTTAGTCAAGAGTCGGAATTGCTTCGCCAAACGAAGGGTCCCGAACCGGCTTGCCGTCTTGTCTCTGACTTTGCACGCGATCATTGGTGGCATTACGGCGCAGCCTTGGCCCTGGGTCGACTCTATGCAGAAGAAGGCGACGCAGAGCGTGCAGTAGCCGTGCTAAACCAAGCTAGTCGATTAGATGTGCACGAAGTCGAGGCTTTGCATTTGATCGCGCAAACGAGGGTCCGCCAGCATCGGTTCGAGGAGGCTTATCGTGCTCAAAAGCGGGCCGTCGCACGGCAACCCGGCGCCATACGCCAATACGTCTTTCTCTCGGATATCCTGGAGAAAATGGGCCAGACTGCCGAGGCGAAAAGCGTCACGGCGGAAGTCGCGCGCTTGGAAGCAATCGGGCGGAACTCGCAATCGCTCGCGAATTAATTAACCGCCACCGAGGACGGGATTGACAGATGAAGGCGCGGCGCTACGGTCGAGCGCTCGCCGCGGCCCATGCCTGCAAAACCCGCAAGAATTTTCACCGACAAAGAGGTCAACCTCGGTCCGCTCCTCGACAAGACTTGCGCGACGATCGGTTACGGCGCGCAAGGCCGGGCGCATGCCCTTAATTTGCGCGACAGCGGTATTCCTGTCGTCGTCGGCCTTCCGCCAAAAAGCCGATCGCGCCTAACCGCCCGGCGCGATGGACTTCGACTGGCGACCACACCGGCGGCAGTGCGCCGCGCTGACGTCCTCTTTCTCGCGCTCCCAGATACGAGAATGTCCGCCATTTACCACGAGGAGATTGCGCCATTCTTGCGCCCAGGGCAGACCCTCCTTTTCGCCCACGGATTCGCAATTCATTACCGCACAATCATTCCGCCTAACGACGTTGACGTCATCATGGTTGCGCCCAAAGGACTTGGGCCAATGGTCCGCACCCAGTTTGTCGCCGGCCAGGGTGTGCCCTGTATCATCGCGATCCATCAGGATGTCAGCGGTCATGCCCGGGAGCTTGCGCTCGCCTACGCGAAGGCGATTGGCGGCACTCGCGCCGGCGTCATCGAGACAACGTTTCAGGAGGAAACCGAGGCGGACTTGTTTGCCGAGCAAGCTGTTTTGTGCGGCGGGATGAGCGCTCTCGTCGAGGCGGGATTCGAGACCTTGGTCGAGGCGGGTTACCAACCGGAGATGGCTTATTTCGAATGCCTGCATGAACTAAAATTCATCGTCGATCTCATGCATCGCGCCGGCATCAGCGGCATGCGGGCGCGCATCTCGGAAACGGCCAAATGGGGCGATGTCTCAGTCGGACCAAGGATTATCGATGCGAGCGTGAAAACGCGGATGAAAAGAGAGCTCGACAGGATCCGCCGCGGCAAGTTTGCCCGAGATTGGTTGCGGGAGACAGCGACCGGGAGAAAGCGGTATCAACGATTGCTGGACAAGGGTCAAACGCAACTGATCGAGCAGGTGGGGGAACGGTTGCGACGATTGATGCCCTGGCTCGATGAAAAGCCCTAAAGCGCCGAAGGTGCCGTCGAAAGCGGCACTCAGCTGTCGCGAATTTACTATTTCGCGCTGGAACTAACGACTAACGCTCGATTCGCGGCCGATGATCTCAATCGGAATCGCGGTCGTGACGATGCCACCGATGACGTAATTGATCGGCTTCGGGATCGCAGAGGCCGAAGTCAAGAGATAGACCCTGAACACTTTCTGCGCCGGCATGTCCTGCGCCATGTGTGGACGAGCGGTCGCCGAGTCCCGATACATGGTCGGGCCGGCGATAACTGAAGCACACATGACAGCTCCGAGGGCGCAGCCCCCGGAAAGCAGAAACAAGCGGCGCAGATGGAACCATCCGCTTCTTGTTTTCATAGTCCCATACTGCGCCCGTTAAGTCCTTCAGCGCAAGACTAATTTCCGACGAAATCGGCTATTCGTCCCAAAGGAAATGCTCCAGGCGCAACTGGGTGAGGCGCGCTTTCGCCTCTTCGCTGCGAGTCCCTCCGACGGCGGCTAGTTTTCGATAGACGACGACCGCAGATTTCCAGTCACTCGCCTCCTCGAGGAGATGCGCCGCATTGAAGCCCGCTTTGTAAAACCAAAAAAACTCATGCTGCACATCGGGCCGCGCACCTTCCTCAATCACTCCGTAGTAGGTCGTTAGGGCGCCAGCCTTGTCGTTTGATTTCTCAAGGGCCTTGCCCTTCTTAAATGCCGCCTGGTTGCGCCAATGCGCCGGAACGCCCGGCTCACTGACGAGCTGCTCGTAGAACTCGATCGCACGTTGGTAGTTCTGCGCATCCCCCGCCCCCATTTCGTAATAAATATCGCCTTTGCCACAGAGAGCCTCCCGGCGCTCCGCCGGCTTGGCATTGTTTTTTAGCACTTCGTCGTAAAGGGCCAGAGCCTCCCGATTTTTCCCCAGCCGGCGTTCGATCGCCGCTTCTTCGTTTCGTGCCGCCCAGCGCATTTCCCCCTTGAGCGTGACCACCTGATCAAGGAGCGCCAGGGCGTGATCGAGCGACTCCGCGGCCATACTCGACATGGCGGAACGCGCGGCAAAAAAGAGCGCCTTCTCGGTCAGCGCCGGATTCGGATTTTGCTGCGCCAACAATTCAAATTGCGTTTGGGCGTTGGCAAAATCCTGCCGGCGAAAATAGGCCTCCGCCAATTTCATCCTCACTTCTGGCGTGAAAGGTGAGTCCGGATGTTGCCGAAGAAAATTGTTGGCCGCGGCAATGACCGGCGTCTCGTCAGTCGAGGCGGAAGTATCCTCTAGCCAAATTTGGAGGTAATCGGCCCGCTCCAACGCTGCTGCTGTCGGACGTTCTTCACGCGCCCGCGCCAAATCTTTCCGCGCCGCATCCAAATCCGGTCGGGGCGCATGAAATGCCAGCTCGGCCAGGGACATCCAGGCCTCCGAGACGCGTGCGCTCTTTGGAAAATCATGGATGAAATCTTTGAAACGTCTGCACTGCCTCCGGCTTACCCTGCGCCGCCTGCACCGCGCCTTCCTCGAGGAGTAATTCTCCTCCTGCCGACTGACTTGTTGGGCCGTCACTGATCTTGCGATAATCAGCTCCAAACTCCACCGCACGATCCAGCCGGAGCCAGCAGAGCGCGGCATTAAACAAGGCTTCGTGCGCCAGGGCAGGCGCGCGCTGCGCCACCTGCTCGTAGATCAGTGCAGCCTGATCGAGGCGTCCTTTACGGTAATTCGCTTCTGCGATCAGCCAATCAACCCGCTCCTTGAAACCCGGATCGAAATTCTTTCCAAGAGCAGCATTCGCGGCAACGATGGCATCGTCCCATTGTTCCTTCGCCAAGTGTAACCTTGCCAACTCCAGATTCGCCTCGCCCAACGCTGGCAAGCGCACTGGACTGTCGCGCAGCGGCGTTAGCAACGCGATCGCCTTCTCCCTATCGCCTGAGCGCAATGCGCTTCGGGCCAGATACCACTGCGCGAGGACCTGCCGGGGCTGGGCCGCATCGTGTGCCCAGTGTTCCAACTCGTTAATCGATGGCTTACGCTCGCTCGCGTAGAGCTCGTCGAGCTTCGCAAACACTTCCGGCAAAGCTGAGTCGTTAGGGCGATGATCGATGAACTCTTCGAGCGCATCGTCGCCGCCTTCCGGCGTCTTGGCCGCCAGGTGCGCATCGGCCAGTTTGAACAGAGTGGCGATCAGGAGCGAATGGGAAACGCCCTCCGGCTTTTTCAAGATTACGCTCAATGTTTCGATTGCTTTCTCGAGGCGGCCCTGCACAAGGTTCAACTGGCCAATCAAAAACCTCTTTTCATTTCGCTCCGTTGTTGCCTGCGGTTTGGTTTCGCGCAGCAAACGGTCAGCCCCCGCGACATCGCCGCGCTCAATCATCAACTGCGCAACCCGCAGGCGGGTGCGCAGGCTCCATTTCGGATCGCCCTGCAGGGAGAGAAATGCTTTTATTGCCTCGTCGCTGCGACCCACAGCCTGCAGGGCCTGAGCCGTTCCGAAAATCGCTTCGCCTTGCCGTGCCGTCGCAGGGTCCGTCGCCGCCCTCTGATAAAGCGGGAGCGCTTCCGCCCAACGATCCAACGCTGCCAGAGCCTGCGCGCGGACAAAAATTGCGTCCAGATCATTCGTTAGGCTTGTTCTCTCGAGAAGCGGAAGCGCATCGGCAGGGCGCCCGGCCTGGACCAGCGCTTCGGCCAACTTCTTGCGCGCCAAATCTTGCTCGACGGCGGATGGGTTTTGGGCGAGCAGGGCCTCGAGCCGAGCGATCGCCACCGGTGCCACCCCTTCAGCCAGAGGCCCAATCGCTCCTTGCAGGGACGGGCTGCCTTGCGCGCGCGCCTGCGTCCCTAACGAAAAGATAATTGCGCCGACGAGCGCTAGAAGATTCCTATTCATCTGCCTAACAACGGTCGCAGGTGCTCGCCGGTATGGCTGTTTTCGGAGCGTGCGACCTCCTCCGGCGTTCCTTCTGCGACGATCTGGCCTCCCTTCTCGCCTCCTTCCGGGCCGAGATCGATCACCCAGTCGGCACACTTAATCATCTCGAGATTGTGTTCGATCACGACCAGAGTATTGCCCGCGTCCCGAAGTTTCATCAGCACCTGGAGGAGCTTTTCGATATCGGCAAAATGCAGCCCGGTCGTCGGTTCGTCGAGGATGTAGAGCGTGCGCCCGGTCGCCTTTTTCGCTAACTCGGTCGCAAGCTTTACCCGCTGCGCCTCGCCACCGGAAAGCGTTGTCGCCGCCTGTCCGAGACGCAAATAACCCAGTCCCACATCCTGTAATGCGCTTAATCTGTCAGACACCGTCGGCACGTTGCGAAAAAAACGGGCCGCTTCGTCGACCGTCATCGCGAGCACGTCGGCAATGTTTTTTCCTTTGTAGGTAATCTCCAGGGTCTCGCGGTTATAGCGTTTGCCCTGGCACACTTCGCAGACCGCGTAGGCGTCAGCGAGGAAATGCATCTCGATCTTGATCAAACCGTCGCCCTGGCAATTTTCGCAGCGGCCGCCTTTGACGTTGAAACTGAACCGTCCGGCGCTGTAACCGCGAATGCGCGACGCCGGCAATTGACTGAAGAGGTCGCGAATCGGGGTGAACGCACCCGTGTAGGTAACAGGATTAGAGCGCGGCGTGCGGCCAATCGCGCTTTGATCGATGATGATCGCCTTGTCGATCTGATCGAGCCCATGGAGTTCGCGGTATTCCCCGGGTTTGTCCTTTGAATTGTAGAAATGCCGAAAGAGTGCACGGCGCAGAATGTCATCGATCAAGGTCGATTTTCCGCTTCCGGAAACACCGGTGACACAGGTGAGGCAGCCTAACGGGAAGCGGGCGGTGACGTTCTTAAGGTTGTTTTCGGTCGCGCCAAGAATCGTGAGCCAACCGTCAGATGAAGGATTGCTCGCTCGCGGCGCGACGCGCTGGCGCGGGATGGCGATCCTCGATCGACCGGAAAGATAAGCTGCGGTCGGCGAATTCTTCGCCTCGAGAATTTCCCCGAGCGGCCCGGCGGCAACGATTTCGCCGCCGCGCGGGCCGGCGCCCGGACCGAGATCAAGAATGTAATCAGCCGCGCGAATTGTTTCTTCGTCGTGCTCCACCACGATGACAGAATTCCCCAGGTCACGCAGGCGGCGCAACGTTCCGATCAGCCTGGCGTTGTCCCGCTGATGCAGACCCGATGCTCGGCTCGTCGAGCACATAAAGGACGCCGGCGAGACCGGAGCCGATTTGCGTGGCGAGCCGAATACGCTGCGCTTCGCCTCCCGAGAGCGTCCCGCTTTCTCGATTGAGGGTGAGATAATCGAGCCCGACCTCGAGGAGAAATTCGAGTCGGGAGGAAATTTCGTGAAGAACCTCGGAGACAATCGCGCGCTGTTGCTCGGAAAGTTGAATTTGCCTAACGAATTCCGCGGCCTCCGCAATCGTCAGCTCGCAAAATTGGTGGATGTTCACCGCTCGGCCGCGCTGCTTCGCTGATCGTGACCGCCAGAATCTCCGGCTTTAAGCGCGCCCCGTGGCAGACCGAACAGGGCGCGCGGTTCATGAAAGCGCGAATCCGGCTGCGGGTGAACTCGCTCTCAGTCTCCTCGTAAAGCCGCTGCAACTGCGGGAGCAATCCCTCGAACGGTCGCGCCGTCTTCGTCGCCGCGCGCCCGTTCCCGCCGAAGCTCATCTCGATCGGCCGATCGCCCGTGCCAAAGTAAAGCGCCTCCTTGAATTTCTCCGGCAAATCTTCAAACGGGATGTTGTCCGCGACATCGAAATGCCTAACGAGCGCGTTCTGCAGCCCGCGGTAATAAGCTTGCATCCGTTTCGTCCCGCGACGCCAGGGAACGACTGCGCCTTCCGCCAGCGATTTCGAGGTGTCCGTTACCATCAGCTCCTGGATCGCAAACCAGCTGCGTGCCAAGTCCGTGGCAGGCCGGGCACGCGCCGAGATGGCTGTTAAAGGAAAAGTGTTTCGGCGTCAGCGCCCCTAACGAAAAGTCAGTGTCGGGATTGCCGTAGTCGGTTGAATAGCGAACCTCCTCCCATGACTCGCTTGTAGACGCCGCCCTCTGGGAGGCGCGAGGATAAGCGCCACTAATTGGAATTGAGTCTTCCCCCGCGCTTCGCAGAGCAACGTCTACAGGTCTCTCCTCCCGCAGCACCACGAGGCGATTCGTTCCCCACTTCAGCGCCGTCTCGACTGAGTCGGCCAACCGAGTGCGAATTCCTTCCCGGATGACGAGCCGGTCCACGACCGCTTCGATCGTGTGCCGCGCGCCCTTCTTTAAACGAATCGGCTCCGGTCGCCCCAACTCCACGATCTCGCCGTCGACACGAATTCGCACGAAGCCTTCGCGCTTCGTCTTCTCGATCACGTCACGAAATTCGCCGCTTTCGTTGCGCACCAGCGGGGCGAGCAAAATAATTTTCGTTTCTTCCGGGTAGGCGAGAATTTGGTCAACAATCTGTTGCGCGCGTTTGCCGGAAAATCGGCTGGCCGGTGAGCGGATCATGCGGCTGGCCGACGGCCGAAAATAGAACGCGCAGGTAGTCATAGATTTCCGTGGTCGTGGCGATGATCGAGCGCGGGTTGGTCCCCGCGCTACGCTGCTCGATCGCGATCGCCGGCGAAAGGCCCTCGATAAAATCGACATCCGGTTTTTCCATTTGGTCGAGAAATTGCCGGGCATAGGCCGACAAGCTCTCGACGTAACGGCGCTGGCCTTCGGCATAAAGCGTATCAAACGCGAGCGACGACTTGCCCGAGCCGCTCATACCCGTGATTACGACCAATTTATCTCTCGGAATTTCAAGGTGGAGATTCTTTAGATTGTGCTGGCGTGCACCACTGATCTTGATAGTCTTTGCTGGCATCGACCGGGATTTGGCTAACCTATCAGTCAAGCACACCCGATCATATTCGCCACCGATTTGAAACGACCATGACCGAGCCCGCTACCACCATTCCGCAAGAGGAACTCGCGCAATTGCAAAAGAAGTTCAGCGAGATCAAGCACTCAATTAACAATGCGCTTGCGGTTATGATGGCGCTTTCCGAAATGTCGCAGCGTCGGCCGGATTACGCTGAGAAACTGGCCAGCACGGTGCTTTCGAAAGCGCCACAGATTGTGACCAGCCTGCAGGAGTTCACCCAGGTGCTGAACGAAAAGGCCGGCCCAAAGCCGGCGGCCTAACGGCGGCCACAAAAGTGTTGTCATCCCGATCCGGCGCAGCGCGGAGAGGGACCTCGCAGTTGCTATGAATGCTCCAGTTGACGAGAAAACGTCGATTGCAATTGTGAGGTCCCTCTCCGTCCTTCGGCGGATCGGGATGACAAATTAAGCGTGGGCACAATTTCCAAAGTACGCTTCATCTCACAACAGATCACAACCCCAGCAACAGCTCAGCGATCTCGAGCGACGCCCGCGGGCGGCTGAGGCGGCTAATGTTAGCCGACCACTCCCGCCACACCCGCGAATCGTCAGCAAAAGCCTGCTCGATCGCGCTAATAATTTCGGCCGGCGTCGACGCGACTACTCCCGAGCGCGTTTCCACGATCAGCCGGGCGTTCCCCTCCTCTTGTCCAGGGACGATCTGACTGATGATCATGGGACAACTCGCCGCGATTGCCTCCTGGACGGTTGCGCCGCCGGCCTTGCTGACGAGCAGATGACTTTCCAACATTAACCGCGGCAATTGATCGCTCCAGCCGATGATCTCAAACTCTCGGCCCGTTTCCAGACGAACGGCCTCGACCGCCTGACGCAAATTTTCGTCGCGACCAACCGTAACCGTCAGGCGCGCACCCGAAATTTGCGCGAGGCCGCGGATGATCTCCGGAGAGGCGCGGCCGCCGGCGTTGATCATGTAGAGAAGGCGACGTTCCCCGTCGGGGGTGGGCGGCTTCCGCAGCTCGCCCAGTTCGGCAAATTTCGGCGTAACCGGAAACCCGCTTACCTTTACCTTTTCGTTAGGCAGACCAATTCGGGCGAGCACGGCCGCTGTCTGTTCGTTAGGCACAAGAAACAAATCACTCGCGCAACGGAACCAGATCGCGTTCACCGTGATCGAGTCGGTGATACAAACCACCCTTCGAAAAGCCGGGACGGCGTCGCCCATGATTTGGTCCAGCAAATGCGGATAGGCCGGATAAACCGAGACCACCACCGTCGGCTGGAAGCGCAACAACAATTGACTCAGCCGGCTCTTCGCCTGGAAGAGCAGCCGCATGCTGGAGGCGTAGTCCTGCTGCCGATCGGTCCACTCGTAAACTCGCATCCAGGCGCGCGGCGCCCGATTGATCAAGGTCAGATACCCCTTCCGCACCCAGCCGTTCACGAACCCGTAGGTCTCGGCAAACAGATCGTGCATCTCGACCACGGCTGAGTCCGCTGCCAACCGCAGCCAGTCCGTCGCGCATCCCCCGCGCCGCGGCGTTGTGCCCTTCGCCGAATCCGGCGGTCAGAATCAGGATGCGTTTCTGCATTTCGTTAGGTCCGGAAGTTGGCGGAGAGTTTAATGGCAATCCCGAAGCGGCAAAGTAAACTTCGTCTGACGATGAAATTCCTCCGCTTGTCCGCCCGGGTCGTGCGGCGCCTCTTCTGGGAGACCGCCACCGATGAGACGATGGGCCTCTCCGCGCAAATGGCCTACCAATTCCTCTTCACACTCGCGCCAGGCCTTCTCTTTCTCTGGCACCTCCTCGGTCTCTTCGGAACCGACCCGGCGAAGCTGCACAAAATGCTTGGCGTCGTCCGCGCTTTCCTTCCACCCGATCCGAAAGTCCAGGAGATACTCGACAGCGTGGTCGCGAACGTCATCGTCACCGGCAGCGGCGGCACGCTCGCGACCGCCGGCATTTTCCTTGGCATCTATCTCGGCACTCTTTTTATCTCCACCATTTCCCGCGCTCTCAGTCAGACCCACGGTGTGACCGAGGATCGCAACTGGTGGTCGAAATATATCATCTCATTCCTTCTCCTTTTCTGGTTCGGAATTACCATCATCTTCGCCTTCAACCTCGTCGTCTTTGGCGAAGCACTCGCCGGCATCGCCGAAGTCAATTTCCAGCTCCGCGTCCCTCTCCAGGAATGGGTCGCCGCCCTAAACCTTCCCTTCACCGCTCTCGCTCTTGTCGTTCTCGCGCTCGCCCTCTACCTCCTCACCCCGGAAAATTACCTCACCATCCGACAGGCCCTGCCCGGCGCGATTTTCTTCTCCGTCGGTTGGATGACCGTGACCAAGCTCTTCCAGTTTTATGTCGCGCGTTACGACCGTTATAACCCGACCTACCTCGCCCTTGCCTCCGTCATCATGCTGCTCACCTGGATGTATCTCACCTGCCTCCTCTTGCTCCTGGGTGGAAAGTTAAACGCCATTCTGCGACGCGAAAGCGAACGCGCCGCCGCCCGCGCCGAGCACGCCGCCCAAAACGAGCCACAACCAGCCTAACGTTGTCCGCACTTTGATCCGTCGGCGAGTCATCATGCGTAGCCAGCTTCTCCTTTGCGCCCTGCTCCTCGCCGCCGGCCTCGCCGGCACGATCATCCGAGCGGAATTGACCGACGAGGAAAAGAAGCAGCTCTTTCTCAATTCACGCGAGAAAATGCGCACCGTCGCCTCCCCCACACCTGAAGCGTCCGCCACCCCGCACCACAAACCAAAGCCCGCCAAGCATCCGCCGGCGAAAAAGAAAAAAACAGCCACGCCAAAACCAACCCCTGAGCCGGAAGAAACCCCGGAGCACACTCCGCGACCGACTCCGGAAGAAACCCCCGAGCGGACCGACCCCCAGCGAATCCACTCGGCCTCGCACCGTCGTTGTCACACCGACCGCACCCCCCGCGACAACAGCCCCATCCGCCAATACGCCACCCCCCGTTGCCGCGCCATCGGAGCCAGCCCAAGTGGTTGTCCAAAAGTCCGGTTACCAGAAACCCCGCGGATTTTCCCTGCCCTTCCATCTTTTCGGAAAACACTACAACTACGTCACCGGCTCCGTCCGCCGCGAGATCGATCGCGCCCCGGTTCTGCGTGAGCGTTGGCGCTTCATCATCGTGCACAACAGCGGCACCCGGCAGGGCAACGCCCGGATCTTCGACTACTATCACCGCAACGTGCGGCGGATGACTAATGGTCTCGCCTATCATTTCGTCATTGGCAACGGCACCTCCTCCGGCAACGGCGAGATCGAAGTCGGCAATCGCTGGCGGCGCCAGATCAATGGCGGCCATGTCCACAGCGACTACTTGAATAACATCTCGTTAGGCATTTGCCTGGTGGGCGATTTCAATCGCGACCAGCCGACCCGCGCCCAGCTCGATTCCTGCGAAGAACTGATCCGTTACCTGCGCGATCGCTGTGGCAAAGTCGAGCGGCACGACATCCCGGTGCGACCTCACCGTGAAATGAACCCGCCCCGCTGGCCAACCGATTGCCCCGGGGACGACTTTCCCTATCGGTGGTTCGGACAATTTCGTTAGGCGAGAAGCGACCACGCTATTCCTCCCGCGGCAACTCCGCCAGGATCTCCCGCGCCCGCTCCAGGGCCGCTTCGATATTTGCGCAAATATTTTCCAGCCCGACGGCATCGACGAAGCCGCCTTCGAAGAGCACCTTCATCGGCTGCGGTTGCATCCCGCTGAAAACCATCCGCGTCCCGCGCCGTTTGAACTTCTCGCGCACGAGATTGAGCACCCGCAGACCGGTCGCGTCGATCGCCGGAACATTGCGCATTCGAAAAATCACTACCGGCGGCGTCGCGCTGGAACGCTCCAGGGCCGCCTCCAGTTTCTCGGCGACACCGAAAAAGAGCGGGCCCTCGAAACGATAAACCAGGACCCCGGGTGGTACATCTTTTCCCCGCAAGGATTCGCCCCCCACTTCGAGTTCGCTTTCCGCCGTGACCAGATGGATCTGCGTCACCGCTTCCATTTGCCTGACGAAAAGCGCCGCGGCAATGAGCAATCCCAGTCCGACCGCGACTGTCAGTCCAAATGCCACGGTGAGCGCAAAAGTCACCAGCAAGACCCAGAAATCGCCGCGTGGTCCCCGCGCCATGACCCCAAAGTTGTGCCACTCACCCATCCGCCACGCGACCACCATGAGCACGCCGCTGAAGGCCGCGAGCGGGATGAAGCGTGCCAGCGGTGCCGCAATCAACACGATGAGAAGGAGCGCGATAGAATGCACCATTCCCGCAACCGGCGTGCGCCCGCCGGAACGGACATTGGTCGCGGTCCGTGCAATCGCCCCAGTCGCGGCAATCCCGCCACAGAGTGGACTAACGAGATTCGCCACGCCCTGCCCGATCAGCTCCTGATTGGAGTCGTGCCGGCGGCCG
Organism: uncultured Verrucomicrobiae bacterium; assembly: GCA_963771865.1. Taxonomy (GTDB): domain Bacteria; phylum Verrucomicrobiota; class Verrucomicrobiia; order Chthoniobacterales; family UBA10450; genus Palsa-1392. The sequence goes on from CAVYVJ010000002.1 coordinate 119,646, forward strand.
ATCATCCCGTCAGCCACCATCGCGGAAAGAAGCGACTCGATCGCAGCCAGCATCGCGATGGTGAAGGCTGGCAAGATGAGCACCTGGAACCGGGTGAAACTGACCACCGGAAGGTGAAGCCCGGGGAAGTTCTGCGGGATCCCGCCAAACCGCGAGCCGATTGTTTCGATCGGAAAAGCCAATATGTGCGCCACGATCGTTAGGCCAATGATCGCGAAGATGGCGGGGGGGACGGCGCGCCAGCGGCGGGGCCAGAACACCATCACCAGGATTGTCGCCAAGCCGATGACTACCGTCTGCCACTGCGTTTCCTGTCCATGTCTAACGAGCACACCAAGCTGCAACAGCGCATTGACCGGCAACGTCTCGCGCAAGCCGAGCAGCTCGCGCAATTGTCCCTCAAAAATGATTACCGCAATCCCGCTCGTGAACCCCGCGATCACCGGATACGGAATATATTTGATCAGCGCGCCGAGCCGAAGAGCGCCCATCGCGACCAACATCGCCCCCGCCATCAGGGTTGCGATCGCGAGTCCGTCGTAACCCTGTGCCGCCACGATTCCGGCGATGATTGGCACGAAGGCGCCTGTCGGCCCGCCGATCTGCACCCGGCTTCCGCCAAAAAGCGAAATAAGAAACCCGCCTATGATCGCTGTCCATAGCCCCCGCGCCGGAGTCACACCGGAGGCAATCGCGAATCCAATCGCGAGGGGTAACGCAAGGATTGCCACCGTAAGGCCCGCGAGCACATCGCGCACAAACGCTTTGCCGTCATAACCCTGTAGATAATCGAAAAGGCGCAGCCGCATTGGTGCATTGTGGGGGGAGTCAGCCCTAAAAGAACAGCCGTAAAAGCGCCTCTGTGTCAGAGCTGGTTGATCGATGGGACTAGGTCGGCCGGGCCCGCAATCTCCTTGGGGTCATCGAATCGCTGACCCGATCTCAGGTTACAATCGCGAAACCTTTGCGTGTTCGCGGGAAAATTCGGACGAGGACTAAATCAACAGCCACATGAAAAGACTACTGCCTCTTCTTGCTGTGGCGTTGCTTGCAGCGCCGGTAACTTCAAAGGCCGATGTGCAGGATCGCCTCTACGACTTCACTGATGCATACTATCTCGCAAACGGAGTCAACCCCGCTTTGATCGGGGGCCGCATGCAGCCCGGCCCGACCGCGGTGACTGACACGCCGATCTTCTCATTCCAGAGAGATGTGCGCGCGCTCCTCACCTTGCCGGCCTATGATCACAGTGCGAACATTAACTACTTCACCGTCCTCGGTGGAATCAGCGCCACCGCTTTTACGGCTGATGCTGCCGGTCGAAACGCCCGGGCCATCGCTGACAGCTTCATCGAATACCTTTTCCCGCAACAAGGGACCGATCCGATCGGGCTGGGAGCATTCCGGCAATCGTCACTCCTGGACATGCGCAATGGTTATTTCAGCCATGACCCGCTTGGTCTCTGGTTGCATGTCTGGGTCAATTATACCCCAAAGGCCTTGACGACCCGCGCGGGTAAGAAGGCTCTGAACGAGATAGCGAAGAAAAATGGCCGCGACTTCGATGGCACTCCGATCATCGCCACGATGAGCGATATCGACAGCCTGTTTAAGAAAGGCTACATCACCAAGACAACCCGCCCCGACACGGATCCCCTGCGCTACGCAATCTGCCCGGTCATTGAAGATCCGACGGATGGCGGCATTGCGCCGGACCAGTTCCTTGCTCAACCACTGAAAGCTGATGGCACACCGGTGGAACCGGAGTTCCTCAGCAACTTCCTGAGCTTGCAGACGACTGGCGACTGGCAATAACTCCAGTCTGGAACCTTAGCTTCCCCGCGTTCTCAAACATTGTTTGGGAGCGCGGGGATTTTCTTTCCCCGATCGCAGAGACGCTTGGTGTGATTTGGCTTGATTTATCCGATCGATCACGTGCAGACTCGCAACGCTGGATAAAACTAAGGGATTATTGTCCCGAGCTTGCACGGAAATCCGTGGCCGATCGAAGGAACATTAAGGAGGAAAATTTATGCTAATCAATCCGAGAATCTGCGCGCTTTGGGCGCTTCTACTACTTGCAAGCCTAAGCGCTCGGGCACAATGGGTCCCGGTGGATTCCGGGACAACAAGTAATCTGCGTGGCGTTTTTCTCCTTGAATCCGGAGTCGGCTACGCGGTCGGCGATGCGGGGACAATCCTGAAGACGACAGACACTGGCGTGACCTGGGCGACGTTGACCTCCGGGACAACCAAAGCCCTTTACGACACCTACTTTTTCAATGACGCGGAGGGTGTGGCTGTGGGCGACAGCGGTTTGATCATCCGCACGACCGACGGCGGCGCAACCTGGCAAACGGTCGCCAGCGGAGTAAGAGATAGCCTTCGCGCCGTCTCCTTCAATGGAGCCAGTGGGATCTGCGGTGGCCTAAATCAGGATATTATTTATTCCAGTGATTCCGGCGCAACCTGGCGCGTCTCGCAGAAAAATTTCTTTGGCGGCGGCTTCTTCGGCACTCATATGCTAAGTCCGACAGTCGGATTTATCACCGGACAGAACTCGATCTTTCAACCCTTGCAGGGCACGACCGTCGACGGCGGCGTGCACTGGTCCTTTCACGCCTTTTATTTTGATGGCAACGAAGGCAGCTGCGACGACGTCTTTTTCTTTGATGAGAACACCGGTGTGACTTCAGGTGTCCTTTTCGACGGCACGGGAGCGATCGCACGGACCGTCAATGGCGGGACAGATTGGACCTCGTCATTATTCCCCTCTGGAATGCAGGGAATCGATTTCCCGAAACCTGAGAGCGGCTTCGCGGTTGGCTTTGTCGGCACTATTTTGAAGTCCATCGATCTGGGGAACACGTGGTCAGCACAAACGAGCGGAACGTCCTTCGATCTCTTCGACGTTCACTTTACCAGTGCTGGACAGATTGGCCTCGCGGTGGGAGCAGCCGGAACGATTCTTGCGCACGACCAATGGCGGGCAGGCCGGCGGCCTCGAATTACTTGCAGCGGCCTCGAGCAAAGGTCACTTCGATATCGACCTGCCGCTGACCGGGCCGTCTGGAGTCGAATGCCGCAGCGGTGGCTCCAATGGCAATTACACATTAACTCTTACATTCAATAATCCGGTCGTTTCCGTCGATGACATCGCAACCGAGTGTGGAACAATCAAGGGCAGCCGGGTCGATGCCAACGACGACCATCGCCTTCTCATTGGCCTTACTGGAGTTAACTGTAACGAACAGTATTTCACTCTTACCGTGACAAATGTCCACGATGACCAGGGAAACACTCTCGCCACCGCGACCGTGACGGCGGGCTTGCTGCTCGGCGATATTAACGGCGACGGCGTGGTCGACAAGATCGACTCCCATGAGACCAAGATCGATCGCGGGCAAGAAACTGATGCGAGTAATTTCCGCGAGGACATCAACACAAATGGCCACATCGATGAGGCCGACTTTTCCCGGGTCAAATCGCAAGGCGGCACGATGTTACCGCCGAACCCGGGAAGGTAGTAGGCGACACCTCATCAGTAGGCGTCGCACTGTATCAGTTATCCGATACGCCAATCAGGCGATGACCCCAGGTCATATGAATCCCAGCTGTCGTGTGAGCTTCATTTTCTCTGCTTCGCCTCCGTTTCCCAGGTTATTATTTTCGCGCCAATCCCGCCATTTCGCGCAAAAAATTAACTGGCCGAAAGCCGGCGATGCATCGATTGATATGTCCTATGGAACGATCAATTTTACAGCCGGGCCGCACTCCTGACAGATGCCCGGCATCATCCAAAGTTGCAGGATTAGAGCCTCGCGATGTCCGGCGGTCGAGCGGCTGGTGTCGAGCGGCTGTGGCCTTGCTTCTTCTCGGTTGCGCGCTTTTGGATTACGGGTGCTCCGACGCTTTCATTCCGCCGCCGGAGTACCTTCCACCAAGTCAAACAGGGTCAGACGTGCCCCCGCCCCACCTCGAGAAGCCGACCGACTTGTGACCGCGTGATGGTCCAGTAACGGATAATTTAAATCCGAGCTCCCAAAATTTACCTTTTCGTTTCGTCGTTCGAACGACATTCTGCCTGTTCAATCGAGGACATAAACGACTACTTGGCCGTTCGCCGCAACAGCCCGGGTTTCGCGCGACTGTCATTTGACTTTAGAGCTATGAACTACCTGCTTCTCTTCCTTATTTTGCTCGGAAGTATGATCACTGCCGAAATCGGCGCGCAGAACGTCTTCGCAATCTCCGGCCCCGGAATTCGACGTCGTGATCAAGAACGGAATTGTTTATGACGGCCTGGGTGGCGAGGGGAGGCAGGTCGATGTTGCGTTGCGCGGCGACCGCATCGCAGGCGTGGGGGATTTCAAGAACGCGCCCGCCAAGCTGGTAATCGACGCTCACGGACTCGCGGTCGCGCCGGGATTCATCAACATGCTCTCGTGGTCGAATGAATCGTTGATCGCGGATGGCCTTTCGCAAAGTGAGATTCGGCAGGGAGTGACGACCGAGATCATGGGCGAAGGCGAGTCGATGGGGCCGGTGAACAGCCGGGTCCGCGAAGAGATGCTGCGCAATCAGAAGGACATCCATTACAGAATCGAATGGACGACGCTGGCCGATTATCTGCGTTATCTCGAAACACGCGGCATTTCCTGCAATGTCGCCTCTTTTATCGGCGCGACCACGATTCGTGAGAACGTGATCGGGTTCGAGGACAAACAGCCTACGCCACAACAGCTCGATGAAATGCGCGCTCTGGTCCGAAAGGAAATGGAAGCCGGCGCGCTTGGGATTGGGACGTCGTTGATTTATCCCCCGGCCTTCTACGCGAAGACGCCGGAGTTGATCGAACTCTGCAAAGTCGCCGCGAAATATAAGGGCAAATATATCTCGCACATGCGGAGTGAGGGCAATCAACTCCTCGAAGCGCTCGACGAATTGATCCGGATCAGCCGCGAAGCCAACATTCCGGCAGAGATTTACCACATTAAAGCGGCCGGGAAATCGAATTGGCCAAAGGTCGATGAGCTTCTGGCGCGGATTGAAGCCGCGCAAAAGGAAGGGGTCAAGATTACGGCCGACATGTATACCTACACTGCCGCCGGCACGGGTCTTGATGCCTGCCTGCCGCCGTGGACGGAAGATGGCGGTTATCCTGCGCTCTTCAAGCGGCTGCGTGATCCCGCGACGCGAGAAAAGATCGCGGCGGAGGTGAAGACACCAAGCAACGCATGGGAGAATCTCTATCTCGCGGCAGGCTCGCCCGAAAACATCCTGGTCGTTGGTTTCAAGTCGGAAAAACTGAAGCCACTCACCGGTAAGTCGCTCGCCGAGGTAGCGAAGATGCGCGGCAAAGATCCGGTGGACACCATTATGGACTTGCTCGCGGAAGACGAATCGCGCATCGATACGATTTATTTCCTGATGTCGGAGGAAAACGTTCGCAAGGAAATCGCGAAACCATGGATTTCTTTCGGCTCGGATGAATCTTCGCAAGCGCCGGAGGGCGTCTTTCCTAAAATCCAATCCGCATCCCCGCGCTTACGGCAATTTTGCCCGCGTCCTCGGCAAATACGTTCGCGACGAAAAGGTAGTCTCGTTAGGCGAAGCCGTCCGCAGATTAAGTGCGCTGCCGGCGACCAACCTGGGACTCGATCATCGTGGTTTCATCAAGGAAGGAATGTTCGCCGACGTCGTCGTGTTCGACCCGGCAACGATTGCGGACCGCGCAACTTTCGCGCAGCCGCATCAGTACGCGGTCGGGATGAAAGACATCTTCGTCAACGGAGTGCAGGTCCTGAAGGACGGCGAGCATACCGGCGCTAAACCAGGCCGGGCCCTCTGGGGTCCGGGAAAAATTCGTTAGGCACGCTCCCGCGGAACGATGCGGGTGGCATTCGCAAATCCGTGGACAACTCCCGGTCGCCACCTATTTATTTCTCGCATGCGTTATCTGCTTCTCCTTTCACTCCTGATCTGGGTTTCCGTCGGCGGCCGCGCAGCAGCTAAAGAGACAAACACCCCGGAACGGTATCCCGATGCTCCCAAAGGTGACCGGGTCGATGACTATCATGGCACAAAGGTAGCCGATCCCTATCGCTGGTTGGAAGATCCCGATTCACCTGAGTCGCGACATTGGATCGAGGAAGAGAACAAACTCACCTTCCAATTTCTCGACGCAATTCCGCAGCGCGCCGCGATCAAGGCACGCTTGCAGGAGCTTTGGGATTACGAGCGCTACGGCGTGCCCTCCAAGGAAAAGACGCTCTACTTTTTTACAAAGAACAGCGGGCTGCAAAATCAGAGCGTGGTTTACACGACGGATGATTTCGCGAAACCACCGCGAGCGTTGATCGATCCAAATGCCCTATCGAAGGACGGGACGGTCGCGCTGGGTGGCAGCGCGGTGAGCGAGGACGCCAAGCTCTACGCCTACGGACTGGCGAGCGCCGGTTCGGATTGGCAGGAGTGGAAGGTGCGCGACGTCGCGACCGGCAAGGATCAATCAGACGATCTTAACTGGATTAAGTTCTCCGGCGCAACGTGGCTGAAGGATGGGACCGGCTTTTTCTACAGCCGCTATGACGAGCCGAAGGGTGAAAACAAACTGCGCGCCCAGGTCTACAACCAAAAGCTTTTCTTTCATAAGCTGGGCACAGCACAGACGCAGGACAGGTTGGTCTATGCGAGACCCGACCAGAAAGAATGGCTTTTTGGCGGCGAAGTAACCGAAGACGGCCATTACCTAATCATCGAAGTGAGCCATGGGACTGATCCGAAAAATCGCGTCTTTTACGAAGACTTGACGAAGCCGGAGACGAAGGTGGTGGAGTTACTGCCGAAAGGCGATGCCGCTTACCATTTCATCGGCAACAACGAGACGGTTTTTTGGTTCCGGACCGATCTCAACGCGCCCCTCGGTCGCATCATCGCGCTCGATACGAATCAACCGCTCCCGGTTAAGCCTAACGAATTGGTCGCAGAATCAACCGATAAACTCGAAGGTGTCAGCCTGGTCGGCGAGCGATTCGTGGCGACCTACTTGAAGGACGCTCACAGCCTCGTCAAACTCTTCAAAACCGATGGCTCTGCCGATGGCGAGATCGAGCTGCCCGGACTCGGCACCGCGACTGGTTTCACCGGGAAGCGCCCCGACCGCGAGACGTTTTATTCGTTCACCAGCTTCACGACACCGCCGACGATTTATCGTTACAACTTCGCAACGCGCCGGAGCGAGGCTCTCTTCGCTCCCAAAGTGAAGTTTAACCCAGACGACTATATGACGGAGCAGGTCTTTTATTCGAGCGCCGATGGAACGAAGGTGCCAATGTTTATCTCCTACAAGAAAGGGCTAAAAAAGGACGGGCTGAATCCGACGTATCTTTACGGTTACGGCGGCTTCGACGTCTCGCTTACACCTTCCTTCAATCCCGCCAACCTCGTTTGGATGGAGATGGGCGGAATCTATGCGGTCCCGAATCTCCGCGGTGGCGGCGAATACGGCGAAAAATGGCACGAGGCCGGGATGAAGCATGAGAAGCAAAATGTCTTCAACGATTTTATCGCCGCAGCCCAATATCTAATCGATCAGAAATACACTTCGACGCCAAAAATGGCGATTGGCGGTGGAAGCAACGGGGGCCTGCTGGTGGGGGCCTGTCTGACGCAGCGGCCGGATCTATTCGGCGCCGCTACACCCGCGGTCGGCGTGATGGATATGCTGCGTTTTCAGAAGTTCACGATCGGCTGGGCGTGGGCCTCGGATTACGGCAAATCGGATGATGCAGAGGATTTTCCTTACCTCTACGCCTATTCACCACTGCACCATATCGCCAAGGGAGTGAAGTATCCCGCGACACTGATCACGACCGCGGATCATGACGACCGCGTCGTGCCGGCGCACAGCTTTAAATTCGCGGCCACCCTGCAAGCTGCGCAAGCCGGGTCCGCGCCGGTTCTGATTCGCATCGAAACCAAAGCCGGGCACGGCGCCGGCAAACCGACAACCAAGGTAATCGACGAAATCGGTGACCGCTGGGCCTTTCTGGCCAAGGTGCTGGAGATGAAACGCGCGAACGGGCAATTGCCCCAAGCACCACCCCTCTAGCCTAACGCCTAACGAAAAGGATAACGTCGCACTTGCTAATTGAGCGCATAGACTTCGACGAGCGCGATACCGGTGCAGCCGTTCGCGCCTCGAACCACGGCGGAGTATGCGCCCGGCATCAGGGTTGAAACAATGGCGGCTTCCCGATCGTCTGCGGGAGGGATGGTGGTGGCGATGATTTCGGCCTCTTGGTTCGTCCGCCAATCATCGTTTGAGGTGATGAGCGATCCATCGCTGTTGTAGATCTCCAAGGTGGGATCGAGCAGCGCGTCGACGACCCCGCCGGCAACCAGCGACGGCCCAAGCGCACGCACGATGATTTTCGTGGCCGTGGTGCCGCCAACAATGAAACCGCCGATCATCACGTTGTCGCCCAATTCCACCCGGCTGCGAGTTGAAATGTTCGCAATTCGGCCGGTTGCCGCGTCCAGGTCGTAGAGTTCGACCAAAGCGACTCCCGTCGTCGCCGCTTTGCCACTCACGACGGCACTGTAGGCACCTGGTGCCAACGTGGCCACGAGTGCCGCTTCACGCTCGTCCGCAGGCGCGAGACCAATCGCGCTAACTTCCTCCCCGGAGATGTTCCAGTTGTCATTCGAGGCCACAACAGATCCAGCGGAGTTCAACACCTGCAAAACGGGATCGACCAGAGCGCCACTCACACCTGCTCCCGCCAAAGACGGACCAATCGCGCGCAAAGCCACTTTCTTGGGGACAATCCCATCGATGATAAAGCCGCCGATCATGACGTTTTCACCTGTTTGGACAAACGTCCGGCTGGAGATGTTTGCGAGGACCGCCGGGGGGATGACTCTGGTCGAACCAACCGTGTACAACACAGGCTGGGAGTAGGCACTTTCACACAAGGCCGTGCTGTAAGCGGTGACTGCAAAAGTATAGGTCACTCCTGTGAGAAGATTCGGCACGGTCCCGGAGGTTGTCTTTACCTCGATCACTTCACTATCGGGAGCGGCAGCGGTGCCGTAGTGAATCCGATAACCGGCAATATCGGGTTCGGGGTTCTTGTCCCAGGAAAGGGAAACACTCTGCGCGGTTGCTTCGCCGCTCAGAATGGGGACACAGCAGGCGAGCAGAAAGGACCGAATTCCCCGTTGAAATACCATGTTCATTAGAATTACCATAGCACGCCCTATGCCGGGGTGCTTGAGTCAATTTTCTCCGGATCTTTTTGAAGCCCAGTGCGTGTCGCAATCCCGTTTTCGGCCCCGGGCCGGATGGGTCAATCGCCTCGGATTTACGTCAAAACCGGGCACTCAACCGCACGGTAGCGCGGAACAAAATGGACCCATAAAAGACTCGCTCTTAATGCGTTACAGCAGAACGCAAAAGCGGCCTGCGAATTGCTGTATCTAAATCCCAATCATGAGCCAAGCGTTGCAGATCCTGGCAGTCGAAGATGAAAAGGCCGTCGCGCAGATTCTCGCGGTTGTGCTCGGCGGGCCGGCCGCGAAAGTGAGCCGGGCGGCGGATGGTTGGGAGGCACTAATGAAGATCGGAGTGGCCGAGCGACCATACGACGTCGTGATCACCGACCATCGCATGCCCCGAATGTCCGGCCTGGAGTTGGTGCGGCGGCTCCGGACGCGAGACTTTAAAGGCAAAATTCTCGTCCTGTCGGCTCACCTGACCGATGAAGACATCCAGGCCTACGAAGCACTCAATGTAGACATGATGATGTCGAAGCCATTCGACTTTGAAGAACTGCAAAGCGCGGTGGCCCTCCTCACGAAGGGCGCTTCGGTGCGTGTAGCAGCCTGATTGCTGCGGCGGTCAGTCGAAGTTATCGTCCAACAGAGCTAAATCGCCCAGTCACTTGGATTGGGGCATAGTCGACGCTTCAGCGAGCAGCGAGGCATCTCCGACTAACTCCCGAAGATTAGCAAGGGGGCTCCGTGCATATGAGAAGGCTGCGCTAATTGTCCTTAGGTCAACCCCTAGGCGGCAGGGGCGGGCACCGTTGAGGCAATCGTGCGGGAAGGGTCGCGTTTACTTCCAAAAAGTGTCAACAGCGGGCCCGTCAGAACAGTGGTAACCAGAGCCATTAGGACAAGCATGCTAAAGACGCGCTGTGAAAGGATTCCAAGCTCGTAGCCGAGATTGAGCGCGATCAGCTCCATCAAGCCGCGCGTGTTCATCAAGGCACCGAGCTGAAGGGATTCTGCCCACTTCATGCCCGTCAGGCGTGCCGTGATAGAGCTTCCGCCCAGCTTACCAGCGGTGGCGACAACGATAAAAAGCACACAGATCAACCAATCGGTTCGATCGTGCAGGAGCCCTACCTCTGTCCGCAAGCCACTGAAGGCAAAGAAGACTGGCAACAGCAGCACCGAACTGATGTTCTCAACCCGAACGCCCAGCTTAGTCCGAAAGCCTGCGGCAGCCGGCATGATAAGCCCGGCGACAAACGAGCCAAACAGTGCGCGGATCCCAATGACTTGGGTGGTCAAGGCGGACACCAGAACGATGGCGATGACAATTGCGAGGACACTCTTTTTCGGATCGGGTCGTTCCAGCGCCTCCGATCCCAGCCAACGGGGCAGATTCGGCTTGATGAAGTAGAACATGATGGCGACGAACAACAGCACCAGCACGAGGCAACCAGCAGTCGCGGCAATGTTGCCGGAGGTTGCAAAAGCAACAACAAAGGCAAGCAAACCCCACGCGGTGACGTCACCAACCGCGGCACAGGCAGAAGCGGTTCGGCCCAGTGAACTCTTGAGGATTCCTCGATCCTGCAAAATACGAGCCAGCACTGGGAATGCTGTGATACTCATAGAGATAGCCATAAAAAGCGCGAAGGTCGTGAAAGAGGCGCCCGGCTCCGCGAGCTGGTCATAGAGAAAGTAGGCCAGGGTTACCCCAAATAAACACGGCGTGACGATACTCGCATGACTGACCACGATCGCGGTGTGGGCCTTTTGTCGCAGATCCGAGAGGTCCATTTCCATTCCAACGGAAAACATGAAGAGACAAACACCGATCTGGCTGAAGAGGTGCAGAGGCTCGAGAGATGCAGGGGAGAACACGAACTGAAAAGCGTGCGGCGCCAGGAAGCCGAAGAGCGAGGGGCCCAGCAACACCCCGGCCATCATCTCCCCGACGACGGCAGGCTGCCCACAGCGGGTGAAAATCCAGCCAACAGAATAAGAAACACCGATGACGACGGTCAATTGGAGGAAAAACCGGGTCAGGTCGTCATCTGCGTTTTGCTCCAATCGGCCAAGGAGTGAGGCGATGAATGAGCCGCCGTCGCTAGACACCTCATGCCTAACCACCCGAGTAACTGACGGCGCAGGCTTCGAGACACGCACCGGCGGCAGGCGGTTGCCGGCGTGCAGGATCAACAAGATGCCAAAGGCAGCGATGCTGATAACAATTAGATAAAGTCGGACGATTCCTTGCAAAGTCAGATAATGAGATTCGGTGGCAAGCCGGAGCAGCTGGTTACAAGAACGAGAACTGACCGGTTGTCCATGGGCAATCTGTCGAAATATTGCTTCCAAACGGCGCCCCGGGCACAGCTTGTCGGCGTACCCAGGGTCCAATTGTTGCCGGTCCAATCACTTTGAACTTTTCAGGACACCCCGATCAGCGACGCCGTTGATACCCTGCCTGATGGCCCGGCTTTCGTGGTAGACAGCAACATCTAGGTGTTGAGCTACGAAGGCGGCGGCGGGAATGATCTGACTCTGAAAGTTGTGCCGTAGTTATGTTCCCAGCTTACTGGAGTAATCAAACGTTTATTTTGTCGCACTTCTTCCCTCAGGCTGGCCTCGCTGGCGAGCAGCAACAGAAATCCTAGCCTCACGTTCACTCTCAAAGTGCAGGCAGCGCAAATCCCAAAAGGTGAGCAAGCAGCTGTGAGTGAATTACACCGCGTCGGAGGAAAAGCGGGGCCGGTTGAGAGTTATCTGTGTTACAAACCTTCACAGCAACCAAAGAGACTGCCACCAACGGAAGCGCCACAAGCCAAAAAACCGAAAAGCCCACCACGAGGAGAGGTTCGGTCAAGAAAGTTTTGAGTGAGGGCGATTCGACGCCCCAGAAAGATATGCCAGCCATGTTTAGATTGGCCGCCGGCATATCTCGCTTTCTATATATTCCATAATTAGACATGGTAACTGTACCTGTTTTATGGTCTGTGCGCGGCCTCTCGTCGTGGTTCGTTCGGTTCATTGTGTCAATCCCGCTCCACTTTTTGGCTTTTGCCTCGTATTTGGTCCTGATGGATTAGACATCACTTGATCGCGAATGGTTCACCAGCTTGACTTTTTCGGACAGAAGTGGAGTCTCGGAAATCTGCCGGCCGGCCAGACGGGGGGACTCCCAAGCCTAAAATCGCCTGTGATTCTGCCGCTTAAATCTCACCGGCAGAGCGGCCGGAGGGGTATAGCTCAGTTGGTAGAGCGTCTCGTTCGTAAAGATTTTTGCCGGTTCTCTGACGCTTGTGGACTGGCGCGGACACGCCGCGACATGGGGCTCGCTAAAAGAAAAAGCAGCGCATCGGGTCTGAACAAGTTGTCTTCCTGACATCTTCCAGAGTTCCGAACATTTTTACGTTTGGAACCCGTAAAAGCGCGACAAGTCTCCTGCGAATCCGCCCGGCAGGCTCTCCGGTCATCGATTGAGCCTGCCGTTTCCGCTGCTCCCGGCCGAACCCCAATCTGATAGCTCGGAGGCTTAGCGCGAACTGCTCGCGGCGGTTAGTTGTTCGATCGCGCGCTGACAGTCGGCGGTGCGAGTGGCGAATTTCTGCGGCTGATCCGCGTCAGCGGGCGGCAGGGTTCCGTGATCGCGCAGGTTGGAGAAAATCTCTCCCGCTTTTTCATATGCTACTCGCGCGTCAGACCAGGCGCGGGTTCGCTGTGCAGTGATCGTATTTCTATCTGCCCCGGAACGCGCGAAGGCGTCACCGAGTTTCTCCTCGTAGATGGCGAGGTCGCGCGAATAGATTGCATTAGTCGGATCCGCGACTGAGAGAGCGGTCACGATTGTGATTCCCTGGCGCGCGTGGCCCACCGCTGACACCGGATCACCCTCGGCAGTGAGCGCTTCCGCGAGATCGACATGCCCGCTCGCGAGATCGAAACTCGCCTGGGCATTTTGCGGGTCGGCCACGGCAAAGCTTTCCTTAATCGCGAGCGATTTTTGGAGACTCTCGACCGCACTGTGATAATCCTGCGCGGCCACCTGAGTGGTGCCAAGTTGCTTGTAACCCCATCCTACTTCGCGCCGGGCGCGACCGTTATTCGGGTCGGCAGCAGCGAGCGACTCGAGCGCAGCGACTCCTTTGCGGAGGGCGGCGATGGCCTCGGGCTGGTGCGGATCAGAAACGCCGCCGATTTTCATCAGATTAATCGCGACGGCGCGCTTCCGCTTTGCGTTCGAGCTGTCCCGGCGCAGTAACTCTTCGGAGATGGCGAGCGACTTTTTGTAATTCTCCAGGATCTCGGCGTCGGCGTTCGCGGTCCGGCCCAGGCCATCACCCAGTGTCTCATAGGACCGGGCGAGTTCGTCCTGGACGGCGGGGTTGTTGGGTTCGCTCTCGGCGAGTTGGGTGTAAATCTGCAAAGAGTGACGGTATTCGCGCAGCATCGCTTCGATGTCTCCTTTCTGCTCCATGATGTCGCCAAGCGCGCGGTAGCTGCGGCCCAGTTCCATTTGCGTATCGGTTGTACGAGCGGCCGGCTTAAAGCTCTCGCGAATTTGCACCGCTTTGCGATAACTCGTCAGGGCGCCATCCGTATCGCCGATATTGGCGGAATAAGGGTTACCCTGAATGTCGCCAATTTTTTCATAAGCGGTGGCCAGCTCGCGTTGCAACGTGGGATTCCCGCTGGCGTCGCCGGCCAGACTATCGAGATATTCGAGGGCACGACTCACGATGAGGCGGCGCGTCGGCGTGGACCCGGCCAGGTCTTTTACCGCATCGTGAATCTCAAACATCAAGGAATCGGCCAGGCGTCGCACTTGTTCGAAACGCCGCTCGGCCAGGATGCGCTGAGCATTGGCGAGGTGCGCCTCCCATAACGCAAAGATGGTCGCGCCGACGAGGAGGAGAGCCACGGATGCCGTTATTGTCAGGCCGATCTTGTGGCGGCCGACAAACTTTGACGTCCTATAAGCCACCGTGTCTTTGCGGGCGATGACCGGCAACCCTTCCAGGTAGCGGCGGATATCTTCGGAGAATTGTCCGACCGACGTGTAGCGGCGTTCCGGGTCCGTCCGCAAGGCTTTGCCGACAATGTTATCGAGATCGGCATCGAGCTTCATCAAGTCAGCTTCGCCATCTTTTCCGACCCCCGGCTTTTGCCCGGCGAGCAATTCGTAGAGAACCACTCCCAGACTGAAGACGTCGCTCGCGGTTGTCATGCGTTCGCCCCGCCGCTGTTCCGGGCTCGCGTAACTGGGAGTCATGGCGCGGGTCGTCATCACGGTTTGGTTATCTGTCTCCGCCGTTTCTGGATCGAGCAGACGCGCGATGCCGAAATCGAGCAGCTTCGGTTCGCCTTCTGCGTTGACGCGAATGTTGGCCGGCTTGAGATCGCGATGGATGACAAGATTTTGGTGCGCGTAGGAAACGGCCGCACAAACTTTGCGGAAGAGAGCAAGCCGCTCTGGCCTGCTGAGCGAATGCTGCTGGGCATAGGTTTCGAGGGGGATTCCCTCCACGTATTCCATCACGAAATAGGGCAGGCCCTTTGGAGTGACCGCGCCACCGTAAAGCCGCGCAATGTTGGGATGATTGAGCGCGGCGAGAATCCGTTCCTCCTGGCGAAAATGCCGGACGAATTCTTTCGTGCCGAAACCTTGCTTGATTAGTTTGATCGCGACTTGCCGGCCGAAATGCGTGTCGTCCGCGAGATAAACCTCCCCCATGCCCCCTTCACCGAGAAGGGAAACAATTCGGTAGTCGCCCAGCATTTCACCGGGATGTAGCTCACCGGTGTCGTCGTCCTGTTGCAATAGCTTCGCTCCGAGTTCAGCGGCCGGCGCGTTCATCAGTTTCGCGGCGCGCTCCTGCTCGGCTAGAAGCGCTTCCGCTTCCGCGCGCAGTTCAACATCGTCGCCGCAGGCCTGAGCGAGAAAAGCCGCCCGTTCCGCGCCCTCCAGCTCGAAGGCGTGCTCGACCAATTCCGCGAGCTTCTCTGCCTGTTCTGGCTGCATCTTCGCTCAGCGCGAATTGTTCGCGGGCGGATTTTCTCGCACGGCGAAGCGGTTGGCCTCGGTGGGTTTGTTCCATGCCGTGTAAAGTTCGCGCAACCGCCGGGCGGCGGCCAGCGACATCTGGCTCCCTTCCCCCAGACGGGTTTTCAGGTCGTCGTAGCCGGTCAAGAGCAATGGTTCGGCCTCGGCATAGCGGCCCTGCGCGAAGAGGCACTCGCCCAAGGCCGTTTCCACGTTGCCAAAAGTAAACTCGAAAGGAAATCGCTCGGTCTTGCTGCCTTCCGTATACGCTGCGCGCAGGAAGGGTTCGCCCTCGGCGGCACGGCTAGTGCGCGTCAGGGCCAATCCGTAGATTCCGCGCAATTGGACAACGTTGCGATGGTTAGCCGGCAGATTGGCAACGGAAAAATCGAGCGGTTCCCGGACCTCCTCGAGGACCTTTGGATAGTCGCTCTTCCCGAAGTCCAGGATAGTGTGCAGGATGAGGGAATTCATGTAAAAGATGTTGTTGTCGCCCAGAAGTTGGCGGCAATCCTGATCGAGCCGATCCAACTCCTGCTCTTCCTCTGCAAACTTCCGTTCCCTCCACAAACAGATGCAAAGCCCGGTCCGGGCGGCTATGGTTCGGGTACTGTGGGGGGATACCTGATCGAAAAGCTCGATCACCCGACGATAACCCGCAATCGCTCCTTCGAGGTCCGCCGTCGTGTTCTGAAGGGCGGCGACTTCGGTCTCCATGTGCTTCGCGCGAGCCTGAGCGTACAGCACCTCCACATAATCCAAGCTGTGTTCTCCTCGGGCCACCCGCATCAGCGCGAGCGATTCGGCAAGGTACGGCGTGCCCTCGTCAACACGGAGTGCATCGGTGAGGCCTCGGCCTAAAATCCGAAGCGTTTCGGCCAGCAGAAAAGTGTCGGGCGGAGTTTGCCGCCGCTCGACCGCCAGCGCGTGGCGCAGTAACGGTTCAGCTTCTTTCAGCTGATAAACACCTACCAGCACGGAGCCGAGGAGAAACTCTGCCTTGGCCGTGGCCAGGTCCTCCTCTCCGTGAAGTTGGCGCAGGATGGCAAGGGCCTTGCGAGCGTGTTGCTCTGCGGGCGGATTGACTTTCAAGCGTTCGTAAGCCCGGCTCAAAGTTTCATGCACCTGCGCGAGGACTTCCGGCTCTTTCGCCAGCTCGTCGTCGATGCTCTGGCCTGCGGCATCAAGTACCCTGAACGACCTTTACGTCTTTTCCCATTTTTGCTGGATCCGCGCTGCTGAGCAAATCCTCCAGAAAATGGTTGAGGCGATCCGCCTGTTTTTTGGCAAGCTCTGTTTGGCGGCGGGCTTGTTCAGCCTTGGTTTGCGCAACTTGAGCGCGGTCGCGTTCCCGCCGGGCGATGCGCATCTGTCGCGTAGTCGTGATCAACCCGCCCAGCAGTGCGAGCAGGACGACCGCGGCCGCGGCCAGCCCAATCTTGTGACGGCCAACAAATTTCGACGTTCGATATGCGACCGTGTCCTTCCGCGCTATGACCGGCAATCCTTCCAGGTATCGCCGGATGTCCTCGGAGAATTGGCCGACGGAGGAATAACGGCGTTCCGGATCCAGACGCAAGGACTTGGACACGATGTTATCGAGATCGGCGTCCAGTTTCTTCAAATCGGCTTCGCCATCTTTCCTGACGCCCGGCTTTTGCCCGGCGAGCAATTCGTAAAGAACGACTCCGAGACTGAAGACGTCGCTCGCGGTTGTCATGCGTTCGCCTCGCCGCTGTTCCGGGCTCGCGTAACTGGGAGTCATGGCGCGGGTCGTCATCACGGTTTGGTTATCCGTCTCCGCCGTCTCGGGATCGAGCAGACGCGCGATGCCGAAATCGAACAGCTTCGGTTCGCCTTCTGCGGTTGACGCGAATATTGGCCGGCTTGAGATCGCGATGGATGACAAGATTTTGGTGCGCGTAGGAAACGGCCGCGCAAACTTTGCGGAAGAGAGCGAGCCGCTCTGGCATGCCTGAGCGAATGCTGCGCGGCATAGGTTTCGAGCGGGATTCCCTCGACGTATTCCATCACGAAATAGGGCAGGCCCTTCGGCGTGACCGCGCCGCCGTAAAGCCGCGCAATGTTGGGATGATTGAGCGCGGCGAGGATGCGCTCTTCCTGGCGGAAATGCCTGACGAATTCCTTGGTGCCGAAACCTTGCTTGATCAATTTGATCGCGACCTGACGGCCAAAATGCGTGTCGTCCGCCAGATAAACTTCGCCCATCCCTCCTTCGCCCGAGCAGAGATACGATGCGGTAGTCACCGAGCACCTCGCCGCTTTCCAATTCGCCGTCCGCAAACTCGTCGCGCAGTAGCTCTGCGCCGAACTCCGCCGCCGGCTTTGACATTAAGCGCCCCGCGGGCTCTTCCTCGCGCAGAAGCGCCTCCACTTCTGCGCGCAGTTCCGGATCGTCAGCGCAGGCTTGGGCGAGGTAGGCCGACCGTTGCGCGCCATCCAACTCGACGGCGTGCTCGACCAACTCCGCGAGCCGCTCGGCACGCTCAGGCTGCATCTTTGCGTAACTCCCGGGAGAGCCAGAGCCGGGCGAAATTCCAATCGCGCAAGACCGTTTTCTCGGAGACTTGCAGGACCTCGGAGATTTGCCTGGCCTCCATCCCGCCGAAGAATTTCAACTCCACCACCTTGCTCTTGCGCGGATATATTTTCGTCAAATCCTCCAGCGCATCATCGAGTGCCAGTAATTCCACGGCCGAATCGGTCGGCAGTTCCCCTGCTTCGGTCAGCGAAAGTTTTTGTTGGCCGGGTCCGCCGCGTTTGGCCGCATGATGCGCCCGGGCGTGCTGGATGAGGATTTGCCGCATGAGCCGAGCGGCGATGCCGTAAAAATGGGCGCGATCTTTCCAGGTCACCTGCTTGTCATCGACCAGTTGTAAATAAGCCTCATGCACGAGCGCGGTCGCCTGGAGGGTGTGGTCGTCGCGTTCCCGTTGCAGGTAAGCGCGGGCCACGCGCCGCAGCTCTTCGTAAACGAGCGGCATTAACTTCGCGGGGGCATCCTCGTCGTTCCCACTCTGCCAGTTCAGCAACAGCGCCGTGACATCCTCTGATGATTCCGAATTCACGCGCATGTCCCTTTGTTCCCTCGGCCCAGACTGACACAACGCGCCCGGAGCCGGTAGTGAAATCTTCAAACTCGATGTCCGTTCCAGCGGATTTTTTTCACATGTCTGAGTGAAGGCATAATCAAAATGAAGAAATCCATCCATCAAACCACCCTCACAAAGATCGCGGCGCGGGCCGCTCGTCACCTCGCCACCGCAGCGCTCTTTATCGCAATCGTCGTCGCCCTCCCCCGGCTGGCCTGCGCCCAAGTGGTCGAGACCACGCTGGCCAGCTTTGACGGCACCAATGGCCATTATCCCACCCAAGGGCTGCTCCTGGCCAGCGATGGCAACTTCTACGGCACCACACCTTCTTACGGGGCCGATAATGGCACGGTATTTCGGATCACGCCCACCGGCACACTGACCACGATCTACCGCTTCAGCGGCTTAGCCGACGAGGGCAACCCGCTGGCGGCACTGATCCAAGGCTCCGACGGCAATTTATACGGCACAACCGCCGGAGGTGTAGCCCCTGCATACGGCACGGTTTTCAAGCTCACGCTCGATGGAACCTTGACCACGCTCTTTGTCTTTACCTACGACAGCACGACCGACACCTTCCCCAACGGCAACGCCCCCGAGGCGGCGCTGGTGGAAGGACCCGACGGCAACTTCTATGGCACAACCGCCGGCGGCGGGAGGCAGAATGGCGGCAGCTCGGCCTTGGGCACGATTTTCAAGATGTCGCCCGCGGGCGATCTGTTGGGTTCGTTCCCGGTCTATGGAGGTCTCAACGACATTTCCATCCCAAACGCGCCGCTTGTCCTTGGGACCGATGGTGCCTTCTATAGCACGGCCTACAACTCGGGTGGCGTCGTTGGCGCCGGCGCGGTTTACCAGTTTAGCGCCGCGGGCGTGGTGACGGTGCTCCACGGCTTCAATGACACTCCCGACGGTGGCACGCCGAACGGCGGCCTTGTCCTCGGCAGCGATGGTAACTTCTACGGCACCACCGAGTATGGCGGAACCAGTCACCTCGGCACCGCTTATCGGATATCCCAAGAGGGCACATACGAGGAGCTCGTCAGTTTTGACAGTAGCAATGGCGCCCAGCCGTTCGGTCAAATGATCCAGGCCACGGATGGTAACTTCTACGGGACGACTGTGGGCGGTGGCAGCCTCCTCAATGGCACGGTGTTCCAGCTTACCCCCGCCGGTGTGCTGACGACGGTGTATAACTTCACCTACAGCGGCTCTGGACGGAGCCCAACCCAAGGGGACGTTAGTTCAAGGCGCCGACCGCCGGCTTTACGGCACCACTCAGGCGCGGCGGCTTATATGGCCTGGGCACGGTCTTCGCGCTCGACCTCAATCTTCCGAACACGCTTAGCCTGCTGAGCGCAGCCTCGGTGAGAGGTGGCTTCGCGATTGACCTTCCTCTTACCGGAACACCGGGCATTGAGGATCGATGCGGACACCACGGCGTTGATTCGATCACCATGACTTTCAGTAATAACCTTACATCCGTCGGCGGGGCCACCCTCAGTTGCGGGACGGTGGTTAGCGCTGCGATCGATACCACCAATCCTCATCAGTTCATCGTCAATTATAAGGGTGTCACCTGTAATGCTGAAGACCTCATAGTTACCCTCACTAACGTTCAGGACGACGAATCGAATACCCTCGCGTCTGCCTCGGTCACCATGGGTCTTCTGATGGGTGATGTCGACGGCGATGGGTCGGTCACCAAGGCTGACCTTGCTCTCGTTAAGGCCGATCTGGGCCAGACGACCGACGCGACGAATTTTCGCGAGGATGTCAACGTGGATGGTGTGATCAACCAGTTGGACGTTAGGGCAGTGAAACGCCAGCGCGGGACTTCCCTGCCCTAACTACAAATCGGACGCCAAAGGTCAACCATGTTCTACAAGTATAATCAGCCAGAACAGAAACCAGCCAATCACTTCGCTTCAACTCAAATGCATCCATCACGCTTACATCATATCCTCGTCACCGCGGCGCTTCTGCTGGCGGCTGTCGTCGCCGCTCTCCCGCGTTCCAGCGTTCGCGCAAACTCCGACCCTGACCGTTCTGCATGACTTCACCAAGCTGGACGGGAGTTACCCGACAAACGGTCTGCTCCTGGCCAGCGACGGTAATTTTTACGGGACCACACCGACCGGCGGCCCCGGAGCGAACAACAATGCCGACTTTGGCACCGTTTTTCGAATCACGCCGGCTGGTGCGTTTACCAACCTGGTCAACTTCACCAGTGATAACGGAACCAATCCGTATGCGCCGCCGATCGAGGGTAGCGATGGCAACCTTGTATGGCACCACCGCGGGCGGCGGCCCTCTTGGACCTACCAGAAATGGGACAGTCTTCAAAATGACGAAGGCGGGCGTCCTGACCACGCTCCTTGAATTTCCTTACGACAGCACGACCGACACCTACCCCGACGGCCTCAGCCCCCAAGCGGCACTGATCCAAGGCTCCGACGGCAACTACTACGGCACAACCGTCGGCGGCGGCGCGCCAAACATCCAAAACACTGCCGGCCACGGCACGATTTTCGAAATGTCACCCGCCGGCGCGCTGCTACAGTCGGTTACTGTGCATCAAAGTAACGGCGAGCCCGGAGATCCGCGAGCCCCGCTTATCCAAGCCAGCAATGGCAATTTCTACGGGACGAGCTACGAAGGCGGCGGCGACACAAACGCTGGCACGATTTTCGAGTTCACCCCAGCCGGAGTGGTGACGGTTCTGCATAGCTTTGTCGGCGGCGCCGGTAACACGGGCGACCGCCCCTACGACGGGCTCCTCCAGGGCAGTGACGGCAATTTTTACGGGACGACGGAATACGGCGGCACCGCTGAGCTCGGCACGGTTTTCAAGATAACTCCCAGCTGGCGACTATACGGTCTTGGTCAATTTCACCGGCCCAAATGGCCAGCAGCCGTTCGCTTCCCTGATTCAAGCCGCAGACGGCAATTTTTATGGGACCGCCTCCCTCGGTGGCACCGACAGCCTTGGCACCATCTTCCAACTCACACCCGCAGGCGTCTTCACCACTATCTATAACTTTTCCAATAACGAAGCTTTAGGCGCATTTCCCCGCGCGGCCTTAGTCCAGGGAAGCGATGGCAACTTATATGGCACGACCATGGGCGGCGGCGCGAACAGTTTCGGCACGATCTTTCGACTCAACATTGTCCCCCAGTCCACGCTCCTGAACATTTCCACCCGGCTCGATGTGCAGACGGGCGACAACGTCCTCATCGGCGGCTTCATCATCACCGGGACCCAGGCGAAGAAAGTGATCGTCCGGGGAATCGGAGCTGTCGTTAGGCACGCAAGGGAGTCAGCGGAGCCTTGGCTGACCCTATCCTGGAGCTTCACGAACCCGACGGAACGGTTATCACCAACGATAATTGGAAAGACACTCAGGAGGCGGAAATCGTGGCCACGACCGTGCCGCCCTCGAATGATTTCGAATCGGCCATCGTCGCGACGCTCGATCCGGGCAACTACACCGCGATCGTAAGTGGCAAGAACGGCGGCACAGGCATTGCCCTGGTCGAGGCCTATGATCTGGATAACACGGTTGACTCCCAATTGGCCAACATCAGCACCCGCGGTTTTGTGGAGACGGGCGATAACGTCATGATCGGCGGATTTATCGTTGGGGGTGAAACTTCCAGCGTCGCCTTGCGCGCGATCGGGCCTTCCCTGGCTGATTCGGGTGTGAGCCGACGCCCTGGCTGATCCCTTCCTCGAGTTACACGACAGCAACGGCGTCCGTCGTCGCCTCCAACGATAACTGGCAGGACAGCGCGGACAAACAAGTCTTCATCGATAACGGCATCGCGCCGACCAACAACAAGGAATCCATCATTCTAGGAGTTCTGGCTCCCGGCGGCTACACTGCGATAGTCAGCGGAGTCAATGGCGGCACCGGCGTCGGTCTCGTGGAGGCATAAGCGATGCGCTCGTGGTGAACACAACCGGTCACAGTAACATCGCCCTTGGTATCAACGCCGGCCGTCTTCTCGCCGCCGGGAGCAACAACATTTATATGGGGAATCAAGGTGTTGCGGCTGGTCCAGTACGATTCGGATCGGGGAGCGATTAACACAGAAGAAGACCTATATTGCCGGCATCAATGGCCGGGTCGTGGCCGGCGGGGTGGCGGTGCTGATCGACAATCAGGGTCATCTCGGGACGAACACTTCCTCGGCCCGCTACAAGGACCAGATCAAGCCGATGGACAAAGCGAAGAGCGAGGCGATTCTCGTCGCTTGAAGCCCGTCACCTTCCGTCTACAAGCATGACCTTGACCCTGACGGCATCCCTCAGTTCGGGCTCGCTGCTGAGGAGGTGGAGAAGGTGAACCGTGATCTGGTGGCCCGTGACGAGCAAGGCAAGCCTTACACCGTGCGCTACGAGGCCGTAAACGCAATGCTGCTTAACGAGTTCCTGAAGGAGCACCGGAAGGTGGAGGCGCAGGCAGGCGATCAATCAGGGAGCAGGAGAGCGGCCATGGCTCGACAGTAAGGGTCGATTGCTGCAAAGCCAGCGACGACCATCGAGCAGCAGCAAAAGGAAATTCAAGCCCTCACGGAAGCC
>CAVYVJ010000003.1:0-102490 GCA_963771865.1 uncultured Verrucomicrobiae bacterium
GGCACGCTCGTGCGACAGGACGCGATCGACGCATTTATGGCGAGTGTGCCTAACGATGTCGTCGTTGTGTTTGACGAGGCCTATTTCGAATACCTCGACGATCCGCCGGACACTTTGCAGTTCGTTAGGGCGAATCGCAACGTTATCGTGCTGCGTACTTTTTACAAAATCCACGGCCTTGCCAGCGCGCGTCTGGGCTATGGGATCGCGCGGCCGGAACTAATCCGGGTCCTGCAAAAAGCGCGCGAACCTTTCAATACCAACGGAATCGCCCAGGCCGGTGCGATCGCGGCCCTGGCGGATCTCGCGCATCAGGCGGAAACGAAAAGGGTAACGGACGAAGGCCGCCAATATTTGGAAAGTGAATTTGCCGCGCTCGGCCTGCCCTTTGTTCCCAGTGTCGCAAATTTTGTTCTCGTCCAGATGGGCGACGGCAAAGCGGTTTTCGAAAAACTTCTGCACCTCGGCGTCATCGTTCGCGCCTTGGGCGGTACAATTTGCCCGAATGGGTCCGGATCTCCGTCGGGACGATGCCGCAGAATCGCAGGTGCATCGCCGTGCTCCGCGAGGTGCTGTCGGCATGACGCCCGATGAGGCCACGGCAACGATTGCCGCAGTCTCGACTCCTCCGGGTGAAGGCGCCATCGCACTCGTTAGGCTGTCGGGGCCCCAGGCAGTCGCGGTCGCGGACAAAATTTTTCGCGGAAAACAAAAGCCCTCGGAAGCGCCGACGCACCTGCAACAATTCGGTGAAATCGTCGAAGGCGATCGAATCCTCGATCAGGTTCTGCTCTCGGTCCACCGGGCCCCAGCCAGTTATACCGGTGAGGATGTGGTGGAAATCAGCTGCCACGGCGGCGTCCTGGTAACGGCGCGAATTTGGGAAACTTGCCTTCGCGCCGGCGCCCGCGCGGCCCGGCCCGGGGAATTCACCGAACGCGCCTTCCTGCATGGGAAAATGGATCTGACTCAGGCCGAGGCGGTGATTGACTTAATTCGCGCCAAAACCGACCTCGCCCTTCGCTCGGCCGCGGAACAACTTGAGGGGCGATTGGGCGAACGCGTCACCGGATTGCGCGAAGATTTGGTCTCCCTCATCGCCCACCTCGAAGCCTACATCGATTTCCCGGACGAAGACATCGAGCCCGATGTCGGGGCCGACTTCCTCGCCCGGCTCGACCAAATCCGAGAGCAATGCGACGCGCTCCTCGCAACCGCAGATCAGGGCCGCATCTTTCGCGAGGGAGTGCGCGTTGTCATTTACGGCGCGACGAATGCCGGCAAATCGAGCTTGCTCAATCGTCTTCTCGGTTTCCCGCGCGCGATTGTGAGCGAGATGCCCGGAACCACTCGCGACACAATTGAGGAACTGATCAACCTGCGGGGCATCGCCTTCCGCCTCACGGATACAGCGGGACTACGCCCAAAAACCTCCGACCCGATCGAAAATGAAGGTATCGCCCGTACCGAGCGGTCGCTTTTACACGCCGACCTCGTCCTCCACGTCATCGATGCGAGCGTGCCAAGACCGGCGCATTTTGAGTCGCAGATTCCGGACGTCGCGAGGCTTCTTCTTTTGAACAAGAGCGATCTGCCGCTCCATCAGGATTGGACCGATTGTGATGCGCTCCGAATTTCCTGCATCGAAGAAAACGGCCTGGCTGGTCTCGAGGAGGCAATCCTCGCCAAAGTCAGCGAAAAGCGCTGGGACGTCCCGAGTGCCGTAGCGATCAACGCGCGTCACCGTGACTGCCTGCGCCGCGCGCTCGCCGCCTGTGACGCCGCACGTCTAGCCCTGGCCCAAAATCTCGCGCCGGAGTTCGTCGCCGAGGACCTGCGCGCCGCCCTGCAGGCGTTGGGCGAGGTCATCGGCCAGACGGATACAGAGCAAATTCTTGACGCCCTCTTCGCGACTTTTTGCATCGGAAAATGAAACGCCTGATGAGCGATTTGTACGAGCATTTCGTGAGACCGCTGCTTTTCTGCATGGAAGCGGAAAAGGCGCACCATTTCGCCCTCAATTTCTTGCGCCGGGCACCGCAAATCCCCGGCGCATTGGCGTTCCTGCGATCGTTCGCGCCACCGCCGCGCCCGAGCACCCTTTTCGGGTTAACTTTCCCCAATCCGATTGGCCTCGCCGCGGGTTTTGATAAGAATGGCGTGGCCATTCCCGCGTGGCAGGCCCTCGGGTTTGGCTTCGTCGAGATCGGCACCGTTACTGCCCAGCCCCAACCAGGAAATCCAACGCCGCGCATTTTCCGTTATACGGCGCAACGGGCCCTCATCAATCGCCTTGGCTTCAACAACGAGGGCGCGGCTGCTGTCGCCGCGCGGCTGCGGAAGCTGCGCGAAAGTTCGCGACCGCCGTCAATTCCGATCGGTGTGAACCTGGGCAAGTCCAAAGTGACACCGCTGGAGGAAGCACCGGCGGATTATCTCTACAGCTTTCGCCAACTCCATTCCGTTGCCGATTATCTCGTGCTCAACGTGAGTTCTCCCAACACGCCGGGTTTGCGCGACCTGCAGGAACAGGGCGCGCTCGTCGGCCTGCTTCGCGCCCTGGCTGACGAAAATGCGCGGCTCCCCAGTCCCAAACCCATCCTTCTGAAGATCGCGCCCGATCTTTCAGACCAATCTCTCGAAGAAATTGTCGGCGCTGTGCAGGATTTTGGGCTGGCTGGGTTGATTGCGACAAATACTACTCTCGATCATTCCGCGATACCTCCCGCGGCGGACGAGGCCGGCGGGTTGAGTGGCGCACCGCTGCGAGAACGCGCGACGGCAGTCGTCCGTTTTCTGCGCAGCCGGACCCAGTTGCCAATCATCGCCAGTGGCGGCGTTACCGATGCGGGTTCCGCACGAGAGAAAATCGCGGCCGGCGCGCAATTCGTGCAGATTTACACAGGGTTTATCTACAGAGGGCCAAATCTCATTTCTGAACTGGCGCGCGCGGCGAGATAGTCGGAGGTCGGAGCCAGGATTGTCGGCTCGGCACAGGCGGCGCAAGACGAAACGGCGAGAAAACGCCTGTTTTATTTATTAGATAAAACCATAGGCATCAGAATTGCTATAAAACTTAGACTCTATGGCAAATGTCTTGATCCGGCTCCTCATGGTTGTCTTCACGGTGGCAGCCTTCCAATTGGCCCCCGAAGCGCACGCATCGCAAACCGCCAGCTTTGCCTGGACCGCAAATCCCGAAGCGGATATCGCTGGTTATCGGCTTTATTTCGGAACTTCCAGTGGAAACTACGATCAGGTGCGTGATTGCCTAAATCCCTACCTGACCATCAGAGACTTAAATGATGGAATCTTCTATTTCGCGGTGACGGCTTACAACAAGGCGGGAGCGGAGAGCGGCTTCTCCAACGAAGTTTCGTTCGGAACCATGCCGAGTCCGACCCCGACCCCAACTCCAACACCCACTCCGACTGCGACGCCGACACCTACTCCAACGGCCACCCCAACTCCGACTGCGACGCCGACAGCGACCCCAACTCCACGCCACGCCGACACCGACCCCAACAGCGACCCCAACTCCGACTGCGACGCCAACACCTACTCCAACGGCAACCCCAACCCCAACTGCAACACCGACGGCGACGCCCACCCCAACCCCAACTGCAACACCGACAACACCACCACCGCAGCCAGTATTGCGAAACGTCTCAACCCGCGTTTTCGTGCGGAGCGGCGATAGCGTCATGATCGGCGGCTTCATTATCGCAGGAGGGAACAAAAATGTTGCGCTCAGAGCCCTCGGCCCATCGCTCAGCAAAGTTGGCGTGAGGCGTCCGCTGACAGATCCGCTGCTTGAACTCCACGATTCGACCGGCGCACTGGTTACCCAGAATGACAACTGGACTTCTCTCCCATCCGGCACGGTCGTGCCAGAGCTGCAGCCAACCAGCCCGCTTGAATCAGTTATTGTCGCCAACCTGGCACCGGGCAATTACACGCTTGTCCTGAGGGGCGCAAACGGCGCTACCGGCACTGGCTTGTGCGAGCTGTATGATCTCGACTCGGGTAGCGCCAATCCGGGTAACCTCAACCCGGGTAACTCCAGGGTGAGCAACATCTCCACCCGTGGAGAGGTTGGCACCAGTGACGACGCCATGATCGGTGGCTTTATTGTCGGTGGCACCGCGCCCACCAAGGTCATCATCCGCGCGATTGGTCCGTCACTGACCGCTGCCGGCGTAGCCGGAGCGCTTCCGGATCCAATCCTCGAGCTCCATGGCTCTGATGGATCGTTGATTTTCCAAAATGACAACTGGCGCACCACCCAGGCGGACCAAATTATTGCTTCGAGCATCCCGCCTTCCAGCGATAAGGAATCAGCCATCGTCGCCACCCTTGCCCCCGGCGCCTATACCGCCATCGTGCGCGGCGCCGGCAACACTACCGGCGTGGCGCTGGTGGAAGTCTATGCGCTCAATCAATAGTCTGCTACCTAGCGGCATCCTATTTGAGTTGATACACCTCGACTAATGCCAATCCCCGTGCTGTTATTCTTCCCCCGAATGACTGCGGTATAACTACCCGGGTCGAGAGTCACAAGAATCGCTGCCTCTTTGTCATCCTCTGGAGGTATCCCGGTGCCCGCGATACCAGACTCGTCATCCGTTTTCCAGTTGTCATTCGATAGAATCAACTGCGAGCCACGATAAAAATCGATCGTTGGATTGGCCAGCGCACCGCTGACGCCGGCCGCGCTCAAGCTCGGCCCCAGTGCGCGAATGAGCACTTGCTGACTCACCTGCCCGTCGATGATAAATCCGCCAATCAGTGCGCCGTTATCGTCCTCGCCAACGCTAGCGCGAGTCGAAATATTGACCAGATGGGTTGCGCTGGTCGATTCCAAGTCATAAACCTCAACCAAACCAATGCCGTTAGTCTTACCGCGCAGAATCGCGGTGTAACGGCCGGGCGCGAGGGTGGCGACGATCGCCGATTCGCGAGAGTCAGTCGGAGTGAGCCCAGTCGCAGCAATTTCGGCTTCTTGAGTTTCTGCGAAATCATCGTTGAAAGCGAGTTGAACGCCGCCCGCATCGCGCAGAATCGAGCGTCGGGTCCTGCAAGGCGCCAACTACGCCGTGCTGTGTGAGCGAAGGGCCTAGTCCGCGAATAATGACCTGCTTGGTCGCGCTGCCCTGAATGATGAAACCAGCGATCATGACACCGTCGCCGCTTTGCACTAGACCACGAGTGGAGATGTTGGTCGGCTTGGTCGAAAGATCGGGATAGGTGAATGCGCTCGTCAACCGACGGGCGGCGCGGAGAGTTCCCGATTCTCCGGGACGTGGCAAGAATAATCAGCCGGCACCGGTGTTCGTCGGGTCGAACATTCTGGCAAGCTCGTCGGAGCCGACGCCTTTCGTCAAAAGCGCGCGTTGCGCGCTGCGAGACAAATCAGGCAGCCCGGTGGCAGCGACCGACGCGAGTGCGGAGCTCTGCGAGACGCATTTTGACGGCCCGGCAAAGCCGACGTTCGCGCTCTGCTTCGGCTTCGGGCAGCGACTGCGCCTGCGTAGGGCGAACGCGCTGGACGAAGACAGTTCTCCGCAAACTCATTCGCCGACGCAGCGCGCCGCAGATTCGCTTCGGTCGTGTTCTCTTCCGCCTCGCGCAGGAGAAGATTGCGCGCGGCCAGAAAGGCGTGAATCTCAGCGACCGCCGGGCTTGAGTCCGAACTGGCCGAATCCTGGGAGGACATTTTTTCTGAATTCGTCGGTCGCATTCTCCCTTTTCAAGCAGTTTTTGTGCTGAACGCGCGCCCGAGAAATATTTCAGAAAAATCGTGGAGCGAATTCTCAAAACCGAAACGGTGGAATCCCGAAGCCGGAACCGCGGCGATGTTCACGGTTCGCTTGTTAAAATCAGAAACATTTGAGTGTTAGCGTTTTACGAATTTCAACGAGAGATGGTATGCGCTCTGCATAGGTGTGGCTCGTGCGGCCGGTTATTCTTCTTCTTTTTATCGCGGCCGTGACCTGCGATGCGTCGAGTCCGGTCGCGGGGCGCTGGGAAGGTTCGGTTCAAATTCCCGGCAGCGCTTTCAACCTGATCCTCGATCTGGATCAATCAGCCGGGAAAGAGTGGATCGGATCGATTATCATTCCGGGCCTGGGAGTGAAAGGCGCGCCGCTGGCAGAACTCGCGATCAACGACTCCGCGGTTTCAGGCACGATCAAGGGGGCGCTAACCGGCCCACGCACTGGCAGCACCACGATAAAAGCGAGCCTAACGAATGACGGCCAACTCAACGGCGAACTGTTGCAAGCTGGAAACAGCGCGCCTCTTGTCCTGCGCAAGACAGGACCGGCCCAGGTCGAGCTACCGCGCAAGAGCACAGTCGTGAGCAAAGATTTCGTCGGCGAATGGAAAGGCGACTATGAAATGGACGGGTACCCGCGCCATGTCACGTTGACCGTGGCAAACAACGAGTCGAGACCCGCCACCGCGCAGCTCACTGTGGTCGGCAAACGCACCACCAAGCCACCAGTCGACCTGGTCCTGGAAGAGAACGGCTTTCTCACGATTGAATCACACGAGATCGGAATTACTTACGAGGGCCGGCTCGGGAAAGAGACCGACGCCATCAAAGGCACTTTCACCCTCGGTCCATTCGAATTGCCGCTCACTCTACGCCGCACACCGTGACACCATTACGCCTCACTACCGTCCTGCTCGTTTGCCTGACGGGAAATGTCTGTCCCGGACAATCAATGTTCCGCGGAGGTCCGGCGCACTCCGGCGTTTACAACACCTCGGCCCCGCGCGCGTTTCATCAGATAAAATGGAAATTTCCCACCGGCGATCAAATTGTTTCGTCGCCCGTCTGGAGTGAGGGCACGATTTATTTTGGCGGCGACGACGGGAACATCTACGCGGTTGATGCGGCGAGCGGGCGTCAGCTTTGGAAACACGCCACGGGCGGGCCGGCGCCCTCCACTCCGGCGGTAATCGACGGCGCGCTTTACGCCGTCAGTTACGACGGCAAACTCTACGCGCTCGACGCCCGCACCGGGGGGACGCGCTGGAAATTCGCGACCGGCGGCGAACGCCGCTTTGAAGCCAAGGGGCTCAATGGTTGGCAGCCGAAAAACCAAACGATCGCTGATCCGTTTGATGTCTTCCTTTCCAGCCCGGTGGTGGCGGCAGGAGCGGTTTACTTCGGGAGTGGCGACGGAAATCTCTACGCGGTCGATACCGCCACAGGCGAATTACGTTGGAAATTCCAAACCGGGGATGTCGTCCATGCTTCGCCAGCTTACGCCAATGACACCGTTTATTTTGGAAGTTGGGATAGCTACTTCTACGCAGTTGACGCTGCGACCGGAAAAGAAAAATGGCGCTTTCACGGTGGCGAAGATCCGACAATTCACAATCAAGTCGGGTTTCAATCTTCCCCGGCGGTGGTTGATGGCGTCGTCTACACCGGCTGCCGCGACGCGCAGCTCCACGCGCTCGACGCTGCGACCGGGAAGGAGAAGTGGCATTTCGATAATGCGCTTAGCTGGGTAATCAGTTCGCCCGCGGTGACCCAGGGCAAAGTCTTCTTCGCGACCTCGGACTCGAGTCTTTATCACGTGGTCGATGCGGCAACGGGTAAAACGGTCCTCAAGCAACAAGACAAGGCCTACATGTTTTCGTCGCCAGCGATCGCCGGCGACGTGGTCTTGATCGGCGTCCTCAACGGCACGCTCCAGGCGCGTGACCTGAAGACCGGAGAGGTTCTCTGGAATTTTGAAACCGAAACCTCAAAGGAAAACAAGGGCTGGGTCCTGGCGAAAGACCGAAGCTTAAACGAACCCCTCCTTTACCATTCCAATTGGCGAGAGGCGCCATTGGTCGCGGCGGATCGGCAGTTCGCGCATCGGAGCGATTTTCTCATCTCCGCTGATTGTTGACGGCATCGTCTATTTCGGAAGCACCGACGGCTACCTCTATGCGCTCGATTGAACCAATTTCGCTGAATCCAAAGAGCCAGGTTCGCGCATCCAATCAACAAGGCCGGGTCCTCCAAGAAGATCGGACCCCAATCGACTTCATCAAACCATCAACCTATTAACTGCCATGTTCTTTGAATCATTTCTTCAGGATCTTCGCATCGGTTTGCGCATGCTGGTGAAGGACAAAACCTTTTTCGTCCTTGCGACAATCGTGCTTGCCCTCGGCATCTGCGGGGTGACGACTCAATTCACGATGGTCAACGCGATCATGCTGCGGGGATTTTCTTTTCCTCATCCCGAGGAATTGATGAGCGTCGGCCTGATCGATCCGCAGGCTTCCGATCAAAACAACAACTTCGGCAACGGTAACATTCCTTCCTCGCAGGACTACGAAGACCTGCGTGCCGGCCAAAAATCGTTCGCGCTCATGGCCGGCTATCTCAACGGCTCGACGATCAACGTTTCTTACAACAAAACTCCGCAACGCTACACCGGCGCCTATGTGACCGAGGATTTCTTCAAGATCATCGACGTGAAACCGATCCTCGGGCGCGACTTCACCGCCGAGGACAACAAGCCGGGGACCGAGAAGGTCACAATCCTTGGCAACGAGATCTGGAAACGCGATTTCAACGGTGACCCGCACATTGTCGGGCAGGCGATCCGGATCAACGGGAAATCCGCCACCATTATTGGCGTCATGCCACCGAATTTTAAGTTTCCGCAACAGGAAGAACTTTGGGTGCCGCTCTACAACGAATTCCCGCTCAAGCCGCGGGGTGACCCCACCGGAAACGGACCGCAAATCCTCGGACGACTGAAAACAGGCGTGAGCGTCGACCAGGCCAATGCGGAATTTGTGGGTCTCGCGAAGCGAATCGCGCAGGATAATCCGAAGACCAACAAGCAATACACCTCAGCCAGTGTGCAGCCGCTCCTCGTCTCCTTCACCGGTTCGCAACTACGCCAGATCATGTATGCGATGCTCGGCGCAGTCATCGTCGTCCTCCTCATCGCCTGCGTGAATGTAATGAATATGCAATTCGGCCGCGCCGCGCTCCGCGCCCGCGAGCTGGCCATCCGAGGTGCCCTCGGGGCAACGCGGATGCGCCTCGTCAGGCAAATGCTTACCGAGAGTTTTCTTATCGCTGTGCTCGGCGCGATCGTCGGGGTTGCCCTCGCCTATTGGGCGGTCGATCTGCTCGCGCAAATTACCAGTACACAACAATTCCAGCTCCCGTATTATATCCAGTTCACGATCGATGGCAGAGTCCTTGCCGTTACCCTCGGTATCGTGCTCCTTGCGACTCTTGTTTCCGGGCTCATTCCCGCGCTGCTCGCTGCCTCCGGTAATACCTCCGACATGATGAAGGAAGGCGGCCGCGGCAATAGCAGCCGCCTGGTCAACGTGATTACGCGTGTGCTCGTGGTCGGCCAGATTGCCATGACCGCTGCGCTTCTCATCGCCTCGGCCCTGCAGATTCGCTCTATCCGCAACCAGGTGAAACTCGACTACGGTTACGAGGAGGAGGGCGTCTATGCCGCGCGCATGGGTCTCTTCGAAGGCACCTACCCGAACGAAGAAGCGCGACGCGAGTTCTTCAAACGAGCCATGCGTTCACTCCGCGCCAACCCGACCTTCGCTAATGCGGCGATGACTGACCGGTTTCGTATGACCTTCGATAACTTCGGCCAGTACGAAATCGACGGCCAAAAGTACGCGACCGAGCGCGACCGGCCGAAAGCGAACTCTGAGGCGGTTTCCGACAGCTATTTTACCACGCTCGGGCTGAAAATTCTCGAGGGACGCGATTTTACCCTCGAAGACAGCGACGCGAAACAGCCGGTCGCGATCGTAAATGCGAGCTTCGCGCGGAAACATTGGGGCAACCAAAGTCCGCTCGGACATCAGGTTCGGATATACAATGAGGCGCAGCCGCTGCCGTGGCGCACCATCGTCGGCGTTGTGCCCGACACATTAATGCAAGGGCCATTTAACCGCGAGGCCGATAGCGCCGGCTTCTATGCGCCTTTGCTCGGAGCAAGTCCGGCGCCGCAATTCTGCACCATCATTGTCCGCCCGCAGGCGGGCCAGGCGGCTAAAACGCTCGGGCCAGCCTTAAGCAAAGCCGTCGCCGCGATTGATTCCGATTTGCCGACCTATTTCCCGGGAACCCCGGCAACTTTCCATTCCGAAGTCCTCAGCGGACCCCGGCTGGTTGCCCAGCTTTTCAGCATCTTCGGCGTCGTCGCTTTCCTCCTTTCCGCAGTCGGCCTCTACGGCGTGATGAGTTTCTCGGTTAATCAGCGAACCCAGGAATTCGGAATCCGGATGGCACTGGGCGCGGATGCGAACCGTATTTTCCGCATGGTAATGAGTCAGGGCGCGTGGCAACTCCTCATCGGGCTCGCTCTTGGGATTGGTTTCGCCGGCCTCTTTCTAGGCGTCGTCGCCGCCGGGGCACTGGAGCAAATTCTCTTCAAGGTTAATGCGCTTGATCCTTTCATCTATACGACTGTTGCCGCGCTCCTGACGGCCGTCGCGGCGGCGTCGTGTTTCGTCCCGGCGCGGCGCGCAACCCGCGTCAATCCGATGGTGGCATTGCGCGCGGAGTAAGTCTGTTCGAGACGCCACGGGCGATCCGTTACCTAGCTTAGCCAGGTAATTATCGCATTCTTAGAGCCAACGAGAACCGTCGCGCTGGATTTCCAGTATTTGAAAGCATGAGTTTGAGCCGTGACCGGAACTATCATACGCTTGTATGTTCCGGGTTGCGGCTTGGCGGAAAAACTTTCGGTTATCCCAACGCCACTCAGTGCTGTCTTGAAGTCATCATACTGGAAGGTATCCACTCCTCCAGCGTCATCTGATGAAACCATGAAGAAGATTGGTGGCATGCCAGCATGGACATATGTAGCCGGGGAGGCAGTCCACAGCGCGTTCAATTGCGGTGGGGAATAGATCGGGTAAGTATCGGGCCAACCAATATAGTTCATAGAAGCGTCATGAAAATTGGTCTCGCCAGGAGGGTAATTTACAGCGAGGTGCGCCTGGTCATTCAGTTTGTAAACACCGCTGCAACAAACTCCCAGATCAAATTGGTCATCTCCTGGTGTCCCTGTTGCCATCATGTAAGCGACATGTGAGGCTCCAGCCGAACCGCCCACGCCGTAGACGCGACCATCGCAGCGCGAGTCACTCCTGGCAGCGCGTATCGCCATTTGCACATCCGTAGTCTGTTCCGGGTAGTGCCCATCATCCGAGGGGTTAAACGAATTCTGTGACTGAGCTGGATGCGTCGGCGTGTTCATATAAGCATGAGGCGGAGCCAGGCGATACTCCGTCGCTAAAGCGAGGAATCCTGCGTGAGCAAGATCTTGAGCGACATAAAGCGGTCCCGCTGCCCCGGTCTTGAATCCTCCGGGATGTAACACAATTACTGCGGGATGTTGGCCACCACCAGGAGGCTCATATGCCGTCCATCTCAGGTCCACTCCTGTTGTAGAAGTTCCGTATAGTTGGATTTGTCCGTTCATTTTCAGTTTTGTTCCACTACTTCCTAAAGAAGACAGCGCCCGGAATTGCAAAAAAAGTGGGGAGTAGGGAAGAAAAGCGACGCAAATGCAGTTAGGGTTCGTTGTGAAGATCGCCGCCGCCCAAATCGCCTGCAGTCCAGGGGATCTCTCCGCTAACCTCCGCACGCTGCGCGAGTTTGCGGAACGCGCCAAGGCCGCGAGCGCAGAGTTGGTGGTCTTCCCGGAGATGGTGGATACCGGCTACGTAATGAACGTCATTCGTAAGCAGGCGACGCCGTGGAGCGAAGGTGCCGTGCCCGAGCTGCAAAAG
This sequence comes from uncultured Verrucomicrobiae bacterium, assembly GCA_963771865.1. Classification (GTDB taxonomy): domain Bacteria; phylum Verrucomicrobiota; class Verrucomicrobiia; order Chthoniobacterales; family UBA10450; genus Palsa-1392. The sequence continues at coordinate 11,803 of CAVYVJ010000003.1, forward strand.
ATCGCGCGCACTTTATCGATGGCGATTGTGAGTGGCGTATCGGAGAGAGAAGGTGCTCACATCTATAACTCACAGGTCGTGATCGGTTCCAGCGGAACGATCGTCGCGAAATATCGCAAAACCCATCTCTTCGCGCCGATCGAGGAAGACAAATGCTGCGCGCCCGGTCACGAGCTGGTCAGCGTCGCGCTCGGGTCATTCCAATTTGGCCTAACGATCTGTTATGATCTTCGCTTTCCCGAAATGTATCGCGCCCTCGGGATCGAGCGTGGCAGCAATGTCTTTATCATCTCCTCGGCCTGGCCCTTTCCACGGGTCGAACATTTGCGGGTTCTGGCGATGGCGCGCGCGATCGAAAATCAAAGCTATGTCGTTCTCGCCAATCGGGTCGGCCGGGATGACGGCGCGCCGTTCTGCGGCACGTCTGCGGTGATCGATCCGGCCGGGGTCGTGGTGGCGGCGGCTTCGGCTGATCGGGCAGAACTAATCGTCGCGGACTTATCGCAGGAAGTGCTCGAGACGGTCCGGAAGCGAATGCCAGTTCTCGCCCATCGCCGGCCCGACCTTTACGAAAAAATGTCCGGCAGATCGCCGGCGTGAGCACTGGACAGTCTTTCCGAATCGGGGCAAACAGTTCGATGCCCGAGACAACAGTGAGCGATGGCCGTTTTCGCCTCGTGGCCCTGGTCTGTATCTCGCTCGTTCTTCTCTTCGCGTTGCTCACTTTCATCGGCTGGATTGCCGGCGTTTCGATGCTGGCGAGCGTGCGTGCTCGCTATATCCCCATGGCGCCGAGCACAGCGCTTTGCTTTTCGCTTCTCGGGATTGGCCTGCTTCTGCAATCGAAAAAGCCCGGCCGGATTTGGGTCGAACGAATACTGGCGGGAGTCGTTTTCGTATTAGCCGCTGCGAAACTATTGGAATTCCTGAGCGGCCGGGTTTTCGGCATCGATGCCTGGTTTGTTCGAAATCCAGAGATGTTTGGGGGCGTACCGACTGGACGGATGGCACCCTTGACCGCGCTGGTCTTCATCTCTAGCGCCTTGGGTCTTTTTGCGTTAACGACGCTGCGCTTTTCGAAACGAGCCGGCCCGCTGGGTGCGCTCACAACTATTCTTGGTGGTCTGGTTTTGGTCGGTTACTGGTACGGCACACCATTGCTTTACGGCGGCACCATCATTCCCGTCGCACTCTCGACGGCGTGGGGATTTTTTCTTTGTGGCATCGCCCTTGTCGCTTTGGCCGGTCCGGAGGGATGGCCCTTGCGCAGCTTCCTTGGCAACTCCACGCGGGCCGTGCTCTTGCGCGCCTTTGTGCCGATTATCATTGCGGCCGCGCTCATCGACGGCTGGGTGAGCGCCACCATCCTGCAAAATCTCCGGCCGAACCCCGCGGTGACATCGGCAATCGGAGCGCTCGCTTTCGCGGTCTTGATCACCGCTATCGTGTCGCAGGTTTCGCGCGTGGTCGGCGGACGGATCGATCGAGCGGAAACGGCCAGCAATCTGGCCCAGGCACAGTTAGCTCGCGCTCAACGCGCAATTGGAAGAGCGCGTGCAAAAGCGCACGAAGGAGCTGCGCGAAAAAAATCAGCAAATGGAAGAGGAACTGCAGATGGCGCGCGAGCTGCAGGTGGCCTTGTTGCCGCAGCAATTTCCGACGATCCCGCGCGGCGCGCCCCCGCACGAAAGTGCTTTGACTTTTCTCAGCCTGTATTTTCCCACCGGCAATGTGAGCGGCGACTTCTTCAGTGTGTTTCCGGTCGGCGAGAAAGCCGCCGGCGTCCTGATCTGCGATGTGATGGGACATGGCGTGCGCTCTGCGCTTGTCACCGGAATGATTCGCGGGCTGGTGGAAGAACATGCGCCCCTTGCGCATGAACCCGGCGAGTTACTCACGCGCATCAACCGCGCGCTCACCGTCATTTTTAAGCAGGCCGGCACAACGATGTTCGCAACCTGTTTTTATGTCGTCGCCGACGTCCAACGGGCGGAGTTAAGATTCGCCAATGCCGGTCACCCCAGCGCACTCCACGTTCGGCGTGACGGAGCCTTGGCCGAAAAGCTCGACGGCGACAAATCGCGAGGGCCAGCCATCGGAATCTTTCCCTCTGCGACCTACAACACGGTAACTCGACCGATGGCGAAGGGCGACCTCGTCATGCTTTTTACCGATGGACTTTTCGAGGTGGAGGATGCGACAGGAGCTTTCTTCAATGAAGAACAACTGCGTACGACGGCAAGTCGTCACGCCGCCCTCGCGCCGAAAGAATTTTTTGACCAGGTGCTGGGTGACATTCGCAAATATTCGCAGAGCGAAAGCTTCGCCGACGACGTCTGTGTAGTCGGGGTGCAAATCCGCCACACCGACGACCCGACTCCCACAGGAAAACTCGCGGATCTGTGACTGCCGAAAGTCAGTTCTTAGGCAACGCCCGGCTAACAGGAGCCCGGGGCAGGCTCATCGGATATGAAATCGAAACCGAAGCAAATCATCGTCACTGACCGGATGCAGCGGGGTTACAGGTATCTTCTCACAAAACCCTTCGGGAAGGAGTTTGCGCCGGGCTTCAAACCAGAACTGACTCCTAAGCAAATGCTTCGACTCGGTATCTTTGGCGGCAAGTACATGACCGACTGCGCTTCGGAATTTCCCGATGACTGGTTTGAAAATGCCAAACTATGCTCCGAACGTCATGATCCAAAGCTCAACTTCTTCGGAGTTAACGCCTCTCAGCCGCTTTCGGTCTGGCGCGCGAAAGGTTGGATATACCACGAAGATCCGCGTGGATGGTTTCAATGGTATTGTCGCTATTACCTGGGCCGCCGCTGTCCCGATGATCAGCGCCAGATCAAGCGCTGGCGCGCGGTGCGTCGACATATCGCGCAGTTAAGAAAGAACTGCCGGCGGGGCGACATCAGTTGTCGTCCGAAACAGCGCCAGGCGTTGCTCCACTGGGCCTACGATTCGCGCAAGATCTAGTGACTGAAGCGCGACTGTGTCTGTAGCCGGGGGCGTTGACCCCGGTCGCGATGACGGAGCATCCGAAGCTCATACGGTCTGCCGGGGCTCAGCGCCCCCAAGGCTACAACGGCGTCGCATCAGGCTGTGCTCAGGCTGGTACAGTAGGTCGCATACATCGCATCGCTTACTTCCACCAGCCGCTTTTGAATTGACTCCAGATACTCATGCAGGCCGAATTTGAAGATCTCCCCGATCGTGACGAAATCGACATCGGAACGTAGCCGCCCTGAGAGACGTTCCGCTTCATTGGCGTAGAGGTTTTCGTCCACCCCGGAAATGCGATGAAGCACCCGATCGAGAGAATCAATGCAGTAGCGAATCGAGCGCGGAAATTCGTGATGCGTGATAAGAAACTCAGCGACCTTCCACGGCGCCACCTGGCTAACGTAGAGTTTGCAGTAAGCTTCGAGCGCGCTGCACGACTTTAGGACCGCCATCCATTGAATCGTGTCGATGTTTCCACCGACGCTTTCGCCCGACGGAAGGAGGATATGATACTTCACGTCGAGGATACGGGAGGTATAATCGGCCCGCTCCAGCAGCGCCCCGATGCGGATGAAATCCCAGCCTTCACCGTGAGTCATGGTGGCGTCGGTTATACCTTGAAAAAGGTGCGAGCCAGTCACGACGCGCTTGAAAAATTCATGCGGACTGGCTCGCAGCAGCTTCCGCGCGTTCTCGCTCTGCACGAAGAGATAGAGCCGGTTGATCTGTTCCCACATCTCACTGGAGATCTGCTCCCGCGTCGTCCGCGCATTTTCGCGCCCCAGGGTTAGACAGGAAACAATCGAATTCGGATTCTTCTTCTGGAGCGACAGGAATGCAATCACCGAGCGCTCATCTGCCGTGTCATAAAGGGAGTCGAAGAGTTCGGTTTCTTCGAGCGAAGCAATCACCGGCGCCCAGTGTTGCATGGCGTCCGTTTCGCCCCCGAGATCGAGAAGCAATTGCAGGTTAACATCGAGAATGCGGGCGTCATTCTCCGCCCGCTCGATGTAGCGGCTCATCCAGTAAAGCGAATCCGCGACCCGGCTCAGCATGTTTGCAAGAGACCAAAATTGTAGGGCGGGCGCTTCGCCTGCCTGTGATCCTGGGCAACCGGAGCGGTCGCCCTACAATGCTCGTCACCTATCACTATTCTTCTTCCTCCACGACCCAGGTGTCCTTACTCCCGCCACCCTGTGAGGAGTTGACCACGAGGGAATTTTTACGCAGAGCTACTCTCGTTAGGCCACCGGGAATGATGCTTACCTTTTCGCCGTACAAAATATAGGGACGTAAATCAACGTGCCGGCCCTGGATTGAGTCATCACAGAAGGAAGGAGAACGAGAGAGGGCCACGATCGGTTGCGCAATATAGTTGCGCGGGTCCTGCCTGATCCGGGACGCAAACTCCTCCTGCTCCGCCAACGTGGCCTGGGAACCGATTAACATGCCGTAGCCGCCGCTTTCATTCGCTGCTTTCACCACCAATTCGGGAAGGTGCTCCAGAATGAAATTAAGATCGTCCGGCTGTGACGCCAGATATGTCGGGACATTTTCCAGGATCGGATCCTGCCCGAGATAATAGCGGATCATCTTGGGGACAAAGTGATAGACAACTTTGTCATCCGCCACCCCCGTGCCAATTGCATTCGCCAGGCTGACATTGCCGCGGCGGTAGGCCTCGACCAACCCCGACACACCCAAGGCGGAATCCTTCCGGAAGACGCGCGGGTCAAGGAACTCATCATTGATTCGCCGGTAGATCACATCGACCCGCTTCAACCCCTTGGTCGTACGCATGAAAACGCTACCCTCCTGCACCACCAGGTCGCGACCCTCGACAATCTCGATGCCCATGGAACGGGCGAGAAATGAGTGCTCGTAATAAGCGGAGTTGTAAATGCCGGGGGTGAGAAGGACGACCGTCGGTTGCTCCTCTGTAGTTGGCGCGATATAGCGGAGCGCATTGAGCAATTCCTGGCTGTAATCTTCCACCGGCCGCACCCGATATTCGGAAAAGAGTGCCGGGAAAATTCGCTTCATCGCCTGACGATTTTCCAACACGTAGGAGACTCCCGAAGGGCAGCGGGCGTTGTCTTCGAGCACGAGATATTTGCCCGCGCGATCACGGATCAGGTCCGTCCCGCAAATGTGGATGTAGATGTTGCGCGCAACATCGAAGTGCATGAACTCCGACCGAAAACTCGTCGCTTCCCAGATGATCTCCTTCGGGATCACGCCATCGTTCAGGATGTTTTGACCGTGGTAAATGTCGTGTAGAAAGAGATTGAGCGCGGTAATCCGCTGAGCGAGTCCGCTTTCGACCAGGTCCCATTCCCGCGCCGGAATAATGCGCGGGATCAGGTCGAATGGAAAAATCCGTTCCGTTCCCTGGTCGTCGTTGTAGACCGTGAAGGTCACGCCCTGCGTGAGAAAACTGGCCGCTGCCAGGTCACGCTTTCGCTCGAAATCTGCCGCGCCCATTTCCTTGAAGGTCGCGAGCAACCTGCTGTAATGAGGTCGCGCCGCTCCCGGCGCGGAAAACATCTCGTCAAAAAAATCGTCGACCTTGTATTGGGAAAAAAGGTCGCCCATTGGAACATTCAGTTTGTCAGCGCAGAAAAGTCACGCAATGAAAAATGGATCGGCCGCGAGCGCGCATGAGGAAGCGTGCGCTCGGGTGGCGACACGTTTTGGCGAACGCTGGCTGCGCATCTATGCCGGCCAAAAGTTGCGGAGCGATCCTATCTTTCCGGCCGCGTTCGAGTTATTGCGCGCGTCCCGTCAGCCCCTCGTCGACGTCGGCTGCGGCGTTGGCTTGCTTGCCTTTTATCTGCGCGAACGAAAACTCCTCACGCCGATAACCGGGCTCGACCGTGATAGGCGGAAAATCGAGCGCGCCCGGGTTATTGCAGAGCACGCCTACCGCGATCTCAGGTTCATCGAGCAGGATATCTGCGCCCCGATCGCCCCTGCTGGCGATATCGTCCTTTTCGATCTTCTTCATTATCTCCGACCCAACCAACAGGTGGCGCTCCTGGAGCGGCTCGCGGCTCGGGTCGCCCCTGGCGGGATGCTGATCATTCGCGATTGCCCACGCGACGGCAATGCGCGTTTCTGGCTCACCCACCTGGCGGAACGTTTCGCTCAGACCACGACCTGGAATATCAAGGCTTCGCTCCATTTTCCGACTCGCGATCGGATCTGCGCGCCTTTCGATGAGGCGGAATTTTCGCGCAGTGTCGCACCACTTTGGGGACGGACGCCGTTCAACAATCATCTCTTTGTTTTTCGCCGGCGCGCGCCCGTAGCTGTTCCGGCCTAGGCAGGATACAACAGTAATTTGCTTTCGTTAGGGCAGCGAGCGTCCGCTCGAGGCAGCGAGGATGAAAATCTGGGTCGTCCGCGGTGCGGCGTCCTTCGTGAAGAAGAATAATTGCACCCGGTCTCACCCCGCGCAAAATGCGCGCTGCGACGGTCTCGACGTCCCGGCTCACGGTATCGAGGCCGCGTACCGTCCAGCCGACCAACTCCATTCCGCGTCGATGGAGCGCCGGATGGACGAAAAAATTCTTCAGACCGGCGGGTGCTCGAAAATAGCTGCTGGAAATTCCACATTGATCGATCTCCCGCGCAATCCACGAGGGAGGCAGACACCAGAATGTGCCACTCGGGTGCGAGGCGGTATGATTGGCAATCTCGTGACCGGCCGCGCGAATTGACTCCAGTTCAGCCGGGAATTTTGCCGCGCGTTCGCCGATAACAAAGAAGGTCGCCTTCGCTTCGAAACGCCGCAGGATCTCAAGCATGCGCGGCGTATGGATTGGGTCTGGCCCGTCATCAATCGTCAGCCAAACCTCGCCGCGCGTCGTTTCAAAATGTGTTACAACCGGCCCCCACCACTGGCAGTTCGCGACCATCGTCGGAAAAAAAATAAGCAGGTGCGAAGCAAAGAGAACAGCGAGTGCGATCCAGGGATGAAAAGCGACCACGGCGAGAAAAAAGAGCGCTGCGATCACCGCGAAACCGAGGATGAAACGCCGACTGAACTCAGGCTTCATCATCAAGGAATTTCTCAATCAGGATCGAAAGAAGATTGAGCGACAAAAGTCCGAGCCAGAAAACGCCTAACGATGTTACCCAGGTCGGCTTTTCAGAGACGAAATGGAGGGCGATCAGGCTTGTGAGCGACATGATCACGATGTGCTGAAAAGGATTGTTCGTCGCGGCGGAATAAAGTCCGAGTTTGCGCAAGAGAGTGATGACGAGCGAGTTGAGATAATAAAGCAACAGAAACGCGATCCAGGTCGCGAAAGGCAGGACGAAGAGAACAATCAGATAAAGTGCACTTGGCCTAACGAACGGAAGAAGCGCGCGGGCGACGAAGACGCAGCAGATTCCAAAAACAACCAGGCCCAATCCCCAGGCCTCCGCACCGCTGAACTCGCCGCGGCGCGGCTTGCGTCCCGTAAGCCGTGCGACCATCCGCGACAGGGGAAAGGCGTAACCATGCGGGCGCGTGCTGGCCGCCTTCATCGTGTCGAAAAAATCGGCACGAGCGAAAACCACTGCGACCAATGCTCGGCGATCACTTTCTCCAGGGTCCGGGACCAAACTTCCATCGCCTCTTCAATCGCTGCTTCCCGTTCGCGCTCGGCACGGAGACAGTGAATCGGCGCATGCGCGATAACCTTGTAGTGATGGAAGGCAGTGCGCACGATGAAGACTGGAAAAATCGGAACCTGCGCAACAAGGGCGAGCATGAAGGGCCCGTCCGGCAGACAAACGATCTCTCCAAAAAGGCGGGTCGCGCGCTGGGAGACGTTCGGCACCGGGCGATCGCCCTGGATGGAGACAATCTCACCCGCCCGAATGGCGTTGAGCATGTCGAGCGGGAGCGCCATGCTCGAGGTGTTGTAAGCCACCTTGACCGCGCCTTCCCCCGCGCGCTCGAGCGAGCGATCGAGATGTTGCGCCGTCTGTTGGTCGGATTCCGGCGCGCGCACCATCCGGATTTCGCGTTGATAGCGTTGCGCAAAAACCACTGCGCCGAGGTCGTAATTACCAAGGTGCGCGGTAAGGAGAATCGCGCCGTGGCGACGAGGCCAGTTGGTCGAGAAATTCCTCGCCCTCCACCTCGTAGGCGAATTCGGTCCGGGCCAGCTTGTAATCGGCGGCGTCGGCGATCGTCCAGGCAAAGTTGTAAAGCGTCAGCCAGGCTCGCGCCTGATTGAGCAACCAGCTCGAACCGGGCAGCACCACTTTTAGGTTGCTCAAGACCGCCCGACGCGCGGGCGCGGCGAAGAAATAGAAGAATATGATCCAAAAAAAGATCGTGATCGGCCGCAAGTAGAACGGGACGTTGCTTACGCCAAAGTCCAGATAGTGCCGCCAGAGAACACTGCGCACCGCGAAGCGGCGCCCCCAATCCCGTGCCATCAGGCCTCGACCGCCCTCGGGGCCGTCGCGCGCGGAATCGGTTTCCGAGCCATAAAAAGAAAGCGCAGGTTTAACACCTCCGCTTTCCACCAGCGCAGCAGTCCTTTCCGGATCAGTTTGTGCAATCGAATGTCAGGGACGAAGCCGTCATAAAGTTCGCGCCAGCCGGCGTTGTGCATTCCCAATGTGCCGTGCGCGATGCGATTCCGACCCAGCGCGCACAGACGCCGATTGTAGAACTTCATCATGGCGGCAAAAAGGCGCCCGGGCGTTCCTTCAAAAGGAAGTTGCAGAAAGGAGCGCTCCGGGTTGGCGTAGATTGGCCTGACAAGTCCGATAAAATAAGTCCCGACATCGAGGAGCAATGCAGCCGACATGAGGTCGGCCTCGCCCATATAAAAATATTTATCCTGGTAGAGCGTCTCGAACCAGTAACGATAAGTCGTCGCGAACTGCTCGTTGTAATAGCGGCGTCGCATCGCGACGTCTTCTCCGCCTAACGAGCGAAGGACGAGATCGCTTACGATCGCGCTGGTATAGCCGCAAAGATCGAGCCCCGGGCTATAGAGCGGGTCAATGAAACCAGCCGCATCGCCCGCGATCGCCCAGCCATCTCCGCAGACTTGCGTGCTGTAATATGGGAGCGCGGAATAAGCGCGGGTGTCGTGCTCAACGACTTTCGCATCCCGGAAAATCTCGCGCCCAACCGGATGAGCCAGGATGTGTTGTCGCAGACGTTCGCCAAGATTTTCTCCGTCCGGCAAAGTGAAAATACGGCTGTCGTAAACGAGCCCAGCGCTGAAATCGCCGCCTTTAAGCGGGATGATCCAGCACCACCAACCGTGGCCCATGAGATGGTTGGTCGCCCACGCCCGCCCCGTGCGCGAGGCGGCCGCGTAATCTGGAAACCTCTCTCGCCACTCATAGCTGTCCCAGTCTTTCACCCCGGTGAAACGCGCCCAGACGGCGTTAATCGGGTGCGCCGTGTTCTGGCGAAAATGGCCGAGCTTGCGCGCAAGAAACGCGCTCCGGCCGGAAGCATCGATTAACCAGCGGCAACGCACCGCGCGCTCTTCACCCGCGACGTTCACGCTTAGCGATTGCCCTTCGCCGTCCCCGAGTTCACAGCGCGTGACCTTGGCCGGTTTCCACACTTCGCATCCGGCGGCGCGCGCCAGCTCGAGCAGGTGTCCATCCAGTTTCGAGCGATCCACCTGAAAGGTCGGCAGTCGCGCCTGATAACGGGCTCCGATTTCCACGCAGTCGTCAAAGGGTTGATCCGGCCGATTTGCGAACCAGAGCCGCAGCCCCTGTTTGGCCAGCTGTTCGTGTCCCAGATAATTTGTCAGGCCAAGGATCCGGGTCAGGAAACAACTGCTCACCTCGGTCGTCGATTCACCTACTTTGCGATCGAATTCGGTTGCCTTCTCGATGATAAGGATGCGGGTTTCAGGCCGACGCCGCTTGATCAGCAGGGCGGTAGCCGCGCCGGAAAAAGCGCCGCCCACGATCGCGACCTCGAACTCGGGGTTCATTGCAGGAGGATGATGGACTGCCGCCCCGGTAAACGCAATGATGCTCCCGCCCATGATCTTTACCAATGGACGACTGATCTTCCCCGACCGGGTGGCGGACGGCCTTTCGGTCCGCGTCAGCGAAGGAAAGATCGCGAAAATCGGGCCGGAAATTGACGCGCGCGACGAGAACGTAATCGACCTCGGAGGGAATTTTCTCGCGCCCGGATTCATCGATCTCCACGTCCACGGCGCAGTCGGCCGTGACACGATGGAGGGAACGACGGAGGCCTTTCAGCGCGATCTGCGCCTACCACGCCACGGGCGGCACGACCTCGCTTTTGCTCACGACGGTGACTGCGCCGATTGCTGAGATCGTGCGGGTCGTGGACGCGATCGACCGGGCTCAGGGTGAAATCCCGCAACTGCGCGGTGCGCATGTCGAAGGACCGTTTATTTCGCCTGAGAAACACGGCGCGCAGCGGAAGGAATTCATCGTCGAGCCGCGCCCTGAGCTGGTAGCGCAGCTCTTGGAGCGACCGAAGGCGATCAAACGGGTGACGCTTGCTCCGGAGGTAGCGGGAGCGTGCGACTTGATTTCTCGCCTAACGACGTTGGGGATTGCGAGCAGCGGCGGGCATAGCGACGCCTGGGACGAGGAAGCCCGGGCTGGATTTGAGCACGGCATGCGGCAGGTGACACACACATTTAATTGCATGTCTTCCGCCCGTCGCCGGGGGCGCGAACGGGTCGCGGGCTTGCTCGAATTCGCGCTCAGTGAGCCGGCGATTTTTTGCGAACTGATCGCTGACGGCCGGCACGTTTCGACCACCCTGATGAAAATGCTCTACCGGACGAAAGGGGCCGCTGGAATTTGCCTCGTGACCGACGCGATCGCGGGGGCCGGTTTGCCTAACGAGACGCATTTTTCACTTTTCGGTAACGATTGTGTTGTGCACGGGGGAGCCTGCTGGCTGGCGGATGGTTCGGCGCTGGCCGGGAGTTCTTCGCGCATGATCGATCTCGTGAAGTGGATGGTGACAGAACTTCGCTTACCGCTCTGCGAAGTCGTGCGCATGGCGACGGAGACGCCGGCGCGGGCGATGGGTTGGAAAAACAAGGGCACGCTCATGGAGGGAATGGATGCGGATCTGGTCGTGTTCTCGCCGGAGCTGGAGGTGCTGCAAACTTTTTCCGAAGGCGAGCCGCTCTAATTTCTTTGTCACCCCGAGGCGCTCTCTAACGTGTCATCCCGAGCCGCGTAGACGGCGAGGGACCTCACAACTGAAATCCCCGGTTTCGGGAATGAGAGCGCGCCCATTGCATCGGAGAGGTCCCTCGTCGGCGCCGGCTCGGGATGACAACACTAACCCCGCGACGGCATTTACCCCAGCGCGCCACTCACAACTGCGAACGGAACGGAACCATTAGCCACTCCGTAGTTCGCTCCCAGAGCGAACGATTTCTGAATTGCTCAAGCGTGTATTCAGTCGAACGCCTCAAATCGCCCTCAAACATCGCCTCCATTTTCTGTCCGAACTCCGCATCGTACATCGCAAGGTCGAGTTCCTCGTTAATCTGCGACGAGCGCGGATCAAGATTCGACGAGCCAATAAGGGAGAACATCCCGTCGATCACCATTGCCTTGGTGTGAATCATCGTTGGCTGATACTCGAAAATTCGCACCCCTCCTTCGAGCATTCGCCCGTACGCGGTCCGGCCGGCGCTTTTCGTCAGGGGCTGGTCGTTGTGCGGTCCCGGCACGATAAAGCGCACATCAACATGCCGCTGCACCGCTTTGACGAGAAGGTCGACCTGGTCCGAACTCGGAGCGCAATAAGCGTTCGTAATCCAGATGCGTTTCTCGGCGGCGGCGAACGCGACTGCCTGGGTCAGCGGTATCGGCGCCATTGAGAAGGAATGCGACGCGATCAGTTGGCCGTTCATTCCACCGGCCGGCGGGAGCGCGGGAAATTGATCCGCGCCGCTCAGGGTTTCGCCGAAGGTCTTGATCCAATGTTCCTCAAAAGCGTTTTGCAAGGCGCTGACGAGCGGGCCCTCCACCCGCACCTGGACATCGTGCCAATGCTTTGGGTCCTGCGCATGGCCCGACCATTGTTCGGCGAACCCGACCCCGCCGGTGAAACCGAGTTTTCCATCAATCACCAGGACGCGCCGGTGCGAACGGCGATTGCTGCGATCGATCCGCCAGGAAAGAAGCGGATGGTAATAGGCAAACTTGCAGCCCGCGTCCTTCATCATTTGGACGTCGGAGTTGTTTAGCTTCCAACCCGAACCCAGGCCGTCGAGCAGAATGCGCACTTCCACACCGGCGCGGGCGCGCTCAATCAGCGCGTCACGAAAAGCCCAGCCCGTCTTGTCGGAATAAATAATGTAGGCTTGAAAATTAATCGTCTTCTTTGCGCCGCGAATCGCCGCCAGCATGGCGGGAAAATAGGCGTCGCCATTCTGGAGCAGCTCGAGCTTGTTTCCGGTAAGGGGAACCGGATTGTAGAGGGCAAGAGCAGAACCGAAGAACTCCGGCTGGTTCACCCCAAAGGTGTGGTCAAGGTGATACTCGATGACGTGGCGGCGAATAATAAAAATGCAGAAGACCGCCACGATCCCCCAGAAAGCGATCAGGACCGCGACCCAGTCCAGAATCTCGCGTTCCCACCATTTTGCGCCCTTCCGTTTTCGCGCCATGGGCGCAGGTGTAGGGGCAGTGGGGCGCGCGGTCAAACGCCAACATTTGCGGAGATCGGCGCGCGGGCGTTAATTGGAGCCCGCCGCGGCGAGGCCGCGCGCTTTTGTTATGCCGTCCAGCGTCAGCCAGCCCGCCGCCGAGCAACCGGATAACGTTGTGGCGATGCCCGGGCCGGATGGAGCCAGTGCGCCGCGCGATTTTTCCGATCCGAAAAATTTTATTAACCGCGAGCTGAGCTGGCTCGAGTTCAACCGCCGCGTCCTCGAAGAAGCGCAGGATCCGACGCAACCGCTCCTCGAGCGGGTCAAGTTCCTCGGCATCGTCAGCTCGAATCTCGACGAATTTTTCGAGATCCGCGTCGCTGGTATCAAACAACAAATCGCGAGCGAGACGAGCGACGTCGGGCCGGATGGGATGAGCGCGACCGCGACTTTCGAAGCGATCGAGCGGGTCGCGCACGAAATGGTGGCGGAGCAATACGAGCTTTGGAAAAAGGAGATCGAACCTCTTCTGCGCGAGAACCAGATCATCATTCATCACATGGATGAGCTGAGCGCGAAGCGCGCCGCCTGGGCCCGCCGCTATTTTCAGCAGGAAGTTTTTCCCATGCTCACTCCGCTGGCGGTGGACGCGAGCCATCCTTTTCCGCAGCTCCTGAACAAGAGCCATAACCTGCTCGTTAGGGCACGAGCCAAAAAAGGCGGCCAGCCGATGCACGCCATCGTCCAGGTGCCGCGAGCTGTCTCGCGTCTGATCCACATGCCGCGCGGCGAGAAGGGCGACGAAAGCTGGAACTACATCTATCTCGCCTCGCTCATTAAACAGCACGTCGCTGACCTATTCCCCGGCCTCATCCTCGACGGCGTGCACGCCTTTCGCGTCACTCGCAACAGCGACCTCTATGTCGATGAAGAAGAAGCCGAGAATCTCCTGCGCAGCATCGAACAGGAACTGCGGCGGTCGAGCCGGGGCAATGCCGTGCGCCTGGAAGTGGAAGCCGATTGCCCTAACGACTTCTCGGAGTTGCTCCTCGAGTTTTTCAACCTGACCGAGCTTGATCTTTATCGGCTCGACGGGCCGCTCTCCATGACCCACCTCGCGCCGTTGATCGCGAACGACGCTTTCGCCAAATTAAAGGATCGCGTTTTTCAGCCTGCGCGCGATTCCGCGCTCCCGCCGCACGCCGATATTTTTGAGGCGATGCGCAAGCAGGACATTTTGCTTCATCATCCCTACGAAAGTTACGACCCGATCGTCGAATTAGTGGAAAGCGCGGCGAAGGATCCGCTCGTCCTCGCGATCAAGATCACCCTTTACCGGACGAGCGGCGATTCGCCGATTGTCGAGGCGCTGATCGACGCGGCCAATAACGGCAAGCAGGTCACCGCTCTGGTCGAATTGCGGGCGCGCTTCGATGAAGCGGCCAACATCCAGTGGGCGCGACGGCTTGAGGAATCAGGCGCCCACGTCGTTTATGGCGTGGTTGGACTGAAGACGCATTGCAAAGCGCTTCTGATCGTGCGGCGCGATCCCGACCGGCTTCGCCAATACGTTCATCTCGGCACCGGCAATTATCATCCGCGCACCGCCCGCATCTACACTGACTTCAGTCTCTTCACGACCGCGCCGGAGCTGACCGAGGAAGTAGCGATTGTCTTCAATACCCTGACGGGGCTGGCCGGTTACCCAGGCTTGAAGAAATTGCTCGTCGCGCCCTTCGATCTCCAGCAGCGAGTGATCGGCTTGATCGAGCGCGAGCGTGACCTCGCGCGGGCCGGGAAGCCCGCCCGGATCGTGGCCAAGTTGAATTCGTTAGTCGATGAGAAGGTGATCGAGAAACTTTACGAAGCCTCCTGCGCCGGAGTGAAAATCGACCTCGTCGTCAGGGGAATTTGCGCGCTCCGGCCGAAGATCCCCGGGTTGAGTGAAAACATCCGCGCCATCAGCATCGTCGGGCGTTTCCTCGAACACAGCCGCATCTACTATTTCGGTAACGACGGCAATCCTGATCTTTACCTGGCGAGCGCCGACTGGATGCCGCGCAATTTTTATCGCCGGGTCGAGATTGCTTTCCCCATCGAGTCGCCGCCTCTGCGCGCCGAAATGATCGAGGAAATTTTGCCCCGTTTTCTGACCGATTACGTCAAGGCGCGCGAGCTGCAGGCGGACGGCACCTATGTGCGGCTGAAACCCGAGGAAGGGGCTCCGCGCTCCCAGGCGCAGCTGCAGTTCCGCGAACATTCGCGGCGCCAGGCGAAAAAGCTGGCCGAGAAACAACGCGCCGCCAAAATGCGCCTCTCCCCCATCCGGAAGTTGCCTAACGAACGCGGATAAGGCGCCCCTGAACCATTTCATTCGGGCGAAGTAGCGAGCGAGCTTGCCTTGGAGAGCGCTCGTGCTTAATAACTTCTCGTGCCCGCTACGCCTAACGACCGCACCAGAAAAATTCTCGTCATCGACGTCGGCGGTTCGAACGTCAAAATGTTGATTTCACAGGAGGAGAAGCGACGGAAATTTCCCTCCGGCTTAAAACTCGGGCCCGAAGAAGCAGTCGAGCAGATCAAGGAAGTGACGAGCGACTGGAGCTTTGAGGCGATCTCGATCGGCTTTCCCGCGCCGGTCCGCGACGGGAAAATCCAGACCGACCCGAAGCATCTCGGGAAAGGCTGGGCTGAATTTGATTTTGGAAAAGCGCTCGGCAAACCGGTCCGGGTAATTAACGATGCCGCGCTCCAGGCGCTGGGCAGCTATCATGGCGGTGGCCGCATGCTTTTCCTCGGACTCGGCACCGGACTGGGCTCGGCCCTCGTCTGGAAGAACCACGTCCTCCCGCTTGAATTCGGCGACCTGCCGTTTGGAGAAGGAATCATCGAAGACTGGCTCGGCGATGAGGGACTTCAGCATCTTGGAAAAAAGGAGTGGCAACGCGAAACGGTGCAGGCAATCCAGCAACTCAAGCTCGCGGTGATCGCGGACTACGTGGTGCTCGGCGGCGGCAATGCGAAAATAATCGAGAAACTGCCCGACGACTTCGAGCTCGGCAGCAACCGCAACGCTTATCCGGGCGGGGTCCGCCTCTGGGAAACCGACCCGGAAACGAAGCGGCCGCGCTGGCGCATCATGTAGTTAGTTAGGCCGATGCGGGAATATCACGATCTTCTTCCGGCTCGTCCTCGAGAAAGGGCGCCCGAAGGACGATCGCACCGGCACCGGGACCCTTTCCGTTTTCGGCGCCCAGGCCCGCTTCGATCTGCGCGAATCTTTTCCCCTTCTCACGACCAAGAAGCTGCACCTCAAGTCGATCATTCACGAGTTGCTCTGGTTTTTGCGCGGCGACACCAACGTCGCTTATTTGCAGGAACGCGGCGTCAGCATCTGGAACGAATGGGCCGACGAGCAAGGCGACCTCGGCCGCGTCTACGGCGCGCAATGGCGCGACTGGCGCGGGCCTAACGGCGAACACATCGACCAAATCGAGCGTGTCATCGAACAGATCAAACAAAACCCCGACAGTCGCCGCCTCATCGTCACCGCCTGGAATCCGGCCGAAGTCGAGACGATGGCGTTGCCGCCCTGCCACGCGCTTTTTCAATTTCACGTCCAGGACGGCGCGCTCAGTTGCCAGCTTTACCAGCGCAGCGCCGATCTTTTTCTCGGCGTGCCCTTCAACATCGCGAGCTATGCGCTCCTCACCATGATGGTGGCGCAGGTCTGCGGCCTGACGAGCGGTGAATTCATTCACACTTTTGGCGATCTGCATCTTTACCGGAATCATCTCGAACAGGCGCGCGAACAACTGACGCGCGCGCACCGCGCCCGCTCCCGCAGATGAAATTGAATCCCGCCGTGCGCAACATCCACGATTTCAAATTCGAAGATTTCACGCTCGTCGGTTACGACCCGCATCCGGCGATCAAAGCGCCGATCGCAGTCTGAGTTGCCTGCGGCGAAATGCCGGGATTAGGAGGGTGCAAGCTTCGACTGGAAATTGAGGCCCCAAAACTTTTCGCCTTGACCCCATGCGCGCCCGCCCGATAACCTGCCCTGCAATGAAAGCGCTTCTCGGTTCGCTGCTCTGCTATGTCTTATTCGCTTCGCAATGTTTCGCGCTTAAAGGCGGCCCGCCTTATCCGACGACTGCCGCGAGTCTGACCGGCACTTATGCGGCGGTCATGGTGCCCAATCCTGTGGAATCGCCATTTACCAACTCGATCGGGCTCTTCAGCGTGGTCTTTCCGCAAACTGGTCTGGGAAGCGGCACCCTGATTATTTTTCAGACCGGACAAACTTACACCGGCACCATTCAAGGTCTGATCGACCCGAAGGGCGCATCCATTTCCGCTCTGCTCAACGCCACTTTCCCTTACCTGATAACCATTCAAACCGGCACGGACGATAATGGTAATCCTGTCTTCACCACCGAAACCGTCGTCGCCGTCGCCTCCGGTCAGCTCTTCGGAAAGGTAAAATCCAATTTTCGCATCATTGGCACCGCTGATGTTCAATTCTCGCTCACCGTTAACAACGTGGACAGCGAGGTCATCTACGACGTCTTCGGATTCAAACAGGCCTAGGCGGCGTGTGAAAAGGACGGGCCAATGGCGTGGGCGAGAGGCCTTCACGTTGATGGAGCTTCTTATCGTCCTCGCCATCATCGGCATTCTTGGGACGCTGCTCATCCCAGTCTATGCCGGCATGCGCTCCCGCGCGCAACGGGTCCAATGCATCGCTAACCTGCATAGCCTTTACATCGCGGCCGATCTCTTCCTGCAACGCAACGGCAGTTGGCCGCAGATCGCTCGCGGCAGTTCCGACACGGGCGACCAGGATTTCGCCAACGCCTGGATCAACGCCCTTCTGCCGTTCGGCCCGACGCGCCAGACCTGGGTCTGTCCCGCCATCCAGGAAGTGCTGCACAATCCCGATTACCTTCAGCAACAAAATGCGCGGCTCGATTATTTCCCGATGAGCTTCGACGACAAACCGACCACGCCCCACCAGTGGCCCCGCCAGCCGTGGTTCATCGAAACCGGCGACGTCCACGGCAACGGTAACCTGATCATCTTTACCGACGGCAGCAGCGCCGAGGCGAACAATGTGCTGCCGAAATGATGGAACGCGGGTGTCTGACCCTCGCTGATCTCACAAATCACCCAGATCTCGCCTTCGTTAGGCCAGCGCGCCTTCGTCATCCCGATCGGCGAAGCGCGGAGAGCCGTCACGGATGCGAAGCAACGGCCGGGATTTCAATCCTCGCAGCTGAAATGGATGTTCCTCCGCTGCGATTGCAACTGTGAGGTCCTTCGCCGTCTACGCGGCTCAGGATGACAATGAGTGCGAACGCCCCGCTCTTCGCCAGCGCCCGCGTCAGGCGGCTGCCGAGTGACCCGCAACCAGCCCACCGTAGAGCGCCTCATAGCGCTCCGCGGCCAGCGCCCAGGAGAAATCACAGGCCATGGCACGCTTGATCAGGCGCTCCCATTCCGTTCGGTCCACGAAGACTTCGCGGGCGCGTTTGATCGCATCCCAGAACGGTTCGCTGCCGTATTCATAGAAGAGGAAACCGTAACCCGAGTCAGTCGATGGATCGTAATCGAGAATAATTTGCTCCACCCCTCGGATTGCGCGCGCGACCGGAAGGACACCGTATCTCAAACTATGCATTGCGCTGAAGGCGCCCGGTTCGACCCGCGAGGGAATGAGGGCGAGATCACTTCCGCCCTCGATCAAATGGGCGAGCGCTTCATCGTAATCGTGCTGGTAAGCAAGGCGATCGGGATATTTGCGAGCCGCAATCGCCAGCGCCGTTTCGTAGGCGGGATCGCCCCGGCCGAGAATGATGAGACGCACGTCGTCGGCCAAGAGGCGATCGAGCACCGGCAGAAGAATATCGAAGCCCTTGGCGCCGACCAGCCGCGTGACCATTCCAAAAACCGGACCGCGCGGAGCGGGCGCGAGTTTGAGCTGATCGAGCAGGGCGTTGCGCGAAGCGGCCTTGAGTTCCGGCCGGTCCGGCCCGTAGCGAACCGGAAGGAGCGGATCAGTCAACGGGTTCCAACACCGATAATCGGCGCCGCCCACGATCCCGACAAGCCGATGGGCGTGTTCGCGGAGGACGCCGTCGAGGCCCTCGCCTAACGACGGCGTTTGAATTTCATGCGCGTAAGGCTCGCTCGAGACAACGATCCGGTCCGCGAAAAGTATTCCTCCCTTGAGCAAATTGAGCCGGCCGAAGAATTCAACACCGCCCGGCTCAAAGTAACGCCCCGGCAAATTAGTCAGAGGAAAATCCCAGCTATCGAAGCTGCCCTGGTCGGCGAGGTGATGGATTGAGAGCACTGTGGCAAACGGCAACCCACGGTCGCGCACCAGAACGGGCACGAGGGCGGCCGGCCAGTCGTGGCAATGGAGAATTTCCGGAGTCGGACTCATGCGCCGGGCGAGTTCGACGGCGGCTTTGCTGAAGAAAATGAAACGGGCCGCATTATCCGGATAAGGCTCGCCTTTTTCGAGATAGACCCCGGGTCGATCAAAAAGTTCGTCGCAGCGGACGAAAAAGATTTGGAGACCCTCCGCGGTACGCCCTTCGAGCACATCGGCCGCGAGGAGCTTTTCGCCTAATGGAATATCAAGGCTGACGCGAAGCGGCTTGGTCTTGATTTTCTTGTTCTGGCGAATCTCGCGGTAATAGGGCATGGCGAGGGCGATCTCATGCCCGCGGGCCTTCAGTTCTCTCGGCAGAGCGACGAGCACATCAGCCAGCACGCCGGACCGGGCGAGCGGCCAGCCTTCGCTGCTGATCATGAGGATTTTCACCGGAGCAGATTAACCGCAGAGCACCCTCATCAGCAACTCGCCCTTTCCGCTCTGCGGCTCCTGGCATTAAACAAGAGTGAACCCATAACTCGTGCTCCTGCTCGTGATCGTGCTCATAATCGAGACGCTCTTGGGTCGAGCACGATTACGATCACGAGGAGGAGCACGAGTCCAGGCTCTACGTGAGCGCTTATAGCGCGGGCAGCGGCGACCCGAACCCGAGTATCTTTGCCATCTTCGAACGAAAAAGCGTGACAAAGCCTTGAAAGTCGGATACACGCGATTGGAAATTCGATGCCCGGTTCTGGACGAAAGACTCCTCCGGCATTCACGGAGGCTACCAAATGAAGATAAAATCACACTTAAAAGTCGGCTTTCTGTACCTGCGCGTTTTGCTGGCGCTCTGCTTGTGCATGGCAGGCCTTGCGCTGGCGGTTTTCGCCTTCGAAAAGGCGACCGAGTACAACGAAAAAGCACCGAGCGCGCAGCGCGACATCCCAACGCTCCGTGACAACCCCCAGCGGGAATCTGCCGATCTCAACGAGTTGGAACAGTTCTGGAACGATCGCTTAACCTATCCGACAGGTAAATTCGATCCGGCCTGGTTGCGCCAGGCTGCGGCCCAACATGCACTCCTCCCGCAAGCCGTTCCGGCAGGCGTTTTCCCCGCAAAAGAAGACGGCAGTGGCCCCTCTCTAAATACCACAAGCTTTACCGCTCTCGGTCCCCAGCCTGAGCACATGACTGGTTGCTCGGGCTGCTTTGACTATACGACGACGGAGGGCCGCATCAACGACATCGTTGTTGACCCGACCACCACGACCAATGGCAGCATCGTGGCCTACGCTGCCAGTGTCGGCGGCGGCGTCTGGAAAACCACTAACTGTTGCAGCAGCACCACTACCTGGAATGTGGTGACGGATGATCCTCTCATTTCCACGATCACGATCGATACCCTGACGATCGATCCTAACGACCATAACACTATCTATGCCGGCACGGGAGACCTTAACTACGGTTCCTTTTCGATGGGTAGCCAGGGCATCCTAAAGTCAACCGACGCCGGCAGTAGCTGGACGGTCTTGGGCGCCGACGTTTTCGGTGTCGCCTATACGGAGCCACCGGGACAATTCCCCCAATACAATGCCGTTGGAAAGGTGCGGGTCGATCCTAACAACCGTAATAACGTCGTCGCCGGGACAAAGAAGGGTCTTTATTTGTCACGCGATGCGGGTGTTTCCTGGACGCAATGCGCAGCGAATTCGTTCACCACCCAGCGTCAGGACATTACCGGGCTTGAATTGAGCAATATGGGCGGTGGCGTCACCCGAATTGTCGCTGCGGTCGGCACCCGCGGCTTCCCCACCGCAGTCCAATACGACCTCGGATTGAACGGCGCGAACGGCATCTATAGCGCGAACATGCCGGCGAGCGGTTGCCCGACCTTCACTTCCATCGCGAGCAATTCGAATGGCTTCGTTTTCGGTAGCGCTGTAAGTGGCAGCCCCTACACGACAGGGGCGAACATGAATGCGGGCGACGGGGTTCCCTGTAACTATCCGATAACTGGTGGCACCGCAACTTTCTGCGGTGGCTCCAGCCCGCCGGATGGTGGTGCCAATAATCTTGGCCGCATCGACATCGCTGTCGCTCCGAGCAACCCGAGTGTCATCTATGCTCAGGTCGGTTCTATCGATTGGAACACCGACGCTGGCTGCGGAACGACTGGGTGTCAGCTCGGCGTGTGGGTCACGGCCAATGGGGGAACGTCATGGACCTTCATGGCCGGGTCGTCCGGCGCTTCGCTCGCGTCCTGCGCTGCTTCGGGGGGAGGTTCTAATTCTCCCGGCACCGGCGATTATCCACAGAATTGGTACGATCAAGGAGTCGAAGTCGATCCTAACAATCCGGACCGCGTCTTCGTTGACACCTTCGACGTCTGGCTTGCCAATCGCACCGGGACCGGTTTTTACGACACCAGCTGCGGTTACAGCGGCGTTACTCCCAAGCCTGTTCATGTAGACCAGCATGCGATGGCCTTTCTGCCTGGTTCGTCGAAAATCCTCCTCCTGGGCAACGACGGCGGCATCCACGGGACAACCAATGCCGATGCGGCCGTTCAAAACACGACCAGACCAACCTGGTTCAACATGGACACTGGCCTCAATACAATAGAGTTTTATTCCGGCGACATCAGCGGTAATTTCGCTACTGCGGCGACACCTTCTGCGATCGGCGGCGCGCAGGACAATGGACCCAGCTCTGTCACATTTACCGGCAGTCCGACTGGCCCCGTCCAATGGCAACTTGGTGTGGGCGGCGACGGGTTCTCCGGACAGATCGACCCAATTGGCACTGGATCTAGCCTCCGTTATTGGGCCGGCAACAACAGCGGCGGTCTCAGCCGTTGCACCAGTAACTGCACTGCCGGCGGTGCCGCATGGCTTTTTAAGTCAGGTGGCTGGTACGGCGTAGATACACAATCGTTTATTCTGCCGATCAATCTCTTCCGTGGCGGAATTGCCGGCGGTGACGATTGTCCGCCCGCGGGCACCTCGGGAGGCTGCGGTCATCTCGTCGTGGGCACAACCAGAGTCTGGGAAACAATTACCGGTAACGCCGCCAGCACTGTGACCTGGTATGTGACTAACAATCCGACGACCCAGAACCTAACGAAAAACACACTGGGCAGCCGTTCCTTTATTACCCAGGTCAAATATTCACCTAAGTTCCAGAGCGTGGCGATCGTGGGCACGAACGACGGTAACGTGCAGATCGGATTCAATCTCGGCACTGGCACTCAGGCCCAGGGTAACTGGGTGAACGTCACCGGCGCCAATGCCATTCTGCCGAACCGCCCGATCCTCGGCATCGCCCTCGATCCCTCGGTCCCGGCGGCGAATGTTCCGGTTGGATATGCGGCGGTCGGTGGTTTTAACGCCAATACGCCAACCACTCCGGGTCACCTTTTCCAGGTGACATGCGGCGCGACTTGTGGATCGTTTACGTGGCTGAATAAGACCGGGCAACCTGCCGGATATCCCAGTGGACTCAGTCATCGTCAACCCGAAGATTCCGAAACAGGTCTTCGCCGGCACGGACTGGGGTGTCTACTCCACCGATGACATCACGGCGGCGACCCCGACCTGGACGCGTTTCGAAAACGGACTGCCCCACTCCATGGTCTGGGACATGCAGATTGATCGCGGCTCTACTACCCTCTCGGTCTGGACGCGGAGCCGCGGAGCCTATGTCTGGCCACTGCCCTCTGCAGAGCTTATGCTGACGGGCGTTGTCTCGCGAAAAATTCATGGCACGGCCGGCACGTTCGACATCGATCTTCCCTCTGATGGTACTGGGGTGGAATGCCGGAGCGGCGGCCAGAACAACGCTTACACGCTCGTGTTTAGCTTCGTGAATTCGATGGTTTCCTGTGGCTCAATCAACACCGGCTCGGTCCGCCTCGGGCCAAACCCGAATCAATGCACCGCCAGTGTGAAGTCGGTGCCGAACGCCCAGTACCTCACTGTTACCCTAACCGATGCTATGGATTCCACTGGAGCGACTGGGACGGCTTCCGGGACGATGGGCCTGCTTATCGGAAGCACCAACGGCGATGGCGTGGTTAATTCTAAGGACGTTCGGCAGACTACTTCTCAGGTAGGCCAGCCGGTCACTAATTCCAACTTCCGCACCGATGTGAACGGTCGACGGCAACGTCAGCAATGACGACGTCAGGCTGGTTAAATCAGAACGCGGCACGTCCCTGCCTCCTTAAGCCTCGCCGTTCGGAGTCCGATTCTTCCCGCAAAATACCCGTTAGGTTTCGCCTAACGGGTATTTCTTTTTTACCCAGGCCAGGGCCTCGTCGACGATCGGACAGTTCGCCTTCCAATTGTCGCGTCTCGACCGCCTCGAGAATTTCGCGGAAGCGCGGCCCCGGTTTCATGCCAAGAGCGATGAGGTCGTCGCCCCTAACGAGCGGCGGCGGGATGATTGGTTCGTTGGCGAATTCCGCCTGTTTGCGCTGGAGAAATTCGTAGTTGTCGAGCATCCCATGGCTGCCCGCGCAATCCACCCGATGGAGTTCGAGCTCGTCGAGGAAAGTCGGCCGCGCCATGAAGCGCTTCAGTTTCGCGAGACGCATGTTCGGCACGTCTTTGAAGACCATGTGCTGCCGGACCGCTTCCACCGTGGCTTCAATTTCAGCGCGCGAGAAGCGGAGCCGCAGCATGATCGCTTCGGTCATTTCCGCACCGACGCGATCGTGGCCGTTGAAGCGGATGCGGCCGGCTTCGTCGACCGAGCTGGTCGGCGGCTTGCCGATATCGTGAAAGAGAACGCTTAGAACGAGGGGAAGCGAAACCTTCTCAGGCAAAAGCTCGAGCATCAGCCGGGTATGGCGGAAGACGTCGCCTTCGGGATGGAACTGCGGCGGTTGCGCGCAACCCTTCATCGCCTCGAGCTCGGGCAAAAGCTGTTTCATGAGGCCGCTCGCATCGAGCAGATCCCAGCCGCGCACCCGCTGCGGTGATAGGAAAATCCGCACCAGTTCTTCGCGGATCCGTTCTGCGCTGATCTCGCCGATGCCGGGCGCCGCTTCCACGATCGCTTCCCAGGTGATCGGTTCGATCTCAAACTCGAGCACGGTCGCGAAACGAATCGCCCGGAGAAGCCGGAGACGATCCTCCGCGAAACGTTGCGCCGGGTCGCCGATTGCCCTAACGATCCGGGCAGCCAGATCCTCGCGACCGCCGACAAAGTCGATCACGGCATCGTTAGGCGGATCGAAAAACATCCCGTTGATCGTGAAATCGCGCCGGCGCGCGTCGTCTTCCGGCGAAGAAAAATTCACCGCGACCGGATGGCGCCCATCCAGATAAGCACCGTCGGAACGGAAGGTCGCGACCTCGAACTGCCAGTCATCTTCCAGGACAACAATGACGCCGAAATGCGCTCCAACCGCGTGGGTGCGCCGAAAGATTTTCTGCACTTCTTCAGGGCGCGCATCGGTTGCGATATCTATATCCTTCGGTGTCTGCCCGCGGACCAAATCGCGCACACAACCGCCCGCGAAGTAGGCGATCTGCCCGGCGGCGCGCAGCCGGTCGACGAGCGCGCGCGCGGTTATTTCCATCGGCGTCAACTTCTCGTTTGAGCGACCGGATTTCACGCGGTTACGCTCGCCGTTTGCGCTCTGGCTGTCGAGTCCTGGGGTAGCGCGTGCGTCTCGCGTGCTGCACGGGGTGCCTCTCCGCGACGAACTTTCCCTTGAAGCCGAGCCCGCCAGGCTATGCGCTTATCCGACAAAAAGTTACAGGCGAGACACTTAAGGCGAGACGCGTGCGCTACCCGGCATTTGTCTGCACGTTCCGCCGCGAGTCGCGAAAGGAATAAACCATGAAGCAAGCCACCGCGATGCAGATACAGGAATCGGCGACATTGAAAGCCGGCCAGGGATTGGCGAAGGGCAGGTGCAAATCGAAGAGAAGGAAATCGATGACGTGACCGTGCAGGATGCGATCAGTGAGATTGCCAAGGATCCCGGCCATGAGCAGGCCGAGAGCGACTCGTCGCCAGGGATCACGCGGTTCGCGGCGCAAGAGCAGGACGGTCACAATCACAAACGCGACACAGGAAAGCACGACGAAGAATCCGTTGTTGTTGCGGAAAGAGCCGAAGGCCGCGCCGTTATTTGTCACGTGTACGAGCGTGAAGAAATTGGGAATGATAACGTGCGGATCGGAAGGATCGATGAAGCGCAGCACAAGACGCTTCGTGATCTGGTCGAGAACGTAGAGCGGCAGGGTGAGGAAAAAGAAGATTTTCATTTGGGCGCGTTCGCTCCCCGGAATCTGCTGCGTCCCGTCATTTCTTATCCACGACTGCGGCGCAGCGATCGCACAACTCCGGATGAGCGGCGATCCTGCCGACAGTCGGCCGATGGCGCCAGCAGCGCGCGCACTTTTTGTGCGGCGTCAGGGTAATGGTAGCGGAAGGCTCTGGAGCGGGCTTCAGGGCCAGGTCGCTTAGAATAAAGAACTCTTCGAGTTCCTCGCGCGGCCAGAATGCCGCCAGGCGCTCGTCGCAATTGAGGACGACCGCGGCTTCGAGCGCGTTACCAATCAATTTTTCCTGGCGCGCCTTTTCCACAGCCTGGCCAATGACGCCGCGGAGTTTGAGAAGTTCCTC
The DNA here is from genome assembly GCA_963771865.1 of uncultured Verrucomicrobiae bacterium. Taxonomy (GTDB): domain Bacteria; phylum Verrucomicrobiota; class Verrucomicrobiia; order Chthoniobacterales; family UBA10450; genus Palsa-1392. The sequence continues at coordinate 37,480 of CAVYVJ010000003.1, forward strand.
GACCTGCTCCCGCACGACTTTATCGCGCCGCTCGGCCTGTGGTTCGGGAAATAATTCCAAGTGAATTGAGTCAGCCCCGCCGAGATAACTCCAGGCCTCCTCGGCGGTGAAGACGAGGATCGGGGCAAGCAGCTTACAAAGAGCTTCGAAGATCTGGCGCATCGCCGCTTGCGTCGCCCGTCGCCGCGGGGAATCGACGGCGTCGCAATACATGCGGTCCTTGGTGATGTCGACATAGAGACTGCTCAGGTCGACGGCACAGAATTGGTTGAGGGTGTGGTAAACCTTGTGGAATTCGTAGGCGTCGTAGGCAGCCCGGCACTCTCCGATTACTTCCTGGAGGCGATCGAGAATCCAGCGATCGATAAGAGTGAATTCTGTAGCCGGGATCGGTGATCCCGGTGAACCTGCAGCGGTGCCGTCCTCGCCGAGGTCACCGATCCCGGCTACAGGAAAATCCGACAGGTTGCCTAACAAGATACGGAGGGTATTGCGAATCCGGCGATAAGCATCGCCGAGGCGAGTGAACATTTCCTCTGAGAATGGCACGTCGTCCGTGTAGTTGACGCTGCTGACCCACAGCCTAACGAGATCGGCACCATGCCGGCCGACGAAATGGCCCGCGTCCATTGGCTTATTGTAGCTGCTCGACTTGGAAATTTTCTTCCCGTCGACATCAACGACGAAACCATGCGTGACACAGGTCTTGTATGGCGCGCGATCATGCAGTGCGACGCTCATCATGAGCGATGATTGAAACCAGCCGCGGTGTTGGTCCGTCGCTTCCAGATACATGTCCGCCGGATCGCGCAACTCGGGATGTTTCGCGAGAACCGCGGCGTGGCTGACGCCGGAATCGATCCAGACGTCGATTGTGTCGTTGCGATGCGTGGTGCCTTGCGGCAAACCGAGCTCGCCGGCGAGGGCGGCATCATCGAGCTCGAACCAAACATTTGAGCCACGTTGCGCGACAAGATCCGCCAGTTTGCGAATCCAATCGGCATTCAGGATTGCCTCGCCTTCAGCCGAGTAGAAAACTGGCAGCGGCACACCCCAACTTCGTTGTCGCGAGATAACCCAATCCGGCCGCGACACGACCGTTCCACTGATACGCGCTTCACCCCAGGGTGGAATCCATTTCACCTGCTTGATCGCTTCCAGCGCTCTACCCCGGAGCGCGTCGATGCGAATGAAGAACTGTTTAACGGCGCGGAAAACAATCGGCGTTTTGGATCGCCAGCAGTAGGGATAAGAGTGCTGGTAATTTTCGACCGCCAGCAACATGCCGCGCTCCCGCAGAAGAGCGACGATGTCGGGATTCGCGTCGAAAACATACTTGCCCGTCAGCTCCGGCATCTCCGCTTCATCAGTGAAGCGGCCTCTATCATCGACCGGTGAAAAAATCGGCAGCCCGTTCTTTTTGCCTAACGAATAGTCGTCCTCCCCGTGACCGGGTGCGATGTGGACCGCGCCCGTGCCGGTGTCCATGGTGACGAAATCCGCGGTCAGGACGATGGCGGTGCGCGGCAGGAATGGATGCTGCACCCCGATGCCTTCGATCTTGTGCCCGGGGAATGTCTGCACCGGCTCCCCGACTGCCTCCCAGCCCGTCGCCGCGCAAAATTTTTCCACGAGCGAAGCAGCGAGCAGAAGCGTCTCGGAGCGGCCCTCCTTCGTGAACTCGCGAACCGCGTAGATCTCTTTGGGCGCAACCGCGATGGCAAGATTCGCCGGCAGCGTCCACGGCGTCGTGGTCCAGATAGCAATGCTCGCCTTTCCCTTCAGCGGCCCAGTGGCAATGGGGAACTTCACATAGACCGCCGTGTCCTCACGGTCAGTGTATTCGACCTCCGCAACCGCGAGCGCAGTCTGGGCGCCGGTGCTCCAGAAGACCGACTTCTTCGATTCGTAAACAAGATCGTGCTCCACGAGCACAGCAAAGGTGCGCAGAATTTCCGCTTCGTAAGCGGGGTCGAGCGTAAGATACGGCCGCTCCCAATCGCCGGTCACGCCAAGACGTTTAAATTGCGTCCGCTGGATATCGACGAATTTGCGCGCAAACTCCTCCGAGCGCTTTCGCACTTCGACCGGCGAAAGCCCGCGCGATTCCTTTACCACCTTGTATTCGATCGGCAGCCCATGGCAATCCCACCCCGGCACGTAGGGCGCGCGATACCCGAGCATGGTCTTCGACTTCACGACCAGATCCTTGAGGATCTTGTTCAGCGCCGTGCCCATGTGGACGTCGCCGTTGGCAAAGGGCGGACCGTCATGAAGGACGAAAAGTTCCGCTCCAGCGCGCGCCGCCTGAATGCGTTCATAAAGGCCCTTTTCCTCCCACTTGCGAAGGATCTCCGGTTCGCGCGTGGCCAGCCCGGCTTTCATCGGAAAATCCGTTTTCGGCAGGTTGAGGGTGTCCTTGTAATTTTGGCTCATCGCGGAGCGGCGACGCTAACATTCACCCTCGGAAAAGCAACGAATGGCCGGGATACGTTCGAGGGGAGCGAGTCATCCGGAAGGGCCAGCCTGACGAACTCGAAAGACGAAGAGGACGTTTGATTTTATTTTGAGTGCGCGGAGAAGTGACTAGATTCGCGGCCCATGCGTCAGATTCTGCACGATCCATGAAACGTTTTCTTCCCTTCATTATCATCGCACTCGTGGGGCTCGTCACCGTGGGCCTGGGGGCGTTGGTTTATCGGGCGAAAATGCAGCCCGCCACCTCTACTGCCGGGGGAAAAGCAACGGCGGCGGAAGAGGCGGAGGACCCGTCCCTCCATGTGCGCGGTCCGCGCAACGCGCCTGTGACTCTGGAGATTTACGGCGACTTCCAATGCCCGCCGTGCGCCACAACCTCGAAGGCTATCGACGAGGTGCAAAAGCAATACGAAGGCAAAATGCGCGTCGTTTTCCACGAATTCCCTCTCGAGGTGCACCAACATGCGATGGAGGCAGCGATGGCCGCGGAGGCGGCTGGGATACAGGGAAAATTCTGGGAGATGCATGATATGCTTTATCAATATCAGCCAGTCTGGAGCAGGGTCAGCAACGCCAAGTTCTTCTTCGAGTCCTATGCTGATTCCCTCAAGCTCGATGTCGCGCGCTTCCGCGCCGATTGTCAGGCCGCGGACTTGCGGACGCGTATCATGGTGGAGGGAAAGGTTGGTGAGGCCCGGGGGGCCAAAAACACGCCGACGATTTTCATAAACGGAACGGAAGCGAAAGCCGCTTTTACGAAGGAACAATTGCAGAAAGCGATCGACGCGGCGCTCGCGGCCAAGAAAGGCTCTTAACCGTGGCTGCAACTCGGAAAAATCCGTCCAGGGGAGACTCTCCCGCAAGCAAAGCGCGCAGTCCGGTCATCTTCTACTGGATTTTGGCAATCATCGCTCTCCTTGGGCTGGCCGATGCGACTTTTCTCACTGTGTCGCACTTGACCGGGGACGATTCGGTTTGCGGTTCGTCCGCGGGGTGTTCAACCGTGCTGAGTAGCGCCTATGCGACGGTGAAGGGAATTCCAACGGCGGCGTTCGGAGCGATCGCGTATTTCACAGTCTTCAGCTCGGCCGTCCTGGCTGCGTTTGGCTACGCTCGGGCGCGTGGCTTTCTTGCCCTTATTGTTATTGGGATGTTCATCGCCTCCCTCTACTTCCTTTATTTGCAGGCTTTTGTTTTACACGCTTTCTGTCCATTTTGTCTCTTCTCGGCCGCGATGACATTTCTGCTCGCCGGGCTTCTGCTCGCACTCCCAACAGCCCACTAGGATTCGGCGGTATCGTCCGCTCAAACCACTCTATTTCGTGGTTCAAAACACTCGGCTTAAGCAAAGGGCAAGCCGAGTATTACAAAATAGTTAGGATAAAGGCAGTGACATCTCGCCCCTGCCTGTATAGCCTCCATAATAGGTAAACAAGCGTTTACCGATTAGTAACACGTCACATACGTAGAATACTCATATATGGAAAAAAGGTCATCTTCACGAGACGCATTCTCTAACTGGCGCGTCTTGTTCGGCATCTCTCTCAGCAGCGTTGGCGTCTTTCTGGCGCTCCTCGCGCTGAGTGTTAACTCAAGCTCGACCGCCCGCGCGGCCGAGGCAAATCAAAGTCCTAAGCCAATCGTCATTTACTCCGTGCACAACGACGTTTCACCGGCGATGCGCGACGTGGATCCCTGGCCCGATGTCAGAGTGCAGGAACACGAAGCGGCCGCCAACTGGAGAGTCTGGACCGGTTCTCATAAGGACCAGCCTGACCTGGTTGTGCAGAAGCGGAACGCTTACTCGGCCAACTCGCGCCGAGCATTCCAGCACCGATCCTCAATTTTGCCGGCATCCCTTACCCGGGTGTTGTTTGTAGCTGCGCTCCGCCCGATACCAACGGCGAAGTAGGTGCAACCCAATACGTCCAGATCGTAAATGAAGGCTACCAGGTCTTTGATAAGGCAACCGGTACTTCCGTTCTCGGGCCCGCCAGCATCTCGTCCGTCTGGACCGGCTTCGGCGGCGTTTGCCAAACTGCTGGTGAGGGTGATCCGGTCTTGCTCTACGACCAGATCGCGAATCGCTGGGTGATCAGCCAGTTCGCCAACAACCTCCACGATGAATGTATCGCCGTCTCCACGACGCAGCGACGCCACCGGCACATGGAACCGCTATGACTTCCATTTGACCGACACAACCCTCGACGATTACCCGAAGATCTCGGTTTGGCCGGATGCCTACTATATGACGATGAACATTTTCAATTCGTCGGGCACCGCCTATCTCGGGCCGCAAGCCTGGGCCTTTGATCGCACGAAGATGCTCGCGGGTCAGCCAGCAACCATGATCACCTTCCCGACTCTGGGGCCCTCGTTTCCGCCCTGGCTGCCAGCCGACCTCGATGGTTCGACTCTGCCGCCAACCGGCGCACCGAACTCGCTCGTCCTGTTGCCGGACAACACTCCGCCACATATCGCGTCTATCACTTCCATGTGGATTTCACTACCCCGCTCAACTCCACCCTGACCTTCTTCGGCTCGTCGCCGGCGGCGGGCTGGACTCAACTCACTTCCCTCGTTCCGGAGCTTGGAGTGACGTCCTCTAACTACCTGGATAACCTCGCGGATCGCCTCATGTTCCGCCTGGCCTACCGCAACTTTGGCGACCACGAATCTTTGGTCGGCAATTGGACGGTCAAGGCGAATAACGTTGCCGGCATTCGCTGGTTCGAATTGCGCGGTGTCACGGCGGGTCCGGTGACGACCTTCCAGGATAGCACCTATCAGCCGGACACCACCTGGCGCTGGATGGGAAGTATCGCGATGGATAAGTTCGGCAACATGGGACTCGGCTTTAGCGCCTCCGACGCGACGATCCACCCGCAGGTTCGTTACACTGGCCGGATGTCGACTGATCCAATCAACACCATGTCACTCGGCGAAGGTCATATCTTTGATGGCGCCGGTTCGCAGACCGCCACCTCCAATCGCTGGGGCGATTACAGCGACATGACGGTGGATCCGGTCGATGACCAGACCTTCTGGTATACCACGGAATACTACGACACCGTCAGCTCCTTCAACTGGAGAACCCGCATCGGCAGTTTCAAGCTGGCCGGCGGCACTGGTGGGATCACCCTGGTAAGCGCAGCCTCCCGGCTGACTCATGGGACCGCTGGAACCTTTGACGTCAATATGCCGCTCAGTGGCACCTCGGGGGTGGAGGATCGCAGCGCTAGCACTTACAACGCTGTCTTTACCTTCAGCGCTCCTGTAACTTCCGGCCAGGTTACCGTCCTAAGTGGCACAGCCACCGTTGGAACGATTACCTTCAGTGGCAACAGCATGACGGCACAACTCACGGGTGTCACCACTGCCGAGGTTGTCACTCTGCATACGCAGAACATCAACGGTGACGGATTACCGCATGGTGACGTTGCTTTCGGCTTCCTCGCCGGTGACGCTGATGCTAATCGAACTGTCGCCGCCGCTGACCGGACACTGGTTCAAGGTCAATTGAATCAGACCGTGACGAGCGCCAACTTCCGGGAGGATCTCAACGCCGACGGCCGCATCAAGAATGCGGACGTTCAGGTGGTCAACGCCAACCGCGGCCACAGCATCCCGTAATTTAGCTAAACCAACCAATCACCCTTCCGGGAGTCGTTCTAACCGACTTCCCGGGGTTCGCGAGAAAGACGCGAGCAAAGGGCATCCAGCAAATTTCGCTGGATGCCCTTTTGTTTGCAGGAAGAGCATTCCAATTCGGCGCCTTCGCCTCCCAGAGAGCATTTCGCCCCGACCGGGGGCTACGAAAAGCAGGAATATTACAAAATTATCATACTAATTGGCGTGACTTCTGTCCGCCGACCAAATAGTCTCCATAACAGGTAAAAACACACTACCTTCGTGTACAATTCACGATCAGCGGATATTACAAACATGAAAAAAATGTCATCTTCACGAGGCGCATTCTCTAACTGGCGCGTCTCTTTTGGTCTCGTGCTCAGCAGCGTTGGCGTCTTTCTGACGCTGCTCGCCTTGAGCGTCAATTTAAGCTCAACTGCCCGCGCGGCCGGAGCCAATCAAAGTCCTAAGCCCATCGTCATTTATTCGGTCCACAATGACGTTTCACCGGCGTTGCGCGACGTGGACCCGTGGCCGGATGTAAGAGTGCAGGAGCACGAAGCGGCCGCCAACTGGAGGGTCTGGACCGGTTCTCATAAGGACCAGCCTGATTTGGTTGTGCAAAAGGGAACCTTACTCGGCCAGCTCGCGCCGAGCATTCCGGCACCCATCCTCACTTTTGCCGGCATTCCTTACCCTGGCGTTGTTTGTAGCTGCGCTCCGCCCGATACCAACGGCGAAGTAGGCGCAACCCAATACGTCCAGATCGTAAACGAAGGCTACCAGGTCTTTGATAAGGCAACGGGTACTTCCGTTCTCGGGCCCGCCAGCATCTCGTCCGTTTGGACCGGCTTCGGCGGCGTTTGCCAAACTGCTGGTGAGGGTGATCCGGTCTTGCTCTATGACCAGATCGCGAATCGCTGGGTGATAAGTCAGTTCGCCAACAACCTCCACGATGAATGTATCGCCGTCTCCACGAGCAGCGACGCCACCGGCACATGGAACCGCTATGACTTCCATTTGACCGACACAACCCTCGACGACTACCCGAAGATCTCGGTTTGGCCGGATGCCTACTATATGACGATGAACATTTTCAATTCGTCGGGCACCGCCTATCTCGGGCCGCAAGCCTGGGCCTTTGATCGCACCAAGATGATCGCGGGTCAGCCAGCAACCATGATCACCTTCCCGACTCTGGGCCCAACGTTTCCGCCCTGGCTGCCAGCCGACCTCGATGGTTCGACTCTGCCGCCAACCGGCGCGCCGAACTCGCTCGTCATGTTGCCGGACAACACTCCAGCCACATATCGTGTCTATCACTTCCATGTGGATTTCACTACCCCGCTTAACTCCACCCTGACCTTCTTCGGCTCGTCGCCGGCGGCGGGCTGGACTCAACTCACTTCCCTCGTGCCGGAGCTTGGAGTGACGTCCTCTAACTACCTCGATAACCTCGCGGATCGCCTCATGTTCCGCCTGGCCTACCGCAACTTTGGCGACCACGAATCTTTGGTCGGCAATTGGACGGTCAAGGCGAATAACATTGCCGGCATCCGCTGGTTCGAATTGCGCGGTGTTACGGCGGGTCCAGTGACGACCTTCCAGGATAGCACCTATCAGCCGGACACCACCTGGCGCTGGATGGGAAGTATCGCGATGGATAAGTTCGGCAACATGGGACTCGGCTTTAGCGCCTCCGACGCGACGATCCACCCGCAGGTTCGTTACACTGGCCGGATGTCGACTGATCCAATCAACACCATGTCACTCGGCGAAGGTCACATCTTTGATGGCGCCGGTTCGCAGACCGCCACCTCCAATCGCTGGGGTGATTACAGCGACATGACGGTGGATCCGGTGGATGACCAGACCTTCTGGTATACCACGGAATATTACGACACCGTCAGCTCCTTCAACTGGAGAACCCGCATCGGCAGCTTCAAGTTGGCCGGAAACACTAGCGTCCTGAACCTGGTGAGCGCAGCCTCCAGATTGACTCATGGGACTGCCGGGACATTCGACATCAGCATGCCACTCAGCGGCACCTCAGGAGTGGAAGATCGTAAGGCAGCAACTTATAACGCTGTCTTCACCTTCGACGCACCTGTCACATCGGGCCAGGTTACGGTCCTGAGTGGGACGGCCACGGTTGGAGCCGTTACCTTCAGTGGCAACAGCATGACAGCACAACTTACGGGTGTGACCAGTGCCGAGGTTGTCACTCTGCATACGCAGAACATAAACGGTGACGGACTACCCCATGGTGACGTGGCTTTCGGCTTCCTCACCGGGGATGCCGATGGGGACCGCAGAGTTGCCAAGCCCGATCAGGTTCTCGTTAAAGGTGACGCTAACCAGGCTGTGACGAGCGCCAACTTCCGCGAAGATCTCGACGCCAACGGGCAGATCAAGAAGCCGGATGTTCAGATAGTTCAGGATAACAAAGGCCACAGCATCCCGTAACCAGTTAAGAATAAATATCGCCTCCGGGAGTCGTCCCACCCGACTCCTGGAGTTCGCGAGAAAGACGCGAGCAAAGGGCATCCAGCCGATTTCGGTGGATGCCTTTTTTGTTTACTCGCAGCGCCGCCGAATCGTCACGTTCGTTCCGCAAAGCAGCGTTCTTCTAACCGAGCCATGGTCGCTATAGAAAACAGAAATATTACAAAATTATCATGATAATTGGCGTGACATCCTGTCGGCCGACCAAATAGCCTGATTAGCAGGTAAAAAAACAAAACGTTAGTTTTTGTGACGCCTTACACAATCAGCGCGTCCAATCGTCAGTTAACTCAAAGCAAAGGAAACCATCCAAATGAAGAAACCCACTAGCAAAATCGGACTCGTCAATCGTGGCTCCCTCCTCGCGCTGTTGTGTTTTATCGGTCTCGCCTTGGCGTTCATTTCAATTCGCCAAGCGACGGCTCAGGCTCAATCGCCAGAAACCCCCGTTGTCAAGGGGATCTATCGCGGTTTGGCGCCGGTTGTTAAGTTCGACCTCTCTCCGCCGCTGCGCACTATGAAGATCATACCTCCCGGGCCGGGCAAGCTGAGGGAGAATGAAGACCGTGACATCATGCCGCCGAGAATCCGTTTTGCTCCCGAGTGGGATCCGGTTGTGCAGGGATCGTTAGGCAGAGGGAATGCCGGACGGAACGGAGATTCCCGGGCCGATCGTAACCTTCAATGGCCAGACCAATACCAGCGGCGTCGTCCCACCCGACCCAAACGGCGCGGTCGGCCCCAACCACGTCGTGACGATGTGCAATCTGAGCTTCCAGATCTTCGACAAGACAGGCACATCACTTTTTGGTCCGGCCGCAAATAACACGCTCTGGGCTGGGTTTGGCGGCGACTGTCAGACGGATAATTCGGGCGACCCGGTCGTGCTTTACGATCAACTGCTCGGATCGGTGGTTATTGACGCAGTTCACGGCCAGCGGCCCGACCTATTTCGAGTGCGTCGCCGTTTCGCAAACCAACGATCCGACGGGCGCTTATTATCGATACTGCTATCTCGACGGGAAACAACTTCCCCGATTACCCGAAGGCATCGGTTTGGCCGGATGCCTACTATTTTAGCACTCGCGAATTCACCAACGGCGCAATATTTGCGGGCGTCGGAGCATACGCGTTAAATCGCGCCCAGGCTATCGCCGGGGACCCTAATGCCCAGATTATCTCGTTTCTCGCGCCACCCAGCCCACTCTATGCCGTGGGTGACGGCTTGTTGCCGAGCGATCTGGATGGAACGACCCTTCCGCCCGCGGGCAGCCCCGCCTACTATGTTGGGTCGCAGGATAACAACGGCCCCTATGGCGCGCCTTCGGATGCGCTGAATCTCTACCAGTTCCACGCCGATTTTGTGACTCCGCCCAATTCGACGTTCACGTTGACGAACACTATCCCGGTCGCCTCGTTCAACTCTATCCTGGGTATTTGTTCCGACCGTTCCTGCATCCCACAACCGGGCACAACTACCAAGATCGATCACCTGGGTTACCGGCAACGCCCCACCTTCCGCCTGGCTTATCGTAATTTTGGCGACCACGAATCGCTCGTCACCAACCAATCGGTCTCTGGCGGGACGGGTCCCAACGGTGAGGTGTCGGGCATCCGCTGGTGGGAAATCCGCAGCCCCGGTAGCAACCCTGTGATTTTCCAACAGGGCACCTACGCGCCTGGCATCACGGACGGCATTCATCGTTGGATGGGAAGTATTGCGATGGATAGACAGGGCAATATGGCTCTGGGTTATAGCGCCTCCAACGGCACCAACCCTTCAGTGTTTCCGAGCGTGTTTTACACCGGTCGAATGGCTAACGACCCGCTGGGCATGATGACGCTCGGTGAAGGGAGCATCATTGACGGAACAGGCTCGCAAACCACCACCCTCAACCGCTGGGGTGACTACACTTCACTCACGCTTGATCCGAACGACGATCTCACCTTTTGGTATGTGAATGAGTGGGTTCCGACGACCGGCTCTGTTGGCTGGCGGTTGCGCATCGGCAGCTTCAAACTGGCGGTCGAGAATGCGATTACGCTCCAGGCGCGTGTTAAAACCCAGGGAACCAAACATAAAGTGCAACTGAAATGGAGCCCGGCTGATGGCGGCTCCATCAACATATTGCGAGACGGGACTGTCGTTGGGACGACAGCCGACGATGGAAATGCCGCAGACAAAATCGGAAACCGAACGGGAACATTCGTCTACCAGGTCTGTGAAACGGACTCAGGTGATTGCTCGAATGAAGTCACCGTCGTAGTCCCGTAAGTCGCGCTATCGGACTCCTAGAAGGTATTTAAGACGTCTGAGCCAAAGGGCATTCGGCGAACGTGCCGGATGCCCTTTGTGCTTCTTCTACGCTTCCGCTCTGGCGAACGGACGACCGCATGGCGATGTTGCCTTCGGTTTCCTTACCGGGGACGCGGATGGGGATCGCAGGGTGGCCAAGCCTGATCAATTGCTCGTTAAAGGCGACTTTAACCATCCTGTGACGAGCGCCAATTTCCGGGAGGATCTTGACCCCAATGGCCGGATCTATAAGCCAGATGTCCAGATACCGCAGGACAACAAGGGCCACCGGTTACCTTAAACTGATTAGAGTAAGTCACCGTCCCAAGGGTTGTTCCATTCGCCTCTTGGGAGAGTTTTCGGACAAAGGGCATCCAGCGAAAGCTGAGTGCCCTTTGTGCTTTCTGTGTGCCTGAGCGCGAACGTTTGGTTGACTTGACTTACTAGTTACCCAAGCATCCGACGAACCGTTAGGGTCGCGCCCAGTAGACGCAGTTGAACTCGATGACAAGCCAGCTAATAAATCTACAGAACTGTCATCCTGATCCCGCAGTCGCGGGAGAAGGATCTCTGACTGTTTCTCCAACGCAGCACTCAGGAAATTGGAAATGGTCAGAGATTCTTCGCTGCGCTCAGAATGACAGTTGTATTCATGAGATGGCTAATAATTCTTTAGGATTGCCTATTGATCTCGGCCGAGAGCGGGACAGATTAGGACAAATTGGCAGCAGATGCGATTTGTGACACCCAAACCGGCATTGATTCTGATTGCAGTAGCACAAGCGTTCTGCGCTGGCTTTTCCCAGGCAGAGCCTGGCAAGGTCATAGGCTCTTGGAAAGTAGAAATCACTTTCGAAAACGGCCCGAACCGCTCCTTGCGCTTTGACGCTCAAGACTCTGGGAAAGGCTCTTTCCTGCCTCTTGATCCCAGCTTAAAGGTCTGGAGCCCCGCCCAACCCTCGGAGGCAAAGTGGACCCGGGGCGAGGAGGGCTCCGTCACGTTTTCGGGAACGGTGGAATTTCCGCTCGGCAATGTCGGACGCGAGCGGGGACATTGGTGTTGAAAGGGAAATTTGAGACCAGAGGACACGATAACGGGAACGGCCAAATTTTTTCCTCTCGATCAGGAGCCAAAAGATCCCAACGCAGACCGTCAAAGAACGGCAGCTTTAAAGCAACTCGTGTCGCGGCGGATGATCGTTAAACCTTCCGCGGCAGCGAGGCCAACGACGGACAGGGAACGGTTGTTCAACGCGGGTGTTAGCACAGTTCACCCGACGAACATTGTCTCTCTGGAAACAGGACGAACCCGCCCTCAAGTAACATTGCTAAATTGTAAGAAAAAAAAGCTCCACATTTGGAGCGGTGTCTTGGTAGTCTCACGTTTTTAACACGCACCAGTAATCCACGTCGTTGGTAAACATCCTATGAAAACTATGAAAACGAAATCTGTCTCACAATCCGCCTTCTTTTATTGGCGGGCGTCAATTGGCCTCGTTCTAGTCCTTGCTGCCGTCTTCCTGGCGCTGCTGGGCCTTGGCCAGTTCTCCGCCGAAGCGCAACAGAAGAAGACCGCAAACACGAAAGCTCCCAACCCCCTCATCCCTGCCTTGTTTGATTGTTCTCAAATAGCCTCACTTGGCGTCAACGTGCAGGAAAATCTACGTGCTGGAGCCATGATGATTTACTGCGGACTGTCAATCGGAGGCTCGCCCGACGCGGAGAGCGCCGGTGCCACGCTTGTCCAGGAAATGTTGGCGCCGCTGCTTGGCGGTACCGACGAAAATCTCATTACAGGCACCGAGACCAATCCCCACATTACCCAGTCGGAGACATTCTCGGCGGTTAATCCAGATAACACGAACGAAATCGTCGTCGCCTACAACGACTCACGAAGCGTCAGCGCTAACCCGATCAACATCTCCGGCGCGTCAGTCTCCGAGGACGGCGGTGCCACCTTCACCCGCCTCACCAAGACTAATGGTCAAAGCCCATTCAGCAATACGCTTGGCGATCCCGTTATTTTGTATAATCGCCCCACCGCCACCTGGTTCACGGCCTGGATTGATTTCGGCTGCGGCAGTCAGGGCATCGGCGGATATAAATCCACCAATCCCTCGGATCCAAATAGCTGGACCCACTACTGCGTTCACACCGGCTCCTGCGATGACCGCGAGTCTGGCTGGGCGGATAATAACCCGAGCAGCCCTTTCTATGGCCACATGTACATATCCTGGAACGACTTCGGTGCTGGAGGAAACCTCAAGGTCCGCACCTCCGCGGACAACGGAACGACTTGGACCGAGAGACAGCTGGCCCCCGCCAGCCCATTCATCCGCGATGTGCAAATCACGGGCGACTCGGCCACAGGCACTCTTTACGTCGCCGGAATGAATGAAAACGGCGGTGGCTTGGCGAACCGCAATAACAAGATTTACAAATCGACTAACGGTGGCACCACCTGGACCAACACCTACACCGGCCCCTCTATCGCCGCCCCTGGAAGCACGACATGCGCATCCAACAGCTACTTCGCCTGCATGTTTAACGGCCCTTCCTTCTGGCGGCACATGGGCTGGGGTCAACCTGCGGCCCTCAATGGCGTCGTTCACTACGTCTATGACTCCAAGGTCGGAAGCGACACGGGCGACGTGTTCTACATTCGCTCTACCGATGGCGGCGTCACCTTTAGCGCCCCATTTAGATTGAACTCCGATACGACGACTCGTCCTCAGTGGCAGCCCAATCTCTCGGCTGCCGACGATGGCACTCTTCTGGCCGTCTGGTATGACGCGCGCGAGTCCACTACCTGCACCAAGGGTAACTCGTCGGTTCCGTGCTACAGAATGTGGGCGCGCAAGTCCACCGACAACGGCGCCACCTGGCAACCGGATGAGGCGTTCTCGGACGTAGTCAGCTCCGCTGCCCGGCCAACCCGACGCAAGCATCGTAACGGAATATGCGGGAGACTATGATTACAGCTTCGGCGGGGCCAGCCAGCACGTCCATACATGGACGGACGGGCGAGTCGCCATCGGAGGCAGTTCTCAGCAGGATCCCTTCGTCGATCAGGAGGGAGGCGGCGGCGGGACTACCATTACGCTCCAAACGCGTGTCCAGACCCAGGGAAACAAGCACAAGGTGCAACTGAAATGGGCCCCGGCTGATGGCGGCTCCATCAACGTAATTCGAGATGGTACTATCGTTGGGACGACAGCCGACGATGGAAATGCCGCGGACAACCTCGGAACCCGATTGGGAACATTCGTCTACCAAGTCTGTGAAACGGACACAGGCGACTGCTCGAATGAGGTCACCGTCGTAGTCCAGTAGTTGCCGATCGACTCTGGAAAGTAACTAAAGAAACTCACAACCAAAGGGCATTCGGCGAAAGCGCCGGATGCCCTTTGTGCTTTCCGCTTAATGTAAGACGGAGACTTTTGAACGTAACCCAGAAGACTTCTCAAAAGATGTTACGTTGAGAGGAGCGGCGTAACGAAATGCCTGGCATGAAAGCCAGACTTCCCCCAAGGACTGTCATTCTGAGCGGAGCGAAGCCGTAACGCAGTGCGCGGAGCGCGCGAGGCCGGGCTTTCCATCTCTTACAGTATGGGAGTCGCTGTTCGCCCCGGAAAAATGGTCAGACTGCTGAAAGACCGATTCTATTCCTTCGCCCGGGCGAAAGGATGACCGCCCAGCTTTCGGCAGAGCGCGTCCCCAATCTCGGCGATGATCTCAATCTTGGTCGGATGATAAAACTCCGCGTCCTCGAGCTGATGGATGGTGTGCTCATGGTCAATCGCGTAGGCCGGCAAATGGATGAGGTTGCCGGCATCATTACAGAGTAGTCCGGCGCTGAGCAGTCTTGTTGTTTTCCTGTCCGCCCAGAATTCGCCAAATCCAGAGTCATCGCCCGCAAGGTGGAGCTTTCCGATGTCGCGACTCTCCGCCGCCGCGCTCACCAATTCGTATCCCTCCTTTTCGGCATCGGCTGGTGTGCAACCGGCAAAAGCAAATTCAGGATCGGAAAAGATTACTTCAATATTGGAACGCTTGGTCCATTTCCGGTCGCCCTCGCGGCACGCATTCTCTGCCGCGATGCCCGCTTCGATGTGAGCGTGATGCACCACCATGCGCAGCCCGGCCACATCGCCTGCCGCAAAGATATGGCCCTTGCCTTTGACTCGCATGTCATCGCCAATCTCCAAACGTCCCTCGGCATTCAATTCCACCTCCGCCTTATCCAGGCCAAGATGATGCACGGCCGGCCGGCGGCCAGTCGCGAGTAGAATCCTTTCAGCCACGATTGGATCCATCTTCTCAGAGCCCTCGGTCTCGACGACAAAAGCGCCGGAAGAATCACGGGCGATCCGTGCCACCCGGCGATTAGTCAAAACCTGGATCTTTTCCTCCTCGTAAATCGACGCGACGCGTTCGCCAAACTGCGGCGGAAATTCCGCAAGAATTTTCGAACGAGAAATCAGTGTTACCGCTGCCCCGAGCCGCGCATAACGGAGGGAAAACTCAAGTCCGATCGCGCCGACCCCGATAACGACGAGCGATTTTGGAATAACGGTGTTGTGCAAAATCTCATCGCTCGTCCAGACCCCCTCCCATGCCGGATCGAGTCCATCGATCCGCGGAATGACCGTGACAGAGCCGGTCGCAATGATCGCCGCGTCGAAAGCGTAGCGCTTTCCCTCGCTCACCAATTCGTGATCGCCCAGAAAAGAGGCGTTGGCGCGAATGATCGTGAAGTTCTCACTTGCCCGCGTCCGAATTTCCTCTTCACGATAGAGGCGGAATTTTTCGATCTCGCCATCCTTCCAGCGGACAACTTGAGCGAGATACTCGTTAGGCTGCTTCGGTTTTACTTCCAGCCAACCGTGTTGTCTGGCATGATGCATGGCATCGATTGGTTCGAATATTGCCTTCGACGGCATGCAGCCGGCATTGATGCAGAGCGAGGCATGATCCGCGTTATCGCCCATGAAAAAAATAACCCGCGCGCCTTCCTCGGACGCGATGCGTGCCGCCGTGAAACCCGCCGACCCGCCGCCAATGACTGCAATCGTTTTCATCTTTTCATCAAGCTTGAGTGACTTGGGCCAGTCTTGAAAATCCAAAAAAGAAAGAAAGCGAAAGAGAAAAACAACCTTCCTTCGGAAACGCCAAGCGTCAGGCAGCTATTCCGGATTTGGCGGCACGCTTGCGCGCTGGGTTTTGTCGAGCAACCTCCCCCACGTCTCGTTGTAGGGATGAACTTTTTCCACCTGGCGCCCGTCGCGATAGATCGGCCGGCCTTCGTTGGCCCATTTGAAAATCGAGCCTTCCAAGTTCATCACCTGCGTGTAGCCGGCGCGCTCCAGGGTCTGCGCAAAAGCGCCCGAGCGATAGCCGACCGAACAATAGGTCACGATTGGTTGATCCTTCGGAATCCGAATCGCTGAGGCAGGCGCGCCAGGTTGGATGCGTTGCGAATTCTGCAAATGGCTCACTTCGTACTCGGCCGCAGTCCGAACATCGAGCAGGACGGGGGGCGGACGCTTCGCATCTTGCAACCAGACCGCCAGCTCCGCCGGCGTTACGCGCTTCACATGTGGAAAATCATGCGCGATTTTCCAATCGACAATCGACCACCCTATTGTCTGACAGGAGATGACTAGGATCACGAAGAGAACCAGACCAAGCAAAGGTAGGAAACGCGAAAGAATCATGCGCTGGTTTGGTTTTGAATTTTCGTGCGTGGAGCGGTCGAGAAGAGGGTCACCAATCTCTTAAGCTACCCACGCAATCTCAACGCTAACTCCACCGCCCGTCGCGAGGAAACCACTCCCCAACCCTGGCGATCGACTTCGATTCCCGGAACGCGCTCGGCGGTGTCGATCAGAATGCGCTTGATTTGTTGGGGAGTTAGACGCGAGTTCGCTTCCAACATGCAGGCAACGATCGAGGAAACAATCGGCGCCGCAAACGACGTCCCATCGACATACTTGTAGTGCTGATTGATGACGTTGCCTTCGCGCAATTTCACCGTGATCAACTGTCGGATAAGATGAATCGGCAACGAACTCGACTCATCAAGATCCTTATCAAGCCCGGGCCGGCTCGCAATCATCTCGCGCAGATCTCCATCCGCGGCGGAGTTCAGTTTTGAATAGAACTCAGCTTCATCTGCGGTCGGTGTATCCAGTAGAATGGGCGCCGCCACCCAAATTCCGGGAGCAATCAGTTCAGGCTTTTGCAATCCATCAATCGTCGGCCCGTAAGAGGAGCGATACATGCCGCGCCGCGCGCGGTCGAGCGAGTTGTGATCGTCGAGCCCGCCGACGGCAATACACGATGGAGCACTCGCAGGTGGCAACACCGGGTGACCCGGGGCCAGACCGGCATTGCCCACGGCGCAGATAACCGTGATGCCGGCGAGCACACAACGCTCCACCGTTTGCGACAAAGGATTAGTAAGATAACTCCTTCAAAATCACCGCCGGCTGAGATATTGATCACTCGAACCCGGTGTTCTTCCGCATGGGCCAGGACCCATTCCAAGCCCTCTTTGAATCTCGTCTTCACTGATACGCCCCGTCCGGCCAATTTTGACGAGGACAACGTTAGCGTCCGAAGCGATGCCCCGGTAGAACCCTTCCGCCAGTCCACCGTTTCCGGCCGCGACCACAGAAGTCATCATTCCATGCCAACTGGCCACGTCATTGGTTTCGAGTGAAGTTTCGTCTCCTTCTTCGTGAAGATGCTGTGATACGCGAGAATGCGATTGCTCGGTTTGGTCAAATCGGGGTGCGCATAAAATCCTGAGTCAAGGAAAGCAATGGTCACCTCCCGGCCGGTAAACCTCTCGTCCGCGTCCATCCTCAAGGGAGTGGGCAGGACAAAGTCGTTCTGCTCAAAAACCCTGGCGTGCGATTCGATCTGGCGTTGCGCCCGACTGAAAAGTTCGATACAGCCGCTGCAAACGCTGCCGTCGTGCGTGCTGTCGCGGCGTTCGGGATGATGATCGATTGCAGGTCTTCCGGCAGGGCGGCGATCGGAAACAGTTCGCCCTGTGCCGCGCGATCGCAGACGGGACACACGGCCGTTGTCGGTGCGCCAACACCTGTAACTTTCGCAGAATGATTAACCGTATCCTTCATCTCTGCGCGGCGTGCGCTCCCGCCTCCTGCCGCAGTTGCTCGATTGCGGCAATGAATGGCTTCGGACCACCCGGCATATAACTGAGCTGACCGATCTTGTTTCCGTTTGCGTCGAGCACAATCTCGGTCGGAAACCAGTAAACTCCGAAGCGCTCGGCGAGCTTTTCATTCGCCGCTTTCTGCTCGTCGGTCTGCGCTTTGTTGTGCGGAAAATCGACTTCCAGGAGCACGAGATTTTCGCAGCGTACTCGACAAACTCCGGTTGCGAAAAAACCTGCCGGTGAAGCATGATGCAGGGCGGGCACCAATCGGAGCCGGTAAAATTAATCAGGAGCCTCTTGTTCTGGCTGCGGGCCTGCGTTTGCGCGACGTCGAAATCGGTCAACCAATGCGCTTGCTCGCCAGCATGCGTTTGCCTGGCGTTGCCGCCGGTCTTCTCCCGGCCGCAGGCGGCGCAGAGCAACCCGAGCCCAAGCCACGCTATGACAAATTTGCAGTCCATTCTAGGATTCTTCGGCGCACGGAAGCCTTCTTCATAATTCTGCAGCGCTGCGATAACATGCCGGAAGGCGCACGTCCACCTGTCGGCGGAACGTCTCGCTTCCTGGCGGGCCGACACCGCCCCCGCGCTCACTACTACTCTCGCCCAGCAGGCCTCGGACGCCGCCGGAAGGCACGCGATCCCACCCGGTCATACCGACCAACATGACATAAATGTTAGTCTCGGCCAATCGTAACCTCTCAGCCGAATGAGAGATACAACCGAATCATCCGGTTCTTTCGAATTGCAGTTATTTCCGCACTTCTTGCGATGTCTCCAAAACTCAAACCTGCAACTGAAAGAACGCTCATGAAACACAGAACTACGACTTCGTTAATCGCAGTCGCTCTCCTCGCCATTACTTCAACGCTCCGCGCCGCTAACCCTCCGGAAGGTACAGTTACGCCGACCACTACGACATCTGTTGAGTGGGACGGGACTGCCATCGGCACCGGAGGAACCGATGAAGCGAGTGCAACGGAAGGTGTCAATCGCGACACTTTTATTCTGCATGTCGCGGCGGGTGATTACACCGGCAAAACCGTCTCAGTCAAGGTTGCATGGACCGTCCCCGCCAATGATTACGATCTCTATATTCACAAGCGCAATGCCGACGGAAGCGACGGAGATTTTGTCGCTGATTCAACCGGCGGAGCGCCCAGCACCTCGGAAGGCACGGGTTTCAATCCAGTCATCACCGGCAGCGGGGATTTCAATGTCGTGGTCGTATATTTCACCAATACGCCTGGAGCCGACCAACCGCATGGGACGGTGACCGTTTTGACTACCCCACCGAAGCGAACTGCCACCTATCTAAGTGGTGGATTAACCTTCGCGCCCAATTCGACCGTCAAAGCGCAAACTGCGGGCTCCGACGGTGAGCCAAGCAGCCGAGTCGATCTTGCCGGTAATTACTACATCTGCGGAATCCGGGGCGTGCCGGCAGGTGTGGACCTATGGAATTTTGATCTGCGGCCAAAAATTGCGGGACTGGCGAACCCGACCTTCGACCCAAACATGCGCGTGCCCATTTATCGAGGGCAACCTGACTCGACCACCTCCACTGCGGGGCAGGATCAACTCCAAACAGGGGCCCTGGGCGGCGGTGACATCGACCTGGCTACCGGCTTCGGTCCTTTCACTGGCATTGGCGCAACGGGCGAAGCATCTCTCGCTTACGCCAGTCTCACTGCCGCTAACGTAACCGTAGGCCGGTCGCTTGATCACGGCGCCACTTTTCAATTCAATCCTTTGGGTAACTTCGCCGGCGGTGTGCCGGTGAACGATCGTCAATGGATGGGATTCTTCGGAGCCAATACCGTCTACCTCGAATACCGTAACTTCGTTCAGGGAATTGCGTTTGTGCAACAATCGACCGATGGCGGATTAACCTATGGACCGGCAATCGTCGTCGGCACAATGTCGCAAACCGGATCCCTGGATGTCGATCAATTTGATGGCACGGTTTATATCAGCGGAAATGATGGCCAATTGGCCGTCGGAGTTCCTACGACGGCGGGGCTTCCTCCGCTGAGTTACACTCTCTATCAACCTATTCCAGCTACGGTCGACGCGGCGAATATCTTCGTCGCCATGCGCGTGGCAAATGATCATCCGACTGGAGGACGCCGAATACGGTCTACATGACCTACTCGGATGGTGATAACGTTTTTCTGCTTAGCTCGGCCGACAAGGGTGTAACGTGGACAGCGCCGGTTCAAGTAAACAACCCGGGAAATCTAAGCACGAACGTCAATCTAATGCCCTGGCTCGCCACCGGCCCTACGCCCGGATCTGTCGGGGTTGCCTGGTATGCGACCGACGCGGGCGCAAACAATGACGATGCGCGGTGGCGCGTATATTTCGCCCAGAGCTTCAATGCGAACGCAACCCAGCCTACTTTCCGGATCGCGCAGGCCAGTGATCATTCCATTCATGCCTCAAATATCTCGCTCAAAGGCCTGGCATTGCTTGGCGAGTCACCGAATCGCAATCTTATCGACTACTTCCAGATCAATTTTGATCCACAAGGAGCCGCCGTCATTGGTTACACCGATGACCACAATGATTTTAACGGGCACACCTATGTTGCGCGTCAGATCACCGGCCCGTCGATCAAAGGCGGCAATCTCCCAAGAGTGACCGAAGGCAGGAGTCTGCCGAAGCAGCCGTTTGCTCAGCCGGGGGCCACCCCTCCTCCGACCGGCGGCGTCACTCCTCAAGTCATGCAACCAGGTCCCCTGGGTGAACAGGTTACTGATTTCGCCTATGATGAGGACAGCGGGCTGCTCGCAGTCGGTCCCGAGCCGAGCGCGATCGATATCATTAGCATCAAGTATCTCGCTAAAGGAAAGACCAATCCGCTTATCACCGCGACCATGACTGTATCTGACCTAACAGCTATCCCGCCCCTCGCGACGTGGAGAATGTATTTTACGGCCAACGCGCCGGAAACCGGGCTGGTTACTATTAGTGGCAACTCGTATTCCAAGGGACTGTCCGACGACGGTGATCAGTTCTTCATTCAGGCAGCGACCGATGCCAGCGGCGTTCCGACCTATAGTTATGGCACGATCGGTCCGCGAATTTAGCGGCAGCATTACCGACACAGTCGTCGGGACCGCGGACAGCGGCGCATTTGATCAGACGAAACGCACGATCACGGTCAGTGTTTCTTCGACCAAGTTGAATACTATTCTCTCCGCGGCCGGACACGCGACGATCAACTCCAAGTCCGTCTTCTGTGGTCTGCGCGGATGGGCCTGGGAGGAGGACTATCTGGCACTCGAAGATCTCACTCGCGGCGGGACAGAGTTCACGGTGACGAAGTAGTGCGGCGTAACAGATGAAATTCACATCCGGCCTTATCCGGAGGGACTCGCCGCGGCGGGTGCTGGACGCGCTGCTATCAGAACTCAATGATACACAGCTCTCGGTGCGTGAAGATCTGGTTGCTCCTTTGCGCAGCATGGCTGGTCATCCCGGCGGTTATCGTTAGGGCGGAAGACCAAGCTCGCGATCTTCCTCGCCCAAGCCCGCACGATTGGCCTCGTTCAAGGAGCGCCTGGCGGTGGCAGAGTCGGTTCAGGTAAAGACCGATCTCCTTGGTATCGAACTCGGCTCGGAAGTCGAATCAGCGCGGCACCAGTTGGAGAAATGGATAGTTGCTGGAAACCCGTCGAAAGAGCCGGCCGATCGCGAGGAAGCAGAGCGAAAAATTCTCTGGGAACTTAAAGAAACTGACTTTGCCTCGATCTTTGTAAAGGCCGACGAGCAGGATCGGATCACTTACATGATCGGTGTTCTGCGGCCCGGAAAGGAAATCCCTTTCGCCAGCATCGGTGAGGTCGAAAAAGCGCCGGTCCGAACCGATCATGACATCGCATGGGACGTTGTCCGACCGAACAAGCCATTGATCCGAGTCGTGGCGAGCGGCAACCAAGGTAAGGCGGCATCGATCACGATTTTTGAGGTCCGCCGGACATCACCACGTTAGTCGTGGACAGAGTCGGTAGTTGGGACAGTTCCCAGCCAGCGGTCACTGCGATCCCGGTGCGCCGCGATAATGGATGACCTTGACCTTCTCCAGGGTGACGAGGCCGCCGCCCATCATCTCATCGAGAAACGGGAGCAGTGCGTTCACTTTTTCCTCCGTGTCAACGATCTCGATCACCATGGGCAGGTCCATCGAGAGCCGGAGAATTTTCGCGGTATGAATGCGGCTGGCCGCACCAAAACCCATCGGCCCGCGCAAGACGGTCGCGCCGGCGAGATGCAGCTCGCGCGCCTTAAGCACGATCGCCTCGTAGAGCGGCTGATGCTCCCAGCGATCGCTTTCGCCGACAAAGATCCGCAATAAGAGAGCGTCTTCGGGAAGTTGCATAACAAATTAGCCTAACGAGGGAGCAAAAGAAGAGCGAGGCTCCGGCCAAGCCAGACCGCCACCAGACAACAGACCAGCGAGAGAACAGAATTCAACCCGGCCCGGAGCCAATCGCCGTCGCGCGCCAGCTCGAGCGTCTGCAGGCTGAAAGAGGAGAAGGTGGTGTAACCGCCCAGGATTCCGATCATAACGAATTGCCGCACCCGCGGACTGACCAGGAATGGCCCGCCGGGATCTGTCATGGCAGCGAAAAAGCCGATCACGAACGAGCCGGTAACGTTCACAAACAGGGTCCCGAGCGGAAACGTTTCACCCATACGCTCCGCCACCAGTCCCGACGCCCAAAAGCGTGCGCCAGTCCCAAGCGCGCCACCGAACATGATCCAAAAATAAGTGAGCATAAAAAAACTCCAACCGTCGCTTCTATATCCGAAGCAGCAGTAGGAGTCATCAGCTCATGCGGTTTTCTCCGCCCGAGACGGAGAAGGCAAACTCCATTGCCAAGGGTCACGCGTAACGGCTCAGGACGTGACCGCAAGCGATCCCTTAGACCAGCGCGCCGCCACAGCTCGATCCCGCGCCAGCGGTGCAGCCGAAACAGTGGTCGCCGGTCAGGATCTCGCGATTCTCCACCTGGTCCGGATTGACGTCCCAGAGATGAAGGCTGCCGGCATCGCCATTGCGCCATTGCATTTTGAGCATCTGATTGAAGTCACAATCAAAGACTTCGCCCTGCCAGCTGACGTTGATCGTGTTGCGGCACATCAATCCTTCGACCGTTGCAGGATTGAAGGCGTCGTTCAGCAGCGCCATGTACTCGGCGAGTTTATTGTTGTTTTTCAACCAGGAGGCGAAACGTGCAATCGGGAGATTCGTGATCGTGTAGAGCCGGTTGAAGACAATCCCGAAGTGGTCCTTCAACTCGCGCTTGTAGTCGGCTTCGAGCTCGTCCTGTGGCGGTGGCAAAAACGCGCCGTTCGGATTGTAAATGAGGTGGAGCGGAAGTTGCGGATCGATTCCGAAGCCTAACGAATTCAACAACTGCAGGGCCTTGATGCTACCGTCGAAGACGCCTTCGCCGCGCTGGGCGTTCACGTTCTCCGGCGAATAACACGGCATCGAGGCGATGATCTCAACTTCGTGATGAGCGAGGAAATCGGCGTAATCTTCAAAGCCCGGCTCCAGCAAAATCGTCAGGTTGCAACGATCGATGATATGTCGCGGCGGGATCAGCGTCTTCAGGCGCTCGATGAAATATTTAAAGTCGGGAATCATTTCCGGCGCGCCACCGGTCAGGTCGACCGTCGGGATATCGGTCTTGGCCAGCCAATCGATGACGCGATCGATCGTCTCTCGGCTCATGATCTCCTTGCGCTTCGGCCCGGCATTCACGTGGCAATGAATGCAGGTGAGATTGCAAAGCTTGCCAACATTGACCTGCAGGATCTCCGTCCTCATATGACGCAACGGAAGCGAGTGTTCGGCAAGTCGACGCGTAAAGGCGTTGTTCATACGCGGTATGCGGTGCGAAAGAAGACGCGATAAATTCCCCCACCTAACAATCCCCCGACAATGGGGGCGATAACATAAACTGTCAGCCAGCCGAGGCCGTTGGCGGTAAAGGGCACACTTCGCCAGCCGGCCAGTGATGAAAAAATCCGCGGCGCAAGATCGCGCGCGGGATTCAATGCAGCCATCGTGAGGGGACCGATCAGGGAAATGATCAGTGTCACCGTGAGACCAATCGTCGCGGCGGTCAGGATCTGTGGCCGGGTGGCGTTGCGATCATCCGTCACACAAAAAATAACCAGAACGAGGATGGCCGTCCCCACCAGTTCGGCCGTGAAAGCGTGGCCTGGGGTCATCGTGGCTCGCGCTTCTTCAGTCAGCGGTTTCCCGCCCGGGTTGGGGAAAAATTCGCCGAAAACCATCGCGGACGCTTCACTCCCCTCCGCCCCGCGCACGATGTTGTGCTTTGCTTCAAAGCCGGCAATCGGACCGCTGAAGATCGAGAAGAGGACTGCGGCCGCCGCGAACGCCCCTAGCATCTGGACAACAATATAAGGCACAACCAGCCGAACGGGAAATCGCGACCAGGCAGCGGAAGCAATCGTGACCGCTGGATTAAGGTGCGCGCTGCTCAGCGAGCCGGTGAGATAAATCGCAGTTGCGATCCCAATTCCCCAAACGATCGCGACCTGGAAAACGCCGACCTGCGCTCCCGTTGTGACCGCGGCGCAGACGCTGCCGCAGCCGAAAAAGACGAGCAGAAAAGTCCCGAAAAATTCTCCGATCGCCCACTTGGGGAGCGGAGCGTGCGCAATTTCGATTTCGGCGCTAACATGCGGCGGCGGTTCCGGCCGCGTCGCCCTGATCGTTTCGCTCATCGCCCGGAGTGTCCTAGCAGCAGCCACCACCGTCGCAGCAACTGCTCGCTTCCGTCGTCAGATCATAATCCTGTCCCTTCGTTTCCTTCGGATGCCTTCGGGCGGTATGCGAGCAATCAAAAGGTTTCGCTTCGTCTAACGGAATCTCACTCAAAGGTTCGACAAACTCGAAGAACTCGTGATAAGGCGCCTTTCGATAAAGATTATAGGTCTTGTCGCAAACCGCATAGCGCACTCCGCGCTCCATTCGGTGGTTGTCGTCGTCGAGCACTTCACGAAACGGTCCTCGATAGATTACGGCCTGATTCCGTTCAAAGCAGGGTCCCTGCTTGCCTTTGAAAGCTTCGACCGTGACTGAGCGAAATTCGATTCCCTCGACTGTCTGCCATGGCTTTTCATCACGCTTCAGAATTTGGATTCCGTAAAACCCGGCATCGCTGAACGCTTGCAAGAATCCCTCTTCCGTTAGCGCGCCCGAAATGCAGCCGCTCCAGAGTTCGGGATCATTCTGCAGGTGCTCCGGCACCTCTTCGTCCGAAACAATGTCAGAGACGACGGCGCGGCCACCCTTTTTGAGAACCCGGAAAATCTCTTCGAATAATTGTCGCTTCGATTTCGGTTCCACGAGATTAAGGACGCAATTCGAGACCACCACATCGATCGAGTCGTCCGCGACGAGCGGATGTTTGACGCGCAAATCCTGCGCAAGCTCATCCGCGCGCAAAAATGAAGCTGCATCGGTGATCGGCCGCGCTTTCAGTTCTTCATCGAGCTTCTCGAGATCGAGCGCGAGGTCCTGGATGCGGCCTTTGCGGAACTCGACATTGTTGTAACCGATCCGATCCGCCACGATCGGCGCGTTCGTGCGCGCAATTTTCAACATCTCGTCCGTCATATCGATGCCGATTATTTTTCCCTTCGGTCCGACGATCTGTGCGGCGATGAAGCAAATCTTACCGCTACCGCTGCCGAGATCGAGGACCGTCTCGCCGGTTCGCAGATATTTGCTCGGATCGCCGCAGCCGTAATCGCGCTCGATTACCTCCTGCGGAATGACTTTGAGATACTCCGGATTGTACTCGACCGGACAACAAAGCTTCTCTTCAGCGGCTTGCGCTCCCGCAGCATAACGTTCCCGGACGGCGGTTTCGGCGTTGATCGTGCTCATAGTGTGGATCTGAATGGATGCCCTGGAGAATGGAATCGGTGAGAGGGTTTCGCAGGCCGCTTAATTCCATCGACGACGCAAGAATCTCCCACCCCTTGTCCTACGTCCGGCATACTAGAAAGGATGCGGCGCGGCAAGCTCTAAAGCTGTCGCGCAAAGAGGCGGATAGTCCAAGTGGTTGACGGCGACGGCTTTTCAAGCAAGAGGATATCGTGTTGCAAGCGCGCCGAGCAAACGTCTTTCGCTGGGCAACGGTGACTCTGGCTGCGGTTTCGTGGCTGGCCGTCTCGAATCATTGCGCCCTCGGGCTGGCGGCGCTCGAAAACCACAAAGCCATCTTCTGCGCATGCATGTTGTGCGAGCGATGTTCCAGCACAGCCGAGGCCGGCCAAAGATCCCGCTACTCCCTGTTGCAAGACGCTGCCGGCGACCTCCGCGATTCCGGCCAAGGGATTTCAAGCCAATGTTCTGTGCTCCAACGCTCCGCTGGATTGCGTGGGCGTGATTTTAGCCAAACCGCCGCGCGCAAGCGTCGCCTTTCAATTCCTCGATACCGGGCCCCCCGGTGGTCGGACTTTCGCTGAGTCCGTCTTGCAGCGGAGCTTGCTCGCGCACGCTCCGCCGTTCCCTCGCCTAACGACGTGGTCGTCCGCTGCGCGGGTTGCTGACCAGTCGCCGCCCCGGTCTGTCCACGGGTCCTGCCCTTGGTCTGCGCCAGTGTGCTCGTTTCAACTCAAATTCCTTTCCCATGCTTGCCAATTCCAATTTCCTGAAGGCGCGTTTGCTTTTGCTCGCGCTAGCTTTGCTCGCGGCTGGATGCGCGACACCGACCGCCTCGCTTGATCGGGTGCAAGCAACGGTCGCGGAGCGCACCGGGAAACGCGTGGCATGGAATCGCGGCGGTCCGGAAGACGCGCAAATCGAGCAAGGGGTCCGAGACGCTCTTGCAACGCGAGCTGACGGCCGACCGCGCCGTGCAGATCGCGCTCCTCAACAACCGGGAGCTTCAGGCCCGCTTTGAGGAGATCGGTATCGCCCAGGCTGATGTGATTGAGGCGGGTTTGCTCAGTAATCCGAGTTTCGCGGCCAGTTTTCGCTTTCCCAACCGGCCGCCGTCAGGAACGAACATCGAATATTCGATCGCGCAGAATTTTCTCGAGCTAATCATGCTCCCGTTGCGCAAACGGATCGCCAACGCAAAGTTGGCCGAGACTGAGACCCGGGTCGCGGACGAGGTCTTGCAGCTCGTCGCGGAAGTAAAGACCGCGTTCTACACCGCCCAGGCGCGCCAGCAAATGCTCGATCGCTTGCGGGTCGTCTCGGAGACTAACGAGACCGCAGCAGAATTTACCAAACGTCTGCACGATGCCGGCAATACCAGCGACTTGGAGCTTGCCAATGAGCAAGGCAGTTCCGAGCAATCCCATCTCGAAGTCGCGCAGACCGAGCTGCAGCTTCGGCGCGACCGTGAACGTCTCAATCGCCTCCTTGGCCTCTCGAGTTCCAACATCGACTGGAAGATGAGCAATCATTTGCCGGAACTGCCGTCGCGCGAAGGCTCGCTTCAGAATCTGGAAGCACGCGCCGTCGCACAGCGGCTCGACTTGAAAGCGCTTCGGATGCGAGTGGATGTCATTGGGCAAGCGCTCGCTCTTCGGACCAAGACGCGTTACGTGCCAATGGAGATCAAGATTGGCGTTGATACCGAGCGGGATTCCGACGGACAGCGCCTGACCGGTCCTACGCTCGATCTTGATTTGCCGATCTTTAACCAGGGCCAGGGCGAGATTGCAAAATTGACCGCGCAATATCGCCAGGCCCTGCGCGAGTTGGAAGCGCGGGAGATCAACGCGCGCTCTGAAGTGCGCGAAGCGCGCGATCAAATGATGGCGGCGCGCGATCTCACCTCCTATATCGGGAAGCGACTCCTGCCGACTCAGCAAAAAGCGCTCAATCTCACCCTCCAGCAATATAACTTCATGCTGAAAGGGGCCTACGACCTGTTACTCGCGAAGCAAAACGAAGTCGCTGCAGAACGCAGTTACATCGATGCCTGGCGCGATTATTGGATCGCAAGGGCGGAGTTAGAACGCGCCGTCGGAGGCAATCTCAGCGGAAAACCCTATCTCGATCAAAGCAAGCGCTAAAAACCTGTCATTCTGAACGCAGTGAAAAATCTCAGCTCATTTCCGAGGTCAGCCCATTTCGTCAGAAATAGCTCAGAGATGTTTCGCTGCGCTCAACATGACAAAAGCGGGAGGCAGTGGTGGACAAGGATTCGGAAAACTCCAGGAACATACCTATGATAACACGACGTAAATTCTTCTCAGGAGCGGCGGCGCTGGTTGGTGCCTCCGCGCTCGCGCAACGAATTGCCGGCGGGGCGAACCTACTGGCGGCAGAAAACACGCCGGCTCCGGATGCCGGCGCGAAGGTAAATTATCGTCCGGTGGTCACGCCTAACGGATCCACTCTGCCGTGGGTGATGAAAGACGGAGTAAAGGAGTTCCATCTTATCGCCGAGCCCGTCCGACGTGAGTTTGCTCCGGGTATGTGGGTTAACTGCTGGGGTTACAACGGCCAGTCACCCGGTCCGACAATCGAAGCGGTGGAAGGAGACCGGGTTCGGATCCTTCTCACAAACAAACTATCTGAACCAACTACCGTCCATTGGCATGGCCTTATCCTGCCTAACGGAATGGATGGCGTTGGTGGTGTAACTCAGAAACATATTCCGCCGGGCGAGACTTATGCCTATGAATTCACCCTGCGGCAGCATGGCGCGCAGATGTATCATCCGCACTCCGACGAGATGACGCAGATGGCGATGGGCATGGAGGGCTTTTTTATTATTCATCCGCGCACGGGCTACCCTGAGTCGGTTGATCGGCATTTCCTGATCTTTCTCCAGGAATGGGCCATCCCGCCGGGCACTTTTACGCCTAACCCGAATGTCATGACTGACTTTAATATCTTCACCTTCAATAGCCGCGTGTGGCCGGGGACCGATCCTCTCGTGGTAAAACTCGGCGACCGCGTTCGCGTCAGTTTCGCCAATCTCAGCATGGATGGTCACCCGATTCATTTTCACGGGCATCGCTGGTGGATCGTGGAGACGGATGGCGGTCAAATCCCGAAGGCGGGTTGGTGGCCGGAAGCAACGGTCGATGTTCCTCCAGGCACGACGCGGACGGTCGAGTTCGTCGCAGATAATCCGGGGGACTGGCCGATGCACTGCCACAAGAATCACCACGCCATGAACGCTATGAGTCATGAGATTCCGAATGTGATCGGCGCCGATCAAAAAGGCATGTCCCAGAAAATCGGCAAGCTCGTCCCCGGCTACATGGCGATGGGCGAAACCGGCATGTATGGAATGTCAGAAATGGCAGGAATGATGCCGGGTCCGCGCAATACTCTGCCGATGATGGCCGGCACTGGCCAGTTTGGCCCGATCGACATGGGCGGAATGTTTACGCTTCTGAAAGTGCGCGAAGGTATCACGAGTTACGACGATCCTGGCTGGTATCAGCACCCGCCCGGCACGGTAGCATCGCGCGTTCTGAATCCGCCCGCTTAACCCACATCATCCCGATCAAAGCAACTCGATCTCGGAGGTTGAAACCGAATGTTGTAGGCGAGCACGGAGGGTGCCGATGATTCGGCTATAGTGGTCAAAATGAAAACGCGGGACGCGAGCGACGACCAGACGGATCAGCACGCGTGTTCTCATTGCGGCGACCAATCAGCCACCAAAACCAGCCCGGCAGAAGCGCGAAGGTCGCCAAGAAAATACTTCTGTCCGATGTGCGAGGAAGTCGAAAGCGACACCCCGGGCAGTTGTCCAAAGTGCGGGATGGCGCTGGAGCGCAATCCTACTTTCCGGCAAGCAACGACTTACACCTGCCCGATGCATCCCCAGATCGAGCAGGATCATCCGGGTAACTGCCCAATCTGCGGGATGACTCTTGAACCGAAAGCCGCTGGCGCCGGCACAGACGAAGAGGACGCCGAACTTCGTGATATGACGCGTCGGCTCTGGATCGGCGCGGCGCTCAGTCTGCCGGTGTTCCTCCTCGCCATGGCGCACATCTTGCCCACTGCAGCCGATTGGGTGCAGAGCGATTGGTCACGTTGGGTGCAATTCATTCTGAGCACGCCGG
Source organism: uncultured Verrucomicrobiae bacterium (assembly GCA_963771865.1). GTDB lineage: Bacteria > Verrucomicrobiota > Verrucomicrobiia > Chthoniobacterales > UBA10450 > Palsa-1392. The sequence goes on from CAVYVJ010000003.1 coordinate 67,679, forward strand.
TGGTTTTCTGGGCCGGATGGCCGTTCTTCCAGCGCGGTTGGCAATCGATCGTCAACCGTTCGCCAAACATGTTTACCCTCATCGCCCTTGGCGTCGGCGCGGCCTATTCTTACAGCGCAATCGTAATGCTGCTGCCGCAGATTTTTCCACCCGCCGTCGGCGTGCACGGCAGGATCGGCCTCTACTTTGAGGCCGCCGCCATCATCACCGTGTTGGTCTTGCTCGGTCAGGTGCTGGAGTTGCGCGCGCGCAGCCGCACTGGCAGCGCGCTTCGAGCGCTTCTCGGCCTCGCGCCCAGCACGGCGCGGGTCGTCCGCGACGGAGCAGGAAACCGATGTGGCCCTCGAGCAGGTGCAGAAAGGCGACCACCTTCGCATCCGTCCCGGCGAGAAAGTTCCGGTGGACGGCCGGGTGCTCGACGGCCTAACGAGTATCGACGAGTCGATGATCACGGGAGAGCCGATGCCGGTGGAAAAGAAAGAAGGCGACCGCGTCGTTGGCGGCACGGTCAATCAGACCGGCAGTATCCTGGTCGAAGCCGAACGCGTCGGCAGCGAAACCATGCTTTCGCAGATCGTCGAGATGGTGGCCCAGGCGCAACGCAGTCGCGCGCCCATTCAGAGTTTGGCCGACAAGGTCGCGGGCTGGTTTGTGCCCACCGTAATCGTGATCGCGATCATCACTTTCATTCTCTGGGTCGTCTTCGGGCCAGAGCCGCGTTTCGCCTACGGAATTGTCAACGCGGTCGCGGTTTTGATCATCGCCTGTCCGTGCGCCCTCGGTCTGGCTACACCGATGTCAGTCATGGTCGGCGTCGGCCGCGGCGCACAAGCCGGCGTCCTGATCAAGAAAGCGGAAGCGATCGAGCTGATGGAGAAAGTGCGAACACTGGTCGTGGACAAAACCGGCACGTTAACCGAGGGACGACCCGCCGTAACCGAAGTTGTGCCTAACGACTCTATGGCTGAAGAAGAGGTGCTCGCGTTCGCCGCCGCGGTCGAGAAGAACAGCGAACATCCGCTCGCCTCCGCGCTCGTCAGAGGCGCCGAGGAGCGCGGATTAACTCTCGGCCAAGTCAGCGAATTTCAATCCACCACCGGTGGAGGTGTGAGCGGTCGAGTCGATGGTCGCCATGTTCTCGTGGGCAAATCGCAATTTCTGCGTGAGCAAAACGTCCAAGGCGTCGACGAAATTGGAACAGGCTGCTGTGCCGTGGCAGGAGCAGGGGAGCGGAGTGGTCTTTGTCGCGGTGGACGGCCGGGCCGCCGGGATCATCGCTCTCGCCGATCCGATCAAGCCATCGACTCCGGGCGCGATCGAGCAACTGCATCAGCTCGGTCTGAGAATCATTATGCTAACCGGCGACAACGAGCGCACGGCGCGTCGGGTGGCGGAACAACTTGGGCTCGATGAAGTGGAGGCGGGGGTCGAGCCGCAAGACAAAAATGATCGGATTCGCCGCCTGCGCGAGGAAGGCAACGTCGTCGCGATGGCGGGCGACGGGATCAACGATGCACCCGCCCTGGCCGCGGCCGACGTCGGCATCGCGATGGGTACGGGCACGGATGTGGCGATGGAGAGCGCCGACATTACCCTCGTCAAAGGCGACCTTCGCGGAATCGAAAAGACAATTCGGTTGAGCCGCGCCATGATGCGGAACATTCGGCAAAATCTATTCTTCGCCTTCGTTTACAATTCGTTAGGCATCCCGATCGCCGCCGGCATTTTGTATCCCTGGTTCGGTATTCTTCTCAGTCCCATCATTGCCGGTGCCGCCATGAGTTTGAGTTCTGTCTCGGTCATCGCAAACGCCCTCCGTCTGCGCTCCGTCAAATTGTGAGAAAGCGCAGGCGCGCGCTGGTCATAGCGCTGTCTGGAGCGGGCGTTGCGCTGCATCCGTTACGGCTCCCGCCAAAGTTCAGACGCGACGCTTGACTACATTCCTCAATAGGCATATAGATGGAGGTCATGAAATTGCGCGAACTCAAATCCGTACTCCGAACCCATCCCGCTGCCTTTCCTCGTTTTATCCTGCCCGACGGCCAGCTCGTCCCGGCCCATTTTCACATCACCGAGGTCGGACACGTCGCGAAAAAGTTTGTCGATTGCGGCGGCACCTTTCGCGAGCGCGAAGCGTGCGTTCTGCAAACTTATGTCGCCGATGATCTCGACCATCGTCTTCACGCCAGCCGTTTCGCGGACATCCTCGACCTCGGCCGCCCCATCCTGCCGGGCGATGATCTCGAGGTGGAAGTGGAATGGGACTGCTGCGTCATCTCGCAATATCCGATTGCCTCGGCGCGCGCGATTGAGGACCGGCTCGAGTTTCAACTCGCCGCCAGACACACCGACTGCCTCGCGAAAGAAAAGTGCGGCTGCGAGCCTGAACCCGGGGACACCACCGCGGCTTGTTGCTGCGCTTAGGACACAGTCGATGAAGCTGCTCCAAATCTATCAATGTTTTTGCGATCCGACGCGTCTGCGTATTCTGCATCTCCTAACCAAGACGCCTTTGTGCGTTTGCCATTTCCAGGACACACTCGGCGAGCCGCAGGTGAAAATTTCAAAACACCTCGCCTACCTCCGTGCCCGCGGCCTGGTGGCGACGAAACGCAGCGGGAACTGGATCATTTATTCGCTCCCGGCGAAGCGACCTGCCGAACTGGAGACAAACTTGAAATGTTTGCAGGATTGTGTGGCCTCGGATCCTGTTTTTCGAGGAGACCTGCAGCGTCTGGCGCGAGTGCGATCGAACTGCTGCGAACCGGCTGGCGTTTTCACAAAAGAGGCGGTCATTTAATATCACGATGAAAAAGCGCGTTCTCTTTATTTGCATCCACAACAGCGCCCGCAGCCAAATGGCGGAGGCATGGATGAATCAAATCTGCGGCGGCGAGTTTGAGGCACAGAGCGCCGGACTCGAGCCCGGCACGCTCAATCCGCTCGCCGTCGAAGTGATGAGCGAGGTGGGCATCGATATTTCGCAGAAGAAAACCCAGCGTGTTTTCGACGTCTGGACATCGGGACCGGTCTTCACCTACGTCGTGACCGTTTGTGATGAGAGCAGCGCCGAAAAATGCCCGATTTTTCCTGGACCGACCAAGCGGCTGCATTGGAGTTTCCCTGATCCTTCCAAGGTAACGGGAACGCATGCGGAGAAACTGGCGGCGGTGCGTAAGATCCGTGACGAGATTCGCGCCCGGATCGAGATGTGGTGCGACGAGATCTGCGCGCCCGCGGAGACCCGTTGATGGCCGGGCCGCGTCCCCGTCTTGCCACCGTCGCCGACGCCGAAGCGATCAACGAGATCTATAACCATTATGTCCGCACCTCGACCGCGACCTTCCAGGTCGAGGACGAAACGACCGAGGAGCGTGCCGAGGAACTGCGGACTCGGCCTAACAATCAGCCGATGACTGTGCTCGAGGACGGAGGCGAGATCGTCGGCTGGGGCGCGCTCTCGCCTTTCCGCTCGCGCTGCGCTTACCGCGACACGATCGAGCTCACCATCTACGTGCGGCACGATTGCCACCGGCGCGGCTACGGCCGTGCCATTGTTCGAGACCTGATCGAGCGCGGCCGTTCCGTCAGGATATCACACCATTCTCGCGGCCTCGTGCGAGGAATCCGTCGGCAGCATTCGATTGCTTGAATCGTTAGGCTTCACGGAAGCCGGCCGGATGCGGGAAGTCGGAAGCAAATTCGGACGCCGACTCGACGTCATTTATCTGCAGCTCATGCTCGCATCTTCGTCGCGGGAAGGCGAACGAACGCTCTAAAGACATCCAGGTCTTTGAAAAACATGCCCAGCATGCGTTGTAGTGTGCGCTGTCCTCAGCGCACCCCTCTCCCAGATCCGCTGCGACAGCCCCGAAAGCATTCGGGGCTACAGCCGGCTGAGGAACGCCTGCTTTTCAGCAGAGCTAAGGGACCTCATAAAGGGGTTGTCATTCTGAGTGGAGCGAAGAATCTCTGACTATTGTTTACGCTTGGCGCAGCCGTCCAACTCGGAAATGATCAGAGATTCTTCGCTCCACTCAGAATGACAACGCTATCAGTGAGATGACTTGGCTTCTTGGCTCCTAGACTTCGCAATCACGCGCAGGAAACGACACGTGTGCGATACTATTGCGGAGGAAACACAATGATCAGCTTTGACGAAACAGATTACGGCGAGACTGATATCATGAAAGGCCTCTTGGCCGGGGTCGCCGGCGGACTGCTCGCTTCCTTTCTGATGGAGCAATTTCAGGCAGCTTGGAGCGCGGCGGCCCAAGCGACATCATCGGCAAAGAAGCGCGGCGGGCGCAAGCCGGATCCCGCCACCGTCAAAGTCGCCAATGTCATTGCGGAGAAAGTTACCGGCCGCAAAGTGCCGCCGGACTACAAGCCGATCGCGGGTGAAGCGGTGCATTACGGGATGGGCGCGGCCTCGGCAGCGATTTACGGCGTCTTCGCGGAAGTAGCGCCGATCGTCACGGTCGGTGATGGCGTCGGATTCGGCACCGGCTGTGGTTGTTGGCGGACGAGGTGGCGGTTCCGGCGGCGGGATTATCCAAGCCGCCTCAGGAAATTCCGCTGACAACGCATGTTTACGCGCTCGCCTCGCACCTCGTTTACGGGTGGATTACCGAGACGGTTCGGCGCGCGGTTCGTCGAGCTTTATAGGCCGTCGCGAGCGGCTCGCGCGCTTTCTCGTTAGGCGGCGAGCTTTCGTCGGTAAAAGGGAGACGATTTCGCTTGCCGTCGATCCACCGCGACTGGGGCGGTCCTAACCATGGGGTTTTCGTCACGAGCCTGACGGCGAAAAAGGGTGGGCGTAGTGCCAACGCGCCGTTCGAAGGCGCGGCGAAAGGCGTCAGCGCTATGGAAGCCGACGCTTTCGGCAATGTCCTCGACTGAAGAACGCAACCCCAGCAGGCGCCGCCGCGCTTCAGCCAGTCGCAATTCCTCGACGAAATCGGCCGGGGTACAATTAAAGACGTGTTTGAAGACACGGCTGAAATGGCGCGGACAGAGGCAGGCGCGGACGGCGAGGGCTTCCACGGTCAGGTTCTCGCGAAGGTGCGCCAGAATCCACGCCGGAAGCTCCGCCACGCGCTCGGCCGGGTCGCACTGGTAATTGGCGAATTCGAAATGGTCATCCGCCTCGCCCATTGGACGCAATCGGATAACAAACTCCCGAGCTACTTCTCGCGCCACTTGGTTTCCGAAATCCTCCTCGATGAGAGCGAGAGCCATCTCTACCCCGGAGTTACCGCCGCCCGAGGTATAAAATGCGCCATCCCTCAGAAAGGCAGCGGCATAATTCACGCGCAGCTTTGGAAATCGTCGCGCGACATCGCTCGCAAAACGCCAATGCGTGGTGACATGCCGACCGTCGAGCAGGCCGCTTCGGGCGAGCGCATAAAGGCCGGTGGAGACGGAGGCAATTCGCCGGGTCTGGCCAGCGCGCTCGGCCAGCCACGCCGCAACGAGGGCCATCGTCTCCGGTTGGCGCAGGCCTTTTCCGCCCGGGACGATGATTGTATCGAGCGGGCCAACCGAAGCCAGCGTGGCCTCTGCCTTGAAAGGCAAACCGGATTCGGAAACGAACGTTTTACTCGTCACCCCAAGAAGAATCGGCCGGTAACAGATGGAACGTCCGTTCAATTCGCCGACGCGGCGGGCACTGGCCATTGCCTCGAGCGGGCCGGTCAGGTCCAGCGCCGCCACGCCGTCGAAACCAACTATTCCAACCACTTTTGGAGTGAACTCCTGTGGCTGCATGTCGAAATAGGTCATGAAACGCAGCCTCCGGAGATTTGCTCTTGTGTGGGTTCCAACTGTTCCACATCTCGTAATGCAACAAGCGGCGGAAAAACGGCTCACACCGTTTTAGCGAAATTCGCGCGGGCCGCTGCGAAAGCTCCGGTGGCTATTCCGAGCTTACCGGCTTTGCGGCCTGAGCGATCAGCCCCCCGAAGCGCGGATCGCCTCGCAGATCATCCCAACCCGGGTCGAACTTTAATTCGCCGTAGCTCGGCCCGCCCGCTCGCTTCAACAAGCCCGACAGTTGCTCGATCGCTGCATCCTTGTTCCCAACCCAGGCTTGAACTTGCGCCTGCATGCTCGCGTAAGAAGGGCCTTCGATCGCATCGCGCCAGCTTGGGATAAGTTGGACCGGCTTGTTGACTCGTCCGCAACGCATCTTCCTTGCGGCCCAGGCCGGCATAAGCCCAGGCCAGGTTAGCGACGACGGCCGGCTCGTTGGAATGCTTTTCCAGCCCCGCTTCCAAGCTGCCGCGAGCCTGATCGAAAGCCTCAAATGCTCCTGTCGCATCTCCCTGCACCCGGGCGATGGTTCCGGCGATTAAATCGAGATATTGCCACTCCGGCGCCATTTCAGCTTTGCGGGCTGCCTCCAATTCAACACCTGCCCGCGCAAAGTCGCGCTCGTAAAGGGCAATTCTCGCCAGCATGGCATGTTTGTTAAAGATATCCGGGGGTGCGGCATCAAGAGCTGCCCGGGCTCGACTCAGATCGCCCTGCGCCAGAATCGCCTCGGCTTTAAAGGACCAGAATGGAGCTACTCGGGTCTGGATAAGTGCAATCGCCTTCTCACTCAGTTTCTCTGCTTCTGCGTATCTGCGCAGTAACATGAAACTTTGAATTACTTCGGTGGCAATGAAGGGGTCACGGGGATCGAGTTCCCAGGCCTTCTCGCCATCGCGCAGCGCTTCCTTCCAGTGACCGAGACGTCGCTCGGTTAGAGCGCTCAGATCAAAGAACTTGGCACGTGCTCCGGGCGAAGGCGGAGCAGCCGCTAACTCTGCCTGGGCCTTTTCGTAGTCGCGCAGGCCATTGTAATAGGTACTGGGCCTGGGCCAAATGGCTCTCCGGCAGGTTCGGCGCCAGACGCAAGGCAGTAGCGGCCGCCACCTTTGCCTTCTCGAGGTGCTCCGGAGAAAGATCTCCTCCGAAACGATAAGTGTAGAGGTGTGCCTCCGTCAGAAGGCAGTAAGCGAGGGGAAACTTTGGATCACGCGTGATCGCCCGGTTCAGAAAGTCGATTGCTTTTGAGTAGTCATACTCGAAGAATGAGGCCCGTGCCTGCAGGTATAGGTCATAGGCCTGCACGTCATTTGTCGGCCGACTCTCAATCGCCGCCTTCTCCCGCGCCGACAGCCTGCCCTTTAGTTGCGCGACAATCGCCTGCGAAAGGTCGCTTTGCAGAGCAAAGAGATCATCGAGTTGTCGGTCGTATTTCTCCGCCCATACCTGGACGTCGGACTCTGTATCGATGAGCTGAACATTCACCCGCACCCGGCCATCCCATTTGCGGACACTCCCCTCAAGCATGTAAGCCACCCCGAGATCCCGACGAATCTTACGCACGTCGCGCACCCCCTTGCGGTAAGCAGAGGCACCCGAACGGCTGATGACTTTCAAATCTTGGGCCTTAGCCAGGTCGGTTAAGATGTCGTCCTGCACGCCATCAGCGAAGTAACTGGTGCCGTCAGCCGCGTCGAAGTCATCAAACGGCATAACAGCTATACTCTTGGCCGGAATCTCTTGCGGTTTAACCGATGGCGAGGGTGTGGCAAGAGGAGGCCTGCCTTGACGTTGAACGAGCAAAAAATTTAGGGCAAGGAGAGCGAGAATGACGATCGCGCCAATCGCGAAGGGTGCGCTGGAACGTTTATGCCGACCGGCGAATCTCAGAAGACGATAAGGCACCGTGTTAGGACGAGCATGGACCGGCTCTCCCGCGAGATAGTGGCGAATGTCCTTCTCCAGATCGCCCACCGAGGCGTAGCGCTCGGAAGGTTCCTTGCGCAGTGTTCTCAGGATGATTGCATCCAAATCGCCGCGTAAGGTCACGTTGCCGTTCAGAGTCATGAGACGCGAGACTGGGAGGAATGGGTTCCTGCTCGCAGACGATCCGTTCCACTTCTTCCAGGTCAGGATGCCTACTGGGAAAACGATGCGGGGCCACTCCAGTTAGCATTTCGTAGAGCAAGGCGCCAAGCGCATAGATATCGCTCGCCGCCGTCACTTCTTCGCCCCGTGCCTGTTCGGGCGAAGCGGAGATTGGAGTGAGCCGTTGCTGGCCGCGTCGCAGTGGCCGAGAGCGGATTGTCCTCGAGCAGCTTGGCAATCCCGAAGTCAAGCAGCTTCGGCTCACCTTTATCATTCACGAGAATGTTGTTGCGCTTCAGGTCACGATGAACCACTCGCTTCCGATGGGCGACCTCAACCGCGGCGCAAATTTTCAGGAACAAGTCCAGCCGTTGCCGAATCGATAGCTCGTGGTCTTGCACATAGGTCGTAACCGGCGTGCCCGTGATATACTCCATCACAAAATAAGGCAGGCCATTTTCCGTCGTGCCGGCGTCAAAGAGGTTGGCAATATTAGGATGATCCAGCGAGGCAAGGACTTCTCGTTCGGCACGAAACCGTCCGATCAACTCAGCCGTGCTGCCGCTGCCGAGCTTCAATACCTTGATTGCTACCTCCTTTTCGAAGTACCCGTCCGCGCGCGCGCCAAGGTAAACCGTAGCCATCCCTCCGTGGCCCAGCTCTCTCAGGATAACATAAGCCCCAATGCGTTGCCCAGGGGCGAGAGCTCGTTCTCGACGCAGGGCCGCACTTGCAACCTCCGCACACTCTTCCCAGCGGTCGCCACCGCCGCTGGTCGTGGTCTCAACCCCTTCCAGGAATGATTCCGCTTCGCTGAGCAAATTTAGATCGCCGGCGCATTCTCGCATCAAGAGCGCGGTGCGCGCGGCGGGAGAATCCTTCTCCATCGCATCCGCAACGATTTCCTTCAAATGCCGCCAACGTTCCCGGTTCATGTTTCGTGCTTCGTGGTTAAAGGATAGACTTCCCAATTTAACATCAACTCGGCTGCGCCAAAGCTTTCCGCAGCCAGAGTTTTGCCACCGACCACTCCCGTTTCACAGTGGCCGGAGAGACCTCCAGGAGCGCGCCGATTTCTTCAATGGTTAGGCCGCCGAAAAAGCGAAGCTCAACGATTTGCGCCTGCCGCGAATCAAGCGCTTCCAATTCTCGCAACGCCTCATCCACCTCGGTCACATCGATTTCGTGGCGTTCATAGAATTCCAACATGACTTCAGTCGGATTCGAACCGCCGCGTTTCGCTCGGGTTCGCGCCACCGCATGATTAATCAGAGTTTGGCGCATAAGCCGGGCAAAAATCGCCAGCAGATTGGCCGGATTTTCCCACGAGACGTGGTCCTGTCCGACGAGACGGAGGTAAGCCTCGTGTACGAGCGCAGTCCGCTGCAGGGTATGTTCCGGCCGCTCTTTGCTCAGATAACCGCCAGCCAACCGGCGCAATTCTTCATAGACAAGCGGCATCATCTCCTCGAGGGCCTCGGTCACATCGCTCGACGCCTTCCCTTTCTCATCCGAGGTCGACGGTGCATTCTCCCGGGGCGAGTCAGTTTCGCCCGGGTCCTCTGCCCTGCGTCCGATCATAATGCCGACCAACCCTTCATCAAAGATTCCGGCGCCCGGACACCCCGGCCGCTCTCCAAGCCTAAACCAGAACCCGGATTTATGCGAAAAGAGCGCGTCGAGGGGACAAAAAGTCGCGCGTTCCGCAAGACGGAACGCCCGCAACATTTCGTTCCCCGAAAAAGCAAGAGAGGCAGCGGGTGAAACCGCTGCCCCTTTGGTTTGCCTCGATCCCAAAGCTAGAACTTCTTTGTCAGGCTGACGTAGACGAAGCGCCCGGTCGGATCGTAAAGGAAGCCCGGGTACTTGGTGGAGTTGCCACCGAAGCCGTAAGCCTTTGGCGGATCCTGCCCAAAAATGTTGCTGCATCCAAGGGTGATGGTGGTGTTGTTAAGCGCGCGCTTCCAGATCGGCATGCTGTAGTTCGCGGTCTGCGAGGCCGCACTTTCGGTTGCCTTGCCATCTTTACCGGTGGACACATCCTGAGCGTTCTTGGAATAACCCGCCACCGGTTGATTTTCGACCGGCGCAGTGAAAAGGAAGTCATACGAAGCCTGACCATCAAAGGTCCACGTCTGACTTACCCAGTGGTTCTGACCGAAGGGCAATAACTCGTGATAACCATCGAGGTAGCGGGCTGTGCCGACCACGTCAAACCCATTCCAACTCCAATCCAGCCGCTGAATACCTTTCCACCTCAGGTTGCCATCCACAGAGGTCGTGTCGGCAATACCCGCCACCGCGACGCCCGCTAACTGTGCCGTTCTCGCATCCGGCGTCCCCTGGAACTCGAACGAATCCAGGTAGGACACCTGAGTCAGCCAGGTAAAAGTGCCAAATTTCGTTGGGTAGGTATATTGCAAGCCGACATCAATACCCGACGCCGTCGTCGAGCCACTGTTGATGAAGGGCACGAAGATCCGTTGAATGAATCCCTGGGCGTCTCGTTGCACGACTTCACCCGTCAGTAAGGCCCCCTGCTCCTCGCGTCTCAGGATGGCAGGAATATTGTCCAAAATTACCTGGCCGGTTTGTTCGGTATCCCAGAGATCCACGGTTAGGGTTAGACCAGGAATGAACTTCGGGGTCCAGACGATGCCCGCGGTAAAAGAGGTCGAGTCTTCCGGTTGAAGCGCCGGATTGCTTGTATCAACAATGTTTTGCTCTCTCTCCGTCCGGCTCGGATCACCGATGGGAACGGGAGGCCCGCCCAATGAAGTCGGCAACGTATCAGTCACGGGGGCCAGGGCTGAGGTTGGGCTACCGAAGAGTTCGATCAGGGATGGCTCGAGGAACCCTTTCCCAATTGTGGCTCTAATCGTAAGCGTTTCGTCAATCGGCTGCCAGCGGAGTCCAAACTTCGGCACCGTGACATTGGTGTTATTGTTCTCAAACGCTTCGTAGCGAACAGCCGCCGTGAGCTCCGTGGAATAAAAGCCCGGGAAATTGAAAGTCGGGCTGGTGATGGGAATGCTCGTTTCCGCATAAATTGCCCAATCTTTTCGGCCAGCCTGGGTGCTTGCCCCGGGCGAGGCACTGGCAATGTCCCCGCTGAGTGACAATTGATCCACGTCCTGGGTCAGCTGTTCGCGCCGGAACTGGCCACCGAATGCGAGCCCAACCCCGCCGGCCGGCAGTTTGAACAGGGACGTGGTATATACGTTGAGATCGAGGGTCGCGATCTCAGATGTATCCACATCCTTCGGATGGATAGTGGCGTAGGCTACGTCGGCAAAGTTGCTTGGAATCGGCGTACCACTCAATGCATCGCCGAAGGGATTGAACGCCGTACCGCCGGCCAAAGCGCCACCCGGGGCAAAGACGGGTGAGTTTTGATTCAAGATCTGGGTAAGGCGGCTGCTGGAGATGAACTGGCCCTCCTGAGTTACCTTAATGTTATTGTAGTGGAAGGCGCCGTCATAACCCCAGGTGCCGTCGAACAACTTATCGCCGCGCAAGCCAACCGTGGCCATAAAGTTGTCAGTCACGCTGTCAATCAATCGATTGCCGAACTCGAGGAAGCGGGCCCGCGATCCACCAGAAATAATCTGATTGAATGGATTAAACGGGTTAACCGCATCGGCTGGCAGCCCGGTTTCTGCAAAGGTCGGTGTATCTGGCGGCGCTACGCCGTTCAGGTTGGTTCCGGGTGGGATGGCAATGGTAGCCGAGCCAGGTGTTTCGAAGTTGTTCGTGGCCACCGGGGCGAGTTCATTGTGTGAGCTCGAATTTTGGTAGTAAATGTCAGCGAAGAGGACCATCTGATCGCCAAAGATTTTATGCGTGACATTGGCGAACCCTCCATAGTTCTCAAGCTCCGGGAGCGCTCCGGCGAAGAGGTTGTAGTCGAAGCCGGGCAGAACCGAACCCACACTTCTCGGTCGAACCGGGGCATAGATATAGCTGCCGGGCGGCGAGGAGCCATTCGATCCGGTCGGCGGAGTGCCGAAGATGACCGGCACTAGGGCGCCACTGGCATCGGTTGGCAGAAGGGCCGGGTCCACGCCCGCGGCAACCACCACGGCGCTGGAGAGCTGGAGATTGTAGGGAGTAGTATTGCTGCTCAGGAAGGGAGGTTTAAGCGAAAAGCCGCGGTCGCGATTAAAGATGGAATTGCGATGATAGAAGTTCATCGCTCCCGTGATGCTCGTCTTGTCATCCCCGATTCCAAAGACAAGCGAGGCTCGATATTCACCCGAGTCCTTGTCCAGGGTGTTGCCATATTCGATGCTGGCTTCCGCACCGTGATAGTCATGCCGCAGCTTGATGTTGACCACCCCTGCGACCGCGTCCGCTCCATAAGTCGTAGAAGCGCCGTCTTTCAGGATTTCAATGCTCTCGATGGCCGCTTCCGGGATGGAGCGAAGATCGAAGAATGATACAACGCCTCCGGTACCGATCGGATAAGGAGCGAGACGCCGGCCATCAACCAGGACAAGCGTGTATTGGGGGCCAAGACCGCGCAGCGAAATCGCCGTTGCGCCCGGAGTAAAGCCGGTGCCGTTGTTCGAGACTGGAACGCCGCCGCCGTTGGCGACCGGAAGATTCTTGATTAACTCTTCCGCGGTGCGCTCGGATGATTTGTTAATCAGGTCCCGGTTAATGTTAAGGACAGGATTAGGTCCGACCTCCTGCGCCGTCGGAATATTGGAGCCGGTGACAATAATGCGCTCAGCTTCGGCGGTCGCACCGCCAGTGACCGGCGCGCCAGTCGTTGGCGGCGCGGCGCCCGGATTACCGGAAGCATTTGGTGACTGGGCTGGATCCTGAGCCAGCATAACTGTTGCGGAAAGCGAGCACATCGCCAGACTGAACTTCAGGAGGCGGCGTCGCAGGGCTAACATCGGAATGTGTTTTCTGATCATTGGTCTCTCCTTTGCTTTGGTTACGTTGCAGGACACTCTTGCGGAAGGCGCGGCGGAAGCGTTAGGACTTAAAGCCGACAATAACAGACTGCCTGGAGTTACTGTCCTTAGGCACACGCTCTGGTTAAGGTTTCTCACGGGGCGAAAATTTTGAACGCGGTTAAGTAATATCTGTCAGCGAACAGCCGTCTCGCGCAGCGAAGAGTGCGGGTTGAGTGACAAAGCGGACTTGGGATCCAGAAAGCTGGTGGGGTGATCTCCGAAACGACGCTGAAAGGCGCGTCGAAAAGCCTCAGGATTGGCAAAACCGACTGATTCGGCCACGCTCCGCACCGTCTTGCGGCGGGAAGCGAGCCGGCGCCGGGCTTCGTTTAGGCGCAGGTTTTCGACAAACTCGCCCGGGGTTGTCCCGAAAACACTTTTAAATGCCCGGGTGAAATGCGCCGGAGACATGCAGGCTTGTCTCGCCATTGCATCCACAGTTAGGTCCTGTTGCAGGTTTTTCATGACCCAGGCAACGAGATCTGCAAAGCGATCGAGCGGTCGAAACTCGTCATCTCGGGATAACATGTGTTCGTTAGGCGCTTCTTTAGGCGAGAGATAGAGCATCAGTTCGCGGTCAACGGCGAGCGCCACCTGGTTGCCGTAATCCTGCTCAATCAGGACCCGGGCCAGATCTACCCCAGCGGTCAGACCAGCCGCGGTATAGAATTGGCCGTCTTGTACCAGCCGTCGCTTGTGATCGATGCGCAAACGGGGATGACGCAGCCCAAGCGAGCGGGCCAGGCGCCAATGAGTTGTCACCTCACGCCCGTCGAGCAATCCGCTCGGCGCCAAGGCCAGGATGCCGGAGCAGATGGACGCAATCCGGCGGGTTTCATAAGCCCGGCTTAGGATCCACTCCGTCAGTCGCTCGCGGATTTCCGGACGACGCAGGCCACTTCCACCCGCGATGATGATCGTATCCAGGGGCGGCGCGGCCGCGAGGGATGTATCCGGATGGAAGACGATCCCAGATTCCGCGCGAAATGCTTTATTCGTTAGGCCGATTGTCCAAACCCGATAACACTGAATCCGCCCGCCGAAGCCGTCTTCCAGAACAGCGGCACTGAGGGCATCAGCTGGCCCCGTGAGGTGCGAAGCAGTTACCTGGTCAAACCCAATCAGACCGACTTCCTTCGGGCGCATACGGCAGATCTTCCGACCTTCCCCCGATCGGTAATAGGACATTCAACCGATCATTCCAGACATGACTGTCAGGGGGAGCCAACGTGCCGATGATCCAATAATCGACTGGCCGCGCTTCGCCGCGAACTTGTTCGTTGGGAAATTCTTCGCTTGGTTTCGCCTCTGATCCGAACGAGGAAATCCCGCGCATCGAAGCAGTCATGATGGACCACAATGAAATGGAACGAACCGCCGCCGTCCCCGAGGACCTGACGGGACGGCCGCGGCGGGTTGCGACCGGCGGAGTCTCGTGGCGCAAGACCTTTTCCGCCTTTCAGTATCGCAACTACCGACTCTACTTCTGGGGGCAGCTCGTTTCTCTCATCGGCACCTGGATGACCAGCACCGCCCAAGGGTGGCTCGTCTATCAGTTGACCGGTTCCAAGGCATTGTTAGGCGTGGTCGCCGCGGCCGGGACCGCGCCGATGCTTGTTTTCGCCACCTGGGGCGGCTGGGCGGCAGATCGCTTCGCAAAACGCACCGTTCTCATCTGGACCCAGAGCGCTATGATGGTCCTGGCTTTCATTTTTGCCGGCCTTATCTGGTCGCACCTCATCCAACCGTGGCACATTATCGTGCTCGGACTTTGCGGCGGTGTCGTGATGGCTTTCGACATGCCGGCGCGCCAATCTTTCGTGGTTGAAATTGCCAGCCGGGAAGACCTGATGAACGCCATCTCGCTCAATTCCGCGATGTTTAACGGCGCGCGCATCATTGGTCCCGCCATCGCCGGTTTCCTCATGGCTAAGGTTGGGATCGCGCTCTGCTTTTTCATCGATGGGGCCAGCTTCCTCGCGGTCCTCGCCGGCCTCGTCATGATGCATTTGCCGCCGCATGTTCCGGATGCGGCCCGCGGTGGTCCGCTCGCGCAATCTCTCGAAGGTTTTCGCTACGTTTGGAATCATGTCCGGGTCCGGACGATCTTCGCGCTCTTCGCCATCGTCGGGATTTTCGGGTGGTCGTATTCGGTCCTGATGCCGGCCTTCGCGCGCGACGTTCTCCACCTTGGCGAACAAGGTTACGGCTTCTTGTTAGGCGCGAGCGGCGTGGGAGCGCTGATCGGCGCGTTCACGACCGCGACCTTCGGAACCGCCGTTTCATCGCGCAAACTCGCTTTCGGCGGGGTCTGGCTTTTCTCGACAATGCTTCTGATCTTTTCTTTCAATCGCAACCTCATCATCGCCATGCTCTGCCTGGCGGGGTCCGGCTTCGGCATGATGCTGTTCTTTTCCACCTCCAACACCACCGTGCAGACGATCGTGCCCGATGAAATGCGGGGACGGGTCATGGGAATCTGGGCGTTGATCTTCGGCGGGATGATTCCCTTCGGCAGTCTCGAAGCGGGCGTGCTCGCGCATTACGTCGGCACACCGGCGACGCTCGGGATTGGCGCGTGCATCTGTGCTCTGGCCGCTTTTGTCACGCTCATGATTGTCCGCCGGCGCGATGCGCAACTGGCCGCGGCCGCGCGCTCGGCCTAACGAGATTTCGCTTCAGTCGGAGTTGTAGCGTGCGCTGTCTCAGCGCACCGCTCGCGGCTGTGCAATAGTGCGTGTGCTGGCGCCCCGACGGAAATCCGCTGGGACAGCGGACGCTACAACGCGGGAAGCCCAACGAGCGCGCGGTGCAAAAAAAGTATTGTCATCCTGAGCCGGCGCAGCGCGGCGAAGGACCTCGCAATTGCAATGAACGTCTTCTAGTCGAAAAGACCCGCGGCCTTCGATTGTGAGGTCCCTCGCCGTCTGCGCGGCTCGGGATGACAAGTCGTAGAGGCAGCGCGTGATTCAATTTGGTGCCGCTGGCTAAGCAGCGTGCGAGGCCCTCGGCGGACCCTTAGCTTAAAGCCTCACTTCTTTTTCTTCGCGGCACAGCTCTTGAAACCGCGGATCGCCGCGCAGTGGTTTCCAGTAAGGATCGAGCCGCAACAATGCCGGCGTGAGGCAGTCGTTGCCCGGATTTCGGACAAGCCGGCCAAGCGCCTCGATCGCGGCGTCAGTTTGCCCCAGCCATGCCCGTGCGGTCGTAATCCCGAGGAGGTAGTTCTGTCCTTCGTAGGCATCGGTATCGATCGCATTCTGCAGACGCGCCGCCTCGCGCTCGACACACGCGGCATCGCCGAGAAAACCGCAGACCTGCGCCAGGTCCGAGCTGGCGCGCAAACCTTGGTGGCCACGATTTTGGATCGATTCGAAGGCAGCGCGCGACGCGATGAGGTGCTCGTGAGCCGCGGTTTTGTCATCCAGTTCCATATAGATCGCTCCAATCGACCCGCGGTAATTTGCCGCCAGCACATCTGGAATAATCTCCGGGGTGCGCAAAGCGTTCTCCAGCGCCTGAATCGCTTCCTGAGGGTGATTGGAAAGAATGAAATGCCCAATCCGCATTCCGAAGATGAAAGGATCACGCGCATCCATCGGCACCTGCTCGAGTAATTTTCCGCCAGCCTCGAGATTGCCCTCCGCATCGTATATCTCCGCTTTTTGCGCGAGCAAATACGGGTCGTTAGGCGTGATCTCGAGCGCGCGCTCCAGCAGTCGATGCGCTTCCGCAAAGCGTCGCACGGCCCGCAAGGTCGTGGCATGCTCGGAGAGCAGATTCGTGTTCCGCGGATCGAGCGGCTCCGCTTCGACCTGAAGGGCAAGCGCCTCGTCCCACTTCCCCTGCCGCCGTTTCACGTAGGCTGAATAATCGAGCGCGAGTGGTCGAAAGACCCCGTGTTCCCGCGCCTTCTCAAATGCTTCCAGGGCGCCGGGATAATCCGTCAGGCAGCGATAACGATAGGTGCCGAGCGCAAACCAGGCGTCGCCCAGATCAGGTTGCAGTTCAAAGGCGCGGTCGACCGCGGCCTTTGTTTCCGCCAGGAGCTCCGGCGTTCGATCGTAGTACGCGTAGGTGTGCGCCTGCACAACGGCCAGCGCCGCCCAGGCGACCGCAAACTTCGGATCCAGTTGCACCGCGCGCTTGTAGTAGGTGGCAGTGGTCTCGCTGCTTTCGGCCGAGGTGCTGAGTTTGTCCCAGATGGCAATGCCGCGGAGGTAAGCGTCATAAGCTTCCGCATTCTCTGTCGGGCTGGCCTTCAGCTCCTTCCGCTCGCTCCCGGCAAGTTTCGCCCGCAACGAATCCGCAATCTTCTCCGCCACTTCGCTCTCAACGACGAAGATGTCGGTCAGTTTGCGATCATAAACTTCGGCCCAGAGATGCGAGTCGGTCCCCGCGTTGATCAACTGCACATTTACCCGCACCTTTTCGCCGGATTTCTGCACACTGCCTTCGAGGATATGCGCGACCCCGAGCTCCTTCGCGATCTCCGGCAGGTTTTCCGGTGAACTCTTGTAGCGCAGTGTCGAAGTGCGCGAGATGACTTTCAGATCATCAATCTTCGCCAGCCGCGTCAGGATTTCGTCCTGAATGCCATCTGCGAAATAGCCGTTCGTCTTGTCTTCGCTCCGGTTCTCGAACGGCAGAATCGCGATCGATTTCGCCAGGTGCGCCGGACTGCGCGCTTTGCTTCGGCGCGCTATATCGACCAAGGAAAAACAAACCCACGGAAAGCAACCCGGCCGCCACGACAATCGCGATCCACGCACGTCCTCCACGATGCTGACGCGGAATTTCATCTGTCCGTTTCAAACCTTCCGGAGTGAGCTCAAACGCCCATGCGATCACCAACGCCACTGGAAAGCCGAGCACCAGCAGAAGGATGACGAGCCGGATCGCCCAGTCCGGCACGTCAAAGAATGGAAAAGTCTGCGTCGCGATCTGAATCAAGAGCCAGGCCACCACGGCGTAGGTGACCGCCACTTTGTAAACGTTACGGCGTCTTAGTTCGCGAAAGAAATCCATCGGCAAGGTGTTGCGCTACAATCTCATATCGGATTGCGCCTGTCCGCGCCAGTGCTACCCGATCTCCTGCCTGCGCGCCTTTCTCTCTTCTCCGGGTTGGCGCCAAGTCCAGTATGAACGCGATCGACAATCCGCCTCCTGTGCGCCGGCTCGCACGCCACGTCTTCCTCTCCTTTCTCCTCACCTTCATCACCGCGCGCATTCTTGTCATTCTCATCTTGACCCGACGCATTCCGGACCTGTTTCGGCACGCTCGCGGGACGCACGTGCATCACTTGAACTACGGCATCTTTATCCTTTCCGCTGTCGGCGCCATCCTCGTCTTCGTGACCCGGCCTTCCGACAGACTGCGCAAGCTCTGCGCCTTGCTTTATGGCTTCGGCATGGCTTTGACCTTCGACGAATTCGGCATGTGGCTGCACCTCGGTGGCAGCTACTGGCAACGCGGCAGTTTCGACGCCGTCATTGTTATCCTTAGTCTTTTCGGGTTCCTCGCCTTTTTGCCGCCTCTCGCGCGCATGCGCGCCTATCATTGGACGACCAGCGCGCTTGCACTGCTAGTCGTGCTCACATTCTACCTCCTCCTTTTCGCCTCGGCCAAAACGATCGGGAGACGCTATGGCCCGTGGTTACAAGACATCGAAGAATCCGGACCGCAGTAGCAGCTTCGTACGTTTCGCTCCGTGAAGCGCGGGAGTTGTGTCCATTGCTGATCGACGCGCCTGTGACGGCGATGCCAGTGCCGCGTTTCGCAGAGCGAAACGTCTACATCGGCCGTTGCTTATGCCACTCCGTGCTTTGCTCGAAAGCGTGCGCGAGCTGGAGAATGCGCGCTTCGTCGAGGGCCTTGCCCATGATCTGTAATCCAATCGGCAGCGACGTTCCCTCCGGCGTTTTCGCAAACCCACACGGAATGCTGATCGCGCAAATTCCCGCCAGGTTGGCCGCGTTGGTGAAAATATCGGCGAGATACATCCGCAACGGATCGGCCGAGCGTTCGCCAATTTTGAAAGCCGGTTCAGGAGTGGTCGGCGAAATCAGCGCATCCACTTTTTCAAACGCGCGCTCAAAATCCTGGCGGATAAGAGTCCGCACCTTTTGCGCCCGCAGATAATAAGCGTCGTAATAACCGGAACTAAGAACGTAGGTGCCGAGGATGATCCGGCGTTTCACTTCTGCTCCGAAGCCTTCCGCCCGGGTGCGGCTGTAATGCTCGAGCAAGCTTTTCGGATTCTCCGCCCGGTAGCCGTAACGGACGCCATCGAAGCGCGCCAGATTCGCCGACGCTTCCGCGGTCGCGATGATGTAATAGGCGTCGATCGCGTAGTCGGTATGCGGCAACGAAACCTCGACCAGCTCCGCGCCTAACGAACCAAAATGCGCCATGGCGGCATCGAGTGCAGCCCTGACTTGGGGATCGATTCCATCACTCAAGTATTCCTTCGGCAACCCGAGTCGCACCCCGCGCAAATCCGTCGCGCGAGTGGCGCCGTAATCCGGGACCGGCGCGTCCAGCGAGGTCGAATCGTTCGGATCGGCTCCCGCCATCACCTTGAGCAGGAGGGCGGCGTCGCCCACCGTTTTTGTGATCGGCCCGACCTGGTCGAGCGACGAAGCAAAAGCGACCAACCCGTAGCGCGAAACGCGGCCGTAAGTTGGTTTGAGCCCGACGACGCCGCTGAGCGCGGCCGGCTGACGAATCGAGCCGCCGGTGTCCGAGCCTAACGAGGCGATCGCTTCATCCGCCGCCACCGCCGCCGCCGAACCGCCGCTCGATCCGCCCGGGATCGCGCGCGCGGTCCCAGGGATTGCGGGTTGGTTTCACGCTCGAGTTCTCGGTCGAGGAGCCCATCGCGAATTCGTCCATGTTTGTCTTTCCAAACGGGATCGCGCCGGCGGCCTTCAACTTGCGGACGACGGTCGCATCGAACATGGCCCGGTAATCGCGCAGGATGCGCGAGCCGCAGGTGCAGGGCTGACCGGCAACACTGATCACATCTTTGATCGCAAGCGGGATTCCGCCTAACGGCAAGTCAACATCGACGGTCTCGGCCTCCTCCAGGGCCGCGTCGAGATCGCGCGACAGATAGGCGTCGATTATCGGATCAACCGCCTCGATCTTCTCGTGCAAAGCCAGGAGAACTTCGCGCGGCGAAACCTCACGGCCGCGAAGCAATTTTTGCAATTCAAGAATCGTTAGGCGAGGCAGATCGCTCGTCGTCATTCGACCACCTTGGTGACGATGAACAAACCGTTGGCCGTGCGGGGCGCGTTGCGCAGAGCTTCCTCCGCGGTCAGCCCCGGGCGCGGCTCATCCTCGCGGACGACATCGAAGATCGGGAAAGCGTGCGCCGCCGGTTCGACGCCTTCCACGTTTACCTCCTCCAGCTTCGCCGCATGCTCGAGCACTTTGCGCGAGTTGGGCTTGGAAAAGCGCGGTTTCCTCCGCGCTCAATTCCAGACGCGCAAGCCGCGCGACATAAGCGACATCGAGTTCGGAAGACATCGTAGAAGAATGACGATGACTAATGACGAATTTCGAATCAATGACGAATGCCTAATGACAAAGGACGCCCGGGCGACATTTCGTCATTCCGGCTTGGTCATTCCTTCGTGCTTCGTCATTCGGAATTCGTCATTCGTCATCGCATCCAAAAATGCAAATGCGTCACGATCCAGAAGATCGCAATCGAAAGCGCGATGACCAGCCCGATGAAGAGGAGGCGGCCTTCGCTGCGCTGTTTACGCAGGGCGCGCCGCGGCCGGCGCTTGTCCGAGGCATATTCGCCGAAGCGCTTGTCCTGCAACGCCATCGTGACATCGAGGCGGTTGCGGCCCGAGGTCGCGCGTTCGAGCAATTCTTCACGGTCGCGGCGGGTTTTCTCTTCCGCGACCCGCGGCGCCTCTTCAATCATGCGCTGGAGGTCATCCATTTGTTTGCGCAAATCGCTCTCGCGTTGCGCAAGTTCCTGCTGCTTCTGGTCCAGCGGCGTGTCGGAGCGAGCGCGTCGTCGTGCCATGCGCCTAACGACTTCCGCCGCCCATGTAGAGCAGAATGATGAGCGCGATCACTCCGAAAATGATCAGCGGCAAAGTGACGGCGAAACCAATTTGCAGCCATTGCGCGAAGGAATGCTCCGGGCCGCCGCTGCTGTTTTCGAAGCCACTCCCGGTCTCGGGCAAGGGAACTCTATCATGCTCGTCAGCGGTCGCCTCGAGGCGGCTGCGCTGCTGGCTGTACTCGGTCCGCGCGTCGTCCACCACACTCAGGGCGCGGCTCAGTTCCTTGTTCAAGTCCGATGGGTTCCACGTTCGTGGATCGATCGCTTCGAGGAGCTCGAGATGCTGGACAAAACTCTCCCGGGTCGCGCGCAGTTGCTCCATCTTGGTCTGCGCTTCGTAGGCTTCGCGCTCGAGCACAACCAGCGAGCGCGTCAGCCGATCAGTCATTTCGGCCCGGCCACGCTCGAGTTCTTCCTGGCGCCGGCTCAGCTCCTCCAGCTCGCGTTTTTGTTTTTCGATCTGCTCCTGCTGCCGTTTGAGCTGGAGCAATTGCTCCTGCGCTTTTTGCACCTGCGAGTCGAGGTGCTCGGTGCTGGCACCGTCGTCTTCATTGAGTTCCAACATTTGTTCAATCGGGCGGAGACGTTCAGGCATAGGCGCTACGCCGTGGATATTAAATGGCCCGCCCGAGATTGCCAGATTTTTCATATGGAATTCGAAGACGCGCCACCAAATGAACTCGTGCTCATCGCTCCTGATCGTGCTCGTGATCGTTTCCGCATTCCGACGAGGAAGTCCGATTACAAGCAGGAGCACGAGGACGATTGCCCTAACGACCCGGCATCATCTCGAGCAACAGACCACGGAAGTATTCCGTCTCCGGCAAAGTCGGGAGCACCGGATGATCCAGCGCCTGCTCGAAACGTCGCAGACGCCGGGCCGAACAGCGCGCATCGACCAGCGCATCCGCGATCATCTTGTCGAAGATCTCGCCACTGACATGATGAGAGCAGGAAAAAGTGGCGAGCAATCCGTCAGGCGAAAGCAATTTGAAGGCGCGGACGTGCAGCTCGTTGTAACCGCGCAGCGCGTCGTGCAGGCCACCTTTGCTTTTCGTGAATGAAGGCGGGTCGAGAATGATCGAGGTCGAACTTTTCGCCGGCTTTTTCGGCCGCGCGCAAAAACTGGAAAACATCTTCCTCCACCCAGCGGACCGACAATTGGTTGCGCGCCGCATTCTTCTTTCGCCGCCCGAATGCTCTCTGTGCCCGCCTCCACGCCGACCACTTCGGTCGCCCCGGCGCGCGCGCAAGCGAGCGCGAAACCGCCCTGGCTGCTGAAACAATCAAGCACGCGTCTTCCTTTCGCGTGCTCGGCCACGAGTGGGTAATTCGGCAATTGATCCAGGTAAAAGCCGGTCTTCTGCGAATGCAGGAGATCGATTGCAAATTTCACTCCGGCGACTTCGATTTCGACCTCGCCCGCCGCCGCGCCTGACAGGACGCCGCTGCGTAATTCCATTCCTTCGGCGCGACGCACCGGCGCATCGTTGCGCTCGATGATTTGTCGGACGGGCGGCTCTGCTCGCGAAAGCTTTCGGAGCTCCGCCTGTCGGTGGCTCGCTGGCAAGCGGAGCGCTTGCCCTACAAAACAAATCTTCCAGCGCCCTAACGATAAGCTCTTTTCGCTGATCCATCGCCAGCGTGAGCGTTTGCAGAACAAGCAGATCGCCATAGCGATCGACAATAACTCCGGGGAGTCCGTCGCTCTCGCTCCAGACGACGCGACAGAGCCGCGGATTGATTCCGCGCCGCTTCCGGTACTCGATCGCCTGCGCGATCCGGCGCTGAAAAAAATCGAGATCCAGCTCCTGTCTTCGGCGCGAAAATCGGCGGGCCACGATCTGCGATTTGGAGTTGTAGATCGCGCTCCCAAGAAGACGGTCGCGTCCATCCTTGAGCGAGATCACGTCGCCGTCGGCGGGATTTCCAAATACCTTCAAGACCTCACCGCTGAACACCCAATCGTGTCCGTGGAAAATTCGCGCGCGCGGTTTAACGACAAGGCCACCCATCGACATTCACTGAGAGGCAGAGTGTCCGGCGGAGCAAGCCGGAAGTCGTTGCGGCCGGGATCGGGTGACCCCGGCCGGCAAAATACGGTCTGCGATGAAGAACCGGGATCACCGATCCCGGCTACAAAGCACTCCGTCGCCTCCAATACGCTGGAGGACGCGCTCCGTCGCATCCAAGACTCGCCGCGGCGGGCGTTGTTGTAGCGTCCGCTGTCTCAGCGGAAGATGGGCCGACCAGGTTGATGCGCTGAGACAGCGCACGCTACAACGGCCCGACAGCCCCGCATTCGCATTCGCGCTGGCAATCAAGGCATCCTTGCCTAAGAGTATACGGGTATACTTGTCATTTAACACCACCCTTACCGCTGCGTGAATCCAACTCCTAGTTCGCCCGAAACCAAACCACCAAACGTCTCTTCCGAGCGCGCCGACCTTCGCCCGGAAAACATCAACGACGCCGTCATCCGCCTCGCGGGAGATTCCCAGGATGGCATTCAAAGCGCGGGAGCTTTCCTCGCCCGCCTGGCCGGGCGCAGCGCGCAGGACGTCATGACCTACATGACGATCCCCGCCACCATCTCCGGTGGACCGTCCATCTTCCAGGTCCGCATCGGCACGGGCGAAGTCCTCTCCGCGGGCGATGAAGCTGATTTCCTCGTGGCGTTCTATCAGCACAGTTACCAGGACCACATCGGATTTTTGAAAGAGGGCGGCATCCTCCTTTACGACTCGGATAACGTCGAGCCGAACCTTGATGACAAACGTTTCCTTTACGTCGGTGTGCCGATCACCGGACTCACCGTCGAAGCGCTCGGCGGAACGGCCAAGGACAAGGGCAAAAACATTTTCGTCCTCGGTCTCATCTCGAAAATTTTCAATCTCGATGTTGAAAAACTGAAGGGCGTGATCACGGAAAAATTCAGGGGCAAAGACGAGAGCATTGTCAACACCGCATTGATGGCGTTTCAGGCCGGCTATGGCTATCCCGTCGGCAAAGTGCTGACACACCAATACAAATTCGAGGCGCACGTTCCCAAAGAAGGCGAGCGCGCGCAGATCACGATGGATGGCAACCAGGCCCTCGCCTACGGATTGATCGCAGCCGGCGTGCGTTACGGGGCCGGTTATCCCATCACGCCGTGGTCATCCGTCATGGAAATCTTGCGGGGCGAACTCCCGAAATACGGCGGCATCTTTGTGCAGGCCGAGGACGAGCTCGGCGCGGTCTCGATCGCGCTCGGCTTCTCTTTCTCGGGCTACCTCGCCGTCACCGGCAGCGCCGGCCCCGGCATCTCGCTCAAGACCGAAGCGATCGGCTGGGCCTCCATGTCGGAGATGCCGCTCATCATCATCAACGTGCAACGGGGCGGCCCGAGCACCGGCCTCCCGACCAACGTGGAGCAGAGCGATTTGTACCAGGCCATTTTCGGCGGGCACGGCGACAGCCCGCGCGTCGTTCTGGCGGCCGCGACGGTCGAGGATTGTTTTTACATTGCGATCGAGGCGGCTCGCATCGCCCGCAAATACAGCACGCCGGTTTTTATTTTGAGCGACACCTCGCTGGCGACGCGGATCGAAGCATTCGACGAACCGGAGCTGAAGGGTTTGATGATCGACCCGAAACTGGATCTCTCGCCGCGCGCCGTCTGGCTTCAAGCCCTATGCCGTCGATCAGATCACCCAACATGCCACGCCCGGCGTCGCCGATGATCGACGGGAAATATCCGCTCGTCTCCGGCCTCGAGCACGACGAGATGGGCCATCCGACCGGCAGCCCGAAGTTGCATATGGCGATGACGGCGAAACGCCGCAACAAATTGCGCAAACTCGCTGAGGAACTTCCGGTGCCTGAAGTCTATGGCGATCAGGAGGGCACCCTGCTCGTCGGCTGGGGCTCCACTTACGGACCGATCCACGACGCGGTGAAACTCGCGCGCGAACATGGCGAGAAAGCGGGCGCGCTCCATCTGCGCCACGTCCATCCATTGCCGAACGGCCTCGAAAAAATCTTCGCGAAATTCAAGCGCATCGTCGTCGTCGAGATGAACGACCAGGGCGTTTACGGTTTCGGCCAGCTCGCCACCATTCTCCGGGCCCGTTTCTGCGAACCGAAAATCGAAAGCGCGACCAAGACTGACGGTCTCACCTTCCGCGTGAAAGAAATTCTCGAACGCGTCTTTGAAGGACGCTCGTTTGCCGCCCGCAATATCCCGCGCGAGGGCCCCTCCATCGTTCACACTGACACCTCAGCCGAGAACGTGAAGTCCTTGAAAGAAGTCGTCCCGCAGGGAGTGGGCTAAACATTTAGCGATTTAGCGATTGAGTGATTTAGAGATTTCAAAATGAGCACCGAAACCAACAACCAAACACCACCAACCGGAAACGGTTCCACCGCCACCACCGCGGCTCCGCCTGACGCCACCCTGGAATTCGTCCGCGAGAAACTCACCAAGAAAGCCGTCACCGCCGATCACCCGACCTGGTGCCCCGGCTGCGGCGACTTCGCCGTCCTCGCCTCCTATTACAAAGTGATCGAGAAACGGCAGCTCGATCACGAGAAGATCGTCACCCTCGCCGGGATCGGTTGTTCCTCGCGCTTCCCCTATTTCGTGAACGGCTACGGCGCGCATTTCATTCACGGGCGCGCCGTCCCGCTCGCCTCCGGCATCAGCCTGGCCCGGCCCGATCTCCACGTCTTTCTCTTCGGCGGCGACGGCGACGGCTTCTCCATCGGCGGCAACCATCTCAATCACGGCGCGCGCAAGAACATCAACATGACTTACTTCATCATGGACAATTTCGTCTATGGCCTGACGAAGAAGCAGACCTCGCCGACCTCGCCGATTGGTTTCAAGATCGAAGACCGACCCGACCGGCGCGATCGACATGCCGGTCAACCCGATGAAACAACTCATCTGCGCCGGCGCCACCTTCATCGCGCGCACCCACGCCACCCAGGTCAACCACATGATCCAGATGATCGAGCGCGCGATGGATCACCAGGGTTTCTCCGTCATCGAATGCCTGAGCGAATGCGTCGAATTTTTCCCCGGCGCCTTCGACCCGGCCAACCCGCGCAAAGGCGGCGCCTTCTCCTTGATCGAGGAAAAGAAATGGGACAACACCCCCGAGGACGAGCTCCGTCATGACGTCACCGACGAGCTCGCCGCGTACAAACTCGCGCAGCTTCCTTTCCCGGGAGTCTTTGGCGTGTTTTACGAAAGTCGATCGCCCAACAAAAAACGCGCTCGAGAAGAAGTGGATCGACACAACCCGCGAGAAGTTAGGGAACCCCAGCGATTTGGCCTTGTTGCAGAAAACATTCGATCGCATGAAATAAATGCGGTCGACTTTCGATTGAATGGAGCGACTGGGGCGAGCGACATAGCCGGTGCAGCCGCGAGGGTAGCGGTCGAGCGCTGCGGGAGCAGCCGAGAGCAATGAAGTGACAAACGCGTTTCGCGTTGGTCGCAATTCTGGGTAGCGCGTGCGTCTCGCATGCTGGTCTTGGCGTCTCGCCGAGACGAACTTTCCTTTTTTGAAGCGCTATGTGACCGATACCCCTTTGAAAGGTTGTCAATCGCAACCGCGCCGCTATCAGAGGTGGGTTGATCCTGGTTCCTATCGATTTCCGAAGCTGAGGTTCCCAGCCCGAAGGGACCTCCAATTTGGATTGACCCCGCCCAATGACTTGATCTAGCCTCCGCTCATCTCAACCCATCTATGTTGTTCGACTCCTTTTGGTTCTCCCGAATGTTCCCCGTGGGCTCCGCCACATGCGTGGCAAGAGCTGGCTTCCTCGCCTCGGTCTTCCTCCTTGGCCTCCAAGTAAGTCAGGCCGGATCGGCGACCTGGCAGCCGAACCCGCAGAATTCCAGTTGGAATGACCCGAATAACTGGGCGCCGCAAACGATTCCTGACGGACCTGCTGATGTCGCGACTTTCCAGCCGTCGAGCATCACTTCGATTTCGCTCGCGGCCAGCATCACGCTCGACTCGGCTGTCTTCCCGGACGGCTCGGGAGCATTACCTCAATCTTCCGCGAGGGCTGGAGATGACTTTTGATGGAGCTGGAATAGTAAACGAGACCAGCAACGAAACGAGCCAGGGATTCATCCTGAATGGGAACTTAACCAACCCCGCCAGGATCTCGTTCAGTGGCAACGCTGCGGCCGGGCTTTGTTTTTTATCAGCTTAAGGCGTCACAGCTTGCATTCTCGGGCAATGCGTCGGCGGATGGAGCAACCATTGACGCCGAGGACCTGGGCATTGTGACCTTCACCGACGAGGCGAATGCCGGACAGGCGTATGTGAACGTTTTCCCGCAAAGACGTCCCGGAGCCAGCGGCGGCACAGGCTTCTTCATGGGAAATTCGAATGCAGGAATGGCTAGTGTATCAGCCCTTGGTGCGAGCAGACCAGGTTTTGCTGCGGCCGCAGTTACCTTTCAAGATAATGCCAGCGCAGCCACTGGCTATCTATCCGCTGGAAATAGCTCCGGGAGGATCGAGTCGGCGGACAAATCATCTTCCAGGAAACGCGTCGGCCGCTCAAGCAATTATGATCGCCCAAGGCGAACAGAATGGAGGACAAGCGGGAAGCTACTACTTTAATGGGAACTCTAGCGGCGGCACGGCCTATCTCCTCCTCGTCGGCAATTCCGCGTTGGATATCAGCGGTCATAACTTGCCGGGATTAGTTGGCACCCTCACAGGCGATGGCCAGGTCTTTCTTGGAGCAAACAATTACCGCAGGCGAGAACGGCTATCCGGATACGCTGACCGGCTCCATCCGCGATGGCGGCAGTGCGGAGGACCTGGTGGTTCGCTGACCAAAGTGGGCCACGGCCAGCTGACCTTGAGTGGTGCGAGCAGCTACAGCGGCGGGACGGTTGTTGCCTCGGGTATCCTAACCGTAAACAATACCGAGGGGAGCGCGACAGGCTCGGGTCCCGTGCAGGTGCAACCGCCCGGCCTCTTAAACGGGTCAGGAGTCATGTTAGGACCCGTAACGGTTTCCGGGGTGCGCCAAAATCGGGTATACTCGAGCCTGGCACGAGGATCTGTAGGCCAGCTCACCACGAGGAGCCGCCTTTGTTCGGAGGCGGCGCTTATTATTGCACCCTCGATCGCGATACAGTGACTTCCGATGCGGTCACGTCCAAAGAGTCAAGATTGTCAACGGGACCTTTGTCTTGAACGCCATCGGTTCTCTTCCGCTCCCTTTGGGTGTAATCTTACGTCATCAATAACACCTCGGCGGCGCCCATCGCAGGCACGTTTACCTCTTTGCCGGAAGGATCTGTTATCCAACTCTCTAATCCACGCAACAACTTACTCGTGAGTTATCTGGGCGGCATGGGAATGATATGACCCTCACGGTGGTGCCGTAGAGGCGTGGCAGTGCGCTTTTGGTTTGGAGGGACGCCCCAAGCCTGCCGCCGTGGGCGGGTGCCGCCCCAGATGCAAAAAACATCAGCTGCGGAGCTCGACGCGTCTCTGATTCTTGTCTCAGGTCTACGCCACTGCTTCCATTTGGCTCGCCGGTCCCTAGAGTCGCCGGATGAGGAAAGAAATACCGATCGTTTCGCTGCTCCTTTTACTCTCGGTTTGTTGTCACGGCGCCGATTGGAAAAATTTCCGGGCCGATGCAAAGCGGATGGAAGAAAGAGTCAGAGAGCTTTCCAAGTTCGGGGCAAATCCCGAAGGCGGTGTGAGCCGCGTTGCTTTCAGCGATGCCGACGTCGCGGGTCGCAAATACATAAGAGCTTTGATGGAAAAGGCAGGACTGAAGGTCCGAATCGATGCGGCGGGAAACATGATTGGCCGCAGGGAAGGGCGCGATCCGAACCTTCCAGTCATCTTGTTCGGTTCCCACCTTGATTCCGTTCCGCATGGCGGCAATTACGATGGAGATGTGGGAGTGCTTGGCGCCTTGGAATGCATCGAGATCCTGAATGAACAGCATTATGTCACGAGTCATCCCCTCGAGGTGGTTGTCTTTTCCGACGAAGAAGGCGGGCTTACAGGAAGTCACGCCGTTGCCGGCGAGCTGAGTCCGGAAGCGCTTCAGCTAAAGAGTCACAGCGGCAAGACGATCGGAGAAGGAATTCGCTTTATCGGCGGCGATCCGGACCATTTGGAAGCGGCCAAACGAAATCCTGCCGAAATTCTCGCGTATCTGGAATTGCACATCGAACAGGGTGGAATTTTGGAGGCGGAGAAGATCAACATCGGTGTGGTGGAAGGAATCGTTGGGATCAACGAGTGGGAGGTGACCGTGCTTGGGTTCGCCAACCACGCGGGAACGACGCCGATGAATCAGAGAAAGGATGCGCTCGTCGCGGCGGCGCGACTGGTGGAGTCAATCAACCAAATCGCAAAGAATACTCCCGGCCGTCAGGTTGCGACCGTGGGAAAGATTGCAGCGGAGCCCGGCGCGCCGAACGTCATTCCCGGCAAAGTCGTGATGACACTGGAGATTCGCGATCTGGAGAAATCGAAGATCGATCTCGTATTTGGAAAAATAAAAAGCTCTGCGGACAAAATCGCCGCGGATACGGGCACAACAATTTCTCTCGCGGCGCTCGATGTCACCGCAGTTCCGGCGCCGACCGATCCAAGGCTGCGCAAGGTGATTCAAGAAGCAGCGACCGGTCTGGGTCTGACAACAAAGCTGATGCCGAGCGGCGCCGGCCACGACGCTCAGGATATCGCGCGCATTGCCCCCATCGGAATGATCTTCGTTCCAAGCATCGGTGGGATCAGCCACTCGCCCAAAGAATTCACGACCGCTTCAGATATGGCGAATGGTGCCAGCGTTTTGCTGCAATCGGTATTGAGAGTGGATGAAAAAGGCCTGTAACCATCCCGCTAGTGCGCTGGAGTTGTGGCTGGCATCGGCTTGCTATCCCGTAGCCTCGGCGAAGGTTTGGGTGATGCCGGAAATGAAACCGCTAATGGACGCCAATAGACGCTAATAGGAAAGCTGGACCATCGGCCGCGTGGCGCAGCTTTGCAAGCGCGGTGATCCCGGTTTGCAAACGTTTGATCCGTGCAATCCGCGTCGTTTCGACAGGCTCAAGGCCCTGAGCTAGCCGAAGGGTAGTCCGTGGTTATCCGATTACCTACTGCGCCGTGCGAGTAATCTTATTCACCGTGTTACTAGCGGAACACGCTACCCAGATGCTGCTGCCATCGTAGATGATCCCCGTGGGGTTTGCCTCGACAGTTATATGATTGAGCCGAGCGCCGTCTTTCGCACGCAACACCGTCACGCTGTTGCCGGAAAAATTTGCCGCCCAAATGTTCTCACCGTCAAAGGCTACGCCCCACGGACCACCTCCGACCTGGAAATACCCTCTGAATAACACCATCGCGAGCGCGGAGGGCGGTGACGGTGCTTAAGATAGACTGCCAACCCACATTCTGCTGCCATCGAAAGCAAAGCCATTATGTTCAATTCCGCTTGTTCGCACGTTTCCGATAAGCTTGCCATCGCTCGGGCGCAGCTTGTTGACGTTGAGGCCGTAGCCGCTGCCGATCCAAAAAATGGCGCCGTCGAAGGCGACCGCCCAGGGAGTAGCGCCGGACGGAAACTTACCCAGCACAGTGCCATCGCTGGCGCGCAGTTCGGTGACAGTGTTGTCGTTCGTATTTGATACCCAGATATTGGTCCCATCGTAGGCGATGCCGTTGGGAAATTTCCGACCGGGAATGTTCCCAAGTGAACACCATCGCTCGCGCGCAGCTTGGTAGCCGTGGCGGTCCCGGCGTCGGCGGTCCAAATATTGGCGCCATCAAAGGTGATAGCAGCTGGGGAACCTCCAACGGGAAACGTGCCTAGCGGAGCGCCGTCGCTCGCGCGCAGTTCGGTGACCTCGGGCATGTGGTAGTTTGCTACCCAGATATTCGCTCCATCGAAAGGTCAGCCCATAAGGGGTCTCGCCTACCGGGAAACTTTCGACTAGTAAGCCGACGATTCGACCTGCTGAGCTGCGGCCCCGAGCGCGAGCGAGGCGCTGAGACCCAGCAGGAGCGTGAGCAGGAACGCACGGAGGATGATGCTGTCTGATAGGGTTGTCTTCATACGGCGTAGGTTTTCTATGTCGGAGTATTGTTATAATAATCAATACGGAAAGGAGAGGTTGAAGTTTCGGAAAAGTCCGAGGACACGCGTTTAGCGACACCAGCCTTGGATGGCTCACGGCACCCCGAGAGGCAAAATGAACCGCGGATTACACGGATTACTCGGATCGGAAAAACCGAATCCGTGCATCGTGAACCGTGAATCGTCGGGAAATGTCCGCGCCGGTCGGAAATGCTCGCTACAGCGCTGAAAAGTTGTGGCCGGGATCGGCGATCGGCCGCGTGGCGCCACTTTCGCGGTGATCCCGGTTCGCAGAACGCTGAAATGAAACCGGCGTCCGCCGGGAAAAGAGAAGATATCGGCGGTGATTTTGCCACCGAGATCGCCCAGACTCAGAATGCCGAGATTCTAAGACTGACCCCCTTTCTGTCCACACAGCAGTCAGGTTGCGACCGTGGGAAAGATTGCCGCGGATACGGGCACAACAATTTCTCTTACGGCGCTCGATGTCACCGCAATTCCGGCGCCGACCGATCCAAGGCTGCGCAAGGTGATTGGAGACCGGCGACCAGTTGTAGGGTCTGACAACCAAGCTGATGCCGAGCGGCGCCGGCCACGACGCTCAGGATATCGCCCGCATTGCCCCCATCGGAATGATCTTCGTTCCAAGCATCGGTGGGATCAGCCACTCGCCCAAAGAATTCACGACCGCTTCCGATATGGCGAATGGTGCCAGCGTTTTGCTGCAGTCGGTTTTGAGAGTGGATGAAAAAGGCCTGTAACCTTTTCCCGGGCACGGCAGGGGCGCCGGATTGATCGCAAATGTTAAATGTTTGGATCTGGCCCCAATTCTTCACACGCGTTAAAAAGAAGTGGGTCAACAGCACACGGGCAAGGCTGGACCAGACGAGCGATCGAAAACTGCTACAGAAGACGTTCGATCGGATGAAGTAACTGCCGCGGAACTACTCGGAAGTCGCGACAGACTAGGGCACCTGATTAGATCGGAACGACAAGCGTCAGCAGATCATGTTGATTGTAGAATGTTCTGCTCGGAACGGGGGGAATTGAATTGGGGGTCAGGGAATTGAATTGGGGGTCAGTGTGCAAATCTTGACAGCGCGGTTGGAAGAAGCTTGACGCTGCTACAAGCATTGGCGCTCGTCCAAGATCACCCAGGATCACTTTGCAGTGTCGCCACCCGCCTCCGCTGAAGCTGCGGGCGTGGCAGGAAACTTTCCCGTTTCGCGCTGTGGCGCGTCCGCCGCGAGCCAGATCCGCCTTCGCAAAACTACGGCGGGGACACGCAATTCAGATCGCGGTTCTACCAAAGGATGACCTTACGATCTCGAACAAATTTCGCCGTCAATGATTGAGGTGCTTCACATGGCATCCAGACCACACCGTTCGCACCGCCGGCGCTCTGAAATCGTTCCCGGATATCGAGGGATTTCCACGGCCCGCGCTTCATCCTGATTCTCCGGACTCGTGCGTCTCAAACTTTCCACCGTCGTCATAAGACTTGACTGCTTAAAGACCAGTCGAGATTATCCGCCTTAAAACCTGCGAAACGGTTTACAGGATATACGTGAGTCACGTATATCATTAAACGTAGAGCCGAACTCGAGAGATCTGATCTCAGCTCTCTGCATCGTAGCGGTCAGGATAGTGGGGTTCGAGTGAGTTGTAGGCAACTCCGCGACTATTTGAAGACGAGGTAAGCCACTGTGGCTTCGAGATTCCAATAGATGATGGCGACCGCCGTTAGATCGAACGCAGCATGCGCACACATCACCATCCAAATCCGGCCGGTGATTGCGAAGATCGTCCCGAAGACAAGACCTGTGAACACCGCTTGTTCGACGCCGGGAAGCCCCAGATTGGCGTAATGGCCCAGGGCAAATACCGCGGAAGTGAGCAGGACGATGGATATTTTCGCGCCGGCCCCAGTCCCGAAAAGTTTGCCGAGCCGTTCGAACAGGAATCCTCGGAAAATGGTCTCTTCTCCGAAGCCCGCGCCGACAATCATCGTGAACACCAGTCCGGGAAGTGCCGCCCGGTTTCCTATCAGGTAATGGTAGGCCGAATTGATTTCGGGGGCGCCGAGAAGCGGCATGACGATCGCCTTCATCACGAGCTTAAACGCGCAGCCGAAGACGATGCCGACGGCCAGCGTGGCAATCCAGCTCCTGGTCGCACGTAACCGATCTCGCGCCATGGCGTGTGCGATCGCCAAGCCCAAAGCAGCACCAGAGCGGCGCTGAGAGGTTTAAAAGGCAGAGGCCAGGACGATGATGAGAATCGCGAGAAGCCCAAGCGGCCCGAATCCGCGTAGTTGCGCGGCGAGGGGATCGTCGGGCGGCGGCGCTCCTCCCGCCAATTCGAAACCGATTCCCTTATTTGCGCCGGTCACGAAAGCGGTTCTTTGGTTTCGTGGCATTCACGAAATTGCGATGTCTGCCTTTAGAAATCAAAACCATAGTGCGCGCCAAAGAAAGGTAGGCGTTTCTCCGTTCTTCAACCCGTTGCGACGACATCTCGGTTACCAGGTATCGTCATTACTAACGGCCGACGAGCGATGAAGAGAAGTTCTCAGACAGTCCCACCATCTTTGGGATCTAACGCCACCGCGCGGAATGATCTGGCTGCTACTTTCCCGGTGCAAGAGGCGTTTGCGCTGGCCCGATGACCGGGAAACTAGCTAGATCCGTGTCGGAAATTCAGAGAATCATCCCCCGGACGTTGAAATCAGGGGCCTGAGGGATTCCACGGCCCGCGCCTGATCCTGATGCTCCGGGTTTACTTTAACAGCCCGTTATATGTTGCCAGTAGGGCAGCATATTCGGGTTCATCGCGTCGACTGCGTACACTTCTATCCAATCTGCGCCAAGAGCCGCGCCCGCGGCCAGTGCCTGTTCCAGTGTTCCCTGAAGGTCTCCTCCGATTGATCCATCGGAAGCACCTGTGAGCTGAAATCCTGTCGCCCGTCCAGCGTCGTTATCCTGGAAAAATCTGTTAGATCAGATATCCGTTGTTGCTGTTCGTTCAATCCCCAGTGCATGATACCGAAGTTCGGATAGAGAAGGCCGTGGTTGACTACGGTCGTTATCGCTGCAGTTGCCCCCGGATCGTCGAAGGGAAGACCCCGGCCAGGACAAAGGGAGTCGTCTTTAGGTTCTGGTTATATGTTATGGATCGACGGATTGCGAGGAATTGATCCAGGCGGCGGTGTACTGGGCGATAGTCATGTTCAGCCCGATCTCGGAAGGAAGCGGCATATATGACTTTCGGTCTTATATCCTATTCCTCCCATCACAACCATGTCCAGTTTGCCTTCGAAGTGCAGGCAAAATGCTTTGATAAAGGCGATGATCTTTGGCTCGCACGATCGGGTCCCAGGGTAGCACCATGGGATCCTTGCCCAATTTAGTCTTATAAGTCTTGACTCCAGGAAGCGAAGTTACCCAGGCCGGGACTGATGAGAGGATTCTCAAGGAAACATCAACCTGCTTGTGGTATTTAACGGCGTCGGCTACGATGTCATCAATTCTCTTCCAATTATAAACTCCATCGGCGGTATTCGCGGTTGACCAAAGAAACTCTGCTTTCCGGCCGCCGATGCTTGGGTTGGTCATCGCGTCCCCGCCAATTTCAAACACACCATGCCGGAGCTTTTACCGCCGCGTCCGAGTTTGGCGGAGGCGATTCAGTTGTGTCTGATGATGACGGTGGAGAAGCCAGTCTTGTCCT
>CAVYVJ010000004.1:0-29775 GCA_963771865.1 uncultured Verrucomicrobiae bacterium
CGGGGTGACTGCCTTTCGTGCCGAGAAAGGCAGAAGTTGCCAGCCTACCCGTCGCCTTTCGCCGACGGGCCTGGCCCTTCTTCTCTTTGCTTTCTTATTGTCGCTGGTAGTCGAGGTAGCTGTCTAGCGTTCCGATTCCATCTGCGACAACGCCGTCTTGAACAGCTTCTTCGCCGCGGAGGAGAAGACGGAGTGCAATTTGCTCTCACGCATGCTATCGGCGGCCTGTTGAAACTGCGCGCCGGCGGCAAGAAGTGAGACGAAATGCGGCCCTGGTCCGTGGCGGCCCGGCACCGGCGTGCCGCACCATTCGTCCACGATCTCGCTCACTTTTCCTCCGACGACGATGATGCTTTTCTCTGAACCTCTGTCGCCGAGCACCTCGGCGAAGTCTGCCTGCGTCGCAGCGCGAGTGATAACGGCGCGGGCGGCGAAGGCGGCTCGGTATGGATCGGGCCCGGGCGGAAGCGGCTGGGGGTTAAGCGCGACCCAGGCAAGTGCCGAGTAAGGATCGGGACCCGGTGGGAGCGGCTGCGGGTTGATCGCCGCCCAGAGCAAGCGGCTCACCGGACCGCCCGGGCCATATGGTCCGAAGGGGCCGTGGGGGCTACCGGAATCGTCGGGGTTTGGAAAAAAGATACTGTCGAGCAGGCGGGCGAAGCCGCTCCTGCTGAGGTTAATCTGATCGCGCTCCCCGCTTTCGGTGGTAACGCGAGATTGGCGGCTCTGTTTTGAGAGCGCCCGCATGGTGTCCGGAGTTTTCATATCTAGTACTTGCGGCCGGTGGATTTCAGAAGTCAAGGTCAAATCGCGACCGTAATTTCGCGGTACGGCCGCCGGCTGCTGCTGCGAGTTACGGCGGCCCCGAGGATTGCGATCAGCATCAGTTTTTCGTTTATTTGATTCTCCAGTAACGCCCAGGCTTACCTGGTTGGCACAATAATGGCCTGGAAACCCGTGTTACCCGGATGTAGGAAAAAGGAGCCATTTGGGCCGACAGCGAAATCAATCTGATCGCCCGCTCTCAACCGAGCCACGCCCGTGAAGTTCCGATATCGATCGCTATCGGTAACCGTGCTGTCGAAGATTGACATCCTTCTTACCAGCACATGCACGTCGACGCGTAAAGGACACCGGGCCAGGACAGGCGCTTCCGCCAATCGCGCTCAGTGAGGTCACATCGTCCGCAGAGGGGCTCACGCCGCGATTGAATGAAAGATCACGCCCAAATCAAGGCTGATCAACCGAGGCCGGCTGGCATCGGAAGTCAGGCATCTTGCCTGACTCGGCAGGTAGGCTTCTAGCCTGCCCAAAGAGGCGACCGGCTGGAAGCCCGTCGGCGGAGTTTGAAAGCCCGGCCTCGCTCGCTACGCGAGCTGCGTTACGGGTCAGGATGACTGACTTCCGGGTCTGACTGACTTCCCACAATCCCGCGCCGCAGATCAGCGTGCTTACCCGCGAGCAACTCCTGCGTCAGGTCGTAACCCGCGCGATCCGCGTTCTCCGCGGTGCCAGCAAATTGGTGGTCGATCCGCATCTTCGCCGACCGACAAAAATACGTTGCGACCGACAAGACTTCCGCCGCCGGCTCGCCAGTCTCGATCTTGTGCTGGGCAAAGGCGCAGGCTGCGCTCATCGCGAAAAGCTCAGTCGCAATCCCGACAAAGCGAGCGAGCAACAACTGCTCGCGATCGAGTTTCGGACCGAAGCGCGCCATGGCGTGAAAGAGACCGCGCGCCAGTCGCTTGCTCGCGCCTGCAGCGTAGCGCACATGGGGCCGTAGGTCGGCATGCAATTTGTCGAGGTCGCCTGCGCTTCCGCCCGTCCACTGTTTCGGATACCAGCTCGCGTAAAATTTGCCGGATTTCATAACTGCTTTGGCTCGCTCCGAGTTTGGCAATTGCGTGTTGAAAATCGCGCCGCCCACCTTGAGATGCGGATCGAGCGCTTCGCGGGCAATGAAGAGCCGCATGATCTCGCTCGATCCTTCAAAGATCATGTTGATGCGACAATCGCGCAGGAAGCGCTCCACCGGGATGCCTTCTTCGCCCCGGCCCTCGAGCGATTGTGCGGTCTCGTAACCGCGGCCGCCCCGAACCTGCATCGCTTCGTCAGCGATTCGCCAGGTCGCTTCCGTCGCCCACATTTTGCACATCGCAGTTTCAATCCGGAGATCGCCGGCTTTGCGATCGACCAGCGCGCTTGTCAGGAAGGTCATCGCTTCCATGGCAAAAACGTTGCCCGCCATTTCCGCGATCTTGCCCGCAATGGCGTAATGCTGGCCGATCGGCACGCCCCATTGCACGCGCTCACTCGCCCACTTCCGACAAATCTCGAGGAGCCGTTTCGATAACCCGACACAGGCCGCTGGAATTGTGAGACGACCGGTATTCAGGGTCGTTAGGGCAACCTTCAAACCCTGCCCTTCCTTCGCGATCAGGTTTTCGCGGGGCACGCGAACGTTGGTGAATTTGACGATCCCGTTGTAAAGCGCGCGCAGCCCCATGAAATGGCAGCGATAGGTGATCTCCAAACCGGGCGAATCCACATCGACGACAAAAGCCGAGATCTGCTTTCTCTCCTTGCCGTTAACGATCTTCGGCGCGGTCTTCGCCATCACCACAAGCACACCGGCTTTGATCAGATTGGTGCACCACAGTTTTTCGCCGTTCAGGATAAAAGCGGAGCCGTCCGCGGTCGCCTCGGCGTGCAGGCTCATGTTGGCGGGGTCTGAGCCGGCGTCAGTTTCGGTGAGCGCGAAGGCGGAGATCTCTTTGCGCGCGACCCGCGGCAGATATTTCTTCTTTTGTTCCTCCGTGCCGAAAATGAGCAACGGCTGGGGCACGCCGATCGATTGGTGCGCGGAGACGAGCGCGGTCAAATTCGCGTCCCAACTCCCGAGCAGCATGGCCGCGCGGCCATAGTTCACCTGCGACAATCCGAGGCCTCCGTACTCGGTCGGGATTTTGACCGCGAAGGCGCCCATCGCGAACAGGTCGTCGATGTTTTTCTGCGGGATTTCGCCGGTGCGATCGATCTCGTCGGCGTCGACATTGGCCGCGAGATATTCGCGCAGCTCTTTCAGGAAAGGATCGCCTTTGGCGCGATCCTCTGCGCTCTGCGCCGGATAGGGAAAGATGCGGTCGAAATCGTAGCGACCAATGAAGAGATTGCTCGCGAAACTGCCGCGCTCATCAAGCGGATCGCGCGAACTTTCCGCGAGCTCGAGGGCGGCGGCTTTGCCCGCCGACATCTTGGAGGTGTCGATGACGGATTGCGTCTCGGCTTTGGCCGGTTTGGCGCTGGTTTCTGCGGCGATCTGTTTCTCAGGCGCTTCGAGCGGTGTCTTCATGTTGTGAAATGACGAATTCCCAATGACGAATGACGAATCAATGCCGAAGCACGAATGCCGAAGAGCACTGCGTTCGGATTTCGTCATTCGTAATTTGATCATTCCTTCTGAATTCGTCATTCGTCATTAGTCATTCTTTGTAAAAAGTCGTTCCCTTCTCCGCGTGCTGCCGGAGCAAAGCGCACGGTTGGAATTTGTCGCCGAAGCGTTGTACCGCGTCGATCAATTTCGCAGCGCCAAAATGGTCGGCGAAACGCAGCGGCCCTCCGCGCAATGGCGCGAACCCAGTTCCGAGAATCATTCCGTAATCCGCGTCCTCGGGCGACGCAATCACCTTTTCTTCCAGGCAACGCGCAGCTTCATTCACCATCAGGTAAACGAGCCGGAGGGCAAGATCGGCCGGGCCCATCTCTGTGGCACCACCGGTTTTGCGCCATGGCGCAATCGCTTCGTTAGGCGACTGTTGTTTGCCCTCATATTTGTAAAATCCACTCCCGCTCTTTCGGCCGAGCATCTTGGCCTCCAGCATCTTTTGCAGGATCGCCGGTGTGCGACCACATGCGCCTAACGATTTCTCGAGTGTGGCCGCGATATCGACCGTGATGTCGACGCCGATCTCGTCGATCAGGCGGAGCGGCCCCATTGGCATCCCCCACTCCACCAGCGCGTCATCGATCTTTTTCGCCTCGACGCCCTGCTCGAAAAGCTCCGCCGCGTCGAGCAGGTAGGGAAAGAGGACGCGGTTGACCAAAAACCCGGGACTGTCCCTGACGACGACCGGGAGCTTGCCGATCTGCCGGGCAAAGAAGAGCGCGCGCTCCTTCGTCTCGTCGGAAGTCTGTTCGCCGATCACCACTTCGATCAGTTTCATGCGGCTGACCGGGTTGAAAAAATGGAGACCGATGACGCGGCCCGGATGTTTGGTTTGCGCAGCGAGATCGCTGATCGAAAGAGCGGAAGTGTTAGTCGCGAGGATATCGGTGTCGTCGATCTTGCTGTCGAGGTCGTGAAAGATGGCGCGCTTGACTTCGATTTTCTCGGAAGCGGCCTCGATCACGATCTGGACCTCGCGCATTGGCCCGGGATTGGAAGAAGCGACAATGCGCGAGCGGCCTTCCTTTGCTTTCTCGTCGCTCATGAGGCCGCGCTTGACCGCTTCGCCGTAGGTTTTCTCGATGTTCGCCAGCCCGCGATTGAGCAGGTCGGTGTTAACATCGCGCAGGATGACGGAGATCCCGCGCGAGCTGAGCCATTGCGCTATCCCCGAGCCCATCACGCCCGCGCCAATAACGGCGGCGTGCACCACTTTTTCGCCCGGTGCCGTCTTCGTAGCGCTCTTCTTGTATTTGTCGGCCAGGAAGAAATTCCGGATCAGGTTGCGGGTCGATTCCGTCTCGCCCAGTTCCACGATGGCGTCGAGTTCGCGCGCAAGCGAATCTTCGATTGAACTCGTTAGGCTGTGATTGATGATTTCCGCGGCGCGGGCCGGAGCGGGATTTTGGGAACGGGGGGCTTCGATTGACGCTGGACTCGCCGCGGCAGAGTCCCTCCGCAGGGACTCGCTTCGGCGAGTCCAGTTTCGCGCGCGCGGCGTCGAGCAGATTTTTCCTGCGCGACCACTTCATCGACGAGCCCGAGCTTGAGCGCTTCCGCGGCCGGATAAAGTTTGCCCTTCAAAATCACTTCGCCGGCTTTCTCAACGCCGATCAATCGCGGCAGCCGCGTCGCGCCGCCCCACGCCGGGACGAGGCCGAGCGTCGTTTCCGGCAAACCGATGCGCGTCGCGGGCGCATCGGATGCAACGCGATAATCGCAGGCCAGCGTGACTTCATAGCCGCCACCTGCGCAAGCGCCGTGGATCGCCGCCACCGTCGGAATTTTGAGCGCGGCGAAGCGATTGAAAACGCGTTGGCCTTCGGCAATGAAAGCGCGCATCTCGCCGGTCTGCGCCTGGCGGAGAAGCGTTTGCAAATCAGCGCCGGCAATGAAAATCGATTTCTTCGCCGAGACCAGGATCACGCCTTTGAGCCCCGCTTCTTTCTCGATGAAATCGAGTTGATCGCGCAGATCGCGCATGGTTGCGGCGTCGAAAATATTCGCGCCCGAGTCCGGGCGGTCAAAGGTCAGCACACAAACGCCGTCGTTACCGATATCGCGCCGAATCGTCGGCGTCGCAGGAGAAGCACTCATCCGGTTTAGTTTGGCCGGTTTCCCGAAAAAATCCAAGTGTTGTAGCCGGGATCGCTGATCCCGGGCGGGTGAGAGAGTGAATCAGGGAGGTCGAGATGATCCGTCACGCCTCCAACGATTGCGCTCTGGACAGCACGGTGTTACAACCTCGGGGCTCTTCCGTCGGCTCTCACATTGCCTAACCATGGTCGGCAAGATTCTCCTACCCGAAATTCAAGGCATGATTGCGGCGCGGGATTTCACCGCGCTGCGCGAACTTTTTTCGGAAATGCCACCAGCCGACGTGGCCGAGATCATTCTCGATCTGCCGGAGGACGAGCGCGTCATCATTTTTCGAATTCTGCCCAGCGCGCTCGCGGCGGACGTCTTCGAATATCTCGACATCGAGGCGCAGCAGGAACTGCTGCGTTGCATGGCCCACGAGCAGGTCGTCTCGATTCTGAACGAGATGTCGCCGGACGATCGCACTGCGCTCCTCGAGGAAATGCCGAGCGCGGCGGCGCGCCAGCTTATTCGTCTCCTCACCCCGGAAGAACGACACGTCGCGCAAGCTTTGCTCGGTTATCCGGAGGGCAGCGTTGGGCGTCTCATGACTCCGGACCTGATCGCGGTGCACGCGGATTGGACGGTGAAAGAGACGCTCGATTACGTGCGTGAGAATGGCCAGGATTCGGAAACAATTAACGTCATCTATGTGGTCGATGACCGCGGCAAGTTGATCGACGATTTGCGGATTCGCCAGTTCCTCCTCAAGCCGCTAACGGCGAAAGTGAGCGATTTGATGGATGAAACGTTCGTCGCGCTGAACGTGACTGATTCGCAGCAGGATGCGGTCAATGTTTTCCGCAAATATGACCGGACCGCCCTGCCGGTGGTCGATTCCAACAACGTCCTGGTTGGCCTGGTGACGATCGACGACATGCTCGATGTCGCGGAAGAAGAAGCGACCGAGGACATCCAAAAACTCGGCGGTATGGAGGCGTTGGATGAGCCCTATACGACCATCCCGCTCCTGCGCATGGTCAAGAAACGCGCGACCTGGCTGATCATTCTCTTTCTCGGAGAAATGCTGACCGCGACCGCGATGCAGGGTTATAACGGTGAGATCGAAAAGGCGGCGATTCTCGCGATGTTTTTGCCGCTGATTATTTCGAGCGGCGGTAATTCCGGTTCTCAAGCCACGACGCTGGTGATCCGCGCGATGGCTTTGGGCGAATTGGGTTTGAAGGATTGGTATCGGGTCGTGCGCAAGGAGCTTCTCTCGGGGCTTTACCTTGGCCTCATTCTCGGGACGATCGGTTTCTTTCGGATCTCGCTCTGGCAATATTTGCACATCTTTAACTACGGCTCAGTATCATTGGCTGGTCGCCCTCACCGTTGGGTACCGCGCTTATCGGTGTGGTGCTGTGGGGAACTCTCACCGGAGCAATGCTCCCATTCCTGCTTCGACGCTGCGGGCTTGATCCGGCGACGTCGTCGGCCCCTTTCGTTGCCACCTTGGTGGACGTGACCGGATTGGTCATCTATTTCAACGTGGCGCTGTTCATTCTTCGCGGCACGCTGCTGTAGCGCGCCGCCCTTGTCTGTCATCCCGATCCGGCGTAGCGCGGAGAGGGACCTCACAACTGAAATCGGCGCTTTCTGGTAACGAGGACCAGTGGATTGCAAGAGCGAGGTCCCTCGCCCGTCTTGCGCGGCTCGGGATGACAAAGAGAGAGAGCAGCGCCGCGTCTCCCGGTTTTCGCCTTCGTTAGGCGATGGGCTCGATCTCGACCCACTCGTTCCGCGCCCGCGAGTCTGCCACGGCCTGGACCACCCGCATGTAACGAACGCCATCCTCGAAGTCCGGATGCGGCCGGATCCGTCCACGCGATTTGACCGCCGCGATGAAGTCATCTTCCACATGCCAGTTCGTTTCCAGATCCGGCGTCAGCTCAACCACGTGCAAAGCGCGATCGCCGATTTGGCCAAGATGGACAACATCCGCTCCGAAATCATAGGTGAGCGTCCCGAGATCACCGTAGACCTCCAAACGATCCGCCGGCGCGTGCGCATCGACGGCGCTGAATTCGAGAACGCCTTCCATTCCATTCGCGAAGCTGCAGAGAATCGTCAGCACATCAGGAATAATGACTTCGTATTCCTGGCGGCTCGGCTGAAGGATTTTGCCCCGGGCAAAGACACCGGTGATATCGCCAAACCAATGTTGCAAGACCTCAACGTAAATCCCAAGGGTAAGGATGTTCAGACCGCTGATCTCAATCCGCTGCCGCCAATGTGCAGGCGCGTCCGGATCGATGAAACCACTGTTCAGGCTTTGCAGACGCAAGTGGTGAAGCCGACCGAGCGCCTTCTCCGCGAGCAGCTTCTGCACGAGCAGATCGCCTTGCATTCCGTGCGGTGGCGGACAAAGCATCGTGACCAGCTCAGGAAACCGGCGCGAGACCGTTAACATTTCCTCGGCTTCGGCCAGATCCATCGCCATCCGCGCCTGACAAAAAACGTGCTTCCCCGCCTCCAGCGCCGAAACCGTGACGGCGGAATGCATGTAAGGCGGCGTGCCGATCCAGATCACGTCCAGGTCGGCGAATCCCCAACAATTCCGCCCAATTTGTGCATCGGCGTCGCGTGCGGCGCGTTTTCCCGGCAAAATTTATCCGCGCTCTCGTAAGTCGAATTGCATGACCGCCACAACCTCGACATCCGGGTGTCGCTGCAACGCGGGCAGGTGACGGCGGCGCACGACTTCGCCCGCGCCGACAATTCCGAGCCGCAATTTTTGGTGATTCTTGTGGCTCATAAACTCCGCGGACAATTAGCGGAAGTGTTATTTGACCACGGTTCGCGCCGGCTGTTCAACTCCGAATGTTTTCACGAGCAAGAGCAGCCTGCCGGAGGGCGACGCTCCGTCGTCGCCGTGTTTATTAGACCGAAGCTCCGTCGTCATCAAGAGACACGGCAATGACAGAGCATTGCCCTCCAGTTCGAGCCGCCAAGCGGAAGAATCTCTTGACCGCCCCCTCGACCGACGGCAGCTTACGCCCCTTCAAAATCGGCTTATGTCAAAAGTTTGCAGCATCACTGGATCGAAGCCCGCCCGCGGCAGCGTCATTCATCGTCGTGGTATGGCGAAGAAAAAGGGCGGCGTCGGTCGTCACGTGACGAAAAATGTTCCCCGCACCTTCAAGCCCAATCTGCACGAACACCGCATCTGGGTGGCGGAACTGAAAAAATTCGTGCGTATCAAAGTG
The DNA here is from genome assembly GCA_963771865.1 of uncultured Verrucomicrobiae bacterium. Taxonomy (GTDB): domain Bacteria; phylum Verrucomicrobiota; class Verrucomicrobiia; order Chthoniobacterales; family UBA10450; genus Palsa-1392. Next base: position 8,794 of record CAVYVJ010000004.1, read on the forward strand.
TCGGCGCGCGGATTGAAAACGATCAACAAGAACGGCGCCTACGCGGCCTTGAAAAAGGCCGGCCTGATAGCCGCCTAGTCCGGACTGCCTTCGCCGACGGGCGAAAACTCCTCAGATCTGTCCGGCGCCTGCAAGGTTCCCCGGAGCTCGCAGCTCGCAATGATCGCCGGCTCGGGCTCGCAGCACTGCGCTCGGCTTGCATCGCGGGCTCCTCCGCTGGCGGCGAAACCTCGGTTGGTTCGGTTAACGGCGCAGAGACTTCTTTTCGTCGGACTGATTCGCTGGAGTTTCCGCAATGGAAGGCGCGGGAGCGATCTCAGGTGGCGGACACGATTTCCGACTTCTCAGGCAAGGCTGGTTCGCTCGAGATGCCGTTAGGCGCGCTTACACCTGCGGCCGGTGGCGGGGGCGTTTTGGTTCGCGCCAGATCGAGCGCGCCGTCGTTGAATTCAATCACGTGGCCTTCGCTGATCAACCAGTGAAGATCGGAGGCGAGGGCCAGCTTCCTTTGTTCATCTCGCCTTCGGCTTCCGGTCGCCTCCGCCGCGGGCAGTTTCTCCCACAACTGTTTCCGATTGATGCCCGGGTTAGCGGTCAGCGCCTGCAAGATCGCGACCACGGTCGGCGAGACTGATTCATTGCCATGGCCGAAAGGCCGCACCCGGACGGGAGAGACAAAAAGCATTCCTTTGCGATGTCGGAAGACATGCAGGCCCGCCTGCCGAAAAGCGCCGATCAGTTCCTGCATCATTTTTGACGGCGAACGATATTCCTGGGCCCAGGCTTCCTCGATCACCCTGCCTAACGAACGATCGGACAACCGGCGACTGACGACTCCATCGACCGTCAATTCCTCGCTCCGGCGGAGCAAACCGGGAAGATAGTTCTGCCGAAAATGGCGCTCGGTTTCCGCGGCGCTGTTGAAAGTGAGCGGCGGCTCCTCCCGCAAAGTCACGTAGGTAGTGACATTGCGCGCTTCTTCCTTCCAGCGCTCGACCGCCTCGGGATCGGTCACGATTTCAATCTGGCGCTGGTAATCGGGAAAACTCATCCGCCGGCTGAAGCGCTGCTCATAGAGACTGCGCAATTGCGGCTGATAAGCATGATGATTGGTCGGGCCCAATAACGTCCCGCTCAATCGGCAGCGCGCGACCGAGGTGAAATTGCCCTTGATCGGCTCGGATTGCGTCACCTCGGTCCGATAAAAGTTGTCCTTTTCGCCCAGGAACGCGCCGTTCTCGAGCACGCGCTGATCCGAGGCGACCGGTCCGTTTTCGCCCAGTTGAAAAAGCGCGGCCGTCTTCGCCTTCAGACGCACATCGTAGCGCTCCGGCTTGTCGAGAAACATTCGCCCTAACGAAAAGACGGAATAAGCGACGTGACCGGCTTTGATTTGCGCCAGGACGCTCTCCAGCACGTGCGCCGCGGGAACAAAGCGCACTTCGAGCGGAGGGGCGGGAGCCATCGGTTCCTCCGGCCGGCGCGGCTCGCGCGGGCGCTCCGGTCCGGGCCGGCGATCATGCGCTGCCGCGGATCGCGTCCGCGCTCTTTCGCCCGCGGCGGGCGCGGCCCCCGGTCGCGCCGATCCCCTCTCGGCCGATCGCGCGGGGGACGGTCGCGCTGCCCAGGCGGAGCGTTTTCCTCACCCGCAAAATCGGCGTAACGGTTTTCGTTAGGCGTTTCCTTTACCCAGGCGGGCAAGAACTTCAGATCAAAAAGATCCGGCGCGGCTTTCTCCTCGGACATGAGAGTCTGTACGCGATGGCGGGTGGATGTAAAATCGGCGATGCAATTTGGCGGCCACTCCGGTCTCTGCAAAAAGCAAAATAAATTGACAACCAGTCCAATTAATTTAGTTGCCAACGTGTCGCGACGCCGTTAAGCCGTCACCCACAGAAGCAAGCAAGGAGAAAATTTGTATGTCGGATAAACCGGTTGAAGAAAAAGTGAAGGATATCATCGTCGAGCAATTAGGCGTGAATCCGGAGCAGGTGACCCCAAACGCCTCGTTCATCGAAGACTTGGGGGCGGACTCTCTCGACATCGTCGAGCTGGTAATGGCCTTTGAAGAGGAATTTTCGGTGGAAGTGCCCGATGAGGACGCCGAGAAACTGCAAACCGTCGGCGACGTGGTGAAATACATCGAGGAAAAAGCGAGCAAGAGCAATAGCCGGCCCTCCGCGGAAACTTTCGTTCGTGACCAGCAAAACACGGCTTCGGCCGTGTTTTTTGTTTCGCGTTTTGCAGACCGACGTTCCCGATTGAGATTGCAGGCGTGAATGTTCTCAGGTTAAACGCGCCGCTTTTCGATCTCGGCGGGCACCACATCGCCATTCTCGGAGTCGCCGCCTTTGTCGGCCTGATCGCGCTCGGGTTGGTCTTCGCCAAGTTCCTCCAAAGCGGGGTCGTGCGGCGGTTCCTCAGCCGCTTCAAACTCGATGCCAATTTCGTCGCGATTGTCACGACGCTCCTCAGCGTCGCCGCGCTGGTCTTCTTCATCGTCAGCGCGATCAACGGCCTGGGCGTTCCCTTCGCCTGGAGCGCCCCCCTGCCCGGCGTCTCGATCAGTTTGCTCCAGATTTTCCTCCTCGTCGGGCTCCTTGTTCTGGTCTTCTGGCTTTCCTCACGGACGAAGCGTTTTCTCTTCAACCGTTTCCTCGCCCAGAGCGGGCTCGATCGCTCGCTCCAGTACGCGATCTCGCAGATCGCGGCCAATTTCGTCCTCATCGTCGGCATTTTCATTGTTCTGCAAAACACCGGCATCCACCTCGAAGCGCTGACGGTTTTTGCCGGCGCGATTGGCGTTGGCATCGGCTTCGGCCTCCAGAATATCACGAGCAATTTCATCAGCGGCCTCGTCATTCTGGCGGAGCGCCCGATCACGATCGGCGATCGCGTCGAAGTCGCGGGCGTGGTCGGACAGGTGCAACAGATCCGGGCCCGCAGCACGGTCATCGTGACGAACGACAACATCACCACGATCGTGCCGAACCAGAAGTTCATCGATTCGCTGGTGACGAACTGGACTGTATGGCGACCCGAAGGTGCGTTTCCGGATTCCGATCGGGGTGGCCTACGGGAGTGATGTCGAGCTGGTGCGCCAGAAGTTGATCGAAGTCGCGGAAGAAGATCCGCACACTTTGAAGGACCCGGCGCCGAGCGTTTTCTTTGTCGAATTCGGTGACAGCTCGCTCAATTTTGAGCTCGTCGCCTGGAGCGATGAGATGACCAGCCGGCCGCAGAGTTATCGCAGCGATCTCAATTTTGCCATCAATCGAAAACTCCGCGAAGCCGGGATCGAGATCCCGTTTCCGCAGCGCGACCTCAATATTCGCACAGGTGTCTTGAGAACGGAGCAGATGTCGCCAGAGCCGGACAATGGTCGTTCCGAGCCACCGTTTGAAACGTCAGTGCCTTGAAATTTCGTCAATTTCTTGCTACTAATTACCTTTTAACAGGGTGCTCTTCTTTCCCCTCTCCCGCGTCTGAATCGTATGCCATCCGGCCAAACCATTCGCATTCCCAAAGGCTTCGCCACGATTGTTACCCAGGCGCAATTGCAAGACCGCCCGGAGTGGCAGGAGGCGTTTCATGACAAGTGCAAAGATCACCGCTTTTACGAGCTGATCGGCGCGACCCTGACGGAAAACTTCGATTATTACTTTCTTGTTCTCGAAGACGAGGAACGGCGGGTGCGGGCGATCCAGCCGCTTTTTTTCGTTCGCCAGAATCTGACCGAAGGCGTGTCGGGTCCGGTGCGAGAAACGATCGACCGGATCCGGCGAAAGTTTCCGCGTTTCCTGACCATGAAAACGCTCATGGTCGGTTGCACCGCGGGCGAAGGCCATCTTGGCGCCGTCCGTCCGGAAGATGAGACGTGGGTGGCGGAGGCATTGCACTCCTGCCTGAAGGCTTTTGCCCGCCAGTCGCGCGCCTCCCTCGTCGTGTTGAAGGATTTCCCGTAGAGCTATCGAGAGCCGCTGCAGAATTTTTCCTCCAATGGCTATACCCGCATCGCGAGCATGCCAGCGACCCGCCTCTCGCTCCATCACCGCGGATTCGACGAATACGTTGCGTCGTTAGGCAAAGCGACCCGGAAGAATCTCCGGCGCAAGTTTCGCGAGACCGCGCAAAAGGCGCCGATTCAGTGCGAAGTCTTGACCGATGTGCTCGGACATCGTGGACGAGATTTACCCGCTTTATCTTCAGGTTTACGAACGCTCGAAGTTGCATTTCGAAAAGTTGACCCCGGAATATTTTTGCCGGCTCGGCCGGGAGATGCCGGAACGAACTCGTTTCTTTGTCTGGCGACAGGAAGGCAGGGCGATCGCTTTTAGTCTTTGTCTGGTGCACGACGGCACGATCTACGACGAGTATCTCGGGCTCGATTATCGAGTCGCCTATGAGCTCAATCTCTATTTCTACACCCTGCGCGACATTCTCACCTGGGCGCTCGAGCAAGGCCTGCACTCCTATTGCAGCACCCCGCTCAATTACGATCCCAAGCTCCATCTCGGCTGCGAGCTCGTCCCGCTCGATCTCTACGTCATGCACACCGCCACGTCCTCAATCCGATCTTCCGCCGCGCCCTTCGCTTCCTCCAGCCGACCAAGCACGACCCAGTTTTGAAGCAGTTCGCGAACGCGCACGAACTCTAGAATGCGTTCGATCGTTATTCTTCTGACTGCGCGAACTCGACGCGCGTGATTGCTTTTTTTCGGCGCTGGTTTGCCAACGCTTGGGTGCAGTTGTCGATCTGCGTCCTGCTCTCGACCGCGGCTGAGATTTTTATCAAGCTCGGCGCGACGCGAAACAGCCGACCCGGCCAATGCCTGGTCATGGACCGGTCTGACCGGGCTCCGCTCCGGCTGGGTCTGGTGGGGCGTCGTTGCTTCCGATCGTGGCCCTGTTCAACTGGCTCGCCACCATCCGAAAACTCCCTCTCACGATCGCGTTTCCGGTCAGCAACGTCGTTCATATCCTCGTCCCGCTGAGCTCCTGGATTTTTCTCGGCGAAGCCATCCTGACTCGGCGCTGGCTCGGGATCGCGCTCGTTCTGATCGGACTCATGATTGTGGCCAAACCCGCCGCTCGTCTGGAGGAAAAACTGTGACACCGCTCGCCGGTCTCCTCATTTTCATTACCGTCAGCTGCTTCGTCGCTGGTCAGATTTTGCTCAAGCACGCGATGGACATCATGTCGCGGCCGAGCCTATTCGCGGCGTCACGCGACTTTGGTCTTCGCCTCCGCCATTGCGGTCTTTGCCGTGAATTTTTTCGTCAATATCGGTCTGCTCCAGCGCTTCGATCTCAGCTACTTTTTTCCGTTTCAGGGTTTGAGCGTGGTCCTGATCGCCTTTGCCGGCGCCTTCATTCTCAAGGAAAAGTTGACCCTTCGCCTAACGATTGGCTCGATCGTGATTGGCCTCGGCGTCGTGCTCGTTTCGCTGAGCTAACGGACGGACGCTTGTAGACGCCTCTCTCGGAGAGACGACCGGGGTCCGTGTCATTCTCTGCAGCGATCGCAACCCTCGTCGCTTCGCAGAGCGAAGCGTCTACAAGCCGGAGGAACGCGAAACGACTACAGATCAACTTCTGTCGAGCACGGGCAACAACCGGCGCAACGCGGCCAGATTCGTTTGCCTAACGACGCTCGGATCGTGCCTCGGCAATTTGGGATGATCCATTTCCGAAGCGAAGCGCTGTTTCCGGCGCGCGTAAGACGGGAAGCGACCACGCCCCGCAAATGTCGCCGCCGACGATTCGGTTGCTCTCCCCGAGGCGAGTGATCGCCCAGGCGACATCTTCGACAGTGAATCGGCCATTTTCCCAGTTGGTTACCGCCTCCTCCGCACGCAGGCAATCCAGGTCAACCGTCACGTAAACTTCCGCTCCGCCGATGTTCTCGACAAAGCGTTCGAATTTTTCCCGCCAGTCCAGCTGCAAAATTGCACCACGTCGTGCGCGCTCCTTTGCGCTGCGATCGTCGGCCCACGGATGCACCTCCAGCCGGCCGGAGCGCTCGGCCCGGTTGTTGCCAAAAATCCGGGCCGGCCACCAACACTCGAAGTTGCCGCAACCCCAGACGCTGATCTTTTCGATCTGAGCCAATTCGAGGGCGCGATTGACCCAGCCGCCGCAGGCCCATTTGGGCGGCCGGATATCCCAATCGGGATGGTTATCGAAAGAAACAACCGTCGTTAGGCGTTCGAGCCGCCGGAGCCAAAGCGCCGTGAGATGATGGAAATCGCCGGAGCCATAAACAACGAAAGGCGCCAGCTGCGATTTCACCTCCTTATAAAATCGCTCGATCTCAAGCGACGGCGCAGAAAAGCGGAGGCGCGGCCCCCAAGCCCGGGCGTCCACGCTCTCCAAGGAAGCGTTTCGACTTCCCAGGCATCATCCAGGTTGAGATGAATCGCTGACTTCAAAGCGCCCTAGCGTCGCTACGATTTCCCTGTGGGACAACCCGATACACGCGCGCCTGCGTCGAAGGCCGAATTACCAGCATCACGACTCAAACCACTAACTCCAAAGCGAATAGCGAAGAGCGGAATATTTTCTGCCTCGCGCAGGACGCCTTTCGCGTTTTCGCGCGCAGGACCTCGGAAATCCTCGGCAGCGCCTGGTCATTCGTCGTCGCCCTCCTCATCATCGTGATCTGGGGTGCCAGTGGCCACATCTTTCATTACTCGGATACCTGGCAACTGATCATCAACACCGGCACCACCATCGTTACTTTCCTGATGGTGTTCCTGATTCAAAACACCCAGAACCGCGATTCAAAAGCGGTCAATTTGAAGCTCGACGAATTGATCCGTGCCGTCGGCGGCGCGCGCAACACCATGGTCGATCTGGAGAGAATGTCGGATGAGGAATTGAAACAGTTGCAAGCGCAGTTCAAGCGCATCAGCCGGAAGGCAGATCAGACCAACGGCCGGGTCGAAGCGGTCAAGGAAGAGATCGAGGAAGAAATTCAGTCACGCTGAAGCGGGACCAGCCTCGAAGTTGTAGCCGCGATCGGTGATCGCGGTTCTCAAAAATCAGACTAACCTCATGGGCGCGGAACCGCGATCATCGATCGCGGCTACAACCGTGCTTCCCCTTTGCGGATGAAAACTTTCCCGCTCGGGCAAAGCCGCAGGACCTCGCAATGCCGGCAGTCCGGACGACGCGCAAAACAGCGACGACGCCCGTGCCAAATCAGCCAGTGACTCCAGTCCGTCCAATGTTTGCGCGGCACCAACTTCATCAGATCGGTCTCGATCTTTTCCGGGTCGCTTTCACTCGTTAGGCCAAGCCGCTCCGACAAACGGATGACGTGGGTATCGACGACAATGCCTTCGTCGATGTGAAAAGCGTTCCCCAACACCACGTTCGCGGTCTTGCGCCCGACACCAGGCAGAGTGCGCAACTCCGCCATCGTCTGCGGAACTTTGCCGCCATGATCTTTCGCGATTGCCGCCGTCGCCGCGCGAATGCTCTTCGTCTTGTTCCGAAAAAAGCCGGTTGACTGGATCGCCTTTTCCAGCTCCGCCGTTGGCGCGGCCGCGAAATCCTTCGCCGAGCGATAACGAGCGAAAAGCGCCGGCGTCACCATGTTGACCCGCTTGTCGGTGCACTGCGCGGAAAGGATCGTCGCGATCAGAAGTTGCAACGGCGTCTTGAAATCGAGCTCGCAATGCGCGTCCGGATAAACTTTCGGAAACGCTTTGACTAGCGCCTTGGCTCGTTCAGCGCGCGTCATTGCCTAACGAATTCTCCGGCTTGCTGGACTGCCACCACCAGTGCCGGCGGCGAGCTTTGCCCCAGGCCACCCCACCCCGCCGGATCAATCGCCGCGCCCAGGCGAATTCGGTCGCGAGGAGAGCGAGACCGAGTGGCACGACCAGGACCGCCGGGCCGGGGAGAACGGTCAGCGCCAGTCCAAACAAGAGCAGCGTGGTCCCAATGACCGCGACAATCAGCTTCCGCACCCGCGGGCGGTTGGCGAGGCCGAGGCGGTTGACCCATCTCCAGTACCACTTCACCGTTCGTTAGGCGGCAGGACGATTCGCGGCCGACGCCGGGTCGAGGTAGGGCGCGAGCTTTTGCTGAAGCTGCGGCGGGACGTGCGCGACCAGCTCGGCAAATTCTCCTTCGTAACGCAACTCGAGGACGTGACCGACGCGATGCACTTCCGCGAGCAGGGCCGATTCGCTCTGTGGCACCCGGTAACGGCAACGGAGACGCCACGAACTCAAGGCAATTTGCAGGATCGGAATGAGTTCGTTCACACCTTCACCAGTCCGCGCCGAAATCGCTGCGCTGCCGGGAAATTTGTCGAGATAAACCTGGGCCAGGTCGCGGTCGGCGAGCGCGTCGATCTTGTTGAAAATTATCACCGTCTGCTTGCCGAAAGCGCCGATCTCCTTGATCACGGCATCGACCGCCTCCATGTGCTCGTCGAGTCGCGGATGACTCAGGTCGACCACATGAATGAGCAAATCGGCCTCCACCACTTCCTCGAGCGTTGCCTTAAAAGATTCGATCAGGGTGTGCGGCAGGTTGCGCAGGAAACCGACCGTGTCGGTCAGGAGAACGCGCTGTTTGTTAGGCAAAACCAGGCTGCGGGTGGTGGGATCGAGCGTCGCGAAGAGCCGGTCCTCCGCCAGCACGCCGGCGCCGGTGAGAAGATTGAGCAAAGTCGATTTGCCCGCGTTGGTGTAGCCCACGACGGCCGCGACCGGCCATTGATGACGCTTGCGTCCCTGACGCTGCACCGCGCGATGTTTGCGCACTTCCTGCAAATCCCGCTCCAGCCGCGCGATCCGCTCCTGGACGCGGCGGCGGTCAACTTCAAGTTGCGTTTCGCCCGGACCCCGCGTCCCGATGCCGCCGGATTGCCGGGAAAGGTGGGTCCACATTCTCGTTAGGCGCGGGAGCAGATATTGTAACTGCGCCAGCTCGATCTGGAGCCGCCCCTCCCGGCTGCGGGCGCGTTGCGCGAAAATATCGAGAATGAGCTGAGTGCGATCGAGCACCTTGCGGGAGAAAAGAGTTTCCAGGTTCCGGCCTTGCGCCGGCGAAAGCTCGTTGTCGAAAATGACCGAGGTCACCTCCTGGTCCTGGAACGATTCTTTGATCAACTCGGCCTTGCCCTTCCCGATGTAGTAGGGCGCGGTCGGCTTCGACAATTTCTGGGTAACAGTGTCAACCACATGGGCGCCCGCCGAGCTCGCCAGTTCGCGCAATTCTTCCAGCGAATCGCGCAGATCCCACTTCGAGATGCCTTCTTTCTCCAGTCCAATCAGGAGCGCCCGCTCCTGTTTCCGATGCGGCTGAATCTCAATCATTCAAGGGGCGCAAAAGGACGAACCTTTTGCAGGATCCGATCGACCGCAGCTGTTTGATCCTTTAGACGTGACAAATTCAGTGTTTCAAGTGTAATTTGCCGCCGGAACCAGGTCAACTGTCTTTTGGCATAGCGGCGGGTCGCCCGCTGGATCTCGGCGATGCAGTCGGACGAGCTTATTTTCCCTTCAAGCATTTGTCGGACCTGATCCAGCCCGAGGGTTTTCGCTGCGGTCTTGCTCACCTCGCCTAGTTTGGCAACCTCCTCAGTCACGCCATCGCGGAACATCGCTTCCACCCTGCGATCTATTCGCGTGTAGAGATCATCGCGATCGCGAAAAACAAATACGCCCTCTGCCGCGGGCGAGGCCTCCTGCCACTCCCTGCGTTGCGCCGAAGCCGGGGCATTGGTTTGCGCGAAAATCTCCAGCGCCCTAACGACGCGCCGCTTGTTCCGCTCATCAACCGTCGCCGCGCTCTCCGGATCCACTGCCGCGAGCCGCGCGTTCAATTCCTTGAGCGAAAGCGCGTGCAATTCCGCGCGCAATTGCGGATCGACCGCTGGGAGCGGCGCCAACCCATGCGTCAATGCCTTGAGATAGAGACCGCTCCCGCCCACAATCAGCGCGAGTCTTCCGCGCCGATTAATTTCCTCGATCGCCGCCTCCGCCAGCGCGCGAAACTTTTCCGCGTTCATTTCCTCCGTCACGGGCACGCAACCGATCAAATGATGCGGAACCTTCCGCAGCGTCGCCTCATCCGGTTGCGCCGTCAGAATCGGGCAGACCGCGATAAATCTGAAAAGCGTCCGCGCTGACCACTTCAGCGCCGCAGCGCGCGGCCACCTCCGCCGCGATCTCGGATTTACCGCTCGCGGTCGGGCCGGCAATAAAAAAGGTTTTCAAGGCATCTCCGAGAGATTTCCAACCACGGATTACGCGGATTTCACGGATGGGCTGGAGGGCGATGCTCCGTCATCGCCGTGTTTGATTTCAGACTGGGCGACGACAGAGCGTCGCCCTCCAGCGCAATACCTTGCATCCGTGTCATCCGTGAAATCCGTGGTTTAATCCTTCTCAAAAAGAAAACCGGGAGACCAGCAGCACATCGCCACCCGATCAGACACCACGTTCGGCCTCTTTTCGCATAAGCGCCCATAGCTCCTCAAGGTGCATGCGTTCCGTCGCCTCTGCGCCGATCGAAACGCGTACCATCCAACGTCCGTCCAAGATCGCGGACGTGAGATACGCGCGGCCGGAATGATTGATGCGGTTCGCCCACGTCTGCGTGTGACGATCGAGCGCATCGCCTTCGAGTCCCTCTGGCTCGTGGCGCACGCACACCGTTTGCAACTCCACTTTGTTGAGCACGCGCCAGCCGCGCGTCCGCTCCACCTCGCTCGCAAACCACCGGGCGTTCTCGAGATCGCGGCGCAGACGGCGCTGCAACCCTTCCACACCCTGTTCGCGGATGAGGAACCAGAGCTTGAGGGCGCGAAATCGTCGTCCGAGCGGAATCCCCCAGTCGCGATAGTTCTTCACGGCGCCGTCCGCGGTGGTCTGTAGATAACTTGGGTTCGACGACATCACGCGCACGAGGTGCTGCACGTCGCGCACGTAGTAAACACTGCAATCGAAGGCGACGCCCAGCCACTTGTGCGGGTTCAAAACCAGCGAATCGGCGTTCTCGACGCCCTCCCAAAGGTGACGTTGCTCCGGGCAGATCATGCCGGAACCCGCCATCGCGGCATCGACGTGCAGCCAGATGTGGTGGCGCCCGGCAATCTTCGCCATCGCCGCAACGGGATCGAACGATGCCACGGCGGTAGTGCCCGTCGCCGCGATCATCGCACAAGGTTGCCGGCCCGCGGCGAGATCCTGCTCAATTGTGCTCTCGAGATCATCGACGCGCAGGCTGTGATTAGGATCAGTGGGAATTGGCCGCAGGTTGTCGCGACCGAAGCCCGCCAGCATGGCGGCTTTCTCGATCGAGCTGTGACTCAGGACTGAGTAGTAGACTGTCAGGGGCTTCTTCGATACCTGCAGCCCGCCGTCGGGCAATCCTTTGGCAAGGGCACGCTCGCGCGCACAGAGCAGCGCCACCAGGCTCGCGGTCGAAGCCGTGTCGTGGATGGTGCCCTGCCACGCGTTGGAGAGACCGAGCATCTGGCGCAGCCAATCTGTCATTACCTCTTCCAATTCTGTGAGCGCGGGACTCGACTGCCAGCTGAGTCCCAGTTGCCCGAGCCCGCCGCTCACCAGATCGCCGAGCAACGACACGAGCGTGACGTTGGCCGGAAAGAATCCATGGAAGCGCGGATGTTGGAAGTTGAAGCAGGCGGGCGCCACGATGCGGTTGAGATCGAACATGACGTTCTCGAAGGGCTCTCCCTGCGCGGGCGGAGAGGTCGGCAATTGCCCTCGCAGCCACCCTGGCGAGACGTCCGGCATGACGCGCGCCTCGCCAGCATTCATGCGCGCGCGGTAGTCCGCGATCCAGTCAACCAGCTCGTGGCCAGCGCTTCGGAATTCTTCAGGCGTCATATACAACTATCGTCATGTCCTTACCAACCGATGCCCGGCATCGCCGTGGTTGATTTGAGACTGGTCGAGGACAGAGCGTCGCCCTCCAGCACCGCACCTTGCAACCTTCGTTCGACCCTCAACAGGCAATTCTTTCTCTGCATCCGTGTCATCCGTAATGCTATCGGTAAAATTCGATACGTTTTGCGAAGATTTTGGGCGGCGATCCCGGAAAAGACTGTTAACCGCGAATGCACACCAATAGACACGAATTTCTTAGTCTTTTATTGGCGCTAATTCGCGCTCATTCGCGGTTAGATGTTCGGTTGCGGCGGAGCCGCGCTGTGAAATCCGTGGTTTAATCCTTCCAAAAAGAAAACCGGGAGACCAGCAGCACGTTGCCGCCCGATCTCCCGGTCAGAATGTTTAGTCGTAATTAGTCGCGCGAATGACTTTCCGATTTCGCGCCGCTGACTACCAGCTTGCGGCCCAGGAATTCCTTGTCGTGCAATTCCGCCACGGCCCGTTTCGCTTCTTCGATCGTTTGCATCTGGACGAAAGCGAAACCTTTTGAGCGTTCGTTATGCTTGTAAGTCACCACTTCCGCGTTCTGCACCTGGCCGACCCCATTGAAGAGCTCGAACAAGTCGCTCTCCGTCGCATCAAAGGAGAGATTGCCGACGTAAAGACGTGGCGTGGTCACTTCGATCGATTCCGGTTTGCGCGCAACACGCTCGGACCGGGGCGCACCATTGCGCACCTGCGATGCACCGTTCCGCGAGGGCGCGGCCGGTTTAACAGAACTATCGGCGCCTCCGAAGAAGGCCGCTACCTTTTGCCAAAAGCTCTTTTTTGCGGGAGCTCTCGACACCGCGCGATCGTCGCGCGTGTCGAACCGCCGACGGGATCCTCCACGACGCGGACGCCGTGAGTTTCTCCCGGTGGATTGAGATTTCATAATAATCCTCGGTTTTAAACCAGTTACCTTTTGGGCGGAGCGCATCAAAGGATGCACGGTCCAGGGCGCGCGAACCCCGAAGGGTCCAGTCAAGCAGCTCAAGAGCAGTTTGCGCAGCCGGAGGAAACTCCGCCTCGTGGGACCGGAAAACGGGCCAAAGCCTGTCCGTCTGCGATGTCCGTGGCCGCCAACTGGTTTGGATGGACAAGTCGGCCGGCATCATACTCCAAAACTGGACGATCGCGGGAAGGAGACGTGCGCCTGAGCTCCCCGGTACCGCGCACACTATTCCTAAAGAGCACGTTATTGCAAGCCTGAAATCGCTCCGCAGCCTTCAAAACTGCGCGTATCACTCTCTGAGAATTATTGAGATTTGTCCCGATTTCGGGCTCTTTTCTCGCGCTGTGTCGTAATCCGATACGCTCGGATTCGACACCAATCACGTTCTAAACTTGGATCTTCGAGCCCGTAATGAAGCGCTTCTTCCAATTTTGTTCACTTGGCGCCACCCTCGCCCTCCTGGCCGGCTGTGACACCCTCAGCGAAATGGTCACGTCGAACATGCCGGAAAGCCACGGCGGCCGGCCCTCGATTGTGGTCGATCTCAGCGAGCAGGAAGCCTATCTTTATCGCGGCGGACACCTCACCGCTACTTCCCGAATCTCAAGCGGTCGCGAAGGACATCGCACGCCGACGGGTCATTTCGCGGTCATTCGCAAAGACCTGGATCATCGCTCAAGCGTTTACGGTGCTTACTGCGACAGCTCCCGCATGATCGTCAAACCCGATGTTGACGTCCGGCGCGACAGCAGGCCCCCGCACACGCATTTCATCGGCGCCTCGATGCCTTACTTTCTCGAATTCTCACCCGGCTACGGCCTGCACCAGGGTTATCTCCCAGGCGAGCCCGCCTCGCATGGCTGTATTCGCATGCCTTATTGGAAAGCGCGCCAGTTTTTTGCCGCCGTCCATGTCGGGACACCGGTGATCGTAAGACCCTAACCAAACGATCTCCGACCACCGGTCTCCGATTTCCGGTACCTTAGCCCTTCGGCTTTTCTTTAGACTTTTTCTTCTTGTTCTGCTCGGTCGGACCGCTGGCCACCTGATGGGAGGTCGTGTGCTGCGGTTGATGCACCACGGTTGGTGCATGTCGGACCGGCTGCTGATGATGCACCACGGTCGGTGTATGTTTTACCGTGTGGGAAGCGTTTGACGCGTGCCTGACTTCGTTCGGGTGGGTCGGCTGCGTTGTTTTGTGGGAATGGGTCGTTGTTGCTTCCGCAGTTCGATGGGCTTTCGCCTTTGATTGCTCCGTCGTTTTCGCGGTTCGGTTCGTTGCCTTTTCCGCGCGAGTCTGCTTGGCGGGATTAGTCCTCTCTACGTTGGCAGCCTGGCCGTTCCTGTTTGCCGCGGCTGCGTCCGCTCCCTGCCCATTCTTTTCCCGGGCAGCAGCGACTGCCGCAGCTTTCGGCTTGCCGTGATTATTCTTCGCTTTCAAAGCGGGATTGTTCTTCGCCGAATCGGCCAGTGCGCGCTGCTCAGATGTTGCCTGGACGTGCTCCGCTTTCGCGGCTGCCTGTTCCTGCGCAGTCGCCTTGGCTTTCGCACCGCCCGGGCCGTTGAAGCCCGCCCGGCTGCCAGTAACCTTTACCGGCGCTTTGTAGGTGTAGGCGTTCGTAATCACGGCGGGGTTCACCCGGGTAACGGTAGTATTATATTGGAACGTACTGCCCACCCATCGGCCACCGTAGTAGCCATGGCCGCCGTAGCCGTAGCCGTAATTGATTCCCCCGTAGAAGCCTATGGACGGACCCCAATAGCCTTCATTGAAGGCGTACACGCCGTTGCCATAACCCCAGTAACCGGGAGTCCAAAGGAAGCCGACGGTCGGTGGATAGGCCCAGGTCCCCGGAACCCAGTAATAGCCATAACCATCCCAAGCCCAATAGCCTGGCGTCCAAATGTAGCCGGGACCCGGGCTATACGGTTGCGTGTAGATGGGTATCGCAGGAGGTGCGATCCCCACCGACACCGCAACATAAGCATTTGCGGTAGCGAGCGGTAGCCCCGCGAAGAGCAACGCCGCCAGCGCAATAGTAAAAAGTTTGTTTTTCGTTTTCATGGTGTGTTTAATCAGTTAAGACGCGATTGGCTCGCGACGTATTCAAAAGAACCCTCGAGTCCTCAGGGATGCGACTCGCCATCATTACGTATTCGGACCCAACCACCAAAATGCGTGTATCCGCTCGCGCAACGCCTTGGGAGCGAAGCTTTTAGACGCCAGCGAGTAAGCGCCCTTTTCGCCGACTGCGTTTCCGGAATCTGCTGCCAATGTGGGAGCCGCCTTTGCGCGGCGAGGGATGCCTTCAATCGGGGCGCAACAGCCCCTCCCACCTTAACCCAGCTTCCGTTTGGCTAAAACCTCAGAGCCGCCAGTATGGAGGTCGAGCGCAAACCGAGGCACGAGCTTATTTGCCATAACGAATGACACCCACCTCCTTCGTCTCCTTCTCGCCGCTCCTGTCAGGATTCAAAGCCTTGCTGAAGAAAGGTCGACGGATCGGCACATGGCAGGGCCTGCAAACCGTCGCGATAAATTTCACCTTCCGCGTTGCGACCACTTCGACTTCGCCCACGTTCCTTCGACAAATGGCACATCGAAGAGGGACTCGAACGACATCGCCAGGCCTATCCAATTCATTCTCCGCATCTTTTTCCACAGTTGCCCCCGAGTATGCCAAGAATCGAATGGGATTCACCCCGAGCGGTGTGTAGGAGAAATTCGGAGCGCGGTTCTAATTTCTCCTACTCCATCAGACCCAGCACCTTGACACTTCCCGATGACACCTGATCAGCTTCCTTTGCTCACCGTCGCAATTCTTGTCGTCGCATTTCTCTACTCAAGCGTCGGCCATGCGGGAGCGTCCGGCTACATCGCGGTCGTGGCCGCCAGCCTGCTTAGCGTCGGTTGCCAAAAGAAAAACGCCGGGAACGAAACACGATCCTTTCGGATTATTGCCACCGATGCCGGGTTCCAAGCCCCCGACAACATGCCCGCCGGTCTCCGCCATGTCGTGATGGAGAACCGCGGCTCGATGATCCACGAGGCGATGCTGGTGAAACTTCCCAAAGGCATGACCCCGGACGACTATGTCGCGGCCGTTAGAAAAGGATCCCTCTTTCCGGAAGGCGCCTTGGATTACTCCGGTCCCGGTTTAACCTCGGCGGGACAGACCGCCGAGATGTGGCTAAGAGTTGATCCCGGGCAATACATCATCATTTGTTGGAATGATAAGCACGCCAGCAAGACACCCGTCCACCCTTTCACCGTCGAGGAGGCCGGCACGGAGGATGACCGGGTGCCGAAGGAAGATGTGATTGTGAAGCTGATTGACTACCGGTTCGAGCTCGCGGGTGATTTGCGTAAGGGTGAGCAAGTCATCCGGGTCGAAACGCCCGGACCCGCCATGCACGAGATGGATATCTACCGTCTGCACGAAGGCCGCACCGTCGCCGACGTGAAACAATGGCGAAAAAAGGAGGAAGCCGACAGCCTCGCGCCCGCCGAAGCGTTAGGCGGCGCGCTCGACAGTCATGATATCACCCACGTCGTCTGGCTGCGCAAAAACTTCACTCCAGGGCACTACATCCTGCACTGTGAAATGCCGGTCACCAACGTTCCGGCCGACCGCAACATGACTCATGCCGATCTCGGCATGGTGCGGGAGTTCGAGATCAAAGAATAATGCTCCGTACGGGAATCAGCCTGACGGAGGGGGCGAAAGTTCCTCGACGGCGGCGACCATACCTATAGATTGTGAGCATGGTTTTCCGAAATTTCCTTCTGATCGTTTGCACGGCGTCATTTGCGCAGGCCGGTTTGGTCCCGCGGCAGGTCGACTTTTCAAGTTATGATCTGCCGCTCTACACTCAGGTGGTAAATCGCATCAAGGCCAAGATCCTGGCGCGGCTTGGTGAGGGCATCAACACCCGCGACCGCTACTTCATCATTCCGTTTGCTTATCAAAACAGGGCCAACGACCCGAAATTTTCGCACTCGTTTATCTCTGTCATTCGCGTCTTTCCGGACAACAAACAAACTGAACTGACCCCGGGCCTCGAAACACGAAGCTACAAGAATCGCGAATTTGAAGCTTTTACCATTAGCTGGTTGCCGAGCGATTTCGCGACCAACCCGAATCTGTGCGTCTTTGACGGCGTCGGCGCCAAGCTTATCCCGCAAAAAAACGAGTGTCCTCTGCTGCCGGGCAGGAACTTTAATCTCGCCGAGACACTCCAACTCGCTTCCAAAGATAAGCTTGCCGTGGCCATGTGGGGTCCATACGAGATTGCCAAACCAGGTTTTGATCTGGGAGTGAGGCGGAAGCGTTTGCTCGACGGAGGCACGATCAAGTATCGGGCCGATGACCGCCTTTACCGAAAAGATCATATTGCGATCAATTGCTTTCATGCCATGGCTGGCTTGGAAGAGCTTTTCCCCAACGGCGGGCTCTTCGGGACTGGCTTCAAGATGTGGGGGTT
Source organism: uncultured Verrucomicrobiae bacterium (assembly GCA_963771865.1). GTDB lineage: Bacteria > Verrucomicrobiota > Verrucomicrobiia > Chthoniobacterales > UBA10450 > Palsa-1392. Next base: position 26,151 of record CAVYVJ010000004.1, read on the forward strand.
TAACGGAACCGCGCGAGTGTTGATCGAATACTCTAAGCAGGCCCGTTACAAGGGATTGCTCCTGGAGCCGGTCGATGAGAAAAACGACCGTTACGGTTTTGTCTATGCGACCAGCCGCAATGGGCGCGTGCCCTATGATCCGATCAGAAACGCATCCGCGTATCAGAAATAGCGGCGGATTAGAACATCATTTTGCCGGCGGACAGTAGGCGTTGTGTTTTCGGGGCCAGCTTCCGCTGACACGCGTCGGTTGATTGACCGTGATTGAGCGAGTTTAACATTGACAAGCGCTCGCGCGCGCTGTGGAATTTCTTCACGATCTGGAACCGGCGGAGACGCTTTTTCGCCTGGGGAGCATCCCCACCTCTTTCAGACCTGGAACCGACAGGTTAAACCATGCCAGGCCAGAGGAGCATCTCATATGAAAATCAGATTCGGACTTGTCATCGCCGGCGCCGTCTTCGGCCTTTCGCAGTTCACCTGGGCGCAGTGTCCGGAGATTTGCGACAGTAACGAAAACACGGCTCTGGGCCAAAGCGCCCTCGTGAACAACGCCACCGGCATGAATAACACAGCAGTTGGGTTTCAGGCGCTGCGGAATAGCAACGCCGATGGCAACACAGCCACCGGTTACCAAGCGCTTTTGAGCAATAGCTCCGGTACGTTTAACACCGCGTATGGGCAGCAGGCGCTCTCGAGCAGCACCACGGCGTCGGAACACACGGCGCTTGGCGCTTTTGCCCTCGCCAACTTCACTCTCGGTGATGGCAACACCGCCGTCGGCTACCAGGCGCTCTCGCGCAGCACAATCATCTTCAACAACACGGCGGTCGGTTGGGATGCCCTCTCCAGCAATACCACCGGCTCCAGTGACGTGGCCGTTGGCAGCGGAGCCCTCGCGGCTAACACCATCGGCGGGGAGAATGTCGGTGTCGGCCACATTGCGCTCACTGCTAATACGGTTGGCAGCGCCAACACCGCCACCGGCTACGCCGCGCTCGCCGATACTACGGACGGCGGCAGTAATACCGCGGTTGGCAACCGATCCCTCGTGCGAAATACGAGGGGTAGTAACAACATCGCTTTGGGCAGCTCTGCCGGTTTTTTTCTCACCACCGGGAATAACAACATCGACATCGGCAACGGAGGGAATGCGGGCGAGTCCAATACCATTCGGATCGGCGACAGAACGCTCCAGAAAAATACTTACATTGCCGGAATCAGCGGCAGGACTGTGGCCGGCGGCGTTGGCGTGCTGATCGACAACCAAGGTCATCTTGGGACAAACACTTCCTCGGCGCGTTTCAAGGAGAAGATCCAGCCGATGGAGAAGGCGAGCGAAGCGATTTTGTCGCTTGAGCCGGTTACTTTCCAGTACAAAAAGGAGCTCGACCCTAAAGGCATTCCTCAGTTTGGTCTGGTCGCCGAGCAGGTGGCGAAGGTGAATCCCAACCTGGTAGCTCGTGACGATGACGGTAAGCCCTATACCGTTCGCTACGAGGCGGTCAACGCGATGCTTCTCAATGAGTTCCTCAAAGAGCATCGCAAGGTGGAGGAACAGCGCAACGAGATAGCCGAGCAGGATTGTCAAGGTCCAAAAGCTAGAAGCTACTGTCGCGCAGCTACAGTCGGCGCTTAAAGAGCAGGCCGCGCAAATCCAGAAGGTGAGCGACCAGGTTAGAACACAGGCTCCTCCTCCTCGTGTGGTAGCGAATGATTGAGCTTTTGTCTATCATCTGACGCAACTGGTTCAAGCCACACTAGAGGTTCGCTACATCGTTTGGTCAGTTGCTTGCGGCTGTTGGTAGCATTTGTCTTGACCTGCTGCCGCTCGGTCCGTCAGACTGCGCGCCTCAGGAGCAACCTATGAAAAATCCATATTCACGAACAAAACTCACCAGCCTTCTCGCAGCCGCGGGCCTCGCGCTCATGCCAGCCGCTCTCGCCCTCGATCCTCCGCCGGACGGAGGCTATTTTAACTTCAACACCGCTGAGGGCACTGACGCGCTCTTCAGCGTGACAGCCGGTTCCGACAACACCGCCGCCGGTTTCAGCGCTCTAATGAGCAATACAATCGGCAACTTTAACACGGCAATTGGTTATGAGACGCTCATAAGCAACGCTACCGCCCACGACAACACGGCGATTGGCGCGAATGCGCTCATCGGCAATACAACGGCAGCGGTAACACGGCCCTGGGATCAAGTGCCGGCGCCAATCTCACCAGCGGCGGCAACAACATTGATATTGGAAGTTCCGGGGTAGCTGTGACTCCAACAGATTCGATTGGCATAAAGGAACTCAAAAGGCCACGTTTGTCGCTGGGATCAGCGGCGTGACCGTGGCGAACGGCGTTGAGTGATTGTCAACCGCAAGGTCAACTCGGCACGGTTGTTTCTTCGGCGCGGTTCAAGGACGGCATCAAGCCGATGGACAAGGCGAGCGAAGCCATCCTTTCACTTCAGCCGGTCACTTTCCGCTACAAGACACGGGCTTGATCCAGATGGCATCCCACAGTTCGGCCTCGTCGCGGAGCAGGTGGAAAAGATCAATGCCGATCTCGTCCTCGTAAACAAGGCAGACCCTACACCGTGCGCTCCGGAGCAGATGAATCGAACGCAATATTACTTAATCGGTACCTAAAAGAAACCGCTGGGTCGATGCGCTGGAGAGATCCATGACCGAACGACAGGCGGAAAATGCAGCCATGCGGACCATGCTCAAATACTCGAGCTGCGCCAATCCAGAGGATGAGCGATCAACTGACCATATCCGACCTCCCATGCACATCATGGACAAGGACCAAAAAGACACTGTATGTCGCTCAAGCTACTTGATATGTTAGATACATTCCGCCGACACTGGACCGTTTCATTATTTGGCTCTTACGAACCATACGAACAGCCTCGAAACCCAGGCAATGTTCGCTCCTACCATAACTCGTGTTGATTCGATCGAGATGTCAATTCAGAACATAGTCCATGAATCTTACGGACCTCACATCACTTGCCAGCCTTGCTCAGCAGCGCTGCCGTCCTGGTTTCGCTCCTCTTTATCGGCCTGCAGATACGGCAATCCAATCGCAATCAAAGATCGTTGATGCAGCAGGGGCGAAGCACTCGCAACGTCGATCTCCTGTCGCGCCTGAGCGATCCTAAACTAAGTGAAATTTTCGTTCGCGTCGCCGGGGGCGAAACGCTTGAAGGATGCGGATTACTTCGCGCTCTACGGTTACATGGCGTCGGTTTTCTGGAGCTACGAAGACTGTTTCTTGCAGTTTCGTGCGGGCATGCTCGACGCGAAGAGCTGGGCGTCCGACGTTACTGCTTTGCGGCGCTTGCTCGGCCAACCTGCATACCGAGCCGTTTGGCGGGTCGCGCGGGGTGCCATCGGCGACGAGTACAGGTCGTTTCTCGATGGAATTGCCGCCGAATCCAGACCCAACGCGCCTGTTAATCTTGTGAACACTCTCAAGCAATACATCGCCGAGGAGAGAGAAGCGCTCCAATCCGCGCAAAATGTTAAGCCCTGATTTTCGCCAGACAAGGCAGCTTGCCAGGCGATGATTAATGCGCTTTGGAAGCCGGCTTTTGCGGAAAGATCAGGATCAGGGCGAGAATCACCG
>CAVYVJ010000005.1:0-27348 GCA_963771865.1 uncultured Verrucomicrobiae bacterium
GCTGGTTGAAGCACGAGCCGATCCGGGCACGACGCACGGGGATCCTGACTCGCGGAAGAAAATGCGTGCGACGCAATCCAAAATTGATCGCAACGGGCGCTGCCTGTCTCCTTCTTGGGGCCGCTGCAATGTGGTTCTTTCGCAGCGAACTCGCCAAATTACTGCCGCTTGAGCGCGCGGACAAAAGCATCGCGGTGCTTCCATTTGTCGATCTTAGTCAGGCAAAAGATCAGGAATATTTCTGCGACGGCATGAGCGAAGAGCTTCTTGATGCTTTGGCGAAGGTCGATGGGCTGCGCGTCATTGGCCGCACCTCGTCATTTTCATTCAAGGGGAAGGACGCAAGCGTGGGTGAGGTCGGGAAAGAGCTAAACGTCGAGAATGTACTTGAAGGAACTTTGCAGCGCGAGGGTAACCGCGTTCGTATCAGCGCGGAGTTAGTTAACACACGCAGCGGTTTCCATCTTTGGTCGGAAACGTACGAGCGTGAACTCCAGGGCATCTTTGCAATGCAGGACGAAATCACTCGCTCAATTGTCGAAGCGCTCAAGGTCAAGCTCGCCGTTTCACTTCCCGTGCATGAACAACGGAACACGGAAGCATATGAACTTTACCTGCAAGGGCTTTTTTTCTCTAACAAGAGCAGCGAAGTGGATTTGCACAGAGCGCTCACTTTCTTTCGAGGCGCTCTCGAGAAAGATCCGACATTTTCGCGCGCCTGGACTGGGATTGCAAAAGTCTGGTATTTTCTAGCCGACGTCTACGTAAAACCACTCGAAGCTTACCCGCCTTCAAAGGAAGCAGCATTAAAGGCGATTGCACTGAACGAGAAAGATGCTGAGGCGCATTGCTACCTAAGCGAAGCGAAACGGGTCCTCGACTGGGACCTCGAAGGCGCAGACGCAGAGTTAAGGCGCGCTCTCGAGCTCGATCCTAACTCGGCACCGGCTCATTTCTTTCTGTCGCTTCGGCCTCTCTTCCGAGGCGAGTTAAAGGAGGGGCTCCGGTTAGTGCTTGATACTGAGAAGCTGGATCCCGTTTCGCCCATCACTAGCTACGTCGCTACGGTCGCCTACCTGGCTAACGACCGCGTCGACGATGCAATTAATGAGGGACAGCGGACGCTCCTGCTCGATCCAAATTACTTTTACCTCGATTCAAACCTCGCCGCTGCCTATCGTGAGAAAGGCAATTTCGCGGAGGCGATCGCGCTCTACACCAAATCCCAAGAGGCAACGCACCTCCCGAGCAGCGGCCTTGCCATCACCTACTTGCGCATGGGCCGGGAAATGGACGCGCGAAATATTCTTGATCAGCTTCTGCAAGCAAGGGAGAAGCGATACGTCTCGGCGCCTGTCATCGCCGCGGTTTACGTCGCACTTGGCGACAAAGAAGAAGCTTTTCGCTGGCTCGAACGCGCATTTGCCGAACACTCCGGAATACTACAGTGGATCGCATTTCTTCCCGAATTTCGTCCGCTCCATTCCGATGCCCGTTTCCCTCATCTTCTGCGGCGAATCAGTGCTCTCGAACAACTCAATTTTAGCGATCACTGAAACAACTCTAACAGAGACTGCCGATCCAAACGCGCAGAGTCACCTCACCCTTAAAGTTGGAGTAAAGCCACGGCCAGGTACGCAAAATGGCCACACTGTCAGGGTTAGTCATCTCCTTCTACGACCTAACGAGAGATAACAGAATGATGCCAACCGATGCGCAGGTGAGTTATAACTGGCTTACCCCGGCGCGCGATTGGACGGACGCAACTCCGAAGTTCCTGGCAGCAACTTATATGCGCCTAACGAACCAGCTGCCTTCACTTGATGAACGGCGATATGGCGGATTCATTGTCCGAGTATATTTCGATGGCAAGTTACAAGATTCGCGAACGAGTCCGCCGGACCTGTTAACGCAATTTCCGGCCGAGGTATTAACCTATCCGTCGTCCCGATGCTCCCGCCGGTCCATCACCGTAGCCGCAAGCACTGCAAGCTGCCTGCAGCGACAAGCCTGTCGGCCGCGAAACCAGTACGTAGCGGCAGCTGTAGACAGTTAACTCTGCTCTGCATCGCCATCTTTTATCCGACTTTTGTAGCGTTCGCCCAGGATATCACGCCGACACCAAGGCTGGCGGCACTACCGAGGAGGTTGTCCTGCCCCAGGCCGAGGAGGCTGTTCTGCCACCAGGCCGAGGAGATTATCGTGACCGGTTCAAATATTCCTACCGCTGAAGAAGTAGGCCCCAACCCGGTGGATACCTATAGCAAGGCGGACATCGAACGGCTCGGCGTTCGCAGCGACACTGACCTTATTCAGAAGTTGCCCATGGTGAATGGAACATCGATTAATGAGAATCTGACCACCTTCGGTGACGGCCGCACGGAAGTCGACTTGCATGGTCTGGGTCCCAAGGAAACCCTCGTATTGCAGGACGGGCGTCGCGTTGCAACTGACGGCTTTGCCGGCTACAAAGTCGACTCCAACCATTTCTTAACTCCCACAGTGGACCTCAACCTGTTTCCGATCGGGTTGATTGATCACATCGACATTCTGCTGGACGGCGCGTCCGCCATTTACGGCAGTGACGCAATTGGTGGAGTTTTTAATGTTTGGTTAATTCATAAGTTTCGTGACGTCGAAATTTACTCGAGCTATGGCAACACCAATCTCGGCGCTTCTAACGATCAGGCTGAGAAGTTAGCTTACGTGCTCGCCGGCATCGGAGACGACAGGACTGACATTGTTGTCTACGCCCAGTATTACAGTCGTGATGCCATATACAGTCGCGATCGCGGCATTTCGTCCAGCGCTGATTTTACCCGCTTTGGTGGTTACGATAATCGGTCGGACGATTTTGCGGGGCGCGTCGAGGATTTTGTTTACCAGCCAAAGCTCAATAGTGGCGGGTTGACTCCTACCGCGCACGCCTTTCGAAACGTAGAGAGCGATCCGCAATATGTACCGCGGTTGAGTCTTCCAGCGGGCCAACAGCTCTTTAACGTCAACGCTCTCACGCCGGCGATGGCCCCAGTAGACCGTGAATACTACTACACCTCGGTCGACCGGATAATTTTCGACCAATACTTAGAACTGTTTTCCGACTTCAAGTACGTTCGGAGTTTCTGGGACGACGCGTGGGCACCGGTTCCGTTTACGCCGGATGTATTCACGGATGCAACTCATCCATTCGGATTAAGCAGCGATGGCATCAGCGTGCCGATTCAGAACCCGTTCAATCCATTCACGGTGCCGGATTATGTTTCTCCGGGAGGCTTTGATCCAACGCGCCCTGACACCAAAGTCAGCGCTGCGCCTCCTGGTACCGACTTCACCACCGGCGTGCACTACGCTGGTTTGGAAGCGGGGCTGCGCACCGACAAGATTACAACGCATAACTACGAATTCACCGGCGGCCTCAGAGGTAATTTGGGTGAGTTCGGCGATTACTTCAAGACTTGGCAGTGGGAAAGCGGCTTCCGCTACAGCGAGGATGATCGCAATGAGAGCTTGGGCGGGGTCGTGAACAACAACGCGTTGCGCGCGGCGTTGCTCGACACTAATCCCGCAAGTGCTTTTAACCCATTCGGCCTTAATCAGAACTCGTCCGCTGTGATTGATAAAGTTTTTACTACGGTTCATCGCTCCGGCGAGGCTAGACTAACACTCGAAGACCTGAAGGTGACGGGCGACCTCTTTCCCATGCCCGCCGGACCGCTCTCCTTCGCGATCGGCGGTGAACACCGGACCGAGTACGAAAAGGATCAGCCGGACGCGCTAACGGCTTCCCAGCAAATAACTGGCGCAGCACTTCCTTTTGCCTCGGATGTAGCGCCGCCTCCCTTCCTCCCTACAAATGGGAGCCGGGATGTCTGGTCTCTCTACTGGGAGGTGCGTGTCCCCGTCACGAGCCCCACCTGGAACTGGTATGGTCTCCACAGCCTGGAATTAGGGTATCAGGAAAGATTTGATCACTACAGCGCTTTTGGTTCTACGGAAAAGCCCAAGTTCTTCGTTCGCTGGCAGCCGATCGATTCGTCGCTCACGTTGCGCGGGACCTATAGCGAAGCTTATCACGCTCCGGCCCTTGCCGAATTGTATACGTCGCAAGCACAGACCTTCGTGCTCGTGGACGATCCAGCGGTAGTGCTTCCCAACGATCCGCTTGGGCGAACGCCTGGTACGCCGCTGACACCGCCGGGCACTGTGATCAAGGAAACAATTGGCGGCAACCCCGACTTACGGCCTGAGACTGCATACGAATGGACTTACGGTGCTGTTTGGACTCCCGCGAAATTGATCAAGGGACTTACGCTAAGCGCGGACTGGTATCACATCGACTTCCGCAACGTGACCCGCGGTCGCGACGCCCAACACCATTCTGTATAATAACTACGGCCCCCCGCTGCTACCGAATGGCGCGCCGAAAGATGGTGTATTTTCGGATTTGATCCAGCGCGATCCGGTTACCGGCGAGCTCCTGAGCGTAAACGCTCGCATTGAAAACGAGGGTCGGGTTAGGACCGAAGGTCTCGATTACGCGGCTACTTATCAATTGGATACCTCGATGTTCGGCCACGGCAACCTCGGGACTCTCACGTTCATCTTCAATGGCAACTATCTGGATCGATTTGTGATCCAGGGCCCAACGGGCCCCAAAGTTAATGATACCGGCCGCTTCATAGGACCGAGACTTGGCTCGTTTCCGAGAGACCACTGGTACGCAAGCCTGTTCTACGATCTCGGCGGCCTCGATACCGGTGCCATCGTTCACTACGTTGGTCAGTATTGGGACAATGACAAATCTCGCAAAATCCGTGAATGGGCGACCCTAGATCTGGTGGTCAACTACACGTTTCATCGCCCGCGGTCGATTATCAAGCCAGTTCCCGGTTATGACAAGGACGCGGGTAAGAATCCGGAGGTGACAGACAGCCAGGAAACGAATGTTATGCCGGTTTCTACCGCGGAATATGGTTCGACTGGGTTGCGGCGATGGCTCAATGATACCACCATCACGCTTGGCATGAACAATGTGTTCGACCAGGATCCGCCGTTTGTTAAAGGCGAGGGCTTCACTAGTGATACCCCAAACGGCTACGACCAATCGCAGGCAAATATCAGGGGACGTGTCTGGTACGTGGCGTTAAAAAAGCATTTCTAATCTGGGGAGAACACCCTCCTCGCGTGTTGGTTGGAAAGCCCGTCCGCTCCTTCACCCGCGTTACGGCGGCGGCTCGCCGAAACGATCTTTTGTCTTCAAACCGCGCTCAATTTTTCAGCACAGTCTCGGCGAGGCCATATGGGCGAGGGGTATTACGACAAGCCCTAAGAAGGCACGTCGGTTCCTAAATCTTGCATAACCTTTCGACGGTTTTGCTGCATTACCTAATGACGGTGAAACAGCAAAACTCAAACAAACTAACGGAAATGAAATCCAAATCTGCCCTTCGCCTCGCCGGTCACCTGTTCAGCAGGATCCTGTGTTTGGGAGCGGTGGTTCTGGTCTGCACGAGCGCCGCAGCGCAGAACCTCTTTGTGTCGGGGAGCAACAGCATTTATGAATTCACTCCGAGCGGAGCGGAAACCACGTTCGCGTCCGCATTAACTGGCTCAGGCGCGCTCGCCTTTGACAACGCCGGCAATCTGTTTGTGGCCGATAGTGACAGCATCATTAGATTTACTCCCGACGGGGTGCGGAGCACTTTTGCCGACGGATTGAATGGCCCATATGCTCTGGCCTTTGACAGGGCGGACAACCTGTTTGTTATCAATGGCAACAACATCGATAAGTTTACTCCCGAGGGAGTGACCGAAGCACTTTTGCTTCTGGATTGGATGGCCCGTACGCCCTGGCTATTGATAGCGGGAACAATCTGTTCGTGACGGATAGCCTCGACGTGGTGGGCCCGGGCCACGGTCATATCTACAAATTTACTCCTGCTGGGATGCGAAGCACCTTTGCTTCCGGATTTATTTCTCCTGAAGGTCTGGCTTTTGACAGCGCGGGCAATCTGTTTCTGCTAGAAGGAGGCGACATTGATGGGCTCGGCGCCGCCATCTACAAATTCACTCCGGGTGGACTTCGAAGCACCTTTGCCTCGCCATCTCAATGTATTGGCCCTGGTCTGGCCATTGACAGCGCGAACAATCTCTTTGTCCCAGACCAGTGCAACGGCGACATCCATAAATTCACGCCGGGCGGCGTGGAAAGCACCTTTGTTTCCGGCTCGAATCATGCAACTGGGAGCTTTCTCGCCTTCCAGCCAGCACAAACGTCCCCGGCATCGCAATTGACCAATATCTCCGCGCGCGAGAATGTTCTTACTGGCGACGACGTCCTTATCGGTGGCTTCATCATAACCGGCGCTACTTCGAAGCAAGTCCTACTCCGGGCCATCGGCCCGTCCTTAACTAACTATGGCGTCACCGGATGTTTGGCTGATCCATTCTTGGAGTTACGCAATGCGTCGGGGGCTATTATTGCTTCGAACGATGACTGGCAAACCGGAGGCAACAAACAGGCGATCATTGATAGTACTGTTCAGCCAACTAACGATAAAGAGTCAGCAGTAGTCGTCACTCTAGAGCCCGGAGCATATACTGCTATTGTAAGGGGAGTGAATGGGACAACCGGTGTTGCACTGGTTGAAGTATATGACCTCGATCAAAACGCCGATTCGAAACTCGCCAACATCTCAACTCGTGGTTTCGTGCAGGCGAACGAAAATGTAATGATCGGCGGCTTTATTGTTCTCGGCACCGAAAGCGAAGATGTAATTGTTCGTGCGATTGGTCCATCTCTCCCAGTTACGGGTAATCTGGCCGACCCCTTTCTCGAGTTGCACAATTCCGACGGTGCGACTATCGCAACCAACGACAACTGGCGAGACACCCAGGGAGCAGAGATTGAGGCCACCGGCATTCCGCCCACTAATGATGCTGAGTCAGCGATCGTTTCTACCTTGGCCCCGGGAAACTATACCGCGATCGTGCGTGGGGTTGGAGACACAACCGGCGTTGCCTTGGTTGAGGCTTACGGATTGAACTAAGTCAATCGGAAATTCGAACAATCGATCTCGCCAATCCGGATGAGATCGATCGACCAACTTTACTATTTTGCTGTGATTTGTGCCTGAATCGGTGAGCGCCGACCTTGCGGTCGAACAGCTCCAAGCTGCTGGGAAACTTCCGGCCAAGGTAAACGACGCCGAGATTTGTCTCGCACCCGCACTGGAATACGCTTCGTGATGATCCGCGCTTCAAGAACATCGCCACCTCGCTGTCACGCAAGATTCCCTAACCTTTTTCATAACCTTTCGAAGGTTTTGCTGCATTACCCCGTGACGGTGAAACAGCAAAACTCAACCTACCGAAAGGAAAACTAGTCATGCAGAAACAGAATATTCATTACAAGAAAACCATTCCGGCCCTGCTGGCCACATTAATCCTGGCCTGTCTGGGTCTGGCGCCCGCAACGCAGGCCGCCGGCCATCATTCCATCGTCGGCATGTGGAGCGTCCATTACGTGAGTACCACCGGCGGTCCGGAGGTCTTCACTTTTGATCAATGGCATAATGATGGGCTGGAGTTCGAAGCCGCCAACCTGATCCCCGGAGCCCTGTGTCAGGGCACATACAAGCAGGCGCCGGATGGGAGCTATCATAACTACCATATCGCCTGGACGTTCGATTCTACCGGCGCGCCAAGCGGCTACTGGGACGAAAACCTGGTCGTCACTGTTAGTGCCGATAACCAGAGTTACTCGGGGACTTTCGCTCAAGACTTCTATGATGTGAACGGAACCTTCCTCTTCGAAAATGACGGCACTCTGACCGCGACCCGGCTGAAAGTGGAACCCTGACCTGCTCTCGGCGTGGCCACGAAAGTCATTTCGTGGCCGCGCCACACCCCCAGGGCAATCGCGGCAGTGCCGGGATTAGTTTTCGACCAGCCGCCAGATCGCCGCGTCCCGAAATCGGGATAAAATAATCCCGCGCTCGGGAAGAACAATTCGTTAGGCGATCTCGTCTTCCCGTCGCATCTCATTGTCGCGCAATGGCTTTGCGATCGATCGCTTGCGATGGCATGCACTTTGCATAGGTTGCGCCGGGATCGCGTCCGCGATCTCTTCTCCGCATGCCTATGAATCTTCGCTTTTCTCTCGCTCTTGTCATCGCCGCGCTCGCTTCACCGACGTTGCGCGCGCAAAGTCCCGCACCCACCGCGATGGTGGATCAATTAATCAGCAAAAATATCGAGGCGAAGGGCGGCGCGGCCGCGCTCGATGCGATCAAAACGATTCGCTTTGAGGGCCGCTTGCTCGTCAATCAGGGTCAGATCGAATTTAAATCCAGTGAGACAAAAAAACGCCCCGGCAAGGTGCGCGCGGACGCGATCCTGCAGGGAATGACGATTGTCAACGCCTATAACAACGCCACCGCCTGGAAAATTTTTCCGCTTCGCGGGCCGGAAAGATCCCGAGAAGATGTCCCCCGACGAAGCGAAGTCATTAGTCGAGGAGGGTGAGATCGGTGGACCGCTCGAGAACTGGAAGGCACAAGGCAAGACTATCACTTATCTGGGAACCGAGGACGTCGAGGGCACGGCGGCACACAAACTGAAAGTGACGCGCAAGAACGGCGACATCAGCTATGTCTATCTCGATCCCGATTATTTTCTCGAGATCCGCATTATCGATCAACGCATTGAGCAAGGCGCGATGGTCGAAGTCGAAACCGATCTTGGCGATTACGAGAAGGTCAATGGTGTCTATTTCCCGTTCTCGCAGGAGGCCGGAGGCAAAGGTTCCACCGACAAACAAAAAACCATCATCGAGAAGGCCGAAGCGAACATCCCGGTGGACGATTCCATGTTCGAGTTCCCCGCCAAAGCCACCAAATAATTTATCCACCCACGACCATGCGCCTCTTTAATTTTCTCCTTCTCACTTCACTCAGTCTTGTCGGCGTCGCGACGGGCCAGGAAACGCCTTACAGCTCTGCCACCATTTCCGGCCTCCCCGCCCGCAACATCGGCTCGGCCACAATGAGCGGCCGGGTCACTTCGATCGCCGCAACCCGTGAACCCTCCGGCAAACTCACGATCCTTGTCGGCGCAGCCAGCGGCGGCGTTTGGAAATCAGAAGACAGCGGCACGAATTACCGCCCGGTTTTCGACGAGCAACCGGTGCAATCAATCGGCGCGATTGCGCTCGATCCGAAAAATTCGAAGAACGTCTGGGTTGGCACCGGCGAATCCTGGATGCGTAACAGCATCTCGATTGGCGACGGCATCTACAAATCGACCGACGGCGGCGAGAGCTGGAACAAAGCAGGACTGCCTAAATCGGAACATATCTCTCAGATCATCGTTAGTCCGAAAAGCAGCGACACGGTTTACGCCGCGGTCCCGGGCGCGCTTTGGAGCGATTCGCCCGATCGCGGTCTCTACAAGACCACTGATGGCGGCAAGACATGGAACCTGATTCTCAAAGGCGCCAATCTCTCCACCGGCGCATCGACCATCGCGATGGATCCGACGAACCCGAACATCCTTTTTGCCGGGATGTGGGATTTCCGGCGGAAAGGCTGGATCTACCGTTCCGGCGGCGACACGCCTAACGATCCCTCGAGTAGCGGACTTTTCCGGACGGCCGACGGCGGCACGACCTGGAAGGAAATTACTCCGGAAACAAACAAGGGTTTTCCGAAGAAGCCTTACGGCCGGCTGGCGGTCGCGATCGCGCCCTCCAATCCCAAGCGGGTTTACGCCTTCGTTGAATCAACCGAGAGCGCGCTCTTCGTCTCCGACGATGGCGGCCAGACCTGGAACCAGCGCGATAAGAGCCAGTGGATGGTTTGGCGCCCGTTCTACTTCGCCAACTTGATTGTCGATCCCAAGAACCCCGATCGCGTTTTCAAGACCGACGGAGCACTCATTCTGAGTGAGGACGGCGGCAAGAGTTTCGCCACGGTTGGCGGATTCGCGGGCGCGCATGGTGACGTGCATGCCGTCTGGATCGACCCAGCCAATCCGCAAACCGTCATCTCGGGCGACGACGGCGGCATCTGGTACGCCTACGATGGCGGAAATCGCTGGTGGAAGGCAAACAACCTTCCTCATTTCGCAGTTCTATCACGTCAGTGTGGACGACGCCGATCCCTACCAGGTCTATGGCGGGCTGCAGGACAACAGCTGCTGGGTCGGCCAATCGGAATATCCCGGCGGAATTACCAATGCGCAGTGGGAAAACGTTTTTAACGGCGATGGCATTTATATCTTCGTCGATCCGGCGGATCCCGACTACATCTACGCGGAATACCAGGGCGGTTTCGCCGGCCGGGTCAATCGCCATACTCTCGAGGCGCGCCTTATTCAGCCGAAAGCGAATTACAAGGAAAAGCTGCGCTTCAACTGGAACACACCGCTGGTCGCTTCGCCTAACGAGAAAGGGACCATCTACATCGGCGCGCAATTTCTTTTCCGCTCCCGCGATCACGGTCAGAGCTGGGAACGGATTTCGCCTGACCTGACTACAAACGATCCCGAGAAACAGAAACAGGAGCAATCCGGCGGCGTGACAATCGATAACTCCGCCGCCGAAATGCACACCTGCATTTTTTCGATCAGCGAGTCACCCAAGGACAAGAACATTATTTGGGCCGGGACAGACGATGGCAATCTTCAAATCACGCGCGATGGAGGAAAGACCTGGACGAATGTGGCGGATAAGCTTCCGGGCGTGCCGAAAAATTCCTGGGTCAACTGGGTGGAGGCGAGCAAATTCGACGAAGGCACGGCCTATGTGGCGATCGACCGCCACACCTTTGGCGATTTCAATCCCTATGTTTTTCAGACGACTGACTTCGGTGAGACCTGGAATTTGCTTACTCCGCAGACCGACAACAAGGCGACGTCAAGAGACGCAGGAACAGCCCGACAATCCGCGGCTATGCTCACGTTATTAAGGAAGACCCGGTCCAGCCGAATTTGCTTTTTCTCGGGACTGAGTTCGGTCTCTATGTTTCGATCGATCGTGGCATAACCTGGGCGCAATACAAAGGCAGCCGTTTCCCGGCCGTGGCGGTGCGCGACCTGGCGATCCAGCCGCGGACGAACGACCTCGTCCTCGCGACTCACGGCCGCGGGATATGGATCATCGACGACATCACTCCGTTGCGTTCGCTCACGAAAGATCTCCTGACACAGGAAGCCAGCTTTCGTCGCCGCGAAACCGGTCCAGCAGCAACGCATCGAGAGTAACGGCGGCTGGCCCAGTGGCGCCGCCACCTTCACCGGTGATAATCCGCCTGACGCCGCAGTCATTACTTATTATCAAAAGTCGCGGCATCTTTTCGGGAAACTGAAAATCGAAATCCTGGATGCTGCCGGCAAAGTTATCGACAGCATTCCGGCCAGCAAACGTCCCGGCCTTAACCGCGTCACCTGGAGCATGCACGAAAAACCGCCGCGGGTCCCGCCCGCCGCCCAGATCGCGAACTACGGGATCACCGGTCCGCGGGTTCTGCCCGGCACTTACACGGTAAGGATGACGAAGAACGACAAGCCTTATGAAACGAAGCTGACCGTCGCGCTCGATCAACGGGACAAATTCAGCGAAGCCGATCGCAAGGCGCAGTACGACGCGGCCCAACGGGTGAAGGACTTATTCGGCGACGAAAGCGCCTTGATGGATCGCATCATGGCGTTGCGAGGCAGCCTCGCGCAAAGCCAGCAAGCTCTCGCGTCCGACGAAGCGGCGCGCAAAGCGGTCGCAGACTTCGCGGGCAAACTGGATGTGGTGCGCAAGCTAATCGTCGCAACGACTGAAGGCGGCGCGATTACTGGTGAAGAACGTCTGCGCGAGCACACCGACCAGCTTTACGGAGCGATCATGAGCTATGAAGGCAAACCGGCCGACTACCAGATCGCGCGGATCGATTCGCTCCGGCGCGAACTAACGGATGCGACCCAGGATTTCGAGAAGTTGCTAACTAACGAACTGCCGAAGTTGAACGAGACACTGAAAGCCAAAGGCCAGCCTGCGATCGAACCGCCACCCGCCAAGGTGGCAGTAATCGAGCCCGACGAGAGGCACCGGCGGCGGTCCGCTCTATGGCTCCGGCGATCCTGATTTGCCCGCCAGCGCCGTGTCGCTCCCGACGAACTTCCGATTGCTGCGCTAGCGCACGTTCGGAATAACGTAGCCGGCCGCTTGGCTGCGAGACTCGTCGGCCGGAGGCAAGGGCGTCGTTTCGACTGAGCACGTCGCCCCGGCTCGACGGAGTCTCGCCCTACCACTGCGCCGGTGTCGCGGCGGCTGGGTAACAACAATGCGTCGGCTACGAGTTTTTGAAAC
This sequence comes from uncultured Verrucomicrobiae bacterium, assembly GCA_963771865.1. GTDB lineage: Bacteria > Verrucomicrobiota > Verrucomicrobiia > Chthoniobacterales > UBA10450 > Palsa-1392. The sequence goes on from CAVYVJ010000005.1 coordinate 12,359, forward strand.
CGCTCTAAGTCCGCTCTCCCGGAAATCCTTCAATCAATCCCGCACCGTCTTCAATCCGTGCCGGACGATCCGTTCGATCAACTGCGGATACGGCAGGCCGGCCTTGCCCGCTGATTGCGCGAAGTCCTCGTCCTCCGCCAGGATCGGATTCGGATTCGCCTCGATGAAATAGACTTCGTTCGCCGCCGTCAGCCGCAGATCAATCCGCGCGTAACCATCGATCGTGAGAAGGCGGTAGATCCGTTTGCAGGTCTGCTCGATGTGCGCGACGAGCGCCGGATCGAGGCCCTCGGCGAATTGATTCTGCAAGCCCCAGCGCTTGCGATATTCCTCGTCCCATTTCGCCCGATAAGTCGCGATCTTCGGCTCGTCCGGCGGCACTTCGCGGAAGACCAATTCGCGGATCGGAAAGACGGAGAGCTTCATGTTTCCCATCAGGCTGACGTAAAGCTCACGGCCCGCGATGTATTCCTCGGCGATCGCGTCGCCGTCATATTTCTCGTGAATAAAGGCGACGCGCTCCCGGAATTGTTCGTCGGTTTCGACGAAGGAGGCCTGCGCAATGCCATAGGACGCCTCTTCCTTCACCGGCTTCACGAGGAGCGGAAACTTGAGCTGCCGCGGGCGCGCGATGCGCTTGCCGCGCGGGATCACAACAAAGTTCGGCGTGTGGATGCGATGATAGCTCAGGATTTTTTTCGAGATGCCCTTGTGTTTGCAAAGGACGAGACCGGTCGCCCCGCAACCGGTAAACGGCACGCCCTGCATCTCGAGAAAGGAGACGATGTTCTGGTCGAAGCCGCGGTTGTTTTTGAATTGATCGGCGAGGTTGAAGAGAACGTCCGGCGCAAAGGTTTCCATCTTTTGCCGGAGCAGATCGAGATTGTCGAAAATGGCGAGATGTTCCGCGGCGTAACCGAGGGCGCCGAGCGCGTTCAAAACGTTGGCCTCGGTTTTCCAATCCTCCGTCTTCATCTCCGCGCTCAGATCCTGATCGATCGTCGTCGGAGCGATCGCGTCGAAAAGCGCGAGGACTTTGAGTTTCTTTTTCACATCTATTTCGTGCGTTTGAATTTGCCCGTGAACAGATAATTCATGACCAGGGTCGTAATGAAAGCCGAGACGCGAAAATCCTGCTGCGGATCGTCGTTCAAGACACAAAGCCCGAGCTGGTCGCAGCGCTCAATCAGTCGCGCGAGAAGTTTGTTCACCCGGAATTTTTTTTCATTCGTCCATTGGCAGACTGAGTTCAAGAGCCGGCGGCGGCTCCGGCCGCAGGTAAGCGCTGGCCGTGATCCGCCCGGCCCGGCGGACGCGGCGAAGAGTTGGCGCAGATCGGCGTCGTAGAAATCCGGATAAGTGTCCTCGTAAAGCTTGCGTTTGCGCGCGTAATAGGTCTTGAGCTTGAGGTTCAGGCAATCGTAATCAGCCACGCGATAATCCGGCAGATGCAGCGGAGGATCCCCGACGAGCGAGCGCATCAGTTCATCGACGTATTCGAGTTTTTGCAGCGCCTTCCACCCGGCATATCGTTTCCGCCAGTCGAGCCCCGGCGTCAGCCAGACCGCGAAAGTTTCCGCGAAATCTTCGTCGGGATGACTCTGCGCGTACCAATCGTCAAGATGCACGACGTAACTGCGGCTGAACGGGCGCGGTTGATAAAAATCGGGCGTCTCTTCCCGCGACGTCCGCCCAAAAGTCTGCTGCCATTTTTTCTTTCGCGGCAGATGATAGGCATAGCTGTAGGCATGCGCGGCCTCGTGCCGGATAAGTTTCATGAACCATTCCGGTGTTCCGCCTTCGACCTCGAGCATCATCGTCCGCTCGAGCGCGCGCAGTCGCTCGTGCACGAGAAAAAAGGGCACGAAGATCGCCGGGATGCCGACCGGCACGAACCATTCATCGCCGATGTGGCAGGGCGGACGCAAGACCAGCCCCTTCGCCAAAAGCTCGTCATAGAGTTGCCGGATGAGCGGCTCAAGGGTGGTGCCCTCGAGCCGCAAGCCCAGCTTGGAGATGCGGAGCTCAAGCAGTTGCTCGTCGCTCAGTGATGCCCAATCGGCCACTTCCATTGCGCGCACCGTAGCAGTGGGCGCGGGGTGCTGTCACGTTTTCGCAAAGGTTAGTGGGAAAACTGAACACGGCCGGCGCGTATGAACTGCTGAGGGTGTTCGGCGAGTTCCCCCTTGTCAGGCGGCCGCGTTGCCGGGCTGGAACCATCGCATCCCATCGCCGCTGCATCTCCCGCGGGACTGATCTTTTCCAGTCTTGGGCGATCATCCACTCATGACCGAGACGGTCCCGCAGTCTGCCGGAGCGATGACCGCAGAATCCGTCGGTCAACGGCCACACTACCTCCGGCCGGCTTCGACCGCGCGCTGAAAGTCTTTCTTCGCGTCTGTGCTCCATCAAGTCGAGCTTCACCGTCGTGCCGCCCAGGGTCAGCGGCGATTGACTGAACTGCGGATATTCATCGGCCAGCATGACGAGCGCGCCGTTGATCGTCAGTTCGGCGTGCCGATCTTGCCGGTTTCCGGTCGATCGAGCATACCGCTCCTCTGCGCGGAAAGCGCGTTGTAAAATCGATCGCCGCCGCGGCGTCGTTCACGGTCAGAACGGATGATAACGGTGGATAGGAAGGTGCAGCGCTCATGGCTTACTTTTGTCCGCTCGGCTCTTTGGCAAAGACAATTCTTGACGCGGAACCGCGGATTCAATGCGTTAAGGACAGCCCACGCTACGACGAAAGCGTCGATGTGGACGGGTGTCGACGTTTCGCTCTGCGAAACACGGCCTGCGGGAGAATCGCATTGCTCGACGGCGACATTTCCCCCACGCTTCGCAGAGCGAAGCGTCTAAAGGCGTAACGCGCCGCGAAGCGAACGGGAACTACACGAGGCGAAGTGCATGCTGCCACGCTGGAGGGCAATGCTTCGTCATCGCCGTGTCTGTCTTGAGACTGGACAACGACAGAGCGTTGCCCTCCAAGGAAACACTTCCTTCATGGACGCGCACGTTAGCACTGTGCTTCCGGCGCTGTCGCCAGCGAAAAGCTGATAGGACACAAACTCAATGACGCTGATGACAGCGGGCTGTGAAGTTTCGCTCTGCGAAACGCGGCTTGCGGGAAAATCGTAATTGTCGACGCCGTCATCCTCCCCACGCTTCGCAGAGCGAAGCGCCTACAAAAATCCGGAACAAGCTTGTCATCCTCAGCGGAGCCGAAGGATCTCAATGTCGGCCAACCTGGTGCACCGCAAAGCGGAGAAGTGGGATCCTTATCCCGCTACTGCGGGATCGGGAAGACAAGACTTTTCTGCGATTTCTTCGATGATTTTTAGACAAATCTCGACCTTCGGCGGCGTCTTTTGTTTGAATCCATACTGCGCCGGTGGGCGCATCTCAACACATGTAATCACTTATGATGACTGATCTTCGTTTCGCGCTGCGCCAGTTGCTCAAATCGCCTGGCTTCACTCTCCTCGCGGTCATCACCCTCACCCTCGGGATCGGGCTAAACACCGCGATCTTCAGTCTGATCCACGATCTCTTTCTGCGCGGTCTGCCGTTTCAAGGAACCGGGCCGATTCGTCCATTTCTATCCGGCGAAGAAAGACCGCGAAGGAACTCAAATGGCCGCTGCTCCGCTCCGCGTTTTCAGCATTATCGCGAAGGCCAGACGGTCTTCGATGGTTTCGCCGCCGATAACGGCATGGGCGTGACGCTGACCGGCCTGGGCGATCCGGTCCAGATCAGTCGCGTTCCGGGTCACGGCGAACTATTTCGATGTTCTCGGCGTGCGGCCGATTCGCGGGCCGCACCTTCTCGCCGAACGAAGAGAAGGCGCCGACGTCGCGGTCGTTTCGGAAAATTTCTGGCAGAGCCGACTGGGCGGCGATCCGGACGTGCTCGGCCGCAGCATCACGCTCGACGGCGTCGCGCACACGATCGTGGGCGTGATGCCGAACATGCCGGTGCCGTGGGTCGGGCCGCAGGGGAACGAAGTCTGGACGGCGAAGCCGTTCGTAATCCCCGGCTTTTCGCACGAACGGATGATGCGCGGCGACGGCTATCTGCGCGACATCGGGCGATTGAAACCGGGCGTGACGCTCGAACAGGCGCGGGCGGCGCTGCCCGCGCTGGAACAAAGTTATCGCGAACAAAATCCCGGCAAGATCGACACCGAGCTGGAGACCGAAGATCACGCGCTGCCGGAAGATGTGACGCGAGAAGTTGCGCCCCGCCTTCGCAACCCTGTTCGCCGCGGTGTGTTTCGTTCTCCTCATCGCCTGCAGCAACGTCGCCAATCTACTGCTCGTGAGGTTTAGCGGGCGTCGTCGCGAGATTTCGCTGCGGATGGCCTCGGCGCGTCGCGCGCCAGCGTGCTGCGGCTGTTTGTTCTCGAAAGCCTGCTCGTCAGCGTGATCGCCGGTGTCGTTAGGCGCGCTTCTCGCCTGGGAATTGATCCCGCTCGTCCCGAGGATCGCCGCCAATTTTCTGCCGCTCGATGCCGACGGCGGTGAGCGTCTCGCTGCCTGTTCTCGGCTTTACGCTTGCTGCTTTCGCTCCTTACCGGGCTGGCGATGGGAATTTATCCCGCCTGGCAGGCTTCGCGCGCCGATCTGGTCGATGGACTGAAGGAAGGTGGTCGCGGCGAGCAGCGGCAGCCTGCGCCAACAACGTTTTCGCAAGGTGTTGGTCGGCGCGCAGGTTGCGCTCTCCGTCGCATTGCTGGCCGGCGCCTCTTTGTTCATTGCTAGTTTCGTTAGGCTAAGTCAACAGGCCGCACGGTTTCCGGCCCGATCATCTCTGGGTCGGCTTCATTACGTTTGCCGCAGGCGCGTTATCCCGACGAAGCTGCGCGGGCACATTTCGCGGAGCGGCTCTCAGGAAACGCTGCGCGCGATCCCGGGTTCGAAAGCGCGGCGGTCAGCGGCGACGTTCCGCTCGCAGGCGGCTCGGCGCGACCTTTACGCCGCGCTGATCGCAATCCGCTCGCCGGTCCCGAGCGCCACGTCGCACCTTCGCAGACCTCATGCCGGGCTTTTTGCGAACCTGGGGCATTCCGCTTCTTGCCGGCCGCGACTTCGATGAACACGACATCGCCGGCCAAGCCAACGTGATGCTGATCAGCCAGTCGGGCGCGCGCAAAGTTTTCGGAGACGAAAATCCAATCGGCAAAACTCTTGTTCGTGACGAGCGCTGGCGACGCCGGCCGAAATCGTCGGCATGGTCGGCGATGTGCGCTCCGGCAAAATAGGTCAGCCTAACGAGATGGAATTTTACCGGCCGTGGACGCAGGAGAATTTTCCCTTCATGAGTCATCACCGTGCGCAGCCAGATGAAGACCGCGGAAGTGACTCAACTGGTCCAGCGGGCATTGACTCAGAATCGATCCGACCATGGCCCTGGCTCAGCCGCAATCGATGGATGAGATGGTCGACAGCTGCGCTCGGCGAAGCGCGGCTCATGATGTGTTGCTCGGCGTTTTCGCCGGCGTCGCGCTTGTTGCTCGCGACTGTCGGAATTTATGGCGCAGTCGCTTACACCGTCGAGCAACGCACCGGTGAGATCGGCGTGCGCATGGCGCTCGGTGCGCAAACTCTTGATGTTTTGCGCCTGGTCGTTAGCCAGGGAATGAAACCGGTCTTGTTCGGATTGATCATCGGACTGGCCGCGGCGCTCGCTTTAGGTCGACTGATCGCCTCCCAGCTCTATCAGGTGTCGGCCCATAACCCGATGCTGCTTGGAACAACTGTCGCGATCCTCGGTGCGGCGGCGCTTCTTGCCTGTATTTTCCCAGCCCGGCGCGCCAGCCGAGTTAACCCGGTCGTGGCGCTGCGCGCGGAATAGTGAGCTAGGAATCCGATATTCTGTCTGAGCGCTCGGCGGCAGCGCAGGGAGAGAAATTCGACCGGTCTCACTTACTCGACCGTCCGATCGCCTTCTCCAGTCGCTGCACCTTTGCTTCCAGTTCTTCCACTTTGTGATGCTCTTTGAGAAATTCGTTGAGTAACATCGCGTTCACGGCTTCATAGCGAACAGTGTAAGGCTTGCCCGCTTCGTCTCTGGCTACCAGGTCAGGTCGACCTTGGCTACTTCCTCTGCGACCAAGCCAAACTGCGAGATGCTTTGCGGATCTAGCTCTTTCTTGTAACGAAAACTCACCGGCTTTAAGGAGAGAATCACTTCACTCGACTTATCCATCGGCTTGATCGCGTCCTTGTAGCGGGCCGAGGAAGTAACCGTGCCCAGGTGGCCGCTCGAGTCGATAACAACCCCAATGCCACCGGGAACCGTTGCACCGTTAATGCCGGCGATAAAGGCCGCTCTCTGGGTTTGTGCTACGCCTATTCGGATAGTTTTGTTGTCGGTTGGTGCACCACGGTTGCCAATATCAATATTATTGCCACCTGTGGTAATCTCACTGCCCGCATAGGAGCCAACGGCAATGTTATTGTTGCTAGCGCTGCTGCCCTGGAGCGCCGAATAACCAACAGCCGTGTTATTGCTACCGGGCCCGATCCCGACTAACGCATTCTTGCCCATGGCGGTGTTCTGAGTGCCCGTATTGTAGTTGAGTGCGAAGTGGCCCGTGGCAGTATTGTTATCGCCGCTGCAGATCTCCATCGCGTCCATACCAATGGCGGTGTTGTTATTGCCTGAGGCATAGATCATAGCGCCACCGCCAATAGCAGTGTTATCCGTGCCATCCACGTTGGAGAGCATCGCCTCGATACCAATAGCCGTATTATTGTAGCCCGTTATATTATCGCGGAGCGCTTGCCAACCAACCGCTATATTAGCGGCTCCCGTGGTATTGTTGTAGAGCACCGAAGGACCGATAGCAATGTTGCCGGCTCCCAAAGTTACATTAATAAGCGCGTCATCGCCCAAAGACGGTGTTGCCGTTGGCGATGTAACAGCCTTCTTGACAGAACGGCACGCGCATGTCGGCGAAAAGCGCAAACCAAACGAGGGCGAGGCTGGCTACGATAAGGCTGGTGAATTTTGTTCGTGAATATGGGTTTTTCATAAGGTTGCTCCTTACGTCCGCAGTCTGGGTGAGCGAGCGGACGCAGGCCAAGACAAAAGGACTCTCAGACCCAACCGCGAATCATCTGCGATAACTATTGTTTCTTCTCATTCGCAGACTGCACGTGGTGGACGCGCGATACTGACTTTTAAACGCTGATCTGGAAATTTTCCGGCGAGGGCGCTGGAAAGTGCAGGCGAGGCGCCCGCGCTCCCAATCCAAGCGCTTAACTCAGCAGCGTTTCAGTCGCGCATCGAAGAATCGATTCCACGTGTTCCCGTCCTGCGACATTTCCATGCTCGTGCAAAGGTATCCCGGCTCGCTCAGATCGTAAGTCAGGCGGACATGCATTCCTGGGCCGCCATGGGCGAGATGCAGAATTCGCCTTCGAAGTTTCCCTTGAAAATCTCCGGCGGCGCACCCATGCAATCGACCCAGACTAAGGTGTAGAGTCTTCCTTCGGATTATAAGTGAACACGCCGTGGCCGCTAAATTGATCTCGCCATCGCGCTCCTGTTCGTAGTCGTTGATGAGCGCAAAACCGTCAACCGCAACGCGGCTCTTGATTCGCCCGGTCGCGGTTCCACCCTTCGGGTCCCAGGGCGACGGATACATCTTCTCCTCGCCTTCCCATAGACCGGCAATCTTTTCGAGCTTCCGATGACCTGCACTTGGTGTTGGCATTTCCATGGCTTTTTCCTCCGGCGGCGGATTGTAGCGGAAAAATATTCTCGCTGGAAAGTCTCGATTACATCACGAGACGACGCGGACGCCCTCGACCTTGGTCCGCTGCGAGTAAAGATCGCTCAAGCCGTGTCGTCATCGGCCCAATCGCACCATCGCCGATGACGCGGTCATCCACCTTCGTCACTCCGGCCAGCTCGCCCATCGTGCCGGTGCAAAAGACTTCGTCGGCCTCATAAATATCCTCCAACGTCAGGAAGGTTTCGCTCTGCGGAATCTTTTCCGCGGCGCAAATCTCAAGGACAGTCGCGCGCGTGATACCTGCCGGGCAGGCGACGACCCGGCTGGTCGCTATTCCCCCTTTTCGCACGACGAAAAGATGGGTCGCATTCGTTTCCGCGACGTGACCGGAGAGATCGAGCATGAGCGCATCATCCGCGCCGGCATTGTTCGCTTCGATCTTGGCCAGAATGGAATTGAGCAGATTGGCGTGATGAATCCGCGGATCGAGCACCTCGGGCGGAGGGCGGCGCATCTTGCTCGTGATCAACCACAGGCCGCTCTTCGCGTAAACGGGCGCTTTGTGCTCGGCGAGAATGATGAGGGTCGGTCCGCTTTGGTTAAGGCGCGGATCCATCCCGGAGGTGATCTTCACTCCGCGCGTCAGGGTGAGACGAATGTGCACCCCGTCACGCATCTCGTTGGCGGCGAGGGTGCGCTTGATTTCGGCGACGATCTTTTTGTTAGGCGGGATCTCGGAAAAAGAGAGGGCGGCCGCGGAACGATACAGACGATCGAGATGTTCGTAGAGTTTGAAGATGCGCCCATCGTAGAGCCGCAAACCTTCCCAAACCGCGTCGCCGCCCTGCACGGCGGAATCGAACGGGCTGACACCGGCCTGGTCGCGGTGAACGAGCCGGCCATTGATGTTCACCACCAGGTCGCGGTTCTTTTCGTTGAATTGCTGCAACATTTCTTGACCGCGGATTACACGAATTACACGGATTGATTCCAATCCTATCAGCGAAATCCGCGTAATCCGCGGTTCAACGCAGGCCCTGCCGGTGAAACCGGCCTCGTCGCGGCGGACGAGCCGGCCGTTGATGTTCACCACCAGGTCGCGGTTCCTCTCGTTGAATTTTGGAACATAATTCTTCGGTTTCAATCCGGCCTGTTCCGACTAGCATATCCATCCGACTTATGAAGGCATTTTCTTTCCTTTTTTCATTCATTTTTCCCGCAACCCTTCTCGCCGCCGATAAGCTGACTCCGCCCGACAGCCTCGTGCTCGATGGCGTCCCCCCGATGTCATCTCAGATCGCCGAACAGGTTGGCCGTTACACCGAAAGCCGGGCGGCCGCGTTCCTCGACTGGCACCCGGCGAAACAGGGAATGCTCATCCTTACCCGTTTCGGCGATACCAATCAGGTGCATTTCGTTAGTCAACCGGGCGGCGCGCGCACTCAGCTCACTTTCTTTGCGGATCGGATCGATAACGCGAGCTTCGATCCGCGGGCGGGCAATTTCTTCATTTTCTCGAAGAGCGCTGGCGGGAATGAGTTTAACCAAAACTACCGCTACGACTTCGCCACCGGCGACGTCACCCTCCTGAGCGACGGCAAGTCGCGGAACTCGAGCCCGACCTGGAGTCATGACGGAACGCGCTTCGCCTATACTTCCACTCGCCGCAATGGCGCCGATACCGACCTTTATCTCGAATCACCCAACGACCAAAAGACTGATCACCTGCTGGCGGAAGTCAAAGGTGGCGGCTGGGAGATTACTGACTGGTCGCCCGACGGTTCGCAACTGCTGGCGATCGAAGAAATCTCCATTAACGAGAGTTACCTCTGGCTCTTCGACGCCAAGACCGGCGCCCGAACCGAGCTGACACCGCGACCGCCCGCCGGCAAAGAGAAGGTTGCGTATTCGCGGGCACTTTTCGCCAAGTCTGGCCAGGGCATTTTCGTGACAACCGATCGGGACTCGGAATTTCAACATCTTGCTTATATCGATCTCAAGACCAAAGAGCACACCTCACTCTTGCCTAACGACAAATGGGACGTGGCGGACTGGGACTTGAACGGCGATGGCCGGCTGATCGCTTATACGCTGAACGAGAACGGCATCAGCAAGCTCCATCTTGTTCAGGTTGAGATTCAGGGCGGCAAAATGACTGCCACCGCCCAGGCCGATCCGGTCTTCGACCCGCCCATCGCCGCCTCTGTCATCAGCGGTTTGCGATGGCAGCGCGGCCCGCACCAGGATGCGCTCGCCTTCAACGTCAACAGCGCGCGCTCGCCCTCGGATGTTTATAGCTGGTCGCCGAGTGCGCCAAAGAATGCGGTCATCCGCTGGACGACGAGTGAGACCGGCGGAATCCCTGCCGAGCGATTCGTGGAGCCGAAGCTGGTCAGCTGGAAATCATTTGATGGCCGCGAGCTGAGTGGCTTTCTCTACCAACCGGACCCGCAGAAGTTCCCCGGTCCGCGTCCTTTGATTATCAACATCCACGGCGGTCCGGAAGCCCAGGCGCTGCCCACCTTCGCAGGGGCGAAATAATTATCTGATCAACGAACTCGGGTGCGCGATGATCCTGCCTAACGTTCGTGGGTCAGCCGGCTACGGAAAGTCCTTCCTCCTCCTCGACAACGGCTTTAAGCGCGAAGATTCCTACAAGGATATCTCCGCCCTGCTCGACTGGGTGAAAACACAACCGCAACTCGATGCCAATCGAGTCATGGCCTACGGCGGCTCCTATGGCGGCTTTATGACTCTCGAAGTAGCGACCAATTATGCCGATCGCATTCGTTGCGCGATCGACATCGTTGGGATCTCCAATCTCGCTACCTTCTTAAAGAACACCGAGAGTTATCGCCGCGATCTTCGCCGGGTGGAATATGGCGACGAGCGCGACCCGAAGATGGCGGAGTTCATGGAGCGGATCGCGGCGCTGAACAACGCCCAGAAAATTACCAAACCACTCTTCGTCGTCCAGGGAGCAAACGACCCGAGAGTGCCGAAGTCGGAGGCGGAACAAATTGTTGCCACGCTCAAGAAACAAGGCACGCCGGTCTGGTATCTTCTGGGAAAGATGAAGGCCATGGATTCCAAAAGAAGAAGAACGCCGACTTCCTTTTCTACGCCACGATTGAGTTCATGCAGGAATACCTGCTCAAGTAAGAGTCAGCGAAGCCGAAATTCGTAAAGTTGCTCGTAGCACTCGCGGCAACGCGCTTCGATCTTCTCGCAATCGCGCCGGCACTTCGGAGGCCGGACGCGATAAGGCTCGAACCCCGTCGATTTCGCTACTTCCCCATACCAATGCTTTGCCCAAACTCCATCGGTTTCACGAAGACCCGACGGCCACGAAAGCATTGCCGGATCAAATTCGACGCCGACCGCTTCGCAAAGTAGCCGCAGCAGCCCGCTCAGGATCCTGCAAAACATCCCGCGCATCGATCACCGGTGGCACCTTTCCCGATCGCTCGCGCACCCATTCAAAGATTTCGGCCTGCTGCACAAAACCAAGATCCTCCAGCACCGGGTCGTCGTTCTTCCTGACGTAGGACGCAATCACCTCCGCCGGATCGCGAATGAGAAAACAGTTCGTCAGGCTCGCGAGCCAGTCGCGCCCGACCTCCGGCAAGAAGATGATGCGTCATCTGTTTCTGATAAAAAATGTGGGAGCCGCCTTTGTGCGGTGATCCCGGCGAGGCCAGTCGTGAGACCAGCCACCACTTTCCGCCAATCCGTTTCCCCGTTCGCGATCACTTCCTGCGCCATCGGATGATCTTTTCCCGTCGCCTTTAGATAAAAAGCATAAAGCGGCTCATCCACGACCACGGTATCGGCGCGATTTCCCCAGGAGCGCATCATCGCGGTCGAGATATTGCGCGGCCCGGACCACATCGCGAGGCGCAGAGGCTTGGGCAGGTCGGCAGCGGGCATTAGATCGGAAAGATTCGAAGCCTCTTAGCTCTCGTTAGGCGTGAACGTATTCCAGCATCCTCTGCCGCATTTTCGCGTCGGGCAGCCGACCCACTCCGGATAACATGTTGTCTTCGAGATGACGGACGTTGTTTGTGGCCGGGATGACGCAGGTAACCGCCGAATTCCCGAGAATCCATTTCAGGAGAAATTGTGCCCATGATTTGCAATCGAACTCGGCCGCCCAATCCGGGAGAGGCTGAGTGCGGACCCGCGCAAACAGGTCGCCGCTCGCAAAGGGGCGATTGATCAGGACAGCCACGCCGCGTTCCTGGGCGAGCGGGAGAAGGCGCTCTTCGGCTTCGCGGTCGATGATCGAGTAGTTGATCTGGAGAAAATCGAGCTTTTCGCGTTGCAGAATTTTCTCCACGTCGGCGAAAGCGGAGGCAACGTAATGAGTGATCCCAAGATAACAAATGCGCCCCTGCTCTTTCCAGGCGCGCATGGTCGCGAGCTGGGTTTCGACATCGACCAGGTTGTGGACCTGCATGAGATCGAGCCGCGTCGCGTGCAAACGCTGGCATGACCGCTCCATCGATTCGATTCCGGCCTGTTTTCCGCTCGTCCAGACCTTCGTGGCGAGGAAAAGCGAATCGCGCAAATGCAACTCACTCGTCAGGTCGCCGATCACGCCTTCGGCCTGGCCATACATCGGGGTGCTATCGATCACTTTGCCGCCAAGTTGGACGAAACGCGCCAGCACTTCCTTGAGCGGCGCGCGTTCGTTAGGCGAAGCGCCAACATCGAAGACCTGCCAGGTGCCGAGACCGACAGCGGGAATTTTCTCTCCAGTGGAAGGAATCGCACGAAGCAGAATGGATGCGCTGGCCTTTTCTGCAGCGTTCATCGGCAAAGGAAACAGCGCCGCCGCGGCCGCGCCACCAATCAATCGCGCCGCGTCGCGCCGGCTGATGCGGGCCGATCGATCGGACATAGGAAGAATTTGCTTCAGCTTTGGCAGCATCGCGAATCGACAACCATTAAGTCTCCAAATACTGTCATCCTGAGCGCAGCGAACGGATCTCTGACCATTTCTGAGCACCCAGCGCTTTGCTCCTGATGAAACCCTCGATTCTGACAGAAAAGAACGCCGTCGCTCATCGCCACACGCTGGCAACCCAGAAAGAGTAAGAGATCCTTCGCTCCTCTCAGGATGACAACCTTCTTTTAAGAGCGAATCGGCTCGACTCGAGACTCGCGGAATCCGAAACTTCGGATCTCATTTTTTGAGAAATAAAGCCACATGAAATCGACCTGGCGCAGACATTGGATCGTTTGTCTTTGTCTTGGGCTACTGACAATTCCCATCTACTTCCTCGACCAGGCCCTCTTCGCAGGAGGCAGCGGTGGTTGGATCAGCCTGGATTTCCGAGGCCTTCTCTTCCGGAGTTACATCGTGTGGCTCGGCATCGAGCTCGTCCTGAGTTCAATCGCCCTCCGATTGTTTCTCAAATCTGGAGCATTCCTTATTCACCTTGGCTCAATGGTGCTTTCCGTGATTCTGCTTGTTGCAGGCGTTACCGTTTACGGTCAACTGCGGCGTCAGTCCGTTGCCAACGAGCGACAAGCTTTCATGGATAGCCGCAAACCTTTGATTAACATCATTGAACTGAAAAACTGGCGGTATGTGCCAGACGAGGCTAACCCCTCAGAAATCGACGTGAATGTGCTCGTGCACGATGCAGGCCGCTTTGCGGGCAACGTCACCGGAGAGCAAACAGACCCAGCGGGCTCTTCGAACACTGTTTTCGAATCGAGCAATGGACCGGAGAGCCAGCGCATGGTTGGCAAGGGCGAGATTTTCACCTATGCATTTCCATTGAAAATCCTGCGCGCCGGCCGCGCCGACAACGTGCGCATCACCTTGTATCTGTTCAAGGCGCGGAGCGGGCCTGCCGCCGGCGATATCGCGAAAGTGTTTCTTAACTCGCCGCCGCGGGACGACGACGGCGAATATTTCTACGGCAAACTCCCCGCCCCTTCCCAGCCCGCAAAATGACGTGTCGCTAACCTAAGCGTTACGCGGTGGCAGAAGGTCGCTTCGGGCTGTTATGTGGAAGCTCGACTCGACTTGCGAATTGACAATTTGATTCAAAGCCGCCAGCCTCAAGGGTATGAAATCAAAATATCTGTTTCTCCACCTGACAGTGGCGGTGTTTATGTTTTTATCATGGCAGGCGCTGGCCGATCTCCCCATTACCTTCGATATCATTGCTACCTTCGATTACCCCGACGCTTCACCTTCGACTTATCCCTTGAAGATTAATGACCATGGTAACACGGCGGGCTATTTTGATCACAAGATTCTCGATCGACGGGGTTTTGTTCGCTCCCGAGATGGTAAGTTCAGCGCGCCTATTATTGATCCTGCAAGCACCGGAGATGTAACTACCGTGACAGGCATTAACAACGCGAACACGCTTTGTGGCTATTACTTTGGAGGTGTCACTTATACAAGTTTTTTTCTATCAGGTCACACTTTCACCGAGTTCAACATAGCCGGCAGCACGGGCACCGAAGTGCAAGCGATAAATGACGCCGGTGATTTCTGCGGTGACGAACGCGCTGCCGATGGCTCGAAATATCTCGGCTTTGTAAGTATCGGTGGGACGGTTTCCACTTTTAGCTTCGCTGGAGCAATTTTTACTCTTGCTTATGGCATTAACAACCTCGGTCAATCTGTCGGCGAGTATGATACTACGAGCAGCGCGCATGGTTTCCGTCGCGATGCCGATGGCACACTGACGTGGCCGATCGACCCTCCTGGCGCAAGGTCAACTATTCTCTATGCAATCAACGACCGCGGCTGGATGGTAGGAACGGGTTACGATAATGCCGGAGGCCATGGCCTTTTCTTTCAAACTGCGAACAGGGTCGCAAAGTTCGATTACCCGGGCTCAACCACAACGGCGTTTACGGGCATAAATAATCGTGGTTTGATCTGTGGCTGGTATCAGGATTCCTCGTTCGTGGGCCATGGCTTCATCGCCCGCGTGAATGTGGTCGACAACGAATAGCAGGGCTCGAGAAGAGGCGGAGCAGCCGTGCCGGGACTGATCACCGAGCCGGCTCGCCGCCACCGTCGGTTAGCGGTCCCGACCGCTCGGGCGAAGGGAGCGCGCCGCGACGCGATGGCTTGACGTGGAACGGAAGCTCGAGTTGCTGGTGTGGGTGTTCTCCACCGGAGGAAGAAAGCGAAAATTGCCGGATGTAGCATATGTGGCTGAGTTTGCCAGCCTCTCGCTTATCCGAGATGCAACAAGCGAGTCACGCGCGTCCG
>CAVYVJ010000006.1:0-21607 GCA_963771865.1 uncultured Verrucomicrobiae bacterium
GCCGGTTGAAACACGAGCCGATTCACGCGCGTCGCACCGGAGTGATCGCGCGAACCGGCAAATGGATTCATCGCAATACGACCGTCGCCGCATTACTCGCCGGGCACTTGTAGCGCTGGCAACAGCCTCCGGCTGGATCGTTTGGAAAAGTGATTTCATTCGGTCCAGGACGACGTTTTGACCAAGCTGGCAAAAATCGCCGCTCTGAAGGTGATCAGCCGCGGCAGCGTCATGCAGTATCGCGGTAAACACGATGTGCGCCAGATCGGCAATGCGCTGCGTGTGTCACACGTGCTGGAGGGAACGGTGCGGCGTTCCGGCGGGAAGCTGCACGTGAATGCGCAGTTGGTGGACACTCGCACCGACGCGGACATCTGGGCAGACGAATACGACCGGGATTTGCATGATGTATTCGCGATCGAAACGGAAGTCGCGCGGTCAATCGCAAACCGACTTAGAGCCAAAGTTTCTGCTCGCGAAAAGGCGACTGTGCCATGCAGGAGCGGCCGACGAAAGACCTTGTTGCCTACGACTATTATATCCGCGCCGTGCCTTTGATCGATGAAGGTGCCTATGAAGAGCGAGGACGAGGCAGTAAAGTATTTCCGTCCAGCCATAGAATTGCTTAATCAAGCAATCGCGCGCGATTCCAACTTCCTTCTCGCATATTGCAGACTGGCAGAGGCGCACGATGAACTCTATTTCTATAACGTTGACCGCACTGAGAGCCGGCTGGCGCTGGCTAAGTCCGCGATCGATTCCGCTTTTCGCCTGAAGCCAGATTCCGGCGACGCGCACTTCGCTCTGGGTAGGCACTTATACCGTGGCTTCCTTGATTACAATCGCGCCCGTAAGGAACTAAGCGCTTGCCCTTCGTTCTGAGCCTAACAATGCACGCATTTTTGAATTCCTCGGATACATCGATCGGCGGGGGAACCGTTGGGATGACGCGGCACGCAACCTCAAACGCGCGACGGAGCTGGATCCGCGAAACGTCAAAATTCTCACTGGTGTCGCAAGGACCGCCGAATTAATGCGGAATTACGCTCGCGCAAGGGCCGCTGTTGATCGACTCATCGCCCTCGAACCAAATAACAGTCATCACCGAGAATGGCGTGCCTGGATCGACTTCGGAGAACGAGGAGATTCCGGAGCGCTGCCATGCTTACTACCAGACGCTCGGACATCGTCCGGAAACCCATGATTTATCCGCTGACTTTGATCTGTCTTTATACGAGCGGAATACTATCGACGCTGATCAGGCTTTGAGTGCGCTGGGAGAAATTGGTTCAGGAACACAAACCTATCTTGCGAGAGGCGTAGGCGGTGCGTTTTTCAGTAGATATGTCCTGGAAGGTCTTGTAGCCCGGATCAAGGGGGATGCAGCCGCTGCGCAGCAAGCATTTGAGGCCGCGCGTCCACTATATGAGAAGGAGCATCGCGACGATCCTGAATACGGTCCAAGTCTCTGTATACTAGGCATGATCGATGCCGCCCTCGGGCGAAACCAGGAAGCGTTGCAGGAGGGTCAGCAGGCAGTCGAGCTTTCGCCTCTTACAAAGAGATCGCTAGATGGCGCGGATGTCCTCTATTTTTATGCGGTTACCTGTGCGTGGACAGGCGAACGGGATCCTGGCAATCGAGGAGCTACAAACGCTCGCGAAAATCCCGGGCGGCCTAAGCTACGGCGACCTGCGCTTGAGTCCGAACTGGGATTCTCTCCGCGGCGATCCGCGCTTCGAAAAGATCGTCGCCTCCCTCGCGCCTAAAGCCAATATCTTAAGTTCCTTAGTAACCTTCGGTCGGTTTTGCTGCATTACTCGTTGCGACGGTGAAATAGCAAAACTCAACCTACCGAAAGGAAAACCTAGTCATGCAGAAACAGAATATTCATTACAAGAAAACCATTCCGGCCCTGCTGGCCACATTAATCCTGGCCTGTCTGGGTCTCGGCGCCCGCAACACAAGCCGCCGGCCATCATTCCATCGTCGGCATGTGGAGCGTCCATTACGTGAGTACCACCGGCGGTCCGGAGGTCTTCACTTTTGATCAATGGCATAATGATGGGCTGGAGTTCGAAGCCGCCAACCTGATCCCCGGAGCCCTGTGTCAGGGCACATACAAGCAGGCGCCGGATGGGAGCTATCATAACTACCATGTCGCCTGGACGTTCGATTCTACCGGCGCGCCAAGCGGCTACTGGGACGAAAACCTGGTCGTCAGTGTTGGTGCCGATGGCCAGAGTTACTCGGGGACTTTCGCTCAAGACTTCTATGATGTGAACGGAAACTTCCTCTTCGAAAATGACGGCACTCTGACCGCGACCCGGCTGAAAGTGGAACCCTGACCTGCTCTCGGCGTGGCCACGAAAGTCATTTCGTGGCCGCGCCTACCCCCAGGGCAATCGCGGCAGGTGCCGGGATTAGTTTTCGACCAGCCCGCCAGATCGCCGCGTCCCGAAATCGGGATAAAATAATCCCGCGCTCGGGAAGAACAATTCGTTAGGCGATCTCATCTTTCCGTCGCATGTCATTGCCGCGCAATGGCTTTGCGATCGATCGCTTGCGATGGCATGCACTTTGCATAGTTGCGCCGGGATCGCGTCCGCGATCTCTTCTCCGCATGCCTATGAATCTTCGCTTTTCTCTCGCTCTTGTCATCGCCGCGCTCGCTTCAGCGACGTTGCGCGCGCAAAGTCCCGCACCCACCGCGATGGTGGATCAATTAATCAGCAAAAATATCGAGGCGAAGGGCGGCGCGGCCGCGCTCGATGCGATCAAAACGATTCGCTTTGAGGGCCGCTTGCTCGTCAATCAAGGTCAGATGGAACTTAAATCCACTGAGACAAAGAAACGCCCCGGCAAGGTGCGCGCGGACGCGATCCTGCAGGGAATGACGATTATCAACGCGTATAACAACGCCGCCGCCTGGAAGATTTTTCCGCTCCGCGGCCGGAAAGATCCCGAGAAGATGTCCCCCGACGAAGCGAAGTCGTTAATCGAGGAGGGTGAGATCGGCGGACCGCTCGAGAACTGGAAGGCGCAAGGCAAGACTATCACTTATCTGGGAACCGAGGACGTCGAGGGGACGGCGGCACACAAACTGAAAGTGACGCGCAAGAACGGCGACATCAGCTATGTCTATCTCGATCCCGATTATTTTCTCGAGATCCGCATTATCGATCAACGCATTGAGCAAGGCGCGATGGTCGAAGTCGAAACCGATCTTGGCGATTACGAGAAGGTCAATGGTGTCTATTTCCCGTTCTCGCAGGAGACCGGAGGCAAAGGTTCCACCGACAAACAAAAAACCATCATCGAGAAGGCCGAAGCGAACGTCCCAGTGGACGATTCCATCTTCGAGTTCCCGGCCAAAGCGACCAAATAACTTATACACCACGACCATGCGTTTCTTTAATTTTCTCCTTCTCACTTCACTCAGTCTTGTCGGCGTCGCGACGGGCCAGGATACGCCTTACAGCTCTGCCACCATTTCCGGCCTCCCCGCCCGCAACATCGGTTCGGCCACAATGAGCGGCCGGGTCGCCTCGATTGCCGCAGCCCGTGAACCCTCCGGTAAACTCACCATCTTTGTCGGCGCAGCCAGCGGCGGCGTTTGGAAATCGGAAGACAGTGGCACCAATTACCGCCCGGTTTTCGACGAGCAACCGGTGCAATCAATCGGCGCGATTGCGCTCGATCCGAAAAATTCGAGGAACGTCTGGGTTGGCACCGGCGAATCCTGGATGCGTAACAGCATCTCGATTGGCGACGGCATCTACAAATCGATTGACGGCGGCGAGAGCTGGAACAAAGCAGGACTGCCTAAATCGGAACATATCTCTCAGATCATCGTTAGTTCGAAAAGCAGCGACACGGTTTACGCGGCGGTCCCGGGCGCGCTCTGGAGCGATTCGCCCAATCGTGGCCTCTACAAGACGACTGATGGCGGCAAGACATGGAACCTGATTCTCAAAGGCGCCAATCTCTCCACCGGCGCATCGACCATCGCGATGGATCCGACGAACCCGAACATCCTTTTTGCGGGGATGTGGGATTTCCGGCGGAAAGGCTGGATCTACCGTTCCGGCGGCGATACGCCTAACGATCCCTCGAGTAGCGGACTTTTCCGGACGGCCGACGGCGGCACGACCTGGAAGGAAATTACTCCGGAAACAAACAAGGGTTTTCCCAAGAAGCCTTACGGGAGGCTGGCGGTCGCGATCGCGCCCTCCAATCCAAGCGGGTATACGCCTTCGTCGAGTCAACCGAGAGCGCGCTCTTCGTCTCCGACGATGGCGGCCAGACGTGGAGCCAGCGCGATAAGAGCCAGTGGATGGTTTGGCGCCCGTTCTACTTCGCCAACTTGATTGTCGATCCCAAGAACCCCGATCGAGTTTTCAAGACCGACGGAGCACTCATTCTGAGTGAGGACGGCGGCAAGAGTTTCGCCACGGTTGGCGGATTCGCCGGCGCGCATGGTGACGTGCATGCCGTCTGGATCGACCCAGCCAATCCGCAAACCGTCATCTCGGGCGATGACGGCGGCATCTGGTACGCCTACGATGGCGGAAACCGCTGGTGGAAGGCAAAACAATCTTCCTCTCTCACAGTTCTACCACGTCAATGTGGACGCCACCGATCCCTATCAAGTCTACGGCGGGCTGCAGGACAACAGCTGCTGGGTCGGCCAATCGGAGTATCCCGGCGGAATTACTAATGCACAGTGGGAAAACGTCTTCAACGGAGATGGCATGTATGTCTTCGTTGATCCGGCGGATCCGGACTACGTCTACGCAGAGTACCAGGGCGGCTTTGCCGGCCGGGTCAATCGCCATACGCTCGAGGCGCGCCTTATTCAGCCGAAACCGAATTACAAGGAAAAGCTCCGCTTCAACTGGAACACACCGCTGGTCGCTTCGCCTAACGACAAAGGGACCATCTACATCGGCGCGCAATTTCTTTTCCGCTCGCGCGATCACGGTCAGAGCTGGGAACGGATCTCGCCTGACCTGACTACGAACGATCCCGAGAAACAGAAGCAGGAGCAATCCGGCGGCGTGACAATCGATAACTCCGCTGCCGAGATGCACACCTGCATCTTTACGATCAGCGAGTCACCCAAAAACAAGAACCTTATTTGGGCAGGGACAGACGATGGCAATCTTCAAATCACGCGTGATGGAGGAAAGACCTGGACGAATGTGGCGGAGAAGCTTCCGGGCATGCCGAAGAATTCGTGGGTCAACTGGGTGGAGGCGAGCAAATTCGACGAAGGCACGGCATATGTGGCGATCGACCGCCACACCTTTGGCGATTTCAATCCCTATGTCTTTCAGACGACTAACTTCGGTGAGACCTGGAATTTGCTTACTCCGCAGAGCAGACGAGAAACAGGCCCCGACAATCCGCGGCTATGCTCACGTTATTAAGGAAGACACGGTCCAGCCGAATTTGCTTTTTCTAGGGACTGAGTTCGGTCTCTATGTTTCGATCGATCGTGGCATAACGTGGGCACGGTACAAAGGCAGCCGCTTCCCGGCCGTGGCGGTGCGCGACCTGGCAATCCAGCCACGGACGAACGACCTCGTCCTCGCGACTCACGGCCGCGGGATATGGATCATTGACGACATCACTCCGTTGCGTTCGCTCACGAAAGACCTCCTGACACAGGAAGCCAGCTTTGTTGCCGCGAAACCGGTCCAGCAGCAACGCATCGAGAGTAATGGCGGCTGGGCCAGTGGGGCCGCTACCTTCACAGGTGATAATCCGCCTGACGCCGCCGTCATTACCTATTATCAAAAATCACGGCACCTCTTCGGGAAACTGAAAATCGAGATCCTTGATGCTGCCGGCAAAGTTATCGACAGCATTCCGGCCAGCAAACGCCCCGGCCTTAACCGCGTCACCTGGAGCATGCACGAAAAACCGCCGGGGTACCGCCGGCCGCCCAGATCGCTAACTCTGGCATCACTGGCCCGCGGGTTCTCCCCGGTATCTACACGGTCCGGATGACGAAGAACGATAAACCCTACGAGATGAAACTGACGGTTGCGCTCGATCAACGGGACAAATTTAGCGAAGCCGATCGCAAGGCGCAGTACGACGCGGCCCAACAGGTGAAGGACTTGTTCGGCGACGAAAGCGCCCTGATGGATCGCATCATGGCGTTGCGAGGCAGCCTCGCGCAAAGCCAGCCAGCTTTAGCATCCGACGAAGCATCGCGCAAAGCAGTCGCAGACTTCGCGGGCAAGCTGGATGTGGTGCGCAAGCAAATCGTTGCCACGACTGAAGGCGGCGCGATTACTGGCGAAGAGCGTCTGCGCGAACTCACCGATCAGCTTTACGGAGCGATCATGAGCTATGAAGGCAAACCGGCCGACTACCAGGTCGCGCGGATCGACTCACTCCGGCGCGAACTAGCCGATGCTTCCAAGGATTTCGAGAGCCTGTTATCTGACGAATTGCCGAAGTTAAACGAGACGCTGAAAGCCAAGGGCCAGCCGGCGATCGAACCGCCGCCCGCCAAGGTGGCAGTAATCGAGCCCGACGAGAGTACCGGCGGCGGTCCGCTCTATGGTTCCGGCGATCCCGATTTGCCCGCCAGCGCCGTGTCGCTGCCGGCAAACTTCCGATTGCTGCGCTAGGGCGTCGCGCGCGCTGAACTTATCCGGAGGGACGCGCAGAAGCGCGTCCCTCCGTTTGTCGAGATCGCTATGCCTAACGAGAAGTCATCATCAGAACTCAGATGGCGTAGTAGATGTGGTGGAGTCCGTAATAAGCCAGGAACACCAGAACGAAGGCAAGAGTGTAAAGTCCAGTCATGAAATATGCCTCGGTCCAAAGCGCCTTTTCGCGGAGCACGAGCATGTTTCGGGCATCAGTGGGACCTCGGAAGTAGAGCACGAAGAGAATGGCGATAATCAGTAAATGGCCGATGGCGTCCATCATGCCAAATTGAAAAATCGCCAGCACAAATACCGATTGCAGGCTGACCGTCGCGAATCGCCCTATCATCGACGCCGCGCCGAGGACCACGAAAGCCAGGTTGAACTCCACGAACCCCGAGACGGTCATGAAATTTATCGGTGTCATTCCCATCAGCATGCCTGGCCTGGCTTGGAGGAGAGAATAAGCCCAGTTAGGATAGGCGAATTTCTCGATCGCTGCCCATCCCAGGGTCAGACCCATGGAAGCGAACAAGACGATGAACCCTGACCTCCGCCATTGACCCCGGCTAATTCCACTCACCAGCAAGAAATATCCGATGCCGAGAAAAATGAAGTAGTCAGCTAAATGATAAGCACCGTAATCCCTGACGGCCGCGAGATAGAAAATAAATACCCCGGCTCCTGTCAGCATGGCGGTCCGTTTCCACAATGCCGCCAGACCGGCCGTCAGTTGCAACCAGGGAACCCAGCCCGCATGGGTGCGCAATTCCGGTGTCAGATAAAAACCCGCTCCATGCACCCAATACCATGCGCTCAGCGAAACAAAGAATATCGCGGCACTGACCCGCATCACATAGATCGAGAGGACATCGAATTTTCTCATTCGCTCGTCCAACTGAGCCAGCACGCGCCGCCTCAATACCCAGCGATCGAGGAGAAAAAACCCATAGATCGCCACCACCGATCCGAGAAAGAGGTAAACGAAGAGTTGTCCGGTCAGCACTTCGCCCACCGGACGGGGTGGCGCAGACACGTCGACATTGACGAACCATTTCACATGCGCCGAGGCTTCACCCGGCAGAAATAGCAATAGGATCACGAGGCATTTGCAATGTCCTTTAAGGAACCTGCCAGCCGTCTTGCGTGTCACCTCTTGAGTTTCAGCGCTTCGAAACATGGTTCTGGGGTCCACCACCCCGCTGCCGGGCCAGGATATTGCGGTAGTTGTTTCGACAAGATATCACTTTGGGATGACGAGGAGAAAGTGCGCGGCGCAAGATCGACAAAGCGCGCCGGCAACATTTTTCCGCGCGATCCCATTCGCCACGCGACTTATAGAGTAAGGCGACATTGTTTAGGGTGAGGGCGACATCCACGTGGTTCGGTCCAAGAATCTTTTCCTTGATCGCAAGTGCTTGCGCATAGCTCTGCTCGGCGCGCGCAAATTTACCCTGCGCATAATAAGATGTCGCGAGGTTATTCAAGGTAACGGCAATATCGTAAGCGTGCGCTTTCGGGGCAGAACGAAAAACCCTCAAACTGCTATGATACAATCGTTGTGCCGCGCTGTGTTGACCAAGGGCTTCAAGAATTGCGCCAAGAGCGCAAGCATCTTGCGCTACTATCGGGTGACTGGCTCCCAGAGCGCGTTTGCTTATCGCCAGTCCTTTGCGGGCGAAAGACTCGCCCCGGCGATAATTCCCACGCGCGTGTTCGAGCCCCCCGGCATTATGATAAATAGTCGCGAGCCGGAGATTGTCCCGATCGGGATCTCGCGTCTCTATTCTAAGAAGACGCTCGTATATCTTTGCCGCGCGCGCGAACTGCCCACTGTATTTCTTCAGGACAGCCCAATCGTTTAAGATCGCGCGAGCTTGCAGGCTTTCCTTTCCGAAACGACTGATCGCGATTTGGAAAGCAGTCGCGAAAACCTTTTCCGCCTTTCGATACTGGCCGGCGGACCGATACGAATTGCCTAATTCAGACAACCCGCGAAGATCGTCTGCTCTCTCACTACTTTTCGAAGCAGCTGTTCTACTAATCGGCGAGGAACGTCTCGTTGTGGTTCCCGAAGCCTCCCCGCCCCAGTTTATTGGTTTGCCCTTTCTGTGCGCCGCCCTTTGGGTCTTTTCGCACTTCCAGGTCGGCCAATTTTGCGGACTTCGCTCTTTTGGTTTTTCCTTTGGCTTTCATCGGCTTACCTCCGTTTTGATTCAGACTCGATTAAAGCTGGAGTGCCCTTCGAAGCGGCGAATTCTATCAATCGGCGAGAAACGTCTCGTTGTGGTTTTGGAAGACCTCTGCCCCTGCTTATTGGTTTTCCTTTTCTGCGCGCCGCCCTTTGGGTCTTTTCGCACTTCCAGATCACCAAATTTAGCCGACTTCGCGCTTTTCGTTTTTGCTTTGGTTTTCATCGCCACCTCCCCGCGAGCTTAGGTTATTCGTTCGCCCTTTCTGTGCGCCGCCCTTCGGGTCCTTTCGTGCTTTCAGATCGGCCAATTTTGCGGACTTCGTGCTTTTGGATTTTGCCTTGGTTTTCATCGACACAACTCCAATTTTGATCTTAACCGGATTAAAGTTACGATGCCCACCAGGGTCAAGCTTATTCATTCGCCTGGTCTTGGTTAATCTCGACGAATCTCCCGCAGCACAGCATCATCACGCCCTCCGAAGCGAACCTTCCAGCAATCGGCGAGAACGGTTCTGTCGCGTTCAACTCCGAACCGTCTTCAATCCATGCCTGACAATCCGTTCGATCAACTGCGGATACGGCAACCCGGCCTTGCCCGCTGATTGCGCAAAGTCTTCGTCCTCGGCGAGGATCGGGTTCGGGTTCGCCTCGATGAAATAGACCTCGTTTGCCGCCGTCAGCCGCAGGTCAATCCGCGCGTAACCATCGATCGTGAGGAGGCGGTAGATCCGTTTGCAGGTCTGCTCGATTTGCGCGACGAGCGCAGGGTCGAGCCCTTCAGCGAACTGGTTTTCCAACCCCCAGCGTTTGCGATATTCCTCGTCCCATTTCGCGCGATAGGTCGCAATCTTCGGCTCGTCCGGCGGCACTTCGCGGAAGACCAATTCGCGAATCGGAAAGACGGAGAGCTTCATGTTTCCCATCAGGCTGACGTAAAGTTCACGGCCCGCGATGTATTCCTCGGCGATGGCGTCGCCGTCATATTTCTCGTGAACAAAGGCGACGCGCTCCCGAAATTGTTCGTCGGTTTCGACGAAAGAGGCTTGCGCGATGCCATAGGACGCCTCTTCCTTCACCGGCTTCACGAGGAGCGGAAACTTGAGTTGGCGCGGGCGCGCAATGCGGTTCCCGCGCGGGATGACAACAAAGTTCGGCGTGTGAATGCGATGATAGCTGAGGATTTTTTTCGAGATGCCTTTGTGTTTGCAAAGGACGAGACCGGTCGCCCCGCAACCGGTAAAAGGCACGCCCTGCATCTCGAGAAAGGAAACGATGTTCTGGTCGAAGCCGCGGTTGTTCTTGAATTGATCGGCGAGGTTGAAGAGAACGTCCGGCGCGAAGGATTCCAGTTTTTGCCGGAGCAGATCGAGATTGTCGAAGATCGCGAGATGTTCCGCCGTGTGGCCGAGGGCGCCGAGCGCGTTCAAGACGTTGGCCTCGGTTTTCCAATCCTCCGTCTTCATCTCCGCGCTCAGATCCTGGTCGATCGTCGTCGGAGCGATCGCGTCAAAAAGCGCGAGGACTTTGAGTTTCTTTTTCACCTTATTTGGTGCGTTTGAATTTGCCCGTGAACAGATAATTCATGACCAGGGTCGTGATGAAAGCGGAGACGCGAAAATCCTGCTGCGGATCGTCGTTCAGGACATACAGCCCGAGCTGGTCGCAGCGCTCGATCAGTCGCGCGAGAAGTTTGTTCACCCGGAATTTTTTTTCATTCGTCCATTGGCAGATTGAGTTCAAGAGGCGGCGGCGGCTCCGGCCCAGGTAGGCGCTGGCGGTGATTCGCCCCGGGCCGGCGGATGCGGCGAAGAGTTGCCGCAGATCGGCGTCGTAGAAATCCGGATAGGTGTCCTCGTAGAGCTTGCGTTTGCGCGCGTAGTAGGTCTTGAGCTTGAGGTTCAAGCAATCGTAATCAGCGACCCGGTAATCCGGGAGATGGAGCGGCGGGTCCCCGACGAACGAGCGCATCAGGTCATCGACGTATTCGAGTTTTTGCAGCGCCTTCCACCCCGCATATCGTTTCCGCCAGTCGAGCCCCGGCGTCAGCCAGACCGCAAAAGTCTCAGCGAAATCTTCGTCGGGATGACTCTGCGCATACCAGTCGTCGAGATGCACCACGTAACTGCGGCTGAACGGTCGCGGCTGATAAAAATCGGGCGTCTCTTCCCGCGACGTCCGGCCAAAAGTCTGCTGCCATTTTTTCTTTCGCGGTAAATGATAAGCATAGCTGTAGGCATGCGCCGTTTCGTGTCGGATGAGTTTCATGAACCATTCGGGTGTTCCGCCCTCGACCTCGAGCATCATCGTCCGCTCGAGCGCACGCAGTCGCTCGTGCACGAGAAAAAAAGGCACGAAGATGGCCGGGATGCCGACCGGCACGAACCATTCATCGCCGATGTGGCAGGGCGGACGCAACACCAGCCCCTTCACCAAAAGCTCGTCATAGAGTTGCCGGATGAGCGGCTCAAGGGTGGTGCCATCGAGCCGCAAGCCCAGCTTGGAGATTCGGAGCTCAAGAAGTTGCTCGTCGCTCAGTGATGCCCAATCGGCCGCCTCCATTGCGCGCACCGTAGCAGTGGGCGCGGGGTGCTGTCACGTTTTCGCAAAGGTTGGTGGGAAAACTGAAACCGTCCGGCGGCGTATGCGCTGCTGAGGGTGTTAGGCGAGTTCGCCCTTGTCAGGCGGCGGCGTTGCCTGGACTGGAAACCATCGCATCCCAACGTCGTTGCATCTCCGCGGGACTGATCTTTTCCAGCTCTTGGGCGATCATCCACTCATGACCGAACGGGTCCCGCAATCTGCCGGAGCGATGGCCGTAGAATTCGTCGGTCAACGGCCGCACTACCTCCGCGCCGGCTTCGATCGCGCGCTGAAAATCCTTCTTCGCGTCTGTGCTCATCAAGCCGAGCTTCACCGTCGTGCCGCCCAGGGTCAGCGGCGATTGACTGAACTGCGGATATTCATCGGCCAGCATGACGAGCGCGCCGTTGATCGTCAGTTCGGCGTGCCCGATCTTGCCGGTTTCCGGATCGATCAACCGATACCGCTCCTCTGCGCGGAAAGCGCGTTTGTAAAAATCGATCGCCGCCGCGGCGTCGTTCACGGTCAGGACGGGTGATAATGGTGGATAGGAAGGTGCAGCGCTCATGGCTTACTTTTGTCCGCTCCGGCTCTTTGGCAAAAAACAATTCTTCACGCGGAACGCGCGGACTCAATGCGCTGAGGACAGCGCACGCTACGACGACGGTGTAGACGTTGAAAGCCCGGCCGTTGCTTCGCATCCGTTACGGCGCTCTGCGAAACGCGGGCCTGCGGGTGAATCGCATTGTCGACGGCGACATCCTCCCCCGCGCTTCGCAGAGCGAAGCGTCTACAAAAATCCAAAAAAGGTTGTCATCCTGAGGGGAGCCGAAGGATCTCTGACTATTTCGGCCAACCTGGTGCACCGCAAAAGCAGAGAAGATGAGATCCTTCTCCCGCGACTGCGGGATCAGGATGACAAATTTTTTTGGATTTCTACGATCGTCCCTAGACAAAACTCGACCTTGGCGGCGTCTTTTGTTTAAATCCAAACGCGCCGACGGGCGCATCTCAAACATGTGATTAGTTATGTTGACTGACCTTCGTTTCGCGCTGCGCCAGTTGCTGAAATCGCCTGGCTTCACTCTCCTCGCGGTCATCACCCTCACCCTCGGGATCGGGCTCAATACCGCCATCTTCAGTCTGATCAACGATCTTTTCCTGCGCGGGCTCCCGTTCAAGGATCCAACCCGGCTTGTCCATTTCTATTCCGGGGAGAAAACCGCCGAGGCGTTGGAGTGGCCACTCTCGGCGCCGCGTTTTCAACTCTATCGGCAAGGACAGACGATCTTCGACGGCTTCGCGGCTGATAACGGCATCGCCTTCACCCTAACCGGCCTCGGCGATCCGGTTCAGATCGTCGGGTTCAAGGTAACGGCGAATTATTTCGACGTCCTCGGCGTGCCGCTGATTCGCGGCCGAAATTTTTTGCCTAACGAAGAGGAAGGCGCTGATGTCGCAATCGTCTCCGAACACTTTTGGAAGAGCCGGCTCGGCGGCGATCCAAATGTCCTCGGGCGCAGCATCACGCTCGACGGCGTCGCCCACACCATCGTCGGCGTCATTTCGAAAATGCCAGTGCAATGGGTCGGGCCGAACGGGAATGAAGTCTGGACGACGAAGCCGTTCGTTATCCCCGGCTTTTCTCAGGAACGAATGATGCGCGGGACGGCCTTTCTTCGGACGGTGGGAAGATTGAAACCCGGCCTAACGATCGAACAGGCCCGGGCCGCCTTGCCCGCGCTCGAGCAAAGCTACCGCACCCAAAATCCTGGAAAAATCGACGCCGATCTCAAGACGCGGCTTCTGCCGTTGCCGGAGGACGCCACCGGCAAATTGCGCCCGGCCTTCGCCACCCTTTTCGCCGCGGTCAGCTTTGTCCTCCTGATCGCGTGCAGCAACGTCGCCAACCTGCTCCTCGTCCGTTTCAGCGGGCGACGGCGCGAGATTGCGCTGCGCATGGCGCTCGGTGCTTCTCGCACCAGTGTGCTGCGTCTTTTCGTTCTCGAAAGTCTGCTTGTGAGCGTGCTCGCTGGTTCGTTAGGCGCGTTCCTCGCCTGGCAATTGATTCCGCTCGTTCCGAAAATTACGACCAACTTTCTCCCGCTCGAAGCGGACAGCGCGAGCGTTTCGCTGCCGGTGCTCGGGTTCACGATTGCGCTCTCGGTCCTGACCGGCCTTGCCATGGGAATCTATCCTGCCTGGCAAAGCTCGCGCGCTGATCTGGTCGATGGGCTCAAGGAAGGCGGCCGCGGCTCGAGCGGAAGCCTGCGCCAGCAACGTTTCCGGAGGATCCTGGTCGGGGCGCAGGTCGCGCTTTCCGTTTCGCTTCTCGCCGGCGCCGCCTTGCTCATCGCCAGTTTCGTTAGGCTAAGTCAACAGCCGCTCGGTTTTCGGTTCGATCATCTTTGGGTTGCGTTCATTACGTTGCCGCAGGCGCGTTATCCCGACGAGGCGACTCGCGCGCGCTTCGCCGAGCGTGTCCAGGAAGCCCTGGCTGCGATTCCCGGTGTTGAAAGCGCGGTCGTGAGCGGTGATTTCCCCCTCGCCGGCGGCAACGGTGCAACTCTCTATGCGCGACCCGATGGCAATGTCCCGCCGGTGCCGGAACGCCAGGGCGCGCCCTCGCATGATGTCATACCAGGATTCTTCCACACCTGGGGAATTCCGATTCTTGCCGGCCGCGATTTCAACGCGCACGACATCGGAGGCCAGCCCAATGTCATGCTCATCAGCCAGGCTGGCGCGCGCAAAGTCTTCGGCAATGAAAACCCAATCGGAAAGACCCTGCTCGTCACCAGCTCGAGCACGCCGACCGAGATCGTCGGCGTGGTCGGCGACGTCCGTTCCGGAAAGATTGGTCAGCCTAACGACATGGAATTTTACCGGCCATGGGCGCAGGAGAATTTTCCTTTTGTCAGCTTCACGGTGCGAAGCAGCCTGAAAACTGCTGACGTCACCCACCTCGCGCAGCGCGCATTAAGTGGGATCGACCCGACCCTCGCCATCGCCCAGCCGCAGTCGATGGACGATATCGTTGCGTTCGCGCTCGGCGAAGCGCGCCTCATGACGCTGCTGCTCGGCATCTTCGCCGGCGTCGCTTTGTTGCTCGCGACCGTCGGGATTTACGGGGCGGTGGCTTATACGGTCGAACAACGCACCGGTGAAATCGGCGTCCGCATGGCGCTCGGCGCGCAAACTGTTGATGTCCTGCGCCTCGTCATCTCCCAGGGGATGAAACCGGTCTTCTTCGGCCTCATCGCGGGCCTGCTCGCCTCGCTCGCGCTCGGCCGATTGATCGCAGCCCAGCTCTATCAGATCTCGGCCCATAACCCGCTCTTGCTCGGATTCACAATCGTGATCCTCGGCGCTGCGGGCTTGATCGCCTGTCTCGTTCCCGCGCGCCGCGCCAGCCAGCTCAACCCAGTCGTGGCGTTACGAACGGAATAATTGGTTGCAGAAATCCGTGCCGGATCGGAGGGACGTATTTCTGCACGTCCAGGACTAAGCTTGTTGTAGTCGGGATCGGT
The DNA here is from genome assembly GCA_963771865.1 of uncultured Verrucomicrobiae bacterium. Taxonomy (GTDB): domain Bacteria; phylum Verrucomicrobiota; class Verrucomicrobiia; order Chthoniobacterales; family UBA10450; genus Palsa-1392. The sequence goes on from CAVYVJ010000006.1 coordinate 14,973, forward strand.
GATCTCGGCCGGTCTGACGTCTAGCCAAGTTCTTCGCCGTCGGGATCACCGATCCCGGCTACAACTACGGCACGACCGTGAGCGTAACATCGTTGCCGTCGCCGCCTTCGTAGTTAGCTTGAAAGGTGTTATTGCCGATTGTTATTGTCGAGCCGTCAACCAGGTTGCTGAAGGTGCCGACGATCGGTGTCGCGGCAGTGTTGCTGACGGCGACGAAGCTTGTGCCACCGGGCAGTTGCACGTGGCCGATCGCGATCGGATTGAACTGCGCGCCGCTCTTGATTGTAACTCCGTTGGCAATCACTTTGTCCCCTCTGGCGGACGCCGTCTTGATCCGCCAGACGTAGCTGCCATGGGCGCTAAAGGTAAGTGTGCTTTGCAAGGTAAGCGTGCTCGTGCCGCTGCCTGGAGCGATGGATGCACCACGGCGGCTGTTACTGCCTACCGTCACGGGGCCAGCAATGATGCCGGCCCCGCCAAGTGTGCCGCTGTTAACTTGCACAGCGCCCGTGCCAGTAGCGGAGCCTCGTTTGTTATCGGCCCTTAGAAAACCTCTGGTAATTACCGTGCCATCCGTGTAGGAGTTAGCTCCCGTCAGAGTAAAAGTTCCGATCCCTACTTTTGTTAGCGGCCCGCTACCTTCGATGATTCCGTCGAACTGGGTGCTAACATCGAGACTGCCTATGTTGATACTATGATTGCCGAGTAGGACAACGCCGTCATCACCATCCAAGGACCCAATATGAAAGTCCTGGGCATCGAGATTGCTAATGTCTAACGTGCCGTTGCCATGGAGCTGCACGGTCGCATTATCGCCGGTCGAGGAGTTCCAGAAACGAATCAGACCTCCCTCGCCGCCTTGCGACCCGGCATTGGCGACAAGCAACGCGATGTTGGCGGTTGAACTGTCGAAGAACTCGACCGCGGCACTTTCTTCCGTCGCGCTCTGCGCACCGTCGCAGAAAACACTAACGTGATTCGCATCTGAGTTATCCATAAAGGTAGTGCTGCCGCGATTCTGTAAACCGCCGGTCACCGGGCCGCTTTCGTTAGTAATATTCGCTCCCGCAGTCGAGTTATCGTGAAAAGTCGTGGTGCCCCCGCTGGCGGCGCCCGGGTCGATCGCAGCCTTATTAGTAATCCAGGAGTTGTTTCCCGCGGAGTTGCCGTAGAAAGATATCGTGCCACCTTCGGCGGACGGCGCCGATCCGCCGATCGTGGTGTAGAAGTAACCATTGGACGCGCTGGCGTTATCATAGAAATTAAGCTGCGAACCGCCGGGTTCGGAGCTATCGCCGCCAAGGATTGTAAAGAGTCCGAAACCAGCGTCGGTGTTTTGATAGAAGCCGATCGCACTGGCATTCTCGACTGTGAAGACCGTTTGAATGCCAACCGCCGCGGTATTGTAAAGCGCCAAGCCCTCCGCGCGAGGAGTACGAACGACAATCGTTTGTCCCAAACCCGACGCATTTGGGATCCCGATGCCGGTAATGTGAAGCATCCCTTGATCTGCCGTGCCCACCGTAATCGTGAATACGTCTCCATGGTAGTCGAACCCAAGGCTATCGAGCTCGGTCACACCGGCCGGGAGCGACACACCCGTTATATTGGAAATTCCAAACGTGGCCCTGTCGTTCGGACCATTAGGCACGGTCGCCGGTTTCCAGTTGCTGGCATTGTTCCAATCGGAATCGACCGGGTTTGACTTCCAAGTGGCACTGCCCGCAAGGCCGCAGATTGGCAGAAAAGCCGAGACGAGCAGAATGGCGACATGTAGCGCGGGGATTCGCACTCGCCCGTTGTAGTGCGGAGCGGCCTGAGAAGTAAAGCCAAATCTCACATCCCCGTGAAGAGGGGCTCATGCCACCATTACCTATCCCAAAATTTGTCATTCTGATCCCGCCAGCCGCGGGAGAAGCCGTAACGCAGTGCGCGGAGCGTGCCAGGCCGGGCTTTCCATCTCTGACTATTTCGGAAGCACGCTGTCCCAGAGGACTAGTCAGGGATGTTTCGCTTCGCTCAACATGACACTGGGGGGGTGTGTCGGGGTCGTGTCTATTTTGACATTTGGTAGTTGATCCGACCGGCCGCGCTCGACTAACGGAATAATTGGTCAAGAATCCGCCGGTAGGCGACGGAGGCGAGCATCGAAAAATCGGTTCCAAGTGTTCCCGTCCGGCGACATTTCCATGCTCGTGCAAAGGTATCCCGGTTCGCTCAGATCGTAAGTCAGGCGCACGTGCATTCCTGGCCCACCATGGGCGAGATGCAGGATGTCACCTTCGAAGTTTCCCTTAAAAATTTCCGGCGGCGCACCCATGCAATCGACCCAGACTAACATGTATGAGTCTTCCTTGGGATTGTAGGTGAACACGCCGTGGCCAGTGAAATTGATCGCGCCATCGCGCTCCTGCTCGTAGTCGTTGAGGAGCGCAAAACCGTCTACGGCAACGCGGCTCTTGATTCGACCGGTCGCGGTTCCACCCTTCGGGTCCCAGGGTGACGGATACAGCTTCTCCTCTCCTTCCCATGAACCGGCAATCTTTTCGAGTTTCCGATGACCTGCGCTTGGGGTTGGCATTTCCATAGTTTTTTTCTCCGGCTGCGGATCGTAGCGGAAAAATATTCTCGCGAAAAGTCTCGATCACATCACGAGACGACACGAACGCCCTCGACCTTGGTCCGCTGGGAGTAAAGATCGCTCAAGCGTGTCGTCATCGGCCCAATCGCACCGCCGATGACGCGGTCATCCACTTTCGTTACTCCGGCGAGCTCGCCCATCGTGCCGGTGCAAAAGACTTCGTCAGCCTCATAAATATCCTCCAACGTCAGGAAAGTTTCGCTCTGCGGAATCTTTTCCGCAGCGCAAATCTCCAGGACAGTCGCACGCGTGATCCCTGCCGGGCAGGCGACGACCCGGCTCGTCGCTATTCCGCCTTTTCGCACGACGAAAAGGTGGGTCGCATTCGTTTCCGCGACGTGACCGGAGAGATCGAGCATGAGCGCATCGTCTGCACCGGCATTGTTCGCTTCGATCTTGGCCAGAATGGAGTTGAGCAGATTGGCGTGATGAATCCGTGGATCAAGCACCTCGGGCGGAGGGCGGCGCATCTTGCTCGTGATCAACCACAGCCCGCTCTTCGCGTAAACGGGCGCTTTGTGCTCGGCGAGAATGATGAGAGTTGGCCCGCTTTGGTTGAGGCGCGGATCCATCCCGGAGGTGATCTTCACTCCGCGAGTCAGGGTGAGACGAATGTGCACCCCATCGCGCATCTCGTTGGCCGCGAGGGTGCGCTTGATTTCGGCAACGATCTTCTTGTTAGGCGGGATCTCGGAAAAAGAAAGGGCAGCCGCGGAACGATACAGGCGATCGAGATGTTCGTAGAGTTTGAAAATGCGCCCATCGTAGAGCCGCAAACCCTCCCAAACCGCGTCGCCACCCTGCACGGAGGAATCGAACGGGCTGACACCGGCCTCGTTGCGGTGGACGAGCCGGCCGTTGATGTTCACCATCAGGTCGCGGTTTTTCTCGTTAAATTGCTGCTGCATTTCTTGACCGCGGATTACACGAATTACACGGATAACTCACGCGAAGATTTAGTTGAGCTCGCCAATCCAAACACAGATTTCTGACCACTAATGGACACGAATAAACGCGAATTAAGTCGACTGCCATTCTTATGAATTCGTGTCCATTGGTGTTCATTCGTGGTTAAACCTTCGGTTGCAGCGTAGCCGCGCTGGGTAATCCGTGGTTCAATGTAGTCGCTGCCGGTGAAGTTCGTCATAGCACTCACGGCAACGCGCTTTAATTTCTCGCAATCGCTCCGGCACTTCGGAGGGCCGGACGCGATAAGGTTCGAACCCCGTCGATTTCGCTACTTCCCCATACCAATGCTTTGCCCAAACTCCATCGGTTTCACGAAGACCCGACGGCCACGAAAGCATTGCCGGATCAAACTCGACGCCGACTGCGTCGCAAAGCAGCCTCAGCAGCCGTTCGGGATCCTGCAAGACATCCCGCGCATCGATCACGGGCGGCACCTTTCCCGATCGCTCGCGCACCCATTCGAAGATCTCGGCCTGCTGCACAAAACCAAGATCCTCCAGCACCGGGTCTTCGTTCTTTCTGATGTAGGACGCAATCACCTCCGCGGGATCGCGAATGAGAAAGCAGTTCGTCAGGCTCGCGAGCCAGGCGCGCCCAAACTCCGGTAAAAGATGATGTGTCATCTGCTTCTGATAAAAAATGTGGGAGCGGCCTTTGTGCCGCGATTGCGGAACGGCTGACGTCAGACCAGTCACCACTTTTCGCCAATCGGTCTCCCCGCTGGCGATCACTTCCTGCGCCATCGGGATGATCTTTTCCCGTCGCCTTAAGATAAAAGGCATAGAGCGGCTCGTCGACCACCACGGTGTCGGCGCGATTTCCCCAGGAGCGCATCATCGCGGTCGAGATATTGCGCGGCCCCGACCACATCGCGAGAAGCAGAGGTTCGGGCAGATTGAAAGCAGGCATGAGATCGGACAGAAGATTTGGTCGACTCTTAGTCTCGTTAGGCGCGAACGTATTGCAGCATTCTCTGCCGCATTTTGGCGTCGGGCAGCCGACCCACTCCGGATGACATGTTGTCTTCGAGATGACGAACGTTGTCTGTGGCAGGAATCACGCAGGTAACCGCCGAATTCCCGAGAATCCATTTCAGGAGAAATTGCGCCCAAGATTTGCAATCGAACTCGGCCGCCCAATCCGGGAGAGGCTGAGTGCGGACCCGCGCAAACAGGTCGCCGCTCGCAAAGGGGCGATTGATCAGGACTGCCACGCCTCGGTCCTGGGCGAGCGGAAGAAGACGCTGCTCGGCTTCGCGGTCGATGATCGAGTAGTTGATCTGGAGAAAGTCGAGCTTTTCGCGGTGCAGGATTTTTTCCACGTCGGCGAAAGCGGAGGCAACGTAATGAGTGATCCCAAGGTAACGGATGCGCCCTTCCCCTTTCCAGGCGCGCATGGTCGCGAGCTGGGTTTCGACATCGACCAGGTTGTGGACCTGCATGAGATCGAGCCGCGTCGCTTGCAAACGCTGAAATGATCGCTCCATCGATTCGATGCCGGCCTGTTTCCGCTGGTCCAGACCTTCGTCGCAAGGAAAAGCGAATCGCGCAAATGCACCTCATTCGTCAGATCGCCGATCACGCCTTCGGCCTGGCCGTACATCGGGGAGCTATCGATCACTTTGCCCCCGAGCTGGACGAAACGCGTCAGCACGTCTTTGAGCGGCACGCGTTCGTTAGGCGAAGAACCGACATCGAAGACCTGCCAGGTCCCCAGACCGACGACGGGAATCTTTTCCCCAGTTGAAGGAATGGCACGAAGCAGAATGGCAGAGCTGCCCTTTTCCTCGGCGTGCATGGGCAAAGGAAACAGCGCCGCGGCGGCCGCGCCACCAATCAATCGCGCCGCGTCGCGCCGGCTGATGCGGGCCGATCGATCGGACATGGATAGAATTTGCGTCAGGTTTGGCCGCATCGCGAGTCGCAACCAAATAAATTGTCATCCTGAGCGCAGCGAACGGATCTCTGACCATTTCTGAGCACTCAGCGCTTTGCTCCTGATGAAACCCTCGATTCTGACAGAAAAAGAATGCCGTCGCTCATCGCCACACGCTGGCAACCCAGAAAGAGTAAGAGATCCTTCGCTCCTCTCGGGATGACAACCTTCTTTTAAGAGCGACTCGGCTCGACTCGAGACTCCCAAAATCCGAAACTTGGGATCTCATTTTTTGAGAAATAAAGCCACATGAAATCGACCTGGCGCAGACATTGGATCGTTTGTCTTTGTCTTGGGCTACTGACAATTCCCATCTACTTCCTCGACCAGGCCCTCTTCGCAGGAGGCAGCGGTGGTTGGATAAGCCTGGATTTCCGAGGCCTTCTCTTCCGGAGTTACATCGTGTGGCTCGGCATTGAGCTCGTCCTGAGTTCAATCGCCCTCCGATTGTTTCTCAAATCTGGAGCATTCCTTATTCACCTTGGCTCAATGGTGCTTTCCGTGATTCTGCTTGTCGCAGGCATTACCGTTTACGGTCAACTGCGGCGTCAGGCCGTTGCCAACGAGCAACAAGTTTTCATGGATAGCCGCAAACCTCTGATTAACATCATTGAACTGAAAAACTGGTGGTATGTGCCAGACGAGGTTAACCCCACAGAAATCGACGTGAATGTGGTTGTCCACGACTCAGGTCGGTTTGCGGGGAATGTCACCGGAGAACAAAAGGATCCGTCAGGATCTTCGAACACTATTTTCGAATCGAGCAATGGACCAGAGAGCCAGCGCATGGTTCGCAAGGAACAGGTTTTCACCTATGCATTTCCATTGAAGATCCTGCGCGCGGGCCACCCTGACGACGTGCGTATCACCTTGTATCTGTTTAAGGCTCGGAGCGGGCCTGCCGCCGGCGATATCACGAAAGTGTTTTTTAACTCGCCCCCGCAGGACGACGACGGCGAATATTTCTACGGCGCACTCCCCGCTCCTTCTCGACCTGCCAAATGAAATGAGATGCGTTCGCCAATCTCGACTCCTAATTGGCGCGGATCGGATTCCAGACCGGACGCAACAAGCGCGTCACGCGTGTCAG
>CAVYVJ010000007.1:0-61597 GCA_963771865.1 uncultured Verrucomicrobiae bacterium
TGGCGGCGCTCGCCGCGACCAAAACCGGACGCAAGGTGCGGGTCCGTTTCGATCGCGATCAGGACATGATGATCACCGGAAAACGGCATCCGTTTCTCGGAAAATTTCAGATCGGCTTCGATCAATGACGGCCTGCTTCTCGCGGCGAAAATTGCGCTCTTTTCCAATGGTGGCTGGTCGCTCGATCTCTCCCGTGCCGTGACCGATCGCGCCGTTTTTCATCTCGACAACGCCTACTACATTCCGCATCTCGAATTCAGCGGGCAGGTGGCGAAGACCAACCTCGCTTCCAACACCGCCTTCCGCGGTTTCGGAGGTCCGCAGGGCATGCTGGTGATTGAGGAAATCATCGATCGCGTTGCGCGCGCCACCGGTCTCGCTCCGGAAGTCGTTAGGCAACGCAATCTTTACCGCGATCGCGGCGAAACTAACACCACGCCCTACGGTCAGGAAATCGAAGACAACCGCCTGCAACGCATCTGGCGCGAGCTGACCGAGTCGAGCGACTTCGCCGCGCGGCGGGCGCAACTGCGCGACTGGAATGCGAGCCAGCCTAACAAAAAGCGCGGACTCGCCATTACGCCGGTGAAGTTCGGCATTTCCTTCACGACCACACATCTCAACCAGGCGGGCGCGCTCGTCCTCCTCTATCAGGATGGCACCGTTCAGATCAACCACGGCGGCACCGAGATGGGCCAGGGCGTTTACAGCAACATCGCGCTGATCGCCGCGCGCGAACTCGGCCTAACGATCGATCGCGTCCGGGTGATGGCGACCCGGACGGACAAGGTGCCGAACACTTCCGCCACCGCTGCTTCCTGCGGCACTGATTTGAATGGCGCGGCCGTGAAAAACGCCTGCGATACTTTACGCGCCCGGCTGCTCCCGTTCGCGGAGGAAATGCTGGGCGAAAAGAGCGGTGAGATTATTCCGGCCGACAAAATCGTTTTCAACGACAACATGGTGCTGAACGTTGACGATCCTGCGTCTGGTTTTCCTTTCGCCGAATTGTTGCAACGCGCCTATTTCGCGCGGACGAGCCTGAGCGCGACCGGTTTTTACCGCACGCCCGAGATTCATTACGATCGCGAGACCGGACGGGGAAAGCCGTTTCACTATTTCGCGGTCGGCGCAGCGGTGAGCGAGGTGGAAGTGGATGGCTTCACCGGCATGATGCACATCCGGCAGGTCGATATCCTGCACGACGCCGGCGACGCGGTGAACCTCGGGATTGCGCGCGGACAGGTCGAAGGTGGATTCGTCCAGGGCGCCGGCTGGCTCACAATGGAAGAACTCGTTTGGGATTCGGAAGGGCCGGTTGCGGACGCATTCGCCCGACACTTACAAGATCCCTGCGATCGGTGATACGCCCGACATTTTTAATGTCACGTTCCTGACCGAAGCGACTCAGCCGAACGTCGTGCATGGGAGCAAAGCCGTAGGCGAACCGCCGCTCATGCTGGCGATTTCAGTGCGAGAGGCGATTCGCGACGCGGTCGCGGCGTTCGGATCGCCGGGAGGTCAGGTTCCCCTCGCCTCGCCTGCGACTTGCGAGGCGATTTTTAATGCCATTAAAGGGCGCTCACAGCGCATCGCAATCACCGCTGCGAGGACGGAACATGCGACAGCGGAAGGTGTCAACTCATAGCACCTAGGTCGCCAACGTCCTCTCGTTTACCTGTCATGTTGAGCGAAGCGAAACATCTCTGACTATTTCAGGACTTGAATTGCGCACGGAAATGTTCAGAGATCCTTCGCGCTGCTCAGGATGACAATTTTTGAAGGGACACGAGCGTTGTAAAGGAAGACATGAGAAAGGTTCAGCACAAACTCAGCGTGGCACGCGGCGAGAAACCAGCGGAGCTCGTTTTCAAGAACGCGCAGCTGGTCAATGTCCTCAGCGGGGAAATTTACCTAACGAACGTCGCGGTCGATGATGGCCGCGTCGTCGGCCTCGGCGATTACGACGGACGAGAAACAATCGATCTCGAGGGCGCCTTTCTCGCGCCGAGCCTGATCGATGGACATTTCCACGTCGAGAGCACGATGCTCACGATTCCGGAATTCGTGCGCGCCGCGGTCCCGCACGGCACCGGCGCGATGGTGATCGATCCGCACGAATACGCCAATGTCCTCGGGCTCGACGGCATCCGCTACGTCCTCGAGTCGAGCAAGAACCTGCCGATCGATTTCTTCATCATGCTTCCGTCCTGTGTCCCGGCGACCCATTTGGAAACCGCCGGCGCGCGGTTTACCGCCGATGATCTCGCGCTGATGATCGCCGACGATCGCATTGCCGGCGTGGCGGAGTTGATGAATTACCCCGGCGTTTTTCTCGGAATGGAAAGCGAACTGGCCAAGATTCGCGCGGGAAAGGGAAAGGCGATCGACGGGCACGCGCCGGGATTGCGCGGAAAAAATCTGAATGCCTACGCGCTTGCCGGCGTTCGATCCGATCACGAAAGCACCGAGCTCGAAGAGGCGCGGGAAAAACTTCGGCTCGGCATGCACCTGCTGGTGCGGGAAGGCAGCACCGAGCGCAATCTCGAACACATCATCTCGCTCGTGACTCCGCAAAATTCCGCCAATTGTTCCTTTGCGACCGACGATAAACTGGCGGGCGACCTCGTCGAATGAAGGTCACCTCGACCATTCCATCCGGCGCGCGATCGAGCTGGGCATTTCACCGATCACCGCGATCCAAATGGGCTCGATCAATACCGCGCGACATTACCGGCTGCGCAATCATGGCGCGATCGCGCCGCGTTTCTGGGCCGACTTTCTTGTCCTCGATGACCTGGAGAAATTCGAAGTCCGCCGCGTTTACAAGAAAGGAAAACTGGTGGCGGAGAATGGCCGCTATCTCGGCGAAAGGCCGGCGCAGATGCGCAGGCCACGGAGCACGATGAACCTGCGCTATCGCGCGCCTAACGACTTTGTAGTGCAAGGCGAGTGGCAGCAAGAAGATCAAAGTCATCGAGATCGTGCCGAACCAGATCATCACCCGCCAGGCACTCGAGACGCCGCTGGTGCGCGATGGCCAGATTGTTTCCGACATCGAGCGCGACATCTTGAAACTGGTCGTGGTCGAACGGCATCAGGCGACCGGAAACGTCGGGGTCGGGTTCGTGCGCGGCTTCGGACTGCAACGCGGGGCGCTCGCTTCGACCGTGGCCCACGACGCGCATAATGTCGTCGTGGTCGGCACGAACGACGCCGACATCATCGCGGCGATTCACGCGCTCGAGGAAATGCGCGGCGGCCAGGTGGCGGTCGCAGATGGCGAAATCAAGGCGGCGCTGGCGCTGCCGATCGCGGGCCTCGTTTCCGATCAACCTCTGGAGGTCGTGATCGAAAAGATTGCCGCGCTCAATGCCGCGGCCAAATCGTTAGGCTGCAAACTGGCCGCGCCTTTCATGTCGCTTTCTTTTCTCAGCCTCTCGCCGATCCCGGCGCTGAAATTGACCGATCAGGGTCTGGTCGACGCGGTCAACATGAAGTTGACCAGTCTCTTCGAAGATTAGCAACCGATCCGGGGAACGCCGACCGCTAGACCACTTTCGTCTGGCGGGCGAGCACAGTAGCACAGGCATCCTGTCCGCCAGTCGGACGGACTCGTCCTGTGGCGAGCCTGTGGGGCGACCGGGCGTCTCGGCCGGTCGATGCAGATTCGGCAGGCAAGATGCCCGCCGCCCCCACAGCCAGGATGGCTGTGCTACGGGCGCCGGTCCGCTACAGTTTTGTCCAAACCGCTCTAGTCAACGAGTCGCCGCGTGCCGATGGTCTCCCAGGCGGCGACATCAGCCGAAGTAGCAACCGGGACGCGACACCGGACGACCTCGATGGCATCAAACCTGACGTCTTGGAAGGGCAAGCGCACGGTGGCCGCAAGCTGAGACTGCTTTTCCGTCCGGCAATGTTTTGTAGAGCAAACTGACGTGCGGATCGAACGGCGCGGTCGCCTGCTTCCAAGCCTAACGACTCTCGTAATTGTTCGAGCGCCGGGACTCGAGTCGAATCGGACGAAGAGCGTCTTCGTGAATCTGCTCGTGTAATGGATCCCCGTTCGCGTGCAATTCAATCGGTCTGGCAGTGACGCCGGCGAGAATCCGCTGCGCCTGCGCCACCGAGTCGGGTCCGACCGCGAGGGTAAGATGTGGCTCAAAGAGCGGAGCATCACACTCGGCGGCAAGGCGACCGATTGTTTCGCGGAAAAACTCGCGCGCAGGCTGCGCCGGCAGCAGCCAGTAGGTGAGCACTGTTTGCGACTCGGTTTGCTCCGGCATCGTTCGACTTCGCATGAAAATTCGCGCGCTGCGAGTAGCGTCTCGCCATGCCGACGAACGTTCTCGGAACTGATTTGCGCGCCTGTTGCCGCGATCCGGCCACCGGATTTTATCGCGACGGTTATTGTCGCACCGGCCCGGAAGACACGGGCTTGCACACCGTCTGCGCGGAAATGACGCGCGACTTTCTCGATTATTCGGTCTTGATGGGCAACGACCTCGTCACGCCACATCCGGAGTGGGGTTTTGCCGGACTGAAGCCTGGCGATCGCTGGTGCATTTGCGTCACCCGTTGGAAAGAGGCGCTCGAGCGCGGCGTCGCTCCGCCGGTGGACCTGGAGGCAACACATTCGTCCGCGCTGGAGTTCGTCTCGCTCGAGGAACTACAGGCGCATGCCCTGAAATAAGCCGCGGACCTGTTTTTGCCTAACGACGTCCTCTGACACCCATCGCTCCGAGGAGCGACCGGGTGAGCGTCCCAGCAACGGCAACCGCCACACTGCGCGCGACACTGCGCGCGGCGGTACTGCCGAGAATTTCACCGATGACATTTGGTTGCGCCGCGGCGGGAGCGGCCGGCTTCGGATACGGCACGCTGGTCGGCTGTTCCGCCTGGACGTCTTCACTGCCGATCCCTAACGCGCCTGCAAGCTCGCGGCTGACGGGCGCCGCGCCGGGCGTGAAAGTGCGTCGCGCCGCGGCGGGGATCGTTTGCGCATGTTCCGGCGAGGCCGCGACTGCGATCTTGCCGCCGAGAATTTCATAGGCGCTCTGGGGATCCAGGGTGGTGTTGTATTTCTTGGCCAACTGGGAACGACCGACCGCCGTCTGCAATTCCTCCGGCGTGAGCGGACCCATGCGGGAACGCGGCGCGCAGAGCATGGTGGCGGCGAGCGGCGTCGGCGCGCCGTTCTCATCGAGGACGGTGACGAGCGCTTCGCCGATGCCCAGCCCTGTCAGCAGCTGCTCGGTATTATAGAAGGGCGTTTCCGGATAATTCTGGGCGACGAGATGAATCGCCTTGCGATCGTTCGCGGTGAAAGCGCGCAAAGCGTGTTGCACCTTCATTCCGAGCTGGCCGAGGACGTCGTTAGGGATATCAGTCGGCAACTGAGTGCAGAAAAAAATTCCGACCCCTTTGGAGCGGATCAATTTGATGATGGTCTCGATTTCATCGAGGAGCGACTTCTCGGCGTCCGCAAAAATCAGGTGCGCTTCGTCGATAAAAAGAACGAGCTTTGGGCTTATCCATGTCGCCCACTTCCGGAAGAGTGGCATAGAGCTCGGCGAGCAGTTGGAGCATGAACGATGAGAAAAGTTTCGGGCGATTCTGCATGTCGCTGAGACGAAGAATCGAGATCGCGCCGAAGCCGTCGACCACGCGCATGAGATCCTGAACTTCAAACGAAGGCTCGCCGAAGAATTGTTCCGCGCCCTGCTGCTCGAGTTCGATCAGTTTGCGAAGGATGAGCGAAGTCGATGTCGTGGGGACGAGCCCATATTCTGCGGTCACATTCGCCTTGGCCTCGCCGGTGATGTATTCGAGGACCTTCTTGAAATCTTTCAGGTCGAGCAACGGCAGATGCTTGTCGTCGCAAAATTTGTAGACTAACGACACGAGGCTTGATTGCGTTTCGTTGAGGTCAAGCATTCGGGAAAAAAGGAGCGGCCCGAATTCAAGGACGGTCGCCCGAAGTCGCGCGCCGGGTTCGTCCGAAAGGGTCAGGAATTCGACGGGATAAGCGCTCGGCGACCAAGTGGAGCCGATCTTGGCGTAGCGCTCGGTGAGGCTGTCCGATGGTGTGCCGGCGACGCGAGGCCGCTGAGGTCGCCTTTGATATCCATGAGCAAGGTCGAAACTCCGGCTTCGGAGAGTTGCTCCGAGATCATCTGAAGCGTCTTGGTTTTTCCCGTGCCGGTCGCGCCAGAAATCAGACCGTGACGATTCATCGTCCGCAAAGGCAAGCGGATGGGCGCTTCGGCGAATATTTTTCCGTCGCGGATGGCGGCGCCGAGGAGAATCGAGTCGCCCTTGAAAGAATATCCGCTCTGGATCGTGGAAACAAAATCCCCCGTGCTCATGCGACGAGAATAGGGGTCGCTTCTGAGCCATGCAAGCTCGCCAGAGACGCGTCGTTGCAGCTGCACACGAGAAGAAATCAATGGCCACTCCTCGTTTGCATTGATACGCTCTTTCTCCCTCACAGCGTTGTCACTGCCAGAAAAGGAACAATCTCGATGAAAACCATGCTTCTCACTCTTTCGCTCGCGCTTTCCTGCCTGTTTTGCTCATCCAACGTGCTCGCGCAATGGAGCTCCGATCCGATGGCGAATCTCGGCGTTGCAGTCAAGCCGAGCGATCAGGTACAGCCCAAGATTCGCCCACGGGCAGACGGCGGCTGCTATATCAGTTGGTTCGACAATGATCCGAACGGGAATCCTCCCTTCGGCTATGATGTTTACCTGCAAAGTCTCGACGCAAACGGCGTCGCACAATGGGCCGCGGGCGGAATCCGCTTCGCCGATCTCGGGATGAGTTCGACGCAGGATTACGGCCTCGACGTCGACGCGCAAGGTAACGCGTTGCTCGCATTCCTCGATGACCGCAATCCGAAAAGGGCAATGGCGGTGACAGTGATTAAGGTCAGTCCGGCGGGCGTGCAGCTTTGGGGCACTCCCGCGCAGGGACGCCAGGCTGGACGTGGACCTGGCTTCAAAGGAAACCCCAAGATCACCGCGACCTCGGACGGTGTCGTCGTGGTTGGGTGGATCAATGGCAATAATCTAACTTTGCAAAGACTAAGCCCGCACGGCGGCCGGCAATGGGGCGATTTTGGAATTACAATCACTGCGCCCGCGGGCTTGACTTACTCGATGGCGGACTTGCACGCGGGCGATAACGGCTCGGCGATCGTTTCCTTTGTTTCCGCGGCGGGATTCACCAGCCCGAAGCATCTTCTCGCGAACAAGCTGAGCAGCACGGGCGCGCTGCTTTGGGGAAGCAACCATGTTGCGGTCTTCGATGGCGGCTCGCTTCAATTTGGAAATTTCCCTCCTTTCGTTACCGACGGAGCAGGCGGCGCGGTCTTCGGCTGGTATGAGGTCAGTCCGCTCCAATCGCGCGCTCAACACATCCTGGCCGACGGAACGGAAGCATTTCCGCACAACGGCGTTCCCGGTTCCACTAACACCGGACACGACCAGGTGAATCCCTCCGTTTCCTACGACCCGGCGAGCGGTTCGACCTATCTTTTTTGGGATGAGATCCTGGAAGGTCCCCTAACGAACGAAGGAATCTCAGGACAGAAATTCGATTCGACAGGCGTTGTGCAATGGGGCGCCACCGGGCTGGTGGTTCAACCTTTCACCTCCTCGGCCGTCATCAACGTCACCAGCGTCTTTACTTCGGCCGGGGCATTCGTTGTCTGGTCGTCGGAGCCTAACTTTGCCCAGGATTCGATCTTCGGCGCGAAAGTTGATCCGAGCGGTACCATCATTTGCTCACCCTTCGCCGTCTCCTCCATCCTTTCCTCAAAGTCTCGGCTGGACCTGACTCTTTCATCGTCTGGCCTGGTCCTGGCGATTTGGAGTGACGGTCGGGCAGATGGCGGCGATATTTACGCGCAGGATATCAAGCCCGACTGCACGCTCGGCTTGTAAACGACAAATCCGGCGTTCGTTGTAGCCGGGGTCGGTGACCCCGGTCGTTATAAATTGTTCGTGCCTGCCGGGGTCACCGACCCCGGCTACAGCAAAGGCCCGCCGCCGCACTTGCGGATCACGGTGAGCAGCGCTTAGGTCTCATCCCCGCGGTGCCTCGTGGTGTAATGGTAGCACGAGAGATTCTGGATCTCTTTGTCAAGGTTCGAGTCCTTGCGAGGCAGCCAGGTTAGCTTGGGCGAATTTGGTTCTCAGGTCTCTTCGATTCCGCGCACCCGTTTTTCTCGAAAGAAACTTTGGAGCAACTCGGCGCATTCGTTCGCCATCACCCCGGCCGTGATATCGCACTGATGGTTGAGCGACGGGTTTTGCAAAAGATTTAGTAATCCACCCGCCGCCCCGCCCCGCGGGTCCGGGCAGCCAAACACCACCCGTCGCAGACGGACGTGGACGACTGCACCCGCACACATCGGGCACGGTTCTTTCGTGACGAACAACTCGCATTCGTTCAGGCGCCAGTCGCCCAGCGCCGCTTCGGCTTGCGTCAAGGCGAGCATTTCCGCATGGGCTGTCGCATCTTTGAGAAGCTCCACCTGATTAAAGGCGCGCGCGATGATTTTCCCTGCGCGCACGACGACCGCGCCGATCGGCACCTCCTCCGCTTCGTAGGCGCGCACCGCCATGCGCAACGCCTCGCCCATAAAATAGGCGTCGCTCTGCAAGTCGATGATAGTGTCCATGCTGCGATTTTTTTTGAAAACCAGTCGCTAGTCGGTAAAGAACTCTGAGATGACGCGGAACAAAGAAGAATTTCAATTAGTGCACTCCTCGCCCCAGCAGAGCCTTCGCTCTCCCCGCCTAACGAATCAAGTTTTTCTCCTGAATGCCGTTACCACCAAAAAACCGACACACCTCGAAAAATATTCACAATGAAAGCACTGGCTTCCGTTATTACTTGCCTGTGGCATCGTTACCGTCGCCACCGCCGCAACTGAGCAGGAGCTCGTCGATCAAGCAGCAGATACTCTGCGCGCTTTCTACGAGATGCCCGAGCGCCAGATTCCTCGCAGTATTCTGAGCAACGCCCGCGGTCTCGCCATTATCCGGGTGCTGAAAGCCGGGTTTGTCTTCAGTGGAAAAGGAGGCCAGGGCGTGGTTGTAGCGCGCACAGCCCACGGCTGGTCAGGTCCATCCTTCATCGGGCTCGGTGGTGCCGGGTGGGGTTTGCAGGCCGGTGGCAGAAATGACTGATTTTATTTTCGTCCTCAACAACGACCCCGCCGTGCGCGCTTTCTCGCGCGACGGCAACTTCAAACTGGGCGCGGATGTGAGCGCGGCGGCCGGTCCGTGGGGACGCGATTTACAGGCCGCTGTCACAACGACATCGGCGGTTTACACTTACAGCCGCAGCAAAGGACTGTTCGCCGGTGCTTCGCTCGAAGGCGCGGTCATTGCGACGCAGAAAACCGCCAACGACCGCTATTACGGTCGGGTGGCCGGAGCGCGCTCCATCCTGGCCGGAAATATCCCTGCGCCGCAGGGCGCGACGCGCTTACTCGAACTCCTCAATCGTTACTAGAGCAAATCTAACGGATAGAATCCGCGTCTAGTCTTATCTGGAGTGACATGCTCCGTCATGTCCTGGACGCGCGTAACGGCCCCGCGCAATCTTGCGCTGGACCATCGGTCAATCACACGGCGCTTTTTTCTTTACAGAGCCGAAACGCTTGCGGCAGGGTCGCGGTCGTGCGTTGGATTCTCCTCTTTCTTTGCCTAACGAGTTTCGCCTTTCCCGCCCGGGCGCAGGTCCAGGAAAGAAAACTGGTCGATCGGCTCTTGGAGCCCGATATGTCGCTCGCCAATTCCGCGCAAAACAAGAAATTCGTCGCCGTCGGTGGAACATCGGTCGACAAAAAATTTGTGGCGAATTCGTTTTCGACCGGAAATGAAGCGACCTCGAAGAGTTTCGGAGGGACGAAGGGCTTCTTCTCCAGAATCTTCGGAACAGAAAAGTTCAGCTCGCGCCGAAGCGGCGGCGAATGCGAAGACCAGCGCAGATACTGCCTACGCCAACAGCCAGTTCACAACCCACGAAAGCTCCCTTGTCCGAGGATCATCTGATTCCGCCAAGCAGGCACCAGTCCGCGAATACGCGGACCAACGGCAGTTCCGGGGAAAAGGAACACGGCAGGAGATTCTCAGCCAGCAGGACAAGCCCTTGACGATTGACGAAGTCCGGGAGCTGTTGAATCGAAACAAGTAGAGTTTGCGGCTGAAGCGACGCTCGCTGAGCGTGGCGTGATGGACCCGGCGAAATCATTCGATCTTCTCAAGAGCGGCGCGGCCCGGATCATCAGCGAGTCCGAACTGCGCGAAAAGCTTTCGTTAGGCCGGCCCCTTCGGGTCAAACTCGGAGTGGATCCGACCAGCGCCGACATCCATCTTGGGCATACGCTCGTTCTCCGAAAGCTACGGCAATTTCAGGAGCTCGGCCACGAGGCGATCCTGATCATTGGGGATTTCACCGCCATGATCGGCGACCCGAGCGGCCGCTCCGCCACTCGCCCGCACCTGACCCACGAAGAGGTCCTCGCTAATGCGGAAACCTACCGCGCCCAGGCTTTCAAAGTCCTGGATCCGGCGCGGACCCGGACGGTTTTCAACGGCGATTGGTTTAAGAAGATGCGCTTCGCCGACGTCATCCGGCTAAACAGCCGTGTGACACTGCAACAGATGCTGCAAAGGGAGGATTTCAAAACACGTCTCGAGAAAGAGCACCCGATCGGCGCGCACGAGATTCAATATCCAATCATGCAAGGCTGGGATTCCGTCCAGGTGCAGGCCGATGTGGAACTCGGCGGGACCGACCAACTCTTCAACATTCTCGTCGGGCGGGAGCTGCAAAAGGACGAGGGGCAGCCTCAGCAGGTCGTCTTTCTTCTGCCTATTCTGGAGGGGTTGGATGGCGTCCAGAAGATGAGCAAGAGCCTGCATAATTATGTCGGCGTGAGCCGATCCGCCTAACGAAATGTTCGGCAAGCTCATGAGCATTTCCGATGAACTGATGGCGCGTTACTTTCCTCTCCTTCTCGGGCGTCCCCTGCCATCGGAGGTTCACCCGATGGCGGCGAAGAAAGAGCTCGCGAGGGAAATCGTCGATACCTATCACGCGCCCGGAGCCGGCCAGCGTGCGACAGAAGAATGGGAGCGCCGGTTTAGCGAAAAGCGCCTCGACCAAACCGACCTGCCGAAATTTTCTCCGCCGCCCGACGAACGCAACGTCATCTCGATCGTGGTGGCGGCCTATGACACCGCCTTCGGCCTAAAGAAATCGCGCGGTGAAGTCCGCCGCCTTCTCGAGCAGGGAAGCGTCCAATTGCGCGGCGAAAAAATTCTCGATCCGCAGGCCCAACCTGTTCTTCACTCCGGCGATGTCCTCCGCCTCGATAAGACGCGCGCCGTCCGGATAAAGTGAGGAGCGCAACCGTGGTCCCCGGCGCGCTCCTCTTCAGCTGAAGATTTAAGAATTTCCGGTCGTTAGGCAGAGGCCGGTTCGAGCACCGCATACATCGGCGAACGCTCCGCTACCGGCGCAGCGATCCCTTCGAAGTGCGCCCGCAGGCTTCGCAGCTCAGCGGTCAGGAATCGGTCGATGACACCGAATTTCCGGTCGAGCCACGCGTAAAATTTGTTCTCGATTTCGTAATGCAACGCCAAGGTGATCTCAGTGCAATCCGGCCGCACTTCCTCGAATTCCACCAGGCCCATTAAATCGATGTTTCCGCCCCACGATTCGAAGGCGAACTGACCATAATCATCCGACTCGATCGGCGTGATCACGGTGTGCCCCTTGAATCCCAATGGAGCGCGGAAACTAAAATCGATCGTCTTGGAAGACGTCATGTTTGCTTTCGTCACCATCACTAGTTGGCGACGATATGAATGAACGCTGGCGAGGCGGCTTTTGCACTCTTCCAGCGACTGGCTCATGTGAAGTGTTTTTTGTAGCAACATAGTTTTGATGAGGTTGTGCCATTCCTTTTAGCAAAGCATGTACCGATAGCCTTTCTCCTAGGGAGAGGCCGGAATTGGGCCTCATTTTGTGTTCATTTCTGTTACACAACTGTCACATATCGGACGATTGGACTTTACAAAAGGCCCGACTTTTTACGCGCCAAATTGCCAGCGCTCAGGGCGAGACCGAGCAGCGTTTTCCGATCGTTAGGCTAAATCGCCCGGGCATCAAGAACGCCCAGCCAACTACAACAGTCCCTCAAGCCGCTACTTGATCACGGACCAGGGAGCCGACCATTGACTCGAAGATCCGCCGGCCATCGCTACTGCCGAGGCGCTCTTCACAGGCCCGATCCGGGTGTGGCATCAAGCCAAAAACGTTGCGATCAAGATTGCATATCCCGGCAATGTGTTGGACGGAGCCGTTGGGATTCGCTTCCGCGACGAGCTGTCCGGCCCCATCGCAGTAACGCAGAATGACTTGTTGTCTTTCGTTTAATTCCCGCAACGTCTGTTCGTCCGCGTAATAGCAGCCCTCGCCGTGCGCCACAGGCAAACGCAGCAACGTCCCCATCGCCATTCCGCGTGTGAAAGGTGAATCGGCCACCTCCACTCGGGTCGTCACCATCTGACAGATGAAATGGAGAGAGCGATTGCGCACCAAAGCTCCTGGGAGCAAACCCGCTTCGCAAAGAATTTGAAAGCCGTTGCAGATCCCAATGACTAGCTTGCCTGACCGCGCCTCATCCACCACCGAGCGCATGATCGGCGAGAAACGCGCGATGGCGCCGCAGCGCAAATAATCGCCGTAGGAAAATCCGCCCGGCAAAACAATTGCGTCCCAACCGCGCAGGGAAGTTTCCTTGTGCCAGACGTAATCGGCCTCGACGCCGTCGATGCCCCGCAACGCGGCCAGGCAATCCTGATCGCAATTTGATCCCGGAAACTGGACGATTGCGAATTTCATTTCGTCTCGTTAGGCATTTCCAGCCGGTAATCCTCGATCACCGGATTCGAAAGAAGATCGTGGCAGAGCGCACGTAGTTTTGGTTCCTGCTCCGACAGGTCGCCGTCGAGGTCGATCTCAAGATAACGGCCAATCCGCACCTCGCGCGCGCCACTGAAGCCAAGATGCTGCATCGCCTCGCGCACCGCCGCGCCCTGCGGGTCGAGCACAGTTTCTTTCGGCGTCACGATGACTTTCACTTTCATGGTTCACTATTAGCCAAGCGCAACCGAACCGAAAATGAAAAGAATCGCCCGGGCATTCCGAGCGACAGCGACCTTTCCCTCGGACCCAAAGCCGCTAAAGTCCTTTCGTTATGGCAGATCAAATTCTCGCAGGGAAAACCGGTGTCGTCTTCGGCGTCGCCAATAAACGCAGCATCGCCTGGGCGATCGCGAAAGCGTGGGCCGCGGCGGGCGCGCGCCTGATTTTCAATTACCAAGGCGAACGCTTGAAAGAAAACGTCGAGGAACTCGTCAGCGAGTTCGGCGCTGATACGGCCCTTTATCCCTGCGACGTCTCGAGCGATAGCGAGATCGCCTCCTTTTTTGAAAAAGTTCAGGGCCAGACCAATCGCCTCGATCTTCTCCTTCACTCCGTCGCTTTCGCGCCGAAGGAAGCGCTGGAAGGCGATTTTCTCAGCACCACGCGCGAAGCTTTTCGGACTGCGCACGACATCAGCGCCTATTCGTTAGTCGCGCTCACCCGCGCCGCGACTCCGCTCATGACCGAGGGCGGAAGCATTCTCGCGATGACCTATTACGGCGCTGAAAAGGTGGTCCCGCACTACAATGTAATGGGCGTCGCCAAGGCGAGCCTCGAAGCGAGCACCCGCTATCTCGCCTACGATCTCGGGCCCGAAAAAGATCCGGGTCAATTGCATCTCCGCCGGCCCGGTCAACACGCTCGCCGCGCGCGGAATCAGCGGTTTTTCCTCCATGCTCAAGCATTACCAGGAGCGCGCCCCGCTCAGGCGCAGTTGCGAGCCGGCCGAGATCGGCCAGACCGGTTTGTTCCTCGCCAGCGACGGCGCGGCGGCGATTACCGGCCAGGTGATCTACGTCGACGGCGGGTATCAGATCATGGGGATGTGACGAGAAGAGGCGCCGAATCGACGGTCACAGACCGCCGCTACAATAGCTTGATCAGCCGGGCGGCCAGGCCAGGGACCGCTTGCCTAACAAGTGGACGTGCAAATGCGGCACGCTCTCGCCACCGTCCGGTCCGTTATTGATCACGACGCGATAGCCGCTCTCACTCACCCCGAGGTCGCGCGCCAATTTCGCCGCCGTCAAAATCAACTTCCCGAGCAGTGGTTGATCCGACTCTTGCGCCTCGGCCAGCCGCGGGACGGCGCGCTTCGGCACAATCAAGACGTGCACTGGCGCCTGTGGATTGACGTCGTGAAACGCAATCACCTCGTCATCTTCAAAGGCGATTTTCGCCGGAATCTCGCGCGCGACGATCTTCTCGAAGATCGTCATCGAATCGAGCAATTCAGCTCCGCCACCTCCGCTCCGCCGCAAATCTTTTCCCGGATGAAGCAGGTCACTTCCTCGCGCAGCGCGTCGCAGGAGCGCGACCAGGTCTTGGCGCCACGCAGATGCTTGATCGCTGGCTGCAGTCCAAAAAAGTGCATCCCGGTTGCCCCGGTCTCGAGAATCGCGGCGACGCGTTTTTCCAGGAGATCGAAAAACGCCAGCTCGTAACCGTCGCCCGCGGCCTCGGCGATTTCATAAAGCGAAACCGAAATCGGCGGCGGCGTCGGTTTGAAATGCGGGACGATTTCCTTGTAACCGATCACTTTCAAAACGTAGCGAACGGTCTGGTTGAGCTGACTGAACGCGACGACGGATTCGTCCGTCCGGAGCCGCAAATAAAACGCGATGCTTTCGGTGACATGCTCGGTCAGCCACCAGCTCGGGTAGCCGGCCCGATCCGCCGCCTGCGTGATCGCGGCGTGCAACCAATCGCGGTTGAACTCAAAGAGCTGCCCGGATTCGGAACGGAGATAAGGAAATTCTTCTTTAAACGCGACCATTGTTTGCGGGTTCGTTGAACAGCTCGGGTTGGAGCGCGTTGGGTTTGATCCGCCGGCCCAACGCCTGAATTTCATCGACGAATTGATCGACATCTTCGAAATGCCGATGCACGGAGGCGTAGCGCAGATAGGCGACTTCATCGAGCTCGCGCAATCTCGCGAGCACCTTGTCGCCGAGCGCGGCGGAGGTCACTTCACGGCCGCCCGTTTCGACCTCGTGCACGATGTCGTCGACCGCTTGCTCGAGCGTCATGAGGCTGATAGATCGTTTCTCGCAAGCCTTGGCAATGCTGTTCGCGAGCTTGCGCCGATCAAAATTTTCATGGCGTCGATCGCGTTTGATCACGCGCAGATCGCTCCTTTCGATTTCTTCGTAAGTGGTGAAACGAAATGCACAGGCCAGACAAACGCGGCGGCGCCGGATACTGGAACTATCGCGTGATTGCCGCGAATCGATGACCTTGTCATCACGATTTCCGCACTTTGGACAGCGCATGGTGTGGTCGGGAGAACTGACTCCACTACACGTTGTAGCTTGCGCAATGGCAAGAAATTTCGACGCGTTGATCGAAAAAATTTTCGCGCTGTCCGAAATTCAGCGCGGCGGAAATTCGAATTCGGCTTTTTTCTTGTCCTTCGAAAGCGTCAGGTAAGCGCTGAAGTTCGAACCGCGCTTTGAGACAAATCCTTCGATCAGACCCGTCTTACCCAATTCCACCAAACGCTCCGCCTCTTCCGCGGAAATTTCTTTGCCGCAGAGGTGGCGCTTCAATTCGAAAACGACGCGCGGCGATCCATCCGCCTGCGGCTTCGCGACGACAAAGGCATTGTCGGTCTGATAAAGATCGCCGTGATGCAGCTTGCTTTCGCCGAGTTTCACCGCCTTGGCCAGATCGAGCGGCGGCTTGGCTTTGCGGGGCGCTCCCTTGCCATTTTTCGCCGCGCCTTCGCGAGGTTTGCGCGGAGGAAATTCCCAGCTGATCCTGCCTCCTTGCCTAACGAGATAGGCGTCAAAGGGCCGGCCCTTCTTTGAAGTGAACTTCTCGATCAAGTCGGTCTTCCCCTTGGTCACGAGTTGGATCGCCTGCTCCCGGGTGATTTCCTTCTGGCACATCAGGCGTCCGACTTTGAACGTTTCCTTCCAGCCGTCGCCGGCACGTTCGCGCAGGACGTAATTGGTCGGCGCTTCGCAAAGTTCCGCGCCGGTTTTCGGATCGGTCCAGAACGGAAAAAGCGTGTTCACGTCCACCTTGTTGCCAAAATCCAGTTCCGCTTTTTTGCGGCCGGGATTTTTTTCGTCGTCCACGATTTTGATTTTCGAAGGGAAACGATTGCCGGTTTTGGCGGAAACAAATCCGTCGAGCGGGCCGAGCTCGCCGCGTTTTACCAACTCGCGAACCTCGTCCTCCTCGATCTTGCGACCGCTCATGATCTTGTAAATCGTGAGCACGCCGTCCTGCGACTTGAAGCCGCGCAGGGTCTCGACCATGGGCTGGCCATCGGTCGGTGAAATGATGTCGGTCACGCGCGCCTGGGATTTGTCTTCCTCGAAATTTTTGGTGCGCTCGACGATGCCCTTGGTGACTTCGACGATTTCCGACATGAAATCGCGGCGCGGAAATTTGCCGTGCTGCATCTGGCGCAACTTGTATTCCCATTCGCCCGTCATGTCCGGCCTGGTCAGGACGTCGGCGTGGACCGCGGAAAGGAATTCGAGAAGCGATTCCGCCTTCGTCGTCGGAACGAGCTCGCGCTGCTGGCGCTCGAGATATTTTTGGTTGATCAAGCCATCGATCGTATCGGCGCGGGTCGCCGGCGTGCCGAGACCGCGCTCTTTCATCGCCTCCGCCATTTCTTCGTCGTCGACCAGTTTGCCGGCGCGTTCCATCGCAGAAAGGAGAGTCGCTTCCGTGTAGCGCGGCGGCGGCTTGGTCACCTCGGCCTGTAGCTCGGCGGAAATGGTCTTCGCCTGCCCGTTGTCGGCGTTCGTTAGGGCGGGGAGCGCCTTCGCGTCGGCCGAATCATCGACCGTCGTCTTGCCATAAACGGCCAGCCAACCGGGCGCGGTCAGCACTTTGCCTTCGGTCTTGAAATCATGCTCCGGCGCGACCCGGCTGAGACGCGTCGTGACATCAAATTCCGCCGCCGGAAAAAACGCCGCCACGAAGCGCCGCGCGATCATGTCGTAAACTTTCGTTTCCATTTCGTCGAGGTGAGCCGGCGCGGTGCCGGTCGGAATAATGGCGAAGTGGTCGGAAATTTTCGCGTTGTTGAAGATGCGTTTGTTCGGACGCACCCAGCCGTTGTCGAGAACCGTCTGGCCGTGTTTCGCGAGGTCGCCGGGAAGTTTGCCTAACGTTTGCTTGCAGGTCGCGATGTAATCCTCGGGCAGCGCGCGCGAATCGGTTCGCGGATAGGTGATGACTTTGTGGCGCTCGTAAAGGGCCTGCGCGATCTGCAGGGTGCGACGCGCGGAAAGGCCGAAGCGGTTGTTCGCTTCGCGTTGCAGCGTCGTGAGATCATAAAGACGCGGCGAAATCTGGCTCGCTGATTTTTTCTCCTCGGAGACCTTGGCGAGGGGTTGGCCCTGACAGGCGGCAAGGACGGCTTCCGCTGTCGCCTTCTGCCAGACGCGGTCGCTGCGGTCGTGCTCGTCTTTCTCGTCTTTCTTGAAATTCGGCCGCTGATAAATGCCTTCGTAGGTTCCCTGCTCAACCCGGAACTTCCCGATCACCCGCCAGTAGTCGCGTGGCTGGAAATTGCGAATTTCCAACTCGCGATTGAAGACGATTGCGAGCGTCGGCGTTTGCACGCGGCCGACGGAGGCGACATTGCCGCCGCGCGAGCCGAACATGCGCTTGGTCATTGCGCGAGTCCCGTTGATCCCGATGAGCCAGTCGCTTTCACTGCGGGAACGCGCGGCGTCGGCCAGGCCCGCCATCTGGGCGCCATCGCGCAAAGTCTTGAAGGCTTCGCGAATTCCTTCCGCCGTCATGGTCTGCATCCAGGCGCGCTTGACCGGGAGCTTCGCTTTCGCGAGCTGGTAAAGATTTTGAAAAATCAGCTCGCCTTCGCGCCCGGCGTCGCAGGCGTTGATAACCGTGTCGACGTCTTTGCGATGGAGCAGTTTCTTGAGCTGATTGAACCGCTCCTTTGAGTCGGCGATCGGCTTTAATCCAAATTTCTCCGGGATGATGGGAAGTGTCTCGAGGCGCCAAAAGCCGTATTTCTTCTTGTCGATATCCTCCGGCATTTCGAGCTCGACGACATGGCCGACGGCGGAGGCGATGACGTATTCGTCATTCTCGAAGTGGTCGCCTTTTTTCGGGACCTTGCCGAGAGCGCGCGCGAGGTCGCTCGCGACGCTGGGCTTTTCGGCGATGATGAGCGTTTTGGCCATGAAGGGATGCCAACTAGACCCCGTTGGGGTTGTTTGCAAGTGACAGCAGCAAGCGACGGGCCGCGGCTTTGAAGCGGAATCGGCAAGCCCGGTTACGACAGCTTGACGAAATATTTTCCGGGCAACTGTTTAACCAGGTGCTTCAGCTCCAGGCGAAGCAGAGCCGACGAAACCGTGGCGCTGGGGAGGTTGCTCGTAGCGGCGATCCGGTCGATCGGCGTCTCCGTTGGATTAATTGCGTCGTAGACGAGCCGTTCGTCTTCCGTCAACTCCGGCAGCGGACGCGCCGCGGCTTCCGGTAGTTTCTGCTTTTCCGGGAGGAGAATCTGCAGGTCCTCGAGGATATCACTCGCGTCCATGACCAATTTCGCGCCCTGCTGAATGAGTCGATTGGAGCCATGCGCGGTCGGAGCATTGATATGACCGGGCACGGCATAAACGGAGCGGCCCTGCTCAAGCGCCTGCGCAGCGGTGATGAGCGCGCCACTATTCAATCCAGCTTCGACGACGAGGATCCCGTGGCTCCAACCGCTGATGATTCGGTTGCGCATTGGAAACGTCTGGCGGTCCGGCTCGACCGCCATCGAAAACTCGGAAATGACCGCGCCGTTGCCACTGCGGATCTTGTCGGCGAGCGCCGCGTTTTCAGGCGGATACAGTTTCGTTAAACCCGAGCCGATCACGGCAATCGTCCGACCCTTGGCGGCCAGAGCACCCTGGTGAGCGGCCGTGTCGATTCCACGGGCGAGTCCGCTGATAACGGTAAGACCCGCGTAGGCGAGCTGATAAGAAAGTTTCTTCGCGCAGTCCGCACCGTAATGGCTGGTGCGCCTCGATCCAATTACTCCGATAGCGTGCTGATCGCGCTCCGTTAGTTCGCCCCAAACGTAGAGCACAATCGGTGGCGCATGAATTTCACGGAGCTGACGCGGGTAGGTCGGCGACTGCGCCGTGATCACTTCGGCGCCGAACTCTCTGATCCGATCGAGCTCCGCGGAAAGATCAACCGTCTTTTCCCAATTCGCGATCTGCTCCGCGACTTCGTTGCCGATGCCATCGATCGAGCGCAATTCGCTCCGCTTCGCGGACAGAATTCGTTCCGGAGTTTCGAAAACTTCGAGCAACTTGCGCAAACGCACGGGTCCCATCTGCGGAACCATGTTGAGCGCGATGCAGGCTTCGGTGCTGTTCATGGGCGCAAGACTTTGCGAAGAAAGTCTGATGGCGTCATGGCAGGTAAAGGCGCACGCCCAAAGTCGCGGAGATTCCGCGTGACTATGAGATCGGCACCTCCGGCGACCGCTGCCGCCACTTGCAACGCATCCTCAAAATCACGCAACGGCAGGGACAACGCACGCCTTACCACCTCGGTTCCACCGCTCGCCACGGCCGCAAACTGAAGAAGATCGGCGATAAACTCCCGGGCGCCCGCGTCGGCGCGTGAGGGGCGGAGCAGGTAATAAAGATTCGACAGGCTATGCCAAGCTACCAAGGCTGCGTGCGGTGTCTCCTGGCACCACTGAATAACGCGATCGCTATCGGCCGCGAACGGCATGCGATGGAGCGCCGTGTCGAGCAGAACGTCGGCGTCCAGCAATAATTTCACCGCTTCGCGCCGAGATATTTCTTCCGTAGATAGGTCAAACGCGGATCAGATGGGTCTGGTGGCGGTTCTTTAAATTTCCCGCCCCATTTCTCCACAAACGACTCGGTGCCCAACCGTTTGAATTGGGTCTCGACGATCTGAGAAAGGGAGGTTCGTTCACGTTTGGCGAATGCCTTCGCGCGCGCAATTGCACTGCGGTCAATCGTCAGCGTGAGTTTTTCTTTCATGACACGTGTAGATTACGTCCAACACGTATCCGAATCAAAATGGAATCTCGTCGTCGTCCGGCTGCGGGCGAACCGGTTTTGGGAGGAGGTGCGCTGCGCGCACCGGCGCCGCTCGATCTCGCGGTGCGACCCGGAGGCTCTTCGCCGCTGTACCTTCTTCCCCACCACCACCGCCTCCTCCAGGGCGACCGCCCAGCATCTGCATCATCTCGCCGATGACCTTGAGTTTGCTCCGCTTCTGACCCGATTGTTTGTCGTCCCAGGTATCGAGTTGCAGCCGACCTTCGATAAAAACGGAACGGCCCTTCTTGAGATATTCGCCCGCCACTTCGGCGGTGCGACCCCAAAAAGTTACATCCACGAAGGTCACCTCTTCGCGTTTCTCCCCGGTATCGAGGGTGTATTGGCGGTTGACTGCGATGCCAAGATCAGCAACCGCGCTGCCCTTGGGTGTGTAACGGACCTCGGGATCACGGGTCAGGTTGCCGAGGAGTAAGACTTTGTTGTAGCTGGCCATGCGACTTTTTTAGCGAGCCTATTTCTTTTCGGCCATCCTCTTTTTTGCCGGCTTCTCCTTTTTATCGCGCAGCCGCTGGTAATGCTGCCGATAAACCTCAGGGTCGAGCTTGAACTTGGAACGCAGTTTCGTGATCAACTGCGAGTCGGCGTGAAAAACGAAATTCACGAAAAAGCCGGAGTCGAGGTCGCCCGCCACATAGGAGAAAGGACGCTTGTCCATCTTCTGGACCTGCTCGATTTGCGCGCCTTCTTTTTGAAATTCGGACTCGAGGCGGTCCACGATATCCTTCACGGCATCATCCTTGCCCTGCGTGTTGAGCACGAGCAACGCTTCATAACGATTCTTCATAATTCTTCAGGTGGTTTGTTGAAAACATTCATCGCAGCAAACAGCCCTTTGTCGATGGCGCACTTGACCGCGTCCGCCGCGCGCCGAATGGCGACATCGAGGACGGGCTTCTCTTCCTCAAAAAATCGACCGAGCACGTAATCGACCGCGCCTGCGGAGGGCGCCGCGCCGATCCCGACTCGCAAGCGCGGAATCTCTTCCGTTCCAAGATGCTCGAAGATTGACTCGAGACCATTGTGTCCGCCGGAACTGCCTTGCACGCGCAAACGCAACCGGCCGAGCGGGAGGGCAAAGTCATCGAGCACGACGAGAATTTCGGCTGCCGCGATCTTGTAGAAATTCGCGATCGCCGCCAGCGGTTGGCCGCTTCGATTCATGAAGGTGGCTGGCTTAATCAGGATCACGTCACTTTTCGCCCAGGCCGCGCCCCATTTTCCCGAGTAATCCCAAGGCAAGCTTGCGCATCGGCCGCGAGACGATCGAGCACCATGAAACCGACGTTGTGCCGGGTGTGTTGATACTCCCGTCCGGGATTCCCAAGGCCCGCGACCAAACGAATTCGGGTTTCGTCCACAGTCGCCTTGGCGCAAGACGCGAATTATTTCTTCGCTTCCTTCTCCTTCGCAGGCGCCGCAGCGGGCGCTGCCCCACCTTCTGGTGTTTCCTTCTTCGCTGTAATCACTTCCGGCGCGGTCGGGGCTTCCGCGGCGGCCACGACGGGCTCTTCTTCCACGGTTGGCGCTATGACTGAGAACACGGTTAAATCAGGCGGCACCCGGGTGGTAACGCCCTGCGGGAGCGGAATCTCGCGGACGTGAATCGAATCCCCGATATTGAGATGCGAAACGTCCACGGTTAACGCATCTGGCAAATCACGGGGCAGACATTCGATCGCAAGCGAGCGAAGACTTTGTTCGAGCAAGCCGCCGAATGTCTTGACGCCTTCGGCGATGCCGGTCGGCCCGAGGGGGACATCGGCCTCGATCATCTCATCCATCGAGACGGCATGAAAATCGACGTGCAAGATGTCGCCCCCGATGGGCGCGTGCTGCACTTCCTGGACAAGCGCGAGGCGGCCGGTCTTCTCACCGTCGATCTCCAGCTCGACCAGAATATTTTCGCCTGACGCGTGGCTGAGCATGAGCGAAATGTCGCGCTTGGAAACCTGCAAAGATTCCGCCTTGGTTTTGCCGCCGTAGATGACCGCGGGCACTGCGCCTTGCGCCTTGATTTTGCGCACCGCCGACCTGCCTGTGCCGGTCCGCCGCGTTGCCGAGAGTTTTACTTGTTTCGCCATGGTTTCAGTTTCCTAGTTCGCGCCGTCGTCGATCTTAAAGAGCGACGAAACGGACTCGTCATTATGAATCCGCTTGATGCTTTCTCCGAGCAGCTCAGAGACGCAAAGCACCGTGGTGGTAAAACCTTCCACGGTGCGAACGGGCACGCTGTTGGTCGTTATTAATTCCTTAATTTGGGATTTTTGCAACCGCTGGATCGCAACGTCGGCCAGGACCGCGTGGGCGACCCCGGCGTAGATATCGAGCGCGCCATTCTTTTTTAACAACGTCGCCGCCGAAGTCAGCGTGCCGGCGGTCTCGGTCAGGTCATCGACCAGAAGCACATCACAGCCCTCGACTTCACCGATCAAATATTGTGCTTCGGTCTCGGTCGCGCTTATCCGCTGCTTCGCGACGATGGCCAGACTCGCGCCCAGTGCCTGCGAATAGGCGCTCGCCATTTTTAGACCGCCCACGTCGGGTGAGACGACCGCCGTCTTGCGCGTCAGCTTTTCGCGCAGGTAAGGAATCAAAACTGGCAACGAATAGAGATGGTCCACCGGGATATCGAAGAATCCCTGCACCTGCTGCGCATGCAGATCCATCGTCAGGACCCGGTTGACGCCGGCGGCGCAGAGGAGGTTTGCGACCAGTTTGGCCGTAATCGGGACCCGCGGTTTGTCTTTGCGATCCTGGCGCGCATAACCAAAAAACGGGATTACCGCGGTGATTCGATCGGCGCTCGCGCGGCGCGCCGCATCCACCATGATGAGCAACTCCATCAGGTGCTCATTGGTCGGCGGGCAGGTCGGCTGAACAATGAAAACGTCGCGGCCGCGAATGTTCTCCTCGATTTTGACGTAGGTCTCGCCGTCGGGAAATGAACTCAGGGTCGCTGCGCCGAGAGGCACACCGATCCCAGCGCAGATCTTTTGCGCCAGCTCGCGATTGGCGGAACCGGAGAAAACTTTTAGCTCAGGTTGAAGAGCAAACATGCGACAAGGGTCGCTACCTTAGGCGCGATCAATCCGCCTTGGCAAAGAAATCCGCTCCCGCAGCCACAAAAAAACGGAGGCGACGGATCTTCACCGTCGCCTCCGACAAACAACCGAAAAAGCAAATCTGTCCAACCGGAGCCTCCAACCGACGCTGCTCCCACCGACGTTTTGAGAGTAACCCTAAACATTCGGCGAGGTCAAGAAGACTTCTCGCCCGCTTCCCCACCTTCTGCCCCAAAACTCGCGCGAAGTTTCTTCTTTTTTTCCTCCCAATCCTCCTGCAAGCGTCGGATTTCCATCGCCAGCTGCTTTTCCAGTTTCTCGAATTCCTCGAAAGTCCCGCTCAAACCCGCCTCTTGCATCTTCCCCTTCAAGAAGAGCTCCTTCTCGGCAATCCGCGCTTTGAAACTCGAATCAATCTCCGCGATCTGCGCCTTTTGTTCTTCGCTCAGTTTTACCGTCGGCGCGCTCTTCTCGAGGCGCTCCATCGCAAGCTCGTAGGCTGATTTCATCTCGATCCTTTCGTCTTCTCGTGCTCCTGAGCGTAAATGTAATCGATTTATTGCACAGCGGAAATCCACTCCTAAGTTTTCGCTCCGCATGCGATCAAAAATTCAACTCCTCAGCACCGATTTCGATGGGACGCTTGTTTCCCATGCGAGCGACCCGGTTTTCGATCGTGACTGCATGGAACTGCTCGGTGAGCTCCAGCGCAGTGGAGCCATCTGGGCGATAAACACTGGCCGCTCCGTCGATCTGCTCGAGGAAGGTCTGGAAGATTTCGCTTTCCCGATGAGGCCGGATTTTATCCTCACAAGTGAACGCGACGTCTTCCGCCCGACCGAGCGCGGCTGGGAACCGTATGGCGATTGGAACGCGCGCTGCGCGCAGGCCCACGCCGAGCTTTACAATTCCACCTCCTCGATCCTCGCGGAGGTCGTCGATTTCGTCAGCCGCCAGACCAAGGCCCGGGTCATTTATGAGGCGGACGCGGCGGCGGGTTTGATCGCATCGAGCGAAGAAGAGATGGATCGCGTGGCCGAATTCATCGACCGGGCCAAGGCTCACGAGCCGAAATTCCATTATCAGCGGAACACTATTTATCTGCGCTTCTGCCATGCCGATTACCACAAGGGCGCGGCCCTGGCGGAACTCTCCCGCCTCACGGAAATTCCGCGCGAGGCGATTTTCGCTGCCGGCGATCATCACAACGACATCTCGATGCTTGATGGCCGTTACGCCGCTTTGCCCGCATGTCCCGCCAATGCTATCGGCGCCGTCAAGGCAGCCGTGCGTGGCGCCGGCGGCCGCGTGGCCGAGAAGGAATTCGGCGCCGGGGTTCACGAGGCGCTCCAGCATTTCTTGGAGTAGCGCACGCTCCGGCGCGGTGCGCCCTCATCTTTGTCATCCCGATCCGGCGGAGCGCGGAGAGGGACCTCACAAACGCTATGGTCATCTTCTCCTCAGGAGAGACCGTGAATTGCAAGAGTGAGGTCCCTCGCCGTCTTCGCGGCTCGGGATGACAGTGTGCGAGAGCGATAGTCGCTCGACCGGCGATCTAACGGCCACCTAACTGTAGCCGCCCGTCCTCCGCCAAAACTTCGCCTAACGGCGGCCAGCTAACTGTGCTGTCCATGTCGTGAAAGGCGTGCAAGTAGACCGCGACTGGTTCCGACGGATACCGGCCCAATAGCTGGTCGATGGTTTCGCGCAGCTTGTCCTTTGGCGGTGAGTCCGGCAGTTGCTCTACCGTCCCGTCCTCGTCGTGCTTAATACCTAACGAATCAAGGAAGTCACAGAGCATCGGCTTTTGCGCGCCGAGCAACCAGGCTTGGAGCAAGTGGGCGGCCAAAATGTCGCTCGCCTTGCGACTTAGTGCTGTCTTGATCCAGGCGTAACGCTCGATCGGCGGCTTCCGTTCGATGAAAACGGTCCGCAGGTTGCGCTGCGTGGCCAGCGTCTGGATGACACTTTTGAACGCCGGAGGCTGTTCCTTTTGCACATAACTAAGAATCTCGCCAGCCATGGCCGGTGACATCTGTTGAAAGATTTCGTGGGACTTCATTAGAGAGGCCGGATCAAAGCGGGTGAAACAACATCGGGCGTCGGGATCGCGCGCATCGTCTTTGCCGCAAAACTGTTGGTCATATAAGTGAGGAGCAACACCCAGAATGTGAGCGCGAGGCTGAAGAGCGGGAACTGCAAGGCGAGCGGGAGCGAGTAAATGATCGCCATCAGCGGAATCCAAACCGCCCAGGTGGCAAGGAGCGTCGGCACGACTTTGTCCCGATAATGATCCCAGGTGAAGCCGCGGACTAACGACTCCCGGCTAAACCCGCTGTTTTTCCATTCATAGGTCAAGACCCCGAAAGGCGCGGCGAAAAAGGGATTATAACCGAATTGATCGACACAAATCTTGCTCAACACAACCGGCAGACTAACGACGTTGCCGAACCAGGCCGCCTCGCTCCGGTAAAGCAAATCGACCAGCCAACCATCAAGCGCCCAGATCGGCACCGTGAACATCAGATTGCGCAGGTTCCGGGGGGTGACGCGTCCGCGCTGGAAGAAAAGAATAAGAAAAATTTCCGGCACGAGCGCCCCCGCGGCCACGGCAGCGAGCACAACGAAGACGAAACCATGCCGCAATTTATAGTCGGCAAACTCCTGCAAAGTGCGCGCAACCGCCGGGCTGACGTAGTAACCGATGAGCAGCGCGAGCATCAACGCCTGAATCAGGAGCGCGGGCGCGAGATTGGCGCAGGCGGCTTCCCAACCTATCGCCAAAGAAGTGCGATGATGCGAACGATGAGCAGTCATCGCCGCTTCAGAAAAGCTGCGGCTGGTTTTCTTCCTCGGCTTCCGGCTCGCCGATGATGGAGCGGATTTTTTCCTTCATCTCGCGGAAATCGTAAGGCTTCTGGACGGTGTCGAGAACGCCGGCACGGAGGATTTCGGCGCGCAAGCTCGGCTCGAGATAGCCGCTGGCCACGATCGCGCGCACGCTAGGTTTGATCTCTTTCATCCGCAGGAAAACGTCGCGGCCGCCTAGTCGGGGCAATCCCAAATCACAAACAACCAGGCCGATCTCGTCGGCGTAAACCTCGAACATCTCGACCGCCTCGAGGCCATCCTTGGCGGCGATGACGCGATAGCCATCGCTTTCCAGCATCATGACTCCAAGTTCGCGCAGCATTTCTTCGTCCTCAACGAGCATGATGGTGCGTGCGCTCTCTTTCGGCCCGCCTGCCTTTCCATCCTCGGTTTCCGCCTCGGCCGCGCTTTCCAAGCGGCAGATAAATGCTGAAAGTGGTTCCCTCCCCGGGCTCGCTCTCGACCTCAACGAAGCCGCGATGATTATTGACCACTCCGTAGACGACTGAGAGGCCGAGGCCGGTTCCCTTTCCCCGCTCTTTCGTCGTGTAGAACGGCTCGAAAATATGCGGCTTGACGCTCTTACTGATCCCCGTGCCCGTGTCGCTGACGCGCACGAAGACGTAACGGTCCGCGGTCACGCCCGTGAAATTTTCGCGGAGCTGCGCGCCATCGCTCACCCCGGTCTCGAGCGAGATCCGACCATCGTTAGGCATGGCATCGCGCGCGTTCACGCAAAGATTGAGGAGCACCTGATGAATCTGGCTGCGATCGGCTTTCGCCAGGGGCAGATTCGGCTGGAGATGGAGAACAAATTGAATCGTCTTGGGGAAAGTAGCCCCGAGCATTTTTTCCAGTTCCTGGACGACCGTATTTAAATCGAGCGGCGCAAAACGAGCGCCAGTCTGGCGCGCCGAAGTGAGTAACTGCTGGACGAGCGCTGCTCCGCGCCCGACCGCGTCGCGGATCACTTTGATCGCTTCGGGCATTTGCTCGGGATGCTTCTTCCAATCCTCCAGCCGGGTTGTGTAACCAAGGATGATCCCAAGGATGTTATTGAAATCATGGGCGATGCCGCCGGCGAGCGTGCCGAGGCCCTCCATCTTCTGCGCCTGGATAAGTTGTTGCTCGAGCCGCTTGCGTTTGGTGTCGTTGAAGAAGTAGCCCTTGAGCTCGATGAGCTGGCCCGCTTCATCAAAAGTTCCGACAAACTTTGCCGCTACATAAAGGCCGTCGCCATCTCGCTGCCGCATCTCGAGTTCTGCGCGCTCCAAGCTCTCGTTAGGCCGAAGCTCCGCGAGCAGCTCGACGCCTTCTTTCTTGGTATGAAGGAGGGAGAAAAAATTTGCCGAGCGCGCTTCCTCAATCGAGTCGAAACCAAAGATGCGGGCAAAGGCCGGGTTGCAGGTCACGATCGATCCGTCGGGTTTCATGCTCAGACTTCCGGTCAGATCTCCATCGACGAAATGCCGATAGCGTTCTTCGCTCTGCCGAAGGGCTTCCTGCGCGCGAATCCGCTCGGTCACATCAATGCTCAACTGCAACAGCGAAGCCTCGGGCGCCGTGCCTTGCAGCGTCCAACCGGTTGAGGCTACGATCTCAACGCCGTCGCGGCGAACCTGGCGGATCTCGCCTTCCCAATGCCGTTTTTCCTGCAGCGTCCGTAGCACCGCCGCCAGTTCATTCGGCGGACCCGTTTGCAAAAGCTCATGGACGATGCATCCGGTCACTTCCTCGCGCGACCACCCGTACATCCGCTCCGCACCGCGGTTCCAGTACGAGATCCTGCCCGATGCATCGGAAATAACGATGGCGTCGTTCGCCAGTTCGAGCAGTTCGGCGTGGCGCAACAGTTCCTGCCGCACCCTCTCCAGATCGCGCTGTGTCTCCGTCTGCTGAATGGCGCGGCGGATGGAAGGGACGAGCTTGGCGAGACGCCCTTTCAGAATAAAATCGGTCGCGCCCGCCTCTAACGTCTCAGTAATCGCGGCGGTATCATCTGCATCGGAGACAAAAATAACCGGCACCTCTGGGGTTTGCGCCCGCCCGATCGTAAGGGCCTGCAGCCCGTCACTTTTTGGGCCATAACGATCGGAAAGAATGATGTCGACCGGCTGCCGCGCCACCTCGCGCATAAGCTCGGACTCATTGCGAACGCGCCGGACCTCACAGGCGATTCCGCCGTTTTGCAATTCGGAATGGACGAGCTCGGCTTCGGCATCGCTGGTCTCGAGGTGAACGATCTGTAGTAAATTCATCTTGAAAATTCGGCGGCCGGGAACGGACGGACACACTCGTCGCACATCAGCCAAAACGTTGCCAGTCGGATCGCGTGCGATTCTTTGCCTAGCGCGTCGAATCCTTCGTTTCGACAGAGGGCGTGGCCTCTCCGCGGTAGCGCAACGCCGTAGCGAAATAGAAATAGGCAGCGAGCGCGCCCATGACAACGAGGAGCAAAAAAAGGATACTGAGTGCGCGCCAGGTCCCACGTCGCGACCGTGCCCGCTGCCACCCCTCGCGCTTCGAGGCCAGCTCCATCTCCAACAGCTTTGTCAGGTCGTCCGGATTGGTTACCAGATTCGATGGCTGCTTCTCCGCCGGTGGTGTTGCGTGCGAAGAAATGTGTCCCTGGGCCTTGTCATCCATCATCACAATCTTTGAGGCACGCCGGTTCGCTTCGATAAATCAGCAACAATCGCGCCAAGGCCGGCGGCGGACTATTCCTTGCCTGGTTATCATAATCGCCTAACGATGAATTGATGCATTCGACTCCGATCTTCCGGCCGCGCGGCTTGCTCAGATGAGCGAAGGCGATCGTCTCGGCACGCAAGATCGGCGCAAGGTCCTGGCCTACGTGTTGCCGATGCTGCTTTTCACCGCCCTGCTTGGCCTCGGCAGTGGTTTGAAAACGCCCGGACGCGCTCTTTGGCGGGCCGCCCCGGAGTTTTGGATTTACCCAACGCAAACGTTGCTCTGCGGCGGGCTCCTCATTTATTTTCGGCGCGCGTACCAGTTCCAACCCCTTCGTCGCCCGCTCTTCACCGTCGCCGTCGCGCTTCTCGTCTTCCTACTCTGGATTGCACCGCAACAGTTCTTTCGCTTTCCCCCACGGCTCCTTGGTTTCAACCCCGACATCCTTGCCGCCTTGCCGACACAATATTGGATGACCCTGGCACTGCGCTTTCTCCGGCTCGTCGTCATCGTGCCGCTGGTCGAGGAAATCTTTTGGCGCGGGTTTTTCCTCCGCTTCTTGATCGCGGAACGATTCGATACGGTGCCCTTCGGGACCTTTTCCTGGCTTTCGTTCGCCGTCGTCACGCTCGCTTTTGGTTTTTCGCACTCCATGGCGGATTGGCCCGCGGCGTTTCTCACTGGCGCTCTCTACAATTTCGTCGCATATCGGACAAAAAGTCTTACCTCGTGCGTGCTCGCGCACGGACTCACGAACCTCGCGCTCGGCCTCTGGATTGTGGCCACCAAACAGTGGGGCTTTTGGTGAGGCCCTCGATGTAGACGCCTCCCTCTGGGAGGCGCGAGCTACGTGTCGCTGGCAGGGTTGAAATTTCATTTCCACGCTTACACCCGTGCTTCGCAGAGCGAAGCGTCTACATGTGGCACATTGGCATCGCTTGTGCTCCCAAAGGAGACAAATGCACGCCACCTTTATCCACAAAGTGTTGATCTGCATGATCGCCGCGTTCTTCGCCGCTTGTCTCATCCAATGGGGCAAAGTTTTCGTCGAGGGCGCCGACGACGCACTCAACTCTGGTTACAAAAAAGACACTGTCGTGCTCATCGGGCATTGAGCCGACCTGAAAGCCGTTGCTCCATCCAGCCGCGCAGTTAACCTGCGGGAGCAGCATGAGGATCGGCATCGCGCAGTTCAATCCCATCGTCGGCGATCTTCGAGGCAACTCTGAAAAAATCCTCGCCGCCTACGAACGACTCGTGAGCGCCGGGGCGGAATTAGTGTTGACGCCCGAGTTGGCAATCAGCGGTTATCCGCCGCAGGACCTCGTCTTCAAATCGCGCTTTGTTCCGCAAAATCTCGAGGTGATTGAGCGACTGCACGGCTGCTTGGGGTCCGTCCCGCTCATCGTGGGTTACGTCGATCGCAACGAAGGACACGGCAAGCCGTTTCACAACGCAGCCGCGCTGCTCGAGCGGGATCAGCCGATTCGCAAGACTTTTAAAACGCTCCTGCCGACTTATGACGTGTTTGACGAGGACCGTTATTTTGAGCCGGGCCATGGCGGAGAAATTTTCACCATCGCGGTCGCCAGGTCGCGGTCACGATTTGCGAAGATATCTGGACTCAGGAGTATCTGCCGCGTCCGCTCTACAATACGGAACTGGTCCGCGGCCTCGTCGAGAAAGGCGCGGAACTGATTGTCAACCTCAGCGCCTCTCCCTTTGGCCTGGGCAAACTGGGAGTTCGCCGCGAGATGGTGGCGGCATTGGCTCGCGCGCACCAGCGTCCGATCGTTTATTGCAATGCCGTTGGGGGCAATGACGAGCTCGTCTTCGACGGCAGCTCGATTGCCTTCAACCGCGCTGGCGATCTGATCGCGCAGTTGCCTTCGTTCCAGACCGCGGAAGCGATCGTCGAGACCGACTCGGCGAGCGCGCTCCCGCTCGCACCGAGCGACCCGATGGCCGAGCTTTACGGCGCGCTGTCGTTAGGCGTGCGTGATTATCTCGCCAAGTGCAAATTCAAATCCGCCGTCCTCGGTCTGAGCGGCGGGATCGACTCCGCGGTCGTGGCCGCGATCGCCGTCGAGTCGTTAGGCAAAGAGAATGTGGTCGGCGTTTCGATGCCGAGTCCCTACTCGTCGCGCGGGAGCATCGACGACGCGCGCGCCCTCGCCCGTAACCTCGGCATTCAGTGTCTTGAGATCCCGATCGGCGACGCCTTTGCCGCCTTCAAGGCGCAGTTCAAGAAGGTTTTTGCCGGGCTGCCCGAGGACACGACGGAAGAAAACATGCAATCCCGCTTGCGCGGAATGATCCTGATGGCGCTCTCGAACAAGTTCGGTCACATCCTGCTCACCACCGGCAACAAGAGCGAGCTGGCCGTCGGCTATTGCACGATCTACGGCGACATGGCGGGCGGCCTGGCCGTGATCAGCGACGTCCCGAAAACGATCGTCTATCAGCTTGCCCGCTGGATCAATCGAGAGCGCGAAATCATCCCGAGATCGACCATCGAAAAACCGCCGAGCGCCGAGCTCAAGCCCGGGCAGGTCGATCAGGACTCGCTCCCGCCTTACGATGTGCTCGACCAAATTCTGCAGCTCTACGTTGAGGAAAATCAGAGCGCCCGCGAGATCATCGCGCGCGGCTTCGACGAAAAGACTGTGCGTTGGATCCAGCACCGGGTCGATCTCAACGAATACAAGCGCGCCCAGGCCGCGCCAGGAATCAAGGTAACGAGTCGCGCCTTCGGCGTGGGCCGGCGGATGCCGATCGCGCAGCAATACAGCGACCTGGATTCACTCCCGAGCGACTGCCCGAAACCGAGGTGAAGTGCACCGCTCAGGAATCGAACCTGAAACCCAGTGATTAAGAGTCACTTGCTCTGCCAATTGAGCTAGCGGTGCGTACTACCGTTTTCCCTCGTGAATACTGTCAAAGCGTGTATATTCGTGCAAGCAAAATCGGTAGCAGATTCGGTAGCGTAAATTGACACGTTGTGTTAGCATTCGCGGGTGAAGGAACGCAAATTACTCGTCCCCGTTCGCTGCACAACGCGGAAGTTTTTTCTCCACCCTCCACCAGCGGGACGCAACGATTGGCACGTTCGATTCACGCCGCCAGCGATCAAGGGTATCAGGCGCGTTGTTTTTCGCAGCACTGGCACGAAGGAAATTGCTGCCGCAAAACGTATCGCCGCGCAGATCATCGAATCATTCTGGACGGATGCCGGCCGAGGAGCGGAGACGCTCAAACTTCGCAATGATCACGCAACGATCGGGGAACTGATCGAGCGGTATCAGGAGCGTGCCGCGCAACGCCCAACGACGATCCGCAGCAACGCCCGTTCTCTGCGAATGATCGTCCAGGTTGTTCATTCCGGAGATCCAGACGAAAAATCGACATCAGTATTGACCGCCGATCTCATTCGCGAATTCGAGAAGCGCCAACTCGCGCGAGCTGAAAAGCGGGCGACGCCTTCAACCCGCGCGGCAGCTGATCCTGCGCGTCCGAAATTCAACCGCAAGCTACGTCCGCCAGGCGAGATCGTCGTCGCGCTTCGCAAAATGAAATTCTACGAGGAATTGAAGCTGCCCGATTTGACAGCGTTTCGCGGCGAGACCGTCGAAACTCCTCGCCGCTCGCTTCCGCGGCCGCTCGACATGCACTCGCTGGCGGCGATGGAGGCGGAGACTCCCGCCTTGGCGAAAAAGGACCCTGCGGTTTACGTCGCGCATTTGCTTTTTTCGAGGCTCGGCCTCCGCAACATCGAGATCGTGAATGCGCGGACACACTGGATCAAGGGCGGGAGCATTGGAATCGTCGACCGACCCGAGGAAGATTTTTTCCCGAAGGGTTCTGAGGGTTGGGTGCCAATCGCTGCCGATGTGCTCGCGGAAATCCTGCGATTTCAATTGCTCTGCACCGATGGCTACCTGATACCTGGTCGAACCGCCACCGAACGGCATGAAACGGTCTACCGACGCCATTCTAAGTGGGTTTCGAAGTGGATAAAAGATCGAACCAAAACCAGCTACGAGCTGCGCCGGTATGCAGGATCGCGGCTGCTTGACATGGGTGCCACGATCTTCGAGATCCGGGATTTTCTCCGCCACCGCGACGTCCAGACAACGCAAATGTGGTACGCCTATCGACTGCAAAATCGTCAGCTGCGGACGATCGGAATGGGCGAGCTGATCCCGGCTTCCGTTTCATGAAAGCTCGACGATTGCCGCGACCTCCATCCGAGTTTGCCACCACGAAGAAATTGGCCGCAGACATTAAGCGCAAGTCTACGCCTCGAGGTTCCCACAAGTTGGTTGCGCTAAGAGACGTTGCCAACCTCATGTACCTCATTGTTTATCAAGCGTCGCGAGGAGATCGGGACTGCGGTTATTTCTTGGGGGAGTTCATCCCGACATTGGAAAAACAGTGCTCCAAGCTCGAAAAAACAAACGAAACGTTTCGAAAAGCGTACGCTAAATTTGGATCCGTGCGTTTGATGACCGCAAAACACTCGGCACTGAGGTCGCTAATTCACCGAATCATATTGGTCGCCCAAGCTGAGCGGAGCATGCTTGAATTGGGCCGCCACCTCCCTGGTTTGAGACGATATCATCAGAATGACAAACTGTTGGCTTTGCCCGAATTGGATACTTCGGAAGAAGCTATCCAGAAATGGACGGATTTTGTCGTCTATCCGCGGCTGCGGCGAATCAGGCGCGTGTTGAGCTCACATCCTGTAATCGGAAAGCTCAGGAAGGCCACTGACGAAAACGGAAAGTTCCAGATATCCTTACTCAAGCCCCTGATTCGGCAAACCGTGGCGCGAATCGCAGCCGTTCCAAGGCGCTACTACTCGAGCGCGGCTTAGGCATCTGTGTAAGGCTGCCGTCTCTCCCCAACTAGTTCTGTTGGGTATACCCGCGAGTATGGCGCGAGTCCTTTTTTTCCCAATAATGAATGGCAGGGAAGATGAACCTGCGGGGAAAAACGAGAGAACAGATCGAGACAGCTCTCGCGAGCAAATCGCGGACAGAGCTGATCGATTTGATTTTCTCTTTGGTCGAGGTCGAGTTTTTGCTCAAGCCGGCCGAGATCGCCCGACGCTCGGGCCTGAACAGGCGGGCCGTGTTGCGAGACATTAAAAATGGCAAACTCGGCCCCTATTTTTGCCGGGCTGCAAACTCAATCTCAGTCCCGATTAGCGGCGTAAATACTTGGCGTAGAACATTTTGCGTTCCAGCAAAATCGGAATGACGTAATGTCACTCAGCTGAGAATCAACCATCTCGCTCCCAGCGTGGCCCCGGCCCT
Organism: uncultured Verrucomicrobiae bacterium; assembly: GCA_963771865.1. Lineage (GTDB taxonomy): Bacteria > Verrucomicrobiota > Verrucomicrobiia > Chthoniobacterales > UBA10450 > Palsa-1392. Next base: position 34,267 of record CAVYVJ010000007.1, read on the forward strand.
TTTTTTCGGCCACTGACCGGGTTTGAAGTGTGCGTTGCTCTGGCGCCCAGTTCCGGTCGAATCAGCACGTTATCGGATCGGACAAGTCCATTAGCGAGCTCGGGACGCCAGCGAACTGCCAACAACCGACCTCCGAGAACCTATCGACATAGGGATCGGCAGGCCATCTATAAGTCGCTCTCGGCATCAGCAACCGGTTTGAGGGCCGGGAATTTCGTTCCAATAGGAGCAGCGAAGCTGCAGGTCGCTTGGATCTCTAGGGCGCGTTGTCGTCGGCCCGAAACTGACGGAAAGTCACGTGCTTTCGGTAGCCGATCCCCAGTGGAACTGTCTGGCCGCTACCACCTACGCTACCGAATCTTCCGCGCGGTTCAGCCCCGGGGACAGCCAGAGCCCTCTTGGTCGGCACATGGACAACCACCCAAAAACAGGAAACTGCCTCCGCGTCGCGAAGGGGGGCGGGGGGGTCATACGAAACAACAGGGGCCGACGATGAGATCCGATAAGGCCGGAAGAAAATTTTTCAGCAATAGCCCTTCGCCGGCGCATCGCGAAAAAAGAGCGGGCGGCTTCGGATTCAGCAACAGGGGGAATGAACGGTGAGTATCGCGGTCAGTAGCCAAGTTTGGGAGTATTCGCGGCAGAAGTCTGGTAACCTCCTCGTGCTGCTTGCAATCGCGGATCACGCTGACGAACGGGGAATTGCTTGGCCAGGGATCCCGTTGTTGGCACGTAAGACCCGGCTCAGCGAACGACACGTCCGTCGCTGTCTAATTTCCCTCGCAGTTGCGGACGAATTGGAGACTTTTCCCAATGCGTCCCCAATAGGAGGACCACTTTATCGGATACGCCTCGAGCACTTGGCCGACTTTAGGACAGCGAAGCCGACACAGTTGACGCCGGTGTCCGGAAGCGAGGACGTGGATGTCACTCCCTCTATAAGAGAACCGTCAGAAGAAACATCATTGGAAACAGACTCATCTATGCCGGGTCGTTTTCAGCGTGGGAACATTTCTTTAAGACCAAAGCTCGATGAGGTTTTGCGCTTCGCCTCACAAGAGAAGCATATGGATCCGGCAATCGCCGAGACCTGGTGGCACGATTACCGAGCCTGCGGTTGGATTGATTCCCATGGTCGCTCAATCATCGAATGGCAGTCCGCCCTTATCGCGTATACCCGGAAATGGGAGGCTAACCGGTTTAGACAAATTCACCCTGCCAGCCCCCCCGATTCTGCGAGAAAAAATAACCCGCGCCGACCGACGCCGCAGCCGGCAAAGGTTTCTACCGCGCTAAAAAATGGATTCTAAGATGAAGCCCTGGATTTTCGACGGCCCTGATTACCACAACATGATGAACTTCACCCAGGGCCGGTGGAAAACGATGAGCCTCGAGGAACAAGACGTCGCTCTCAAAGAGTATGAGTTGTGGCTTCCGCAGCGCAGGGCCGAGATGCACCAGGAAGATCTACGCAAAAAATGGGAACAACTCTGTCCGCCGATTTATCGTGAGAGCGATGCGAAGCTCTTGCCGAATCTGCGAATGTTCGAGGAAGTCCAAAAATGGGAATACGGGCCGGAGGGCCTGCTCCTAATCGGACCTAGCCGCCGGGGAAAGACGAGAGCCGCCTGGACACTTTTGAAGAGGCTGCACTTCCAGGAGGAGCGAAAGATTGTCTCCTTTGGACCGAAGGATTTGAAAGCTGCGGTAGCCAACGAGTGGCGCGATCGAGACAATGATGAGCCAGATCTTACCGCGGGCCTTCGACATGTCCAGGTGCTGTTTTTGGACGATCTGGATACCATCAAGTTTACCGAAGCAGTCGAAGAAACGCTTTTCGATACATTTGAATATCGCCTCGCACATGGAAAACCGGTGATTCTCACTCTCAACCAGAGCGGCCCTGAGTTGGCAGGGCGCATGAGTACGGAGGCGCGAGGAGAAAAGATTACCCGTAGGATGCGTGAATCTTGCAAGGTCATCAACTTCGAATGAGAGCGTTTGTCGACGATCATCGCGGGAGCCGCACACGAAAAACAGTAAGGCATACCAGGGAGTCTACTCCTATTCTTCATTCCAACGGGCCTCCGCCACGATTGGCCCTTAGCCGAGGATTTTGCTGGCCTCGACCCGCAATGATGTTGCAACCTCCAACTCCGAATGTCGGATGGTCAGCCTCTATTACGAGTCACTTAGGTCGAGGTGCGGTGGGGCTGCTCTTCCACTAACGCACCGGCCGCGCCTGATGATTCATTGCGGCAGGCGGAATCAATGCGGCTCCAGTTTCAAAAGGAACTCTGAAGGTGGACTATGTTATCTAACAATTGCATGACAGTTGTATTACAAGTGCTGGGCGTCGCCCCGCAAGAAAACTCAAGATACTAGGTGTTTGCTATAGCAGCCTTTGGAAGTAACAGTTTTGTTACCCTTCCCGTGTTGCGCGACTGATAGCAGTTTCGATCCTTGGTTATATGAAAGAATTGAAGTGGCCAAGCCCTCATTCGTTACCACTTCAATAAACCAACACAACAACAGGAGGTTACATCCATGAATAGTGACAGAGTAGAAGATCAGTTATCATCTAAGGTTAGCAATGCTATAGCATCGCGCTCGATTCCGCGGCGGTCTTTCCTTCGCCGGATGGGACTGGGTGCAGCCGCTCTCGGTCCGGGAGCGGCCCTTCTTAGCTCGGCCTCGAAGGCCCTCGCCAGAAGCGGCGGAATCAGTGAGGGCGATGCCGCCCTCCTCAGGTTCGCGGCCGCGGCGGAAATCCTCGAGACCGATTTTTGGGTGCAGTACAACGAGCTCGGCGGCATCCAGGACAGCGAAGTTCCGTTCGGAAGTGGGAATCCAACCTACACCAGGGCGCTTAAAGTCCTCGACGGAGACATGGACCAATACATCCACGACAACACCGAGGATGAGTTTACACACCAAAACTTCCTCAACGCGTATCTTGCCTCGAAGGGCGCCCAGACGGTGAATTTCGACCAGTTCCGAACTTTACCTGGAAGTACTGCGACGGGGTCCAGCGGAATGCCACGGTTGACAAACCTCATGCAGTTGACGCTCGACACCAGTTGGTGGACTCGGTACCGCAGCCGCACGCGGAACCCAGACCTTGATCCCAACTTCGTCTTTCCACAGGCGATCCCTGGCCTATTCAACGGGCAATTTACCGCAATCCCGAGGAGCGACGCCGATCTTACTCCTCCCCATCACCTCCAGGCGATAGCCAACACGGCAGGATTCCACTTTCCAACCATCGAACAGGGTGGCAACAGCCTCTACCCAGCGATGGCGCAAAGGGCCAGTAGCGTAGAAGTGCTGCGCATCCTGATCAGCATCGGGCCCACCGAGACCATGCATTTCCAAACTTGGGCGGACAAGGCCGGTAATGCGCCTCCTCTGACTGACCCCACGAATGGATTGGTCTTTCCTGACCTCAACAGTCCGCCCTTCGGAGGACAGAACTTCCAGACAAATCTGATCATGCCTGAGCCGTGCAACTTCCTCAGCGAAGATCTCCCGGCGTGCTCGATTATTCGTCCGACCGAAACGGAGGGAATTGCGATGGGAGTGGTCCAGTTTCTGACTGCAATGGGGCTTTTCATCGGCCAATCCCCTGAGTTTTTCGCTGAGCTAAATGCTCTCGCCGCGGCGGCAGACGCGGCAAAGCGTGAATAAATAGTTAAGCCAAAAGTCTATCTTCGAAGTCGACTTACAAGTTCCGTCGGAGGTCCAACTCCTCCGACGCGGAACTTCTAGGGCAACCAGGCACTGCAGGCGGTGTGCAATTGTAGCTGTCCAGCCTTGACTACTATCAAAATGGACGGATGGCGATAAGCCCGGATAGGGTATAGCCGCCGACTCATTGGCAACACCTGCCGCGGGACACCCTGGTTCGCCCGGGCCTCCTATATTCGTTGTTCCGTAACGTTTGCCTTCAACGAACCCAAGCGGAGCGGAGCTAAGCTGGTTTCGCGGCCCGGGCGTAAAACCGCTAGACTACCGAGGAGGCGGGCCTAAAATACGATCCCTATTATGAGAGGTCCTTACCGCGTCATTGTGGACACGTCGTCTCTTTGACGGTTGTCTTGGGCGGATGCTCTACGCCGAAGAGCGGTTCCTCAAGTCCCACATTCATCGCCTATTGGCCGCCCCCAAAGAACGATCAGCGGCTAAGATTGGCGGTCAAAGATAACATCGATGTGAGGGGTGTAGTCACCACGGCTGGTTCCGAATATCTCTCCAACAACAGTCCGCCAGCGAGACGACTGAAAAGAATCGCCCGGCCGAGACGAACTAGACCGCGACTAGTGTCCCCGCTGATCGGCGGCTGCTTCGTCAGCCTGTTGGCGCGGTGTCTCAGTTGACTTCGAAACGATCTCACCGGAGCGCACATCGACCAATATCTCAGTGATATCGTGTGTTCCCGGCGTTGCGATGTCGAAGGACCAGACGAGGTGGCCTTTCTCGCGCTCAATTTCGACGCTCTTGATTCTGCCGTGTGGCACCTGTTGCAGCGCAATGTATTCCGCCTGCGTTTTGCTGAGCTTTGCCTGCTTCTCGAGCTTCGCTTCAGTCTCGGCGCGCGTCGACCACACCGCGATCCATGTCAGGATTACCCCAGTCAACATCTTCCAGCCCGTCGATTTCATACGAGGTTGGAACGCGCGCGACGCTTCGCGTTCAATAATAGTGGACTCGCAGAATCACTTGGCCGGACCGAGTCCGTAGGCTAGATTTACGCTCGCGAATGAAGCTAATCGATCGTTTTTTTGGCCGCGAGCTATTGGTCAACATTACGTTCGCAATCGCGGCCCTTAGCCTCGTTCTTGTGGTGGGAAATATTTTTCGACAGCTCCTGCCTTTGTTGGTGAATCACGATGTGCCGGCTTATTTCCTCATCACGTTCATCGCCTACATCCTTCCCTTCTCACTGATCTTTACGATTCCCTGGGGATTGCTGACCGCGGTACTCCTCGTTTTCGGGCGCATCTCCGCTGACAACGAGCTGATTGCTCTCCGCGCGAACGGGGTCAGCGTCACCCGCGTGTGTCTCCCGCTAGCGATGATTGCAGTGGCGAGCACGCTCATTTGTCTTTGGCTGAACGTCAGCGTTGCACCGGCTGGGCAAGAGCGTCTACGCAGCAGTATTTTCGATTTGGCAACGAGCAATCCCCTCGCTCTTTTCGGCGGAGATCAGGTGATCGACCAATTTCCCGGGCGAAAGATTTATGTCGGGAAGAAAGAAGGGAACAAGCTGGAAAACATTATCGTTTTCGAGATGGACGAGCACGAGCTGCCGGTGCGCGTGACCAATGCCCGGACTGGTTTACTGGAGACGGATTTACCCAATAAACGGCTCCTACTCCATCTCTATAGTGCGCGCTATATGGAGCGCGACGCGAAGGATCCTTATGATCTTCACAAGGTCCGCGATGGAATTAGCCTTTCGGAAGGAACGTTGCCGATCAGCCTCGAAGAGCTTTACGAGAAGGCGAAGAAAAGACCGACTCGCTCAGCCCTCTCTCTTTCTCAACTGCTCGAGCAATTACGATCTGGAGATCGCAAAGACCGCAGTGCGACGCGAACGGAGTTGAACAAGCGCTTCTCCTTTCCTTTTTCCTGCATCGCTTTCAGCCTAATCGGGGTACCCTTAGGAGTTACCACCCACCGCCGTGAAACGTCAGTCGGCTTCGCGATGGGTCTGATCGTCGCGATGTCTTACTTCCTTTTTATCATCATCGCCGACACAATGCGGGCAAATGGCCGAATTCACCCGGAACTATTGGTCTGGTTTCCGAATGTCCTCTTTATTAGCCTTGGCGCACTTCTCTTCTGGCGGCTGAGCCGGCAATAGTTGCTCAGTGGCGACTCGCAAGAAACAGCCTGTATTGGCCGAGTGGGCGACCGCGATCGACGAGTTCGATCGATGCCAGCGGCTCGATGTGGTGGAAGGTTCTGCGTAGCGAGTTGGCCTGGCCGGAACGTTTGTCGACAATAAGGGCGCTTTCACTAGGATACTTCTGCTCGTAGTTGGCCCACAATTCCAGTTGGTTGAGCGGCCGGTTTGTCGCAGGGACATAAATCTCCGGCTGATCAGGCAGGTAGAAAGAGAGCAGCGCAGCCGTCATGTAGTTATCCGAGATGACAAACTTTGCCCCGCTCCGCTCTTGCCATTGGGCGACCCACCCGGCGAGATTCCGGGATCCGCGGGCCCGATCCAATGGGTCGGCGCGATGCGAAAGATGAAGCCACCGCGTTTCGTGCAAGATCGCGGTTTCAATCAGGGCGAGACCGATAGCCCACCACGCAAGTGAGCGCATCCAGAGATAACGCCTCGCCAGAGCCGGCCACTGCCCAGTAAGAAGAATCAGCCCGCCAACATAAGCTGCGGCGGTCCAGTTGGGTGGTCCAGCATAATGAAAACTGAGCAGAAAATAGAAGCCGAAGAGGGGAAGAAATAGCCACAAGGCATAGTTAGTCGCGGGCTGCGGCACGCGCCGGAGGGAAGGCCGAACAAGCAGGAGAATGAGCCCAACAAATATGAGGGGCGAGATAACACCGGCCTGTTCGCCGAGGAAAGCCAGCGCGGCGCCAGGGCGAAGAGCAAGACGTCGATCGAGTGAACCCCGCTGCAGCAGCCAGTCGCTGGTTGGCCAGTGATGCTGGTAATTCCATAGAATGGCTGGAAGAAGAAAAAGGAGTGCCGTGCCGAGCATCGCCCAGAAATTAAGTTGACAGAAGTGCCGCCGACTCGGCCGGTCCGTTAGGCAAAAAGCGGTAAACGATACCAGCTCAAACGCCGCTGTGTACTTCGCGAGTAATCCGAGCCCGACAAGAATACCAGTAAGTAACCACGGACCCAGCCGATTCGTATCTTTTGCTTCCCAAAAAACCACCCCGGCCCAGCTCCAGAAAAAAACATAAACCGTATCGATCGTCATCAGCGTCGCTCCGACCGCAAATAGAGGGACAATGGATGCCAGCGCGACCGCCCAAAAAGCGGCTTGATCAGAAAACAGACGTCGCCCCAGAAGCAGAATCGCGAAGCCGGTGCCACCAGCCAAAACAACGGCAAAGAATCGAATCCCAAACACGGTCTGGCCGAAGAGCGCCGTCCCGAGCCAAATGAACCACGCAATCATTGGCCCCTTGTCAAGATAACAGATGTCAGGGTGGCGCGACCAAAGCCAGTAGTAGGCTTCATCCCCGACCAACTCGAGGTGTGTGCAGTATACGAGTTGAAACGCAGTTCCGAGCGCAATCAACCAAACAGCGCACCGAAAGTAATTGGGCCGCCAGACCGGCCCCGTCTTTAACATTTATTCGTTAGGCCGATTGTTTAGTTAGGCCGCTTGTTTAAAAGCTGCCGAAGAACCTGCGGGTCCACCTGACGATCCTCAACCGCGAGCTCGAACTCCTCCTCTTCGGGCGACTCCACCCGAGTGGCGATGACGCGACCGTTAATCGCATCGATCTCGACCTCATTCGTGGAAGTCGAACCTTTAGGCTGCACATCGATAAGCCATGCCAAGCGGCCGTTTGCCATTCGTAGTTCCTCGGCACGAAGTTGTCCCCTCGGGACTGTTAGAAGGGCGATATGTTCGGCCCGTCCAAGATCGATTTTCCGATCGGTCAACCCATCCGCGACCCGGGAGCGTAATAAGAGGAGTGCGATCGCCAGCAGTGTGGCGATGATTGCGCCGGAAACGGTCATTAGGCGGCGGCGCAAGACCCGGCGATAGAGTTCGTCTCCCAGACTCAGGTTGCCGAGAAGATTAGTTGTGACCCGATTGTTACGAAACTGGCATCGCCTTCTGCGAAACCAAGCCAACCCCATGAAATCAATAATTGGCCAAAACAGGAAACTCCGAGTGGAATACTTTGAGGTCCCATGTAATCGGGTCCGATGGTGAACTGGCTCCTCGACTACCCTATAGCCAGCTGCGACCGCCAGGGCTGGCATGAAGGAGTAAAGCGTGCGAATGGGAATAAACGTTTCTACTATTTCGCGCCGAAAAACCTTCAGCGCGCAACCCGCGTCGGACACCCCATCAGCTAGCAATTTCGACCTGAAGAGGTTTGCAATCCGCGAAACTGCCCGACGCGCCCAGGAATCCTGCCGGGCTATGCGTTTGCCCACCACCATGTCTGCCTCGTCCAGTCGGCGCAGCAGCCGCACCAGATCGTACGGGTCGTTTTGCCCGTCACCATCCATCGTCGCCACAATCGGCGCCTCTGCTTTCCCAAAGCCGAAAAGCAAGGCTGCAGATTGGCCTCGGTTTTGCCCCAAATGAAAAACTCGAGCGCGCCGCCAGGTCGCGGCGATTCGATCGAGCTTTTCGCCGGTACGATCAGCGCTACCATCATCGAGGAGGATCACTTCGGTGTCGGGTAGCTTAAGATCGAGGACGCCCTTCAATTCGCGGCAGACCCGCTTCACAGCGCTTTCTTCGTTAAAAAACGGGACTACAACCGCAAGTGAAGGTCGCTCAATCATGCGGAGCAATGCGCTGCGCGGTAATCAACGGCCGCAGGCATGGAGTTCATCGGAGTCAATTGAACCAGAACATAAGTTAATCGAACAAACATGCCACAACAAAACGCCAATCGAATTGTGGGCGTGTGTTGTTAAGGTCGAGCGATCGTGCCGAGCCATAGCTGCGAATCGCAGACGAAAGTTAGTCACCGATAATTTCTAAACTCTACGACCCTCTTTGTGCTCCCTTGCGGCACCCGGGGCGATGTGTTCTGCGTGGACTTTGCCGACTTTGCCTGCTTCTAAAGCGTTGGCCTATTCAGTAAAAATTTGCACCAGTTCGTCTCTTTCTCCTGAGACTTGATCTACGGTGAGAACGTTACCGACACCGGCGGAATAAAATTTATCCTCAAGAGCGTCGGGTTCCAATGGCGTGGTCTCTTCGGACTTGAGACAGTGGTTGAACGTGCCGAAGGGGACGGTCACCGTTGCATTGTGGCCAATCGTCCGCCCATAATCCTCGGCATTCCCGAGAGAAAACTCCTGGCGATAGAAATCACCAATCGCCGGATGGGCTTTCATGATAATTCCCGGCTTATCGTAATTCACCCCGGACATGAAGCTGCCGGCGATTGTCGCCAGCAAGCCATCCTCCAGCTCCGCCGTGTTTTCGCCGAAGTACCAGACGTTGCCCTCCTTGTCCTGGGCAAACCAGTCGCGGGTGTCTTCTGTCAAGACTCCGTTGGTGTAAACGGAGTCGCGGACTTCCACACAGGTCACACCGTCAATCACACGCGTGTCATGAGTGATTGCGAAATTGTCGATGATGACGTCCCCGGCATTGTTGCCCTTGTAGATGAACGTCGTTCCCGGTACCAGAGGAAAGTATGGGTTATCGATCTTGCTGACGAAGTTCGCTGGATTAATCGGCGGATCGTACGGAGCCGGTCCGAACTTTTCGCAAGAGCTCTGCCGCACCTCGAATCCACCCTGGCACGTATCGAGCGCATCCTTAAGGTCCGCCTCAGCCTGCTTCTCGCAGGTCTGCCGCGCGGTTGGATCAGTAATATTTATACATTTGCCCAAAGCAACTTCGTCACCGCTTTGTGCCGCCGCCTTACACGAAGTAAGCGCAGCGGCCGCTGTCTGCTGGCAGGTATCGCCGGTTGCGGCAGGAATCGGCTTCGCCGCGAGATTAGCGGCGAGCAAGGTCGTGAGCGCGAGGGGCCCGACGACCAGCCATTGACATGAGCTGTACCAATTCTTTCTCGCTATCATGCATCCTGTTTTCATTTGCTTTCCTCCATTAGTGGTTGGTTGACCCGTCGTGGATGAGTGTGGTTCGGCAGCATCAACTCCGGCAGGTTAAAAACGATGATCTAACAAGCCTTTCTCCCGTAGGGCTATCGTCTTAAGGACCTGGCGGGCCGCCCTTCAACCAAACTATCACCGTTGTTGCAACACTTGGATGCCCCGGCACGCCATCAAAGGGCAAGTCCCAATAGTCAAAAGCATGAGCAAAGGCACGGACCGGGACCGTCGCCTGCTTATATTTCCTCGCCTCGGGTACGGCCGATGTGGATTCGGTCAGCCCAATATCCATCATCGTTTCGATCAACGAATCGAATGTTTGTGATATTCCCGTTGCATCATCGGATGAACGCATCACAAAAATAGGACATGTATTGGAGGTTAGGTAAGTGTCGGGAGATGCAGCTGTCAGGGCAGCAATATCCGCTGGGGTAAAATTCGGATAATTGTCCCGGATCCCCAGATAATTTGTACAAGCGGAATGCGGACAGGTAACGGGGTCGTCACACGCTTGCCCGATAAATGACGGATCGGCCATATTGTAGACGCCACTACAACCGACCATTAAATCAGGTCTATCATCACCGGCAGTTCCGGTCGCAGCCATGTAGAGCGAATGGGAACCGCCGGCTGATCCGCCAAGGCAGTAGACTCGACCGTCGCATCTGGGATCAGCACGCGCGGTGCGAATGGCCAGCTGGACATCATCAGTCTGTTCAGGATAGTGGCCGTCGTCCACCGGCCTTACCTGGTTTTGACCCCGAAATGGGTGGTGCGGAGAGTCCATTGGGACGTGAGGAGGGGCCAATCGATACTCGGCGGCCAGGCCAAGGAATCCCGCCTTACTCAAATCATTTGCCACGTTTGCGGGGCCGGCAGGTCCAGTCTTGAATCCACCGGTGTGAAGAACAAGAACAGCCGGATGCGCTAGCCCATCCGCTGGGACAAAAGCCGTCCAGTATAAATCAACGCCGGTTGAGGTCGTTCCGTACCTCTCATAACTCCCATCTTTTTTTCGACTGTCGGGCTGGGAAGCGATCCACTGCGAGGATGTTCCGTCCGCTGCCGCAAATACCTCGGTCGTTCCTGACGACCGTTGATTGGATTTACTTTGTTGCGCCGCCGCATTGCTCCCGGCCGCGAGAAAAACCGTTAGAGCGAGAAGATGATATTTGGCCATAAATTGCGTGCTTTCTTAATGATACATTGGATTCCTCCGGACGATCGTCCTTCGCCGCAAGATCGCATCGGTAACAGGCTTGTTGCGACGTGGGATTGCGCCGATTCTTGAATGAGCGCGCCGCCCCACTCCGCGGACGAATCCTGGTAACCGACATCACCAAGAGACCAGCGAGACGCAAGGCATCAAGGCACAAAACAGCGGTGACCGTGAATTGTAATCTGAAGTTCATGAATTGGAGATTAAAGCGATTACGCGCGCGATCCCGGCATCACCCCTTATGCCGTCGTGCCTTCAGTTTTCTCGCGGTTGCGATTTGTTCTTAACATGTGTGTTTGCGCTTCTTCGGTGTTTCAATTGGTCGCGGTGCAGTCGGGAGGCTAAACGGGTGGATCACCTGGGAGTTTGGACATAGAGAGTTCAGACTAAATCACCCGAAGATGGTGATTCTCTTAAGCTAAAATAAGCCGGGCGCAGCGACTAAAGCCGACTGCGCCCGACCATGTTCCCCCGGAACTGGAACGATTACCAGACTCAGCACCTAGGACGCAAGCGGAAAAGAGCGATGACATACAAATGTAATCTTTCGCCGCGTGATACGGGAGGGTTCGCATACCAAGCGAGCCTGCTGCGCAAGAATCTTTGCTTGGTAGTGTACGAAAATCTTCGGTAGAAGTCGGATGCGGTCTAAGCGCGATTCGCTCCGGATAAATCAGGGAAGGTTAGAGTGACGACGGTGCCTCGATCGAGATCACTCTTGATAGACACAGACCCTTTGTGTATTTCCATGATCGATTTCACGATCGCCAGTCCCAAACCGGTGCCTTCGGAAGTCCGGGCCGCGTCGCCACGGAAAAAGCGGTCAAAAACTTTATCGACATGATTGGACGCGATTCCACAACCCGTATCAGCAACCGAGATGTCCGCTCCGCTCTTTCGACGGGTCAGCGAAATAGAAATAGTTCCGCCCGAGGGAGTGAAGCGGAGCGAATTGGAAATAAGATTGAGCAATGAGCGACGGAACAAGGTGGGCTCGGCGTAAACTTCTGCTTCACCTTCACAACGAATCTCAACTCCCTGCTCTTGGGATACCGCTTCATAAAATTCACGGATTTTTTCGATTGCTGGGCCGCCATCGAATGAGCGTTTGGTCAATGTGACAGTCGCTTCTGCTCGTGCTAGGAAAAGCAGGTTATCGATGAGTCTGGAGAGCCGGTGGAATTCTTCCAGGCTGGACTCTATGACGTCCCGATACTGGTCGGGCGTGCGCGCCCTAATCAAAGCTCCCTCTGCTTCGCCGCGAAGAATGGCAATCGGCGTTCGCAGCTCATGGGCGAGATCGGCGGAGAATTGCGAAAGGCGCGTGAACGAGTTCTCGAGGCGTTCCAGCATCCGGTTAAATCCGATCGCGAGCGGTTGTACCTCCCTGGGCCATCCGGTAGCGGGAACCCGTTCGTTCAGATGCGTTGCCCCGACCCGTTCGGCAGATTCCGCCATCCGCTTTAGAGGTCGCAGAGCGCGACGTGTGAGGAGTGATGATATGCCGGCGCAGGCTAAAACGGCGCATCCGAGCATCGCGGTGAGCAGTAGGCCAAAGTGCGCCGCGAATCGTTCGTCGACCGTTCGATCTTGGGCTACCTGCAGAGTAAAATTGGCGCGACCCACGGTGGCGCTAGCTGTGACCAAGGCGAAGGCGTTCCCCATACCGTCGCGATACCTAACACCATGAGGTCGCTCCGCCGGCAGCGTGGAATGCACCGGAAAAATCCGAGCTGGCAAGCGACTTCCCATGTGCTGGGTTTCGGCGACCATTTGCCCCATGGGATCATAAACCCTTACCCAGTAACTGGAGCCGTCGTCCCCGCCTGAGGAGAGCAAGTCCTCGCCCAGATATTGCGGGCCAACGTCCTCCTCCAGATCGGCCCGCAGGGCCGTCAGTTTGTCCAAAAGGAAACGATCGTTGTCCCGATTGATGTGCTGGACCACGAACCCGTAGGAGGCGGCCATGGTGGCGAGAAGTAGGAGGGTGGCGGCAATCGTGAAGAGAATTACCAGTCGCAGAGTGATCGACCAGGATTCGGGCGAAAATGGCATCAGGCGTTTCTAAGACGGTCACCCGGCCCTGAGGACATAACCAATCCCTCGTATCGTCTCGATCATTTTCTTCTCGAAGGGATCATCCAATTTTGCGCGCAGACGGCGCATCATGACATCGACGACGTTCGTTCCCGTATCAAAATTGATGTCCCAAACCTGCTCGACAATTTCTGTTCGTGAAACAACGTCGCCTGCTGAATTCGCCAGATGCAACAGCAACGAAAACTCCTTGGGTGTGAGATTCAAGAGCGTACCGTCACGCGTCGCCTTATGACGACGCTGATCGATCTTTAGATCCCCGATCTCGATAGTATCTTCGCGCCGGATCGAAGGCCGCCGCAGAAGCGAGCGAACTCGCGCGAGGAGTTCCGAGAAGTGAAAAGGCTTAATGAGATAATCGTCGCCTCCCAGTTCAAAACCCTTGATCCTGTCACTCACACTATCGCGCGCGGTTAAGAACAGCACCGGGGTGTGGATTCCGGCGCGCCTCAATTCGGCGACCAGCGACCAGCCATCGCGCTTGGGAAGGATCACATCGAGAATGATGAGCTCCACATTGCGTGCTAATGCATAGTCCAAGCCCTTATCGCCATCTCCTGCGACGTCAACAACGAAGCCATTCTCCATCAACCCCCGTTGCAGGAACGTGGCGATTTTTTTTTCATCTTCTACGATGAGAATGCGCATGAGTTCGAGTTAACGTGGACCACATTCTTACGACCCGCGAGGAAATGTACCTGACTTTGGTTCGGGGCGACACCCAAAAAGAAACCGCGACAACAAACCAGATCATTACTTTAGGATTACGATATTGAAAGAATTGCCTCGCGTCGTCGATGACACGAGCAGGGAAAACCCGACACCGTGCCCTACGAGGCCGTGAACGCGATGTTGCTCAGGGTCGCCAAGCGTAAGCGCAATCGCGCACTTGTGACGCCGCTAAAGCAGCAGCCCGACGATTGGCAGAGGATCCGGTTTTTGAGCGTGCGCTGACCGAGATGGGCCAAGAATAAGCCGGGCATCCCCCCAGAAAGCGATTAGGAATGCCCGACTCTGTTCCTTGCTAGAACAATTCATGTTAAACGGGCGAGAGAGATAAGGTCAAGCGCTCTTTTGTAATCTCCATATAGGGAACCGGAACCAACACCCGTGAACTCGTCACTACCACGGCTTATTATGTTTCCGATGAAGCTATGCAGATGGCGCTCTGCGCGAGCGCTCATCGCGGGGTCGAAACCATTGTCATTTTTCCGGCACGCAATGACTCCTTCATCGTACAAGGCAGCCAGCCGCAGTTATTACGCCGACTTGCTGGCTACCGGGGTTCGCATTTTCGAATTCGAGAGTGGACTCCTTTATACCAAGGCTCTGATACTGGACGGCGAAATCACATGATCGGGTCCGCCAACATGGATCGGCGCAGTTTTGACCTGAACTACGAGAATAACATCCTCCTCTACGATTCCGCCGTCACCGGTTAAATACGTCGCCGTCAAAATGCATACCTGGTCCAATCGCACGAGATAAACGCCGAGATGGTTGGCCGCTGGCCAATCACGCGTCGGCTCTGGATTAACGCCGTCGCGATGCTCGGTCCGGTGTTGTGAGCCGGAATCCAAGGCGCCAGGAATTGAGTGCGGTGCCCGCTAAATTGGTAGCCTATTCGGCAACATCGCCCTTTGCGCCTAAGAATTACATGACAGCAATGGGAGTCTCTTCGCGAGCGACGATAATTGGAGAGATGACAGTGCTCAGGCGGCGGAACTAGAAGCCGACGATCTCGCGCCGACCGACGACCGCTAATCTGCGATTGCCGCGAGCCTTGCACCCGGAGCTTACACCGCGATTGTGAGTGGCAAGAATGGCTTGACCGGGATCGGCCTGGTCGAGGTCTATAATTTGGAATAGCTATAAATTCGGCCGTATTTTGGCGCATTGCACCGTCGAAACGCCTACGCCGACGTCGCAACTGATGGGCAATCAGGTGCCCGAGAGGAAATCGAGGCGCGGGTGCTTCGCTTATGCCAAGAGCAACTGCTTAGACGCGTCGGATTTCCTAACAAAAGAGAGCCGTGCACTTGTTTTGAAAGGGTTCGAACCCTCTAGGCTCCAAAATTAAAACAATTCGTTAGGCCACTCGATTCATTGAACGAGGACGACGAAGGATGTAGTGTCCAGTCCACTAGGATGACAACGAGCCTTGCTTCTGCTGATTACGTGCTAGGCAACACCGATGCCGAGCACGAGCGCCTCATTCGGCAGGCTGCGCGGGTCGCTCCCACCACCGAAAGGTTTTTTCGTGAGGCGGGCGTTGGACCCGGGCAACGTGTTCTGGATATTGGCTCCGGGGTGGGAGATGTGGCGATGCTGGTAGCTCGACTGGTGGGTCCTTCGGGCGAGGTTGTGGGTATTGAGCGGGACCCGAAGTCCATTGCCAAGGCCCGTGCTCGCGTGAACGAGGCCCGCCTGTCCAATGTAAGCTTCAACCAGTCAGATGCGGGTGAAATCCCGGACGGAAAACCCTTTGATGCGGTCGTGGGCCGTTTTATTCTGATGTTCCTGCCGGACCCGGTTGCAACGTTGCGCTCAATTTCACGATCGATTCGGCCGGGAGGAGTGTTTGTCTTTCAGGAGCCATCCTGGGTACCTGTCCTTGCGCATCTGGCACCGCTGCCTCTTTGGTTTACGGCGGCTTCTATCATTCGCGAGACAATGGCGGCCTGTGCCAACCCTGAGATGGGACCGGATCTTTACCAGAAATTCCAGGAGGCGGGATTGCCCGCCCCGACCGTGCGCATGGAACTGTCGTTGGGGAAGGAACCCGACCTGGCACAATGGTATTACGATACGCTATGTAGTTTGCGACCGCAGATGGAGCGGTTGCGCCTGCCCGTCGAGTCGCTGGGTAGTTTCGACACCCTGGTGGACAGGTTGCAGGCCGAGGCTGTGGAATCGAAGACGGTGGCGTGCTGGTTCGCGACGGTGGGGGCGTGGTCCCGCAAAGCTTAGGCCAGTTGGACGCGCGCTCTTTTCGGCAACAGAACCAACAAGATCGCCGACGCCAGCATGGAGATTCCGACAAAGGTAAGGCCCCAATGGAGGCTACCCGTCTTTTCTTTGATCAGGCCGATGGCATAAGGGCCTGCAAAACCGCCAAGATTTCCGATCGAGTTGATGAAGGCAATTCCTGAGGCAGCTGCATATCCGGTCAGAAACTCGGTGGGTAAAGACCAAAACGGACCAAACATGCTGTAGATGCCCGCAGCCACAAGCGAGAGCAGAAGTATGGAGGCAACGGGCGAGGTCGTTGTGCCCAGCAGCAGCCAACCCATTGCTCCGGCCAACGCTGGGATCGCTGCATGATAACGCCGCTCGATATGTCGATCAGAACTGCGAGATACCAGAACCATGCTTGCCAAACCAACAAGTTGAGGAATTACGACGAGAAAGCCAACCACCGTATTGGAGTAGTGGCTGGACAGCGACTTGACCACTTGGGGCATCCAGAAGCTCAGAGAATACAAACCGATAAGGTATGTGAACTCGATCGACACCAAGTGCCAGACTCGTATGTGGGTGAATGTCTTTGCCAGCGAAATCTGGCACTCGCCCAACTTTTCCTGGTGCTCGCGCGCAAGTTCTGCCATAATCCATTCGCTTTCGTCGCGCGCGAGAAACCTCGCCTCTACCGGGCGGTTGGGCAGTATGAAGTAGGCGAGTACACCGCAGATCACAGCCGGCACGCCTTCCAGAATCAACAACCATCGCCAGCTAGTTAGACCTAGCCAGTGCACATGATCCAAGATGAGTCCGGAGAGCGGACCGCCCAGTATGCTGGCCACAGGCAGGCCGAGCAAGACTAAAGCGATGGCCTGGGCCCGTTCGCGCTGGCGAAACCAATAGCTAAGATACAAGACAACTCCAGGGTAATACCCCGCCTCCGCCAGCCCAAGTAGAAAACGCACCACGTACAGCTGATGTACATTGTGGATGAATCCGGTCGACATGGCCACAATCCCCCACGTAATCAAAATGCGTGCAATCCAGATGCGGGCGCCGATTTTGTGCATCAATAAATTACTGGGAACTTCAAAGAGGAAGTAACCGAAAAAGAAAATCCCAACGAGCATCCCGAACTGTTGGCTGGTTATCCCCAGCTCCTTGTTCATCGTTAACGCCGCGAATCCAACGTTGATCCGGTCAAGATAGGCAACGACGTACAGGAGAAAAAGAAACGGGACAATTCTGATCCGTAGTTTCCGAATCGTTCTAGCTTCGATGGAGCTTGTAGCGATTGACTGTTCGTTGCTCATACACAACTCGTTGTGAATGCGGCTCGAATCGAACGCCCTGCTAGCAGGGAGCTGACGGAAACGTCGTTCTCAGTCGCAACCGTGGTCTCTGTTTGCAACCTGCCGAGTCTCGGAGTGTGCGTCGAGAGCAAAATGCTCGCTTAGGTGCATTTTGGTGGTGTTGGTCAATTGTCTTTTCCGCGGCATTCATCGACCATCGAAAAAGCGTCGCCGTCGCCGCACTGCCCATTAGTCGCACCACTTCGCGCCGCGTGATTGAAAAAGGCCGTTCATTCATGTTTTGAAATGCTTGCCCAAGTTTGAATTGGGTCGCTAGGTTGAAGTTCATTATTCACCTCAATGAAAACATCCAACAAAGTCAGCCTTTTCGTTCTCACGCTGGCCACTGCCTTGGGAGGCGCGAGTGTTCTCAACGCCAAAGAACCGTTCTTTCAAGGGCTCGGTGCTTACAAACGTAAGATCACGACCGATTCGCTGCAGGTGCAGCGCTATTTCAATCAAGGACTCGCCTTTTATCATGGCTTCAATCACGGAGAGGCGATCCGCTCCTTTCAGGAAGCGGCACGGCTCGATCCGAAATGTGTAATGGCGCACTGGGGCATCGCTCTAGCCTGTGGGCCGCACATCAATTTCCCGCTTGTGCCGCCGCCCGCAGCGGAGTTGGCGTGGAAGGAACTCAAGCTCGCGCAAGAAAACGCCAAGCACGCTTCGCCGGTTGAGCGCGACCTGATCGAGGCGCTGAGTCATCGTTATGCCAATCCGCAACCGGAAGATCGCGCCCCGCTCGATCAAGCCTACGCGGATGCGATGCGCAGGGTTTGGCAGAGCTACCCTAACGATCCCGACGTCGGCGCGTTTTTCGCCGAGGCGATGATGGATCTGCGCCCATGGGACCAATGGACGCCGGAAGGTCAGCCGAATCCCGGAACGGAAGAAATTCTCGCCACGCTCGATACGGTCCTGAAGCTGAATCCAGAACACCCGTTCGCGAATCATCTCTACATCCACGCGACCGAAGCTTCTCCGCACCCGGAGCGCGCGGACGCCGCGGCGGATCGTTTGCGGGCTCTGCAGCCCGGCCTAGCGCATAACGTCCACATGCCTTCGCACATCGACATTCGCCGCGGCCGCTGGCAGCAGGCCGTCGACACGAATATCAAAGCGGTCGAGGCCGACCGCCGCTACCGGAAGATCGCGGGCATACCGAAAGGTCTGGTTCCGCTCTACGTTGCGCACAACCAACACATGCTCGCCTACGCCGCGATGATGACCGGCCAGCGTGCGCTGGCGATGAAACACATTCGCGCCATGGTTGCGGAACTGCCGCGGGACTTCCTGAAGGGAAACGCCATGCTGGCGGAAGGATATGTCGCCATGCCGCTTGAAGTGCTTGTTCGCTTCGGACGCTGGAATGAGATTCTAGCCGAACCAGATCAAGACGCCGAATACATGCCCTTCACTCGCGCGTTCCAGCACGCGGCCCGCGCCATCGCCTATGCAGCCAGGGGCGACGTCGTGAACGCGCGAAAAGCACAAGGCATTTATCTAGAGCGCGCGAAACTGGTGCCGCAAGATGATTTTATCTGGAGCAACAACAGTTGCGAAGCGATTCTCGGCGTCGCCACACCGATGGTCGAAGGCGAGATCCGGCTCGCCGAAGGCAAGACAGACGACGGCATAGCCCAGTTGCGCGCGGCCGTGGCTGCGGAAGACGCATTGAAATACGACGAGCCGCCGGGCTGGCTCATCCCAATCCGGCATTCGTTAGGCGCGACGCTCATGCGGAATGGTCGTTTCGCCGAAGCCGAGCAGGTCTATCGCGAGGATCTGGCGCGGTTGCCGGACAATGGCTGGTCGCTCTACGGCCTCGCAGAAAGCCTGCGCGCGCAAAACAAGAATTCGGAAGAAGCGAAAGCCACGAAAGCGAAATTCCAAAAGATTTGGGCTAAAGCCGACACCAAGATTACCAGCTCGTGTCTCTGTCAGCCCGGGCAAATGCCGAGCGAGTAACCGCCCGCCACACCCCAGCGTCCCGATACCATTCACGAGGCACGATATCAGGCCCGCCAACGCGGCCGCTCAGCCATCGCCGGCGTAGATCTTCAAAGGGCCCTTCTGGAATATCGGATTCCGACTGACAGAAGGCTCCAGCAGGCGTTTGCATCGCGGCCAAGGCGTGAAGCTTTGATCGGGCAGATGAGCCGAATGCGAGGAGACGGCCGCCTTGCATAGCCGTTGCAAGAGTCTTGCAATTCCGGTCCCCGTTCACTGGGTAGGCTCGTTAGGCAAGGCGGTTTAATGCCGAGCGAGCGAAAGCGCGAACGCCCGTCATGCGCTCAATGCGGCCTCGCGTAGACCGCAACGGAAATGCAGGCCAACGATTGCGCCGGTAACCTAATCCGGTCGGGGCGGATCTTCGTCTTTGGCCGCGCGACGGCGATCCTGGTCGGCCTCTTCCACGCCTTCCTTCGTCAGTTCCGCCGAGATGTCGGCCTCGTCATCGGGCAAGACATTTTGAACAAGATGGCCGGTCACGTCAGGACTCTGGTTCCAAACGGTCAAATTTTCATCGCCAGGTGGAACTTCAGGCGCGCGGTTCGCGATGGGACTGCTCAGTTCCCCAAGGGCGTGTGCACGGTCGGCGTTGGTGGCCCCGGTGCGGCCATCTTGTTCGGCCAAGTCTTGGGCGCGTTGTTGGAGAAGTTTGTCCGACACCGCGGCAATTCCCAATCCCTGAGCTTCGATCTTGCCTGATGGTCCGGTTTCCATAATGAGTTTCTTGACGTTCCAGATCTTCGTCGACTCCCAATCACAGCGGTCCGTGCAACGAAGGTCAAGCTTTGTTTGACACTTTTCGTCCACCGCCGAAACAGCACACGTTACGTGGAAGTAATGGGGAGATCACTGATCGCCGTTCCGAGGTTTTTCAGAGCGTCCCGCAGCTTGCGGGATTGCATCTGTGCATTTGAACATATCCTCGGGACGCAGCCAGGTCCGGCGCCGGCTCGCGACTTGATCGATATTGTTGTGGGCTACGCGTTGACGTGCAAGATGAGGTTGCCCGCTGTGGCCGACACCATTTATGAAGCGCGATATCAGGCCCGCCAAAATGGCCGCTCGGCAGTCGCTGGCGTGGACATTCAGAAGGGCCTTCTGGAATACCGGATTCCGACCGGATGGGGCGCTCCAGCAGGCGTTTGCGCCACAGCCCAGGCGTGAGGCTTTGAGCGGACAGATGAGCCAAATCTGAGCGACGGGCACCATTTGCATGTTGCAAGAGCCTTGCAATAACCTTGCCACTGATGGGGAATCACTTGGCTTCTGACCGCACTACGGCACGACCGTCAGCGTGAGATCATTGCCCTCGCTGTAATGGAGGCTTGCCTTAAACCAAAGCCGCTCTCGGTGTATTCAAATAATCGCGAACCGAAATTTTTGAAACCGTTCGAGGGGAATTCAAATCGCTTAATCTTGAATTAGTGTGTTCTCGGATTCAGGGGCCACGCAGTGATCTTTACAGGGGTTGCAAGCCACCCGCGATCATTTTCCGCCATCAAAGATTCAACGGCGCTTGGGTTTCCCTTCGGGGGACGCCAGGCGCGGCGCCGCGTTTGGAGCGTCCGATGCAAAGCGCAAGGGGATCAATTAGGCCCTGCGAACGCTTCGGAGGCAGTGCGGGCGAAGCGCTTGTTTATGGCAACGATGGAGTGACCCTCGAGCGCACCATGTCATCGACGGTCGTGGGCAATATTCGCAGGTCGTCAGTGACTAAACGCCACCTGAAGAACCGTCTGCGACGTCGTAGCGGTAGCCTAACACGCAACTGGTCATATCGAAATTCGCCAACTGGACATTGTGCCTTTGCCACATCGGCGTTTTAGGAATGGAAATTCAACTAAGGAGGTAATAGGCATCATGAAACCAAAGCAAATATGTAATAGCATTCTGGCAGTTCTATTCGTGTTCCCATTGATGGGGACGTTCGCTCAGCAGGCACCCAACTCGGGTTCTATCGAAGTGATCACCACTTTTGATTATCCCGGGACCGGAAATTTGACCCTTCCGCAAAAGATTAACGAAAGGGGGGACATCGTTGGCGAGTATATCGATTCGAGCGCCGTGACGCGCGGTTTTGTCCGGTTCAAGAACGGTACTTTTAGCGCACCCATCGTCGACCCTAACGATACGGTGGGTTTTACCGAAGGACGCGGCATCAATAACTCAGGCACAGTGGCTGGGGACTATGTAATCAGCGATGGTACGCTTCACTCGTTTTTCCTGTCGGGCGGCACCTTCACAGAATACGACGTTCCTGGCACGGTTCAGACCAATCTGCTTTCGATAAACGATCCCGGCGACTTTACCGGCGGATTTGATCCTGATGGCAGCGGGATCTTCCAGGCGTTCGTCAGCGTTGGCGGAACCTTAACGACGTTTAGCATGCCGGGAGCTCTCGGGACCTTTGCTTACGAGATAAATAATTCCAAGCAGTTGACGGTGGGATACTATATAGACAGCTCAGGAATTCTTCACGGCTACTACCGGGATAGTTCCGGAGCGCTGCACTTCCCGATCGATCCTCCAAGCTCCGTCGGGACAGTCCTGTTTGGAGTTAACAATAGGAGCTGGGTGGTGGGAAGATATGCGGACAGCTCAGGCGTGACTCATGGACTGTTGTTTGTCCCGCCAGACAGCTTCACCACTTTCGATTATCCCGGGTCAACCTTTACATCTCTAAACGGAATCAGTTCGCAGGGAAATATCTGTGGTCGTTACGTCGATGCTTCGGGCATTGCCCACGGATTCATAGCTCGCGCCCAAGGCATGTCGTCGGCAAATCAGACGGGCACGCTGGCCACTCCAATCAACCCATCGTCGCCAGTCACGCCACTTAACCCGTCGCCCTCGGCGTGGGGAGGTGCAATGCCGGCGCGTTGAGGATGGCGACCTTCACATTGCGGTTCAAACGCGACTGGGAACAAACCCGGCATTGTTGGCGCGGGAACCAGGGCCGTTGAGCTGCGCAGTATCGGGACTTGTGTCCGATTTTGTCGGACACAAGTCCGCTATTACGGCTGCATCTAAATTGAGAAAACATTCTCTCGATGCGAAAATCGCGTCGTGAAGATGACTGGCGCGATCTACGGCCGCACAGTCTCATCGGCCCCAAAGCGGCGCCGGCGTCGTTTAGTCATGTCGTTTGAAATGGTGCGCCTGGATCGCGCGTCGTCCGAGCCACTTTACCAACAACTGTATCGTCAAATACGAGAAGAACTCGAGAGCGCCAGTTTTGATTCAAGCACGTCCCGTGTGCCTTCCTCACGAGTTCTCGGTGCAACTCTCGGGATTTCGAGACCCACCGTAAACCAGGCGTTCTCAAAGCTGCTTGCCGAGGGCTATTTTCAAGCTCGGAAACGGTCTGGTATTTTTGTCGCCGATCATTTACCGGCAACTTTTCTGAGGGCTGCCACGTCGGCGACGACCGTGCGCACCGAGCATTCCTCGCGTGTCGCCCGGCGAGTGACCAGAATGACCGACTTTCGCACGGGCCGACAACTCGATGTGGGCATTGGCGGCCCGCCGAGCGTTACATTCGTCGCGGGATTGCCGGCGGTCGATGAATTCCCAATTGCTGTTTGGGAACGCTTGCGCGCGCAGGTTTTGGCAAAAAAGGGAGCGCACCTGTTGCGTTATGCCTCAAGCCGTGGCGAGATCGAACTGCGGAAGGCAATCGCTGCTTACTTGTGCGACTTCCGCGGTGCCAATTGTCATCCCGACCAAATCGTCGTCGTGGGCGGCATGCAGCAGGCGATGCTGACATGCGCGCTCGCGTTAATCAATGAGGGTGAAGTGGCATGGATCGAAGATCCCGGCTTCCTTCAGATACGTAATGTCTTGGCGTTTGTCGGCGCCAAAGTGGTCCCGCGCCCGATCGATCGTGAGGGGCTGGTAATCGGGAAGTGCTCACGGCAAAATTTTCCCAGATTCATTTTCGTCACACCGTCGCACCAGTTTCCCTTCGGTGTGACGATGAGCCTTAAGCGGCGGAAAGCTCTGATCGAGTTCGCGGGGTCGCGCGACGGCTACATCCTGGAGGATGATTATAATTCCGAGTTTCGTTTCGATGGGCCGCCGCTGCCATGTCTTCAAGGTTTGGACAATGCCGGCCGGGTGATTTATGCCGGCACTATGAGCAAGATCCTTTACCCATCGCTGCGCCTCGGTTTTCTGGTCGCACCGCCAAAACTTGTCGACACCCTCGTCAAGGTGCGCGCTGTCATGGACCAGCACTCCCCAGCGATTGATCAAGCTACCCTGGCGCGTTTCATCACCGAAGGATTTTTCCTCAGCCATGTGAAACGGATCCGCGAACTCTATGCCCAGCGACGCGTATTCTTTATCGAACAATTCCAAAAATGGCTGGGCGACTATTTCGATCTGGAAATAACGCCGGCCGGTTTGCACTTCATCGCCTGGCTCCGGCGCAGGGAAGATTTACCGTTATTCATGCGTGCTCGTGAGCAAACCGGCGTTTGGCCCCGGCCTCTTTCTTTCTTCTGCATCAAGGCTCAGTTGGATCCGGCATTCGTCTTTGGATTTGCGGCCTGGTCGCAAGCGCAAATTGAACAAGGTTTGGCGAAACTAGCATCGGCGGTTAAACAACTGAAGCAGCGTGGCGCGGGAAACGGTTCATCGTTTCAAATCCACCCTTTCTCACCTGCTACGAGTCCATACTGGCCGTCGACAGCTGTCCGATCAAATTAACTGGCTAACGAAAATTGGATTAAGCAAAACAGCCGGGCCCTTTCAAGCCCCACGCGACAATCAGAAAGACTTGCGGACGCAGCCAGTCGCTTGCGGCTCATTTGCGAAGCGCGCCGTCGTCCACTTGATGAGCAGCTCCTCGAGCGGCGTACCGGGCTGGATGATCGTGAGGTGGTCGCGCCCGGCGAATGTCCAATACTCGAGTCGTTGACCAGCAGCGCAGCGCTCTTCAACATACGCGTCGGTGGCAGACGGCGGCACGACGATGTCCGAGAGACCTTGCGCGATTACGACGGGAGCCTGTATCGGACCGTCCGCCGTGTTCTGCTCAAGCCGAGCTTGAAGCGCTTTGTTCGAACTCGTCGCCAATGCTGGACCGTTCGAACGTCGCCGCCAGTGCCTCGATGCGTTCCGCATCCTCGGGCGGGACGAAATCGCATAAGTTCACTATCTGACGCGCAGCATCGAGCGCCTCGGGCCGAATCGCTTGCTCGAATGTGATGTCAGGGTAGAACCGGCTGTACGACAGCGCTAGATACGGTCCAAACCGCTTGTCCATCTCGACGTTCATCGCGAGAATGTTCTTAATGTTCGCGGCCGGTGCGATGGCCGCGACACCGGGGATTTCGAGGTCCGGCGCGTAGCGCGGCCCGACAATGCCCGTCCAAAGTGCTGCGTGTCCCCCCTGCGAGTAACCCCACACCACCATGCGTTTGTCGAGCGTAAGCTCTGACATCTGCCGCGCGGCACGGACCGAATCGAGCGTCGCACGCGCTTCGCCTTCGCCGATCAGGTACGGATGCGGGCCACCCTTCTCTGCGAAGGAGTAATCTGTCGCGACCACGACCCAGCCAGCCATCACGATCCGGTTGCGCTCGGGGATGCCCTTGGTCGGCGTCGACAAAAGCGACGGCATGCATTTCTGCAGCAGGCCCGTCGTGGCGTGCTCCCATGCGATGACAGGACGTGGGCCTGCGGGAGGATCGGTCGGCGCGAACACTGTCGCGACCGCCGTCGCTGGCGTGTTGTCGTCCACAGTGGTTGCATAAAGGATGCGCCAGCCTCGCACGCCTGCTGGCAGTATCACGTCCTTGAGCGGCTCGCTCCGCAGTAACGCGCCAGGCTGGTGCGGCACGTCCGCCGGCGGATCGTAGAATGCATCTGGCGCGTGCGTAGTGATGCTCGCGCGAGCCGCCTGCGGTGTCGGCGGGGTGCTCGACTCTGACGATGCTCGTTTGGGCCGATTGCAGCCAGCTCCGGCGAGCAAAACAAGCAGCACCGCGGAGCCAATCGGACGAAGCCCGGCAAAGTTCATAAGTCCCTTCTCCCAGCAAGCTGTGATCCGCTATCCATCGGCGGAAAAAACGACCTAACGAGAATCGAGCAGATTGGGACTCTGCGAGATGGACGGGATAGCCCTCGAGGGCGAATGAGCTGGGAAGATCATGAGTCAAAGAGATAAGCCGCGGCAAGGTGTCGTGGGAAACATGCGGAAGTTATTTCGGGTTAGGTCGTCATCGCATGGTAAAATCGATTGGCACTCTGGCAAGCGAGTCCTCGGTGGGATACGTATACAAGCGGTGGAGCCTCGTCTTCGCGATTATCGGGAGCCTTCCGGGTTTAAAACGGCATTTTTTCAGGCGTGACTAACCTCCCGACAATATCCGCCGGGAGGTTCACGGGACGGTTACATGGCGGGATGAATTTCCCAAACTGGATAGCCCGGCATGTGCTTTCGCCGGTTCGATTGATCTTTGGGCGCGTGGCCGAGGTCCCAAAACGCTTTGCCGATGACTGTCACGACTGACGTCTCGTTGAGCGTCAGTTTTTTCGCAGAGCTAGTGTGAAAAGGAAATCGCGTTCGCGTCCAACTAAAAACGGTCTCACGAATTGAACACCGCTGCGGTTCTGACGGTACTTCAGCAACAACGATTCCCGGCGCCGTTCACATCGTTCGGTTCCGTTGATCGAACGCGATCGTGCGCTCGAACTACGCAGCACGCCGGCCGGGGCCTGCAGGCCCGGATCGTCAAAAAGCGCTTCCCCGCAGGCCCCCGATGCTCAACTCAGCGCGCCGGCATTGCACCTCCCCACGCCGAGGGCGACGGGTCGAGTGGAGTGACCAGCGACCGGGAAACGTGCGCCTTCATTTCCGGCTCCCGCCGCATTTGTCGGCGGTGTGCCTCTGACGCGAGCTATGAATCCGTGGGCAATGCCGGAAGCATCGACGTAACGACCACAGATATTTCCCTGCGAACTGATTCCGTTAAGCGATGTAAAGGTTGATCCGGGAAAATCGAAAGTGAAGAAGTTGTTTGGCGGGACAAAGAAGAGTCCATGAGTCACGCCTGCGCTGTCCGCATATCTGCCCACCACCCAGTTCCTATTGTTAACTCCAAACAGGACTGTCGCAACGGAGCCCGGAGGATCGATCGGGAAGTGCAGCGCCCCATTGGCATCCCGGTAGTAGCCGTGAAGGATTCCTGCGGCGTCTATATAGTATCCCACCGTCAACTTTTTGTTATTATTGATCTCGTAAGCAAGGGTCCCGAGCAGCTCCCGGGACGCTACACGACGTTAAGGTTCCGCCACGGTCGACGAACGCCTGGAAGATCCCGCTGCCGTCAGGATCAAACCCGCCGGTAAAGTCGCCGGGATCGTTTATCGAAAGCAGATTGGTTTGGACCGCGCCGGGAACATCGTATTCGGTGAAGGTGCTGCCCGACAGGAAAAACGAGTGAACCGTACCATCGCTGATGACGTAGTCACCGGCTACTGTGCGTGAGTTATTGATGCCGCGTCCTTCGGTAAAACCGACGGTATCGTTAGGGTCGACGATCGGCTCGCTAAAGCTACCATCGCTGAACCGGACAAAACCTCGCGTCACTCCGCTCGAATCGATGAATTCGCCAACGACGTCGCCTCTTTCGTTAATCTTTTGCGGCAACGTCGAATTTCCGGTCCCGGGATAATCAAAAGTCGTGATCACTTCGATAGAGCCCGAGCTCGCTGCCTGCTGAGCGAACGTCCCCATCAATGGGAACACGAATAGAACTGCCAGAATGCTGATAATTATTTGTTTTGGTTTCATGATGCTGATTGCCTCCTTAGTTGAATTTCCATTCCTAAAACGCCGATGTGGCAAAGGCACAATGCCCAGTTGGCGAATTTCGATGT
>CAVYVJ010000008.1:0-83035 GCA_963771865.1 uncultured Verrucomicrobiae bacterium
CCTGGCGAGTTTGGGCAAGGAGAATGAGCGGCGCTGCATAAGCGGCCTGCGTGCTGAAGGCCAGGTTGAGTAAAATAAATGGATAAAGATCGAAGTGCGATATCCCGACGGCGTTTAGAAAGATCCAAATCCCGACCATCAACGTCTGCGCAACTAGAAAGACGGGCGTGCCAAAGAAGCGAGCAAAAGCCTCCGCCTTGAGCGCAAACCAATCGTTGCCAAAGACGGGGCCGAGATGCCGGTGCGGAAGATGAAACCGGAAATGGCGGGGGCCATCGTTCGATGCGGATGAAGTGAGGTGTGTGTCCATGACACATTTTACTCAATCTGGCCTGATCCGTCGAGGCGCCTGAGTTGAACGAGAATGCTCGGTTAATCAACTCGAGCAGAGACACCAGCCAGTCAGGGTACCGCAAGGGTTGGCGGAAGCGAGCGGGCTTCCACAAGACGCTCGGAAGCGCGCTAGCCGTCGCCCCTGGCGGCGAGGAAATCCGTTAGAGGTTAGAACGGATGATTGAAATGACGGAAGCCTATCTTATTGGAAGCCCAGGATCGAAGCGCACAAGACGGCGAAGGTTGCGGAGCGTCGATATGGCAGAGGATGCGGTTTTCGAGCGGGCGCTGGTCAAGATGGAAAACTGTGATGAACCAGAGGCAACACGCTTAAAACTAGGACAAATTCCTATATACCTTTGGTGTGTCGCGTTGCTATTGTCTAGCAGAGTGGACGCAGTGGAAGATGAACTGAAGCGGGCGTTACGAACGGCAAAGCGTTCGCTTGAGGAGGCCAGTGTCACGGTATTGATGGAGGATGCGCACAAAAATATTTCCGACGCACTTCATCAGCTCACGTTTGTACTGGAACGGTTGGTTGAGGAACGAAGCGACTCCCGAGTAACCGAAAGAGTCCGTTTCTAATTCCCATACTCCGAGCCGGAACCCGGTTCACTGTTATTAACGTTCCTCGACTACCAGATACTTCGCGGTGCTCGGGATTCCGTTGGTGAATACAGTCACGAGAGCGGGACCGGCAGGAATGCCTTTTACCCCGACCGAATTAAAGTTTGTATCCGACCAGCTGTCGTTCGGATCGGCCGGCAGGAAAGTAACCTGGCTGTTGTCGATGCTGCGCAACTGCACGATTGGATAGTTGGTCGATGAATCCTGAGTGCTGCCGCAAGAAGCCTGGGAGATGCCTTGGAAGCGCGAGCCTGTGAGATGGAGACTGTTTCCGGATCTTGCGAGAGTGGTGATACGAGGCTGCCACGCGTTATTGAAACCCAGGCCGACGTCGTAGAGTTCCGCGCTGGAGAGTACGCCGCCGTCGCCATCCCCGGCTGCGGCAAGCACCTTGCCGGTGGCCAGCAACGTCATCGTGTGGAATTCGCGTGGGGTGGCGAGACTATCAGTGGAGGTCCAAGTCCCGCTCGCCGGATCATAGAGTTCCGCGTTGGCGATTTCGTTGGGATTCGCACCGCCTGCGACGAGCACTTTGCCGTTGGCCAGCAACGTCGCCGAGTGACGTTGGCGTGCGGTGATAAGGTTGCCGGTGGTCACCCAAGTCCCGCTCGCCGGATCGTAGAGTTCCGCTTTCGCGAGAGCGCCACTGCCACTGTTATAACCTGCTGCGACGAGCACCTTGCCGGTAGGCAGCAACGTTGCGGTGTGAAACTGGCGTTTTCCGGCCAGGCTGCCGGTGACTGTCCAAGTCCCACTGGCCGGATCATAGAGTTCCGCGCTCGCGAGGTAGAGGTTGTTGAAACCGGCTGCGACGAGCACCTGCCCGTCGGGCAGCAAGGTGGCCGTGTGATATCCGCGTGCAGTGATGAGGCTGCCGGTGGTCGTCCAGATCCCGCTCGCCGGATCGTAGATTTCGGCGCTCGCGGTATATGCGAAGCCGTTGCCAAGACCGCCTGCGACCAATACCTTGCCGTTGGGGAGCAACGTCGCCGTGTGACTATCACGCGCGGTGGCGAGGCTGCCGGTCTCCGTCCAGGTTCCGCTCGCCGGATCGTAGAGTTCTGCGCTCGCAAGACGATTGAAGTTGCTGTCAAAACCGCCTGCGATTAGCACCATGCCGTTGGGCAGCAACGTCGCCGTGTGAGATGCGCGTGGGGTGGCGAAGCTGCCGGTGGCCGTCCACGTCCCGCTCACTGGATCGTAGAGTTCCGCGCTCGCCAAAGCGGGACCACTGAACGAGGCAAGACCGCCTGCGACGAGCACCTTGCGGTTGGGCAGCAACGTCGCGGTGTGAAAATAGCGTGCGGTAAGAAGGCGACTGTTATTGGCCCAGCTTCCGTTCGCCGAATCGTAAAGTTCCGTGATTGCGACTGCCTGGAACGATCCGTCAAAACCGCCCACGACGAGCATCCTGCCGTTGGGCAGCAACGTCGTCGTGTGATCTTCGCGTGCGGTGCTGAGGCTGGCGGTGGTCGTCCAGGATCCGCTGACCGGATCGTAGAGTTCCGCGCTCGCAATTGGATTGTGGCCGATGCTCTCTCCTGCCGTGACGAGCACTTCGCCGTTAGGCAGCAACGTCGCCTTATGATCATCGCGTGGGGTGGCGAGGCTGCCGGTCGTCGTCCAGGAACCGTTTGCCGGATCGTAAAGTTCTGCGCTGGCGAGAAGAACGGCGTTGTTGGTATCGCCGCCTGCGGCGAGCACTTGACCGTTGGGCAGCAACGTCGCCGTGTGACTATTGCGCGCGGTGGCGAGGCTGCCGGTCGCTGTCCAGGAGCCGGTTGCCGGATCATAGAGTTCCGCGCTTGCGAAAGTGCCGAGTCCGCCGCCGCCTGCGACGAGCACCTTGCCGTTGGGCAGCAATGTCGCCGTGTGAAGCGCACGTGGCTGGGCAAGGCTACCGGTCGCCGTCCACGTCCCGCTCGCTGGGTCGTATAGTTCCGCGCTCGAGATAGCGAGCGTGCCAAAATAACCGCCTACGACGAGCACCTTGCCGTTAGGCAGCAACGTCGTGGTGTGTGAATAGCGCCCATTGGCCAGGCTGCCGGTCGCTGTCCAGGAGCCGGTCGCCGGATCGTAGAGTTCCGCGCTCGTGAGAGAGACATCGTGAGGACCGTAGCCGCCGGTGACGAGGACCTTGCCGTTCGTCAGCAACGTTGCGGTGTGAGAGAAACGTTCGGTAACAAGGTTGCCGGTGGTCGACCAACGCCCGTTCGCCTGATTGTACAGTTCCGCGCTTGCGAGAAGGCCGAGGCGGCCCGAGCCGCCTGCGACCAGCACCTTGCCATTGGTCAGCAATGTCGTCGTATGCCTCTCGCGTGCGGTGTGAAGACTGCCGCTCTGCTCAAATTGAAATGGAGCGGCCGCACAAGGCTGGACGAGCCCCAGCCCCGCGCCCAGCAAAAGAGGCAGCAACACTACGAGACGGGAAAGGCTGGAGTTGGTTTTCATGATGATTTTGTTTTTGGATGTTTTGATCTGTCAGTTCGCACATATAACTACGGCAATTGGGCGTGGAAGTTTCAGAAAGTTGATATTTGCTCGAAATTTCGGTTCTGTCGGTCGAAGGCCAGCGGCCAGGGAATACAATGTCTTCCGTTTAACTTTCATGTTTTGGTCCGCACCAGTTCCACTTTGAACCGGAAGCAAGCCGACGGGGAAGGGGAGAGCCCGCGAGTCGTAAGACCGCTGCTCGGCCGCTTAATCCTCAACTAACGACTCATTGCGAGTTCGTCGTCGAGATTTCATTACGGTTGGACCGCCCCTTTTCTAGAAGGTCGTCCGGCATGGTGCGCGTGGAAATTCAAATTTGGCGCTGAGCGGACCTAGCAAATGTTGCACTATAAAGTTGAGCCTAGGTGATACGGGTGGCTGCAGGCGGCGGCACAATGTATGATGCATTGGTAATTTCGCCGGAAGACCGATACGGCCCGCCAGAACATGACCTGCGAATCATGGGTATGCTACGCTGGATCTTTCGACTGATTGCAATCGCTATTATTGGTAAATTTTTGAATCAATACCTCGCCTCGCGCGCCCCTCAGCTGCGACGGCAAGAGGTGCCCTGATGTTCGCTTTCTTTTCCTCCCGCATCGGCTGCGCCGGATCTATCATTATTTCGATTCTCGGCACGATACGGCTGACTTTCGTGGTGCGCGGATGTCACGGGTGAACAAAACTTTGATGGTCTTTGAAGCGTGGCTAGGAACGAGCATGCATTGCGTGTAACTAGCTGGTTAAATCCGATTTCTCTATGAAGCAGGTTTTGATTTCTTTGCTGGTGGTCGGTCCCTGCTTGTGGTCGGTCCGAGCTGATGAAAACGTTAAGGCGGTTCAAACCCGACTCCAAGAGTGCGCCAGCTGATGAATGATGATCTTCTCGATGTCATCGTCGTGGGGGGCGGACCCGCGGGACTGAGCGCGGCGCTCGTGCTCGGCCGGTGCCGGCGGCGCGCGATCGTCTTTGACGCCGGGCATCCGCGTAATGAAGCCTCGCAGGCGCTGCACGGTTACCTCACCCGCGACGGCATTTCACCCGCCGAATTCCTGAAGATCGGGCGTGAGCAACTTGCTCCCTACGACACGATCGAGTTACGTCATTTGAAGGTCTTGGACGTCGAGCGTGGGGATTGTCGCTTCACTGCGATCGTGGAAGGAGGCGAACGCGTTTCTGCGCGCATGCTTTTGCTCGCCACGGGACTGGTGGATGAACTGCCGCAAATCGAAGGATTTCGCCAATTCTACGGAATCACGGCACACAACTGTCCGTATTGCGACGGCTGGGAACATCGCGACCAACCGCTCGCGGTTATTGGATGCAAGAAGGATGCGGCCGACCTCGCGCTTGAACTACTGCTCTGGAGCAGAGATGTCGTCCTGTGCACCAACGGCGCTCCGGATTGCGGCCGAGAAGTGCTCGAACCAATGGAACGCAACGGCGTCCGTATCATCCACACCCGTATCGCGCGCCTCGAAGGCACCGGGAATAAACTAGAACGCATTCGCTTTCACGATGGGAGCGAGATCGCGCGGACCGCACTCTTTTTCTCTCCCGGGCAGCATCAACGCTCGCACCTCGCAGAACAGCTCGGGTGTGAATTTTGCGAAGACGATGGGTGTATCCAGTGTGGCGAAAATGCGGCCACCTGTGTACCGGGAGTTTATGCCGCGGGCAATGCGAGTCGCGGCGTGCAGCTCGTCATCGCGGCCGCGGCCGAGGGGATGCAGGCCGCGTTTGCCATCAACACTGCGCTCGTCGAAGCGGACGCGGCGCGTGGACAGGTGTTGGAAATGGGCGTCGCCGGAGATAAGTGATCTGATCTCTCAGCCGGTGGGCGGCAAAGGAGAACTCTTGAGCTGGCATTCTTCGCCGCGATGACAGACCAAGAAATTTCGGGCGCCTTTGCTTGCTTCGCGATCGATTTCACCAATTGGTCGAAACGGCACCAACACCCACCCAGCTACTGGTGTTGGTTGGCTTTGGGTCTGGTAATTCATCGTCTGCTCGTGTGCGACCTTCAGAATGTTCGAAACTTCCAGGCTCAGTTCCCGTAATACCTATTGATGAAAAGAATATTCGAACAGCGGTGTCAGTTTTTGCTCCTTGTCGCCATCACGGCGGCGATGAGTCTCATGTCCGGCATGTCCACCGTGCGCGGTGAGCTGCTCTTTACCGACAGCTTTCAATATCCTGCGGGAGCGCTGGCCGGCCAAGGCCCGCCGGCTGGGGCGCCTCCTGGCCAAACCGCTTGGTATGGCGCCGATGCGCAGGTGAATCCCGGTAATCCGCTGTTTTACAGGAACATCTTCTCCGCCGGTGGGAGTGTTTATCTCTCCTCGGACGACGAGGACTCAAATAGCGCTAATCTAAACACGGTCAACAGCGGTGTAGTGTGGGTCGGCTTCATTCTCTACCGTTCGGGCGACGATGGATTTTCCTCCGCTTTTCTAACCCTCGCCGGCACAAGTTCGGAGTTGGTTAGCTTCGGCGTTGTCTACCAATTGGGCGTTTACGGAATCCTCAATGACAGAAACCAGGTTTTGACCACTGTCCGTTCAGGCACCCGGTCCCAGTGGGTGGTGGCGAGGCTGGATTTTACCAACGGGATAGAGTCGCTCTTCGTCGATCCCCATCCTGGCGCGGAACCGCGAATTCCCGATGCCCACGTGAGGATGAAACGTGACTTTCAAGCGGCCGGGTTCAACCAGGTCACGCTTGATGTCTCCGGCAACGAAAACTTTTGGTTCTTCGACGAAGTACGAATCGCCACGTCGTTCAAAGATCTCCATACCGGCGACTGAACGCCGCCACCGCGCACCGGCGAGACTCCGTGCGACAACTTTGTCTGCGATCGCTGCCAGCAGGAAGCGCGGGAGATGCGGGAAGCGTTGGAAGCATGGGAGCGGCGGCAAAAGGCGGCATGAAATTCCCCCCGGAGGCTCTCGAAGAGACGGTTTCCGATCGGGCCTCTAAAGACGGTTGCCAGTGGGTGCGCTTTCGAGTCGAGGCGACGGTCCCCTCCCGTCGTTAGGCGCGTCCGCTGGCATCTTGGGGGCAGCTGACTATCCAGAGCATGCTCACTCGCAAAGGCGACGTAGGAATTTTAGGGTCTCACCGCCTCGAGCGAATTCGCCGTGTGCGGGACTTACTCAAGCGACGGGGTGAACTTATCGACGGTATTATCCAAGTGGTTGGCAACCCAGATACTTGCCCCGTCGAAGCAGATGCCAATCGGCCCATCTCCGACAGAGACTGTCCGTCGGGATGCGCCAGTTTTCGGCGAGAGCGCGATCACATTGTCATCAATGCCGTTGACAACCCAGACATATCGGCCATCGAAGGCGATGCCATCCGGGGATGTCCCGACGCCCACCGTGCCCTGTACCGTCCCCTTGCCTGCGCGAACGACGCTTACCGTATCGTCCGAGTTATTTGTGACCCAAATCTTAGCGCCGTCGAACGCCATGGCATAGGGGAGATTGCCTACCGCCACTTTGCCGAGCAGGGAGCCATCACTCGGATCGAGCTTCACCAGACTATTGCTTTCGCTATTAGCCACCCAGATGCTGGTTCCGTCGAAGAGAATGCCTTCCGGTCCTGTATCAGCGCGAAAAATTCCGAGCACCTCGCCATCGCTCGCCCGCAGTTTGGTGACGGTGTTATCTAACCAGTTTGCCACCCAGATGTTGGCCCCGTCGTAGGCGATGCCTTCGGGGCCATGACCGACATCGAAGGTGTCGAGCACGACGCCATCACTGGCCCGCAACTTGGTGACATTGTGGCTGCCGTTGTTGGAGACCCAGATATTGCTCCCGTCGAACGTGATCCATTCCGGTAGAGTTCCCACTGGGAAGGTCCCCAGATTAGCGCCATCACTGGCCCGCAGTTTGGTGACGGTACGTTCACCGGAGTTTGTCACCCAGATGTTGGCTCCGTCAGAGACCAGAAAAAATGGACCCTTTCCCACGGGGAAACTTTGGATATCGGCAGGCTCGAGGAGCTGTGCCTTCGCCGCAAGAGGGCAGAGGGCAGTCAGGCTCAGGAAAAGGACCGATAGAATCGCGAAAGGAGGCAATTTTTTTGTAGGCATGACTAAGGTTCAACTTGAGCACACATGTGTGAAAATCAACTCCTTTTGGAGCGGAGGTGCCGCAACAGATAGTGCAAAGTGAAAGAAGCCTCTGTTTCGCGGTTCCGGGATCTTCTGCGACTAGCACAATATCAAATGGATATGCCAGAAATTTGGCGTTTGTGCGATTCGAAGCGGAAGGTCGCGACTTTCAGGGTGTTGGCGCTGCGCTCGATCGTTGGGAGTTGAAACAGCAAACCGCGCGGTCACCTTCCTCGCGCGCGCGACTGCGCGGAAATCAAGGATTGACAGACCAATCTTACTCCCGGTAAAAAGTCTTGTCATGAATTCTTCCAGCACAGCGGCATCTAAATAAAGATGTATGCCTCGCTTACGCTAACTGATCTTCTGGCCCTCGCCTCGTTGCCCGCCGTGTTCGCCGCCTCTACTCTCGACGCGTCCACAATCACAGGTCGCCCCGGCGACCCCGCTGCCATGGTGCGAGATGCGGAGGGATTTACTCTTGCTTTCGCCGAAGATTTTGCGACCGATCCGAACAGCAACGGCAAGTGGAGCGTGCATCGTTACGCAGATGATTCAAATACCGAAGCAGTGTGGGATTCCATCGGCCAGACGTGGCATCTTACTCGACCTTTTGAATCCAGGGCCGCGGCCGTTTTCGCTAATTACGAACTAACCGCCACCGAGTGGAAAGCGCAGTTCCGTTACCGAGTCGGCAAACTAGGCGGAGATCACAACGGCGGCGATGGGTTCGTCTTCATGTTTTATAAAGACGCGGGCGCCTACGGCCAGCCCGAGGCGGGTAGCTCTCTCGGGTTTGAAGTGTATCCCGAGACCGCGGTTCGAGGTTACGGAGTGGAGTTTGACAACTATTACACGCTGTTTTGCGATCCTTCAGAGAATCGCCACATCGCCATCATCCATAATGATGTATGTAACGAGCTGGCTTTCGTAGATGACGAGCGAACGGGCGATAATCTCTGGCACACAGCCGAAGTTAAATTCATTACTGGAACGATCATTATACAGATCGATGGAGAGACCGTCTTGCGGTCTCAACTCCTGCACCCGGACCATACCTACAGCGGAGTTGGTTTTGGAGCCGGCACTGGCGTGGCCGTAGCTGACCACGAGATAGACAGCTTTCGCCTCTGGGTAAGGGCAGACTAATAGCGAGAGCGGCTGCCGGGATTTGATTACGACGCTGGCGGTGGAAATTTCGTCGGTGTTGGTGTTGGCGTTGGCTGGCGTTGGCGTCGGTGTTTCTGTTGTGGCTTTGCTGGGACTGTCCACAAGGGCGGGTGTGGGCGCTATCGTGGATGCTAATGGCGCTGTGGCGGGCGGATTGCTACCGCCTAGCTTTGCTCGATGATCGAGCCAGAGAACAAGGAGAATCAAGACGCCTACTAATATCGGAACACCAGCAGCAATGGCTTTCCGAACGCGTTGCCTTCGATTCCATTCAAATTGCGCTAACGAATAGTCTGGATGCGTCGGCGATGAAGTCTCCAGAAAATGCCTTAAATCTTGCTTGCTCCATTTGCCAAAATCCCTCACAGCGAGCTATTCCAGCCGACGAATAGGGTCAGGGCAAGCCTATAATTTCAAGAACGAACCGGAGCATCGACACACCGCATGAGTTCCCCGGGGCTGTCATAGCGGTGGGGGAGCGACGGGCGTTTGTGTTTTCGCGTTCGAGAATATTGTCGCTCATGCCCGGACTCTCCGTGCCGAAGGGCGTCCGTATCATAATGCCAGGGATCGGGGAATTTGGAGGCGTGGGAGCGTCGTCAGAAGGCGGCATGAAATTTCCCCCGGAGGTCCTCGAAG
This sequence comes from uncultured Verrucomicrobiae bacterium, assembly GCA_963771865.1. Lineage (GTDB taxonomy): Bacteria > Verrucomicrobiota > Verrucomicrobiia > Chthoniobacterales > UBA10450 > Palsa-1392. The sequence continues at coordinate 9,381 of CAVYVJ010000008.1, forward strand.
GTGCGGTTTCCCGATCGGGCCTCTAAAGACGGTTGCCAGCGGGTGCGGTTTCGAGTCGAGGCGGCGGTTCCTTTTCCGTCGTTAGGCGCTTCCGCTGGCAACTTGGGGAGGGGACGAGCGGAGTGAGCGAGGCGGCGAACAGCCCCGGGCCAGCCATGAAATCTGTGCTCGCATGTGCCAGTGGCTAACGAGAACAAGATGAGCGACGGCGGACAACGGCGCGCGTGGCTCGTTGTGGAAGTGCCGAAGTCATCTCAAAAACCGGAGCGCACAGCGGTCTGCCGTTCGCTCCATCGCAGGGTTAGGTCACACGTTCGTGCGAGGACGAACCGGCGGTGGACCGATGGACAAGGATTATCCAAGCCGCTGATAATTATTCACTCGGCCGAATTGACGGTGAGTTGAGCGATGATTCCGTGGATGTGAGGGATGTTATCCTTGTAAGCGCCGCAGATGAGCCCACCGTTATTGATCCCGGTAAGTTCAGTAGTGATTGCACGGGGATAGGCGAAAAATACATAACGATTCGGCAATCGAGCCACCAATCCCTGGCTATGTCCGTCGTTCGCCGTTGCGGCTGATCCCACCACTGTGCCATCGTCGTTTAGCCCGTAGAAGTAGGTCTGTGTCGCATTCGATGGTGCGATGTGATCTCTTATCTTCTCGCCGGCCTGGCCAAAGAAGCCGTAGGCAGGCAAAAAACTCGGGGCGAGATAGTAGCCTGAAAATTCATCGACGTTGTTAATTCCGCCCGGAAAGACATAGTCAGAATTATGCGGGTCTCGAATGCGAATGGTCTGAATAATTCCGCCGACGGCGATAAAGGGAAATAGAGAAGGGCCATAGGCATCCCCGATGACATCTCCAGCATCATTGATCCCAAAAAGCAGAGTTTTCGTGGCACCCGGGACATGGTACTGCGTAAAAGTGCCATTACTTAGGAAATAGCCGTGCTCCCGAGTCGCCGCATCTCTAAAGTATCCGCAAATCATCCCATCATCCGTAATGCCGGTGGCCACGGTGAAATTATCTCCGTCGCTAGGTTCGACAATCGGATCGCTGAAGCTGCCATCGGCGTAGCGCACGAAACCGAAATAAACAAGGTCGTTGGTCACTGCATAGCCGACAATATCGCCCGCTTCATTGATCGCCGTCGGCTGGGTGAAAATGACTTGGCTGTCGGGATAATCGAATGTGGTAACCAACTCTACCCGCAGGCTAGCTTCCCGGGCAAGCGCCTGAGCCAGTGTGAGTGGTAACAATCCGGGTAATAAGAATGCGGTAAGAAACAGTGCTCGTTTCATGCAGAGAAGCGTGAGCAATCGCCGCACGGAAGTCAAGCCTTTACGGGAACAGCGAAACTGCTGGCCCATTACCAGTTTTGTAGGCCAAATAGAAGCCATTTTCCGCGCCGGCTGCGGTTTTGAGCCGGGCTGATTAGGATTGACATGCGACTATTCAGTCCCGTAAAAGACTAGAGTGAAATCTGCCAAAACCAACTTCTTCGCGCTTTTTCTCTGCATCAGCGGAGTTTTTGTCCTCCCAGTTGCCGCTGCTCCACCGCACGCCGCCGTTACGAAAGCGCAGGCCCTCAAGCCTACCGATATCCAGGTTTTCCCAGTGGGAAACGGTCCAACCGCTCTGATCTCCGACGGGTCCAACATCTGGGTGACAAACTTTTTTGACGATACAGCCACCAAATTGCGCGCTACCGATGGCACCAATCTGGGAACCTTTCCGGTAGGGTCCGGTCCGGAATGGATCGCGTTCGACGGTTCTAATATCTGGGTGTCCAACACGTTCAGTGACAACGTCACGAAGCTGCGCGCGACCGATGGAGTTGTATTGGGCACATTCGATGTCGGCAGTGGCCCCCAAGGGATCGCATATGACGGGGCCAACGTCTGGGTGGCAAACGGGTTCGACAACGCCATCGCGAAACTGCGCGCCAGTGATGGAGAGCTGCTCGCCAAATATCGCGTAGGGTCGCAACCATATGGCGTTCTATTCGACGGAACTGCCATCTGGGTCGCGAATGGCGGCGACCACACGGTATGGAAGCTTAATCCCAGCGATGGCTCACACCTCGGACGGGTGAGGGTTGGCAATACTCCGGTAAACTTGGAATTCGACGGCACTAAAGTGTGGGTCACAAATGCGCACGACAATACCGTAACCGCGGTCCGCACTGACAACGGGGCGGTGGTTGGTTACGTTACCGGTCGGCGATTACCCAGTGGGTATCGCGTTCGATGGCGGGCTTATGTGGATTGTCAACTTTTATGGTAATAGCGTGAGCAAGGTCTCGTCTACCACTGGCGCAGATCACGGCACGATCGCGGTCGGGGACTCTCCCAACGATGTTTGCTTTGACGGCACGAGCATTTGGGTAGCGAATTACGGGAGCAACACGGTCGCTAAGATTAGCCAGTCGCTGCAGTAAGGTGACCCCGCTCTGCGAACCGCATCGATTAAAGCCCAAGCGCCCACAGGGTTTTCGCAGCCGAATCGCGACTCTCCATGGTCTGCCGAGTCGGGGACTCAGTGCCAAGGCTGAATCTTCTGGCACGCCGAGGCAGGGAAACCTCTAAGCGGCCGATGCTCCGCGGATAGAAGCCACTTTCCGTGCCGGGCGGGTGCGCTTGGCGGCTGGGGGCGTTTTCCCGTCTTGAGCGCGCTTTTGCCATTCGCGGAGGTCCCAGAGGGCGGCAATTGCCGCGTTGGTTGGCAAATGGGTGTCGTTATGCAGCGGGATCTTCAGAACAAATTCGCGGACATAATCGAGGTCCTTAATCAGCGCGTCCATATCGTAGAGCCACGGATCGGGAAATTTTTCGTTCGGGTGCATAGACGTCGGGTGTGAACCGAACGTCTCGCTTGCTTTAATCGCCGCAGCCCCAGACGAAAGTGAATATTATTGTCCCACAGCGTTTGTCGGGACGGAATGAATGTTTTCCTTGCATTTCTCCCATATAGCAATTTTATATGACATACATTGTCTGATGTTATTGGCATGGCCCCAAGGGAGGAGAAAATGCCGTGAAACCGTTCCCTCCTAGGCTCGCGCCCCGGCTCCAGCGACCCGCGCCACTTAAGCCCGCCATGAAACACAGCGCACCCGCGGGCCGCTGGAGCCGGTTCGCTAGGCCGTTTTGGGTCGCTCAAATCAGGATAAAATCTCAGAAGAAACATTGTCGACGACAACGGGCGTATCGAAATAGGCAATCGACGGCTCCACGTGAAACTTCTCTTTGATCATCGGGCGGAGAGTCCCTTCGGAAAAGTCGCGTGCACTCTGCCGTGAGGTCCAAAGGTAGACGCCGCCTCCTGTCGCGCCGTCATCCGAGAGCAGAAAATACTTCCGAAGCAGTCCAGGAGGACTCTTGAAGAACGGCGCAACTTCGAGGAAGCCGCTCTTCACGGCATCCACGGGTACGCCCGCCGGTAGTCGGTATTGGATTATCGTTGTAGTCATGGTTTTTGTTTTTTGCCTAACGTTTAGAGGTGAGCCGCCCGCGGAAGGCGCAGCTCGGAACGGGTCGGTTTGACCGAAGGGTTAGGCCGCAGATTCGTGCTGAGGCCGATTGCCATGGTCATTGGCCGGCGGGCGGTTGCCAAAGTTCTACCTTGTTTCCTTCTGGATCGATGACCCAGGCAAACTTCCCGTACTCGGAATCGTCAATCTTCTCGAGAACGTTGCAGCCTTCTTCGCGTAAGACTTTAACCAGGGCATGGAGATCCTCCACCCGGTAATTGACCATGAAAGTTGCAGTGCTGGGCGCAAAGTGGTCATTTTCCGCCGAATCAATGAGCCAGGCGGTTGTTCCGGCAACCGGCTTACCTTCACCGTCGGTCCAGGTGAAAGCCGTGCCACCCCATTCCTGGACATCGATTCCGAGGTGCCGCTTGTACCAGGCCTGTAACGCCGGAGCGTCTTTGGCTTTGAAGAAGATGCCGCCAATACCAGTGACTCGCTTCATCGCAGCGAAAGGGATTTCATTCCAGTTGTTGTCGGATTTGCGGAACAGGTGGACTTTGGCACTACGCTAGGCGGCACGGTCGGTACTCGACAAGAAAAAAGAATTATTGCGTAAATAAATGCCATAAGAAATTGATTTTCTTAGATTAAAGAATTTTCTTTGGCAAGTCGTTGCGCAAACCACGCGTTAGGGGCTCGGCATTTACGAGCAAATTTGCCTTACAAGATCCGCAAAATCGCCTTTCCCCTTCTCCACCCGGATTATATTCGAGCATGGATGCCGATGACGTTCCTACAAAGCCGCCCGTCTCTCCGCAGTCAGCGGCCGAATGGGACGATTACTTCGATTTGCGTTGGCGGGTTTTGCGCGCGCCGTGGCAGCAGCCTCGCGGATCGGAAAAGGACGATCGCGAGGCCAGAGCGAGCATTTCATGATTGTCGGAATGGATTCGCGTCCCCTCGCGATCGGCCGTCTCCACTTCAACACGCCGGCGGAAGCGCAGGTCCGCTTCATGGCGGTCGATCCGTCGGCCCAAGGCCGCGGCCTGGGTAGCAAGATCTTGCAGGAATGCGAACGTCGCGCGCGCGCGCATGGGCGCGACCTCGATTGTTCTTAATGCTCGTGAGGAGGCGCGGCGCTTTTATCTAAAACACGGATTCGCTGTGGTTGGTCCGGCGCCGACGATGTTCGATGCGGTCAAGCATGTTCGTATGCGGAAAGAGCTGGATCGTCCGGCAGGCGAGTAGGCTTGGTCGGCTCTGACGCGACGCGGCCGGGATCGCCGATCCCGGCTACAACTATCGCCGCGCTTGACCCATTACCGCCGTTTGATACGCTGCGGCACTCGGCACTCTCATTCTTATGAAAATGGCCACTTACCGACTTGCTTCCGACTTTTTTCGCTTTGGCGATCGCCCTTGAGTTCTCGCTCACCGCCCCGCCTGCTCTGAGCGCCGAGTATGAGGCCGGAAGAGATTCAGGACGCGATGACGCCCGAGGAATTCAAGGCCGCTGGCCTGGAAAAGTTGTCGGCGGGCGAGCTGGCGAAGCTCAATGCCTGGTTGCAAGGCGACCGGGAGAAGCTGTTAAAGAAAGCGGAAAAGAAAGCCGCCGCGCGCGAGGAGAAGGCGAAGCTAAACCTGATCGTGAGCAGGATCGACGGCACTTGGAATGGCATTGTTCCCGGTGAAGTAATTCGGCTCGAGGATGGCTCGAAATGGAAGCTCGCGAACAAGGACGAGCACTATGGCGGGTTTGCGGATCATCCGGCGGTGGCGGTTTACAAGGCTGGCATCTTCGGCTGGAAAATGCGTGTTAGTGCGATCGCGGAATTTTACGTTTTGGAAGTCAAGTAGCCGGAGTCGGAGCGGCGTAGGAATTCGTCTCGCCTAACGACGGCGCAAATCCTTCGGACCAAGTTCGTGGCGGCGAGTCGCCGCCACCAGGTCGCCGCGGCGACCGCTACGAATGCGAAACACCCCGCTAGAGCGGTTTCAAAAAACTCGTAGCCGTCACATTGTGGTGGCCCAACCGCTGCGACGCTCGGCGCGGTGGTAGGGCGAGACTCCGTCGAGCCCGGGGGTGAACGGTGTTTCGTCAAATCAACCCCTTCCCTCCGGCTCGACGGAGTCTCGCCCCACCAGCAAGCATCCGGCTACGTTATTTCCTAACGTGCGCTAAGCCGGCGAGGCGCTTGACGGCGGTCGTCGTTGCGCGAGGCCGAAGGCTGCGTGGGTCGCTTGCGCGGCGCGGTCCAGCTCGTTTTCGTCGACCACAACCGAGATCTTGATTTCCGAGGTCGAGATCAATTGGATGTTCACTCCGGCGGCACCAAGACATTCGAAAAGCCGCGAGGCCACGCCGGCATGCGAGCGCATCCCGATACCGACGACGCTTAATTTCGCCACGCCAGTGGTCGCCTTCATCGCGGACGCGCCGATTTTCGGCACGACCCGTGTCAGCACTATCTCGGCGGGGACGAGATCGTCCTTGTGCAACGTGAAAGACAAGTCGGTCGTCTCAGCGCTCGAGGCGTTTTGCACAATCATATCGACGCTAAGATTCGCGCCCGCGATCGCAGTGAAGATCGCTCCGGCGCACCCAGGTCGATCCGGCACACCGCGAATCGTTACTTTTGCCTGGTTGCGTTCGAGGCTGACGCCGCGCACCACGACGTCTTCCATGTTTGGGGTTGCTTCCTTCGCCTTGGTGCCGGGTTCGTCTTTCAGGCTGGAACGAACTTCAAAGCCAACGTTGAATTTTTTCGCAAACTCAACCGCGCGCGACTGCATCACCTTCGAACCCGCGCCCGCCATTTCCAGCAGCTCGTCGTAAGCGATCTCGTCGATCTTGCTCGAATCCGGGACGACCCGCGGATCACACGTATGAACCCCGTCAACATCGGTGAAGATCTGGCAATCATCCGCTTTCAACGCCGCGGCGAGAGCGATCGCGGTCAGATCGGAACCACCCCGGCCTAACGTCGTGACTGCGCCTTCCGGGCTCTGGCCCTGGAATCCCGCGACAATCACGATGTAATCCTCAGCGAGCAATTCGTGAATCTGGCGCGGCGAGATGTGTGAGATTTTTGCCTTGGTGTGGACGCCGTCGGTCACGATCCCGGCCGCCGCCCCGGTTAACGAAACCGCTTTGCCCCCGAGAGCGTTCACCGCCATCGCCGTCAGAGCGCTTGCGCTTTGTTCGCCGGTCGCGAGGAGGACGTCCATCTCTCGTTCGCTCGGTTGCGGCGACATCTCGCGCGCCAGCTTGATCAGGCCATCGGTCACTCCGGCCATCGCGGAGATGACCGCGACCACGTCATGACCGGATTTTTTCGTCGCGAGAAGACGCTGCGCCACGCGCCGGATGCGTTCGGCGCTGCCGACTGAAGTGCCGCCATATTTTTGAACGATCAAACCCATGATGAAGCCTGCCGCCTCGTTTTCTCCATTCTGACGACAGTGTCAACTCCGGCGCTTCTCGAGGCCGCAAGCTGTCAGATGCGGCTAGCGGACAGGATCGTGTTGGCCGTGTTGTCGTGCGGTTCGGAAGCAGGCTAAATGGTCCAGCAGTCAGGCCCAGTTTGTCGTCGGTCAGATTGACGTCATCCGATGAGGGCCATGCCGTAGCTGCGCGCGTGCCTTGAAAAATAACTCCCTTCGACCTCGTATCAAGGGCCGTTGGTTTGGGTCCGGGCGCTCACTCCCGCGTTCTCCGGCTCGATCCGATGTTCAACTCGCTGCGGAACCAATCCCGCTTCCAGAAGCTGAAGACACTATTCTTTGCCGTAGTCTGCCGAAACAGGAGACGAGAAATCAAGGCGCTCCATCTGGGATGTCTCTCATGTTGCCTCCGGGCTCGCACGTAGTTCCGAAGGACAATCGTCCCCGCAACCAGCGGCGCTTTGCCGATCGTGAACACCGGCTCCTGGTGACGAATTGACGTTCTCATATGGTGACGATCCCCGCTGCCTGAAGCGACCGTTGCGCCGTCCGCAACATTCGCTTTAGCTCATCTTCGCGCTGATCCATCGATTCGATGATTACATATTGCTGCCTTGCGGATAGTACGACTTTGGTCGGATACTCCGAAATCACGCCTCTCCGTGACGTGACCCGAAGAATGATGTCGGGTTTCGGCGGAATAAAGGCGGGCTGGGTTTTGGCACCGGGGGTGTCACTGTTACCAATTCGCTAATCAACATGACAAAATATTGGAAAACCCTAGCGACAACGAGCGACGGACGGATGATCGCCATCTTTGCTGAAACAACCAATGACACGATTGAACTTGATCGTAGCTTCCAAACATCTCTCATTCAGATGTCGAAGGAGATTCGCTTTATACCTCCAGCAACCGCAACAGAGGAAAACGATCATTTTTATCTGGCCGAAGGTGCGATAATGGCACATTGCAGAGGCAAGGGAATGATACTCGGTAATCAACTTGTGGAAGTGACTGATTTCCTGCCTACAAGATCGGCAACCAATCGCGTCGGAGAAGGCTTTCTCGTTCCGATTTGGGAAGAGTCGGTTGCGCCTGAATAGTTCCCATTTGGAAGTCGAATCCCCGGAGGTGGGACAATTTCCGCCAATCCTAAAAATTATGTCCCCAGCTTCTTATAGACTGTTGCCCTGCCTCCCTTTCCACGCTCCGCTACGAGAACCTCTTTCTTGCGCAAGAGTCGATTCATAGCATGAGAGACGGACGTTCGGGGAAGAGGCCTGTCCATCGACGCAAGCGCCTCTTCAACATCTTTAACGTCATAGCGACAAACGCATCGGTGGATCGCCGCCCGCACGGAGTCCAGAACATTAGCGTAGCCTGATTTGTCGATCGTCGCTGAGTGCGAACGACCAGTCACCATTCGCATACCAAAAGATTCGTGGTCGAGCCGCCAAATGGCCGGGATAAATGAATCTTCCGCCTGCGAGCAGAATCGCGCCCTCCGCTATATCAAAATTGCGCGAATCAACCTTGCCCTCCACGAACTTTAGCTTCCCTTTCCTTCTCCAGCGGCAGACTAGCTTCCGGGTCGAGACGAGTTACTCCGGCCGTGCAAGAATTTCCTAAAATTTCCTCAGAAAAATCGCTATTTTGATTAACTACTTTCAGGGAAGAATTTATGTTTTTCCACGGTCGAAAAGTAGAAAACCAAGGTTGCTTCTAACTTCTTTGGAGCAAACCGATAAGAAGCGGCCAGTCACATTTCTTAATTCCCGGCTCGCATACAACCGCTCCTTTTCCGAGGCACGGAATATTGGGTTATGAAAACACCTGGAACTCACACATTGAATGGCATCGCGAGGGTGGCGTCGATAGGCGCGATCGCCTCCGTGATTAGTCTTACAACTGCGGTTGCGGGCCAAGGGCATTTCAGCTCCGGCCAATCGCATCTCAACATGGGCCAATCGCATCTCAACATGGGTCAACCGCACTTCAACTATAACCTCAACCGAAGGGCTGAGAATCAAATCGACCATGTCCAGCAAGGCATCAAGTCGGGCGCGCTAACCCGGACCGAGGCGCAGCGGGCAAGAAGCCATCTGCAGAACATGAGCGCGAAAGTGTCGGCCGCCCGCACCGCCAATGGAGGCAAGCTCACAACGGCGCAGCGGAAACAAGTGGTGCAAGCGCAAAATCGTGCGGCAAGAAAGATCTACCAGTTGAAACACAATCAGAATTCGAACCGCAACCAGAAGTCCCATAACCTCAACCGAAGGGCTGAGAATCAAATTGACCATGTCCAGCAAGGCATCAAGTCGGGTTCGCTAACCCGGACAGAGGCGCAGCAAATAAGAAGTCATCTGCAGAATATTCGCGCGAAAGTGTCGGCCGCCCGCGCCGCCAATGGAGGCAAGCTGACAACGGCGCAGCGGAAACAGTTGCTGCACGCGCAAAATTCTGCGGCAAGAAAGATCTATCAACTGAAACACAATCAGAATGCCAGACACAGCCAGAATACCCATAACCCCAACCGAAGGGCTGAGAATCAAATCGACCATGTCCAGCAAGGCATCAAGTCGGGTGCGCTAACCCGGACCGAGGCACAGCGGATAAGAAGCTTTCTGCAGAATATTCGCGCGAAAGTGTCGGCCGCCCGCGCCGCCAATGGAGGCAAGCTCACAACGGCGCAGCGGAAGCAGGTGCTTCACGCGCAAAATTCTGCGGCAAGAAAGATCTACCAGTTGAAACACAATCAGAATCCCCCGCAATAAATCGGTAGCAACGAACGGGTTCGCGCTGACTCGGTGAAAACCAGTCGGCGCGATTTCGTGTAAGGAGATCTAGCATTCTTTCCCGTCTATTGTAACGATCGACTTTGAGGCGTTCCGGAGGCTCGAACCGGTGATTCACTGCGCGACGGCGTGGACCGTTGGCTTCATTTCATTCTGGTGTCGAGTCGAGCGACTGCTCCTCGAAATTCACCCTTAGTGGTCGCGTCAGCTTTATCAGGTTGTCGGTGACCCGGCCATCGCGGAGGTGACCGCGACCACGTCATGACCGGATTTTCTTGTCTCGAGGAGAAGACTACTTCTTTACCGTAGTCCGCCGAAACAGGAGACGAGAAGTCAAAGCGTTCCATCTGAGCTGTCTCTCATGTTGCCGCCGGGCTCGCACGTAGTTCCGATGGACAATCATCCCCACGACGAGCGGTGCTTTGCCGATCGTGAACACTGGCTCCTGGTGACGAATTGGCATCCTAAGAAGACTACCAGATTCGCCCGAAAGCATGCAATGCTTTTTAATCACCTCCGACCTAGGGACCCTGCCCGCGACCCTCCCGTCCTTATTATTATGAATTGTAGGGAATTAATAGTTCAGGGCATTTTTGCTGCTTCTTTCTTAGGGGGATCGGCATCAACATCAACAGCTTATGCAGTTCAATGCGACAGAGATTCTTGTTTACGGCACGATTGGGACTGCGTTGACTGGCGGTATTGGCTGGCTCGCTGCGCACTACCGAGTCAAAGCCCATAGGAGGCATGCGGAGGGAATCGCCAAGTCCGAGCGAAGAAGCAATTTTCTCTGGTTTATGGACGGATGGAGAACCGAGATTGAAAGGGAAAATATTAGCCTAACCGCCAACGAATTTAGCGGTAAGTGTGCCGACTTTCGGAGAGAGGCGGCTAAGATCCGCTTGGACTATGGGGCAGAGTTCTGGAGACTGAGCAATAGCCTGTCCAATCTGCACTCCGGCGCGATCGAAGAAGGCGCTGGACAAGAAGACCCAGTTGGACGCGACAAACTTCTTAGGCGGCTTGATGCCGTCATAAACTTCGTGAAGGCAAACTGACCCACTTCCAAACTTTGCAGTCACCCCGCCGCAGCCATTGCATTCAATCGAACGTGAACCGCATCCCAGTAGCCCGGCGTCGGTCTGGTCGAAGTGTTCAATCTGAATTGAAATAGCGGCGGGTTCCGGCACCCGTTTATGATCCAAACAAGCCTCGAGGAGTGGACTGCGAGTGGATGCGCCTCGGCAGCAACAACATAAAAAGGAGTGACGCAGCGAAAATCTTGCCATCGCCAGTTAACTTTGGTAGTCTCTGCAATGACATGTCCAAACCGGCAAAAGGTTGTTCTTCCCAAGCCCCTGCAAGACTTCTCGTTGTAGATGCCAACGCGGTGTGTTGCGAGGGCATTCGCGCAATCATTGCCCGGGACGACCGATTTGAGTTGTGCGATGAGGCGTCGAAGGAAGAAAGCGCGCTGGGCCTCATCGAGCGGCATAAGCCGGACCTCCTTCTCATAGAGCCTTTCGGAGATGGACGCGATGGTGTACTGCTGATTAAGGAGCTTGCCGGACGTTTTCAAAAGGTGCGCATTCTCGCTGTCTCGCAGAAACCGGAGGAGGTTTACGCGGAGCGAATCCTCCGCGCTGGTGCGAGCGGCTACTGGATGAAAAGTGGTGCGAGCGAAGAACTAATCCGTAGTATCGAGACGGTCCTTTCCGGTGAACTTTATGTTAGTCCACGCGTGGCATACTTTGCGATTCGCAAACTCGTGGATTCGCCTCGGTCGAACTGTACTCCGATTGGGGGCCTGACAGATCGTGAACTTCACGTCTATGGGTTGATCGGTGCCGGCTTTGGCCCCGGTCGAATAGCAGGAGATCTCGGTCTCAGCCGCAAGACGGTTGAGACATACCAGGATCGGATCAAGACGAAGCTGGGCTACCACGACGCAAGGGAACTCCGCGATGGTGCGCGGACCTGGCTCGACTCGGTCAGCGCGTAGCAAAATCCCCTACATGTCAATCGGGGACCAACCTTACTAAGAAAGGGGTGTCCTTCCCCGATTGGCGACGCCTCGAAAGGGTGCGCACAATCGGGGTAATGAAAATTCCCATTAGAAGCATAATCAATCCGATTCAAGGATCAATCGTAGATGGGCCAATCCGGGGCATCGCGATCACGGTCCTTGCTCTCGCAGGATTCGTCCTCCTGCCCAATTCGCTCCGAGCCGCTCCGCCTCTGACGGGGCAATCTTCACAACCGACAGCACCTGCACCGAGGTCAATGTGAATATTTACGAGGATAAAGATGAGGTTTATATCGATGGCGGGCCGGAACATCCGGGCAGTGCCGGCCTTCCCGATGGCAGCTATTGCGTGCAAGTAACCGACCCCAGCGGCCAGACTGTTCTGGGCCTGAGCGCGCCGGATGCGGTCACCGTCGTAGGTGGCGAGTTCGTTGAATGCTACCAACTCACTGCGATTCTGAAGACAGGTTCCAGTGGCTTTACTGTGCCGGGTTACGACAACACACCCAATCCGGGCGGGGAATACAAAGTTTGGGTCAGCACGGATTGCAGCTTCGCAAACAACAGCAGCAAGACCGACAATTTCCAGGTCCAGCAGGAGTGTGAAAAGGGCGTTGTAAATGTCACCTCGTTCTATGACACGAATGCCAATGGCGTTCGGGACCACGGAGACCAGGAACTGCTCGGATGGAAGTTCCGCGCCTTTGGACACGACAACCTCCATATCACCAAAGTAACGTCCAACCATGCCAAGGTGTTAGTAGGGGCCTACACCGCGGTTGCACTCGACCCTAACGAACGGAATTGGGTCCCCACCACGCCGGTTAAGGTAGAGTTTACGGTGGATGAGGTACTCGGTTAATCCCGTCGATTACGGCGTCGTCTGCCTGGGGAATGGCGGCGGTAATTCGATCGCTTTCTGGAGTAGTAAGAACGGCCAGAGCATGACGAGCGCGGACGATCTAGCCTTCTTGTCGAGCCTATATCTGAGAAGCTCAAGAGGCGCTGACTACAACCCAACGACGCCCAAGGCACTTTCGAACTGGGGATTGAATACCAACACAACCAACATGGCCTCCATGTTGTCGGTGCAATTGGCGGCAATGCAGCTCAATGTGCGGCACGCCTTCGTTAACGGAAGCGCCCTCGTTCATACTCCGGCGTTGTTGAATTATGGAACCGTGACGGGATTGAACACCCTTGGATTCATCAGCATCAACGATTTGATGGTTGCTGCTTCCGCTGAAATACAAGCGCACGGACTGACTACTTCCACCAGCCCATACCGGAGTTACCAGGAGGCATTGAACAGCGCGTTGGACGACGCCAACAACAACAGAATCTTTGCTCAGGATTCCCCGTGCGAATTTAGTTTTGGGGATTAACGACTGGCCGGGTTCCGGTCGCCAGTGGCGCCGGCGATCGGAACCGGAGGTTTCAACACCCGCTTATTGTCATAGGAATTTCGAGATTTTTCCCTGCGGTCCACGCGAGGCTGAGTCGGGGCCTGTTGACGGGATGATCGCCGCTCAGCGTCGCAAATGGTCGCTCCGGTTCGCACGCTGGCGAGGGCGAAACATTAGATTTTCAGTCCTCTGCTCTACGAACCGGGCTACCCAATCACAGGTCGGAAAGCGTTCGGAAAAATTCGGACGCTCGAAGTTCGCCTTGAGGATCTGTTGTTAACCGCCGAAAATTCTACGGTCGCGGCTTGAAAGGGCAGCCGCCCGCTCGATGGGACACGAATAATCTCATATGAAAACGGCGCGTTTCATCATTGGGTTAGCACTACTGCTCCTTAGCGTAGGCGTTTCCACCCTTGCGAATGCGGAGGTGGTTGATCTCACCGGAGACAATAACACGGGCAGGATAAATCAGGCGGAGTTTGATTGGACTGGAGAACAACCAACCGGCACGGGTTACATCCAGCCGTTCCTTCGGGTCCAAGCCGACCCGACCGAGGAGGGATACAACACCTCGGGCGGGACCCCTTTTGACGACAAGTCTGGTCCCTGGACCCACGACATCCGGGTTTCAGATCTGGACGCAAGCATTGTCACGATCGGGAAAATTCAATATTACAGGCTTCTTCTCGACGTGAACGAGCCCGGCGGCGAGAAATCGCTGATCTCGCTGGACCGCCTCGAATTCTACACCTCCGACGTCGGCGGCCAGACGACGACCGACATCTCCTCCCTCGGGATTCTGCGCTGGAGTCTGGACGGCGCGGGTGATAGTTACGTACTCCTCGATGCCGGGCGTAATAGTGGCAGTGGTTCGGGCGACATGTATGCCTATATCCCGGTCGCGAGTTTTGAGGGCGCCCTGCCCACCGATTTCGTTTACATGTATGCGCGTTTCGGCGATCAAGTGGGCGCGTCGAGTGCTGGCGGATTCGAAGAGTGGTCGATCGATTTAAGTGATGAGCCACTTAACATCTCGACCCGGCTTAATGTCCTGGCGGGTGACAATGTTGCGATTGCAGGATTCATCATCACTGGCACAAGTCCCAAGAAGGTGCTCGTTCGTGGCATCGGTCCCTCGCTCGCTTCGGCCGATGTCGTCGGTTTTTTAACCGATCCTACTTTGGAACTGCATGCAGGCAGCACGATCATTGCTAGCAATGATGACTGGAGGAGCGCACAGGAGGCTGAAATTCAAGCGACAACTATTCCCCCGTCTGACGACCGAGAGTCCGCGATTGTTGCAACGCTTGATCCGGGCGCCTACACGGCAATTCTCGCCGGCAAGGACAATGGCGCCGGGGTCGGTTTGGTGGAGATTTACGACCTTGACCAGCCAACCCAATCGAAGCTCGCAAATCTCAGCACGCGGGGCTTTGTGAATAGCGGTGACAACGTTATGATTGGCGGCTTTATTATTGGCGGCATCAGCGGCGGTAGCTCCAATATGCTAGTTCGAGCAATTGGCCCGTCTTTGACCGCTTTGGGTGTGGCAGATGCTCTGCAAGATCCTTCACTTGAAATATACGATAGCAGCGGAACAATCATCGCAAGCAACGATAACTGGCGCGACTCGCAAGCGAACGAGATTGAAGCGGCCGGCCTTGCGCCGACCGACGATCGTGAGTCTGCCATCGTAATGATTCTACCAAGCGGAGGCTACACGACAATCGTAAGAGGGGTGAATAACACCGTCGGCGTCGGCTTGGTGGAGGCATACAACGTTCCGTAGAATCTGCGTCTTGGCAGCTATGGCATTCGGTGGGTGCCCTCCAATCACACCCTCGCCGCCTTGATGGGTTGGAGTGCCTTCTGCCGCGCCGGTTGCCGCGCTTCGGTGAAATATTTGAGAAGTTTCGGGACTCCATCTTGAGCAAAATCCTGGGGGCCGACGGGAGTGTCGAAGCTTTGGCTATACAAGCAGACAGCAAGATTCTGGTGGGTGGCACATTCACGCGACGAATTTGCTTGCCCTCCGACGGCGCTTTCAGTATTGCTCGACTCGTGTGTGACGGATCGGGCGCCCCGTTCGACTTTGGTGGGCGCCCGGTCCTATACTGGAGCAGGCGACACGCGACGTAAGACGACACGAATCACAGAAAGCGGCCTGCCATCTTGCGCGAGCATCGAGGTAGCAAGAAACTCGAAGCTGCCTCTCTGAACCAATTATCGCGAACCGATTTAGCAGGCCCGCTCACAGTGTCTACGATGCGCCGACGAATTGCAAGCGCATCACGCTCTAGTTCTGCAGTAACTGGGGACCTCGCTACCCGAACCGCGCTCTCCGCACCTTTGTTGGGGAGTTCGTCCAAACCGACTCCCGGTTGGTCGGTTCCGGGATTAGCCAAGAGACCCTTCACCGAGCTCTTAGCGCCTAATCGACGACTCCGAACTCGCAAATATTTCGTTCCGGTTCCCGCACTGACGATGAACGCGATTGTTCCCGAAGGCGAAACCGAGATGCAGTCCTCTACTAAAGAAAACCGGGCTGGCCAGCCGCAGGCCGGAAAGCGTTCGGACAAATTCGGACACCCGAACTGCGTAAACCTACAATTCGACAGTCTCGCGAAGTGCCCGTTTTCCTCTAAGGTACGACGTCGAGCAGGATTACACTGAAATCGCGCAATCTCGCGAATTGCTCAAAAAATGGGAGGCTGGGTTCCGAATCATATGATGGAGATACCAAAAAGAGCTTGACCTTTCCCCTCTAACCCCTTAAACACGAAATTGTTCTGGGAGGAACTGAGCCGGGTATCTCTTTGATTCTGGGGGGATGCCCGGCTTGCTTTTTTCTTTTCTTTAGGAGTCATTTCGTCCATCGACAGGGGGCGTAGGATCACGCGAGCAGCGTCGTTCGTTTGTTGGATGAATGTTCGACCATGCTCGCCCCCTCTCCTCGCGAGCGCCCGTCTCCTCCTGTCAACGCGACCGGGTTGGAGAGTTCCAAACTTCCCTCTACACTTAATATTGTGAACCCGAGCCGCCGGGTTCCCTGTCACTCCGCCGCGCCGCTCATCGCAGCATCTGACTCTTCATTCGGGGAATTGGCGTTTGCCGGTTTGCGATAGGCGGCGGGGGTGGCTCCGCTGCTGGGCTTCAACTGTTCGATCTCGCCCCGGTTCTTCATGCGGGCTAGGATCAGCGAAATGTGATCCGATTGCATGGGGCGACCTTCGCGAATGAGGAGCGCAGCGAGGTCTCGCACCGTATAATCGTCTGTCATCCGGTTGATCGCCCACTCCACAACCTTTCGGCTGCTCCCTTGGCAACCGCCGATCGCCTTCAGCTCTGGATGGAAGTAAGGAGGCGGGCGCACCGGCGCAGGCGGTGTCTCCGGCGCGGCTGGCGGCGGCGCATCCAACTCCTTCCACGCCACCTGGGAGGTGAATGGAAAAGGGAGCGGGATAAGGGTGTCCGCTTCCGTCGGTGCCGGCGTGTCGCCCTGCGCCATATAGCCGCGCAGAACTTTGAGCGCGGCGAGCAGACATTCTCGTTCGGCAATCTCCCTCCGGGCACGTTTCTCGTGTCCGATGATTTCATCCAGCGTAAGGGGCATGCCTGCGAAACGAGCAAGTGCAGTACGAGCGAGCAGGATAAATGACATGAAACCTCATTTTGCAGGTAAATAGGATCGTCATGGGGGTAAAAATGGGGAGCTTTGCAGGTAAACACGGTTGTGTTGCCACCTGGAGCTGATCTGCTTTGCCGTGAAACACGGTCGGATCGTGGTGTGAAGCTAATCTGCTTGAGGTGTAAACATGGTCGTATCGTAGTGTGAAGCAGATCTGCTTGAGGTATAGATGCGATCGTATCGTAGTGTGGAACTGATCTGCTTGAGGTGTGAACACGATCCGATCGTAGTGTGAAGCAGATCTGCTTGACGTGTAAACACGATCGTATCGTGGTGCGAAGCAGATGTGCTTGAGGTGCAAAGCTGATCGTATTGTGCTGCAAAGCTGACCGGCTTTAGGTGCGAACACGATCGTCTTTAGCTGCGAAACGGCCAGCTTTAGGTGCAAACACGACCTCCTTCAGCGACGAAGTAGTCCCTTTCAGCTGCGAACGCGGTCGTTTCCAAGCGCGAAGGAGTTCTGCTTTTTGCC
This sequence comes from uncultured Verrucomicrobiae bacterium, assembly GCA_963771865.1. Lineage (GTDB taxonomy): Bacteria > Verrucomicrobiota > Verrucomicrobiia > Chthoniobacterales > UBA10450 > Palsa-1392. Next base: position 26,691 of record CAVYVJ010000008.1, read on the forward strand.
AAACAAGCTCGCTTTCAATGACGAGCTGATGCGGTTGGGCGCCCCCGACGTATTGTTTCGTTCCAGGGATTGTCGCTCTGGCAGCGAGTCCGGTGAGAATTTATGAGACGTCGCTGAGGGGAGATGGCCGAACCGTTGCGACCGGCAGATGAGCCGCCGAGCCGCGTCATTGTTGCCGGAAGTTGAGAGTTGAGAGTTGCCAGTTGAGAGTGCGCACGGGCGCTGCTTGCTTTTCAGTTTCTCAACGCTCAACTACGATTCTCAATTTCCGATGGCCCTAAGCAAAAAAGACAAACTCCGGCTCCTCACGATTCTTTTGGAGAGCCGCCACGGCGACCTGCGCGAGCAAAGTCTAAATCGCCAGGGCAAGGGCCACTTCCACGTCTCCGGCATGGGGCACGAAGCGCTCGCGGCAATTTCATTCGCGACCGAGGAGGGCGATTACCTTTGCGGGTATTATCGTGACCGTGCACTCGTCCTCGGCCGCGGGGTGAGCTCGGCGGATCTGGCGCTCGATTATTTCGCGAAACGCAAAGGCCAAAGCCACGGACGGCAGATGCCCTCGCATTACAGCTATGCTCGAACGCAACATCTGGAGCGTGCCGACGCCGACCGGCTCGCAACTTTTGCCCGCATGCGGCATCGCCTGGGGGATCAAGCTCGACGCCAAACCAAATTTTGTCATCGCCACGATCGGCGACGCCGCCACCCGCCAGGGAGATTTTTTTGAGGCGGTCTGTTTCGCCAAAGAAAAGCAATTGCCCGTCCTCTTTCTCGTCGAGGACAACGGTTACGGCATCAGCAGTCCGACCCGGAAGATTAATCCGCTGGCCATCGATGTTCTTCAGCCTAACGATTGGCGGCAAATCGACGGGAGCGACGTCGGGGCGGTTTATGAGGCGGGGCAGGAAGCGATCACGCATCTTCGCGCCGGCCAGGGACCAGTCTTTTTTTGGGTGACGATGGAGCGGCTCTCGAGCCACACCAGTTCCGATGATCACAAGCTGTATCGCGCCGCGGAAGAGATCGAAAATTTGGCCGCGTCGGACCCGCTCGCGAAATGGAAGGATGCGCTGATTGCCGAGGGAGTAATAAACGCCGAGGAGTACGCGCGGCTCGATCAGGAAGTGAAGGAGCGCATTCGGCAGGAATTCATCGACGCCGAGAATGAGCAGGACCCTGCGCCTAACGAGCTATTCCTGCAAGTGGCCGGAGAGCTGCCGCAGCTCGAGGACGAAGTGCTGCCGGCCGGCAAGTACCGCATTGGCGATGTCGTGAACCAGGTCCTGCGTCTCGGCCTAACGAGAGACTCACGACGCATTATTTTTGGCGAAGATGTTGAAGACCCGAAAGGCGGCGTCTTTCGCCTGACCCAGAAACTCTCAACGGAATTTCCGGAGCAGGTTTTCAATTCGCCGCTGGCGGAGTCGACCATTCTCGGAGTCGCCTGCGGGCTCGCCTCCTATGGGAAACGCCCGGTCTTTGAGTTGCAATTCATCGACTTCATCGGCCCGGCTTGGAATCAGCTCGTCACCAATCTCTGCAATCTTCGCTGGCGCTCGTTCGGCACCTGGACCTGCCCGCTCGTGATTTACGCGCCTTATGGCGCCTATCTCCCCGGCGGCAGCCTCTGGCACAGCCAGGCCAACGAAGCTCCCCTCGCCCACTATCCGGGGATCAACGTCGCGATTCCGAGCAATCCCGAGGACGCCGCCGGCTTGCTCTGGACTGCAATGCATTGCGAGGACCCGACCTTTTTCCTGATCCCCAAACATCTGCTTTGGGCGGAACACGAATCGACCAAACCGGTTCGCGCGGTGTCGTTAGGCAAAGCCCGCGTTCACCAGCCGGGCTCCGATGTGACGGTGGTCGCGTGGGGCAACACAATGGAGAAATCGATCGAGGCTCTGGCGAAGCTGGGCGACAAAGCGAGCGTCGAGTTGATTGATTTGCGTTCGATCGCGCCATGGGATCGCGCCACGATTGAGGAATCGGTTCGCAAAACCGGCCGGCTCGTGGTCGTGCAGGAAGACACGGAGAATTGCAGCGTCGGCCAGATGATCATCTCGCATGTCGCGGGCCAGACGGAACTCTGGGAGGCGATGATCAGCCCGCCGATCCTGGTCAGCAAAGGCAACGTCATGATCGGTTACAATCCGATCTACGAATACACTGCGCTGCCCGATGTGGAGCGAATCGTTAGGGCGATCGAGCATTCGGTTTCGGTGCGCGTTGTGGCTGGGATCGCTGATCCCGGCGAACCCAGGCCGGCAGCGGAAATCTCAGCGAAAGCTGCACGGCCGGGATCACCGATCCCGGCTACAACGACGTCGCGGACAAAGAAGATCGTCGTCCCGATCATGGGCGAAGGAATTCGTTCGGCCAAGGTTGTCGCGCTCTTGAAGAAACCGGGCGACCCTATCGCGCTCGACGACGCTTTGTGCGAAGTCGAAACCGATAAAGCCGTTTACCCGATCGAGTCTTCGTTCGCGGGAACGATGGGAGAATGGAAAACGAAAATCGACGACACCGTCGAGATCGGCCAGGAGCTTGGGACGATCCTGACCGAAGGTGCCGAGATCGAAGAGCAATTGGAAACCGCGACTGAGTTGTCGGCGCGCGCAACGACCCCCGCGATGCCGGCCGCGGAGACCAGGGCGATGATCGCGCGCGAGCCAGCCCTTTCCGCCACCATCACACGCAAGCTTGGACGCGTCGTCCCAGCCAATTTGCAGATCGACGCGCGCTGGGACGCGATCCGAAAGGCACGGGAAGCAGGGAAGAAAAGCAACGGCAAGAACGCGCCCTCTCCTTCTGTCATGCTGGCTTGGGCAGTCGTTAGGGCAATGGAGAAACATGCAGCTTTTCGCAGCTTGATGCTGGACGATGATCGCATCGTTGAGCAGGAGAATTATGATCTTGGCCTGGCGGTGGCGCTCGAAGGCGACCGGCTCGCGACTGCGGTCATTACGGAAGCGAACAGACTTGCCTGGCCGGACTTTGTCAGGCGCTATAACGAAACTGTCGAAGCAACGCGGGCCGGAGGGGTCGCGGCGATGAACGCGCCAGTCGTGATCAGCAGCCTCGGCGCGTTCGGAGTGCGGACGGGCGCGCCGATTGTTGTTCCGCCGTCGGTCGCGACTCTCTTTGTCGGCACCGCTCACCCGGAGCTTTCGCCTAACGGAAAGAAAGCGCAGAGCGTGGAAGTAGTCACCCTTTCTCTCACCTTCGATCACCGGGTCGTGAACGGCGCCGGCGCAGCCAGTTTCGCCCGCGAGATCAAGGAATTGATCGAAGGCTTTGGCGATTCCGCATGCCGGCTGTCCTCGGACAGTCAGGCGAGACGCCTAACTTCCGATCACTTTCCGCGCCACCGGAAAAATCAGCTCTTCCCAACGCGCGTAGGTTTTGGCGGAGGGATGCAATCCATCGACTGCGATCAACTCCGGCTGACTGCGCATCTGTTGGCTGATCGGAAAAATATCGACAACGGTCAGCCCACGCCGCTGCGCTTCCTCCGCGATGATCTGATTGAAACCAGCCAGGCCGGCGCTGATGTCGCGGCCGCGGGCGTAAGTTGGTCCGTCCGGCGTGACCGAGAAGTCCGGAATATTCACGATGAGCAAACGCTTGTCGTTAGGCAAAACTTTCCGCATCTCATCCATCAAATGAGCAAGGCGGGAGCGAAAGGTCGCCGCGTCCACGCCTTGCACCCAATCGTTCACTCCGATCATAAGCGTCGCAAAATCCGGCCGGGCGGAGCGAAAGAGCGGCAATTCATGCTCGATCGCATCCTTGGTCGTCCAACCGGTGCGGGAAGGATTCGAGACGAGTTCCACCGCTGGTCCGCTTTTCGTTAGGTGGTGTGCCAGCAATGCCGGCCAGGATTCTTTTTCGCTCGCGCCCTCGCCGATCGAGTAAGAGTCGCCGACGACCGCATATCGAATTGGTCTTTTGTCGATTGCAGCCGCGTCCATCGATTCGGCAGTAAAACCTGCCGCGGCCAAAATCAAGCAGATCGAAATGCTTCGCACGCCGCCTCCAAACGCTGTGCGTCGACCCGATCCGCCTGGTCTTTGGCTCTCGCTTCCAACTGCGCGAGATCCATCTCAGCCAGAATTGGCCACCCAGATCGAACTGCAGCGAGGGCGCGCCAAAGATATTTCTTCCCTGTAATTCCAAGAAGAAGAGCTTCGAGCGACTCGAGCAGACGCAGCTGCGAGTCGCCGCCCGTCGCAAAGCCGAGTTTCACGCGACTGAATTTCTCCGCCATCCGCGCACCGGCGTTGCGCAAGCTGCTTTCTTCGTGGCCAAGCCTCGTCATCAGACTGTGGAGTTGATCGTGGTCGGCTTGGATTTCTTCGCGCAACTTGGAAATGAAATTCCCGAGCGGGTCATTACCATGCTCTTTGATCAGGTGCTCGAGCAATTCCAAAGCCCCCACTCCACCGGCGTAATGATCCTTTAGATAAGTCCCAAGGTTTTCCCGGCTCTGGTCTTCCTTCATCCTTCCTTATTCGCATCAGAGGAACGCTGAGGCTGTCAGGCACTAGAATACGCCCGGCTCTTGCGCCCTCCGCCGTCTGGAGTTGGCTTAAGCACTATGAGTCGTGCCGCGCAGGAACGCGCCATCATCCATCTCGATATGGATTGTTTTTACGCCGCGATCGAAGTGCGCGATCGGCCGGAGCTTCGCGGCAAACCGGTCGGAGTGGGCGGCGCGCGCGATCGGCGCGGGGTTCTCACGACTTGTAATTATGAAGCAAGAAAGTTTGGCGTGCGTTCCGCCATGCCGACCTACATGGCGTTGCAGCGTTGCCCAAAATTGATCGTGCTGCCGACGCGCTTCGATGTTTATCGGCGGGAAGCCGCTGTCATTCGCGCAATCCTGCATCGCTTCACCCCGCTGGTCGAACCGCTGTCACTGGATGAAGCCTATCTCGATGTGACAGCACATCCCGGCGCGCCGGGACCGCTCGCCCAGGTCATCCGCGGTCTCATCTTTCGAAAAACTAAACTCACCGCCTCCGCCGGAATCGGTCCGAACAAACTCGTGGCCAAGATTGCGAGCGATCTGAAGAAGCCGAACGGACAGTTCGAGGTAAAGCCGGAAGAGGTCGGAGAGTTCATGGCCGCGTTACCGGTGCGCAAGATCTGGGGGATTGGTGCGGTCACGGAGCAAAAGTTGCAGCAGCGCGGAATCACCACCTGTCGCGATTTGCAGCGTTTCTCGCGCCTGCAATTGCAGGAAATGTTCGGCAAGTTCGGGGCCGAGCTTTACGATCTCTCTCGCGGGATCGATGAGCGGGCGGTCGAGCCAGAGCGCGAACGCAAATCGCTCAGCACCGAAGAAACTTTCGCGGCTGATCTCGAGACACTCGCGGCCTGCGAGGAAAAGCTGGAGGAACTCTTTGCCGAAATCATGGCCGATCTCGCGCAAAAGGAGTCAACGCGCGTGATCACGAAGATTTTTGTTAAGCTCAAGTTCTCGGATTTCACTCGCACCACGGTAGAGCGGGCCGGTCTCGCCCCGTCGTTAGGCGAATATCGCAAGCTTCTCGCGGAAGCATTTGCGCGGACAGGAAAGAAAGTGCGGCTGATGGGCGTGGGGGTGCGCTTCGCCAGTGTCGATCCACCCGACGCCACGCAATTGGCGCTGTTGTAGACGAGGGCGTTGACCCCGGACGCACGTAGGCTGGCTTGGAGAAACCGGGTCAACGCCTTGGCGCTGTTGTAGACGTTTCGCTCTGCGAAACGCGAGTTTGCGCACCGCTTGGTCTTCATCTTGCGGCGGAATCCTGGCTCGCGTTTCCCAGAGGGAAACGTCTACAATCCGTCGTAAACAATCTCGCCGCCGATCACAGTCATCAGACACCGAGTCTGCAAAATATCAGGCTCAGGAATTTTCATGATGTCGTCGGAAAGAATCGTCAGGTCTGCCAACTTGCCCGCTTCGATCGAGCCCTTTTCACTTTCCTGGAAAGCGGCGTAGGCCGGCCAGCGGGTCAACATCTGCAGCGCCTGCTCGCGCGACACGGCCTGCTCGGGATGCCAATTCGCCGCGCTAAAGCCATCCTTACTTTTGCGCGCGACAGCAGCATAGAATTCAATCATCGGCTCACCGCGCTCGACCGGCGCATCGGAACCGGCAGTGATAATCGCGCCGGTCTTGAGCAAACTCTGCCAGGCATATGCTCCGGCGAGGCGCTTCTCCCCCAGCCTGCTCGGCGCAAAGAACAGATCGCTGATTGCATGCGACGGTTGCATCGAGGCAATCACATGCAGCTTTGCAAAACGCGGCAGGTCGGACGGACTAAGGATTTGCGCGTGCTCGACCCGCCAACGGGGTTCCTTCACCCTGCGTTCGTTAGGCGGGATCGCTTTGAACGCCTCCTCATAGAGATCAAGAATTTTTCGGTTGGCGCGATCACCGATCGCGTGGGTCTCGACCTGGATCCCGCGCTTTAGTGCTTCGCGAAACATCGGGCGCAGGTCCGTTTCCTTTTGCGTGAGAAAACCGGAGGTCTCGGCGTCGGAGTAGGGTGCAAGGAGCGCGGCGCTGCGGGAACCGAGCGAGCCGTCGAATATCACCTTGATCGTCCGAGTCGTGAAATGATGGTCGTAGGCATCCAGCATCGGCCCATCGTTCAGAAGCTTTTCCGCCGGTTCGCCCGGACCATAAACCGCGTTATAAATCCGCAGCTTGATCTTGCCTTCGGCGTAGAGCTTTTTCATCAGCTCGACCTCCGGCAGATAGCTGCCGGCGTTTTGAATTTCGCACCAGCCGAGATTGATGCTGCGTTGCACGCCGAGCATCAGCGCCTTCTCATTTTCTTCCGGCGTCGGTGGCGGGATTTGTTTTTCGACCAAATCCATCGCGTTATCCAGCAGCATGCCGGTCGCTTCGCCGGTCTTCTTGTCGCGCAAAATCTGTCCGCCGAAAGGATCGGGCGTTTTCGCGTCGATGCCGGCAATTTGCAGCGCCTTGCTGTTTGCGACCGCGCCATGACCATCGGCCCGGACCAGGTAAACCGGATTATTCGGCGCGATTTTGTCGAGGTCCTCGCGCGTCGGAAATACCGGCGGCTTCCAGAAAGTTTCGATCCAGCCGCGACCGTTGACCCAACGGCCAGGTGCCGCGTCCTCGGCTTGCTCTTTCACTTTGCTGAGAAACCATTCCCGGCTGGTCGCGCTCTCCAGATCAAGCTGCATGAGTCGTTGCCCGACACCCATGATGTGATAGTGCGAATCGGTGAAACCGGGCACGACGGTCTTGCCCTGCAGATCGATCGTGCGCGTCTTGGGACCGGAATATTTTTTCGCGTCATCGTTCGAGCCGACAAAGAGAATGCGCTCGCCCTTGATGGCGATAGCTTCGGCGTGAGGCGCCGCGCCATTCACGGTATGGATGTTGCCGTTCGCGAAGATGGTATCTGCGGCTGCCGGCGGCGCTTCGCCGTGGGATCGAGGGAGGAAGGACAACGACGAGGAAGAGCAGGAGAAGAATGTTTCTCATGTCCAGTTGGGTGAACGTTTTTCGAGGAAAGCCGCAATGCCTTCCTTGGCTTCGGCTGATTCGCGCGCTTCCATATGATGACGCAAAGCGAGCTCGACGTCTTCCTTCACCGACGACGACCAGAGTTCTTCGATCAGCCGCTTCGTGCTGGCGAGCGCGACCGGCGCGTTTTGCAGAACGGCGTCGACGATCTTTTGCGTTTCGTTTTCTAATTCGTTAGGCGGAACGACCCGGTTGACGAGACCGATTTCACGGGCGCGCTCGGCAGTGATCAAGTCGCCGGTGAAAAGCAGTTCGCGGATATCGCGCTCCCGCAATTGCCGCCGGATAAAAGTCATGACCAGGCCGGCGACCAGGCCGCGCTTCGTTTCCGGATAACCGATTTTGGTGCCGGCTCGGCGGCCACGACAAAATCGCAGGCCGACATCAGGCCGGCGCCGCCTGCGACCGCGCCACCATGGACCTGGGCGATCGTGATAAGTCGCGTTTGGCTGATGGCGAGCAGTGTTTTCGCCACCATCTCCGCGGAGCGATGCGCTTTTTCGATCTCGGCGGTTTCCTGCAGGTCGAGTCCGGCGCAAAAGGCCGAACCGGCGCCGCGCAGGATCAGGACGCGCTGTTTCCGCGTCGGCGCTGGCGGCCTCGAGCGCGTCCGACAATTCGGTCATCAACTCAATCGTTAGGGCATTGCGCCGCTCGGGACGATTGAGGGTGACAATGGTGGTGCGATGTTTTTGTTCAACGAGAACGTTAGGCATAATGAAGGGTTTCTGATTTTAACGATAATCGCCAAAGAGGGCTTGCGGTTGGCATGATCGCGCAGACGCTCTCTCGATCAAGCTGCCTGAGAGACATGGAAGAACAAGCTGTGAAGTTGATCGAATGCCCACGCGACGCGTGGCAGGGATTGCCGGGACAAATTCCAACGGAGCGGAAGGTGCAATACCTCCGGGCGCTGATCGCCGCCGGCTTCCGCCATCTCGACGCGGCCAGCTTCGTCTCGCCCAAGGCAGTGCCGCAGATGGCCGATAGCGAAGCTCGTGCTCGAGCAGTTGGCGCCGCCTCCTGCGGTCGAGATCATTGGCATTGTCGTCAATGAAAAAGGAGCCGAGCGAGCGATCGCGACCGGCGCGGTCCAGACCCTCGGTTATCCCTGTTCGATCTCGGCAACATTTCTGCGCCGAAATCAGAATCAATCGCCGGAAGAAAATCTCGCGGTGCTCGAAAGGATTCATGAGCAAGCCAAAGCTCGAGGCCTCGACGTCGTGGTCTATATTTCGATGGCGTTTGGCAATCCCTATCAAGACGCCTGGAGCAAAGAGGAGCTGGTTGCAGCCGTCGCGCAGGTTGCTGCTCTCGGCGTTCGCTCGATCTCGCTCGCCGACACTGTCGGACTCGCTGAGCCAAAACTGATCCAAGAGGTAGTGGCGGCCGTTGTAGCCGTTGTAGCCGGGATGGGTGATCCCGGCCACGAGATCGGCGTTCATCTCCACAGCACGCGCGCCGAGGCCGCGGCCAAAGTCCTGGCCGCCTACGACGCCGGCTGCCGTCGCTTCGACGCCGCCGTGGGCGGCCTCGGCGGCTGTCCCTTTGCGCAAGATCGATTGGTTGGGAACATCCCAACCGAAGAAGTTCTGCAAGCGCTCCGGCAGCGCGGCGTCCCCTCCCCGGTCTCGGGCGATCTCGAAAAGGTGCTCGCACTAAACGCCGAGATCAGCCGCGATTTTTCCGCTTAACCTCAGCCGTCCGACTAATGCCCGCAGGAGTGACAACTGCTGCGCGGTTGAGAGATCAAGTCGTAAGTTGCAACGCTAGACTATTACCCAGCTTTGTTGAAAAGCATGTCAGCATGCGTTGTAGTGTGCGCTGTCCTCAGCGCATCCTCTCTTGAGCCGCTGAGACAGCGGACCCAACAAGCCCTGATGAATGCATGCTTTTCACAAAGCGACCCTACCCCAAAGACCTTTCGAGAACTGTCATGTTGAGCGAAGCGCCGTAACGAAATGCGAAGCATGAGGCCGGGCTTTCAAACATCTCTGACTATTTCCCCTAGGACAACGCGCTTCCGAAATAGTCAGAGATTCTTCACTCCATTCAGAATGACAGATTTTTTGGACAGGTCATATTGGATAGGAACTAGAGACGTCTTGCCTTACAAGACCTGGCCCACGACCCAAGCACACGACTAAAGTCGTCCTGCTTTGAGAATGATCTACAGCTATGGCCGCAAAATTGCCGCGAAGGCTGCCCAGTAGCGCCAAAGGAGAAAGAGGAAGAGCCCGGCGATGACGAGCGCGAGCGGGAGTCCTTCGGCGGCAAGGAAGATGTGGAAAAGGACAATGTTCACAATGACCGGCCCAAGGATAGTGAGACCGAGCGGAACGAAACGGCCAAGGAGGAGGAGTAATCCGCCAAGGACCTGGCAGGCCGCGACGGCGTAGACATAGCCGCTGTCGAGGAAAGCATGCAGGAAGTCGCCCGCAAGATTATGCGGCAGTTCCGGCATGGGAAGGAAGCGAAGGAATCCGTTCGAGCCAAATACAACGAAGAGCAGCCCGAGGAGGACGCGCACGATAATGGTCACGATTTTCACAGGTCACGTCATGCCACAAGTCGTGCCGCCTGCCCAGTCGAATTTGTTCGGTCGGCGATTTGAGCGGTGTTCCCATTATGGGAGAACAAATGCAATTCTTCTGGGCTGATCGCTAAGTCGGACCTGCGCCTTCTGATTGCGCTCAAACTTCGGCTCTCAGCTGTCCGCTTGGACTTTTCCCGACGGTGTCGTGTGTGTCCAGGTTTCAGCGTCAGTAGCCGATGCTGAAGGAGCTGCAAACAATGCCGTATTAGTCTCATCTCGCGGTTCCCTGACCCTTTCCAGGCAAAGATCGATGTGAGTGACCGCGATGACTACGTCGTGCAGCAGCGCTTCCAAACCAGTCCATAAATCATCCGCGTTCAGGTGGCGCGTAATTGGCAGAGTGCGCTCGATTCTCACCGTAAGCGGCAAAGTCCGCGCCGTGATGTGCACCCGGGCTTTGGCGCACTCCGCCATATACTCGATCGTGAATCGCCGGCGGCCATTTTCTCCGAGATCGTTTAACGCCCGGCGGTGGCGCTCCAGGACCGTGACGTCAGTCCGGTAACGAAGATAGTTATCCAGCTTCGCAGGCCGACCTATCACGATTACTTGGCCGTCTGGGGCCGTGATACGATAAGCGAAACGGTAGCCCGAGGAATCAGCCAGCTTCTGGTTAGCAAAGCGGAACTTCAGGATCCACTCATTCAAACGCGTCTCAATGTTCTCGCTCGAAACTGTTTGGGAGAGATGACTCCGGCCGACGAAAGTGGCTATCGTGGCCCAGATCAGGAACAGGGAGAAAAGAAAAACAACCCAAAAATCCTGCCACGGATCAAGTCTTTGCGCGATAACCGCGACGCGGCCCAGGGCAACCGCTCCTACCAGGCAGAGGACCCCGAAGAGAAAACTCGGTCGCTGCTTCTCCCACAATCCGTTCCAATCTGGTTTTCGCATCCGACTCGTTATGACGTTCTCTTGCGCAAAGATATTCACGGGCCGGTTCTGGCGGCAGAGCAACCGGCGGCCCAACCTGAGCAATGTATCGCCTGAATTGAGACGGTCGCAGAGGGTGATGCTCCCTCTTTGCGAGCTGGAGCCGGGAGGAAATTGTTTGGCGGCTTGGAGCACGCAGTCAGTCGCTTTTTTCTTGGCTTCAGCGCGTATTTCTGGTAGCGCAGAAACATGCTGCCCCGTACCCCTTCCATCACACTGCTCCTGCTCGGCATCATCTCATTCGTGGCTCAGCCCCGCTTGGCTGACGGGGCGCGTTGGTCTCCCGCCGACGACCTCACCGACGCCCGCGCCTACTCCCCGGCGGTCACGTTGCTCGATGGCCGCATCCTCGTCGCGGGAGGCACAGGGCGCGGGGGAAATCCTCTCGCCAGTGCCGAGATCTTCGATTCCGCCACCGGTACCTGGTCCGCCACCGGCAATATGCTTGTGCGGCGAACCCAGCACACCGCCACCGCGCTCGCCGATGGCCGCGTTCTCGTCGTTGGCGGCCTTGACCGTTTCGGCAACAGAATCGCAGAGTGCGAACTCTACGATCCGACCACTGGCATCTGGACCGCCACTACGAGCTATTATGTTGGCGTCGCTCACCATCCCGCCGTGCGCTTCCTGGACGGGCGTGTCTTCGTCGTTCCAGACTCCGGTTCCCCGGCAATTTATGACCCGGCCACCGCCACCTGGAGTTTTCCCGGGGCCCTGGCATTTGGCTATCAGGAACAAACCTTGACCCTCCTGGCCGACGGCCGCGTCATAATGGTCGGTGGGGGCAACGATGGGGTTGCCTACAACTACGTGGACATCTTTGACCCAGCCGTTAACGACTGGACCGGCGCCCCCCAGCGTCTGATCGAAGCGCGCCAAGGCCACACTGCCACCTTGCTTCCTGATGGACGCCTCCTCGTCGCGGGCGGTCAAAATGGCGGCGTCGCCCTCGACTCCGCCGAACTTTACGATCCCATAACCAACCAATGGTCCCGCGCCGGACGCTTAAATGCCGCGCGCGCCTACCATACCGCTACCGAGTTGGCCAATGGCGACGTCGTTATCGCGGGCGGAGTCTCCGGCAACGAGAACATCAACACCGCGGAAATCTACCACGTCGCCACTGGCAAGTGGGCACGCGCCGGCATCACCCCGCCCGTTTCACATCACGCCGCCGCCCTGCTCCCGATGGCCAAGTCCTCGCCATCGGAGGCCTCGGCCGCCGATTCATTGCCAGCCCGAAAAGCGAGACGGGCCCGCCAGCCAGCCAATAGCAAGGACATGCGCAAGTTATCTCATCTAATAACTGCGGCCGGTGTGCATTTCGCCGGGATACTGAGTCTTGTTGCCGGTCTCTGGCTTATTAGTTTCGGCCAGCCTGCCAGTGGAGCGGATATTACCCTCCAGGTTTATTTTCACGGAAACCCTGACGGCACTTACCCGCACGGCGGGGTGATCCAGGCGCGTGACGGAAATTACTACGGCATCACACACTCCGGAGGAGTTAACTGGGGAACGGTCTTTAAGATCGACCCGTCAGGGCAACTGACTACCATCTACAGGTTCGGTGAACAACCGACTGACCTCGGAGTGTTACCCTGGGGCAGACTTGTCGAAGCAAAGGACGGTAATTTCTACGGCACGACGTGGTGGACCCTCGATAAGAACAACGGAGTAATCTACAAAGTTAGTCCGTTGGGCGTCTACACTCTCCTTCATATCTTCCGCGGAAATGATGGAACGCAACCTGTGGCCGGTTTGACAATCGGAAAAGATGGAAAGTTTTACGGAGTAGCGTCTACCGGGGGCGCCGGGTGGGGAACGGTGTTTAAGATGGGAACCAATGGGCGATTCACACTTTTACACCAATTTAACAGCTCCGATGGAGCCAGCCCTACGACAGAGTTAGTGCAAGGCAACGATGGAAATTTCTATGGGACGACCGACGCAGGCGGCGATTCGAGCAATGGCACAATTTTTCGGATCACGCCCGATGGTGTCTTTAGCCTGTTGCATAGCTTCACCGGAGGAACCGAAGGTAGTGGCCCGGATTCGGCATTGATTCAGGCCAGGGACGGCGATTTCTACGGCGTAACTAATTATGGTGGAAGTGCCGGTCGTGGTACTATCTTCAGAGTAACCTCCGGCGGAACACTTACGACCTTATACGAGTTCCAGGGTGCGCACGGGGCGCTACCTTCTGACGACCCGCTCTTGCAGGCGAGCGATGGCAATTTCTATGGCGCTACTACATATGGCGGCGCTACCCAACACGGGACGCTGTATCAGCTCACCAGAAGCGGTCGGTTCACGACGATCTACACGTTCAACGGCGCAGACGGCGATCATCCCTTGACGACGCTGATTCAGGATAGCACGGGACAGCTCGCCGGAGTCACCTACGAAGGAGGCGGTCTGAATGGAGCCGCCAATGGCTCATTCTTCCGCATGACGCTTCCCTGACGGTTAAGCCGCTGTCGGCGATCGGAGGGACGTGCTTCGGCACGTCCAGGACTCGCCGCGGCGAGTCCCTCCGGTGGAACTAACCTTTAAGCCACACGCCAACGGATTCCGCCGGTGGAATTCGCTGGACGCGACTGTGAAGCGGGTTTGGAATAAAACGATGACGCGACGCCATTTCCTCGTGACGGTGGGATCGGCGGCCTCGGCGACGATGATCAACGCGCCGGCCTACGCCGAGGACCCGTGAAGTGGAACGGTTATGACGCGGCGGTCGTGATCGATGCGCTCGGCGGGCCGGGAAACGCGAATGGTCCGCGCGGGGACCGGATCAAATTAACAGCAGCCGATCTGGCGGACGTGAAGGCGTCGGGATTGACCGCCGTGAACCTGACGGTCAGCGCGATCGGAAGTTACGCGAAGGACTTCGAAGAAACCCTAACGAACATTGCCTTCTACGACGGCGAAATCGCGGCGCATCCCGACGTGCTGTTGAAGGTGAAGAGCAGCGCCGATTTGGCGGAGGCGAAACGAAGCGGCCGGCTCGGCGTCATTTACGGGTTTCAGGACGGAACGCCTTTCGGCGAATCGTTAGACCGGCTCGATCTTTTCTACGATCTCGGCGTGCGGATTGTCTTGTTTACCTACAATCGCAGAAACCTGATCGGCGACGGTTGTCTGGAGCCGGCTAACGCGGGACTGAGTCTTTTCGGGCGAGAATTGGTCGGGCGGCTAAATGAAAAGCGCGTGCTGATTGATCTCAGTCACTGCGGCGACCGCACCACTCTGGAGTCGATCGAACTTTCGAAGCAGCCGGTCGCGATCACCCACACTGGCTGTCGCGCGGTTACCGATCTGCCGCGGAACAAGACCGACGAGCAATTGCGCAAGCTGGCCGACAAAGGAGGCGTGGTCGGCATCTATTTCATGGAGTATCTGTGCACGAGCGGCCAGCAAATGGCGAAAGACGTGGTTCGTCACTTGGAGCACGCGCTGCAAATTTGCGGCGAGGATCATGTCGGCATCGGAACCGACGGCACGATTTCGCCGGTAAAAGTGACCCCGGAATATCGGAAAGCCTACACCGAGGAACTGGCGGAACGGCGCAAGCTCGGGATCTCCGCCCCGGGCGAGCGCCCGGACGCGTTTACTTTCGTTCCGGATCTGAATACCCCGCGGCGCTTCGAGACGCTGGCCTGCCTGCTCCGCAACCGCGGACACTCGGACAGTCAGATCGCGAAAATTCTGGGCGGAAATTTCGAGCGCCTCTTCCGCGAAGTCTGGGGTTAACGGACTATCCGTTCCATTACGGGATCGCACTGGGGGGACTGTATGGGTCAGCTTCAGAATTTGGCTGTTCCGTCGCGACCTCTCGATGCAATCGCCAGAGGAAAGCGAGCGAGCTTCTGAAGGGGACCGCAATTCCTCCAGCTCATGGGTCGATGAATCAGAGAGGCGACGAACTGAAGCGAACGTTGCGAACAGTAAAACGGTTACGTGGGCGAGCGGAGGCCCCTAGCATACCGCCGGAGGAAGCGACTACGTTACTTTTGGCGCAATCCTTCAGGTTGTGTTTCCGATCGAACCACTGATTGCGGAACGGGCGAAAGAGTAAGCCGGACATCCCCCCAGAAAGTGGGAATGCCCGGCTGTTCCCCCCAGAACAATTCACGTTAGAGCGGTGAGAGGGAAAAGGTCAGCCTTTTTTATAATCTCCATACTGAATCAAAAGGGGATGCCAAACTTGATCGTTTCAGCACAACCGGCTACTGGACCGGGCAGGGCGTTGTCGCCCCCGGCATCGGGCTATCTTCCGATAGCAACCCACCGAGGACCGATCAGATTGAGTTTCGCCCGCATCGCCAATGTAGCGTTCCCCGCTACAACGTCTTAAGAAAATAGGACTAAGGTCCCACTTGCGTCGCAGCGTTAGGTAAGCGTCCTTCGTTCATTAGAATTAATCGTTTCGCATTTTTCGGGGTGCTGACTTTTGTGTGGGCTGCACCTGCGTTTTCGAAGGTACCCCCCACCCCGGACGGCGTAACCCGCATGCTTCCGACCACGATCTCGAATGATGGCGCGATTGTTGTCGGGACAGGGTTTCTCCAAACGCCGAATCTTTACTACACAATGGCCCTCCGGCGCGTCGGTCATCGGTGACAGCTGCCACTACGGCCTGCCGTCATCTCTCAAATCAGACTCCAAGATTGCCTTAAACTATGAAATCTCTCAACAACCATCCCATCCTTAAGCAGCTTGTCCTCTGGATCGGCAGCATTTGCTTCTGTGCTCTTTGGATTTTGTTCGGATTGCAGTTTCCAACGCAGGTTTCAGCACAGGCTGACCAGATGTGCACCCCGTCGCCCACAATCACACCATTTCCAACTTGCGGTCTCACTCCCAAACCGTGTTGCGCAACATGCACTCCGACACCCTGGCCATCCGTGAAGCCAGGGGAACCTACGATGACCCCACTTCCGTTTCCTTATCAACCCAACGACGGAACCACCTTGGAGTGGCGCGTCTATCCACCGCGCCCAAATTCAACCCCGGGGCCGGTGGTGTTGCTGATCCATGGCGGCTCTTGGAGCTCCGGCAGCCCGTTTCAGCCAGATGTGGAAGCAGCGGCTAAAACAATTGCCGCCTCCGGGTTTTATGTTTTCGTGCCTTCCTACCGACTGGCGCCTTGCGGCCTAATCACAGGGCAGCCCGCGCATCAAAAGTCTCTTTCCGATCCATCCGGGCGGCCACCAGAACAAACCGACGATGTCATGTTCGAAGTCCTTGCTGCGCGTCATGATAGCCGTTGCAACGGCAAAGTCGGCATTGTGAGCGTCTCCTCTGGCGGTTTCCTTTCTTCTTACGTGTCTCTCTTTCGGGGCAGAATCAATGAGCCAGGGCGCCCCCAGTGGAACCTGACTGGGGACACTGATCGACCAAACTGTGTGGTCACTTTTTCCTCGCCCTTCGATATCTCGGATCAGTTACCAACCGACACTCATAACACTCGAGGTTATATCCCAAGCGTTCAACAGTACACAGGCACGTGCGATCGCGAATACCAAAGAAGCGTGTCCCCGGTTAGTTTGGTAAATGCGAGTTCGCATCGGGCATTCAGGCCGCTCTTTATGGTGCAGTCCAAAGAAGACCGGACAAATCCATTTCGCCAAATCTTCGATATGCAATGCGCATTGATCAACGCCCACATAAATTCTTCGCAATATGTGGTAACATACACCAGCAAAGAAAACGGTGGGGGCGGTGGTCATGGCTTGCTCCTCTGGAACCAGGAGGATCCGAACAATCTAGGACAAACGATCGGTACAACCGTGCTCCAGTGGCTTCATACACAACTCGATTGAGCTTCCGAGCCAGGAGATTACCAACGAAGTAAACGAAGCCTCCTTATAACGTTTCCTATCATCGTTGCAGCCACCTTGGCTGCGGGCGGAGGCGTTATCCTTTACAGCGCTTCTTGTCACAATCTGAAAAACCACGCCCTGGCAAGCGCGGTTCGGAATTTCCAGGTAATTCTCCGTAACAGACCTGTTACGACTGTTTTCTTTCCGTCCGTTGAATATCAAGTAAATCGGTCACAAGTCCACTTTCAATTTGGATCCAATGAACGGCATTTCTGTTTCGAATCATGGCAAACTAACGATGAAACATCTAATAGTCCTTATTTTCTTGTTCGCAATTAACCCTGCGGCGATAGCTTCCGATCCTGCTTTGGCGGCTCCGACGGCGACGCCGGCGGCGACAGAGACGTATGGAACTCCAGCGGGAGAGCCGAAATGCAAATTGCAATGGTCGGTCTATCAACCGGCCGGTTCACCTCCGTGGCCCGTCGTTCTGGTTCTTCATGCCGGAGGTTTCAAAGCCGGCTCCCGTAATGACGACGAAGTTGTAGTCTGCGCGCATGACCTGGCTGACGCAGGTTATCTGGCCTTTGCGGTCAGCTACCGGCTCGCGCCACCTGGACACCTTAAGGGACAGACATTCTATGGCGACGACGGGCGGTATCCGAAGCAGACATCAGACATTCAAGCGGCCATTCTCGCTGCCAGGGCTGATCCTCGTTGTAATGGCCAAGTGGGTGCGGTTGGCGGTTCGGCTGGAGCGAGTCATGCCGTGGTGGCCGCTGCTACAGGAACGACGGGAGCTGATCGGCTGGATGTCGCCGTCTGCTTGTCAGGAGCATACAATTTCGCCGATTTCAGTGGAGATATTCACAATCTAGTCGAGAAGCTTGTGACCAATTATACCGGTTCGACTGACCTGACAACATTGCTGAACGACTCCCCCATTTCGGTTGTGGACAATACGATCTCTCCGCTTTTCCTCGTGAATACTGAACATGATCCGCAGCCCTTGCCTCAGTTCAACGACATGGTAGCAAAGCTTCAGGCGGTCGGTGCTGTCAACTTTGACTCCACGGTTCTTGCAGGTAATCAGCACGCCTTCGACTACTGGCCAACCGTCAAGACCGCTGCCATCCACTTTTTGGCGAATGGTTTTGCCGGCAGAACCAGTTCTCTGCTATCCGTCCCTTAACGCGGATCTAGGCACTAATGCTGCCGAGAAGGAAGTAAACGGGGATCGCGTGAGGCATGCCCGATTTTAAGGGGGACTTCTGGGTCGGCTTCAGAATTTCGCCCTTCCGGCGTGCCCTTTCTTCGGATGGTACAAAGCTTGCGGCGCTCAAGGCAATAAATGCCTCACGCACTCAAGATTGCCATAACCCTAGTTGCAATTGTGGCCCTGCTGCCGATCGTCGTCATCATCTTTGTACTCGGCGGCTGGTTACTCGCCGGCGGATCGCAGTTCACGCCGTCGCGGACCGCTCCCCGGGAAATACGGCTGGCGAATCACGGCAGTCTAATCATCGACGGACAAGAGCGTGGTCGGAGCGAACACGGCTTTTCGCAGCGCGCCGGATACCGTCCGCCGGGATCGGCCAGGATCGAATGGTTTGGCGAAGTATCTGACGGGGTTGAACCGCAGTTTTATCAGACCGGACCGCTCGTCGTAGTGATTGATCTTCCCGCGGCGCAACTTTACGTCCGGACACACGTAGACCATCCCGCAATTGAGGAGGAGCGGGATCGCGGCGGCGGTGGCGGCAATTCTTCCCATATCGTTAGGCCACCGGTGGAAGAGAGCTGGAAGAGCCTCGCGCTGATTTTCCCTAATGATCTTGGCCCGTTCCCGATTTCCTATTACGCGCAAAAGAGCGGTCTGACGACAGAGGATATCTCGCGGGTCAACGAGCTGGGAGGCAAACGCGAGCGAAAATATCCAACGACTTACATCAAAGGCTTCGATCCAGCGACGCGTGATTTGGAGTGCTCTTATCACGTCGACAATAAAAGCTCATGGCCTTTACGTCTGCGACTGTCAGCCGACGGGACACGTCTTGCCCTGATTGGAATCGGCGGATCGACCCCCTGACGCACCCACCAGAATCAATGGGTTGCGAAACTCTTGCCCGCAACCGCCACCTCATGGCCGGCCGGCGGGCGTTGCAACGGCCGCCGGGATCACGATCGTGAACGCCATGCCCTGCATCTTCGGATCGACCGAGATGCGCACGCCCGAGTCTTTGCCGTCGCTCCAGTCGAGCGCGAAGTCGCTGAGCGGCTGGTCCATCGGCCAGGCGTCCTTCCCGCCCGGCGTGAAGCGGTAGAGGCTCTCGGGATTGCCATCATCGACCATGCGCCAGATTACAAGGCCGGCCTGCGGTAACTGCTTGTCGTAATTTCCGGGCGTGCGCTTTTCGATTGCGAAGTATTCGCGCGGCTTGCTGCCCGGCCGGGTAAAGGTGAAGGCCTCGTGGGTATCTTCGATCGAGCCGATCGCGTAAGTGCCGGAGTGCGCAATCTGGTTGTCGTTGACCCAGCCTTTGCCGATTCGCGTGGGCGCATCGATCTGCGCATCGGTGTAACTGACGGCCATGATCGAATAGTCGTCCGCGCCATGTCCCGGGTACTTCTGGTTCGAGTAGGTGTCGGGTAAGTCGAAGAGCAGATGACCCAGCTCATGGCGGATCATCCAGGCCTCGATACGGTTGAGGCTGCGCGCTCAGCTTCTGCTTCGTAGGCGTCTGAACTGGGCCCTACAAGAAGTGAATGCCCTGCGGAAGGCTGGCCCCGCTGTTGCACGACATGGGTCAACTCATGGGCGAGCAGCTGTCGGCCCGTCGTGGATCCCGGCCGGTAGCGTCCCGCGCCGAAGACAATCTGCGGGCCGACGGTGTAGGCCAGAGCATCTACTGCATTGGCGGATTCGTTGGCGCGGGTGTCGGTATGCACGCGCACTTTGCTGAAGTCGTGTCCGAAACGCGGCTCCATGACGGCCCGTGTCGCGGCGTCGAGTGGCTGGCCGGGCGAGCGCAGGACTTCGTGGACAAGGGGTGGCGCTCCGGTCCCGCCCAAGGGTCTTCCACCGACTCGCTTCACTTGCAAGAGCTGATCTCCACGTTCTTTTTGACAGGCTTTCGTCAGCCTAGACTTCATGGCGGTGGGCGGAGTGTGAACGCGCGCATACTAGATTGAAAAGGAGGGTGTGCTTGCCGTTCAAATTTTCGGGGGCTACTCGCCTTTTTGAGGTGGAGCAGAGCCGCACCAACCCCCAAAGCGTTTTTTCGGGGTTGCAGTTTTAACAAATCAACCAACAAACACACCAATGAAAAAAGAACTCCACTTGGACCCGATGTCCACAAAGACTGTATCGCCACGGCGCTGGCCCGCCACGGCAGGTAAACTACGGCAGGGCGCAGGGGAGAAGTGCGGGCGAGCGGAGCGCTGAGCGACGACCTGCACGCGCTAGAAAGTGGATCGCCCGGTTGCGAAAAGCGCAGGGCAAGGAGGCGCATTTCCGCGCCCAAACTCTACCTCCAGGTCCAAATCGCCGAAGGCAAAAAACGTCCCACCGCCGTGCGCGCTTTAGCCTTTAACCCCGAAAGCCTCCGGGGCAGGCTGGCAACGAATCACGTACGTCTGCTGGCGCGACCGCCTTGCTTACGATGAAACCATCTACCCCAACAGTCTCACCCGCCGCCGTTTCGACTTTGCTCAAGGCCCAGAGCCTGTCGTCGGGCGGTTCACATCTTGCCAACAAACTCAACCAACAAACTCCCCAAAGCCGCTTCAACACTCCGCCCACAACTTAACCCCAAAATCCCTGACGGACTACCTCAGATGTATAGTTAGATGGTTTGGGTTACTGTAAGAGAAAATTTCCTGCCTTCCCATCCTTGACGCTCAAGGTAGCGAGAACGTCATCGCCGCCGTCCTTGAATTTCAAACGCCACAGATGCACCTTATATCCCTTCCGATTCAGCTCGCCGAGATACTGTGCATCGTAGCCCTGCTTGGCGCGCGGCTCCAGCTCTTTGCTCACACGCTCCAACATACGCTTCGTCAAGGCCGCTTTCAGCGTGGCGTCAGACTCAGCAATAAAACCGTCGTAGTTGTTAGACACCGTTGCTGCCATCAAGTTCTTGAAGATGACCTGCGTTGCTTGATCGGGTTCGGCAGATGCGGAAACAGTCGTAAGCATGGCTGCTGAGATGAGCATGAATTTGATGAATCTATTCATAGTGGGCTGGTTTTCGTTGTTGTTGTTTACGTGGTCGTGGTCTTGTGGCCTAACGAGACTTAAGATCGGCGACCACTGGCGGGGGCGCGTGCCGCTGCTGGTGGAATGCGGAAGTCACCAGAAGCGGGAACGCGGAGCGGCCAGCGGTTCGCTGCATCGTCGTTTGGTTAGGCGCTTTCTTGCTCAAGGTTCTCGCTTTCTTTACTTTCCTGCCGCGGTCAACTGCTTGATCTGCCGGACCGCATAGTCGACCTTCGTATCGAAGGCCTTTTTGCCGAGCTCGACACTTGACTGACGGCCGTCGCCGTCGACACCGGATGGCACCGCACCGCTGACCGTCACCGCGACGGGCAGAAGATCGAGGCGCGTGTAGTCACCCGTGTTACCCTGCAGGTACATCATGGTGGACGTATCGGGAATGCCGCCGTGCGAACTGCCCGGGAGTTTGTTACTTCTCGGGAGTTTCTTCGACACCAGGAATTTGTCGAAGTCGATTTGTGCTGCGGCATAGGCATCGTTGCAATAATACACGTGCACGTCCTGGATCCGTTTCTCATTGCGGGCGAGTGCGGCGTACTTGTCCCCCAACTTCTTCGCGACTTGTTGATACACTTGCGGTTGCCCGCCGCCGTGATCGCCCATGAGGATAATGTTCTTGAAGCCGGTAATGATCGCCTCCTCGGAGACTCGTTCGAGGACCATCGCTAGGATGTCGGGTGTCAGGCCGATTGTGCCTGTGAGTTGACGGCTGGCGTTGTTGGGTGTGTAAGGCAGCACCGGCATCGCAAGCGCGTTGCCAAGCTTCAGGGCGATGGTCTTAACGATTGCCCGCGCCATGATGTTGTGCCCGCCATTGACGTCCTGCGGGCCGCGACTCTCCGTGCCACCCGTGTAAAAGAGGGCGGTGGTCTTGCCCTCGTGATGGATGGCCCGGTAGACCTCGGGCCACGTCATCATCTCGAACTCGACCAGATCCTTCGGAGTATTCTTGGAGTAGAAGCTTGCGGGCGGGTCCTGCGGCGGCGCCGTGCTGTCGGCTTGGGCAGGCGCCGCTGGCGTTTGGGCGAGAGCGAGCGGAACAATCAAGAGTATCAGGCCGGTGGTGGTTGTGATCATGGCATCTCTTCGATCACCATAGCACCACGACTCTCTTCTTGCCTCAGCGCGCCGAAAATCTGGTGGGTCTTCTCCGGCTTCTGGCTTACGATCTCGAACGCACCGTCTGGCAACTCTCGAAAGGTCCCGCCGTGCTAAACGCACAGCTCCGCGCCGCCTTCGACAATTCGTTGCTCCAGGACCGGACGTTCTCCTTTCTTCCATAGTTTGGCCCGGTGAATAGCGCGATAAGTAATCGGGCCGCCGTCCGCACCGGGGCTTCTTTCTATGGGTCTGGGAATGCACACGAACTCTGTTTCAAAAGCGTCGCTTGTTACTTTGACCGTCGCATATCCGTGGCCGCCCATGTCGACGAAGGACAAATGGGGCGCGAGCTGAGGATTCGAAAGGGTGCGCGCCTTTTCCAGATCACCGCTCCTGGCGTATTCGAGGCAGGAATTGACGCCATGGCGGATGAGCATGTTAATCGTCGGCCGCGGCTTTGGTTCGCCACTGAAATCGGCGAGAAAGAGCGGACGAATCGCAATGTCCTTCTTTAGTTTGTGCTCGAGCGACTCGACAAGGCCCGGCGCTGAAATCGAACCCGTAATGAATACGATGCCAATCGGCTCGAACTTGTCCGGCGGAAGCGCCTTCGCGGCGAGGCCGGCCCAGAAACTGTGACGATCGCCCGCTACGGTGGCAAACCCGGTGATGCCGGCCTCGCGCACCGCGTCGTATATCTCGGCGCGCTCGACGTAGGCACTGGCCCAATCGCCGCCGCCGATGGCAGCATACCCGCTCGAGGGCCACTTGTGCGGAAAGCTGCCCGGCAGGTTTTGCACATCGGCGCGGCTGTCTAGTGATCCCAGCGAATTGCCCCAGATCTTCCAGGTCGCTTTCGAGCTCCGCAGTTTTTCGATAAACCACGCCTTCTGCTTCGCACCGAGGATTGTTTGCGGCGGCGCCTTGCGCCTGGCGTTGTCGATCTCTGCCTGGCCGAAGCGAATGGAAGCGGGTGGCTTGCCGTCGTTATAAGTTCGTCCCGCGTCGAGAACCATTAGAGCTTCCTCGGGAGTGAAGTAGGGAAAGTCATCACTCCCGAGTTTGCTCGCATCTGGGAAGGCGGTTGGATCCTCAGACCGATAACTACGCTGGTCGGTAATAATCAGGTCGATATTGCGGCCCCAGCGAAGAGCGCGGTAGCCGATGAGGCTATTTATTGCCGCCAGATTGTTGGCTTCTACTCCAAGGCCATGGTCATCGAACTTCTCGACTGGCGTATCGACTACTTTGGGTGGCTTGAATTCGTCCAGGGATTTGCCGCTGGGTTTGGAGATTCGCGCCGGCTGGTATTCAAACCAAGCCTGGTTAGCGGCTACCTTTACCGTCTGCGCCGGCCTGACTTTGTCGTTAAATACCTGCATGCCTTGCCAGCCCTGCCAGCTGTACTCATGGTTGTCCCACATGCAGACGAAAGGCCAGCGCGCTCGGGCGTCTTGCAGGTCGGGGTCGTGCAGATAGGCACGATAGATTGCGCGGTAGTCATCCACTCTAGTTGGGATATGAAAGTCGCTGATCTTCTCGCCGTGCGCATACCGAACGATGTCGCGCAGCTTTCGATCGTACATTCCTTGTGGACGATCTTCAGGATACCAGACTATCTCGTAGATAAAGTCGCCGAGATGAAGCACGAAACCTAGCTGCTCCGCCTCCGGGACCTGCATGTCTTCATAGATCATGCGCCGATAGGCATTCTGCGCCCCCTGGTTCGCGTTCTGGCAGCTGACAAAGGCAAAGCGCACCGGACGCGGATCGTTATCGTCCGGCGCAGTAATCGTCCTACCGATGCGGCTCCCATCGCCCTTGCTGTCGCTAAAGCGATACCAATAGACGTGCGCCGGCTTCAATC
Organism: uncultured Verrucomicrobiae bacterium; assembly: GCA_963771865.1. Lineage (GTDB taxonomy): Bacteria > Verrucomicrobiota > Verrucomicrobiia > Chthoniobacterales > UBA10450 > Palsa-1392. Next base: position 50,844 of record CAVYVJ010000008.1, read on the forward strand.
CGCCGACTAACACGCGACAGGTCCAATCCGCTGCGGCAGAGACATTCACCCGCGCACTGGCGATCACGCGCTCGAATGACTCATCTTCCGCGACCTCGACCGTTAGGCGAGCAAATGCGCCTGAGCTCGGATACCTGGTCCAGAGTAAGACACTGGTGCTCTCCGGATCACCGGACGCGACGCCTTCGGGATAAAGATCGCGGCGCTCACGCCATGGACTGTGCGAGCGCCGCGGCGCCGACCAACCCCACATCGCCGATGCTCCCCATGCAGCCGACGCGATAATAAATGCGCGACGATTAATACCTCCCCCTGTGCCGCCGTGATCAGAACGTTTTTTGCCGTTATCTGCCATCGCTTCGGGTTCTTTCCGCTCCTACAATAGTCCGGCTGACGATCACCGCACCCGCAATCAGCAATGATCGACGCATCGATCTAACGAGACTCAAGATCAGTCGCCGCTGGCGACAACGCGAGTGAAAAACACGAGTAATGTTTTCATAAAGCGACGTGCGTTGGTACACCGGCTAGCCGTCGACTGCATCCGCTTGGTTAGGCTTCATTACTTGAGAGCGCACGATTAGTGATTATTGTCAGGGTTTGAACGACTGCGCCAGGCGTTTGCGCAATCTTCGTTCAACCAATGGACGAGCAATTCTGTCAAGGCCACGCGGTGCGAAGAGAAGGAATGATTGTCATCGTAAATCACCAGCTTCACGTGTCTCCCTCCAGCCTCATGTATCTTGTCGGCGAGCTCCTTGAGCCTTGGAGCGCCGCTGAATAGACTGTCGTGGGTTGCGCCGACAAGGAGCGCGACGTGATCCTTTAGGGCGGGCGCTTGTGACACATAATCGAAAGCCTCTGCGCCGGCGCTCATCTCGTCGAGCAGTCCAGTAGCTTCCGCATGGATGGGCCCGCCAGTCGGTTCAATAGCTGCGCGAAAAAATTCTAACCTGGCGGCGCGTTCTTCGGGATGGTCTGGAAATCGCTTAGCAGCCCAGCCCGCGTTCCATGCGGCGAGAGCGGCCACACAAACGTTCGTCGGCTGGTGAGAAGCTGTCATCAATGTCAGCCAGCCGCCGTAGCTGTGTCCCACGATGGCGATGCGCGAGCTGTCGAAGTGGTATTTCGCGCTATTTTCCGGCGCTTTGACCCAGTCGAGAACAGCATTCACATCTTCGATTCCATGTGCAAAAGAGAACGTTCCAGCCGAACCCCAGGTGCCGCGATAGTCAAAGTAGATGGCCTGAAATCCCGTGCGACGCACCGCCTGCGCAAGGTCGAGGTTGCGTTCATTGCCGGGAAAGCCGTGCAAAAAGATTACGACCGGATGAGGTCCATTGCCCGCGGCCTCATAAATGAGACCGTTCATTCGATCACCATGACTGGCAATCGAGATCTCGTCCATCGACGCGGCTGGTCGCAACGCGCTGGGAGGATCTTTCCATATTGCAGTCTCGGGAAGACAGAATGCGGGCTGAGCAAGAGCAAGCGCCAGCGCGACGAGAACGATCAATGGAGCAAATAGGCGATACGACATTTGAGAATTGCTATGGAAGCCAGGAATAAGGCCTAACGAGAACAAGATGAGCTGCCGCGAGCGAGACCGCGCATGGCAGCGAATTGACGGGTTGAACTCATGTGAAGCTGGGTAGTACGGCGGCTCGCGGTCGGCTCCATCGCATTGTTAGGCGATCCATGTGTAATATCGGAACCAATACAGCGCCAGAAACACCGACACGAAGGGCTGAAAAAAGCGCCACACGTAAAGAGGCGGGATCGCGCATACCAAGCACATGCTGATGAAGGCTGGAACAAAGGCGAAGCTTTCCAACGCAGATGCATTTAGCGGCCCACTGTAGTCAAGCGTCACATAAGAAGGCAGAGACCGCCATAGGCCGAATGCGACTCCGACGCAGGCAGCAGACGCTCCTCCCACTCACGCTTCAGGATCGCGAACACGTATTCGCTGCCCCACTGGCCCTTGAACCACAGATTCTCGACCAAATGCGCCTCCTGCCGAAAACCCAACCGCTGAAAGAGCGCCACGGCCGGACGATTGAGGACATCGGTGGACGCGAACACCCGATGCTTGTGCAGACTGCCGAAGAGATAGTCGAGCAGACACTCCACCGCTTCGGCGGCATATCGGCGGCCTTGGTGCCGGGGTGACAGCGTGATGCCAATCTCCATCTGGCGCGAGTCCTCCTCCCGGCAGTGCAGGCCGCAATCACCGATGACGCCACCCGTGGCTGCTTCGACGATTGCCAACTGGAACCAAGTCCCCGGAATGTCAGGCTCCGCTGTGAACTGTGACTCAATCAAACGGGCTGCGTCGTCCGGGCCAAACGAATCCCAAGACTGATAGCGAGCCACCTCGGGCAGGGAACGATAAGCGCACAACGCCTCAGCATCGTCTCGATGTAATCGGCGCAGTAAAAGTCGCGCCGAGGTCAAGTGGTCTGGAAAGCGGTGCTTCATGGGACACGCGTAGCGACGCCTAACGAGAATTGTGCGAAAGTTCGCAATTAATTACGAATATTTTTTCGTATAACATGGCAGGTCAATCGCCGCTCGGCGTGCTACTGTGCCTCATGCCTTCCGATCCGCCAGAAAAACCGAAACCCGACGACGAAGCGCGGGCGCGGGAGAAAAGCAGCGAGCGCGACAAGGACGACGTGCTTCAACCATCGCGTGAAAAAATTCCTGAAGGCGAAGGGAACCTGCGCAGGCGCGCTGATTGGTTCCAGAAACGAACGGGCGGAACGGAGTAGTTGTTTTTGCAGCCGCCGCAATGTGGGAGGGGGGCCTTCGCGTCCCGACTGATCCCCGCGCAACGCGGCTCCCACGTTTGTTAGCTCGCGCCCACTTTCAACCGCCAAATGCCCCGTCCATAAGTCGCCGTCGTCAGCGTCCCGGCGCCTTGATGGTAAACGAGATCGACGAACATCGTGTTTGGCAGGTTGCGCCTCAGGTTGTGCCAGGTGGCGCCAAGATCGCGCGACACGTAGATCCCAGCATCGTTGGCCACGAAAACCGTCTGCGGTTCGTCCGGCGAAACCACCACGGCGTGATGCGGAACGTCCGGTAGCCGGCCGCCATCGACGTCGTGCCAGTGCGCGCCGCCGTCATCGGAGCGAAAGACATGCGAGTTGCCGAAGTTCGCGACTGTAGCGAACAGAACATCGGCATTCGTGGGACTCGATTCCAAACGGGTGATTGTCACGCCGGGCAATTCCGGCCCTGCCATGTTGGGACTCCAAGTGTTTCCCCCATCGAGACTGCGAAAGAACCCGCCGTTCTCTGTTCCGACATAGACGCGCTGCGAATCCGCCGGCGCCACTTCAATGGCGCTGATTGAGCTGCCATCGAGTGAACCAGAAACCGGACGCCACGTCGTCCCTTCGTCTTTCGATCGCCACACTCGATTCGAGCCGGTGAAAACCGTCGCTGGCTTGTTCGGATCGAGCGTGATGTAAACCATCCAGACGTTTTCCTTCTCCGACTTCGGCGCAGGCGGAGAGACATCGCGCCGTTGCGTGCCACGAATCCGCGTGATGTTCATATTGTAATAGGAGGCGTAGACCTGATTCGCTTTTTTCGGATGGTAAACCATCCAGCCGCCATCGCCGCCTTCGATCTCGAAATGGTCGTCGCTCCCGCCGGTCGTCGTTACGACCGTTCCGTTGTCCTGCGCGCCGCCGCCGAAACTGCGCGGATCGCTCGGCGCCACATCGATGTCGTAATACATCGTGACCGCCAATCCTTTGCTGCGGTTTTCCCACGACGTTCCGCCGTCGTCGCTGACATCGACTCCGCCATCGTTGCCATCGTAAACCCGGCCCGGCGCCGCCGCCGGCATGAGCAACGCGTGATGGTCTGCGTGCGCGTAATCGGAATCGCCGCGCGTCGCGTCCCAGTGCGTGATCTGCTTCCACGTTTTTCCGCCGTTGGTCGTCCGATGCAGATCGACCCCGCCACAAATCACGTGGTTCGGATCGGTCGGATGCACGACAATGGAATTGCCGTAGGTCATTTGGCCTTCGCCGGTGAAATGCGAGCCGGCGATGTTCTGCCAGCTTTTGCCGCCGTCGTTTGTCCGGAAAATGCCGAGCACGTTATCGTCCGATGCCGCGACTTGAAGATAAATTACGTTCGGATCCGACGGCGCCATGGCGAGCATCGCGCGATTGAACTTTGCCGGCGCCGGCAAACCATTCGTTAGGTGCGTCCAGGTGGCGCCGCCATCGAGCGAACGCCAGACGCCGCTGCTTACGCCTTGTGCCGTGACCGTGGCAAAGATGCGCTGCGGCTGCGCCGGATCGAACACGATTGAGTGGCACCAATAGTTCTGCGCCGAGATGAACGTCTCGCGCGTCCACGTCTTGCCCGCGTCGCGCGACGTATACATGCCGCCGAATCCGCTTTCCTGCGGGCTGACCTTGCCGAATCCGATCCCGCCGATCCGAATATGATTCGGATCGTGCGGATCGATCGCAATCACGCCGATGCGGCTCGGGATTGCCGTCTTCGCGCTAGAGGCAAACAAGCTCCAGCTCTTCCCGCCATTTGTCGTGCGATACAATCCGACCCCGGCGTAACTATCGGCCGAGAGGTTCGCTTCGCCGGTGCCGCAATAGATGATCTTCGAGTTCGTCGGATGAATCGCGAGCGCGCCAACGTTGAGCACGGCTTGTGAATGCCAGAGCCCTTTCCACGTTCGCCCGGCATCCGTGCTTTGCCAGACACCGCCGCCAGCCGCGCCCGCCCAGATGCTGTCGGGCTTCGCCGGATCACAAACCAGACACGTGATGCGCCCGCCAACGTTCGTCGGCCCGACACTTTCCCACTGCGTCGTGCCCGGCGCCGGCGCAAATTCCTTCTCGACCCGCGCGCGTTCCGACACGAGCTTTGCTACTCTCGCCTCTCGCAACGGCCACGCCGCCCGCGCTTGGAACCAGACGCTGCGCCGCTTATGATTCCGCGAAATCCGCCCGAGTTTCCCGCGGAGCCCTTTCTTCCCCGGTCCTGGACCCAGCGGCGCGTTCGTATTCGCTGCCGATTTCTGCCGCCGCGTTTTTGTCGTTGTTTTCTTAGTGCGCTTAGCCACGGCGGACACCTCCAATCTTGGAGGGACGTGCTTCAGCAGGTCCCACTTGCTCATGATTCGGAGAAGTCGGAGTGCCGAGGCACGTCCGTCTGCTGTCCGAATTTCCGCGCTTTGTTTAGCGCCCAACTGACTCCGTACCACGTCGCCAGAAACGCGAGACATTCGAGCGTGAACGAATGGAACCGGTAAAACGTTTCCGCGACAGAGAGTGCGAAGAGCGCGGCAACACTTTCGTGCGCGGCCAGCCGCAGCCCGCGCGATTTACTTAGGAGATACATAGGGATATATGGGGTTGAGGAGTTAGAAGATTAGCGAGAGCGCCATGCTGCCACCAAGGCGCGTGCGATGTCAAACCATAACGTCGCGTGTCCCGTGCCCGGTTAGCAAGTGAAAAACCGGGGCTGCTATTCGGTCGCTGCATCGCCTCCATGAGAAGGCATCAAACGGAAAAAAGAAATTCATTTCATCTCTTATTTTGCGGTGGCGGCTGGGTCGCGCCTCCATTCGGGCTCGAGTTTTGGGTGGTCCATGTTTAGATCCAAGTTTACCACAGAAAGGCAGAAACGTTGCCATCTGGTTATCGAAGTCGGCCTCTCAACAGCTCCCAGGCGATGGATCGCAATCGTTCCAGATCGTCTGTCTTCTCTCCTCCATTTAGCGAAGCCGCTTGCGGGAATGGTTCATAGAGACGCTGACTCTTCCACAAACTTACGAGCAGGACCGCGCGCTTCCGCGCCGCGGCGACTGTCGCCCGCTTCCTGGCCCGCGCCGTCCCCTCGGCCGCTAGTCTCAATCCATAGCAAGGCGGAGAAGAAATCCGCAACGAATGGCGTGACCGCTTCGCCTAACGAGACAAAGAGCGGCGCACCGGTTGCGAAACCGGCTATCGTGGGGGCGTAAGGTTTGTTGTAGCTCCAATCGATTGCAAAGTTCGTCGCGGCGAGACACCGCGACCAGCCTGCGAGACGCCCGCCGCGGCGGGCAGGCAGCGCGCTACCCAGAGAAAGGCTTGCGGGCGACCTCAGCATCTCGTGGACATGCGGAAGCATGTCCCTCCGATCGATGCAGCTCGCGCTGCCTCGAGGCGTTCCATCCTGCCGCCCAGAAGCCGCATCGTCCGAACTAGGCCCCTACGGCACGACCGTCAGGGTAAGGTCGTTGCCATCACCACCGACATAACTGACGCGGAGGTTGTTGCTACCGACGGTGACGATTGCCCCCTCTTCGACTCCACTGAACGTGCCACTGATCGGATCGGCCGAAGTGTTGTTGATAATCGGGAAGACGGTCCCCAGCGGAAGCATCGCCACGCCCAAACCGGTAAGGCTGAGACCAGCCGCTGAATCGATCGTGACACCATTAGCCGTGACACGGTCTGCTGTTCGCCTCTGCAGATCCAGTTCGCAGGCATACTGTCCACCGACGTTAAAGGTCAACGGTCCTTTAAATAAGAGTCGCCCCACTTTCATCACCCCCGGAGCGAGGGTTCCTTCGAGATCGCCGCCGACTGTGACCGCGCCCGTAATCCGGCCCGTCCCACCGAGCACGCCTCCATTGACCTGCACCGGCCCCGGCCCGGTTCCCGAGCCCTGCTTGTTGGTCACAAAAAGATTACCAGAGTCGAGGACTGTGCCGCCGGTGTATCGATTCGCTCCGGAGAGGGTGAGCGCACCGGTGCCGATCTTTCGCAACGAGCCGGCATGTCCCCCGCCACACCGCCGTCTCGTATCTCACCGGAAAATGTTGTGCTGAGATTGCTGCTCCCAACCGAGAGTTCGTCTCCTCCCAGGAATATAAATCCGTCTCCTTCAATTGAGCCGGTCGTGATTCCCGGCGGTAGACGCAGGCTAATATCCAGCCTGCCATTGCCGAAAAGTTCGATCCGCGCCGTGCCACCATCTCCATCATAGAAAAGGATGACGCCGCCATCGGCGCCACTCGCCTCGCCGCTTTGTGCGATGAGCGTGCTTTGGGCCGCTGTGGAAGGATAAACAAAGCTGGTCCGGCCGCCCGGGGCGCCGCTGACCGTGCCGCCTTCGTTAATGAAAAGCCCATTTCCGGCGGAAGGAAATCCGCCGTCGTAGAATATGACATCGCCACCGGAACCGATCTCGACCGACCCTCCTTTGATAATGAAAGTTCCGTCCCCGGCGGTGGAATTAGATCGGAAGTAAACGCCGCCTCCGAAGCCCGCTGTCACATCGCTGCCGGAGATCGTGAACAGGCTGTCCCCAGCGCTGGAGCTATCGAAAAACTCGGCAATGGCCCCCTGGCCATTATAAGCAGTCCCGCTGTTAAGAGCGATCGTGCTCTCGCCCGCGGTCGAAGAACCGAAGAAATCCAACTCGCCGCCCGATCCGCCGGAGAAAGAACCGCCGAGATTTGTAATCGTTGCGTTTCCTGCGCTCGAATCCTCAAAAAACTGGGTGGCCCCGCTGCCACCGTTTGCGTCGCTTAAGGAGCCAATGTTCGTGAAATGGCCATTGGCCGCATTGGTTGTGAAGCGGAAGAAGGTTTTGCCTCCTGATCCACCACTCGCATCACTGGCTCGATTCACGAATGTCGCATTAGCCGGAGTTGAGCTGTCCAGAAACTGTATGTAACCGGCCGGAGCGTCCGCGGCCAAAGCGCCATTTGTTGTGAAAGTGCCAGCTCCAGCGGAAGAGGTATCGAGGAAGTTGATAAAGCTGCTTCCGGCACCACTTACGGCGGAACCGTTGAGCACAAAGTTCGCGGCTCCCCCTGTGGAGGTGTTGAAAAACTGTATGTAGCCGCCACCGCCGCCGCTGATAAGGCCGCCATTTAGTGTGTAGGTCGTAAGGCTTCCGGCCGTCGCTCCATTCGTGAATGCGATGTCGCCGGAGGCGCCTGAGATGTCACCGCTCATGACGAAATCCTGATTCACCGAGGAGTTGTTCGTCACCCCCGCGCCGCTCAACGTAAAATTGAACTCCCCAGGTAGAACGCTGATCGAGTAGTGGCTTGCGCCGGGAAAAAATCTTACGCCGTCCACTTCAATCGCGCTCGCCAGCGAAACGAGCGGAAGATTTGTCGAACCAAATGACGCGACATCCGAAGAGCCATTAGGAATAGTGTTGGGGCGCCAATTTTCACTGGAATTCCAACTGCTGTTGGAGGCGTTTGTTTTCCAGGTCGCGCTCCCGGCAGGCGATTTCTGCGGGAAAAGGAGTAAGCCCGAGAACAAGGAGGCGGCGAGGATGAGACGCGGGAATGTAAGTAGTCTAAGGATTTTCATCTCATGGGTTGGTCCGGGATGGGAATTTTTGGCAGAAGCAAGGAGAGAGGCCCGCTGCTAACCAGTTGTTGTGAATCGACGGGCAGGCTCTCAGAATTACTCCGAGGGGTCAAGGCAATTACTTGGGGCGGATCAAGGGGTTTCAGTCTGTGATTCTCGCTCATCCAGGACGTGATAACGCCCCCGCCAAACTCGATCCGAAACGCCTCGGGGCTTTCCACGAATACCTTCCCCTTTGTGGTGAAATTGGCTGAGGATCGAAAGCATGGGTTATTCGCGGCGTTCCATTGCAAAGTTCGTCGCTGCGAGACACCGCGACCAGCACGCGAGACGCGCGCGCTACCCGGAGAAAGGCTCGCTTCGCAACGCCTGGAGAGACGGGCTCTGTCCCGTCCGAGTCTCAAAATCGCGGAAAGAAACACGGACGACACCCACCGCGGCTCGGTGGGCAGGCTGCGGTCATCCTCTCCAAAGGCTCCGCCGGGACAGCGCACGCTACAGAATCGTCCAGTTGCCGAATCCTGAAAGGGATTCAGTGTCTGAAACGTGACTCGCCAAACAGCATTCTTCCCAGCATAAACAAGGCATATGGAAAGGAAATTCGCTCTCTGTCTGTCGACGGTCCTCATTTCGCTGGTCTCGGTGCTCGCGCAATCGGACTACGTGAAGGCCGTCGAGAAATGGCGGAGCGCCGAGGCGGCTGACCTGAAGAAGGAAGACGGGTGGCTGACGCTGGCGGGGCTGTTTTGGCTAAAAGATGGGGTAAATAGCGTGGGCCGGGGCTCGCAGTTCGATGTGCGGCTGACTGATAACTTCACCCAGGGCAAGTTTGGAGAGATCGATTTCAAGAACGGTGTGGCAACGCTGAAGGTAGCCAATGGGGTCGCGGCCCAGTGGGATGGAAAACCGGTTTCAACGATCGATCTCGTCTCCGATGAAAATGGAAAACCGACGGAGATTCGTGTCGGGAGTGAGATGTTTTATTTGATCCGGCGCGAAGATCGCTTCGGCATCCGACTGAAGGACAACCAGAGTAAGGCGAGAGTAGCGTTTAAAGGCATGAATTGGTTTCCTGTCAATGAGAGCTACCGCGTGCCGGCTCATCTCGAAGCCCTTCCGGAACCGAAGGAGTTGATGGTTCCGAATGTGCTCGGCGGTCATTTTAAGATGAAGAGTCCGGGTGTTCTGCGATTCGCCCTCCAAGGACAGGAATACTCACTTCAACCAGTTCTACAGGACGACGGGTCGCTCTTTATCATTTTCCGCGACGCCTCCAACTCGAGCGAGACTTACAGCGCGGGACGATTCCTCAACGCAGATAAACCAGTGAATGGCCAGACGACGCTGGACTTCAATAAAGCGGAGAATCCGCCGTGTGCGTTTACTCCCTATGCGACGTGTCCGCTGCCGCCGGAGGGGAATGACTTGCCCGTTGCCATCAGGGTTGGCGAAAAGCGCTACGACCATTAGGAGAACATCGGGGCCAGATTCAAAATCACGCCTCATTCCTCCTCGTCAGCGCCTGCCCGAGATCGCAGGAATTAGGTGCTGCTATTTGAGAAAGCTTCGCCCGAAAGGATGAAATCTATTCAAGCCGGGATCGGTGATCCCGGCTTCGCGATTGGCGTTTAACTACCGGCATTCGGCAGGAAAGGTTCGCGATGGCGAGTCGCCATCGCCAGCACGCGAGTCGCATGCGCTCCCCTAGGTCTGCACCACGCCCATGTGGAAACGGGTCTTCGGCATCGGGCGCGCGACATAGCCTAACAATCGTAGGAGCGCGGCGCGGGTCTCGTGCGGTTGAATGATGGCGTCGATCCAGCCGCGCGCGGCGCCATAACGGATATCAGTCTGTTCCTCGTAGGTCTCCTTTACCTTGGCCCGCAGTTGTTCGAGTTCTTCCGGCGACGCTTTCTTGTCGCCTCGCTCGCGGGAGCGCGCCAGAACAGAGAAGACCGTGTCGGAGGCCTGCGCCGCCCCCATCACTGCATAACGAGCGTTGGGCCAGGCGAGGAGGAAGCGCGGGTCGTAAGCTTTGCCACAGAGAGCGTAGTTGCCAGCGCCGAACGATCCGCCAACAACGACCGTGATCTTCGGAACGGTGGAGTTGCTGACCGCGTTGACCAGCTTCGCGCCGCTGCGAATAATCCCGCTCTGTTCCGCGTCGCGCCCGACCATGAAGCCGGTCACGTCCTGGAAAAAAATGATCGGCAGACCGGTTTGATTGCAGTCCATGACGAAGCGGGCGGCCTTGTCCGCGCTGTCGGAATAAATGACGCCACCCATTTGAATGCCGGCCTTTTTCGTTCGCACCTGGTGCCGTTGATTGGCGACGATCCCGACCGAATGGCCGCCGATGCGGGCGTAGGCCGTGACGAGCGTTTTGCCGTAGTCGGCCTTGTATTCGTCGAGCGAATCCCGATCGATGATTGAAGCAAGAAGGTCGCGCGCGTCGTAGGTTTTTTGGCCCTCGAGACTGATCAAGTCGTAAACCGCGGTCGGATCTTTTTCCGGACGAGCCACATTTTCGTCCGCGCCATTTTTCTTCGCTGCTTCGGCTTCCGGCAGATGGGCAACGAGCGAGCGCAGCCGCTTCAGACAAGACGGATCATCCTTCTCGTAAAAGTCGACGGTGCCGCTGACTTCGGCGTGCATGTGCGCGCCGCCCAGTTCCTCGGCATCCACGATTTGACCAATGGCAGCTTTGACTAACGACGGTCCGGCGAGATAAAGACCGCTCCCTTCGGTCATGAGGATCTTGTCGCAAAGCACCGGCAGATAAGCGCCGCCCGCGACGCAGTTGCCCATGATCGCGGCGAATTGCGGGATCCCGGCCGCTGAGATGACGGAATTGTTGCGAAAGATCCGGCCGAAATCGTCTTCATCCGGAAAGATCTCGTCCTGCATGGGGAGGAAAACGCCGGAAGAATCGACCAGGTAAATGATCGGCAACGCGCATTCAAAGGCGATGCGCTGGGCCCGGATGATTTTCTTGGCGGTCTGGGGAAAAAACGCGCCGGCTTTCACGGTCGCGTCGTTGGCGATAATCATGCACGGGATGCCGGCGACATTGCCGATGCCGGCGACGGCGCCGGCCGCCGGAACGCTGCCCCATTGCTCGTACATTTTGTAGCCGGCCCACAAACCGAGCTCGAAAAATTCCGCCTCCGGATCGAGGAGTTGCGCGATCCGTTCGCGAGCGGGGAGCCGCCCCATCTTGCGTTGCCGTTCCTGCCCAACCTTTCCCCCACCCTCGCGCAAGATTTCTTCCTCCTGCAGAATGGCGCTGCATCTTTCGTGAAGAGCATTACGGGCGATGGAATCAGCGCTGGTGGTCATCGGGTGGGATTTACTTCGGCGAAGCCGATCGATCAAGCAAGCGCTCTCGCGGCACGTGCCGTTGTAGACGCTTCGCTCTGCGAAGCGCGGGGGGAAATGTCGTCGTCTCTAAAAAACGATTCACCCGCAGGCCGCGTTTCGCAGAGCGAAACGTCTACAGCGTGTAGTGTGCGCTGTCCTCAGCGCATGAGTTCGCGTCAATCGGATTCCCGCTGGGGACAGCCCGAAAGCATTCGGGGCTACAAACGCGCGACCGGCGCAGGATGTATGACAAGCACTCAGTAAATGTCGTGCTCGGAGCCGTAACCGGAATCGCCACGAATCGAACGAAGACGACGACGCATCGCGCGATCTGACTCCGGCCGATTGATCCGTGCCATCGCCATTTTCACAAGCAACGGGATGACGGCGAGCGTGCCGAGAGAGACGAGCGCGATTGCGGTCGCCTGTCGGGCGGGTCGATTGAGGCGTTCCGCGATGAGCAATCCCACTCCAAGGCCAAAGGAAGCGCGCGTCAGCGAGAGCAGGCCGTCCAGCGGCAGCGTCTCGGCCGTTTTTGGAATGGATAACGAAAATGACATCGCCTACCCTATACTTCCCGCAGCCAAAAAAGGAAGCGGCAATCAGCTTTTAGCAAGTTTCGTGCACCCGCAATTTCCATGACAAATTCAATTTTCGCGCTCATCCTCGCGGGCGGCAGCGGCGAACGCTTTTGGCCATTGAGCCGGCGCGCGCGACCCAAACAGTTATTGAAACTCGTCTCGGAAAAGACGCTGCTCGAAGAGACAGTGGCCCGCCTCGAGGGTCTGGTTCCAACGAACGAATTCTGGTCCTGACAAATGTGGACCAGGAAGCGGCAGTGCGTGAGTTACTGCCCGATCTGCCGCCGGAAAACATCGTCGCCGAGCCGGCGAAGCGCGACACTGCCGCAGCCGTCGCTCTCGCCACTGCCTGGGTGGCGGCGCGCGATCATCAGGCGACCATGCTGGTCCTGCCCGCGGACCACGTGATCAAGGATCAGGCGGCATTTCAAGAGACGATGGCAAACCGCCGCGCGCGCCGCGGAAGAAACTGGAGCGCTCGTCACCATCGGCATCAAGCCAACCTGGCCGTGTCCTGGTTTTGGTTACATCGAGCGGGGCGCGCCGACGCGGCTGCGAAGCGGGGCTGCGCCTAACGATATCTTTCGAGTGGTTCGATTTCGCGAAAAGCCGAACCTCGAGCTGGCAGACACTTTCGTGCGGAGTGGAAATTTCCGCTGGAACGCCGGCATGTTCGTCTGGTCCGTTCCGACGGTCTTGAGCGAGTTCAATCGCCACGCCCCGGAACTGGCCGATTTCATTTCGCATATCCGCGCGCCCGGTAATTGGGACACCGCTTTGCGGGAGCGTTTCAGCAAGCTCCCGATCATCTCGTTCGATTACGCGATCATGGAGAAGGCCGATCGGGTGTTGATGGTGGAGGCGAGTTTCGATTGGGACGATGTCGGCGGATGGCGCGCAGTCTCGGCCTATCTGGCGAAGGACGAAAACAAGAATGCCGCCAATTGCGACCTCACCACGCTGCATGCGAGTGATAACATCGTTTTCAGCGAGGGCTCCGCCAAAATAGCGCTCGTCGGAGTGCACAATCTTATCGTCGTCCGGACCGATGACTCCATCCTGGTTTGCAATCGGCGTGACGCAGAAAAGATTAAAGACCTGGTGGCCAAACTTCCCTCGGAATTGCAGTAACGTCGCATTCGCCTAACGAATGAAACGAATCATGGGGATCGACTACGGGACGGCGCGAATCGGCGTCGCGCTTTCCGATGAATTACAGATGCTGGCCCATCCGGCCGAAACGATCGTCGTAGCCAAGACATCTGATCCCGCCGGCCGCATTGCCGCACTGGCGCGAGAGAAAGACGTTGCGCGGATCGTGGTCGGTTTGCCCCGGCACATGAACGGAAGCGCTGGCACCTCGGCGCGAGGAAGCGAGCAACTTTGCCGAAAAAAATCAGAGCGTTGGTGTCGTGCGAAGTCCGGACCTGGGACGAGCGGCTCTCAACCGTGGCCGCGCATCGCGCACTGCGTGAAGCGGGAAAATCGACTCGAGAAACGCGAGGCTATGTTGACCAGGTGGCGGCGCAGATGCTCCTGCAAGGTTATCTCGACAGTCTGGAACACAATCAGAGCGGCGCCGCGCCGGATTCTTTTGCCTAGAGAATCCACGGCACCGGTTCCCCACCGCAGCCGGCGACTCAAGCTCATTGTTGCTTATGACGGCTCCGGCTTCTCGGGCTGGCAAAGCCAGGCGCGCGGCGACACCATTCAGGATCGAATCGAGGCCGCGTTCGCCAATGTTCTCGGGCAAAAGCTGCGCGTGCATGGCGCCGGACGGACGGATGCCGGCGTCCACGCGCTCGGGCAATGCGCGCATGTGGATCTGCCACCGACCAGACTGGAACCGTCGGTCCTTACCTCGGCCATTAACGCGTCACTCCCGCCACAGATTCGCATCCTCCGTTGCTGGATTCGTCACGCGGACTTTTCACGCTCGCTTTTCCTGCCGTGGAAAAGTCTACCGTTACCGGCTTGCGACTACGCCAGTGCTTTCGCCGTTCGAGTTTGGTCGTGCCTGGCATGTGACGGGAAGCCTCGACGACCAAGTCCTGCGCGCCTGCGCTCGATTATTTATCGGGAAGCATGATTTTTCCGGCTTCGCCGCGAATCGGGGGCATCCCGTGGCTTCCACGGTCCGAACGATTCGCAAGGTCCGACTGCAGCGGACTGCGTCAGTCACGATGATCGAGTTCGAGGGCGACGGCTTTCTCTATAAGATGGTGCGCCTGATGGTGGGCGCGATGGTGCAATGCGCGCTGGGCAAAAAGAGCCTTGGCGAAGTGCGGGAGCGCCTCCTCGGTGCAGCCACCCGGCGCGCCGGTTTTGTTGCGCCCGCAAACGGCCTCACGCTGGTGCGCGTAAAATATTAGACGGGCAATTGCCAATCGTGCAATTCCCTCTGGTGGAATGGCAAAGGAATTGCTCGTGAAAAGGCGCCTATGCCTCCTGTCCCGTCCGAAGCCAGCTATCAGGAGTGCGCCAGAGAAGAAAAACGGTTTTTTCCATCGCCAGATTGGCCGGCTCTTCGCCGCCGGACCATTTCAACTTCAAACTTCTTCTAGGCACGATTACTGGCGTGCTTATCATCGTCATCCTCACGCTCAGCGTGGTTGGTTGGACTTATCGAAATCAGCAACGGGTATCAGGCCCGAGCTCACGGCGGCGAAATTGTGCGTCTGACGGATTTGGTTGCGAACGACATCGCGGCGCTGGAGAACGCTTTTCGCGGCCACCTGCTTTCCACAGGCGGCGTTTACCTCGAAGACTTGGAACGATTGCGAAGTCTCTTTGTCAAGGACAGCGAGAATCTTGGGCAACTTCTCAACGACAGTCCCTCCCGCAAGAAGCAATTCCTAAAAATACGAAATAATGTGCAGAGATGGCTGAGTGCCAATTTATTGCCGGCGTCCGGCTCAGTCACTGCAAAGGATGGCGAGGTGAAGTTGGTCGCTCCTGCGCTCGATGAAGCGCAGGTTCTCCTTCAGGAAATTCAGCGCGACGCACAATTGGATTTGAGCCAGTTAACACCCCAGCAGGACGGACTCATCCAGACGTCGCGCATTTTGGATGTCCTGGTGAAGATGCAGCGGGCAACCGTCGAGATGGAAAAGGAGATGCGTGGCTATCTCCTCGGAAACGATCCGGCTGCCGCTGAATCGTATAAGCGGGCGTCAGACGACTTCTCTGCTTTTGAAGGGTTTCTCGCAGGGCTGGTCGCCAAAGATCCCGCCCAACTCGATCAGCTGAACCAGATTCGCGAACGGATGCAAAAGTGGGTTGCGGAATGTGCCGTCCCCGCCATGGCCGCGAAACGCGAAGGTCGAGACCCAGCCTCTATCGTGCCCCCTGGAGAGAGCGAATCCCGCATGAACGAAGTGCGTCGGATGATGGACAAGTTCGAAAAGGACCAAACCGAACTTTGCATGCTCCAATCCACGGCGGCTGATCGCCATCGATTCATGACGCATGATTGGCATCGATCTTTTCTGCATCATTGCGGCCGGCCTCATGATCACGGCGCATTTCTACAGCTATTTCCTTTGCCGGCGCCAACTCAAGAAAGTGGCCAGTGCCGATATCCGCATCCAATCCGTCATCGACCAGATTCTCGATGGGATGATCACGATTGATGAGAAGGGCAAGGTTTATTCGATGAATCCCGCCGCCAAGCAAATGTTCGGTTACGCCGAAGGCGACTCCATCGCGACCGACTTTACCGAGTTGATTCCAACTATTTTTCTCGACGGACAAGAGTCACCTGTCCCCTCGGAAAAGGCCCATCTCGCCGAGCGCACTGGGAAGACGACCCAGGCGCTGGCTTGCAGCCGCAAAGGGGACATCACTTTCCCAGTCGAGCTTTCATTGAGCGAGATGCTCGCGGGAGAGAAGAAATTTCATGTCGCGATGGTTCGTGACATCACGGAGCGGAAACGTTTTGAAGAAGCGCTTGCCGCGGAAAAGAAAAGCCTTGCTGTGACCCTTGGCTCGATCGGCGAGGGCGTGATCACGATCGATCTCCAAGGTCGAGATCCTGGTTTGCAATCCCGCCGCGGAAGCCCTGACGGGATGGTCCGAGCGCGAGGCGATTGGACAACCGCTCAAGTCAGTCCTCAAAGTCTCTGGTGAAATCGGCCCAAGAAAAAAGCGGGAAGCGAAGTCGGGTTTCCGCAACGAAGCCGAGGCGATTCTGTTCAATGCACCGGAGCGATCCACCCTTAAGTCGCGCGACGGGACGGAACGCGTCATCGAACAGGTCGCCTCCCCGATGCGGGATGGCAAAAATGAACTCTGCGGCGTTGTGCTCGTTTTCCGCGACATCACGGAACGGCAACGCGATGAGGTGGAGACCCGCAAAGCTGAAACACTCGAACAGCTCGGCCTCCTCGCCGGCGGTATCGCGCACGATTTCAACAACCTGCTTACCGCCATTATCGGCAACATCTCCCTCGCCGCCGGGCGCCTTCCACCCGAGGACCCGATGGTCGTTCGTCTTGATGACGCCAAGAACGCGTCGCTCCGCGCGCGCGACCTGGCATCGCAACTCCTCACCTTTGCACGCGGCGGCGCTCCGATAAAGAAGACGGCCTCGATCACCAAGTTGATCGAAGAAACGGTTAGTTTCTCACTCCGCGGTTCACACAGCCGGAGCGATCTCGCGATCGAGCCCGATATATGGTCGGCGGAGTTTGATCCGGGACAAATCAGTCAGGTGATCGGGAACCTGGTTGTGAACGCCGATCAAGCCATGCCTCACGGAGGCACTCTGCATGTGAGTTGCAGCAACTTTTCCTATCAAAAGGACACTGTGCCCGCCATCCCTGATCTGCCGGCGGGAGACTATATTCGCATCCAAGTTCGTGACGAAGGCACCGGTATTCCGGAAAAGAATCTCAAACAGATTTTCGACCCGTATTTTACCACCAAGCCGAAAGGGAGCGGCCTTGGCCTCGCGACGACTTACTCCATCATCAAGAATCACGGCGGTCTAATCGGCGTCGAATCGGAGGTGGGCAGCGGAGCCACTTTCACCGTCTACCTTCCAGCCGCGCGCCACCAGCAGGCTCCGGTCGAACAAGCCGTTGTCCTCCAAGGAAGAACCAATCACCGGGAGTGGACGCGTTCTCATCGTGGACGATGAGGAACCGATCCGCGACCTGGTGACTTACACCCTGACCAACCTCGGCTACGAAGTGTCCGCCGCGGAAACCGCGTTGCGGGGCATCGAGCTATATCGGGAAGGGCTTGGGCGCGGCCGTCGGTTTGATCTCGTCATCCTGGATCTGACGTTGCCGGGCGGAATGGGCGGGAAAGAAGCTCTCAAGCGATTGATCGATATCGATCCCACCGTGAACGCGATTGTTTCCAGCGGCTACGCGATGGACGCGACGATGAGTCGCTCCGAGGACTTTGGTTTTCGCGGCATGATCGCGAAGCCTTACGAAGCCGCCGAGCTCGGCCGGGTTGTGCGCGAGGTAATCGCTTCCAGCAGGGTCAGCTACGGCGATGCCTACGAGCTGCAGCACGCCTGCTGATTCGTTAGGCGAAGAGCAATCCCGGAGACCGATTCACGCTTGCGCGGGTCGACCGCTCTCCGGATAGTATCTCAATGCCTGCTGCCACCCCAACTTCGGAGCTCTCAGCACCGCCACAAAGCTTTTGCCCGTCGCCTACGATTCCAAGATCGAAGGCAACGTTATTTTCACCCAGCTCGACGCGGCCATAAACTGGATGCGCAAGAATTCGCTTTGGCCGATGCCGATGGGCCTGGCCTGCTGCGCGATCGAACTGATGGCGACGGCGTCGGCTCGTTTCGACATCGCCCGATTTGGCGCCGAGGTGATGCGTTTCTCGCCGCGGCAATGTGATGTCATGATTGTCGCCGGCACTGTCACTTACAAAATGGCGCTGGCGGTGAAACGGATTTACGACCAGATGCCGGAACCGAAGTGGGTCATCGCCATGGGTGCCTGTGCCTCCAGTGGCGGCATGTATCGTTCCTATGCAGTTCTGCAGGGCATCGATCAACTTCTACCGGTCGACGTCTATGTTTCAGGCTGTCCCCCGCGGCCGGAAGCCCTGATTGAGGGCCTGATGAAATTGCAGAACAAAATCAGTGGGGAGCGGTCTTTTTCCTCCCAAAAGCGCGGGCTCGTCGAAAAGATTGAATCGTTAGTCTGATGGTTACGAAGCCGTCTCACAAATACCGATGTCAACATACCGTATCTCTGATTATTTCTGCTCTTGCGGTGCACCAAGCTCGGAAAATAGTCAGAGATCCTTCGCTCCGCTCAGGATGACAACCCTTTTTGGAATTGTGCAATTGTGTAATGGCTAGCCGTTTCTTCAAACTTGTCACTGACCACGCGCCACTCATCACTTTCTAATGACCGGCCCGGAACTGCTTAACTCTTTCGCAAAGCTTTTTGGATCAAAGCTGCAGGAGCAAATCGAGTTTCGCGGAGAAACTACTTTTGTCATCGCGGCACACGATATCCGGGAAGTGGCGAAATTTTGCAAGGAAGAGCTTTCCTTCGATTACCTGCTCGATATCTCGAGCGTCGATAACTATGGAAGCGAACCTCGCTTCGAGGTCGTCTACGAGCTTTACTCGATGACTCTCGCGATTCATCTCCGCCTCAAACTACGGGTGACCGAAGACGCGCCGGCGGTCGACACTGTTTCAGATATCTGGCCGACAGCGAACTGGCACGAGCGCGAGATCTACGACATGATGGGCCTGCGCTTCAACGGCCATCCAGATCTGCGTCGCATCCTGATGTGGGAAGGCTATCCCTACTTCCCTTTGCGCAAAGAGTTTCCTCTCGAAGGTCTGCCCAGCGACATGCCCGACGTTGCTTTTACCTCCTCCGCCCCGCTGGAGGGCGGTCCCTTCGTCACCCGCCCGAGCACCGCCACGACCAAAGATCGCGAGCCGCGCGCGCGTCCGGACAGGGAATAAATCGTTAGGCCAGCGCGCCCCGCAGCAAGGCGATCAAATCCTTCCCACTGGCTTCGCCGGCGGCGAGAACTTCGCCATGAGAAAGCGGCCCCGGATTCAGCCCGGCCGCCCAATTCGTTAGGCAAGAAAATCCCGCAACCTCGAGACCAAGGGCGCGCGCTTGAATGGTTTCACAGACGGTGGACATTCCGATCGCGTCCGCCCCAAGGAGACGCAACATCTTTACTTCTGCCGGGGTTTCGTATTCCGGACCGAGAACGCCTGCATAAACGCCTTGATGCAGCACGATATTTTCCGACTGCGCCGCAGCGGCAAATCGCTCGCGCCAGCGCGCGGAATAGGCATCGGTCAAGTCGACAAATTCCGTCCCGCCCAGCAATGGCGTGGTGCCGGTGAGATTCAAATGGTCCGTGATCATCATCCACGAGCCCGGGGAAAAATCGGGACGCACTGAACCGGCAGCGTTGGTCAGGATTAAGCGCTCGATCCCGGCGCGGGCGAGGAAGCGCACGCCGGCAGCAACCTCCTGCGCGCTGTGACCCTCATAAAGATGCACCCTGCCCTGAGCAAAAACGACCGGCGTGTCGCCGATCTCAGAAAGCACGAAACGGCTGAGATGTCCTTTGACGAGGGAGCGTGGCAATCCCCCGATCTCGGAATACGGGATGACGCGCTCGCGCGGCGGATCCTGGACTAACGAGTTAAGCCCTGAGCCAAGGACAATCGCGACCCGCGCACCATATTCGCGCACCCGCTCAATCGCGAAATTTTCCACTCGTTAGGCGGCGGAAACCGGCGGCGCGGAGGCCGGTCGCTTCGTGGCCGCCATCACATCGGGCCCGGGCCGCGCCTCATCGTCGCGCTCCGAGGTCTTGCCCTCTTTCGGATATGCGATGCGGGTATGAAGCATATTCATGAGCGTGAAACGAAAACGTTCGGCGATTTTCCTCAGATCCCGCAAGGTCAGATCGCATTCGTCGAGTTGATGATCGGCGAGGCGTTGATCGATCAGGTCAGTGACCAACTGTTCAATCTTGGCCGGGGTCGGTTTTTCGAGCGAACGCGAGGCGCTTTCCACCATATCGGCGAGGCTGATAATCGCGCTCTCACGCGTCTGCGGTTTGGGGCCGCCGTAGCGAAAATTTTCCTCCGAAACCTCAGGAATATCTTCCTCACGCATCTTCATGATTTTGCCGCCGGCCCGCGCATCTTCCAGCTGCTGCAAGGCGCGCTTGTAGAAGTAATAGACAAGCGAAGTTCCATGGTGCTGCTGAATGACGTCGATGACCTGACGGTTGAGTCCATGTTTGAGCGCGAGATCAACCCCTTCCTTGACGTGCGCCACAATGATGAGCGCGCTCATCGTCGGGGCGAGATCGTCGTGCGGATTGCGTTCGAAGTTCATGTTCTCGGTAAAGTATTCCGGCTTCACCAGTTTCCCGACATCGTGAAAATAAGAGCAGACGCGACAGAGGGTGGCGTTCGCGCCAATCGCTTCGGCGGCGGATTCGGCGAGATTGGCGACGACGAGACTGTGATGATAGGTCCCGGGCGCCTCGATGGTCATCCGGCGCAGCAGCGGATGATTCAAGTCCGACGCTTCGAGCCAGGAAATATCGGTCGTGATCTGGAAGAGTTGTTCGAGCATCGGCAGCGTCCCACCGACGACTGTCGCGGTCAGAATGCCGTTGCCGATGGCGAACGCGCTCTGGATTCCGATCATCGTCCAATTGGTCGAGCCGGGATTAAAAAGATTGATCGGCCCGATCAACCCGAAGGTGAGCGAAAGAAGCCAGATGGAGAGTCCGACACAAAATCCAGCACGGATCAGCCGGCTGCGACGGCGCACCTGCTGCGTGAGGAGGACGGCGGTAAAGCCGCTGATTAATCCGATGACAAGAATCGGAGCGTCGATCTTGCCGACGAGGATGCTGCTCCAGAGACTGACGTAGACTGCGCCATAAAGCCCGTGATTGCGTCCCAGCAAGACGCAGAGCACAAGCGGAGCGAACGCGTAGGGTGCGATTAACCAGGCAGTTTCCGGAGTCAAAGAAGCAACCACGCCGCTGTTACAGAGCACGAAGAGGAGCTTCGTTATGCTGAGCTGAAGGTAGATGATTCCGAAAACAAGGAAGACGCGCGAGTTTCGCTTGAAACGTATTCGGCTGGTTGACCGAGAGCTGCGCGATGGCGGTGGCAAGCAAAAGGAGGGCACAGACAAAATTTCGCGTGGGCTCCTGTTGCTGGCCGCTAAAGATAAGAAGGGCGAGTCCGGCGACAAAGGCGACAAAGATGGTCACCTTCATCCCGGGGGCGTGTTCGAGATTGCGCAACATCTCGTTCGAGGCGCGGCGGCGGCGGGTCTTGCTCGAGGCAAGGCCCCGTTTCACGAGCTGGGTTCTGCGCAGGAAGTTAAACATGACCGCTATTTTCGCGTCGTCCCGCCCGTACTGGCTGGCGAACGGTGTTGCTGATAGGCGTTGATAATGGCCCGGACAAGCTCGTGCCTAACGACATCCTTGTCATTAAAATAAACGAACCCGATCCCGGACACATTCTTGAGCGCCTGGAGCGCTTCGAGCAAACCGGACCGCTTATTAAGCGGCAAATCGATCTGGGTGCCGTCGCCGGTCACGATACACTTCGAACGCGGGCCGATCCGGGTCAGGAGCATGAACATCTGCTCGGTCGTAGTGTTTTGGGCTTCATCCAGGATAACAAAGGCGTTGCTCAAGGTGCGGCCCCGCATATAAGCGAGGGGAGCGATCTCGATCGTCTCGCGCGCGACGTAGCGCTCCAATTCGTCGGCCTCGAGCATATCATGGAGGGCATCGTAGAGCGGCCGCAAATAAGGTGTAATTTTTTGCTGGAGATCGCCCGGCAAAAACCCGAGCGCCTCGCCCGCTTCCACTGCCGGGCGCGTGAGGATAATGCGATCGACCTGCTCTTTTTTTAGGGCGGCCACGGCCATCGCGACCGCGAGATATGTTTTGCCGGTTCCGGCTGGTCCAATTCCAAAGACAACGTCGTGTTTTTGAATAGCCTCGAGATAATTTCTCTGCCCGAGGGTGCGCGCGACAATCGGCGGCTTGCGCGCCGAGGTGATAATCTTCATCGCGACCAGATCACCCAGATTGTCCTGGCGCGCTTCGTTCACCGAATTCAAGGCGTAATTGAACTCATGCCGCTGGATATCGGTTCCGCGCTGGCGCGCGCTTTCCAGTTGCGCGAAGACCCGCTCGGCTTTCGAGACTTGCTCCGGCTCGCCTTCCAACTTGATCCAGCCTTCGCGGGTCGTGACTTTCACGCCGAGCGATTCCTCGAGGTTCTTGATCAACTTCAAGTCGTTGGCGTAGAGCGACTGCACGGCCCGTGCATTTTCAAACTGGAGGGTGCGGGTTTCAGTCATCTCGCAGCCGGAACATCATCAGCTGCGAGGATACCGCTTTGCCGGGAAGAGTGTCAAACGGCGAGTAGCACCAACGCAGCAGTCCTCGCCACGGTAATCAACGCTTTTTCCGCAACAACTGACATAGGTTTCAATTGGCGGGATCTGGACGAGCGGAAGCTCGTCCCTTCGGAGGGACTCGCCGCGGCGAGTCCAAGAGGTTGGTCGCGTTGAGTTTACATCTACCGGAAACCGTAAACCAGCGCCCAATGCGTTCGCTCTTCCGGTGAGGTTTCCACTGCCACGATGATAAAATAACTTCCGGTCGACTTCGGCACCACATGGGCGGCGGCGAAATGCCCTTTCTGCCAGCTGTCGGGTTGCTCGCACAATTTGCCGTCAGCGTCATAAACATGGACCGAAACCTTGGCCGGTTCGACTTCCGTTCCCATCCAGAACCAATAATCGTTTCCTTTGAAAAGTTGCTGCCGGACCGCCTTCTTTTCCCCCACCCCGAGGTCGCCACCCCAGTAATCTTCGCGCACCTGATAGCCTTCCTTGACGTAAGGCTCGGCCGACTGCAGGGCAAAAGAATGCGCGTCATCGACAGACGCGCGCGAGGCCGCGACTTGCAGCCCGAACAGCGCCAAAAGGAGGCCGACAATGCGAAGGTGGGTGGGAAAAGGCGAACGCATCTCGAGCTATTGTTTTCGCGTTACGATTCCCTCGTCGAGGCGCGCGGTGATTTCGTTGATCCTCTTAACCGAAGCAGCCGAGATGGGCTTGTCCACGTCGATCAAGGGCTTTACTTCGACAAGGGCGCCCTTGATCTGGCCCAGCAGCGCGATGTTGAATTCGGGCATGTTAGCGATCTTCCGCTGGAAATAATCGAGGAGGTCGGGCTGATGCAACAACTCTGCGCCCTCGCTCGAAAAGTGTCGGTTAACGACCGCGGTGAGAACCTGCGTGCCGCGGAGCCAGCCGCCCAGGCTGACAAGTTGGGATAGCTTTTCGTCGCGCACCTCATTCATGGCCTGTTGCACGCTATTTTGGGTGCGATCGAGTTCCAGTCGCACGGAGGGCCAATCGCGGCGGTCAGCCGCTTCCGTGATCGCCTTGGCGTGCGGTACGATCGAGTTGCCTACGCCAATGCCTTTGGCCAGGCTGAGGACGCGCTGTCCGATTTCCTTCACACTTGGGGCATCCTCCGCCTGCACCGCGATGAAGCCGTCGGCGATGACCGTGCCCAGGAGCAAGCGCAATCCGCGGTCGCTCCGTAAAATTCGTTCCTTTGTTCGTGCGCACGAACTCCTTCCAGTTCACGCTGTCGAGCTTGTTTAATGCGCCGAAGATTTCGTTAGGCAAAGGCACCACCACGTCATCGATGTTCTTCGACAGGTGTTTCACGTCGATGCTGCGGGGCGGGTCCGCGGCTCGGGCAACGGCTGGCAGGAGGGCCAGCAGACAGGTCAAAAATAAGTTAGCGAAAGGTCTCATCCGCAGCTTCGACTGTTGATTTCAAGAAGGTATTCAGGATTAGTTGGTCACTTTATGCAGAACCACACGCCCGCACAAATCGCGATACGATCCAGTTTTACTGAATCGCAGCAACCGATTTCGGTGGTGGCATCACCGGGGGGTTTTGTTAGGCATCGTTTTGCCCTCCGATGAAACTCGAACGTCTGCGGGAAATTCTGGACCTCGCGGCGGGTCGGCGCATCGCGGTGGCGGGCGACCTCATGCTCGACGAATTCGTCTGGGGAAAAGTCGGCCGCATCTCGCCGGAGGCACCCGTGCCCGTGGTCGAAGTCACGGGCGAGTCGTTTTATCCCGGGGGCGCGGCCAATGTCGCGCGCAACCTGCGCGAGTTCACTGACGGCGTCGCAGTTATCGGAACGGTCGGAACGGACGGGAGCGGCCGGCAACTGCTCGAATTGCTCCGAGAGCAGAAGATCGAGACCGACCTGGTCCTGGAGGATCCCAATTTTCGGACGATCGTGAAAACCCGCATTATTGCGCGCCATCAGCAAGTCGTGCGGGTCGATCGCGAGAATATTCAAGGACCAACAAGCGCTCAGGTCGCGCAGATCACTGCCGGGCTGCGCCAAATTGTGCCCCGTCTCGACGCGGTCATTTTTGAAGATTACGGCAAAGGATTTCTTAGTCCCGGACTTGTCGGCGAAATTTCTGCTGATCTGAGCGCGGCCGGGAAAATCGTCACCGCCGATCCCAATCCGCACCGGGCGATTGATTGGGGCCGGGTCACCGCGGTCAAGCCTAACCGGGCCGAAGCGCTCCAGGCTGCGGGCTTGCCGGCAACCGATCCAGTCGATCCCCCGTTGGAGGACGCTCCACTTCTCGCCGCGGGAGCGAAACTTCTCTCCTCCTGGGACACTCAGCTGCTCCTGATCACGTTAGGTGAACAGGGCATGATGTTGTTCGAGCGCAATCACGCACCACATCATATTCCGACAAAGGCGCGGCAGGTCTTTGACGTTTCCGGAGCGGGCGATACCGCAATTGCACTTTTTACCCTCGCTCTCTGCTGTGGGGCGTCGCCGGTCGAAGCGGCGGAAATATCGAATCATGCCAGCGCGGTTGTCGTGGCCAAACTCGGAACTGCCACCGTTACGCCGGCAGAGTTAATTACAAGTTTTGAGGATGACAATGGAGCCTAACAACGCAGTCAGCGGCGATTTTTCTCGATCGCGACGGAACATTAATCCGCGAGGTAAATTATTGTTCCGATCCGAAGCAGGTGGAGATTTTTCCCGGCGTGCCGGAAGCGCTCCAGCGCTTAAGAAAAGCGGGCTACAAACTCATCGTCATCTCCAACCAGGCCGGCATCGGGCGCGGCTATTTTACCGAGGCGCAATATCGACTTGTCGAAGCGGAAGTAGCGCGTGTCGGTTCTGCCCGCAACATTCGACGCGGTTTATTTTTGCCCTGACCATCCGGACCGCGCGACAGAACGCCGCAAGCCCGGCACTGGGATGGTTCTTGAAGCGCAACGCGAACACAAAATCGACATGACGCGTTCATTTTTCATCGGCGACAAGGCGATCGATATCGAATGCGGCCGGAAGGCGGGGGTGCGCACCATTCTGGTCAAGACCGGTTACGGCACGGATGAAACGCACGCCGATCCGCATTGGGTCGCCGAAGATTTTAGCACCGCAGCCGATATCATTTTGGGCCTCTCCGCCGGGTAGCGCTCGCAGGTCCGGTTAGCGAGAGCGCAAATTTGTTGTGACTCGCGAAGCTCGCAGTTTAGAACCTATCGCAAAGCCTTTCGGGAACTGTCATGTTGAGCGAAGCGAAACATCTCTGACTATTTCCTCCCTTAGGCAACGCGCTTCCGAAATAGTCAGAGATTCTTCACTTCGTTCAGAATGACAAGTTTTGGGATGGGGCTCTAATTGAAATCAAATGGCGAAGGTAATCGGCATCATCCCTGCCCGCTGGGGTTCGACTCGTTTCCCGGGCAAGCCGCTTCATCTCCTCGCCGGCAAACCGTTGCTGCGACACGTTTGGGAACGCTGCCGACGGGCGACGACGCTCGAAACGGTCATCATCGCGACCGACGATATGCGAATTGCCGAAGCCGCTTTCGGCTGGGGCGCGGAAGTTAGCCTAACGAATTCCAGGCACCGCAGCGGGACCGATCGAATCGCGGAGGTTGCGGCGAAATTGCGCGGCATTTCGCACATCATCAATATCCAGGGCGATGAGCCGCTGATTGACCCGAAGCTGATCAATCAATTGGCGAGAAAGATGCAACGCGACCCGAAGATCGAAATGATCACCGCCGTGCATCCTTTCGAAAATCCGGCCGACGCGCAGTCGCCGCACCAGGTCAAAGCCGTGCTCGATCGCCGGCAACGCGCGCTTTATTTTTCACGGAGCGCCATCCCGTTTGCTCGCGATCCGACCGCCGCGGTTTCTTATTTTCGTCACCAGGGGATCTACGGATATAAACGCGAACTCCTCCTCCGTTTCGTCCAGTGGAAACCGACGCCGCTCGAAAAAGCGGAAGCGCTCGAGCAATTGCGCGCGCTCGAGAATGGCGTAAACATTCACGTGGTCGTCACCAAGAGCGGCTCGCCCGGAGTGGACACGCCGGACGACGCCCGGGCGATCGAGCGCCAGCTGCTCGCGCCGTCGCGGCGACCGCATCAGGCTTCCCGATGAAATACATTTTTGTAACCGGCGGTGTGGTGAGTTCGTTAGGCAAAGGCCTGGCGGCGGCTTCCCTCGGGACTTTGCTCGAGCTGCGCGGCCAGCGTGTCTTGCTGCAAAAATTCGATCCCTATCTCAACGTCGACCCCGGGACGATGAACCCGTTTCAGCACGGCGAGGTCTACGTCCTGAACGACGGCGCGGAAACCGATCTCGATCTCGGCCATTACGAACGCTTCACCAATTGCGTCCTGTCGCGGAACAATAACCTGACGAGCGGCCAGGTTTACGAGAGCGTGATCCTGAAAGAGCGGCGGGGCGATTATCTGGGCAAGACAGTGCAGGTGATTCCGCACGTCACTGACGAAATCAAGGCGCGGATTCGTCAGGTCGCCGACCCGGAAAAAGTCGACGTCGTCATCACAGAAATTGGCGGCACGGTCGGTGACATCGAAGGCCTGCCCTTTCTCGAAGCGATCCGGCAATTTATTCTGGAAGTCGGCGCGCGAAACGTCGTCGACATGCATGTCACGCTCATTCCCTACATCCGGGCGGCGGGCGAGCTAAAGACCAAGCCGACCCAGCAAAGCATCGCCAAATTGCGCGAGATTGGTCTTCAGCCCCAGGTCTTGATTTGCCGGACGGAACGCCCGCTCGACGCCGACGTCAGACAAAAACTTTCCATGTTCGGCAATGTCGGCCCGAACGCGGTCATCGAAGCGCGCGATGTTCCCCACACCATTTACGAGATGCCGCTGATGTTGCACGAGGAAGGTCTCGATGAACTGGTTTGTCAGCTTCTCCAGATCGACGCCCCCCCGCCGGACCTGGGTGATTGGCGCAAGTTCGTTAGTCGAGTCATCAACCCGAAGAAGCAGGTCAAGATCGCGGTCGTCGGGAAATACATTGATCTCCAGGACGCCTACAAGAGCATCTACGAGTCGCTCACTCATGCCGCTGCGAGTCACGATTGTGGAATCGATTTGCGGCTGATCGATGCCGAGTCGCTCGAGACCGGGATGAACGGACAGCTTGCTGATGTGGCGGGCGTTTTAATCCCTGGCGGATTTGGTGAGCGCGGCGTCGAAGGAAAGATCCGAGCGGCGCAGTTCGCGCGCGAAAACAACGTGCCCTATCTCGGTCTTTGCCTTGGGATGCAGGTCGCCACGATCGAGTTCGCACGAAATGTTTGCGGCATCGCGGCGGCGAATAGCAGCGAGTTCGACCAGGAATCAGCCGAGCCAGTCATTTGCTTGCTCGATGAGCAGCGCAAGATTCAAAAGAAGGGCGGCAGCATGCGCCTTGGCACCTGGCCAACCAAGATCGTCCCCGGCACACTCGCGGAAAAGATTTACAAACACGGCGAGGTGCTCGAGCGGCATCGGCACCGTTACGAGTTCAACATGAAATACCGCGAGCAGATGGAGGAAAAAGGTTTCCTCATCAGTGGCACTTCACCGGACGGTTCACTCGCCGAACTAATCGAGCTAAAGGATCACCCCTATTTTCTGGCCTGCCAGTATCACCCGGAATTCCAGAGCAAACCGAACAAGCCGCACCCGCTTTTCAGCGGCTTCATTCGCGCCTCTCTCGCACATCAGGGCTAGCGCTCCTGTAGACGTTTCCCTCTGGAAACGTGGGCGAGCGGTCGTCCTCGGAAACCAAGCTCGCTTTCTCCCGCGCTTCGCAGAGCGAAGCGTCTACAGATGCGCGGCGCGCCGCAGGCGATCCATGATCGCAACGCCAAGACCTTCCTCGGGCAGCGTTTCGACCACAATGCAATCGAGGCCGGCATGATCGAGGTCTCGCAGTTGGCGAAATAGATTCGCTGCCGCTTCACGCAGATTGCCGGTCGTGCTCAGCCGCCGCGACTCGACAAATATCTGCGAGATGGGCGCGTCACTCCAGCGTAACGCGCCATAGCGTTCCCCGTTTGGCACCGCGACTTCGGCAAAACGTGCAACAATCATCAACCGCGTTTGCGGACGATAATGCGATTTCAACTGCCCTGGTGATTCGACCTTCTGCTCATCTCGTTGCCGCACTTCCGCGAACTTGGTCAATTCCTCGCGCGTGATCGGCCCGTCGCGTAACACCTCGATCCTGCCTGCGCGGACCGCGATCACGGTGGATTCAATCCCGTGTTGGGTTCGCCCGCCATCAACAATCAGAGGAATTCGGCCGGACAATTCCTCGGCAACATCGGCAGCGGAGGTGGGACTGATTCGGCCAAAGCGATTCGCGCTCGGCGCAGCCAGTGGTTTTCCAAAAGCGGCGATCACTTCCGCAAACAACGGATGCGCGCTCATGCGCATCGCCACGGTCGTCAGGCCAGCGGTCACGAGCAAAGGAATTAATTCTGTTTTCGGAAGAACGATCGTAAGCGGGCCGGGCCAGAATAAATTCGTTAGGCGTTCGACCAAAGGTCGTACGTCATTTTCGATCACCGCAACCCGATCCAACCAATCACGGCTTGGCAAATGGACGATGAGCGGATCAAAACGCGGGCGCGCTTTCGTTTCGAAAATCTTCACCACCGCTTTTTCGGACAAAGCATCCGCGGCGAGGCCGTAGACTGTCTCCGTGGGAAGCGCGACCACTTCGCCCGCGCGGAGCAATTCCACCGTGCGCGCAACCGCCTGCGCCCGTTCGTTCGGCAGGTTAGTCGAGACAATTTCAGTTGTCATGCCACGCTCTCATTTGTCATCCCGAGCCGCGCAGACGGAAAGAGAGGGCCTGCACTGAGCGAAACGAATGTGGACCTCACCTACAGTCATAATTGATCACGGGAAGACTAGTGTAATCCACGGCTGTTGGGAGATACCTCCGCGTGCTACACCAGCTCGCTCGAGGCGGATGACGAGCTGAGGGCGCGCGAAGACAATCTTTCATCTTTCCTATTTTTCGCGTTGCCGTTTTCCGCGTTTAGTAGATCCCGCGCCCGCAGCGCACTGGCCACAGCCTCTTCAATAGTTTCATGAAGCGCGGTCAGGTGCCCCATCTTTCTTCCCGGCCGCGGTTGGTGTTTCCCGTAGAGATGCAGATGAACATTGGGCTCGCCCAGGGCCGCCGGCCAATCGGGTTCCCCATCACGCCAGACGTCGCCAAGTAGATTCACCATCGCCGACGGTCGCAACAACTCTGTCGCGCCTAACGGCAAGCCGCAGACGGCGCGCACATGCTGCTCAAACTGGCTCGTGGCGCAGCCTTCGATTGTCCAATGCCCGGAGTTGTGCGGTCGCGGGGCGAGCTCGTTGATGATCAATTCTCCGTCGCTTTTCAAAAACATCTCGACCGCGAGCAATCCCACGAGATTGAAACTTACGGCGACGGCGCAGGCGAGTTCGCGCGCCGCCAGTGCCACCCGGTCTTCGATCCGCGCCGGCGCCATGGTGAGATCGAGAATGTGATTGCGATGGATGTTTTCGCAGACTGGGAAGACAGCGGTCGCGCCATCAGGGCCACGTGCGACGATGACGGAGATTTCCTTTTCGAAATTGATCACTCTCTCCAAAACGCACTCTTCATCCTCTCGCGCTGTCCAGACCGCTGCAAGGTCGTCCCCCGGGTTGAGACGTTGTTGCCCTTTGCCGTCGTAACCAAACGCGGCTCCTTTCAAAATCGCCGAACTGCCGAGCATCTCCATCGCAGTCGTTAGGTCGGTCACACTCGCAACGCGGCGAAACGGCGCGACGGGAAAACCGGCCTTGGCCAGAAACTCTTTTTCTCGCAGACGATTCTGTGCTGTGAGCAAGACATCACCGTCTGGCCTGACGATTTGCTGTTCTCTCCTCGCCCACTCTATCGTCGCGGCCGGAATGTTCTCAAATTCGAAAGTGAGCAGGTCGATCTCCCGTGCGAACTGCGCCACGGCTCCTTCGTCCGCATAGCTCGCGACCGTGGCGCGATCGGAAAGTTGGGCGGCAGGGCCGTTCTCCTCCGGAGAAAAAGTGTGAACACGATAACCCATGCGCCGCGCTGCGATGGCAAACATCCGGCCGAGCTGGCCGCCTCCCATCACGCCGATCGTCGCCCCGGGAAGAAGCGTCGCCTCACGTGTCATGGCAGCTTTTGCGCGAGAACTGTTTTGGTCTGGTGCCGCCGAAATTTCTCCACTGCCGTCCTCACTTTCGCGTCATGTAATCCGATGATGCTGGACGCCAGCAGGGCCGCGTTCTTCGCTCCCGCGGTCCCGATCGCGAGCGTGCCGACCGCGACTCCGGCTGGCATTTGCGCGATCGAGAGAAGCGAGTCAAGCCCTTTCAAGGCGCGCGATTCCACAGGGACGCCGAGCACCGGCAACCAGGTTTGGGCCGCGATCATGCCTGGCAAATGAGCCGCCCCGCCCGCGCCGGCGATGATTACCTGGACACCGCGCTCAGCGGCGGCCCGTGCGAACTTTGCCATCAAATCCGGTGTTCGGTGCGCGGAGACGATTCGGTGTTCGTTAGGCACATCCAACTTTTCCAAGAGCGCAACGGCATGCTGCATCGTCTCCCAATCCGAAGCGCTGCCCATGACGACACTAACAAGAGCTGGAACAGGCGTTTTTTTGGCCATAAGCGCGGATGTGGCGGGACGCCTTCCCTTCTTCCTGAAGCGGCCAAATTGCAACGGTCTTTTTTGTGATCGACAGCAGGATCTCGGGAGGCGAAGCAAGGTCTTCAGCGCCCGCGGATTGGTAACGCGCACGGTTTTGTCTTGAAATTTGGAAGAAGCCCATAGTAGAAGTGCGGATGAAACTGTTTTCCCGTTCTGTCGTCGTCTGCGCTGCCTTAGCTCTTGCTCTGGCCGGAATTCAGGCAAGTCATGCTGGTAGCGCGACTTGGAATGCGCATCCGGCGAGTTCCGATTGGAACACTGCCAACAACTGGACTCCGGCAACTGTGCCGAACAGCGCGTCAGATATTGCCAGCTTTGGCGTATCGAATAACATAAGTGTTTCCCTTTCAATCTCAGTCGAAGTGAACAGCATTGTTTTCAATGCTGGCGCAAGTGCCTTTACTATCACTTCCGTCCCGGCCAAGGCTTTTACTGTCAGCGGATAGGATTCTAAATAATTCTGCGATTACACAGAATTTTGTCATCAACCAGGATCAATCAGGTATTTCAAAGGCATCACTTTCACAAACAGTGCGACGGCCGGCAGCGACACACATTTCACTCTTCTCGGAGGCGAACCCTATTATGGCTGGGGCGGTCAGATTAATTTCTTTGCTAACTCGAGCGCTGACCACGCGACTTTTGATGTCTATGGTTCGGAAAAGGATCGTCTTGGGGGTGGCTATGTCGAATTCATTGATAGTGCGACCGCTGCCAATGCAACCTTTAGCATTCACCCAAGGTCCTGGTTATGA
>CAVYVJ010000009.1:0-25128 GCA_963771865.1 uncultured Verrucomicrobiae bacterium
GCATGCCTGCGCTACGGCATGCCTGCTACGGCATGCGTGCTACGGTCTGCCTGTGTCGTCACCCATCATCTGTTTCGGACAACAACCGTGCGGAATTTTTCCGCGCCGTTTTCTTTACTCGAAAATCCAGACCGCGCGCCGCCTCCAGCGCGAAATCGGCGGCGAGATCGTGTTTTTTTGTCACGACAGCGATCACGACCCGCGGGAAACGATGACCATCCTGCGCGACCTACGGAGCGGTCGCGAGCATCGCATCAATTTCAAGTTCGCCAACAAACTGCAACGCGAGTTCTCGCCACTTTTCGCGAAACGAATGGTCGCCGGCTGGCAGGAAAACACCGCGCGACAATTGCCGAATCTCGTTCCGCGACGCTGGGTCGATGAATTCAAATCCGTTCAAGCCGACAACGTGGCCGATTTCTGCCTTGAGATGTATCGGCGTCTTGGCCTGCTTGAAGGCGTGCGGATTAGCCGATCCGGTGATCCGGAATTCCGGCGCCGTGCCTGCGCGATCGACGATTATTTTGTCGATGTAACCTACGAAGGTGAACTGGTGCGCGCTCGCATCAGTCCCGATGGGCTGCTGCTGCACAAGGGTGGTGATTCCTACTTCGAAACTGCCGCTGCAAGCGCACGGCGCCACCCAGATCAGTCCGACCCGCGATACCCGACTACGCTGGATGCAATCGGTGGTTCGTTGCACCCATTACGTCGCTGGCGCGAGCGAAATCAAATATCTGAACACGGTCGACGCGCCCGGAGTCCAATTCATCGCGCGCGACGAAATCTCGGAATCGGACCGCGCATATATTCCTGATGCCTGATTCCAAACTCACGCTCCTCGCGATCGGCGCGCACCCGGACGACATCGAGTTTGGTTGCGGCGGAGTGCTGCTCGCGGAAGTCAGCGCGCGGGAGCGCAGATCGCGATTTGTATTTGCTCGCGCGGCGAAGCGGGCACGAACGGCTCGCCTGAGGAACGCGAAGCGGAAGCGCGTAAAGCCGCAAAGCTGCTCGGCGCGACGATTGATTTTCTCGAGCTTGGTGGCGATTGCCATCTCGAAGTCTCCGCCAGCAATAATCTCGCGATCGCGCGGGAGATTCGTCGAGTCGCGTCCCGACGTCTTGCTTGCGCCGACGATCGGCGGCGATCAGCATCCAGATCATCTTGTCGTTAGCCAGCTCTGTCGAAACGCGGCGCGGCTGGCGCGTTATGGTGGCCTCGCCGAAATGCGGGATCTCCCGCCGCACGCGATCAAACATCATCTCGAGTATGCGATCACGCCCGGGGCGGAGTTGCCTAACGAGCGGGCGAAAATCCTCTTCGATATCAGCGCGCAATTTGAGCGCTGGGTCGAGTTGATGAAATGCCACGCGACCCAACTGCGGACCCGTCGTTACGTCGAACTGCAGACCGCGCGCGCCCGGCTCCTTGGCCTAACAACCGGGGTGGAGTACGCGCAGGCCCTCTTTCCGGTCGATGATTTCCTCGTTAACAACCTCGCCCAATTGCCCGCCTCGGTCCGGCTCTTTTGAAATGGAAGAGCGCGCGCAGCTCAAGATCGGGATCACCTGCTATCCGCTCATTGGCGGCAGCGGGATTCTCGCGACTGCGCTCGGCTCAGGGCTCGCCCAGCGCGGGCACGAAGTCCACTTCTTCAGCTCGGCTTTGCCGGTCCGGCTCGATCTCGCGCAACCCGGCATTTCGTTTCATGAAGTCGTCGTCAACGAATACAGCCTCTTCACCTATCCGGACTACACGCTCCCGCTTGCGGTGAGAATGGCGCAGATCGCGCATGACGCCGGACTCGATATTTTTCACGTGCACTACGCCGTGCCGCACGCAACCGCCGCTTATCTCGCGGTCCAGATGCTGGCAGTCGCGGCGAAGCGCCCGCCAAAGATCATCACGACCTTGCATGGCACGGACACGACCTTGCTTGGACAGGATCCGAGTTACCGCCCGGCAATCGAGCACGCTCTTTCACACTCGGATGCGATCACGACCGTCTCGGAAAGCTTGCGTGGCGAAACTCTCGCGACCTTCGCGATCGATCGACCCGTCGAGGTGATCCACAATTTTTTCGTTCCGTCGCGCCGAACGCGGACCCGGGAAGAAGTGCGGGCCGAACTGGGCATTGCGCCTAACGAATTTCTCGTGGTTCACATTTCCAATGTTCGTCCGCTCAAACGGGTCGACTTGCTCCTGCGCGCTTTCGCGGCGGCGCGCAGCTCGCGCCCGTTGCGGCTGCTGATTGTGGCCGGCAGTTCGTTCGCGCCCTACGAGCCGTTGCTCGATGAGCTGCGCTTGCGCGAGCGGGTGATCGTGAAAGAAGATGCGCGGGAGGTGGAAGATTTTCTCCTGGCAGCAGACGCAGGTCTCTACAGCTCCGAGCACGAGAGCTTTGGGCTAAGCATTCTTGAAACCCTCTTCTACGGAAAACCTGTCGTGGCTTTTCGGATCGGCGGCATCCCTGAAGTGGTGATCGATGGAGAATGCGGATTTCTGCATCCTTTCGGAGACATCGAAGCAATGGCTCGCTCACTCGCTTTGCTGGCTGATTCGCCGGAACGAACGAGCGAAATGGGCGCGAGCGGACGCCGTCGCGCCGAAGCGGAATTCACGGCCGAGCAAATCGTGCCGCAGTACGAAGCGCTTTACCGTCGCGTTATTCGTTAGGCATTACTGCTTTTGATTTTGCCGTCCGCCGTTGCCTTCCATGAAATAGGTGACACCCGCCACAGTTGCGGTGCGCAAATATTGTCGCCACGTCGCGTCCCCGAGATCGCATTTCGCTTCGAGGGTTTTTTCCGTGACGGCAGGTTGCGCGCTTGACTCAACCAGAGCCTCGGAGAGGACGCGCCCATCCATCGGTTGCGGCGCTTTGAGTCCAAGGATCCAAAGAATCGTGGGTGCGACATCAATATTTCCGCTCGGGATTTGATCGGTCCAGCCATGGCGAAAATCCGGGCCGCTCGCAATCAGGGTATTGTTCATGTCGTGCGGACTGAAGGTGCTGTGCGTGCCTTCGCCAACGTTCCTGCCAATGTCGGACGCGATCTGACCCGCGACCCCGAACTTGTTAGGCTGGTTGTTCCAACGGCACGCGGCGACGACGTCGGGCGCGGTGGAGGTGTTCAACTCCGCTTGCTCGAGGGTAAACGTCCCGGCCCGCGCGTTGCGGGTGAGAATGACCCCGGCAAAGTCGGAGCGCTGGAGGAATTCGACCAGCCTGTCGATAACCTTCTGGTCGTGATCGACGACGTAAAACCCGACACTTCCACCGAGGGTGACGACGAGGATTTGGCCAGCCGGCGGTTTGTCGGCAAATTCCCGAACCGCGTCGAAACCGGCCGCGCGAAGGAGTGCCGCCGCATCGATCGCGCGATCGACCGTCGAAAAGCCGTGATCGGAAACGATGATGAGATCGGTATTCGTTAGGGCATTTTTCGCTTTCAGAGTGGCGAGGACCTTCGCGAGGTTGTCGTCGCTGCTTTTGATTGCGGCCAGCGCGGTGGGCGAACCGGGCGCGGTTTGATGTTGCGAGAGATCCGGCTCGCTCAACCAGAGAAGGGAAAATTTCGGCACGTCCTTTTTCCAGAGAAACTCGGTCAGGACGCGAGTTGTCCAGGCGTCTTCTTTGTCGTTAGGAAAACCCGTCCGGATTGGGAACGGGCCGACCGCGGCAGTGATCGCGGCTTGGACATTCGCCGGGAGAACTCTTCCTCGATAGACGACGATTGATTCGCGCGCGGCATCGGTCTGACGGAGGCGGGATCGATCGGCCAATTGCGCCACCGGCTTTGATCCAGCGATCGCAGTCCGGTAGCCGGCTTTCTGCACGATCTCGGCCACCGTCGGAGCCGCGAGGAAATTGCTGGTGAATTTGTCGATTTGGTCGAGCGCCGGAAAATCCGACGTATCAAACGGCTTATGCGGATCAATCTCCGCTCGATATTCCTCGTTTGCGATGACGCCGCTGTGCGCGGGTTGATCCCCAGTCGCGAGGACGACCCCGTTCACGTTGGTCGAGCTTGGAAAAGCCGAGCGGTTATTCTTGAAAAAGACGCCGTCTGCGCGCCAGAGCCGCCAGGGTAGGGGTGTTCTGGTCGGTGACGAAATCCGGGCGCATTCCATCCCAGACGATGACAACGACATGTTTTGCTTTGCCGGATTTCTCATTCGCAAAAGAGTGTTCGGCGAGAAAGAGGAACGTGGCAGTGGCGACCAGGAACCGGAGAGGCATGAGCGGGAAATTGGCATGGGCGCCGATTGAATTCGAGAGGCGAATCGTGACGATCAGGTGTCGACGGCGCGAGAGAGATTTCTTCGATATGTTAGGCTGACCGATCGATGAGCGACGCGCCTGACCAAGTCCCCGCGCTTCCGTTTTCCCGCGGCGCGACGGTTGAAACTGACTCGCGAATTCGCGCGCGTCCGAGCGGAGGGGCGTACCGTGCGAGGTGGTTTGCTGACGGTCGGTGTGTTGCCGGTCAAAGACGAGAGCGCCTTCCGAGTTGGGCTCGTTACTTCCAAACGGGTTGGGGGAGCAGTGGTTCGGAATCGAGTCCGGCGCCGACTGCGGGAGATTGTGCGGCGGAATCAACACGCACTCGGAAGCGGGCTCTGGCTGGTGGTCATCGCGCGTCCTGCGGCGGCTTCGGCAACGTTCGCGGCGCTGGAAGACGAATGGCTGCGGTTGGCCAAGCAGGCGGAGATGCTGCGATCGGATGCGGCGTTGTAGACGCTTCGCTCTGCGAAGCGCGGGAAGACCGTTACTCGTTTGGTAACGCTCCCGCGGCCGCGCGGATACCCGCGCCGCCCAGAGGTCGGCGTCTACATCAGCGCGCCCGGGGCAGATGAAATTTGCGCTTCGTGCAGCGTGTCGGAATCCTCTCGAACTCGTGCTCCTGATCGTAATCGTGCTCGTAATCGAAAAACAGCAATGAACCTCCTCCGGTCATGGACGTGCAGAAGCACGTCCCTCCGAAAAGAATCGAGCACGATTACGATCACGAGCAGGAGCATGAGTGTGAGGGGAAGAGGCGCGGTTGCGCCGCGGAGGGGGTGCCCCTATTCTACGCCCCTGACGATGGTTCTGCTCGTTCGTTTCCTCATCCGTACCTAC
This sequence comes from uncultured Verrucomicrobiae bacterium, assembly GCA_963771865.1. Lineage (GTDB taxonomy): Bacteria > Verrucomicrobiota > Verrucomicrobiia > Chthoniobacterales > UBA10450 > Palsa-1392. Next base: position 5,130 of record CAVYVJ010000009.1, read on the forward strand.
CAATGGACGATTTCGCCTTTGCTCTCGTGGCTCGGCGGACCGTCGACGGGCTGCCGTTTTCATCCGACTTGCTCCGCGTATTTTCTCGAAGCAGTGGAGCGCCATGGCGCGCTGCGCGGGAGTTGGCTCGGAGTGAAACGCCTCGCGCGTTGCCAGCCTTGGGGCGGGCAGGGAGAGGATCCAGTTCCCGAGCAGCAGGCCCACGGCTTCGCCTGTGAATAATCTTGCCGGACCAGTTTATGGACAGACAAGCCTGGGTTGCCATTTTTCTTTGCTTCATCGTCTTGGCGGGGTGGCAGGTTTATGTGATGAAGCACGCGCCGCCGGTGCCGACGCGGGCGCTCGCTTCGCCGAGTCCATCGGCGGTGGGGCGAGACTCTGTCGAGCCGGGGGCAACGGCCGCTTCTTCGCAAATAGCCGCAACGCCTGGCTCGACAGAGTCTCGCCCTACCGCGCGCCGGCTGTTCCGCCTAACGAGGCGACTCCGACGCCCGCGCCGTTTGTCGAGCAGACGACGACGTTGCGCAACGCGGATCTCAGTTGCTTCTGACCAACCGGGGCGGTGGCATCGCCGAGGCGGTCCTGCCGAAACATCGAGGCGAGAACGGCCAACCAGTGAAATTGAATTCCCGGCAACGCGTGCCGATCGGCGCGTTGCTCGAGAAGCCGGCCGCGCCGCTGCTCGAAGAATTCACGATCGTGCCGGGGCAGGGGAGCGTGCAGTTCGAGCGGGCGCTTTCCCAGAACGTCATCCTGCGCAAAAAGTTTACCCTGCCGGAAACGGCTAAGGAGGAGAATAGCTACGTCGCGCAGTTGGAGGTTGGTTTCGAGAACCGCGGCGCAGTCGCGTATTCGAATCCAGGATATTACGTCGCGCTCGGCTCGGCCGGGCCGATTCATCACAACGATCTGCCGAACTACACCCGCGCCACCTGGTGCATCAACGGCAAGACGAGGTCGACCGATGTCAGCTGGTTCGCTGCCCAGAATTATCCATTTATCGGCACGCAGAAGCGCGCCGCGCAGCAGTATTTCGAGGAAAAAATCGCGAACGCGGAATGGCTCGGAGTGAGTAACCAATTTTTCGCAAGCCTCAATACGCCGCTCGGAGTCAGGGCGACAGGAGTGTGGGCGGAGCGTTTTGAGACTCACAAGAACGAAGCCGGCCTGCCCGAGTATGGAATCGAAGGCGCGATGGGCATGCCCGGTTTTCAACTCCAGCCCGGACAGACCGCGACGTTGCAATTCCAGCTTTATCTCGGCCCGAAACTTTACCATCGCCTCGCGCTGCTGACGCACGACGAAGCCGAGATCATGGACTTCGGTCTTTGGAAATTGGTGAGCCAGGCGCTGCTCAACATGATGAACCTGATCCATCGGTTCGTCGGCAACTACGCAGTCGCGATTCTCATCCTGACCGCGATCATCAAGCTGGTCCTCTGGCCGCTCCAGACGAAGGCGAACAAATCGATGCGCCGCATGTCCGCGCTCTCGCCCAAGATGCAGGAGCTGCGCGAAAAGTACAAAGACGACCCGACGAAGATGAACGCCGAGGTCATGAAACTCTACAAGGATTACGGGGTTAATCCGGTGAGCGGTTGCCTGCCGATGATGATCCAGATTCCGATCTTCTTCGGCCTTTTCACGATGCTGCGACAGGCGGTCGAGCTGCGTAACGCCAGCTTCCTCTGGGTGAAGGATCTCTCCCAACCCGATACGATTGCGCACATTCCCGGACTCGGTTGGCCGATCAACATCCTGCCCTTAATCATGGCCGGCACGAGTTTTTGGATGACGCACGTCACGCCGAAAAGCGGTGACGCCACCCAGCAGCGCGTCATGATGTTTATGCCGCTGATCTTCGTTGTTTTTTGCTACAATTTTGCAGCCGCGCTTGCTTTGTATTATACAACTCAAAACCTTTTTACGATTCTGCAATTGTATCAGAACCGAAACCAACCCCTCCCGAAACTCGAGAAAGTGAATCAAGCCGCGAAACGAAAAGGAAAAGGACGGTAATGAGCACCGACGCCGGCCCCAGACTGAATGCAAAGGAGTTGCTCGACACGATGCTCGGGTATCTCGGGTTCGTCGTGCAAATTGAGGAAACGAAAAACGAGAGCGGCAGTCCGACGCTCCAGATTTACACCGAAGAAGCGGATCGCCTGATCGGTCGCGATGGCGAAACGCTTGACGCGATTCAATTTTTGCTCAACCGGCTCATCCAGGGAAAAGATCCGGACGCTCCGAAATGGGTGGTCGACTGCGAGATGTATCGCTCGATGCGTGAAGACAAGATCGTGCATCACGTGAAACAGTTGGCGGAGCGGGTTCGTCTCTCCGGCCGGCCGTTGCAGCTCGAGCCGATGAATTCTTACGAGCGGCGCATCGTCCACGAAGCTTTCAAGGACGATCCCGAGGTGGCGACCTGGAGTCCGTCGGATTCGGCAAGGATCAAGCAGATCACACTGCTGAAGCGTCCGCCGAAGGAGTCGCCTCGCGCTCGAAAAGAACTGAGCGATCGTCGGCTCGCGTTGTCATCCTGAGTCGCGGAGACGGCGAAGGACCTCACAGTTGGAGTCCGTGTATTCTTGAAAGAGAAAGCGTCGATTTCAGTTGGGAGGTCCCTCACCGCGCTTCGCCGGATCGGGATGACAGAGGAGATGAGGCCTCCACGAAAGTGCAGGGGCACGCACCTGAAGCCACCGGTTTCGTATCGTGATCCGCCTGTGCTTTGCTTCGGATGCATGCCGTCGCATTCGTCGCGTTCCGGACTTGAAATCTGCGCCGCACCACAGCGACGATCTTCTTGTCGTGAAGCTCGAAGAGTCGGAACGCCTCCTGCCCGATCGTGGCAGCTATTGGCTGACCCGCTTTGTCATCCTGCGTCTTCTCGGGTTGATCTACCTGGTCGCGTTTCTTGTCGCCGCCAATCAGATTCTCCCGCTCATCGGTTCCGACGGGTTGTTGCCGGTCGGCAACTTTCTCGCGCAGGTGCGCGAGGTTTTTGGCGGATCGTTAGGCGGGTTTCTCCGTCTGCCCTCGCTCTTCTGGATTAATTCTTCCGACTCGACTCTTATCGTCACAGCCTGGATCGGAGTCGTGCTCTCCGCCGTCGTGGCGTGCGGATATGCCAACGCCATTTTGCTCGGCCTGCTCTGGATTCTCTACATGTCTTTCGTCCACGTCGGGCAGGACTGGTACGGCTACGGCTGGGAAATGCAGCTGCTCGAGACCGGCTTCCTCGCCATCTTTCTTTGCCCGCTGCTCGACGGTCGGCCGTTTCCGCGCCGGCCGCCGCCACTCATCATCATCTGGCTTTTTCGCGCTCTCGCTTTCCGCATCATGTTCGGCTCCGGCATGATCAAGATCCGCGGCGACGAATGCTGGCGCGATCTGACCGCGACCTATTATCACTTCGAGACGCAGCCGATCCCGAATGGGTTGAGCCGCTGGTTTCATTTCTTGCCGCGAGGCGTCCTGCGCGGCGGGACGGTTTTCAATCACGTCGCGGAGCTGGTCGCGCCCTGGTTTGTTTTTTGGCCGCGGCTCGCGCGCACGATCGCGGGAATCTTCATCATCGTCTTTCAGCTCACGATTTTTCTCGGCGGCAACCTCTCATTTCTCAATGTCCTTACAATCGTTCCGGCGCTCGCCTGCCTGGACGACCGCGCCTGGGCGAAAGTGCTGCCGCCTGGCCTAACGAAAAGGTCGGAGGCGGCGCGCGCGGCCGCCGTCATCTCGCGGCCCATGCTCGGGACGGCGTGGGCGATCGGAGCGCTCGTCGCCGTGCTCAGCATTCAACCGGTGCTGAACATCTTTTCGCCGCACCAGATCATGAACACCTCGTTCGACCCGCTCGATCTGGTGAATACCTACGGCGCTTTTGGCAGCGTTGGGAAAGAACGCTACAACGTCGTCTTCGAAGGCACTGCGGCCGAGTTCCCTAACGAATCGGATTGGAAACCGTATCCCTACAAAGGACTCCCGGTCGCACTCGACGAGCGCCCCCCGCAGATCGCGCCCTACCAGTTGCGGCTCGACTGGCAAATGTGGTTCGCCGCGATGGGTTCGCCTAACGAATATCCCTGGACGCTGAACCTCATCTGGAAGCTCCTCCACAACGATGCCGGCGCGGTCGGACTCTTCCGCTCCAATCCGTTTCCCGATAAACCGCCGCTCTACGTTCGCGCGGTTTTGTATCACTACTCATTCGTCAGGCCGAATCCGCAGGGGCTTTGGTGGAAACGGGAGCGTCTTGGCTCCTGGCTCCCGCCGCTCTCTCGCGACAGCCGCGAGCTCCAGGAAATAATCGAGCGCGCTCACTGGCGTTAGGCGCAAGTCTTTCGTAGCCAGCATGCTGGATTGCGTGAAATTGCTGCACGCGCGAGACGGACTGGTCGCCCGAAACACCGTCGTTTTTTATGTCGAAAAAGGATTTTGTTGCTGCCGGTGCACAAATGTCACATAATCCGGGTCCATGTTCGCCCTTCTTAAGTCCGCTTCGACTCTCGCCATCTTTATTGCCCTCGCCACTGCCGGCTCTCGCGGCGGATTGGCAGATCGTCAAAATTGGCAATCGCGAATACCTCAACTGTCGATAACGTTGCCAAATTCTATGGGCTAACGATCGGCACCACGCCGGCTCAGAAACATGTCCGGATCAGCAACTCTCAGAACTCGGTCGAGTTCGAACTCGACAGTCGCGAGGTCATGATCAACGGCGTGCGCAACTGGCTCTGTTTCCCAGTCGCGGAAAAGGACGGGCAATATCTCGTCTCGCGCATTGATCTCGCCAAGACTCTCGAGCCGCAACTGCGTCCGCAGATGATCCCGAATCTCGGGCATTTTAAAACCGTCGTGCTCGATGCTGGTCACGGTGGTTACGACAAAGGGCGCCGTCAGCAGTTACGGATGCGAAAAGGATTTTGCGCTCGATGTCGCGCGCAACATCAAGCCGCTCCTCGAGGCGAAAGGTTTGACGGTGAAAATGACGCGTGACAGCGACATCTTTGTTCCGCTCGAGTTGCGCGCCCGCATCGCCAACGCGTCGAAGGACGCCATCTTCGTCAGCATCCATTTCAACGCCACCGATATGAATCCGGCCGCGAGCGGTTTTGAAATTTTCTCACTTACACCGCGCGGCGCGCCGTCTACACAGGACGACGCGCTCGCGCTACGGTTTATGAATCATGGAGGCGGGTAGCCCGGTCGATGCCCCGAGCCTCGCGCTCTCGATGAGCGTGTTTCACTCGATGGTCGGGCATTTCTCCGAGTTCGATCGCGGGATCAAACGCGCTCGCTTCGCCGTCCTCCGCCTCACGCAAATCCCCGCAATTCTGGTGGAGGGAGGATTCGTGACCGAGCGGGGCGAAAGCCGGATGATCGCGCAGAGCAGCTATCGCCAAAAACTCGCGCAATCGATCGCGACCGGCATCATCAATTACAAGGGGCTGGTCGACAACAAGGCGCGTCCGATGATGGTGGCTGATTATCGACGCGAACTCGATGGCGGGCTTGTCCTGAAGGACGTTGGGGTCTCGGCCCATCTGCAGGTGGCGCCTACGTCGGTTGTCATCCCGGCGAGCAACTAGTTGGACTCCTCGTCGACCGCCCGGAGAAACGTTCCGCACCTCCAGTTTCGCATTCGGAGGATCGCGCGCAGCTCACTGCGATTCCGCTTCCGAGACCAGCACGCAGCGGAAGCCATAAATCACATCGCGCTCGTTGCGATCAACCACGTTGCGGTAAGAGGTAAGCAGCTCGCTCCGCTGGCTGTTCGCCCACGATCCACCCCGGAGCACGCCCCAGCGGCTGCCCGGCTTGTAGAGATCGAGGCACCACTCCCAGACGTTGCCTCCCAGATCGTAAATGCCTAACGAATTGGGCAGAAAGCTGCCGACGGGCGCAGTCGCGGTGAATCCATCCCCGCCACCCTCGACCACCGCATAGTTGCCCGCGCCGTGGGGCGGGGGCCATTGGCTGCCCCAGGGAAATTGATCGCGAATTCGTCCGTCCCGTCTCTTCCGGGGTTGCGCCGCTCTCGTTAGGCAAACCCGCCGCCTGGCTCCACTCCTGGTCGGTTGGGAGTCGATAGGTCTCGGTCTCGTCGAGCAGATTTTCGCGCCGCTCCTTCTCCGTCAGCCACTGGCAAAAATCCATCGCGTCGCGCCAGTTCACTTTCACCACCGGATCGGTCTCGCCTTGTTTGAAGTCCGGCGGGGTAGGGGCGCCGATTGGTTGCGGCGCAGAACGCCGCCCAATCGCGCACCCGCGTCTCCCAGGCGCTGATATGCCAGTCGCCCACCGGCACAAACCGCATCCCGAGGGAATTTTGCCAGACCGCGCCGCGCATCGCGCTGAGCTTCTTTTCCAGCCGTGCCGCGAGAAAAGTCTGCTCGTTAGGCCGGACTTCGCCGCTGACTTCGGTCGGTTTGAAACCGGTCAGCTGGAGTTGGTAGCGCACGGCGCCGGGCTTCACCTCGTCGAGGAGCAACGGTGTCACGCCGAGTTCCTTTTCGCCTAACGAGACCTTCGCGCCGGCCGGAGCGCTGATAATTTTCACACTCCCGTTGGCGAACCGGAAAGTCTTCAGCGCCACTTCGCCGCGCTTGATTTCGATCTTGTCTTTTAACTCCCAGTCGGCCTGTTTCGCCACCAACTCGTAGACGCCCGTCGGCAGATCATGCAACAGCGCCGGCGTCTTGCCGCTCCGCGTCGGTTCGCCCGCGCGCCGCAATTCAAACGCCGCGCCGGCCGGGATTGAGCTTAAGTTGCGCGGAGCCTTTACTCCGCGCCAATTTGAAGACCGGCGGGCGCAAAGTCTGGCCCGGGTCGACCGACAGCTCGGTTTCGATCGGATCGAAGTCGGGCAGCATCATGCGCAACGGATATTTGCCGGGTGCGAGGTCGCGGAAAGTCGCGGGGCTGCGTTCCATCCGGTCGCCGAGAATCACCATCGCGCCTGCCGGATCGGTCGCCACGGTCGCCGTTGTGCGCGCGAGCGGGCGCTCATTTCGGGTGGCGAAATAGCGCAGCCGCCACGACCGCGACGATGAGTGCCGCCACGATCGCGAGAGGAACGATGATGCGGGCCGGACGAAATTTTGGTTTCCCGGCTGCGATGCGAGCGAGATCGCGCCGCAGTTCGTCGGCAGTGGCGTAGCGCCGGGCGGGATTGTGCGCACAGGCTTTCAGCAGGACTTGGTTGAGCTGGAGCAGGCGATCCTTGTCGGCGCGTTCGTCGAGGTTGGTGCCGAGCTCGGGGAAATCGAGCCGATCTTTCCCCATACTGATCTCGTAAAGCACTTTGCCCAGGCTGTAGATGTCGGCTTGCGGCGTGCCCGGCCCTTCCGGTGGAACGTAACCTTCCGTCCCGACAAACGACTGCTGCCCGCTGGTTGCGACCAGGCCGATGTCGGCCAGTTTTGGTGCGCCCTGCACGAAAATGATGTTGGACGGTTTGATATCGCGATGCGCCAGACCCTCGCGATGCAATGCGCCCAAGGCATCGGCCAGGAGCAGTCCGATGCGCAGACATTCATCGGCTGGCAAGGTGTGGCCCAACTCCGCCTTGAGCGTCTTCGGTGCGTAACGAGTGATCTCGATCTCGGCGCCGCTGACCTGATCGTCGGCCAGCTCCATCACGTAATAAAAAAAGCCGCCCGCGACGCTCCGGCCGACGTGCAGGATATCGACGAAGCCCTCGTGCGCGCGCGAGATCGGTTCGAAGGCCGACATGCCCGCGAACTCGCGATTGAAAGCGCGCTCCGTTTCAAAGGTGTCGCGGTAAACCACCTTCACCGCCCGCAGCGCACCCGTCAGGCTGCGCGCCAGCCAGATTTCGCCATACGCTCCACGCCCGATGATCGCCAGCATCTCGTGATCGGGAATCGCCGGAATGCGCACGTCTTCTGGTTATACCTGCTTCCGTCGCGGCGGTCTACGACCGTCAGGTCGTTCGGGACGTGCTTCCTGCCGTCGACTCGGCCGATCGGCGCTCATCGCAGCCGGTCTACGGTGTCATCCCGACCGGCAGGCGGAGAGGGACCTCGCCATGCAATCGAGTTTCTTAGTCTAAGAAAGCGCAGATTCCATTCGTAGGTCCCTCTCCGTCCTGCGGCGGATCGGGATGACAAACGGGGAGACTACCGGGCGCGCTCCAATCTCCCCAGTTCCTTCTTCAAAAGCGCGCTCAAGCGATGTTTCGCGAGATAGACCTGCGCGACGCTGACCCGCAATTCCTTCGCGACCTTCTGCACCGGCCATTGCTTCAGAACGTAGCAATCAAAAATCTGGTACTGCTTTCCACTTACTCTCTTTTTCACGCGTTCGGTCGCGGCCTGGAGCAGATTGCGATGCCATTCTTCATCCCACGCCGCGTCGAGATCGAATCCCGCCGGATCGGCGATCCGTTCGATTGTCGCCGTCTCGTGTTCATCGCGTCGCGTTTTCGCGGATTGTTCCCCGGCGCCTTTCCGCTTCCGAAACTGATCCGCAATCCGCCAGCGCGTGATGTTCAAGAGCCAGCCTTTGAATGATCCGATCGCCGGATCGTATTTCAGTTGGTCGATTTTTTTCGCGACCGTGATGAGCGTTTCCTGCACCACCTCCTGCGCTTCACTGTCCGTTAGGCCCGCCTGACGGGCGGCACGGTGGATGAGTTTCCAGTAGGAATCGAAGAACTGCTGCCAGCGTTTCCGATCGTTCCAATCGGCCAGCCGCTCGACCAGGCTCCGCCGGGTGGCGAGAAATTCTGCGCGCGTGATCGGCATGCGACGGTTCATAACGAATCACGCGTCATTTGTCATCCCGAGCCCCGAAAGCTTTCGGGGCGAGGGACCTCGCAGTTGAAATGGACGCGCTCCGCTAAGAGGACGCGTCGATTGCAGTTGCGAGGTCCCTCTCCGCGCTTCGCCGGATCGGGATGACAGCTTTGGGGTAACAATCGCCCAACTCGCCAACGCACCCGCGACGAGCCGCAGCGAAGTTTTTTGCAAATCGTTGAAAGAACCTCGCTTCGCACCCCGTATTCACTGCAATATCGAATTCACTTATGCTTAAACGTCTCTTTGCGTTTTTGTTCGGCAAGTTCACCTGGACGGCGCCGCCGTGGCTCGCGCGATAGTGGCCGCGCGGTCGGATCGCATCGCGTTGTCAGCGCGGTGTCGCTTCTCCTCCTCGTCCTCGTGCTCGGCGGCGGCTGGTGGGGCTGGCGTTGGTATCAGGCGCGCCCGAAACCGGTGCGCGTCGCGGTCATCGCCGATCCGATTCCCGTCACGAAGTTGGAGAAGGAGCTCAAACCGGCGCCGCTCAACATTCGTTTCAGCGGCTCCGTCGCTCGCCTCGAACAAATCGGCAAGGAAGTTCCGAGAGGAGTCCATCTCGAGCCGGCCGCGGAAGGCAAGTGGTCGTGGATTTCCGATGCGCAACTCACCTTCAAGCCGAAGAAGGATTGGCCGGCCGAGCAAAAATATCGCGTGACCTTCGAGAAGAATTTTCTTCCGAAACGCATCCTGCTCGAGCACGAGGAAGTGGAAGTGACTACGCCGCCGTTCTCCGGCGTCGTCCAGGAGATCCAGTTCTATCAGGATCCGAAAGATCCCACGATCCGGCAGGTCGTCGCGACTCTGGCCTTCACTCACAGCGTCGATCACAAAGATCTCGAGAGACACATCGCGCTTTCGATGATTGGCGGCTCGAACGTTTTTGCGGATAAGCCGGCGCCGTTTTTCACCGTCACTTACGGCCTGCACGATCGACTCGCTTATGTCCGCAGCTTGCCGCTCGCGTTGCCGGAACACGAGGACTTCATGAAACTCGTCGTCAACAAGGGCGTCGCGACCACCCAGGGCGGCGCGCAGACCACGAGCGACGTGGACGACAAGGTGCGTGTTCCCGACGCCTTCAGTTTTTTCAAAGTCGACGAGAGCAACGCCAACGTCGTGCGCAATGCGGACGGCGATCCGGAACAAGTCCTGATCGTGAGCACATCGGCGGCGGCGAAATCGGATGAAATTCGCAAAGCGCTCCACGTTTATCTCCTGCCGAAAAAGGCCGCGGCCGAGGATGAAGAAGCGGCGAGTGCGGATGAATCGACAGCGGATGAGCCAAGCGCGGATGAATCGCCCAGTGAAAATGAATGCGGAAGAGAGCGACGAAGATTCGTCGGAATCCACCGCGACCGAGACCCCGAGCGGCTGGCAAAGTCCGCGCGAAGTGACCGACGAAATCTTGAAGAACGCCCGGCCGGTCGCCGTCACCGTCATTCCTTCCGAGCACGAACAAACGCAGACTCACGCCTTCAAATTCAGCGTCGAGGAGGAAGGCAGCCTCTACGTTCGCATCGACAAAGGCGTCAAAGCCGTCGGCGGTTTTCCGTTGCCGGAGACCTATGACGCGATCGTCGCCGTGCCCACTTTGCCGCGCGAAATCCAAATTCAGGGCAAGGGCGGAATTCTCGCGCTCAACGGCGAGCGCAAGCTCTCGATCAAATCGCGCGCCGTCGCCGAGATCGAATACGAAATTGCCCGCGTCGCCGCGAACCAGATCAATCATCTCGTCACGCAAACCAACGGCAGTTTCGAGAACCCGGAATTCTTCGGCGAGTTCGACGAGGAAAATATTTCGCGGATCGCGACTCGAGCATCAGGCGATCAATCTCGAGAACAAATTTCGGGCGAACTATTCCGCCTTCGACTTCTCCAGTCATCTCCAGGTGCCGGCCGACGGCGGGAGCGAGCGCGGCCTCTTTTTCGTGCGCGCGCGAGAATGGGATCCGGTCAAGAAAAGGGCGAACCGCGACGTGAGCGATCGTCGCTTCATTCTCGTCACCGACATTGGCCTGCTGGTGAAGAAAAACGCCGACGGGAGCAGCGACGTCTTCGTCCTTTCGATCAAGGCGGGCACGCCACTCGCCGGCGTCGCGGTGCAAATCCTGGGCAAGAACGGCGTGCCGCTCGCGAGCGGCACGAGCAGCCCGGACGGCCGGGTCAACTTTCCCTCGTTAGGCAAACCGAACCGCGAGAAACGCCCGGTCGCCTTTGTCGCGCGCCTGGGCGACGACGTTTCCTTCATGCCCTATTCGCGCTCCGATCGGGCGCTCGATTTTTCGCGCTTCGATATCGACGGGGTCGAGAATGTTTCGGGCGATCAGCTCGAGGCTTTCGTTTTTACCGAGCGCGGCGTCTATCGGCCGGGGGACGAGGTGCACATCGGTTGCATCGTGAAGCAGCGCTCCTGGCAAGGGCAGCTCGAAGGGATGCCGGTCGAGGTGGAAATTTTCGACGCGCGCGATCTCCAGGCGCAAGTGCGCCAGATGCGCCTGCCCGCGATGGGATTTGCGGAGTTGAATTTCCAAACGGCGAACGAATCGCCGACCGGCGCCTACCGCATCGAGGTTCACCTGCTGCGCAACGGGAAGAAAGACGCCCTTCTTGGTTCGGGCGATTTTCACGTCGAAGAATTTTTGCCCGATCGGATGAAGATCGAGTCGCGCCTGTCGCAGGAAGCGCCGCGCGGCTGGATCGATCCGAAGGATGTGCAGGCGTTTGTCGTCCTGCGCAATCTCTACGGCACGCCGGCGAGCAATCGTCGCATCGCGAGCCAGCTCGAGCTCGCGCCTCGCAATTTTTCCTTCGACGAATTCAAGGACTACACCTTTCACGATCCGTTACGGGACGGGAAAGCGGAGCGGTCCAGCGCAAACCGTTGACCTCGGCGAATCAGACAACCGACGCCGAAGGCAAGGCGACGATCGCGCTCGATCTCGAACGCTTCGCCGATGCGACCTACGAGATGACGTTCTCGACCCAGGGCTTCGAGGCCGAGGGCGGCCGCAGCGTGCACGCCTACAATACGCTCCTCGTCTCGGCCTTGCCGCGCGTCATCGGTTACAAGCCCGACGCGTCGCTCGATTACCTCCCGAAAGACAGCGCGCACAGCATCGACTTCATCGCGGTCGATCGCGCGTTGAATAAAGTCGCGACCGAGAAACTGCAGTTCGACCTGATCGAGCAAACCTACGTCTCGATTTTGGCGAAGAAGGAGAACGGCAATTACGCCTACGAATCGGTCTTGAAAGAGCGGCCGGTAAAGTCGGAGGCGATCAGCATCGATGCCGCCGGGTTCAAGTATCCGGTCCCGACCAGCGCGCCGGGGAATTACGTGCTCCAGATTCACGACGAGAGTGGCCGCATTTGGAACAAGCTTTCGTTCTCCGTCGTCGGCCTGGGCGAAGTCTCGCGCGCGCTCGACAAGAATTCCGAGCTGCAGGTGAAGCTCAATCGATCAAGCTGCAACGCGGGCGACGAAATCGAAATCGCCATGACCGCGCCCTACACCGGCAGCGGCCTGATCACGATCGAGAGCGACAAGGTTTACGCGCATCAATGGTTCACCAGCAGCACGACGAGCAGCGTGCAACACATCCGCGTGCCGGAAGGTTTCGACGGGACCGGTTACGTCAATGTCTCCTTCGTGCGCGCGCTCGATTCGAAGGAAGTTTTCATGAGCCCGCTCAGCTACGCGGTTGTGCCGCTGACCGTGAACAAGGCGAAGCGCCAACTGCACGTCGATCTGCGCGCGAACGATCTCGCCAAACCGGGCGAGCCTTTGAAGATCGCTTACAAAACGGATCGGCCGGCGAGGATCGTCGTCTTTGCGCGTGGACAAGGGCATCCTCCAGGTGACCGATTTCAAAACGCCCGATCCGTTAGGCTATTTTTTCCGCAAGACGGCGCTCGCGGTCGAGACGGCGCAGATCGTCGATCTCATTTTGCCCGAGTTTTCCATCCTGCGCGCGGCGACCGCGGCGGGCGGCGACGGCGAGGCCGAGCAGCGCCTCAACCCCTTTAAGCGCGTGACCGAAAAGCCGGTCGTCTTCTGGTCGGGGATCGTCGATGCCGACACGACGGAACGCGAAGTCACCTACGATGTGCCCGATTATTTCGACGGCACGCTCACCATCATGGCGGTCGCTTTCGCCTCTGACTCGACGGGTTCGGGCGAAAAGGAATCGACCATTCGTGGTCCCTTCGTCATCACGCCGAGCGTGCCGACGATGGTCGCGCCTAACGACAAGTTCGAGGTCGGTGTGACGGTCGCGAACAATATCGCCGGCTCCGGCGAAAACGCCGAGGTCACATTGACGGCCGAGCCGTCGGCGCAATTGGAAATCGTGCAAGGCCCGGCGATGCCGCTCCATATCGCGGAGGGACGCGAAAGCACCGTCACCTTCAGCGTCCGCGTGAAAGACGAACTCGGCGCGGCCAGCCTCGCGTTTCACGCCTCCGCGCCGGGCGGCGAGACGACGCGGCGCGCGACTTTGAGCGTGCGGCCGCCGGTGCCGTTCATGACCAAGGTGAGCAGCGGAAATTTCGCCAAAGGCAACGCGCAGGTGCCGATTGAGCGCCAGATGTACACGGAGTTCCGGCGAGTTGAACGCGACCGCTTCGGCGCTCCCGCTCGGCCTCGCGCGCGGTCTCGATTTTTATCTGAAGAATTTCCCGCACGGCTGCACCGAGCAGATCACCAGCGCCGCTTTCGCCCGCCTCGTTCTCGCCGACGAAGCCGACTTCGGATTAAGCCGCGCCGAGGTGAACGAGCAGCTCGAAAAAGAATTCGCGATGTTGCGCCGGCGGCAAAGCGACCAGGGCGCATTCGGCTACTGGTCGGCGGAGACCAGCCCGGAAACTGATTTCGTTTCCGTTTACGCGACGCATTTCCTGAGTGAAGCGAAGGCCGCCGGTTTCGCGCCGCCGCCGGATATTTTCCAGAGCGCGTTGCGCAATTTGCAAACGATGGTCGTGCGCCCGCCGCGTGACCTGGCCGATGCGCGCACGATTGCCTACGCCATTTATGTCCTCACCCGGGAAGGTTTCATCACCACCAATTACATCCTCAATCTGCGCGATTACCTCGACAAACAATTCGCCAAAGAATGGCCGCAGGATCTGACCGGCGTTTATCTGGCCGGCGCCTGGTCGATGCTGAAGAAAGATGACGAAGCGAACCGCTTGATCGCAGCTTATCGCGTTGGCGCGCACGACAAAAGCGAGCGGACGGATTTCTATCAACCGCTCGGGGCGGATGCGCAGTATCTCGCGATCGTCGCCCGGCATTTTCCCGACCGGCTCAAGAAAATTTCGGCCGCAGGATTTCCAGGCGATCATGGGTCCGATCAGCCAGGGCGACTTCAATACGCTCTCCGCGGCCTATGCCGTCTGGGCGTTGAAAGGCTATTCGCAAAGCATCGCCGGCCATCTCCCGGAAATCAGCCTCGCGGAAGTGGCGCGCGACAAACACGAGACGCCGCTCGCTCTCGCCGGCTCGGGCGTCAGGCGCGCGACGTTTTCTCCCGCCGCCGCGGCGCTTGCATTTCTCGGCCAAGGGTTCGCCGGCGAGCGCTCGGCGTTTTCTATCAGGTCGTCGAAGCGGGCTACGATCGCACGCTGCCGGATAAAGCGATCACGAGCGGGCTCGAAGTGTATCGCGAGTTGGTCGACGAAAATGGGGGCGCCGTCGATCACGTGGCGCTCGGCCAACCGGTCACGGTGAAACTAACGGCGCGCAGCCTAACGAATGATGGAATCACCAATGTGGCGATGATCGATCTGCTTCCCGGCGGGTTCGAAATCCTGCGCGATTCGGCGCGTGCTCAGCAGGGCAAGGGCCCGCTGCGACTACGTCGATCTCCGGGAAGATCGGGCGGTTTTCTACGCGACGATTCCGGCCACGGCGCAAACGATCACTTATCAGATCAAGGCGACGAATCGTGGCGAGTTCGTCGTGCCGCCGTCCTATGCGGAATCGATGTACGAGCGCGGCGTGAACGCGCGCGGCGTGGCGGGCAAGATCACGGTGGTCGACGCGAAATGAAAGCGTACTGTCGCTACCCAGAATTCTCGTCGCCGCGCTTCTTGTGATTATCGGGACCCTGGCGGGAATCTGGCTCTGCCTCCCGAAACCGCCGCTCATGGACGACGTCAGCTTTTCGCGGCGCGTTTTTGATCGCGACGGCCATCAGCTCCGGATGACGCTGAGCCGCGACGAAAAATATCGCGTCTTCACGCCGCTCGATCGCATTTCGCCGCAGCTCGTGCAGGCGACGCTTCTGCACGAGGACCGCTTCTTCGGCGAACATCCGGGCGTCAATCCGGTCGCCGTCCTGCGCGCCGCGTGGTTCTTCTGCCGCGGCGAACGGCGCGGCGGCGCGTCCACGATCACGATGCAATTGGCGCGGCTCCGATCGCACCTGCAGACGCGCACTGCTGCGAGGCAAGCTCACCCAGATGCTGCGCGCGCTCGAGCTCGAGCGGCATTACAGCAAAGCGCAGTTGCTCGAGGCATATCTCAATCTTGCGCCCTACGGTCGGAACATCGAAGGCGTCGGCGCCGCCAGCGAAATCTATTTCGGCAAGGAACCGGCGCAGCTCACCCTGCACGAGGCGATCGCGCTCAGTCTCATTCCGCAAAGCCCGGCGCGGCGCGCCTTGCGGATGCACGGTGATGCGAGCGCGCAGCTCGCGGCGCGCAATCGCCTCTACGCTCGCCTAACGAAAAGCGACGCCGCGATCGGCGAATCATTCAGCCCGCGCGCCGAGGCGAAACACGGAATGCTCGCGCCCCATTCCACCACTGAAATCCTGGCGCAAACCACCGAGCGCGAAGTTCAGAGCACGCTCGATCTCGATTTGCAGCGGCTGCTCGAGCGCCGGGTTGCGAATTTCGTGGCGGCGAATCAGACGCGCGGCATCCACAACGCCGCCGCCATGCTCGTCGATGCCCGCACCATGGAAGTGCTCGCGCAGGTCGGTTCGGCCGACTTCGCGAACGAGTCGATCGATGGCCAGGTCGACGGCACGCGCAGCGCGCGCTCGCCCGGGTCCACCCTCAAGCCTTTCGTTTACGCGCTCGCGCTCGACCAGGGATTGATTCATCCGCTCACCATGCTGAAGGATGCGCCGCGCAGTTTCGGCGCGTTCGATCCGGAAAATTTCGATCGCGAATTTGTCGGCCCGATCAAGGCCACCGACGCGCTCGCGCGCAGCCGCAACATTCCTGCCGTCACGCTCGCATCGGAACTGCGCGGCCCGACGCTTTACGGATTTCTGAAAAGGGCCGGCGTCAATCTGCCGCGCGACGAAAAATTCTACGGGCTCGCGCTCCCCCTCGGTGGCGCGGAAGTCACGATGGAAGATCTCGTTAGGCTGTATGCCATGCTCGCCAATGGCGGCGAACTGCGTCCGTTGCGCCGCGTTCTCGGGGAAAACGACGATCCATAGACCGCCGCTGCAACTCGTTAGCCGCGAAGCGGCTTTTCTCACTCTCGAAATGCTCGGACAAATCCCGCGCCCTGGTATGAGCACGATCGCCGAGAGCGACCCGATCTTTTGGAAAACCGGCACGTCGCAAGGTTTTCACGATGCCTGGTCGGTCGCGGTCTTCGATCATTACGTGCTCGCCGTTTGGGTGGGAAACTTTGACGGCAAGAGCAATCCCGCTTTTGTCGGCCGCAGTTGCGCCGCGCCCTTGCTTTTCCAGGTCGTGGACGCGATGCGGGCGACCGGCCGCGCGCGGGCCCGGCGCGCACGAGCCGCCGCCGAACGCGAATCTGCGCCGGGTGGAATTCTGCGCGGTCTCCGGCGAACTCCCGACCGCCGCCTGCACCCATCGCGTCACGGGCTGGTTCATCCCGGGCGTGTCGCCGATCAGCCAATGCGAGATTCATCGCGAAATCCTGATCGACGACGCGACCGGCCTGCGCGTGCAGAGCGATGACGGCACGCGCAAACTGCACCGCGAAGTTTACGAATTTTGGCCGTCGGATTTGCTCGAGCTTTTCGCCCAGGCCGGACTGCCGCGCCGGACGCCGCCGCCATTCTTGCCCGGCGATTCGGTCGAAACGCTTTCCCGCCGGGGCCAGGCGCCGCACATCGTCTCGCCGAAGAGCAATGTCGTCTACTCGTTAGGCGAGGGCGACGCCGGCCGTGCGCTTTCCCTGCGCGCCGAGACGGAGCCGGACGTGGCGAAAGTTTATTGGTTCGCCGATCGCGTCTTTCTCGGCACGAGCGATCACGGCACGCCGCTCTCGTGGCAGCCGAAACCGGGCAATTACAAAGTCATCGCGCTGGACGATCACGGCCGCTCCGATTCCTGCGCGGTCACGTTCGCCCTGGCCGAGACGAGCGCGCGACAGATCGCGCATTGACTCCATCCGCGGAGGGCTAATACCCTCGCGACCAACTGGCCCGCACTTTGCCTGGAACAACTCCCAGCACTGTGTGATCCGTTACTTCAACTCACAACAAAAAGGACCACCGATGAAAAAACTGATGAATTGCACATTGATTGCCTTGCTCGCGACGATCGCCGTTTCGATCGCCTCACCGAACAAGGACATGATCATGGAAAAAGAAAAAGCAGCCTGGCAGGCGTTTAAAGACAAGAAAGCGGACGACTTCAAGAAAGTCGTCGACCACGACATGGTCGGCGTTTACCCCGATGGCATCGCCGACATGGCGAAGGAAATGTCCGACATGCAGAAGTGGGACATGAAATCGTTCGCGATCAGCGATTACAAGGCCATCTCCGATGAAAAGGACGTCATGGTCGCGAGCTACACGGTGATGATTGAAGGGACCTACGACGGGCAGGACATGTCCGGGACCTACAACGCCGGCACCGTGTGGAAATTGGAGAACGGCAAGTGGCTCGCCATTTTCCACACCAACATCAAGCAGGCGGGGCCAGCTGCGGACGCGCAGAGGAAAGAATAGCGCGCAACTGCGCGGCGCTATCATTTTCGCAGGCAGCGCGCCTCGCCGGGCGCTGCCTGCGCACTGCGTTGACTTCGGCGGCTCGGGTTATATTCTGAACAAAAGAGCGGGGGAGCCAATGTGCTGAGAGGGCTCCGAAGAATTTCGGAGCGACCCCTTAAACCTGATGCGGGTAATGCCGCCGTAGGGAGCGAGGAGTTCAAGATTTCAGCCATGCGTTCTCGCGCATGGCTTTTTATTGTTTAGACAGGATCTTACACGGATTCAACTGAATTTAAGACAGAGCGCATCGCCTTCCCAATCCGAAGAATCCTGTGAATCCTGTCCTAAGAAATTCCATGATCGCAAACAAAGACACCCTCGAACCCAAATCCTCCGATTACGTGATGCCGAATTCGCGGAGCGTCTACGTCGAAGGCGAAATCCATCCCAGACGTGCGCGTGCCCTTCCGCGAGATTTCGCTCGCGCCGACAAAAGATTTCAACGGCAACCTCGAGCCTAACGAACCGGTGCGCGTCTACGACACGAGCGGTCCGTGGGGCGACACCGATCAATCGCCCGATGCGACGCAAGGTCTTGCGCCGCGTGCGAATCGAATGGATCAGCAGGCGAGGGGATGTCGCCGAGTACGAAGGCCGCGATCGTCAAGCCGCGGGACGACGGTTATCTGACTGAGAGGCCATCGCGAAAGCGACTGGGCTCGAGCGCAACTCGCAATCCGAACTCCGCGATCCGCAATTCGCAAAAGCGCAAACCGCTCCGCGCTTCAGCGCGGTCACCCGGTGACGCAACTCTGGTATGCGCGCCAGGGCATCATCACCCCCGAGATGGAATTCATCGCGATTCGCGAAAACATGGGACGCGTCGTCGCGCAGCAAGCCGTAGCACAGGCTCCAGCTGTGGAGCACCGGGCGACTCGCCCGGTGAACGCGATCGGCGCAAGATGCTCGCCGACCGACTCGCCAATGCCGATGCGCGAACTCCTTCGCTCACCAACACCCCGGCGAATCCTTCGGCGCCTCCATCCCGAACGAAATCACCCCCGAATTCGTCCGCTCCGAAGTCGCCCGCGGCCGCGCCATCATCCCCGCCAACATCAACCATCCCGAACTCGAGCCGATGATCATCGGCCGCAATTTCCTCGTCAAAATCAACGCCAACATCGGCAACAGCGCCGTTGCCTCGCTAGCATCGAAGAAGAAGTCGAGAAAATGCGTTGGGCCACCAAATGGGGCGCCGACACCGTGATGGACCTCTCCACCGGCAAAAACATCCACGCCACCCGCGAATGGATCATTCGCAACTCGCCCGTGCCCATCGGCACCGTCCCAATTTACCAGGCGCTCGAGAAAGTCGGCGGCCGCGCCGAAGAACTTACCTGGGAGATCTATCGCGACACGTTAATCGAACAAGCCGAGCAAGGTGTGGATTATTTTACGGTGCACGCGGGAGTGCTTTTGCGCTACGTTCCGATGACCGCGCGCCGCATGACCGGCATCGTCAGTCGCGGCGGCTCGATCATGGCGAAGTGGTGCCTCGCGCATCATCAGGAAAGCTTCCTTTACACCCATTGGGACGAGATCTGCGAGATCATGGCCGCCTACGACGTCAGCTTTTCCATCGGCGACGGTTTGCGGCCCGGCTCAATTGCCGACGCGAACGACGAAGCGCAGTTCGCCGAACTTTACACGCAAGGCGAACTGACCACGCGCGCCTGGGACCACGGCGTCCAAGTCATGAACGAAGGCCCCGGCCACGTCCCCATGCACCTGATCAAAGAGAACATGGAGAAACAACTCGAGTGGTGCCACGAAGCGCCCTTCTACACGCTCGGCCCCCTAACGACCGACATCGCTCCCGGCTACGATCACATCACCAGCGGCATCGGCGCCGCCATGATCGGCTGGTACGGCTGCGCCATGCTCTGCTACGTCACGCCGAAAGAACACCTCGGGTTGCCAAACAAAGACGACGTCAAAGCCGGCGTCATCACCTACAAACTCGCCGCCCACGCCGCCGACTTGGCCAAAGGCCATCCCGGCGCCCAATATCGCGACAACGCGATCAGCAAAGCGCGCTTCGAATTTCGCTGGGAAGATCAGTTCAACCTCTCGCTCGATCCCGAAACCGCGCGCGAGTTCCATGATGAAACTCTGCCGCAAGAAGGCGCGAAGACCGCCCACTTCTGCAGCATGTGCGGTCCGCACTTCTGCTCGATGAA
>CAVYVJ010000010.1:0-38227 GCA_963771865.1 uncultured Verrucomicrobiae bacterium
TTTATACACACTCCCCGTAACCCTTCTCGACTCCCATTGCCGTAAAAAATTCCGGACCGTGGCTGCCAGTTCTGCGCCGCGTTCCAATCCTTGCTGATTGGATTCAGGTCCCAAGTGGCGTTGCCGGTAAGGAGTGTGTCCGCGGTCGCGACAAGGCGGGCGCGGCCATTGTAGCCGGGATCGGTGATCCCGACCGGTCTGGGTCTGGCCAAGTTCTTCGCCGCCGGGATCACCGATCCCGGCTACAACTATGGCACCACCGTCAGCGTGAGATCGTTGCCGTCGCCACCTTCGTAACTGGCTTGAAACGCGTTGCTGCCGACGGTCAGCGTCCCGCCATCGGGTAGGTTGCTAAAGGTGCCCAGGATTGCCGCAGCCCCATTATTAGTGATCACGGTAAAGACTGTCCCGACGCTCAGTGTGGCTGACTGCAACTCGACTGGCGAAAAGAGCGCTGCGCTATCAATGGTTACGCCTTTGGCCACCAGGCTGGAGGCGATCCCTCTCACCGTATCCAATAGCCACACGTAGGTCCCATCAGCATTGAAGGAGAGCGCGTTCCCGATCGTGAGGATGGCCGGGCTGCGTTCAGTCTTACCGGGCATGAATCTGGCCGCGCCAGGGACTCCATTTCCGACCACTACCGGCCCGCTGATGGTCCCGTTCCCGCCCAGCGCGCCGCTATTTACCTGCACGGTGCCCGAGCCTGTGCCACTGCCGGTCACGTTATTGACGAATAGGATGCCGCGGCCCTGCACGAAGGTGCCGCCGGCGTAGGCATTGGCGCCGCGTAAGCGTAAAGGTACCCGAGCCGGTCTTGGTAAAGGAAGCGCCAGGAGACTGGCCGCTGTCGCGGATGCTGCCGTCAAATTCTGTCGTAAGATTGTTCGTCCCGACGGTGAGGCTGATCGTCTCAAGCAAGATTAAACCGTCGCCCGCGAGCGAGCCGAGGGTGACCGTGCCGGGATCATGGTTAGGCATATGAATACCGGCGTTACCGGACAGCCTTACCTGGGCCGTGCCGCCGTCCGACTCGTCCGAAAAGTATATTTTTCCACCCTTACCGCCGTTGGTCCCGCCGTTGACAATCAGGGTAGCATTGCCTGCAGTCGATGTGCCGGAAAAATCGATTTCACCCCCTAATGCGCCGCCAGTAGCTCCCCCGTTCGCGATCACGGTCGCATTGCCTGCGCTCGATTCTACACTAAATGAAACATATGGTGTGCTATAACTTACGACCGAAGACTCGAGAGTAATTGTCGCATCGCCGGCAGTAGAACGATCGATGAACGTCACGTTACCGGCGAGTTCCGGGGCGGTTCCGCTTTCGCAAAGAAAAGTCCCGTTGGCCGCCGAGGAGCTATTATAGAAAATCGTCCTTCCGCCGTTGAACCCCGCTTTGTTGATGAACATGCCATTAGCCGCGGTTGCCGAGTCGTAGAAGGCCGTCCCGGGTATTGTTGCCGCCATTACCTTCATTGATAAATGTGGCGCTGCCCGCACTCGAGGTGTCGTGGAAAACAAACATCTGTCGCCTTTGTTGAGCCGCCGGCCCGTCTGGGTAAAGACGGTGTCCTCGCCCAGCTGTCGCGCTGTTATAAAAGCTCGATCCCGAAACCCGGAACGACAAAATTCTGCTCGACCCCGGAGTTATTCGTGATGCCAGCCCCGTCAATGTTAAGACTTCGTCCAACCGCGATCGTGAAGGCACTCGCCCCGGGATTAAAAATAATCTCGGCAACATTGATCGCCCCAGTCTGCGAGATCGCGGTGACGTTTGAAACATCAAAGGTCGCCGTGTCGCTGGGGTCGTCAGGCACAGTATTCGGCGTCCAGTTAGCCGCTTTATTCCAATCACCACTCGTGGGATTGAGATTCCAGGTCGCGCTGCCGGCGCGGGTGGATTGAAGGCTGGCCATCAGGACAAGCGCCGGCAAAAGACCGGCCATGAATGTTGCTTGGATAAAGCGCAGCAGCACGCTTCGGTTTGATGTGGATGTTTGTTTGTTCATACTCGCTTCTCGCGGTCTAAGGCGGACACGCCATGCGGCCGTCGAGCGGGGGATGTGCCTAGCGTATCCGCCGCAACCGGCAGGCTTTCAAGTTCGCGGGTAAAGGTCAAGCTTAATCCTGTCGCGGTCTGTGCGCAGGGCTGTTCTCCGCAGGTTATTGGCTGTCGGCAACCAGTCGCGGCGTAGGTTTGCTCGCCTCAACCTGATTGCTTACCTACTGGATTTGCGCTGACTGAGTCTTTAGGGCTTCCATCGGGGCTTCGATTTCCTATGGCCAAAAGTCGAACCATCCTGTTTTACCGCGCGTTTTTGTCTAGACACTAGGTCTCCAAAGAAGCAAGCTACTTTTAGCTAGACGCCAAACCAAACTCCCTATGAAAACAAAAACCATCGATTGTCAGTTCACCAACCTCATTCTTCCGTGCTCTCCTGTACTGCTTGCCTGGATTCCTCGGTGCGACGCTCATCCTGGCAGGGCTCTCGTGCGCGGGTGCGACGTTCCAATTCTTGAGCACACCGGCAGTCTTACTACCACCTATTCTTCCCACAAAGCGGTGTTGCTCCAGGACGAGCCGGGTGCTCATCGCCGGCGGGATACGCCGGCACCGGCCAGCAGAACCTTTCCCGGAACTCTACGATCCGCGGACAGGCACCTGGGCCAGGACTGGTGACCTGCAAACTGGGCGTGTCTTCCACACAGCTACCACTCTTCTTAACGGCCAGGTGCTTGTGGTGGGCGGCGTTGATAATAACAGCAGAGTCCTAGCTACAGGCCGAGCTTTATGATCCGGCGACCGGAAGTTGGCGCTTCACTGGGAATCTCACAACCGGGCGTGAGGATCACACGGCAACGCTGCTGGCCAACGGAAAAGTGCTCGTCGCAGGGGGTGTTAATTTTAATCCTCTCAGAAGTGCAGAACTCTACGATCCAGCGACTGGCGCTTGGAGCAGCGCCGGCAGTATGACTACAAGGCGCTACGTCCACACCGCGACGCTGCTGACCTCCACCGGCAAGGTTCTGGTGGCGGGTGGATGGTCCGATTCCCAAACTTTTGAAGCGAGTGCGGAACTCTACGATCCGATCGCCTGACAACTGGACGCGCACCGGCGACATGGCGGTGGGCCGCTGGAGCACACTGCAACGTCTCGCCGGCGGCAAAGTGTTAATCGCAGCCGGCTCGATATTCGCCGCCGGCGAAACCGATACGGCGGAACTCTACAATCCGGTAAGCGGCACTTGGACAACCACCGGGAAGCTCCACAACGCGCGCGCCCAGCATACGGCTACTTTACTGCTGAACCACCGGGTCTTGGTTGCAGGCGGCACTGACGGATCAATCCACCCGATCGCCCGCGCGGAACTTTATGATCCGGGGACGGGAACCTGGGTAGGAACCGCCACTCTGATCAAGCCGCGCCGCGATCACACCGCGACATTGTTATCTGATGGCGATGTGCTCGTCGCGGCTGGCATTGGCAGAGGCGCAAACCTAAACACCGCGGAACTCTACGATTCTGGCGGTAGCGGCCAGTAGTTTCGAGGCGGGCGCGCCGCTGGCGTGTATTGCTTTAGCCGGGATCAGTGCAGGCAGGCAGGACAGTTGGATCAATTATCAGCCACTACCCGTGGAACTGACACTTGCTTGCCTAACTGGTCGCTCACCTTCTGGATTTGCGCGGCCTGCTCTTTTTAGCATTGCCCGCATTGCCTTGGGGGAGCCGCGCGGGGGTCGGTCCGTGCATGTTGCCATCTTGCGGGCCAGCTGGGGGTCAGCCCGTTAGAATCTCGCTCATATCGGCAGTGATACGTCCCAAAGGCGACCGGGGTCGAGGCCTGTAGAGGACATTCGACTCCTGCAAGTGGGCTCCTCTCGGCTGCTCGAGGCGCTGCTGGACAGTGCGGACGGCTGCTCGCGAGCGCGCTGGCGGTGCTCGCGAGTGCGCTCAGGCTGCTGAGCCTCTGCAGAGAGGCTGCTAACGACTGCAGAGCGGCTGCTATCGAACCAGAGGGGCTACCTGACTGCTGCAGAGAGGTGCTAGCGTCTGCAGAGAAGCTGCTTGG
Source organism: uncultured Verrucomicrobiae bacterium (assembly GCA_963771865.1). Classification (GTDB taxonomy): domain Bacteria; phylum Verrucomicrobiota; class Verrucomicrobiia; order Chthoniobacterales; family UBA10450; genus Palsa-1392. The sequence goes on from CAVYVJ010000010.1 coordinate 4,075, forward strand.
CACTGCAGGCAGGCTGCTCGCGAGCGCACTGGCGTTACTGGCGACTGCAGAGAGGCTGCGGAGCGCTGCAGGGAGCCTCGAAACATTTGGGGGAGGTCTCAACAGTCTCCTGAGCGGGCTGAAAGCCAGCGCTCCCTCCGATTGAAGAGTTACCTGGTATAGATCGATGGGAGGGAGGTGCTTCTGCTCGTGCCGCGCATGCGGAAGATCTCACGCTCGACGGGCGGCCAAGGTTGTAGCCGGGATCGCGATCTGGCGGCGAAGAGCTTGGCCAGACGCCAGACCGGCCGGGATCACCGATCCCGGCTACAACCTCGACAAATTGCGGCTTCACCCTTCACCAGCTATCTGTTGCATCCGATGAACGCCGAAGCCAAGCCCTTGGGACGCGCCGTCACGCGGTTCGCGAAGCGAGCGCGGCCGGGCTTGCAGACCCTTGCCGTTTTGCACGCCGGTCCGTTCCGGCGTTACATCATCGGCACGTCGATTTCCGATACCGGCACCTGGATGCAGGTGATGGCGCAGGGCTGGGTCATGAGCACCCTGACGGACAAGGCGATCATGCTTGGGATGGTCAATTTTGCCTCCGGTTTGCCGATGATTTTTCTCACCATGTTCGGCGGCTCCGCGGCCGACCGGTTCGACAAACGCATCATTCTCGTCTGGACCCAGATCGTGCAGATCGCGCTCGCGATTGTCATCGGCGTTCTGATTTTTACCCGGCGCATCCAGATCTGGCATATCATCTCGGTCGCAGGATTGTTAGGCATCGCTTTTGCCTTTGAACATCCGGCCCTCTCCGCGCTCGTGCCGGAGCTGGTGAAGCGGGAGGAAATCGCCAGCGCGGTGGCTTTGGATCGCGCGGTTTTTCATTGTGCGCGATTGGTCGGGCCTTCCGTCGGCGGCCTCATCGTTGGTCTGTGGGGAGCGGCCACCGCCTTTTTTACTAACGCGGTTACCTTCGTCGCCTTCATCATCGCGCTCATCTCGCTTCCACCACGCGTCATTGGCAGCAAGGAGGAGGAAGAAAAACGCGCCAGCGGGATCAAGGACGGCTTCCTTTATGTCCGGGCGGACAAGCCCAGTCTGGCGATGGTCGGCATGATCGCTTCCATGACGATTTTTATTTTCCCGGCCGTTTCGGTCATGATGCCGCTTTATGTGCGTGATGTTCTGCATTTCGGGCCGGACCGGCTCGGATACCTGATGGCATTTTCGGGGATCGGGTCGGTCATTGGCGCGATCACGCTGGTTTCTATCCCGCGTCCGCGCCGGCTTGGTTGGATGATGGGCGGCGCGCTGGCCGTGACATTTGCCGTCCTCGCTCTCAGCCGGGTCAGTGCCTTCGGTTTTGCGGCTGCGTCGCTTGTTGTGGTTTCGTTTGGTTTGTCGCTCATCTTTGGTCTTTCCAACACGATCGTGCAGGAACGGGCGCCCTCGCATTTGCGCGGTCGTGTCTCCGCCGTCATGGGCTTGAGCTTCTTTGGCCTGATGCCGCTCACCAGTCTTGGAGTCACCAGCCTGGCGGACGTCATCGGAATGCGAACGGCGCTCACGGCCTCGGCGATTGGTTATGGTGTGGCGGCGCTTTTTATTCTGAGCCGGATCGGCGATGGGCTGGATGAGGCGCCAGGGATTGTTACAAATCCGGCTGCGGAAGAGGTGGCGGTTTAACAGAATGTTTGAACCCAGAATGAATTGCGAACAGATCACGTTTCGTAGCGTCGTTGTAGCCGGGATCGTTGATCCCGGTGACGAAGAGCTTGGCCACACGTTAGACCGGCCGGGATCACCGATCCCGGCTACAACGGCCTTGGACGAGCGGAGGCTCGTCCCTGAGGGGCGGCGTCAAACTAAGCGATGATCTCGTTCTCCACCTGTTGGAATTCCAGCCGTCACACCGCGGGCGATGCGATGTTGCGCGAGATCAAGACCCAGCTCGGCTTCGACCTGATCGAGCTCGGTCATGGCATTCGGATTTCTCTCATGCCGGGCATCCAAAAAATGTTCGATGCCGGCGAAGTGCGCTTTAGCAGTCTGCACAATTTTTGTCCGCTCCCGGTGGAAGTGACCGGCGCCTCGCCCGATTGCTACACTTTTTCGAGCAGCTCCCCGCGCGAACGCGAGCGCGCCGTCCGTCAAACGTTGCAGACGATCGATTTCGCGGCGCGGCTCGGCGCTCCGTTCGTCGTGCTTCATCTTGGGTGGGTGCCGATCAAGCCGGTGACCGAGCCGCTCATCGCGCTCGCCAAAGCGGGCGAGATGTATTCAAGAAAGTACGTGCGCCGGAAAGTGGAGGCAGTCGCGAGCCGCGAGGCGGCAGCGCCGGCCTGCCTGGAAAACGTGAAGGAATGTCTCAAGCCAATCATCGAACGCGCCGCCGCGAAAAACGTCCGGCTTGGGATCGAGGGCCGGCGCGGCTACGAGGAGATTCCGAGCGAGCGCGAAATTCCGCCGCTCCTCGATGAGCTCAACTCGCCGCAGACCGGTTACTGGCACGACTTCGGGCACATTCAGATCAAGGAGAACCTCGGCTTCGTCGATCACGCGGAGTGGTTGCGCACGATCGGTCCGCGCACTCTGGGCTGTCACGTCCAGGATTGCATTTGGCCGGCGCAGGATCATCAACCTCCTTTCGCGGGCGACATCGATCTTGAGAAACTGGTTCCGCTTCTGCCGCCGTCCTGCTTATTTGTCTGGGAAATGAGCCCGCGCAAAACGGTGGAGGAAATCCGCCACTCCATCACCCAGTGGCAGGATCGATTCGGCCAATGAAGAAAATTCTCATCGCCGTCCTCCAGATCGCGGTCACGATCGCGGTGCTTTTTTGGGTCTTCCACGATCCGCACAAGCGCGCGCAAATGGGCGTGGCGCTGCGGATGGCCGATTACCGATGGATTGGTGTCGCGCTCGCTTGTTACTTCGTCGTCGAACTGGCCGCCGGCGTGCGCTGGTGGATCCTGCTCAAGGTCCAGCAAATTCATCTCAGCATGTCGCGCGTCGCGGGTCTTTTCCTTATCGGGATGTTTTACAATCAATTCCTGCCCGGCGGCACCGGCGGCGACATTATGAAAAGCTATCTCCTGCTCAAGGAAACGCCGGGCAAGGCGACGGGCGCGCTTCTCGCCGTCGTTTTTGATCGCATGGTGGGACTGGTCGCGCTTATCAGCATAACCGGCGTGTTGGTGGCGCTCCGATATGATTGGCTGACTCAATTACCGGAGACGCAACTTCTCGTCCGGGGGCTGCTTCTTATTCTCGCCTGCGCCGTTCTGATGTTGGTGACTTCGTTCGTAGTCAGCGGATTTCATTTGGCCCACAGATTGCCGCAACGATTTCCCGGTCGTGAAAAGCTGATTGAACTCTCGGCTGCTTATCATCTTTATGCGCGTCACTGGCGCGCGACCCTGGCGGCTTTTGGCGCGTCGATCATCGCGCACCTCTCGACCTTTGCCACATTCCTTTGCGTCGCTTTCGCCTTCCGCGCCCAGGTTGGCGTGATCGATTTCTTCGCGGTAATGCCGGTCGAGCGGACGATCTCGTCGTTGCCGATCAGCTTCGCCGGGGTCGGTCTGCGCGAGAAGATTTTCCAGATCATGCTCCATGGACTGTGCGGCGTGCCGGAAGCGGTCGCGGTCCTCATCGGCTCGATGAGTTTTCTTGTCATGCTCGCCTGCTGCGCGCCGGGCGGGATTGTTTATTTCTTTTACAAACCGAGCGGCCAGGTCAGACACGTGAAACTGAGCGAGATGCGCAAGGAAGTGGCGACGCTGGAGCATGAAATCACGGAAAGCGAGTAAGGTGGGAGGGCCGTCTGCGCCGCGATCGCTGGTGGCGAAGCGATCTGCTCGGGAATCGGGGCGCAAAGGCCCCTCACATTGGAAGCGAAGCCGCCGCCCGCTGGTTGCGGCGACTTTTGCCATGACGGTGGACGGCAAGATCACGACGCGCGCTTTTTCTCCGGTCGATTTTACTTCCCGCGAAGACAAGCGGCATCTTCTCCGGCAACGCTCGTTAGGTGATGCCGTGCTGATTGGCCGCAGCACTCTCGCGCACGACAATGTCCGGCTCGGCCTGCCCGATCCGCTGATGCGCGCGGAACGCGAAGCGCGTGGTCAGACGCCTTATCCATTGCGAGTGATCGTTTCGAACGAGGGTCGGATCGATCCCGCGCTCAAGATTTTCCAAACCGATTTTTCCAAGATCCTGATCTTCTCGACCACGCGGATGCCGCGCAGGCTGCCAGCTCGCGCTGCGCGAGAAAGCGACCTTGCATCTGACCGAAGAATCGGAAGGTCGATCTGTCACGAATGTTACAGGAACTGCGCAGCGAATATCGCGTTCGTCGGGTGGCCTGCGAAGGTGGCGCGGAGTTATTCCGCAGTCTGCTCGAGCTTGAGCTGGTCGATCAGCTTAACCTCACGATCGCGCCCTACATTTTCGGAGGTCGGCGGCGCACCGACGCTGACCGGACGAAGCTTCGAATTCCTGAAACATGGCAGTATTCGCTGCGTCCTGCGCGAGATGCGAGTGGTGGAGGAGGAATGCTTTCTCAAGTTCAGTTTACGTTACGCGAAAAAAACAGGGTCCCGCGATGGCACGACTGGAAAATAAAGTGGCGCTGGTAACCGGCGCCGGCAGAGGGATCGGAGAAGCGATCGCGCGACGTTTCCACGACGAAGGCGCGCGACTCGTGATCAACGACCTCGATGGCGGCCGCGCCGAACAGGTCGCCAACGCAGTCGGTGGGAGGGCGGTGACGGCGGATGTTGCCGACTCGAAAGCGGTTGCCGCGATGTTCGAAACGGTGCGTGCTCAAGAGGGACGGCTCGACATCCTCGTAAACAATGCAGGCATCGCACCGCATGAGACAAATCCAGAGATGGCCGACGGCTTGGTCGCGCTAACTTTCGCGCAATTCAAAGAGCGCATGAAAGAGGGCCGCATTCGAACACACTCTGATTTCACCCTCAAGACGAGCGACGAGGATTGGCGGCGCATGATTGCCGTGCACCTCGATGGCACGTTCTTCTGCACCCGGGAGGCGCTGCGCATCATGACCCCGCAGAAATCCGGCTCGATCATCAACATGAGCTCGATTCTGGGGACGGCGGGTGGCATCGGCATGCCGGCCTATTCCGCGGCCAAGGCCGGTATTCTGGGTCTGACGCGCTCGCTCGCGCTGGAACTGGCGACGCTGAACATCCGGGTGAATGCGATCGCGCCGGGCTGGATCGAGACCAGCATGACGGAGCCGATGGCGCCGCTCCGCCCGCTCCTCGAGGGGCAGACTCCGCTGGGCCGCTTGGGGACGCCCGACGACATCGCCTGGGCCGCCGTTTACCTCGCGGCTGATGAATCTGCCTTTTTGACCGGGCAGGTCATTGCCCCGAATGGCGGGTTGTATATGTCGCAGTGACGTTCCTGGCGGCTGAAAATGACGAATGCCCAATGACGAATGACGAAGGAATGACGAAACACCAATGACCAGTGCGCCGGCCCGTTCGCACCCAGCTTTAGGCTTGGTCATTTGGAATTCCTTCGTGCTTCGTCATTCGAAATTCATCATTCCAACCGTGTCTGCGCACGTCCAGAATCACGGTCGACAGGTCGTCCCTCCAAATTTCACTTACGAGCCGGACGTGGGCGCCGCACCAGCTCGCCGCCGCAATTCGGACAAACGTTGGCCATCGCCTCGGTGCAGGCCGGGCAAAAGGTGCATTCGTAGGTGCAGATGTAGGCTTCGTCGGCCGGTGCGAGACTTTTTTCGCACCTTTCACATTTGTTACGAATTTCCAAGGCCATAGACTCGTCCATTCATTGCGCGACAACTTTCGCCGCTTATCCTGTCGCTCGTTTTTTTTACGCGATTCATGCAGACCGGCAACTCCATTATTATCCACGCGCCGCGCGAAGTCATTTTCGAGACGATCGCTGATCTCGAACAGTGGCCACGTCTCCTCCCGCATTATCGCTATGTCCGTTTCGTCGAACGCTATGCCGATCACAGCGTGGTGGAAATGGCGGCGAGCGCGTTCGGCATTCCAATTTCCTGGACCTCCGAACTGGTGGTCGACCGCGATCGAATGGAAATTCGGTTTCTGCACTTGAAGGCGTTCACCCGCGGGATGCGCGTCATCTGGACTTTCAAGGAAACGCCCGTCGGCGTGGTCGTTGAGATCCAGCACCAACTGCGTTTCCGCATCCCGGCCTTGGCCCCAATTGCGGACCCAATCATTGGTGGATTTTTCGTGCATCATGTTGCGAATCAAACTTTAACTGCGATGAAAGCGCATCTGGAGAGCATCGCGGTTTTGCCCTCTGAGCTGCGTTCCGCCTAACGAAAAGAGAGCAACGATGGGACGAAAGCGACGCGCTGTTATCACCGGCCTCGGTCCCATCACCTCCGTTGGAATCGGACGCGACGGTTTCTGGGATGGGTTGCGCGCGGAGAAAAGTGGGATTCGACGAGTGGAAAGTTTCGACAGCTCGATCTTCAACGCCCATTGTGCCGCGGAAATTCCTGATTGGGTGCCGGAGGAATTTTTTCCGCCGCACCGGCTGAAGCGGCTCGATCGTTATGCGCAGTTTGCCGTCGGCTCGGCCAAGCTCGCGCTGAAGGACGCTGGCATCGAATGGTCGCGCGAAAAACCGCAGCATCGCGTTGGCGTCAGCTTCGGGACCGCGCTCGGGGGAATCGCGAACGCCGAATCTGAGCACGCGCATTTTTTAAAAAAGGGCAGCCGCGCGAGTGAATCAGACACTCGCGCTCCAGGTCTTCGGCGGCTCTGCTCACACCAACATCGCAATCGAGTTTGGCTTTCGCGGAGCAGGGCACGACGAACTCGAACAGTTGCGCCAGCGGCACGATCGCGGTCGGTGAAGCGCTCCGGTATATTCGCGACGATTTCGCCGATATCATCGTCGCTGGCGGCGCGGAATCGCCGCTCAGTCAGCTGACTTTCGGCGCGTTCGCGTTCATCAAGACGATGAGCCAGTTTGCCGGCGACCCGGCCAAAGCCTGCCGGCCGTTCGACAAGTTGCGCGACGGCTTCGTCATGGGCGAAGGCGCGGCTTCGTTAATCATCGAAGAATTGGAGCACGCCCAGCGCGCGCGGCGCTCACATTTATGCGGAAGTGCTCGGCTACAGTTTGAACAACGATGCGTTTCACATGACTTCGCCTTTGCCGAGCGGCGAATCGTGCATTCGCGCGATGCGGGATGCGCTGGCTGACGCGCAACTTGCTCCAGAACAGATAGACTACATCAACGCGCATGCCAGCTCCACGCAGTTGAACGACAGCACCGAGACTATGTCGATCAAGGAGGTCTTCGGCGCGGACGCCGCGCGCATCCCAGTCAGCGGGACGAAGGCTTACACTGGTCATCCGTTAGGGGCGACCGGCGCGATCGAGGCGGCGCTTTGCGCGCTGGTGATCGATCGCGGGTGGATTCCCCCGACTTTGAATCGGGAAAATCCCGACCCCGCTTGTGATCTCGATGTTGTCCCGCAGCATGGGCGCGAGGCCGCGATCGACCATGTGTTAAGCAATTCGTTTGGGTTCGGTGGCATTAATGCCTGCATCGTGCTGGGCCGGGTGCCGACGTAATTTCGCGTCGGCGTTCGCCTAACGATGGCGTTTTGTAGGGCGGGCGCTCCGCCTGCCGCCGAGTCTCTGCGAGGCAACCGGAGCTGTTGCCCCAATTTCCGGCGCATCGTTGACGCCGTCCCTGTGCGCTCCTAACATGCGCGCGTGCAAGTCGAGTTGGAGCAGCTCCTCATTTTGCAGGATCGCGCCCAAAAGATGCGGCAGGTGGAGGCTGAGTTGAAGAGTCTCCCGCTGGAACGCCAATCGCTCGAGGCTCAGGTGACGACAGCCTCGGCTAATCTCGAGGCGATCAAAGACAAGGCGCGCCATGTCGAGGTCCAGAAGAAGAGTCTCGAGCTCGATATCGGCACGCGCAACGAAAGCATCGCGCGCTTGCGGACGCAGCAATATGAGACGCGCAAGAACGACGAGTTCGCCGCGATGGGCCGCGAGATCGAGCGTTATCAAAAAGAAATCAGCGACCTGGAAGATCAGGAGCTCGAGTTGATGGAACAGGCCGATCAACTTAAGGCGCAGATCGCGACCGAGGACCAGCAGACTTCCGCGACCAAGTCATCGATCGCCAAACAGGTTGCGGATCTGGATGGAAAACAGACCACGTTGAGCGGGCGGCTCGAAGAGTTAAAGAAAGAGCGGGACGAGCTTGCGAGCAGAGTCGACGAAGATTTGCTCGACCGATTCAACCGGCTTTTCACGAGCAAGGGCGACGCGGCGGTGGTCGCGCTCGAGCATGATGTTTGTACCGGCTGCCACATGAAAATCACCACCCAAACCGCGGTGCGGGTGAAAGGCGGAAAAGAGATCGTGAGCTGCGAGCAGTGCGGCCGGATTCTCTATTTCGCGGAGTAGCCCGCTCGTGTAGACGCTTCGCTCTGTGAAGCGCGGGTCTGCGCGTTCCCTTTGCCTAACGACGTCGATACTCGCGTTTCCCAGAGGGAAACGTCTACAAGTCAGACGTTGAACCGGAACTCCACAACGTCGCCATCCTTGACGACGTATTCCTTGCCTTCGATCCGCAGCTTGCCGGCTTCGCGGGCCTTGGCGAATGAGCCTAACGATACCAGGTCGTCGAAGTGCACCGTCTCGGCAGCGATGAAGCCGCGCTCGAAATCCGAGTGAATCACGCCCGCTGCCGCCGGAGCTTTGTCGCCGGCGTGGATTGTCCAGGCGCGCGTCTCTTTTTCGCCAGTCGTCAGGTAAGTGCGCAACCCAAGCAGGTGATAGACAGCGCGGATGAGCGCGCCAACTCCGCTTCCCTCAACGCCGAGATCACGCAGGTATTCTGCTGCCTCGGCTTCCGGGAGATCGACCAACTCGCTTTCAATCTGCGCGCTAATCACCACCGCCTCGGTCGCGAAATGATTCCGCGCATACTCCTCCACCGCCCGGATATGTCGCAGCGCGTCGCCGGGGTCATCGCCGCCCGGCTGCGAGGGACAAGATCGTTTTCGGCGACGTTGCAGGCGAACAGGGTCGGCTTCGAAGTAAGCAGGAAAAATTCGCGCGCGGTAACTTTTTCCTCGTCGCGTGAGTTCGAGGGTGATGGCCGGTTTTCCGGAATCGAGATGCGGCAGAAGTTTATCGATCACCGCCGTCTCGGCTTTTGCGGTTTTCGAGCCAGCGCGGACTTCTTTCTGGAGACGGTCATGGCGTTTCTGCAAGGAGGCGAGATCAGCGAGGATCAACTCGGTGTTGATCACTTCGATGTCGCGCACTGGATCGATCGTGCCGCTGACATGATGGATGTCGCCATTCTCGAAACACCTCACGACTTGCACGATCGCGTTCACTTCGCGGATGTGGCTGAGGAATTGGTTGCCGAGTCCTTCTCCGGCGCTCGCGCCTTTCACGAGCCCGGCGATATCGACGAACTCAATCGCGGCCGGAATGATTTTTTGCGAATGGGAAAGCTTGGCGAGCGCCTCGAGCCGCGGGTCGGGCACGGTCACGATGCCGAGGTTCGGGTCGATCGTGCAAAAGGGATAATTTGCGGCCTGCGCTTTGCGGGTGCGGGTGACGGCATTAAAGAGAGTGGACTTGCCAACGTTAGGCAAACCAACGATCCCGGCGCTCAACATAGGCGCGGAGGTTAAGGCCAGGAGCCGCGTCGCCGCAATCGGGACAGGATCTACGGGATTATACAGGAGTTCCGAATTTCAACCCGCAACGTAAATTACCCAGCGGTCAGTGCGCCGGGGCGCGATATCTTAAATATGAAAACATTCATTGGAAGGAACACTCTCTTTCTAATCGTCGGCTGCTTGCTGGTTAATGTCGTGGCGTTTGCCTCTGTGCAAGCTGGAGCGCGTGTCATCATCCATCGAGCTCCGGATGTGGGGAAAAATGTGTATGTCCAGTTGTCGATCGACGGCACCCCAGTCGAAAATATCGCCTGGGGTCACACCTATGAACGCGTGCTGTCACCGGGACGACATACCATTTCGGTCTTGCCATTTCCCAATGCGAAATGGAAGACCCCGAAGCAATTGACTCTGGATGTCCGCGACGGGCGAACGTACAACTTCACCGCAACGAGCGACGGCTCAGGTCACCTGATTTTACGGGGCGGATTGGAGTCAGTTCACGCCATCTCGCACTAAGACAAAGAAACACGCCAGGATTGTCCGAGGACTAGCGGCGCGGGGTGTCCTAGCTCGCCGGTGATTCTGAAGAATCGGGCCGCCGGGATTCGAACCCGGGACCTCTTGAACCCCATTCAAGCGCACTACCAAGCTGTGCTACGGCCCGACGTGGTGGGATTATTCGCCGCTGGCACAGCCTTTGCCAAATGATTTTGGCGAGAATGAAAGTTTGCGAGCTGTCGCCGCGGGACCGCGCTACGGCTAGTCGACGCGGAGCCGATCGTGCCGCGATTACGAACGAATCGCGCGCCGGTTGCGCTTGCCAAATCTTTTTGCCCGCGTGTCGTGTAGAATGGATCGGCGAACGCCACTTCCCGGAAAAACCCCGATCGAGCGGCTGGCCAGGCCGTTCCAGGAGTTTGCCAGGCTCGAGAGCTCCGGTGGAATCCTGCTTATCGGCTGCGCACTCGCGGCACTCGTCTCGGCAAATTCGCCGTGGGCGTCGAGCTACTTCAGTCTCTGGCACACCAAGCTGACATTCGGGTTCGCGGGACGACAAATTTCCGAAGATCTGCACTTCTGGATCAACGACGGGCTGATGGCGATTTTCTTTCTCGTCGTCGGACTCGAGATCAAACGGGAGGCGCTCGTCGGCGAACTCTCCTCGGCGCGCAAAGCTGCGCTGCCGATTGTGGCCGCGCTGGGCGGCATGATCGTGCCTGCGGGCACTTACTTTCTTTTCAATCAGGCTGGCCCGGGAGTAGCAGGCTGGGGCGTACCGATGGCGACCGACATCGCCTTCGCGCTCGGGGTGCTTGCGCTCCTCGGCACTCGCGTTCCCAAATCGCTCAGGGTGTTCCTCGCCGCCCTGGCCATCGCCGACGACATCGGCGCAGTTCTTGTGATCGCTTTTTTTTATACGGCGGAAATCGCATGGATCAGCCTCGCGATTGCCGGGATTTTCTTCGTTGCTTTAATCGTTGTGAATCTCCTCGGCGTGCGACATCCGCTGATCTATACCGTCCTCGGTCTCGGTTTGTGGCTGGCTTTTTTGCAATCGGGTATCCATGCAACTGTCGCCGGTGTCCTCCTCGCCCTCACGATTCCCGCGCGGCGCCGGATCGATGACGATGCTCTTTTCCTCGAGCGCGGCGAAAATATTCTCGACGAATTTCGCCAGGCTGATGCAGCGGGCGACGCGATCCATGCCGGCGCGACGAGGAGCGCTGCCCTCAGCCTGCTCGCGGCGGAGTGCCATCTGGCCGAATCACCCATGCTGCGTTTCGAGCACGCGCTTGCTCCCTGGATCAAGCACGCCGTCATGCCGATCTTTGCGCTCGCGAATGCAGGCGTGGTGTTCGGCCGCGGCGTGCACTTGCTACTCCAATCAGCATTGGAGTGATCTGCGGGCTCGTGCTCGGGAAACCCATCGGCATCGTGGGGTTCTCGTGGCTGGCCGCTCGTTTCCGAATCGTGGCCCTGCCGGAGAGTGTTGGCTGGCGCCAGATCGTCGGGGTCGGGATGCTGGGCGGAATCGGTTTCACGATGTCGTTGTTCATTGCGAACCTCGCCTTCGGCGCTTCCGACGCGCTCGAGACCGCCAAGGTCGGAATTCTCGCCGCGAGTCTCGTCTCGGGGGTCGCTGGCGCGCTCATTCTGCTCAAGAAGGTCCCGGCCTAACGATGAGAAGTATTCGTCTCAGCGCTCCCACGCGCTGAGAAAAACATCGATCAATTGCGGCAGTTCCTCACTGTAGCCGCCTTCGAGGATGGCGCCGGCGGCGACGCCACTCTCGCGCAGCCATTGGCCGAAGAGCGCGAAATCTTCGGCGGCCAGACTCATCTGCGTAATCGGATCCCCCGCGAAGGCGTCGAAGCCGGCTGAGACGAGGAGAAGATCGGGTTTGAACTCGAGGAGAACTGCGAGGGCCCGGGCGACCGCATCGCGGTGCTCGGACCGTGGGGCGAAGGGAGGGACCGGGAAGTTATGGACGTTGCCTAACGAGCGCGCGCCGGTGCCGGGATAACCGGGAAATTGATGGACGGAGGCGAAGGCAATGCGCGGATTGCCGGCGACAATCGCTTCCGTGCCGTTGCCATGGTGGGCGTCGAAATCCCAGATCGCGACTCGCTCCGCGCCCTGGGCGAGCGCGTCGAGCGCGGCCACGGCAATGTGATTGAAGAAACAAAATCCCATTGCCTGGTCGCGGGTGGCGTGATGACCCGGCGGACGCATCAGGCTGAAGGCGGGGGTTCCGCCTAACGAAACCTGGGCGACGGCAGAAGCGGCGCCGGAAGCGCGGGCCGCGTGCGCGAAGATATTTTCATAGGCGGGGGTGTCGGCATCGAAATCGTCGGTCGCGAGCGCGGACCCGGGCGACGTGGGCGGCGCTGTGCGCGCGGAGAAGCGCTTCGTCGGTGGCCTCGTTAGGCAAACGCCATTCCCAATCCGGATGCGTCGCGCGCAGGTGATCCGCACTGCGCACGACGCGCGCCGGACGCTCCGGATGTCCGGCGACCGAATATTCAGCGCAACGGGGATCGTGAAGAATGATCACCTCGGTTGCCGGACGAGGTGACGGTAATGGTCCCAGTACATTCCGACGAGAAAGACCGCGAGGAGCGCGACGACGATAGGAACCGCCAGGTCCTTCGGAGCCATGGTGAGGTGGAAGAGGAGAATGTTAAAGATGATCGGGCAAAGGATGACCAATCCGAGCACCGGCAGAACGTTGAGCAGGAGAAGAAGCCCGCCGACGATCTGACACAAGAAGACCACCTTCATGTAACCGGTCGTCGAAACCGCGGTAAAAAACATTCCGGCGGGGCTGTCGGGAGCGGGCGGCGCGCCCATTGGAATAAAATGAAAAAAACCATTGAACCCGAAGACGACAAAGACCAACCCGAGGAGGGTGCGCGCAATGATGGTAGCGATTTTCATGAACGAAAGCTGAAGGGTTTGGGCATAAAAGACAAAATGAAAAGCACCATCACTCGGGACGCGAACGGAAGAAGCAACTCGCCTCATCAGGGGTTGATGCTATAGCGAATGCGATGGCGAAAGGAGATTCACGCGTTGACAAATTGGAACCCCGCTGGCAGGCCTTGCTCGCTTTGTTGGCGGTCGCCGGGACCTCGTTTGCTCTGCCACGCTGGCTCAGTCTCGGGCCGCGCTGGTTGCAACCGACCTTCGTTCTCGTGCTGCTGGTGCCGACGGTCTTCGCGCACCGCACCGGCCGGCATTCGCTCAATCACGCCCTCGGCATCATCATCAGCACGATCATCACCCTGTCTTTAATTAGCTCGATCGTCTTGCTCGTCACGGCCTTGCCCGGCCAGAAGGAATCGCCCCTCCGTCTGCTCCTTTCCGGTGCGGAATTGTGGCTGACCAATATTCTCGTCTTCGCTTTGTGGTACTGGAGACTCGATGGCGGCGGTCCATTGCGCCGTCAAGCGCGCGGAGGATTCGGCAGCCGGAGCTTTCTCTTTCCACAAATGCAGGCTGAAAAGTCGCAGCGCGAAGCATTCGGAATCGACGGCTGGCGCCCGGGATTTGTCGATTATCTATTCGTTGCTTTCACCACCAGTTCGACCTTCGGCCCGACGGACGCGCCCATCCTTCGGCCCTGGGCAAAGCTCTTCGCCATGCTGCAAGCATTCATTTCCCTAACGATCGTGGCTCTCCTGATTTCTCGCGCGGTCGGCGTCCTTTGAGCGTCGTTATCTCCCAATCAGAATAAAAATTCCGGCCACAAGCGCAAGGATTGGGAGGAGCAATCCGGCGCCCATCCCAGTCAGGCCAATAATGCCGATCACGATCAGGTAGACGGCGAGCAAGAGCATTCCGATGTTTTTGTTGAAGTTCATGGCGGCATCGTGCCTAACGGATGGACACGATGCACGCTTAATCTGGGGATTTGGGGCGTTAAGGGCTTTCAACACCATCTTCTCTGCGCCGATGCCGTGTGTTTCGTCGTTGGCCTGGAAAATAGCCGATGTCGGCAAAGTGGACGCCGGATCGCCAAATTTGTAACCAATTGAGGCTCGACAAGTGTCGTTAAAGAGGAGGACGATCAATGTTGTTGGAGCGCAACGGGGGAAATTGTGGCACGACAGCGGCTACTTTTTATGCGTAAATAATAGGCAAGGGATTTTTCGGGGGAGGGTTCTTATGGGTTTTGATTGGTTCGATTGTTTCGGCTGCCGGGGCCAGGCGAGGTTTGGCCTAACGTTGCGAATCGCGCTGTTTTTTCTCGCCGGCCTGGCCGCGCCAAACGTCATCGGGCAAATCCCACACGGGGTTTTTTCGCTGAGTGCCAGCGGTGCACCTGCCTCTCAAGTCGCGCTCGATAATTCCAATGTTGTCGGAATTTCCGTGCGTCAAGCTTGGGCGGACCTTGAGCCGACTGAAGGGATTTTCGATTGGTCATATCTCGATTCCGAGGTAGCGAGGGCCGCGGCAGCTGGGAAAGTAGTGATGCTGCGGATCGGTACTCAGTCCGGCAAGCCGACGTGGGTGACGACCGCCGTCCAAAATGCCGGGGGCCTCTTTTTCACCTTTGATGATGACGGCGTCCCTACGACGATCCCGGTCTTTTGGGATCCGACTTATCTCGCGAAGAAGAAGGTCATGATCAGCGCCTTGGGAGCGCATTTTACGAACAATCCAACGGTCAAGATCGTCTCCGCGAGTTTTGCCAACGCCAGGAGTGAAGACTGGAACGTTCCCCACACCGATGTGGATATCGCGAACTGGTTCGCGGTTGGTTATACGAGCGACAAACTGGTCGATGCCGGCCGGCAGACCATTGATGCAACGATGGCCGCCTTCCCTAACCAGTACGTGACCCTCGCCATTGGCGGTAACGGCCACGTTGGAAATACCGGCAATCTGGATCCGAGCTCAACCTATGTGGCCGCAAGCGTGGTCGCGGCGGAGCTTGCACTGTGGCCCGGGCGATTGATCGTCCAGATCAACAGTCTTTCCGCAATTAACCCAGTGTCACCGGGGCCGGACGGTTCGGTTTGGAATCTCCTCTGGCAGAAACAGCCCGACGTCGGCGCGCAAATGCTTTACTGGTGTTACAACGAGCCCACCTACCGCGAATAATGGCGGTGTGCCGGCCGACCCAGCGACGGTTCTCACAGCTTCGGTTAATGCGGCCGCTAGCTACGGCATCAACTATATCGAAATTTACCAGCAAGATGTGATCAACCTGTCGCCGGTGATCACGTATGCCCGGAGCAGGCTTGCGCCGCTGCCGGCGACACCGGGCCTCCTTAACGTCTCGACCAGGCTTCAGGTAGGCCTGACCGACCGGGTCGCGATTGGTGGATTTATTGTCGGTGGAACTGGCGCGAAGAAAATTCTGGTGCGCGCGCTCGGACCTTCGCTTGGTCAGTCGGGTCTCGTTGGTCTGCTGGCTGATCCGTTTCTCGAGCTGCACGATCAAACCGGCGCGGTCATTGGGACGAATGACAACTGGGAAACGACCCAGCTTGGCGGCGTCATCGTTGCGGACCAACAGCAAGCGATTCGGGACACGACCATTCCGCCGACCGATCCTGCGGAAGCCGCGATCGTTGCCGATCTCAATCCCGGCACTTACACCGCAGTCGTTAGGGGAGCGAGCAATGGGACAGGTCTCGGCCTTGCGGAAATTTATGATCTCAGCCAATCCGTGCCGGCTGCGGTCTCCAATCTCAGCACGCGTGGCTTTGTTCAAACGGGCACCAATGCTCTCGTAGGAGGTTTCATTCTTGGCGGAATAGAGCCGTCGAACATTGTTGTGCGGGCTTTGGGCCCGTCTCTTGTCCAGGATGGCCTAACCGATTTCCTGGCGGATCCGGTGCTCGACCTGCGCGATACGAACGGAACCATTGTGGCATCGAATGACAACTGGGCCGACACCCAGCAAGCCGAGCTCGAGGCCAGCGGCCTCGCCCCCACCGAGGCGAAGGAAGCGGCCATCTATCAGGCTCTTTCCCCCGGCATTTATACCGCCACGGTGACCGGCAAGAACAGCAGCGTCGGCGTGGGGTTGGTCGAAGTTTACCGCCTGCCGTAAAGCGACTTGCAGTTTCTCTCCAGATCGGATCGCCGCGCAATTTTTGCGAAGGCTCGTCCGGGAACTGCTAGCTCTTTCTCTCGGCGGGAGTCTTTGTTCCCCGAATCTTTTTATGAGAAAAATTTTCGCTGTCGTCATTCTTTTTTTCCTTGTTCCTGAGTCAACTAGGGGCCGAGGTCACACCTCCTCCACTGTCCGGAAAGATCGCGATCAAAGCAGGACGAATGCTGGACGTGAAGACGGGGTCCGTTGCGAGCAACGTCGTGATCCTCGTCGAAAAGGATCGGATCGTCAGTGTCGGGAAAACCGCGCCGCCGGATGCCAGCGTGATCGATCTTTCAGACCAGTTCGTCATGCCCGGGATGGTTGATTGCCACGCGCATATCCTGGGGAATTTGAAAGATTTCACCCCGGGCTCCACGCTTCGGATTTCTTCGGCCAAAGCCACCCTTTGGGGCCTGCGCAATCTTCAGGTGTGGCTGGACCATGGATTCACCGCTCTGCGCGATGCGGGCGAACCGGATCAGGGCTACGGACAACTCGCCTTGCGCGACAGCATCAAGGAGGGCCTCATTGTTGGACCACGAATGGTGTCGGCCGGGTCATTCATTTCCGTGAGCGGCGGCCATGGCGACGCGGATTTTCTTGCGCCCGACCAAGCGATGCCGCGCCGTCCGAATATTGCCGACACGGTTGACCAGGTCGCGATCGCTGTTCGCCGCGACATCAAATACGGCGCGGATTGGATTAAACTGATGGGCACAGGTGGCGTGCTCGACTTACAGAGCGATTTCAACGTTCAGGAACTGAGCGACGAGCAAATGGCCAAGGCGGTGGAAGTGGCGCATCGCGCCGGCCGCCGCGTCATGGTGCACGCTGAGGGCACCGAAGGAATCAAAGCTGCGGTGCGTGCGGGGGTCGATTCGATCGAGCACGGGACGATGCTGGACGACGAAGGCGCGGCCTTGATGGCGAAAAAGGGAACCTGGCTTGTCCCCACTCTCTACACTTTTCAACGCGGTGTTGAGATTGGGACGGAGTTCGGCCAGGACCCGATCAGCCTTGCCAAGGGCAAAGCGATTCTGAGTTATCAGCAACCGGCGTTCACGCGCGCTCTCAAAGCCCACTTGAAAATCGCCGTCGGCATTGATGAATCTCCCGAGTTCCTCCCGAAGGAACTTGAAGCCCTCGTCCGTGGAGGCATGACGCCGCTGCAAGTCTTGCAGTCGGCCACGATGAACGGCGCGGAATTGATCGGAATGGCAAAGGACATCGGGTCGATCGAGCCCGGAAAGTATGCCGACATCATCGCGGTTAAGGCCGATCCGTTGCAAAACATCAACGCGATGGAGCAAGTCGCCTTCGTCATGAAAGGCGGTGCCGTCATCAAACACACCGTCGAGCCCCGCCCGAATGACAGGCTCGAAATGCCTGCGGTTCAGCCAGTCACGTCTGGCGCTGCCTCGAAGTAATTTAGGGCGGCGGTGCATCCGTCCGGGCGTCCGCTTGACCGGTTCGGGCCTCGCCTGTAGAATGGCCGCCTACCGCGGCCTCTGAGGCACCGGGGCACACGGCACCAGCCTTGCTAAACTGTCCGGAACAAAAGGCGGATCACAGGCTGAAAGAGAACTCAACCCATGGACTTTTCTTGGTCGGACCAACAACGCGAGCTGCTCGACGCCGTCGGGCGTTTCGCCAAGGAGCAGCTCGATTACGACATGATCGAGAACGACCGGAACGCGGTTTTCAATCGCGAAGCGTGGAAGAAATGTGCCGGTTTCGGCATTCATGGCATGCTCGTTTCCGAGGAGTACGGCGGGCTGGCGCAGGATCCGCTGACGACGGTGGCCGCGCTCGAGCGGCTCGGTTACCACTGCAAGGACAACGGGCTTCTTTTTTCGATCAATGCCCACATGTGGACCTTGATCATCCCGCTCGTTTACAATGGGACCGAGGCGCAAAAGAAGAAGTTCCTGCCCGGTCTCTGTGACGGCTCGATCATCGGCGGCAACGCCATGAGCGAACCGAACAGCGGCTCCGACGCGTTCAGTCTCGGCACCACTGCGGTCAAGAAGGGTGGCAAATACATTCTCAACGGAAGCAAGATCTTCGTGACGAACGGCCCCGTCTCGGATGTCCTCCTCGTTTTTGCCGCGACCGACAAATCGAAGGGGGCCTCGGGCCTGAGCGCCTTTCTGGTCGAGAAGGATTCGCCGGGCCTGGACCTCTCCCACAAGATCGAAAAAATGGGCATCCGCACCTCGCCGATGGGCGAAGTTTTTTTTACCGATTGCGAGGTCCCGGAGGAAAATCTGCTCGGCAAGGAAGGCGCGGGCAGTTGGCTTTTCACGCGCTCGATGACCTGGGAACGGGGCTGCATCCTGGCCGCTTCCGTCGGGACGATGCAACGCCTGCTCGAGACCTGCATTCGTTATGCGAACGAGCGCAAACAAGGTGGCCAATCGATCGGCAAGTTTCAGCAGGTGGCCGGCAAGATCGTTGAAATGAAGATGCGGACGGAGAATTCGCGTCACATGCTTTACAAGTGCGCGTGGGCCGCTGGTCATCGCAGCTCCGTTTACCTGGAAGCCGCGATGGCGAAGCTCAGATCAGCGAGAGCTGGGTGAAATGCTGCGAAGACGCGATCCAAATCCACGGCGGCTACGGCTACATGGTCGAGTACGAGGTGGAGCGAGAGCTGCGCGACGCGCATCGGCAGCAAGCTCTACTCCGGGACAAGCGAGATCCAACGCAACATCATCGCCTCACTCATCGGGTTGTGATTCACACTCTCGGAGCGACGTGCTTCCGCACGTCTGACAGATTCATCGTGAATTACGAAAGGAGACGTGCGGAAGCACGTCGCTCCGAATGAAAATTCTCGTTCCATTTAAGAGCGTGCCGGATCCGTACGCGGGCGCAGGTGAAGCGGCTAAATCGGTCATTAACCCTTTTGACGAAATCGCGATCGAAGAAGCCCTTCGCATGCGCGAGCGCGGAGAGGCAACTGAGATCGTCGCGGTCACGATTGGTGCGCCGGCGGTCGACGAACAGATTCGCTCGGCCCTGGCGATGGGAGTCGATCGCGCGCTGCGGATCGACGATTCGCGCTCGCTCGATCCCTACGCGGTCGCGCGCATTCTGCGGGTGCTGGTCGAGAAAGAAGCGCCGCAGCTCGTGCTCATGGGCAAACAAGCGGTGGATGACGATTCGAACCAGGTCGGGCAAATGCTGGCCGGATTGTTAGGCTGGCCGCAGGCGACGTTTATCTCGAAAATTGATTTCCTGGAGAACAGGACGCGCGCGCAATGTTCGCGCGAAACCGACGGCGGCATCGAGGTCATTACGATTACTTTGCCGGCGATTGTCACGACCGACCTGCGACTGAATGAGCCGCGTTATGTTTCGCTGCCCGGTTTGATGAAAGCGCGCAAGAGGCCAATCGAAGTCCTGACCTGCGAACAACTCGGCGTGACCGTGCAGCCACTGACGACAACGCTTTCGACATCGCGTCCGCCAAAGCGCGCCGGCGGAGTCCGCGTCGAGTCGGTCGAAGAATTAATGATCAAGTTGAAAGAGGAAGCGAAGGTGCTTTGACCATGGCCGGAGAACCTTGTCCTAATCGAGCTTGACCGGCAGCAGGTGAAGCGACCGTCACTCCACGCCATCACCCTCGCGCGGCAACTCGGCGGCGACTTTGCGCTGCTCGTGCTCGGGCATGGATTGGACGAAATCGCCGCCTCGCTCGTTTCCTACGGCGCAACTTCCGTTATCGTGGCCGATCATCCAGCCCTGGCCGACCGCTGGCCGATCGTTATGCCAGCGTAATCGCGGATGTAATGCGTCAACAGAGCGCGAAGACGCTGCTTGGCGCTTCCTCGACCTTTAGCAAAGACATTCTGCCGCGCGCCGCCGCGCTCCTCGATGCCCCGATGGTGACCGACGTGCTCGCGCTCGAACAAGTGGAAGGCGCGATCGCATTCCGCCGACCAATTAACGCCGGCAGCATGCTCGCGACGGTCAAGGTCGCCGGCGAACGGCTCGTCCTTACCGCTCGTGCCACCGCCTTTGCCGCGCCAACCGCGGAGGCGACTTCTTCTCCCGTGACGCAATTCGAAGTCGATGCCGCTGCGTTGCCTAACGGAATGCAGTTTGTCTCGCGGGAAGAACGCGTTTCCGACCGGCCGGACCTGACCGAAGCCCGCGTCGTCGTCGGTGGCGGACGACCGCTGAAAGATCCTGAGACTTTTGAACGTTTGATTGGCGGATTGGCCAATGCCTTGGGCGGCGCGGTCGGCGCGACCCGCGCGGCGGTCGATGCCGGAATGGCGCCTAACGATTATCAAATCGGCCAAACCGGCAAAGTGGTGGCACCCGAGCTCTACATCGCGGTTGGCATTTCGGGCGCAATCCAGCACCTCGCTGGGATCAAGGATTCGCGCATCATCGTCGCGATCAACAAAGATCCCGACGCGCCCATTTTCCAGATGGCGACATACGGTTTGGTCGGCGACCTCCATCAGGTCGTGCCGCAACTCATCGAAGCCATTAGCCAGAGCTGAAAAGCAAATGGCCTTTCCGATGATCGCGCTCGACGTGAATAGCACCACGCGCGAAGTCTTCGGGAACATCGCGCCCTGGATGCGGGTGGTGTTCTTCGGCATGATTGCGGCTGAGCCTTGCCGTGCTCGGATGGCAGGTTCTGAACCACGTCCGGCAATGGCGAAAGGGCCGGCCGGGTGGATTTGAGAAAAGTTGGCGTGTCTGGCTGCAACGACTCACGGTTTACGCGCTCGCGCAGAAGCGCGTGCACAAGAAATCTCTCGGCGCGCTTCTCCATCTCCTTCTTTTCAGCGGCTTCCTCGTCCTGACGATTGGCACCACGCTTCTCGCGATCGCTGACGACGGTCCCTATTACTTCCATCACGGCTGGTACTATCTGATTTACGAGCTGACGATGGACATCTTCGGCGTCGCGTTCTGCCTCGGGTGTCTCCTTGCCATGTATCGCCGCGCTTTCGCGCGTAAGCCGAGCCTGGGCCATAACTGGCGCGACTGGTGGCTTCTCGGAATTCTCCTCGCCCTCGGTCTGACCGGCTTCGCGGTGGAAGCGCTCCGCATGCACTACACGCAGGTGCAACCGTGGTTGGCCCACTGGTCAACGGTCGGTTGGTTGATCGATACCACGATGTTGCGCGGGATTGACGTTGGCACCGCCAAGACAATGCATCTCGCAACCTGGTGGCTGCATACCATTTTGGTCGCGGGATTTTTTGCCACCATCCCGGTGAATCGTTTTCTTCATGTCATCACCGGCCCGATGAATATTGCCGCCCGTCCCGACCGGCCGATGGGCGAACTCGTCCCCCTAACGATGGAGGAAGTCGAACAGACCGGCCGCACCGGCGTGCACGAGCTCGGGGATTTCAATCGCCAGCAGTTACTAAGTCTCGATGCCTGCATGGAATGCGGCCGTTGCGAAGACGCCTGCCCGGCGACGGCTTCGGGCAAACCGCTTTCACCCAAAGCGGTGGTGGTTGATTTGCGCCGGCTAATGTCGTTAGGCGGAGGCGACGTGCACCAGCCGATTCGCGACGAAACGCTCTGGGCCTGCACGATGTGCCAGGCCTGCGTGCAGGAGTGCCCCGTTTTAATCGGGCACGTCGATTTGATCAGCGACATGCGGCGGGATTTAATCGGCGAGGGCAAACTTTCAGGCCCTCCGGCAAAAGCGCTTCAACAGATCGGCAATCAATCGAACCCCTACGGTCGTCCCAACGCCGATCGTTTCGCTTGGGCTGAAGGTCTCGACGTGCCGACGGTCGAATCGAATCCAAATTTCGAATATCTCTTCTGGGTCGGTTGCGCTGCATCCTTCGATCCGCGGGCGCAGAAAGTCGCGCGCGCGACCGCGCAGTTACTCAAGCAGGCCGGGGTGAATTTCGCCGTCCTCGGCAAGGAAGAGACCTGTACCGGCGATCCGGCGCGGCGTATCGGTGACGAATTCCTTTTTCAGGAGCGCGCGCAGACGAACATCGAGACGTTAGGCCGGCGCAAGGTGAAGAAAATCGTGACTCCCTGTCCGCATTGTCACAACACCCTGAAAAACGAATATCCGCAATTCGGCGGTCAGTATGAAGTTCAACATCACTCCGCGCTCCTCGCGGAGCTGATCGAGTCAGGTCGCCTAACGAATAAAGCTTCGACAGATGGGGAATCGATTACCTTGCATGACCCCTGTTATCTGGCGCGAGTTAACGGGGAAGTCGACGCCACGCGAGTCGTGCTGGGGGCGGCGGAGGACGAACAATTTCGCGAGATGCCGCGCTGCGGGAAAAAGACTTTCTGCTGCGGAGCGGGTGGGGGACGAATGTGGTTCGAAGAAGTCCCGGCCCAGCGCGTCTCCAACCTGCGGGCGCAGGAAGCGATCGCCACGGGTGCGAAGACTCTGGCGACAGGCTGTCCGTTTTGTTTGAACATGATGAGCGACGGCATGGCCGGCACGGAAGGTGGCGAGAACGTTAAAGTGCTCGACATCGCGGAAATCCTCCTTGGTCGGCAGCAGTCGGATGACCCGACCGCGGGCTAAGGTTCGCCCCGTTTATTTAGAGATCACCGAATCGATCGGATAGGCGATTCCGTTCTTCATGACCATCTGGATGTCGGAGGCATGCGCGATATCGTCCAGCGGATTGGAATTCAGGATGACAAGGTCGGCGAATTGACCAGGCGCGATGGTCCCGATCTTCGCGCCGATTGCTCCGCCGAAAGCCTTGGCGGCGGTTGCAGTGGCGCTGCGCAGGATCTGCTCATTGGTTAGGCCAGCCTGTTTCATCAATTGGAACTCTCGAAAGAGCGCCGGGCCATGGATTGTGCCGATGTTTCCGGCATCGGTGCCGGCAGCGATCGGGATTCCGGCGTCTTCCAGCGTTTTCAGATTCTTGAGCGCAATATCGTAGGTCTCTTGGATTCGGTCGAGGACTGCCGCGGGTTGGGCGAGCGCGGTCTTGATTCGCTCCGGCACTTTGTCTCCCGGTAATTTTGTGACATCGAGGGTGGCGATTACGTCCGGATTGCCCCACGCCTTTTCCTCTGGAGTAAAGTTGAGTTGGTGGGCAAAGGTGCGGCCGTAGCGCTCGAAGACAACGAGGGTGGGCGTGAGCATGGTGCCGTGCGACTGCAGTAGCCTAACGAACGCATCGTCGACCAGCTTGTCGTTCACGCTGTGGACAAGGAGATCGGCGCCTTCCTCAGCAGCGGCGCGGGCGGCTTCCAATTCGGTGGCGTGGACCGCGACGCGCAGTTTGCGGGCATGACTTTCTTCGATCACGGCATGCACGACCGGCCGGAAAATGGCGGCGCGTTCGGCATCGCTTTGACCGGCGGCAGGCGATGCTCCGGGCGATGGCGCAGGAGAGGGCGGCGGGACGATGTACCAAATCTTGACGTAATCCGGCTGCTGGGTGGCGAGCTTTCGCACGAACTCGCGGCCTTGCTCAGGTGTCTCAATCTTCACGATCGGCGGATCGCCAAGGTCCAACTGCGGACGCGCGACGCTCGAGATGAGCGGGCCGGCGACGGCGACGCGCGGCGCTTTGGCGGTGGAATTCGCGCGCTTGCGCACCGTGAAGTTCCACAAAGGTCCGCCGACATCGATCACGCTGGTGATCCCACTGCGCAGATAGCGCGCGAAAGTGTCATCGAGATGCGACTTGATCCACGCGACCTCGTCCTTGTAGGGCCGGACGTTGGTGAGATCGACGACGTCTGGTCGAGTGAAAAGGTCACCGGACTGGAAGAAGTGAACGTGCGTGTCGATGTAACCGGGAAGGATGAATTTCCCGGTGCAATCGATCCGTCGAACCTGCGGCGGGAGCTGAATATCGTCAGGCGATCCGACCGCGGCGATTCGCTCGCCATCGGTCAAGAGCACCGCGTGAGCGATCGTCTTGCCGTCAGCGGGGTTGATGACCGTGGCACCTGTGAGCGCGATTTTTTCTGCTCGACCATTCGTTAGGCAGAGAAGCGTGGCAAGGACAATTGCAGTGATACGAACCATGTGAAGATGAATAGTCCGAGTCCGCGCTGACAGGCAATCAGGAATGCCAAAAAACCTCAGGCCAGAAGCTCGGGCCGATTTTGTCGCGTGCGGCATAGGGGTTCGCGTGAGGGGCAACGCGCCGGGGAGCTTTGCAAAGGTTGCGCGTCATGCGAAAACCAATCGATGAACCAATTCGCGAAGGCGTGGTCTCCCATGGGGCGCGGGGTTTTCGTATTGGCTCTGCTCGCGGTCCTCGGCATTTACGCGCTCGAAGCGAACGGGCGGCGACTCGCTTTCCCGACTCCGTTCGAGCATAGCGATCAGAATGCGTATCTCCATTATGCGAAAAAAATGCGCGAGAGCGATTACGCCTTTGTTAGCAACCGCAATCGCATGCCCGTCTTTCCCTTTCTCCTTTCGCGACTTTATCGCCCGGGGGAAAGCCCGGCCGGCATTCTCGCGCGCGCCCAGGCATTCTGCGTCGTTCTTTCCTGCGTGCTCCTCCTCATTGTGGCTGCGATTTTCCGGCAATACTTTTCGCGCCTGTGGAGCATCGGCGTTGGTCACGGCGACCGCTTTTGGCGTCTTTCTTTATCGCGCCGGGATCGTGCAGGTGGAATCGCTCTTTTTTGTCGTCAGTTTCGGCGCCTTCGTTCTCCTCTGGCAAATGTTGCTGACGCCGCGCTGGTGGCTCGCATTGTTAGCCGGAGCGATTCTCGGGCTGGCTTTCCTGACCAAGGCTTCCGCGTTACCGGCCTGGCCTTGCTGGGGTGTCGTTTTCGTTGTCCAAAGCTTTTGGCCGCGCGGGACCATCACCGAACCGCGTGGACGCTACCTTCTCAGGCGGTGCGCGCTCCTCATCCTTTTAAGCGCCACCTTCCTTCTCGTCATCTGGCCCTATATCTGGACGAGCAAGCAGCGTTATGGGCAGTTCTTTTACAACGTCAATTCCGCGCATTACATGTGGTGCGATTCGTGGCCCGAGGCCCTTACCTATTCTGATCGCCTGCAGGGTCCACCGGTCGACTATTCGGCGGTCCCGGAGTTGCCCTCCTTCGCCAAATACTGGCGGCAGCACACGGTGGGCGGGATGATCTCGCGGCTTCTGAACGGATTCCTCAGCCTGATGACGCGCGGTATTAAGGCCCTGGGCTATTACAAATTTGTCGGGTTGCTGGGAACGATCATGCTCGTCCTCGGCATCCGCCGTCGGAGCCGCGTGCGCGAGCTGCTGGCCCGCCAACCTTTCGCGATCATCTTTTGCTTCGTTTACTTTGGCACCTACCTGATTCTCTTCGCCTGGTATGACGCTGTCGTGACCGACAGCCGATTCATTCTCACTCTTTTTCTGCCCTTTGTTTTCGTAGCCGCGATCGCCATTCATAAATTGGCGCGGGAGGAGACTGTTGTGATCGGACGTTGGACCGTTCCTATCACTACTGCAGTGGCGGCGGGATTAATCGGCTTGGGCCTGATCGATCTGCTCTACAACACCAAGAACATTCTGGGATGATAATTGCCCTCTTGCTACTTGGTCGGGACCGGAACTGTTTTCTGCCCTGTGCCAGGGAGAAGCTCCATTTCAACTCTGAGAGGAAGTCTGCCCGACGGTCTTGAGGGTCGAATGAGAAGTCGTAAATGTGTACTTTAGGATGCACCAAAGCGCTTCGCAGCCATCCCGCCATCCGATCTTCTTTCCTTCTTCGTAGGTGCGGCCCCAATACGAGATTCCCACCTCGTAGATGCGCAGTTTCATTCGCGCGATCTTTACCGTGACCTCGGGCTCGAATCCAAACCGGTCCTCTTCCAGCTTGATTGATTGAATCACTTCACGCCTGAATGCTTTGAAACCAGTCTCCATGTCGGTCAGGTTCAGGTTGGTCAGAATATTGGACACGAGGGTAAGCAACTGGTTACCGACCGAGTGCCAGAAGAACAAGACGCGGTGCGCTCGTGTCGTCAGGAAGCGCGAGCCGTAGACAACATCGGCTTTGCCCTCCATGAGCGGCTGCAGAAGCAACGGATACTCAGCCGGGTCGTATTCGAGATCGGCGTCTTGAACCAAGACGAAGTCGCCAGTCGCGTGCGGGAAGCCGAGCCGCAGCGCTGCTCCCTTCCCACAATTGCGAGGCTGCCGCAGCACCAGCATATTCTCGTAGCGACCTTGCAGGCCTTCGAGCACCTCGCGAGTGACCGTCGGTCGAGCCGTCATCGACGACGATGATCTGTTTGGCAGGGTCGACCGCGTTAACTCGGTCGATTAACTCGGCCACCGTTGCCGCCTCGTTATAGACAGGAATTACGACGGAGAGCATCATCGAGGAGTGACCAAATCGGGTTAGAAGAAGAGCGATCGTAAGGGCCGCCTTCCAACAAAGTCAACTGAGGTCAGGCCGCCCCTAGCGGGCGTGTATTGCAAATTGTTCTCGGGGTTCAGGACGATAGCGGCTTCCGGACTGTGAGGTGGATTGGATTATGGTAAGAGGTCGGGCCGATTCTCGCGCGTGCGGCGCAGGGCTTCGCGTTTTGCGCCAGGCGGCGATCTCGGCGTGGTGACCTGAAAGCAGGACATCGGGAACTTTCCAGCCACGAAACTCGGCCGGGCGGGTGTAATGCGGCGCTTCGAGAAGTCCGCTGCTGAAGCTGTCGTCGAGCGCCGATTGCTCATCGCCGAGCACGCCGGGGAGTAGCCTAACGATCGCGTCGACGAAGACGACCGCGGCGATCGCGCCATTGGTCAAAACGTAATCGCCGATCGAGATTTCGGCATCGACGAGATGCTCGATGACGCGGTGATCGACTCCTTCGTAATGCCCGCAGACGATGATGAGATGTTCCTTCACCGAGAATTCCCGGGCCAGCGGCTGGGCGAAGCGCCGGCCTTGCGGCGTCATGAGCACGACTGTGCTCGCGTCGGTGCGGAGCGATTCAACCGCGGCGAAGATCGGTTCGGGCTTCATCACCATCCCCTGGCCTCCACCGAAAGGGGAGTCATCCACAACGTGATGACGATCAGTCGTCCAATCCCGCAAATTGTGAATGTGCAGATCGAGCCCGCCAGTTTCCTGGGCGCGGCCCATCATGCTTTCGCCTAACGGGACCCGGCAGATCTCCGGAAAGAGCGTAAGGATGTCGATGCGCACGCCGGCTATTTTTCGTCAGGCTCGGCCGGGACGGAAGGCGCGGGCTCGCTGCGAAATTCGCGGTGGCGAACCTTGCCTCCAGCCTGAGCGATATATCCGCCGAGGCCCAAGGCCACGAACGAGAGTGCGAGCGTGGCGACGGCCAATCCGGTCGCCGCCTTCGGCCATTTTATCGGGGCAAGAATCGCGATCGCGGCGAGACCCGCCAGCACGTAAAAGGCCCAGGCGAGCTCGTCGGCGCGGTGTTCATGCGCTTTCAACCACGCCTCGCCCTGATCGTCGGACATTGCCAGGACCCGATCGTAGCCTTCCTCACCATAATGCACGACCGGCCATGCAATCGCCCCGCTGAGAAAAATGAGCGCAAGAGCGGCGATTTGCGCGGGACGACTGCGTTGGAGGAGCGCAATGATGAGCGCGATGATGCCCATCGCCAGTCCGTAAACCGGAAGCGGGTTGATCAAGACATGAATGTATTCAGGCTGACTGAGATCCTGGCTGAATGAGGCGAGCATAAGGTGATTTCTAAAAGCTGTTCCAGACTTGTCATTCTGATCTCCAGTCGCGGAAGCGTAATCGCGACTATTTCGAAAGGCACGCGATTCTGCGAAAATGGTCAGAGATGTCTCGCTTCGCTCAACATGACAATTCTCGCAAGGGCCTTCGGATCACTTCACTTCTAATCCGAGATTTTCCTGGCTTCGCGAATCGGCGCGTATTTTTTCCAATCGGATGCCACAAAATGCCACCATTCGTTGATCTCGCCGAAGAAACCTCCCTTGTGCATGGCGTCGCGCAGAATCTTGATATGGTATTTTATGAGAGGGTCATCGCCGTCGTAGCGAAGTTTCGCGGTGGCCGTGAATTCGTCGAACCCGGTCGGCATCGCGACTTCATGACCATTGGCATCGACGAGAGTAACATCCACCGCCACGCCCCAGGTGTGGAGTGAGCCATTGCCCTCCAATGGGTCGGCAACAAAGGCGCCATTGTGGGTGGCTTGCCAGAGCTCCATCTGCACGGCCATCGGCCGATATGCGTCCCAGATCTTGAGCCGGTAACCTTGCGCGCGCAGATATCTTTGCGCTTTGACCAGACGTTCCGCAACGGTCGGCCTAACGAGTGCCGGCGTGTCCGGCGGATAAAGAGCGCGGCCGGTGAGATTGCGCGCGGTGCCGTAACGCAACTCGACCACGATCGTGGGGTCGATGGATTTAAGATCGACAAGATTGTCGTATTTCGGCTCGGCGCTTGCGGCGAGCGCGCAAAGCGTGAGGAGAGACGGCGACTAAAAAACGTCGCGCTCACCTTCTGGTAAAGGTCGCTTTGACAGGTGAGGGTCGGGCAATGTCTTTTCACGGCGCTGGCGCCGGCTGGACTTTCGCGAGTCGTTGCAGAAGCAGACGCGCCCCGCCTTCCGGGATCTCAAAGTGAATTTCGAGGTCTTCATTTTTTTGTTCCACCTTGGGCGGTTGCGTCGAGAGCGCAAAATCAGAGTTTGGAATCGTCAGCCATCGGGCCGGCTCATGTTGCAACCCCGCGGCCAGCTCCTTGGCTTTCGCAGAATCGAGCGCCCTAACGAGCAGACGCGCCTTGCCTGGTACGGTCAGGTTCAGTTCCAGACCGAGCAACTTGGAGGCTTTGACGAAATTCTGCGGGCAAGATGGGAGCAAACAGGGTCGTTAGATCAGCCGGCGTCCGTGCCACCAGGCGAAGTGCGCTGTTCGCATCGAGCTCCTGGAAACGCTGCAGAAGCGGATCGTCGATTTTCAAATCAGGCTCGGACGCCGAGACGCACCTCAACCAACTGATCGACCTCGTCTAACGAACCGACCGCGAGCGTTTTTGGTCCGACCCGCGCGACAGTCACATTTGGTCCCTGCCAAATGACGAGGCCGCTGACAGTTTTTTTGGTAAAGTTCTTGTCGGCCGTGAGCGTTGCGGAGGACCGGCGCGAGAGCGGCCCGCGTCTCGAGTCAAGCACGTATTCCTTTTGCTCGTCGTTCTCCCCAATGGTGAGCGCGCGCGTCACGCGCCGGACGTCCTGGGCGAGACGGACCGCAGGCGCCCGCGCGGCCGTGCTGAGCAGTCCGCCGGCGACTTTTTGCCAGACATCGGGTTGCTCTTTGCGCCAGCGAACCGCGAGCGGGCCTTTGTTAAATTGATCGATATCAAACGCAAGGATGGCGAGGGTCGACTGCGGGAACCAATCCCGTTTGGGGGGCGATTGGGAGACGAGCGGCAGGATGATGGCGAGGAGGGCGAGGAGCGAGAAGATGGTGAAGTAGAATTTTCGCAGCTCTTGTTTGTCGATCTGAGCCGAGAGCGAGGCCAGTGCCTCCTTATGCTTCTCGTGGCGATCAACGGCGGCGCGATGATGCTTTACGTTATCGAGGAGGTGCGGCGCGCTTGGCGGCGCAATTCCCTGCGAGGCGAGATGGCGGCCGATGTTGAGATAGGCCGGGTTCTTTTTCTCCTCCACGCTCTGGTGTTGTTGGCGCGCCTGCTTCACTTCTTCTTCCTGCGCGCGGGCGCTTTCGCTCAGGGTGCGATCGCGCGACTCGAATTCGCCCCGAGTCTTCGCGATATTCTTGTCCGCTTGCGCGATCAGTTCTTCCTCCGCGGCCAGTTTGGCTTTGGCGGCGCGACACGCTTCCGCGCTCCCCAGGCGCGCCTGAATCATCTCGGCTCTTTCCCGTGGGAGTCGGGCGCGTTCCGCCGCGATCCGTTCCATCTGAGTTTGCAGATCCGGCGGCGGGCGGTTGCGTGGCCTCCAGGATTGACAGCTTTTTCATCAGGTCGCGATCGGCCGCTTCGCTCTCCTGGATGCGGAGCTCGACCGTGGCCAGTTCTTTGTCGCAGCGCTGGACCGCAAGTGCCGCGTTGTTGCGGCGCTCGACCAGCGGACGCTTCCATTCTTCGAGCTTGGCGAGGGCGATCCCTTGTTCGCGCGAATTTTCCTGTCGCTGTTTTTCGATTTCCTTGAGCGCTTCCTCAATCTTGGCGATCCGGACTGCGACCTCTTTCTGCTCCTGCTCGAGTTTTTTCAGGGCGACAATTTCGCTGCGAACTTCCGGAAACCTGGCCGCTTCCGCAGTGCCTTCGCGACCGAGGGCAATCTCCGCTTTTTGCAGCACGCGTTTCTCGTGCTTGAGCGCCAGCCGCGTCCGCTGGCGCCGCGCTTTCAACGCCAGTTCGCGAAATCCAGTGGTGATGAAACTCACAGGTAGACTGTAGCCGGGGGCGTTGACCCCGGCAGACAAAAGATGTTCCAGACGTGGGAAATTTCGCGATGTCGGCCGACCGGGGTCAACGCCCCCGGCTACAAATCCGCTCAGTCGCGCGCTCACTCTTCGGCGCTGCTTAGCTTGGCCAGGACACTGAAATCTTCCAGCGTGGTGGTGTCGCCGGTGATCGTTTTGCCGCCGGCGATTTCCTTCAACAAGCGGCGCATGATTTTTCCGCTGCGCGTTTTTGGCAGCGCCTCGGCGAAACGCACCTCATCGGGCTTCGCGATCGCGCCGATGTGAAGGGCAACGTGGCCGCGCAGTTCTTCTTTCAGGCTCGGCGTCGGATAGACTCCGCCCTTGAGGGTGACGAAAACCACCACGCCCTGGCCCTTGATTTCATCCGGCCGTCCCACCGCCGCTGCTTCCGCGACTTTCGCGTGACTAACGAGTGCGCTTTCAATTTCCGAGGTGCCGAGACGATGTCCGGCGACGTTGAGCACGTCGTCAATCCGGCCCACGATCCAGAAATATCCGTCCTTGTCACGGCGCGCGCCGTCCCCCGTGAGATAACTGCCCTTGTACTCGCTCCAATATTGTTTTTTGTAGCGCGACTTGTCCCCATAAATGCTGCGCAGCATCGCTGGCCATGGCCGGCGGATAATCAGTTTCCCGCCGACGTTGGCCGGGACTTCCTTGCCCTTGGCATCCACCACCGCCGGGTCGACGCCGAAAAAAGGCAGCGTCGCGCTCCCCGGCTTGGTCGGAATGGCGCCAGGCAGCGGTGTGATCATGATCGCACCCGTCTCGGTCTGCCACCAGGTATCGACAATCGGACAACGGCCGCCGCCAATTTTCTCGTGATACCAGATCCAGGCCTCGGGATTAATCGGTTCGCCGACCGAGCCTAACAATCGCAGCGACGAGAGGTCGTGTTTCTTGATCCATTGATCACCCCAACGAATGAAGGCGCGAATCGCGGTCGGCGCCGTATAGAGAATGCTGACCGCGTATTCCTCGATGATGCGCCAAAAGCGATCCGGTTCCGGCCAGTTGGGCGCGCCTTCATACATCACGGTGGTCGCGCCCGCGGCGAGCGGACCGTAAACCACATAACTGTGCCCGGTGACCCACCCGACATCCGCGGTGCACCAGTAGATGTCGTCTTCGCGCAGATCGAAAACATATTTCGCGGTGGAATAAATGCCGACGAGATAGCCGCCGGTGGTGTGCAGGATTCCTTTTGGTTTTCCGGTCGAACCACTCGTGTAAAGAATGTAAAGGGGATGCTCGCTGTCCAGCGGGACGGCCGGGCAATTCGCGTCGACATATTCGAGTTCGCGATGCCACCAGACGTCGCGGCCCTCCTCGATGTGGATTGCGTTGCCAGCCCGGCGAAAAACAATCACTCGCTTGATTGTTGTCTGGCCTTGGAGCGCCTGATCGACGTTTTGCTTGAGTGGAACGATCGCTCCGCGCCGGTAACCGCCATCCGCCGTGATGACCGCCGTCGCGCCGCAATCGGCGATGCGATCGCGGATGCTATCGGCACTGAATCCGCCAAAGACGACGGAGTGAATCGCGCCGATCCGCGCGCAGGCGAGCATCGCGATCGCCGCCTCCGGAATTGCCGGCAGATAAATAATGACGCGATCGCCTTTGCGGATTTTGTTGCGCTTGAGGACATTGGCGAAGCGGCAGACTTCGCGATGCAGTTGCTGGTAGGTGAGGATCCGTTTGTCTCCCGGTTCGCCTTCCCAAATGATGGCAGCCTTATTTCGGCGCGGCCCTTGTAAATGCCGGTCGAGGCAGTTCTCGGCCACGTTCAGCTTTCCGCCGACAAACCATTTTGCGAAGGGCGGTTTCCATTCGAGGACCTTCTTCCACGGCTGCTGCCACTTCAGTTCACGCGCCTCGCGCGCCCAAAACTTTTCCGGCTGACGGATCGATTCTCGATACATCCGGCGATATTGCTCGAGGCTCCCAATGCGGGCGTTTTTTGCGAACGCGACGGGCCGGTTTAAAGACGCGAGTTTCCTTGAGATGGGACTCGATATTTTTTTCCATGAAAGCAGGGCAGGCTAACAAGCGCGTCGCAGGGGCTCAACGTAAAGTTCGCGCTCTGTGCGAGCGCGGCACACGCGCCTTGTCATCCCGAACCGCCGCAGGACGGAGAGGGATCTCCCGCCTGCAATCGCCCATTTCCCTTTTCCAGGACCCGTGAATTACAGCTGTGAGGTCCCTCGCCGTCTGCGCGACTCGGGATGACAACAGTTTTGCATTTGAGTTCCGGGCGCGTCCGCCGATTTTCCAGGATGAGCGAGCACATTTACAAGAAACTGGAGTTGGTCGGTTCATCGAAGAAAAGCATCGAGGATGCAGTGCAGAATGCGCTCGCCCGAGCCGGCAAAACGATGCGAAACATGCGTTGGTTCGAGGTTATCGAAACCCGCGGTCACATCGAGAAAAATAAGATCGATCACTGGCAGGTGACGATCAAAGTCGGCTTCACGCTTGACGTAGACGTTCGGCCGGCTGGGAGTCGCCAGCCCGGCGAGTGTTTTTTCGCCTAACGACTATTCAGGTTCCTTCGCGATCTGATAGAGCTTGCTTGCCCCGTAGATGAGAAGGGCGGGTTTGAGGGCGAGAAGAAGCAACCGCACAAAGACGCCGAAGATCCGAAAGATAGGCAGCCGATCAAGGATAAATCCTGCGGCCACACCGTAGAGGAGCGCTCGCGTCGGATTGGTCCGGACAAAGTCCTCGGTCTGCGTGAGGACCTGGTCCCATTGTTCCTTGGTATAGCGGAGTCCTTGTTCGGCAATGTCACCGGCACGCACCGGTCATTTGTTGACTGTCCATATGCTCTAATCTTCGCATGCTGTGGGCGTTTTGCGCGTCCCAAATTGCTTAGCGCAGAACCATCCAGAGCGAACGTGCCGCTGAGCCCGGGGGAAAATCCGGCAGTCGCAGCGACGGCACGAGCGTTCCGGCCCGCCGGGTCGCCTTCAGGCAAAACCGGCCCATTACTTCGAGGGCGCGCTCGTCAAGGCGTGTGCAATTTGTGGAGAGCAAGATCTTGGCATCCCGTTCCGCCACTTCCAGCGCGCTCAGCAGCAGTCGCTCGAAATCATGCTCGACCTGCCAGGCTTTGCCGGTGCGCGAACGGGAAAAGGTGGGCGGGTCGAGAATGATTGCGTCGAAGCGCTCGCCTCTCCGCGCCAGCCGCGGGAGGACGGCGAAAACGTCGTCGGCGAGAAAGCGATGTCGGTCCGTCGCGAGGCGGTTGCGGACAAGGTTATCCCGACCGCGGTCGAGAGATTTGCGGGAGAGATCGATGCTGAGCGTTTCGGCCCCGGCCAGGCCTGCAACAACCGAGAAGGAGCAGGTATAAGCGAAACAATTGAGCAGACGGCGCGGGGCCGCGCGCCTAACGACTTGCCGGTTCTCGCGTTGATCGAGAAAGAAACCGACGGAATATC
>CAVYVJ010000011.1:0-30665 GCA_963771865.1 uncultured Verrucomicrobiae bacterium
GCAAGTTCCATCATGCGATCATTGCTCACCGACAGCCAGCCGGGCAAAAATTTTAATGTTACGTTTGTGTGGCTGAGAGGGGCAGGGAAACGCGGACGGTGGTGCCGCGACCAACCTCGCTTTCTGCCTCGACTTGTCCGCTGTGCAACTGAGCGATGTGTTTAACGATCGAAAGCCCGAGACCAGTCCCGCCCAGCTCGCGATGACGCGCTTTGTCGGCGCGATAAAAACGCTCAAAGATTCGTGGTAAATCGCGCGCCGGGATTCCAACTCCGTTGTCCGACACGCTTAACTGCAGTCGCCCGTCGGCGCCGCTCGCCCGGACCGTGATTTTTCCGCCGGCGGGTGAATATTTCACCGCGTTGTCGAGCAGGTTGTAAATGACCTCCTGGAGCCGGGCCTCATCTGCCTGGAGCGGCGGGAGATCGTCGGGCGCTTCGAGCTCTACTTGGAGCTTTTTTGCAGCAAACTTTTTCTCCCAATCGCGCATGATTCCACGCAAAAAGATGGCAGGCCGGACGGTCGTTAGGTCGAGCGCTAGGCCGGGGCCTTCGAGGCGGGCCAGGCTCAGGACGTCGTCCACCAGCAGGTTAAGCCGGTTCGAATGCCGCTCCATGACTTCAAAAATGCGGAGCAATTCACCGGGAGGTTGTTTTGGGTTTTCGAGCAACGTCTCAAGATACCCGCGCAGGATCGAGAGCGGGGTGCGCAGCTCGTGCGAGACGTTGGCGACGAAATCACGTCGCATCGTTTCCGTTCGCCGCAGCTCGGTGATGTCGCGAAATAAAATTACGGCACCGGGCGCGTCCTTGATCGGCTCCGCTACCACTTCAACATGACGTTCAGTATCCGCCGGCCGCTGCAGCACGATGGTGGTGTGCCGCCTTTGGCCGCTTTTGAGCGCCTCGCCTAACAATCGGTCCACAGCCGCGTCGCGCACCGTTTCAAGCAGGCTGCCATCGATCGTCTGCGGGCCGACTTCAAACATCTGCCGAAAAGCGTCATTCATCAGCCGAATGCGTCGCTCTCCATCCGCGACGACCAAACCATCGGCCAGCGCGCCGACGATCGCCTGGACGCCAAACTCACCTTCCTGGACGCGCGCGCGTAACGCTCCCTGGCGGATGGCGATCTGCTCGAGCGCGAGGGC
This sequence comes from uncultured Verrucomicrobiae bacterium, assembly GCA_963771865.1. Classification (GTDB taxonomy): domain Bacteria; phylum Verrucomicrobiota; class Verrucomicrobiia; order Chthoniobacterales; family UBA10450; genus Palsa-1392. The sequence continues at coordinate 1,151 of CAVYVJ010000011.1, forward strand.
TATTCCGCGTACCTCAGCAGTGCCGCTAATAAGAAAGGTGCGGGGCGTACACTCTTCATTGAGGTTGCGGACCATTTCCTCCAATTCACGACAAGGCGCGATCCAGTCGCTCCGAACTCGCCACCAAAAATAAAGGAGAGCCGCCAGGACGAGGGCAAAAGCAAACCAGCCCATGCGTCCAGTTTATTCGCGCAGACGATAGCCGAAGCCGCGCACCGTCTCGATGACGCCGGCTGATTTGCCGAGCTTCTCCCTCAGCCGCCGGACATGGGTATCGACCGTACGAGTATCGATCGCGCTTTCGTAACCCCAGACTTCGTTGAGCAGGCGGTCGCGGGCCTGGACCCGTCCCGGTCGTTGCATCAGCATGCTGAGAAGCTTGAACTCGACTGCCGTCAGGACAACGGGCTTGCCGCCCACCAGAACGCGATGCCGCGCCGCGTCGATCGTGATCGGTCCGCGGGTGATTTTTCCGTCGGCCAGTTCGCCAGGGCCACGGCGTAAAATTGCTTTGATGCGCAAGAGGAGTTCGCGCGGGCTGAAAGGCTTCGTCACATAATCGTCCGCCCCAAATTCCAACCCGACAATTCGGTCGACCTCCTCGGCTTTCGCGGTCAGCATAATGATGGGGATGTGCGACGTGAGCGAATCGGTCCTGAGTAATTTACAAACCTCCAGGCCCGACATGCGTGGCAACATCAGATCGAGCACGATCAAGGCGGGCGCTTCGGTGCGCGCTTTTTTCAAACCCTCCGCGCCATCATGCGCGACGATCGCGGAGAAGCCGTCCGCCTTCCGCAATTGCAGGGTAAGCAGATCGACCACGTCGGGTTCGTCTTCCACGATCAGGATCTTTTTGTTAGGCGAAACGGTCATCAGGCGGTGGGCGAGGAGATTATGCTAAAGGTGCGGCTGCTGACAATTTACTAATTGTTTGGCCGCCCTTTAATCGCGGGCCAACTTCACGTTGCTGTATCGACTCGCCCCCGTCACTTCGTCGCCCAGCCAGTCCGGCGGACGAAAAGAATGGTAGGTTTCGACGTCGGGAAATTCCACTTCCGCCACCATCAGGCCTTCATTCGATCCGCGATAGATGTCGATTTCGATCGTAAGTTTTTTCCAGGGCACGTAATAGCGCGTTTTTGTCAGGCGCGACCCGGCGGTGGCGGGCCAAAGGATGTCAAACTGGACAGGGGTGAGATGAATCTCGCGTTCTTCGCGAGCGCGAGCCGGACCGCGCTTGAAAGTGAGCGTGCAAACCCGGCCCGCCCGCCGCAGCCGCACATGCGCCTTGTCGCGGCCGATCGCCAGATAACCCTGTGCAATATCCTTGTGTGGATAGCGCCCGAGAGCGCGCGGCAACTGGTCGATAAGAAATTTTCTCTCGATTTCGAGATGCTGATTTTTCATGGCGGCGAGTGCCAGGGAGGGGACTCGAACCCCTAAGGATTGCTCCACCAGATCCTAAGTCTGGCGCGTCTGCCAATTTCGCCACCCTGGCCTGCGAAACTTTTACGAAAGAAACGGCGAGAACAAAGCTCTTTGTTGTCGCGCCGAAAATCGCGCCTCGTTCCAAGACTCAGGTAACGCCGTGGGTCTCGCTCCAGCGCGCGGCGTAGGCGACCAACTCCGCGGCACTGGTGATGCGCAGCTTTTCGCGAATGTGCGCGCGATGCACTTCGATTGTTTTTGGGCTGAGGTGGAGCGCGCCACCGATTTCTTTCATCGTCTTGCCCTGGCCGATGAGTTGAAACACTTCCAGCTCGCGATCGCTCAAACCCTCCAGCGAGGAACGGACTGTTTTCCGGCCGGAGAATGTTTCGAGCAAACGCCCGGTGAGTCGTTCGCTCACCGCAATCTCACCGCGCAAGACGCGGCGCATCGCCTCGATGAGTTTGTCGCCGCCCTCCTGCTTGCGAATGTAACCGCGGCCCCCGGCGCGCAGGACGCGCTCGGCGTAAAGCGATTCATCGTGCATCGACATGGCCAGGATCAGCAAGTCGGGCCGCAAAGCCCGCGCATCCTTGATAAACTCAACCCCGTTTTTGCCCGGCAGGGTGATGTCGACGAGAACAAGATCGGGTTTAAGTTTGCGGACCATCTCCAAGCCTTCGTTGGCGGTCGAGGCGCTGCAACAAACACAAAGATCATCGGTGTGTTCGATGATTTGCCCGACGCCTTCGCGCACCATGGCATGATCATCAATGATCAAGACACGACTCTTGCGGGGTGCCTGCGGGATGCTTTGCTTTTTTCTTCATTCGTTAGGCGAGAAGGTGCAAACGATGGTCGTGCCGCGTCCGGGTTTCGATTCGATCTGGAGATCTCCGCCGATCATGCTCGCACGATAAGCAATCGTGCGCAGACCCATGCCCTCCCTCTGGCGTTGTTTCGCCGCAAAGCCGGCGCCGTTGTCCTGGATAATGAGGGCGGTCTTCTTCTTGTTTTGTTTCTCGAGAGAGACGCGCAAGCGCGAGGGACGTCCATGTTTAAGCGCGTTGTTCATCGCTTCCTGGGTGATGCGGTAGAGATGGGTCGCGGTAATCGGATTGTCGATCACCACTTTCCCATTGCTTTTGAAGGTGCAATCGATGCCGAAAAGTTGATGCACCCCGTCGGTTAATTCGTGCAGGGCGGAGAGCAATCCGTTCGACTCGAGCGCCACCGGTGAGAGTCCCCGCGCCAACATTCGGGCCCGGTCGATCGCCTCGCTCAGTTTGGCCGCGATCTTTTGGACGCGCTCCAGGATGTTGTTGTCGCCCGTCTTCTCCAATGAACCTTTCAAGGCATCACAGGAAAAACGAATGCCGGCCAGCCGTTGACAAAGATCGTCGTGCAAGTCGTTCCCGAATCGGCGCTGTTCGTAATCGCTGATCTCGAGAATATCGCGTTCGAGGCGCTTGCGATCGGTGATGTCGCGCACCAGGCCGGTGAAAATCCGGCGCTGGCCCAGGGTCGCAGCACTGACCGCCAGATCCATCGGGAATTCCATCCCGTCCTTGCGGCGTCCTCTCACTTCGCGTCCGATCCCAATGATCCGTCGCTCACGCAGTCCTGCGGTAATGCTCCAGATAGCCGTCATGCTCCGAGCGGTAAGGCTCCGGCATTAACATGGAAACATTTCGCCCAACGACTTCGGCGGCAGCATAACCAAAAATGCGTTCGGCCGCCGGATTCAACGTTTCCACCATGCCCCACTCGTCGATCGTGATAATTCCATCGACGGCCGTATCAAAAATGCCGCGCAGGCGCGACGCGGTGTCGCGCAGCTCGCTCTCAAACTGCAAGCGGGAGAGGGCCGCGGCCAGGACGTTGCCGATCGATTCCAGAAAATGAACATCCTCGGAAGTGAAGACGCGGCGGATCCTGGTATCGACTCCCAGCACCCCGAAAGCACGGGAGCGTCCGGGAATGACGACCGCCAGGCTGCTGGTGATGCCATGCGCGCGCATGAATTGCGGCAGATGCAGACGCAGGTCGCGGTGCACGTCCCCAATAATGATCGGCTGATTGAGCTGCAAGGCGCGCCCTTTCGGGGTCCGTTCGTTGACCTCAATGCTCATTTTTCCGACAGAGCCGGACCGCCAGCCCGAGCCCGCTCGTAATACCATCGATTTCCGATCCGCCGAGCATTCAAAGATGGAGCTGAAATCAACCCTCATATTTTCACGCAGGATGTGGGCGGCATCGTCACACACCGTCTGAACGTCTGTCGCTTGCAGGGCGTCGAGGCTGAAACGAGCCGTGACTGCTTGTTCGCGCGCCGACCGCTCCAATTGGTCGGCGTAACCGGGCGATCCCGGTCAGATCAACCGACTTTCGGAGAGCGACCTTGGAATCCGCACCTGGCCGCCTCGTCCCAGACGCTTTGCGGTGAGCTGTTTTTTGCGGTCGCTTCTTAGACGGCATTCTTATCTCCTACCCAATGAACCGGGCGATGTGAAGGCTCCGCAAGAATGACTCACGAGTCGCGCGGACGCGAGGCATCTCTTGGCAAATCATTCGCGCGGGCCGGCGCAAGAAATGCCGAGCAAGTCGCAATCGATGCACAGACAAGATTCCTCGACTTGGCCAGTTTGATTGCCTCCGAGAGATGCAAACGGGAAAGAAAAGCGTCCGTCGTGCACGGCTGAAAAACATCCTCGTGCCGGTGGATTTTTCGCGCGCTGCCGCGGAGGCCGTTCGTTATGCTTCAGATCTCGCGCAGACAACTTCGGTCGAAGCTTGTCCTGTTGCACGTGGTGACATCGTCGGAGGCGAGCGAAGCGGTCGCCGTCGCCAAAGAAAATCTGGCACGAATGCGCAAGAGCGTGGGGTTCTCGCCAGAACGCTGCACCGTGCTCGTGCGCGCGGGCGTTCCTTTTTTCGAGATCACCCAAAGCGCGAACGAAAGTGGAGTCGACCTCATCGTCATCGGTCGCCGCCAGCAAACATCTGCGGTCAGCCTCGGTGACGGACATACCTCGGAGCGAGTTGCGCGTTATGCGACTTGTCCGGTCCTGCTCGTGCGCGAACCCCAGTCCCTGCATCCGAATAAGGGATTTCCCTATCCGCCATAAGAGCTTTCCACGAGAGCGGATTATGGATTCGCTTCATTGTCGGCAGGGGAGCGAGGCGGAAAGCTGTGTCATGCAAATCACCGCTCTCCGAAATTCCGAAGTGGCTCCGAACAACGATAAAAAGCTGCTCGAAGCCCTCGCCCAATCGAAGGTCTACCGGCAATACGAACGAACCTTCATTGAAGCCACTGGTTTGCCGCTGGCCCTGCGCCCGGTGGAATTTTTCGGACTGCCCTTTCACAGCAAGAAAAATGAAAACGGATTTTGCGCTTTTCTCGCCGGCAAAGGTTCCTGCTCGCTCTGCCTGCAAACACAGGGCCGGGTCGCAAATAAGCCCGGCGAACACCCGCGCTCCATTCAATGTGCCTTCGGATTAACCGAGACGACAGTTCCGGTGCGACTGGGCGATCGGGTGATCGGTTTCCTTGCTACTGGCCAGATCTTCACCCGGCCACCCCGGGCAACGCTCTTCAAGAATTCAATTCGCCGCTTCTTTGCCCTCGGCTCCGCGGCGGAGAAGGAAGGCGGCGCAACTTTGGAAACAAAGCCCGAGCATGGCGCCGTCACGCTATGAGGCCACCGTCCAATTACTGACCTTTTTCGCGAAGCAGCTTTCCAGTTTGAGCAATCAAATTGTCACCGAGCAGGCGAATGCCGAGCCGCTGATCGTGAGCCGGGCACGCCAGTTTATCGCGCAGAACAAAGGGGAGAACCTTTCGCTTACCGCCGTTGCCCAGGCGGCTGGCGCCAGTGTCTTCCACTTCTGCAAAGTGTTCCGGCACTCTACGGGTCTGAAGTTCACTGATTATGTCGCGCGTGTCCGGCTGGAGGATGCAAAGACGCGCCTGCTCAATCCCAACTTGCGGATCAGCGAAGTGGCCTACGACGTCGGATTCCAATCTCTCACTCAATTTAACCGAACGTTTCGGCGGATCTTCGGACAATCTCCCACCGAATACCGCGCCAAACTACCTGTAACCCGTGCCGCCCTGGCTGCCTAAGTCTAATAACATGAAAGCAATCAAAGAAACATCCCTCGTCACGGTCTTCACACTCTTGTGGTTGATCGTGCTTCCGCTGGCGGGCCTCTTTGAGATTGTCGTCATCCTTTCAGACAAAATCGAAGCTGTAACACCCCATCACGTTGAAATGGCGTCATCATAAGTCATGACTACTCCAAACAAAGTGGGCTATCAGGACTCAAAATATGAAAAACTTACAAACCTCCACATCTCCCAAGTCAGACAAGGGTCTTAGGATTCAAAATATTCTGGTGCCGATCGATTTTTCGGAATCGTCGATCCGCGCCATTGAGACGGCGAAAGGATTGGCGCGACGTTTCGGCGCGATCGTCCACCTGGTCAACATCCACGAATCCTATTATCCCGGCACTTTTCTCGAAGCAAATGCCCCATTTGCGGGCGCCCCGTTGACCTATCTCGAAAATACGCGGGAAGCCGCCGAGAGGCGGTTAATAGACCTGGCTGGGAAACACAGAATAACCGGAACCTGCGAAGTCGAAGTGGGTGGACCGGCTTTTGATGGAATCTGCCGGATCGCGCGCAAGATAAACGCGGATCTAATTGTTACTTCCACCCACGGTCGCAGCGGGTTGCAGCGTGTTCTCCTTGGCAGCACGGCCGAGCGCGTCGTCCAACACTCGCCTTGTCCAGTGTTGGTCATGCGGGAACGAAAGAAGGCGCACCACGGACGGCTCAAATCTTCCAAGCCTGGCCTGGGCCGAGTCGGCACGATCGTCGTCCCGGTCGATTTCTCGCACGCTTCGTTGAACGGGTTGAAGTACGCGATTCAATTCGCCAGCAAGATGAAGGCAAAAATCCTGGTTCTAACTGTTATTCACTTCGGCTATGCCTACACCGCTGATGGCTTTGCCATGTACGATCTTTCCACTTTGGAGGAGGCGGCGCGGGCCGCAGCCGAACGTGAAATGCAGCTCTTCATCCGTCGAGTCAAGTTTGGCTCCGTCAAGTATGAGACTGCGATTGAGATCGGTCCGCCGATGCATCAGATTTGCGCCTTCGCCGGAGAACGGAAGGTAAATCTTATTATCACTCCAACCCATGGTTATACCGGTTTCAGACATGTCTTAATCGGAAGCACCGCCGAACAGGTCGTGCGACGGGCCACTTGTCCTGTCCTGGTTATTCCATCGCACTTGGAGCTTCGGGTCGGGCAGGTCGCTGACCAAACCGAGGTGCGTATCCCAAGCTCCAGAGTTACCGGGCTTCCCGTCCTCCGAAGCGGATTAGTCCGGAGTACGCAACCAAGAAACCCGGTCCGGTTTCGCAACAAGCTAAAAGGACGACGCCAGCTTAAGAAAGACCGCGAGCTGGCTGTCTCCTGAAATCTTGACTTAAGGATTGTGTCATTTCCGCAAAACTCATCAGGCGATCGATCGGGAGAGCCTCACTGGGAATGAAGGAGAGCACCCGCCAGTCTGGCGAAAAATCAACCGCGCAAGAAACGCTTCGTTCTTCGCAAGCAATGGAAAGCCTGATCAAAGGAAAGAGTTCAGATTAATTTCATGAAGAAGGCCGATATCAAGACGATCCTCGTTCCGATCGATTTTTCCCAGTTATCCGCGCCTGCGATCCAAGTGGCTAAAGACCTGTCACGCAGATTCGGCGCGTCCATTCATCTCGCGCATGTGCACGAATTCCCTTATCCACCGGCTTTGCTCTCACCTGTGCCAATATCGATAACAACCTTTCGCGACGAGAGTGCGACCCGCCGCACGGGGCGCCTCAAAATCCTGGCAAAGCAAAATGGCCTGCCGGTGGCGAATTGTCACTTCCTGACGGGAGTGCCGACCTTTAACGAGATCTGCACTCTCGCGCGCCAAATCTCTGCGGATTTGATTGTGATGGCGACTCATGGCTATACCGGGATGGCGCATATCCTTGGTGGGAGTACCGCCGAACGGATCGTCCAGCATTCGCCTTGTCCAGTCATGGTGGTGCGCGGCAACCGTAGGAAATCGAGTCCGGCGCCGGTGAATGGCGCAGCCCTCCGCAGAATCGACAATATCCTGGTCCCGGTCGATTTCTCCGAGACGTCATTTCAGGCACTCGAGTATGCGATTGAGTTCGCCAAAAAAGCTGCGGCGCGATTGATTGTCTTTCACGCCGTCACTCTCAGCGAATCATTCACGGCTGATGGTTACGGCATGTACGATCTTGCTGCCTTGGAAGAGGCGGCGCGAAGGGACGCGGAAGATCAGATGCAAAAATTCATCGGACTCGCCAAGTTCCGCTGGGTACCATTCGAGACCGCCATCAGGATCGCTCCAGTGGTTTCAGAAGCCTGCGCCCTTGCGCAAGAGCGGGATGTCGACCTGATCATCACGGCAACCCATGGACGGACGGGCCTGAAGCATTTGCTCATGGGCAGCATCGCGGAACATGTGGTGCGGCATTCTCCGCGGCCCGTGCTGGTGGTGCCGTCGCATCCGGAACTTAGATCCGCCCGGCTAACGAGCAAAGCTCTTTCCAGGGACGGTGCGACCGCGGCGTCTTCGTTCTGAAGGCGAAGTCCTCCGCGAGCTGGGTGAGACGTTGACGAAGAGAAGCCGCAAGCTTCGTGCGCATCCCTCTCCGGAGCGGCGCAAGACCAATCGCTTTCGAGAGTCACATGCATGTTGATTACAAACCATCTCATCAATAAGCGTGAACTCGTAATTCGTCACTCGTGCTCGCTCGTGCTCGTAATCGCAATCGTCCTCTCGAGCGGAGCAAGTATCACATGCTCTCGCCGGCGGAGCGATACGGACCCGCTTTCAAGCGTGGAACCCTATGACTAATAACTTGCCTCCCCTTCCCAAGGGAAAGAGCTCCAAGGTCAGCGCCGGCCTGCTCCTGTTTCGGCGTTCCGGCACGAGTTTGGAAGTCTTGCTTGTGCACCCGGGTGGTCCGTTATTTAGCAAAAGGGACGAGGGCGCCTGGAGCATACCAAAGGGCGAGGCCTTGCCTGGTGAAGACCTGCTCTCACGCGCCAAGATCGAATTCGAAGAGGAGCTCGGCATCCCCGCTACTGGGGATTTTCTTCCCTTGGGATGGATCACGCAGAAAGGTGGTAAGACTGTTCACGCCTGGGCGGTGGAGGGCGATCTGCCCGCCGGATTTCGACTCGCTTCGAACACATTCGAGCTCGAGTGGCCACCGCATTCGGGTCAGCGCCAAATGTTTCCGGAAGTCGATCGCGCTGAGTTCTTCCTCGAAGAGACAGCGCGCCGCAAAATGAACCCCGCCCAGGTGGAGTTACTCGAACGTCTCACGCGATTATTGAGTCAGTAGGTGTTAGAAGGCAACCTATCCCAAAACTTGTCATTCTGATCCGAAGTCGCGGGAGAAGAATCTCTGATTATTTCGGAAGCATCCTGCCCTTGGGGAGAATAGTCAGAGATGTTTCGCTTCGCTCAACATGACAGTTCTCGAAAGGTTTTGGGATAGGTTAGGCATCTCATAAATCCAAAAAGGTTGTCATCCTAATCCCGCGACGGCGGGAGACGAATCTCTGACGATAATGGCCAGCTCGGTGCAACCGGCAAAGCACGAAAAATCAGAGATTGAAAGCCCGGCCTCGCCGGCTCCGCAGGCTTCGTTACGGCTTCGGTGCGCCTCATGGTCTTGAAGGGTGCGCTCGAAGAGACACCCAAGCATGGAAACCGAACCCCGGCTCGAACAGTCGGCAAGATTTGAAGAGCGAAACGCAATTGATGGAGAGCAAATGAGTTCCCGCCGAGTAGATTATTGTTGAAAGGAGGTCTCATGAACAAGAGCAACAAAGCCGGCGGCGGGATGGATCCCGCCCGGGTGGCATTATTGTTCGGCTTGAGCGTAGGGCTTGGAATTGTGGTTCATGAAAGTTTTTTCCTTGTCGCTGGCGCCATCGCCGTAGGCGCAATGGCGGCAGCGATTGCGAATACTATCTATGATCACACCGAACACTCCGGGTTGACACACCAACATCGGTGACTGGCGTGAAAGAGCACAGTCCTTCAAACGTTGCTCCCGCCCTCTCCATGGGAGAGATGGAGAGACCTGGTGGAAACCGTTATGTTGCAGATCCCCGCCGGAGAAGTGACCCTCGCGGGCGATCTCGAAATTCCTCAATCTTCTCGTGGCCTCGTCCTGTTTGCGCATGGCAGTGGGAGCAGTCGCCGGAGCCCGCGCAATCAAGCCGTCGCCGAAGTTCTCCGCGACGCCGGTCTTGGGACGTTGCTCTTCGATCTGTTGACGCCGCAAGAAGAGATAGAGGATGCACATACCGGTCATCTGCGATTCGACATCGGACTTCTCAGCCGCCGATTGGCCGTTGTGACGCAAGAAATCGCGGACAATTCTCGGTCGAGGAAGCTAGGTATTGGTTATTTCGGCGCGAGTACCGGAGGCGCGGCGGCGTTGCGTGCCGCCGCATTACTTGGATCCATTGTCGGCGCGGTCGTGTCTCGCGGTGGCCGGCCGGATCTGGCCGGTGAAGCGCTCGCCTACGTGGAAGTGCCGACTCTTCTCGATCGTGGGTGAACGCGACGAGGATGTGCTCCGGCTCAATCAGGACGCGTATGCGCAGTTGAGATGCGAGAAATCGCTCGCGATTGTTCCGCACGCGACGCATTTGTTTCAGGAGCCGGGCACGACTCGAAGAAGTGGCGCGGCTGGCCGCCGACTGGTTCCGCAAACATTTGAGGGCGCGAAAGTGAAGGCACAATTTCGAGACCGGCATGAAGCGGGCGAGCTTCTCGCCGAAAAATTAGTCGCCTACGCCGGCCAGCCTGACATCATCGTCCTCGCCCTGCCGCGCGGCGGCGTGCCGGTCGGCGCGGAAGTGGCGAAAGAAATTACATGTGCCGCTCGATGTTTTTGTCGTCCGCAAACTCGGTTTGCCGGGCCATCCGGAACTCGCGATGGGTGCGATCGCCAGTGGAGGAGTGAAAGTTTTGAACGGCGACGTCGTCAACACGCTGCGGATTTCTGACGAGATAATTAATGCGGTGACAGCGGAGGAATTCCAGGAGCTGAAGCGGCGCGAGCAATCCTATCGCCACAATCTCCCTCCTCCGGAAGTTGAAGGAAAAACCGTCATCGTCGTCGACGATGGCGTCGCAACCGGCTCAACCATGATGGCTGCGATCTCGGCGCTCCGGCAATTGAACGTCGGACGCGTCGTGGTAGCGACGCCGACGGTTGCGCGTGCGACCTACATCTATCTGCGCGAGAGCGCCGATGAAGTCGTAGCTGTGATTGTGCCGGACACATTTTACGGCGTCGGGCAATGGTATGAAGACTTCTCGCAAACGAGCGACGAAGAAGTGCAGCGGCTGCTCGGTGTCATGAACCCCAGCGATACCCCGGCCCCTGTATGAGCCCGTTGTCCGACGCCGCGGGCAGTTCTGGCGCGCTCTGGCGCGAAGAATCGCGCACCCAAATCTCAGCGGAGTGACGGGACGAGGACAGCGGCGCCGGTCAGTGCGCCGGTGCGGAGCGCAGCCAGCGCTTCGTTCGCCTGCTCGAGAGGAAACGTTTGCGTTTCGGTGCGAACCGGCACGCGCGGCGCGAGCGCGAGAAATTCTTCGCCATCGCGCCGGGTGAGATTGGCGACCGAGCAGATCGTCCGCTCCTGCCACAGCTCGTGGTAGGGAAACGACGGAATGTCGCTCATGTGAATTCCGCCGCAAACGACGGTGCCGCCGCGGGCGAGGACGCGGAGCGCAGCGGGCACGAGCGGACCGACCGGCGCGAAGATGATGGCTGCGTCCAAAGTTTGCGGTGGAGTTTCATCTGAACCACCCGCCCAGTTCGCGCCGAGCCGGCGCGCGAAATCCTGCGCCGTCACGTCGCCCGGAGTAGTGAATGCGAACACTTCGCGGCCCTCGTGGCGCGCGACCTGCGCAATGATGTGGGCCGCGGCTCCAAAACCATAAATTCCGAGTCGCTTCGCGTCGCCCGCTTTGCGCAGACATCGATATCCGATCAGGCCCGCGCATAAGAGCGGCGCGGCGGCCACATCTTCGAACTCGGCGGGAATTGGAAAACAGAAACGCGCGTCTGCCACGGTGTATTCCGCGTAACCGCCATCGATCGTGTAACCGGTGAAGAGCGCGCGTTCGCACAAGTTTTCGCGGCTCGTTAGGCAAAATTGGCATTTACCGCAAGTCCAGCCGAGCCATGGTATCCCAATCCGCTGACCAATCTGAAAGCCGCGCACCTCCGGGCCGATTTCTTCGATCCGGCCGACGATTTCGTGGCCGAGAATAAGCGGGAGCTTCGGCTCCGGCAGTTCGCCGTCGAGCACGTGGAGATCGGTCCGACAGACCGCGCAGGCGGCAACGCGCACGAGTAATTGATCCGCTCGCGGCGATGGTCGCGGAACTTCCTGGCTGACGAGCGGTCGGCGAGGTGATTCGAGAACCATCGCGCGCATACAGATCGCTACACGAACTCGACCGCTTTTGAAAACACGCCAAAAGTCGGCAGGCGCGGCCGGCTGTTCTTGCTCGGCTTTACGGACACAGCATGTTAAAGATGTTGGCTGCTGTTTAGCCTAACAAAAAATCTCAAACCACCAAATCACGCCATGTATCTAAAACGCTTTTTTGTCGAGGGACTCGCTCATGCTTCCTATTTTTTCGGCGCGGACGGCGAAGCTGCCGTGGTCGATCCGAAACGCGATATCGATGATTATCTCGCCGAAGCGGAGGACCAGGGCTTGCGCATCGTCGCCATTTTCAACAGTCATCCCCACGCTGATTTCGCCTCCGGCTTTCGCGAGCTGGCCGACCGCACCGACGCGAAAGTCTATGTCTCGCAGCACGCGCCCGCCCACTATGACCATATCGACGCGAAAGATGGCGAAGTTGTCAGGATCGGGTCGCTCGAAGTCGAGCTCCGCGAAACCCCGGGACATTCGCCCGACAGCCTTTCCTTTCTCGTCCGCGAGAACGGTCAACCGGTCGCGATCTTTACCGGCGACCTGCTTTTCGTGAACGACGTCGGCCGGCCCGACCTGCGCGATGCGGATGAAGATCCGAGCGCGCTCGCCGGCAAGCTCTACGATTCGCTCCACCACAAAATCCTCACCCTCCCGGACGAAGTGAAAGTTTATCCGGCGCACGGGGCCGGGTCGCTCTGCGGACGCGCCATTTCCGATGCGCCTTTCTCGCTTGTCGGCCAGGAACGGAAATTGAACTGGGCGATGCAGATCAAGGACCGGGCTGAGTTCGTTAAGCAAATGACCGCCAATCTGCCCGATCGTCCGGCCTATTTTTCCTATGACGTCGGGGTAAATCTGGAAGGCGCGGAGCCGTTCAGCGCTTTGCCGCCACTCGATGAGATGACGGAGGAGGAGTTGAAACATGCTGTGCAGGACGATGCCGTCGTGCTCGATGTGCGCTCACCGGCAAAGTTTGGGGCCGGACATTTCCCCGGCAGCGTCAACATCGGCCTTGGCAGTCCCTCATTTTCCACCTGGAGCGGCTTCATGGTCCCGGGCGAGAAAGCGATCGCGCTCGTCGTCGGCTCGGCGGAGGAGGCAAAGAGAGCGCGGCTTGAATTGGCCCGGATCGGCTTCGACAACGTCCTCGGTTATGTTAAAGCCGACGCGCTCACCGGAACCCAGAAGCTCGCCCAGACCAGCGCGGAAGATTTGAAGACGAGGCTGAAAGATAACGGGCCGCTCGTGCTCGATGTGCGCACGCCTTCCGAATGGCAGAGCCATCATATCGAAGGCGCGCGTCACGTCCCGCTTGCTTCCTTCGCCAAACAGCGACCGGATTTGCCTAACGATCGACCGATTGCCGTCATTTGCGGCAGCGGCTATCGCAGTTCCATCGCCAGCAGTCTGCTCAAGGCGGGTGGCTACAAAGAAGTCGAGAATGTCGCCGGCGGGATGGAGGCGTTCACCGAAGCGGGCAAGTAGATGGTATTGAACTAAAACCAAGCGACGGGGAACAGAGCGATATAAGTCAACCACGCCTGATAGGAGCGAACCTGAAATGAAAACGAACTCACCAATGCAACTCGGAATGGTCGGCCTCGGTCGAATGGGTGCGAATATGGTCAGGCGGCTGATGCAAGCCGGCCATCACTGCTCGGTCTTCGACGTTTCTCCCAAATCCGTCGAAGCGATGGCCGGTGAAGGAGCCACTGGCGCGAACTCGTTCGCCGATTTGGCGAAGAAACTGGATAAGCCTCGCGCCGTCTGGCTGATGATTCCGACAGGGTTCGTGGACGAGACCATCGCCAGTCTTTTGCCCGCGCTCGAAGCAGGCGACACCCTCATCGATGGCGGCAACTCCTATTACATTGATGATCTCAGGCGGGCGAAAGAACTTTCCGCCAAGGGAATTCACTACGTCGATGTCGGCACGAGCGGCGGCGTCTGGGGTTTGGAGCGCGGTTATTGCATGATGATCGGCGGCGAGACCGCTGCGGTGCAACGGCTCGATCCGATTTTTGCCTCGCTCGCTCCCGGGATCGGCGAGATCCCGCGCACGCCCGGTCGCGAAAACCTCGGAGGCACGGCCGAACAAGGATACCTGCATTGCGGGCCGAACGGCGCCGGTCATTTTGTGAAGATGGTTCACAACGCGATCGAATATGGAATGATGGCCGCCTACGCCGAGGGCTTTGGCGTGCTCAATGCCGCCAACGCCGGCAAACTACAAAGGGACATCGATGCCGAGACGACACCGCTGCGCCACCCGGAGAATTACCAATACGAATTCAACCTAGCTGATATCGCGGAAAATTGGCGGCGCGGCAGCGTCATTTCCTCCTGGCTTTTGGACCTGACCGCGAATGCGCTGGCGGGCGATCCGAAGCTTGCGCAATTTGGCGGGCGCGTCGCCGATTCCGGCGAAGGGCGCTGGACGATCAAAGCGGCGATCGACGAAGATGTGCCGGTTCCGGTTCTCTCCACCGCGCTTTATCAGCGTTTCATCTCGCGCGGAGCAGCCGGTTTTCAGGACAAGATGCTTTCGGCGATGCGTTTTGGTTTTGGCGGCCATTTGGAAAAGCCGGTCGCGAAGATGCAATGAGGCGCGGCGTCGCGCGGAAGTAAGCCGGCGCACGCGGTTCGGACCTCAGTTGTAGCTGGGATCGATGATCCCGGTCGGGCCTGGGCTACCGGCGGGGCGTGAAACGCGATCTGTCCCGCATTATTCGCGAAAGCTTCGATTACGCACTGGCACATCGAGCGACCGGGATCATCGATCCCGGCTACAACTGGCATCCGCGGCTGCGCGTGCAGCTAAGACCAAGGTCTAATGGACAGAGGGACCAGAGAGCCTCAAGCGTAATCAACTGAAAATCTGAAATTCGCGTCTTCAGAAACCTGAGATCCAAGTAGCCACTCAATCACTATCTATGCGCCACCATCGTTCATTCGCGCTTGCTGCGGGTCTCGAGTCCGCCGCCTTAGGATTGTCGCGAATTTATGAAGCCAACACGGACATCGAACAACTCAAAGCGGAACTCAAGGCTCAAATCGATGCAGGAGGCCTAGTGCTAATTGCCTATGCCTAACGAAATTCTCCTTCTCGCCCCACTCTCGGGCGTCGTTTATCCACTCGAGCGCGTGCCCGACCCGGTCTTCGCCCAAAAGCTGATGGGCGACGGTCTCTCGATCGATCCTACCGATGCCACCTTGCGCGCGCCCTGCGCAGGTCAGGTCACGCAACTTCACGCTGCTTCGCATGCCCTGACCTTAAGCCTGCCGGGAGGTGTGGAAGTTCTGATGCACATCGGGATTGATACGGTGTCGTTGAAAGGAGCCGGCTTCACCCCGCGGGTGAAACTAGGAGACAAGGTTGAGGCGGGCGCGGCCCTGATTGATTTCGATCTCGATCAGATCGCGACGCAGCGCGAAAAGCCTGCTCACGGAAATCATCATCTTGAATGGTGATGCCGCCCGCGTGGTCGAGCGCGCCTCGGGTTATGTCAAGAGCGGGACAGATACACTGCTTAAGCTAAGTCTGCTCGACGGTGCGGCGAAGCAGGTGGCAAAGGAAGGCGCGACGGTTACTTCGGAAGCGATCCTGGTTCCGAACGCCACTGGTTTCCATGCGCGCCCTTCCGCCGTGCTGGCGAATGTGGCGAAGAGTTTCCAAAGCGAGTTGAAGGTGCAGAAAGGCGATCGCTTCGCTAATGCGCGCAGCGTGACTTCGATCATGGGGCTCGAAGTCCTGGGCGGCGACAAGGTTATGGTGGTGGCGAAAGGCCCGGATGCGAAGGAAGCGGTCGAGAAGCTGAGCAAGCTGATCGCCGCCGGGCTGGGGGACGAAGGCCAGTTACCAGCGCCCGCACCCGCGTCCACGACGATGGCGAAGATCACAGAGCCGGCCCCGCGTCCGCGCAGCGATGACCCAAATCTCTTGTTCGGCGTAGCTGCTTCGCCCGGGCTTGCCGTCGGCACAGTTTTTCAGGTGCGGCGCGCGGAGATCATGGTGGAGGAAGAAGGGCGAGGCGTCGAACACGAGCAACAGTTGCTGGCCGATGCGATTCGGCAAAGCTCGCGGACAACTCGAGGGCTTGCGCGCTCAGCTGCACGGCAAAGCTGATCCGGCCAAGGCCGCGATCTTCGCCGCGCACGCCGAGTTGCTGGATGATCCGGATTTCCTCGACATCGCTAACTCCGCCATCGCGAAGGGCAAGAGCGCTGCATTCGCCTGGAAAAGCGCGGCTAAAGTTCATGCCGAAAGGCTCGCGTCCCTTCGCAACGAACTGCTCGCGCAGCGCGCCAACGATGTGCGCGATGTCGGCCTGCGCGTGCTCGGATTGCTCACTGGCATCACGCGAATGCCGCCGCAATATCCTGAGAATTCGGTTCTGATTGCCGAAGATCTCACACCTTCCGATGCGGCCACGATGGAAGGCGGGACAGTGGTTGGTTTCGCCACCGTGCGCGGCGGCGCTACTTCGCATGTCGCTATTCTCGCGCGTTCGCTGGGTATTCCGGCGATCGCCGGGATTGAACCGCACGCCCTGGACGTCGCGAACGATACTCCAGTCATCCTTGATGGGTCGAAAGGCTCTTTGCAACTGAACGCGGCGCCGGACCAAGTCGAGCGCATCCGCGACCGCCAGGCGCGTCACGAAAGCGCAACGCGAAGAAGATATAGCTCACGCGCTCGAGCCGGCCGTAACCACGGACGGCAAACGCGTTCCGGTTTTCGCCAACATCGGCGGACTGAAGGATGCCCAGCAGGTAGCCTCGTTAGGCGGAGAAGGGGTAGGGCTGCTTCGCTCCGAGTTTCTTGTTCATGGATCGGCCGTCCGCGCCGGACGAGGACGAACAGGCCGCCTGTTATATCGCAATTTTTAAGGCGATCGGGCCGGAGCGTCCGGTCATCATTCGCACCCTCGATGTCGGGGGCGATAAGCCGTTGCCCTATCTGCCTATCCCGCGCGAAGACAATCCGTTCCTGGGCGAGCGCGGAATTCGCGTCGGGCTCGACCGGCCCGAAGTCTTGCGCACGCAAATCCGCGCCATCCTGCGCGCGTCATCCGCCGGTCGACGTCGCTGGTGATGTTCCCGATGATCGCGACGGTGCAGGAGCTGCGCGATGCGAAAGCGGTGCTGGCGGAAGAAGCGAAGGCGCTCGGCGTGCCTCCGATCCACTGCGGCATCATGGTGGAAGTGCCGAGCGTCGCGGTCATGGCGCACACGTTTGCACGCCGAGGCCGATTTCTTCTCCATCGGCACAAACGACCTTACTCAATACACGCTGGCGATGGATCGCGGTCATCCCAAGCTCGCGCCCAAAGTCGATGCGCTGAATCCGGCCGTGCTTCATCTCATCGCGCAGACGATCGAAGGCGCGACACGCCCATCATCGAGAAGTCGGGATCTGCGGCGGCGTGGCCGGCGATTTGAACGCGGTGCCGATTCTCGTTGGTCTCGGCGTCGATGAACTCAGCGTCAGCCTGCCAGCCATTCCGACAGTCAAAGCGCAGATCCGCCGGCTTAACTAACGCTCATTGTCGCGAACTGGCGCAGCGCGCTTTGCAGTGCGCGACGGTCGAGGAAGTCCGCGCGCTCGAGCCCGAATTCGGAGACTAGATCATGTTCAATTTCAAAAACGCCTTCTCGCTTCTGCAAAAAATCGGCAAATGCATGATGCTGCCGGTCTCGGTCTTGCCGGTCGCTGGCATTTTGCTCGGCGTCGGCAGCGCCAATTCTCGGATTCCTGCCCGAGAGCGTCTCGCTCATCATGGCGAAATCCGGCGACGCCATCTTCGCCAATCTGCCGCTCCTCTTCGCCATCGGTGTGGCCATTGGCCTGACCGAAAACGATGGCGTGGCCGCGCTCGCCGGCACGACTGGTTACGTCGTGTTTCTCGCCGCGCATGGGTGTCTGCGCGAAGCTGCGCGGCATCGATGTGAAACCGATCATGGGCATTCCATCGATCGAGACCGGCGTCTTCGGCGGCATCATCGTCGGGTTGGTCGCGGCGTGGTGTTTCAATCGCTTCTACAAAATAAAACTGCCGCCGTATCTCGGCTTCTTCGCCGGCAAACGCTCGGTGCCGATCATCACTTCGTTTATCGTCATCGCTGTCGGCGCGATCCTGAGTTTCATCTGGCCGCCGATCGGCAACGGCATCGACGCCTTCTCACATTGGGCGGTGAACGAGCAGCCGGCGCTCGCCTTCACCATTTACGGCGTGGTCGAACGCGCGCTCATTCCGTTCGGGCTGCATCACGTCTGGAATGTGCCGTTCTTTTTCCAGGCGGGCTGATACACCGATCCCGCCACGGGGAATGTCGTGCACGGCGAAATCGCGCGCTTCATCGCCGGCGATCCGACCGCCGGACACATGACCGGCGGTTATCTGTTTAAGATGTGGGGCCTGCCGGCCGCGGCGATCGCGATGTGGCGCTGCGCTCGTCCGGAAAACCGCGACCAAGATCGGCGGCATCATGATTTCGGCGGCGATCACTTCGTTCCTCACCGGCATCACTGAGCCGATCGAGTTCGCGTTCCTCTTTGTCGCACCGGTGCTCTACGCCATTCACGCGCTCCTCGCGGGTGCGGCTTATTTCCTTGCATCGCGCTCAATATCAAACACGGCTTCACCTTCTCGCACGGCTTCATCGATTACGTGGTGCTCTTCCCGAAATCGCACAACGCGCTCTGGCTTTTTGTCCTCGGGCCGATTTGGGCGGTGTTGTATTACACCGTCTTCACGGTCGCGATTCGTGCCTTCAATCTCGCAACTCCCGGCCGCGAAGTGGAAGATGAAAGCGCGAAAGCAGCACGAAGCGCGAGTAGCGACAGCTTCGCCCTGCAGCTGGTGCGCGCCTTCGGCGGTCGCAGCAACATCGCCAGCCTTGATGCCTGCATCACGCGGCTGCGCGTGAAACTGAACGATGTCACCAAGGCCAACGCGGACAAACTCAAAGCGCTGGGCGCCGCCGGTGTCGTGGTCTTAGGGGACGGCGTGCAGGCCATTTTCGGCACGCAAAGCGAGAATCTGAAGACCGAGATGGAAGAATATCTTAAGACTGCCGGACCCGAAGCGGACCAAATCGAAGAGCCATCTCCAGTCCAGGCCCCCGCTGCGGCCGGCGTCGTTTCCAAGTTGCGCGATCCGGACGCCGCCCGCAAAGCCGCCGCCTGGATCGCTGCGCTCGGTGGCGCGAAAAATATTGAGCGCGTCGATGATTGCGCCGAGACGCGACTTCGCATCGTCCTGCGGGATGACGGCCTCGTCGATGAAAGTGCGCTCCGCCAGGCCGGGATCGAAGCGGTGGTGAAGCTGCCTGACAAAACCATTCACCTCCTGGCGGGCTTGAACGCCGACCAATATGCGGCGGAGATGCGCGGCCAGCTCGCCGTGCCGCTCGCCGCCTAACGAAACGGAACAATCGTGAAGACCGCTGTTTTTGATACCAAAGCTTACGACCGCGAGTCGCTGGAAGGCGCCGTCAAGAATGAAGGCATCCAGTGGAGCTTTAAAGAGTTTCGGCTGAATGTGGACACCGCCATTGCCGCCGCAGAATGCGCAAGCAGTCTGCATCTTCGTCAACGATCGCGCCGACCGGCCGGCGCTGGAAGCGCTCAAGTCGTTAGGCGTAAAGCATATCGCGCTGCGCTGCGCCGGCTTCAACGGTGTTGATGTCCCGGTCGCGAACGAGCTCGGATTTTCGGTTACGCGGGTGCCGGCTTACTCACCCTATGCGGTGGCTGAGCACGCGGTTGCTCTCCTCCTTGCCCTCAACCGCAGAATCCCGCGGGCGAACAATCGGGTGCGAGACCTGAACTTTTCTCTCAACGGCCTGGTCGGTTTCGATCTGCACGGCAAAACGGCGGGCATCTTCGGGACGGGCAAGATCGGGCGGGTCGCAGCCGAAATTCTGCGCGGCTTCGGAATGAAGGTCCTGGCTTACGATCCGTTTCCGTCGCCGGACTGGGCGAAGAAGGCAGGAGTCGAATACACCGACGCCAAAACGCTGGCGCGCGAGTGCGCGGTCATTTCCCTGCATGTGCCGCTCACTCCGGAAACCTACCACATCGTCCGGACGGAGACGATCGAGCTAATGAAGCCGGGGACAATTTTGATCAACGTCAGTCGTGGCGCCCTCATCGATACGAAGGCGCTGATCGAAGCGTTAAAGTCCGGTAAAATCGGTGGTGTAGGACTTGACGTTTATGAGGAAGAGGAAGGCGTCTTTTTCGAGGACCTTTCCTGCCAGATCCTGCAGGATGACGAGCTGGCCCGGCTATTAACCTTTCCCAATGTCCTCATCACGGCGCACCAGGCTTTTCTCACGCAGGAAGCACTGGCCGAAATCGCGCGCGTAACGGTGGCGAACCTGACTGCTTTGGCGAACGGCCAGCCCTTTCTTCCCGACACAATTCTCAAATGAACAAGGCAAATCACACCCATCGCTTTTTTAACCAAGGCTAACTATGTCTCTGACCAATATTGCTCAAATCAAAGGGCGCGAAGTAATCGATTCGCGCGGTAACCCGACTGTTGAAGCCGAAGTCATCTTAGCCGGCGGTGCCGGCGGCCGGGCGATTGTGCCAAGTGGTGCCAGCACCGGCGAACATGAAGCGTGGGAGCTTCGCGACGGCGAGAAGGGGCGCTACAACGGTCTTGGCGTAACCAAGGCCGTCGGGAGCGTGAACAAAGCGATCGCGAAAGAGTTAGCTGGTTTCGACGCGCTCGACCAAGTGGGGATTGATAAGGCGATGATCGCACTCGACGGCAAGCCTAATAAGTCGAAGCTTGGGGCGAACGCCATCCTCGCTGTCTCGCTCGCGACCGCCCGGGCCGCAGCCAGTCAACTGGGCGTGCCGCTCTTCAAGTATTTGGGCGGCCCCAACGCCAAGGTTCTTCCGGTTCCGATGATGAACATCGTCAACGGCGGCGCTCATTCGGATGCTCCGGTGGATTTCCAGGAGTTCATGATCATGCCGAAAGGGTTGCCAAGCTTTTCCGAAGCTTTGCGGGCGGGATGCGAAATCTTCCACGCGCTTAAAAGTGTCCTCAAAGAGCGCGGACTCTCGACCGCGGTGGGCGACGAGGGTGGTTTCGCGCCGAAGTTTGAAAGTGCGGACGACGCGCTCGAGACGATCGCGAAGGCGGTGAAGAAAGCCGGTTACAAGTTAGGCCAACAAATATTCTTCGCGCTCGACGTCGCCGCCTCAGAGTTCTACGACGCGAAAAAGAAGGAATACGTTTTCAAGAAATCGGACGGCTCAAAACGCAACGCGGCGGAGTTGATCTCCTACTACCAGGTGCTGGTAAAGAAGTTTCCGATCATCTCGATTGAAGATGGTTGTGCGGAGAATGACTGGGACGGTTGGAAAAAACTGACCGACGCGATGGGCGCGACGACACAGTTGGTCGGCGATGATCTGCTGGTTACGAATGTGCAGTTTTTGCGCAAAGCGATCGATCGGGGAGTGGCTAACTCCATTCTTGTAAAGGTAAACCAAATCGGCTCCCTGACCGAGACACTCGATGCGATCGAGCTGGCCCGGGAAAACAACTACACCGCGGTCATCAGCCATCGTTCGGGCGAGAGTGAAGATACCACCATCGCCGACATCGCGGTCGCGACCAACGCCGGCCAGATCAAAACCGGTTCGCTTAGCCGGACGGACCGGGTCGCAAAATACAACCAGCTTCTGCGCATCGAGGAGGCACTTGGCGACGACGCCATCTATGGCGGAAAGATGCGCTAACAACCGGGTAACCCTCCGCACCATTACTTTCAACAACAGCACAAAGGAACATTATGATTAAGATTGGCATTAACGGCTTTGGACGCATCGGTCGGCTCGTTTTTCGAGCGATCTGCGACGAAGGGCTTCTCGGCAAGGAAATCGAGGTCGTGGCGGTGAATGATCTGGTTCCCGCAGATAACCTCGCGTATCTCCTAAGGTACGATTCAACTCAGGGCCGGTTCAACGGTGAAGTCTTCAGCGCAAAATCGCCCGAGGCGAAAAATGACGAAGACGATCTTTTGGTGGTTAACGGTCACAAGATCAAGTGCCTTGCCATTAAGGAAGGTCCAGCCGCGTTGCCCTGGAAGGCGCTCGGAGCGGAAATCGTGATCGAATCAACCGGATTGTTTACCGAAGCGAGCAAGGCCCGGGGTCACATCGAGGCTGGCGCAAAAAAGGTGATTATCTCCGCGCCCGCGAAGAACGACGACATCACGGTGGTCATGGGTGTTAACCATGAGAAGTACGATCCGGCCAAGCATCACATTATCTCGAACGCCAGTTGCACGACAAACTGCCTCGCCCCGGTCGTACACGTGCTGTTAAAGGAAGGTTTCGGAGTCGAGGAAGGCTTGATGACGACGGTTCACAGTTACACGGCGACACAGAAGACGGTGGATGGTCCGTCAAAAAAAGACTGGAAAGGCGGGCGCTCAGCCGCGATCAATGTCATTCCTTCGACGACCGGCGCAGCGAAAGCCGTCGGCCTCGCTATCCCCGAGGTGAAAGGAAAACTCACGGGCATGTCTTTCCGCGTGCCAACACCTACAGTAAGCGTGGTTGATCTTACGGTGCGAACGGTAAAGGAGACTTCCTATGAGGAAATCTGCGCGGCCATGAAGAAGGCGAGTGAGACTTATCTCAAAGGTATTCTCGGTTATACAGATGATGAAGTTGTCTCGAGCGATTTTATCCAGGATAGTCATTCGAGTATTTTCGACGCGGGTTCCGGCATTGGGTTAAATAGCCGCTTCTTCAAGCTCATCAGCTGGTATGACAACGAGTGGGGCTACAGCCTGCGCTGTGTCGATCTCGTTCGCTACATCGCAGGGAGGGGCCATGTCTAAGCTATCGCTGGACCAGGTCGATGTGAAAGGGAAACGCGTCCTTGTGCGGGTGGACTTCAATGTGCCGTTGGAGGAGCGCAAGGGCCACCAGGTAGTGACCGATGATACGCGAATTCGCGAAAGCCTGCCCACGATCAACTATCTGCGCGAGCATGGCGCGAAAGTTATTCTGATGTCGCATCTCGGCCGGCCAAAGGGCAAGCCGATCGAAAAATATTCGCTTCGGCCGGTGGCAGCCCGACTTGAGGAGCTGATTGGACAGCCGGTCCTTTTTAGCGCCGATTGCATCGGCAAGGAAACCGAAAACCTCGTTGCCCGGATGACGGAAGGCAAAGTAGCTCTGCTCGAGAACGTCCGGTTCCATGCTAAGGAAGAGAAAAACGATCCTTCCTTCGCTCAGGCCCTGGCCGGTCTCGGCGAGATTTATGTCAACGACGCCTTCGGCAGTGCGCATCGCGCCCATGCTTCCACGGAAGGTGTTGCGCGCATTCTGCCGATTGCGGTGGCCGGTTTCCTAATGCAAAAGGAGCTGCGCTATCTCGCCCAGGAGTTGGAAAAACCGGCGACGCCCATTCGTAGTTGTCCTCGGCGGCGCCAAGGTCTCGGACAAGATCACGGTGATCGATCGTTTGATCGAAAAAGCGGACGCAATCCTGATCGGCGGCGCCATGGCCTACACCTTCGACCTGGCGAATGGGCAATCCGTCGGCAAGTCGCTCGCGGAGCAGGACAAGGTTGAGACCGCGCGGGCTGCGCTGAAGAAAGCCAAAGAGCGCGGGATAAAGTTCCTCCTGCCAATCGACAGCTACATTGTCGAGCAGATCGACTTCAATGCCCGCACGGCTTCCAAGGGAAAATACACCGCGCCTAACGAATCTATTCCTGACGGCTGGATGGGTGTCGATATTGGCCCGGCTACGATCGAGCTCTTTCGCACTGAGATTGCGAAGGCCCGGACTGTTTTTTGGAATGGCCCGATGGGCGTATTCGAGATCAAGGATTGCGCCAAAGGCACTTTCGCCATTGCCAGGGCAATCGCGGCGAACCCGAAGGTCGTCAGCATTATCGGCGGTGGCGATTCCGTCAAAGCAGTCAAGAAAGCGGGCGTAGCGGACAAAATCACTTTTATCTCCACCGGCGGCGGAGCCAGCCTGGAATTGCTCGAAGGAAAGGAGTTGCCCGGGGTGGCCGCTCTTTCCGAGGCACCAGCACAAGCTGCCTAACGAAAGGAACAAAATGCCAGTTGCAGATTTCAAAACCTATTGCGCGATCCTCGATCGCGCGCGCGCCGGGCGCTTCGCGCTTCCGGCGGCAAACGTTACTTCACTCACGACCGCGAACGCGGTTTTACGCGGACTAGCCGAAAGCAAAGCGGACGGAATCATCCAGGTTTCGACAGGCGGAGGGGCTTTTGCTTCCGGCGGTGCGGTTAAGGACATGGCGCTGGGAGCGATGTCGATCGCGGAACACGTGCACCGCGTCGCAGAGCGCTATCCGATCTACGTCGCGCTCAACACCGATCACTGTCTCAAGGACAAGCTCGATAAGTTTGTCTTACCGTTGGTGGAAGAAACCGAGAAGCGCCGCGCGGCGGGCCAGCCGAATCTGTTCACCGCCCATATGTTTGACGGGAGCAATCTTTCCTTGAAGGAGAACCTCGACATTTCTGCCGGGCTCCTCGAGCGTTTCGCGAAAGACGATCTCGTGCTTGAGATCGAGACCGGCGCGGTGGGCGGCGAAGAGGATGACGTCAAGGGAGACCACTCGGACAAGCTTTATACCACGCCGGAGGACACTCTGGCCGTGGCGGCCAAGCTCAATTCCATCGGCGGCAAATATGTGCTGGCCGCGACCTTCGGCAATGTGCACGGCGTTTATAAGCCGGGCACGGTGAAGCTGCGACCAAAGGTCTTAAAAGAATGCCAGGACGCGGTTGTGAAGGAATACGGTGAGAAAGCGCGGTTCTATCTCGTCTTCCACGGAGGCTCCGGCTCGACTCAGGACGAGATTCACGAAGCGATCGATTACGGCGTGGTGAAGATGAACGTGGATACCGACATGCAGTACGCATTCACGCGCGTGGTCGCGGGCCACATGTTTAAGAACTACGACGGCGTGCTGAAGGTGGATGGCGAAGTCGGGAACAAGAAAGTCTACGACCCGCGCACTTACCTTGGACTCGCCGAAGTAGGCATGGCCGAGCGGGTGAAACAAGCCGTGACCGACCTGCGCGGCGCCGGCAAGACGATGTTCACCTCATGAATCCGGCGACGGCATTGCCGGCGCACAAGACCAAGATCGTTGCCACCATCGGGCCGGCCTCGGAATCGCCGGAGATGCTGGAGCGTCTCATTCGCGCGGGATTAAACGTCGCGCGGCTGAATTTTTCGCACGGTGACTTCGCAGGTCACGGGCAAGTTATCCAGCGCATTCGGGCGGCGGCGAAAGAGATCGGCCGGCGTGTCGCCATCATGGCTGATTTGCCCGGACCAAAGATGCGACTGGGGAAAATTGACCCGGAGCCGATTCAGTTGGCCCCGGGCGACCGATTTACCCTAACGAGTGAAGACATCATCGGAAACCAGCAGCGGGTCTCGATGACGTTCGAGCCATTGCCGCGGGTGGTGAAAGCGGGCAACCGCCTCTATCTTGAACGACGGGCTGGTTCAACTCGTGGTCGATCGGGTGACGGGGAACGACGTGGAATGCACGGTGGCGGTTGGCGGTGAACTGCGTTCGCGCAAGGGGCTCAATCTGCCCGGGATTGATCTTGGCATTCGCGCTTTCACCGAACGTGATCGCGCCTGTCTGGAGTTTGCGCTGGGCGAAGGGGTTGATGCGTTGAGCCAATCGTTTGTCGAGCGCGCGGCCGACATCGAAGCAGTCCGCGCGGCCGCGAAGAAGATCGGTCACCATCCGTTTATCATCGCGAAAATCGAGCGGGCCGATGCCCTGGAGCATTTTGATGAAATCCTGGCTGCGACTGACGGCATCATGGTCGCGCGCGGCGATCTTGGGGTGGAAGTTCCGATTGAGGAAATCGCGACTCTACAAAAGCAGCTCATCGCCAAAGCGAATCTCGCGGGCAAGCCGGTGATCACAGCGACGCAGATGCTGGAATCGATGGCCACGAGCCGCCTCCCTACTCGGGCCGAAGCCACCGACGTCGCCAACGCGATTCTGGACGGCACCGATTGTGTAATGCTGTCCGCCGAATCTGCGATGGGAAAATACCCGGAGGAGGCGGTGACGATGCTGGCAAAGATTGCGGCCTTTACCGAAACACATCGGCCGCGCACAACGCTGATGGCCCGGCGCGAATTACTTCAGCAACAAGCCGCAATGACTGGTGGAGACCGGATGACCTCGGTCGTCGAACACGCGCTCGATACCGTGCCGTGTGATCTGGGACTGGTGCCGACGCGGAGCGGTGCTACCGCGCGGATTCTTTCGCGATGTAAACCGTCGGTCTGGTTGGTTGCACCCAGCCCGGACGCTGCTGCCTGCCAGGGCCTGGCGTTTTCGTATGGCGTGTATCCGGTGGAAAACGCAGATGAAGACATTGATTGGCGCGAGTTCGTCGAAGGTTGGTTGCGCGCCAACAGCATGTCGGCCAAACGCGTCATGCTCGTGGCGGGGCCTTCGGCCCGCAATCCGAACGCGAATCACCGCATCGAGTTAATGCGGCTGGACGTCCAGGCACAATAAGTTTCCGGCCAGGTTCGCACTGCGTCTTCCATGGAAGCACCCAATCTCGGCAAAGCGCGTTTCCCCTCTAAAGCGAGCAGCCACACGATTAGCGACGACGTCCGAATCCCGGAGCGAATCGAGGTCGGGGCAGAGCCGGGATTGGAGTTCGAGCTGGCAGGGCCGCGCGAGAAATTGTTTTTCGACGCAGCGAAAACGCGCGCCGGTATCGTCACCTGCGGCGGGTTGTGTCCCGGACTGAACAACGTTATTCGCTCGCTCTTTCTCGAACTGCACTACGGGTACGGCGTCAGCGAAGTGTTCGGTTTTCGGGGCGGTTATGGCGGGCTGGATCCGGCCTGCGGACGCGAGCCGGTGAAGATCACACCGACGTTCATCGACGGCATTCATCAAAAGGGAGGAACTGTTCTCAGTTCGTCGCGCGGTCCGGTCGATATCTGCTGCGCCGTCGATAACCTGATCGCCCGGGGCATCAATATTCTTTTCACCGTCGGCGGCGACGGGACGCAGCGCGGAGCCTGCGCGCTCTATGAGGAAGCAACGAAACGCGGTCATGCTCTCGCCGTCGTCGGAGTGCCGAAGACGATCGACAACGACGTCACTTTCGTTTCGCGGACGTTCGGATTTCTTAGCGCGGTGGACGAAGCGGCGCGCGTGCTCGATTGCGCGCACACCGAGGCGCGCAGTGTGCCGAATGGGATTGGGCTGGTGAAACTGATGGGACGTCATGCCGGGTTTGTCACGGCGGGCGCGGTAGTGGCAAGTCAGGACGTGAACTTTGCGCTCATTCCGGAAGTGCCATTCCGCCTCGAAAGTTTTCTAGCCGCGCTCAAAGCGCGAATACTTCGCAACTCGCACGCGGTCATCGCCGTCGCCGAGGGTGCGGGACAGGATTTGCTCGAGGCCGATTCGGCCGTGCGCGATGCTTCGGGAAATGTGAAGCTCCAGGACATCGGACTGTTCATGCGCGAGAAAATCGAAACCTTCTTTAAGGCGGAAGGCATTCCGATTGCAGTTCGCTATTTTGATCCGAGTTATCAGGTCCGGAGCCGGCCGGCGAACGGGGAGGACGCGTTGCTCTGCGATCTTTACGCGCGGCACGCGGTTCATGCGGCGATGGCCGGCAAGACGGGCGTCGTGATTGGATTTCTGCACGAACGCTTCATCCATATCCCGATCCAACTGCTTTCGACGCGGACGAAGCGTCTCGATCCCGGCAGCGGCTGGTGGCGTTCCGTTCTCGCCACCACTGGCCAACCGGAACGTTTTGCCTAACGATCAAACAATAGAACTCTCAAAACGATGACTGCACCAGTGATGTTACTCATTCGAGATGGTTGGGGGATTAATCCGAGCGGACGGGACAGGGCTGAGGCGAACGGAGACGCCACCCTTCTGGCGCGGACCCCATTTCACGACGAGCTCTACGGCAAATATCCGGGGGCGCGCTTGAGCGCGAGCGGTCTCGATGTCGGGCTGCCCGCCGGACAAATGGGAAATTCCGAGGTCGGCCATATGAACCTGGGCGCGGGTCGGATCGTTTATCAGGACCTGACCCGGATCAACAAGGCCATCGCGGAAGGAACGCTCGCGCGCAGCAAGGTGCTGCAAGAGATGTTTGCCCAAGCCGGTGGTTCGCGGCTGCATTTTTTGGGACTTGTCTCCGATGGAGGCGTGCACAGCCACGTTTCGCACCTCGTTGCCCTGGCCAATGCCGCGAAAGAAGCGGGCGTTTCCGACATCATGGTCCACGCCTTCACCGATGGCCGGGACACGTCACCGACGGGAGGAGCCGATTTTCTGGCCACGCTCAACCGCGACCTCCAGCCCAGCGGCGCGCGCATCGTTACCGTGATTGGCCGCTATTATGCGATGGACCGCGATAAACGCTGGGATCGAACCAAGCTGGCCTGGGACGCAATCGTGTTCGGCGAAGGAAAATTTTGCGAGGAATCAATCTCTGCCGCCGTGACTCAGGAATACACCCACGGCAAAACCGATGAATTCCTCCCGCCACTCATCTTTGCCTTGCCTAATGAACAGAGGATACGCGACGGGGATGTCGTTTTCTTCTTCAACTTCCGCGCTGATCGGGCCCGGCAATTATCGCAGGCATTTATCTTTCCGGATTTCAAAGGGTTCGATCGTCGCGTTCATCCCCAGGTGCACTACGTCACGATGACCGAGTACGACGAAACCTACGGCGTCCCTTTCGCCGTTCCGGGCGAATCATTCGCGCACATCCTGGGCGAAGTCGCGAGCGCCGCCGGGAAGAAACAGCTCCGAATTGCGGAAACCGAGAAGTATCCGCACGTCACTTATTTCTTTAATGGTGGAGTGGAGAAGCCGTTTGCAGGTGAGGATCGCACCATCATTCCCTCGCCCAAAGTCGCGACCTACGATCTGCAACCGCAGATGAGCGCTTCCGAAGTGACGGAGACCGTCCTGGCGAAGATGGGAGACTACGATCTGATTATTCTGAACTTTGCCAATCCCGACATGGTTGGTCACACCGGGGTGGTCGAGGCCGGGATCAAGGCGGTCGAGACAATCGATGAATGCTGCCGCAAGGTTATTGCCAAGTTGCTCTCGTTAGGCGGAAAATGCCTCGTCACCGCCGACCACGGCAACTGCGAGCTCATGCGCAACCCGGATGGCTCGCCCAACACCGCCCACACCACGAACCTCGTCCACGTCATTTACGTGGCCGCCGATGCCGCGCAATTCCGCGTCGAGGACGGCATCCTGGCCGACGTCGCTCCGACCTTGCTCTTTCTTGCTGGGCCTCCCGCAACCGGCGGAAATGACCGGTCACAATCTGCTCGTCAGGATCTAGGCGTTAAATGCCAACCTGATCGCAGAACTTTGTCTGCCAGGTCTGCGGGCGAACGTCATCCGTATCCGATGGGATGATTCGAGATGGT
>CAVYVJ010000012.1:0-55646 GCA_963771865.1 uncultured Verrucomicrobiae bacterium
CGCGCCTGGAAGGCAAAAGTCGAGGCGGTCTTCAATCAATTGCAGCTCTTTTACAGCGCGATGGTGATTTACGTGCTGATTTTTATCCTGGCTTGCGCATCATGGCTGGCTTGGCCGCAGACGCTCGGGCGCTATGCTTTCGCGCTCCTCGTCGCTGACTTTCCTGGTGCATTCCGCCGGCTTGATCACACGGATGTATCTCGAGGGCCGGCCGCCGGTCACCAATTTGTATTCCTCAGCCGTCTTTATTGGCTGGGCCGCCGTCCTGCTCGGCATCTTCCTTGAGCGCTTTTTCCGCAATGGCATCGGGAGCGCGACGGCCGCGATGATCGGTTTCATCACACTTTTGATCGCGCACCATCTTTCAATGGATGGCGACACGATGGAAATGATGCGCGCCGTGCTCGACACCAATGGGTGGCTCGCGACCCATGTCGTCTGCGTCACGCTCGGCTACGCTTCAACTTTCCTGGCCGGGTTTCTCGCCCTCACCTACATCGTGCGCGGGGCATTCACGCCCTCGCTCGATCGCGCCACGGCGCAATCGCTCACCCGGATGGTTTACGGCATCGTTTGCTTCGCCACGCTCTTCAGTTTCGTTGGCACGATCCTGGGCGGCATCTGGGCGGATCAATCATGGGGTCGGTTCTGGGGCTGGGACCCGAAGGAAAACGGCGCGCTCCTCATCGTGCTCTGGAACGCCATCATTCTGCATGCCCGCTGGGGTGGGCTCGTTAGGCAACGAGGTCTGATGGTCATGGCGGTCTTCGGCAATGTCGTCACGAGCTGGTCCTGGTTTGGCGTGAACATGCTCGGCATCGGCTTGCACTCCTACGGTTTCATGGATAGCGCGTTTCCCTGGTTGATCGCTTTTGGGGCCAGTCAGCTCATCTTTATGATGATCGGCGTTCTGCCTCCGACTGTTTGGCGAAGCCAGCTCGAAGCGGCGAAAAATCCCCTAGCCACTCGAATGGCCGATGCCACGGCCTGATTCCGGACCGCTGCCAACTCGTCCCTGCCCATAGACCCCTGAAGGCGGGGGGAACGGGCGCCTTCAGGACTCCGTCGGTTCCAATGAGGGGCCTGGGAACGAGCCATTGGTACGACTTATCGGTCTCTACCTATTCCATGCTCAAAATCCCCGCCGCGTTGCAAAAATAATTGCAAAAATCGTAAAAAGTCGTGCCCGGCGTTTGACCCCCCTCTTGCGTTGCATCCGCTGACGGCTGAACCCAACGCCGGAGTTCTAATAAATCGTGGGCGGCTCCGGGTGAGCGACGATCTCTTGGAAGCGCGGATCTTTGCGGAGCGGATCCCATTCCCAGCGTAACCGCAATTCCCACCAGCTCATGCTCGCTTCATAAAAGAAGACCCCGGCTGGCGCTGGAAGTTGTTTCCTGATGATGGCAATAGCCTGGTCCGGTTCGCCTACCCAGGCGTAGATGAGCGCCATCATGCATAACTGCTCGGGACCATCGTAGGCGTCGCTCGCGACTGGTTTCAGTTCGATGGCGCGCTTGCCTTCACGAATCGCTTCGGCCTTGCGGCCCATATAAGCGTAAAGGACGCCGAGCCGGGCGTGACGCAGTTCGCTCTCTGGATGAGCGAGCGCTTCGGCTTCCAGCACGGGCCGGGAAATTTCAAATAGTTCCTGGGCTTGCGCTCGATCTCCGCTGGCCAGGGCGATGCAGCCTTTCAAATAGCTCTTCGGAACCGGGGCACCAAAAACCGAAGGTAAGGTTTCAAACGGAAACATGTCGATCGCCTCCTCGGCGGCCGGAAAATCACGCTCCAGCAAGGCCGCGTCCCAGCGCATCCAGGCAAGGGAACCTTCGGGGTCGCCGAATGATTTGATCCCGGCAAAGACCTTGTGCAGAGGCGCGAGATTGCCATCACGCCAGAGATCGACCAGGGCGCCTTCCACCGCCAACAGCGTTCGTCGTTGGCGCGATCGCTTCCGCCTGGCGGATATGCTCGGCCGCGTAAGGCCAGTCGCGCAGAAGATAGCCCGTGGTGTAAAGCTCTTCCGGGTAGGTGACATTGCGCGGATCGCGCGAAAGGACTCGTTCCAGCCCCGCGCGCGCTTTATGCCATTGGCCGCGGCGGCGATGAATATAAGCGATGAAACTATCCGCCTCAGTGTCGTTAGGCAAAAGCCGGCGCGCGTTTTCCAGCTCTGGCAAGGCCGGTCAAAATCGCGGTCGATGCGATAGAGGCAAAGCCCTTTGGCGAGATGGGCTTCGCCAAGATCCGGCCGCAATCGAAGCGCTTCCTCCACCTCGGCGTAAGCGTTGTCTCTTAACTCATCACTCGGCCCACGAAAGCGATAGAGGAATGCCAGCACCGCGCCGCGCCGGGCATGGGCGAGCGCAAAAGAGGGATCAAGCGCGATCGCCTGGCTGTAAAGAGCCTGCGCCGCTTCGTTATCAGAGATGGCAAAAGTGGGGCTGTTATCGAATCTGCGGCCGCGCAGGTAAAGAACATAGGCATCCGGATTACGAGTTGACTTGTCGTGCACGTCGATTTTTTCCTGCGGACTGAGCCTCGCATCGAGCGCATCAGCGATCGCATTGGCCAGCTCGCCTTGAAGAGTGATCGCGTCCGCCAGAGTGCGATCGTAGCGTTCCGCCCAAAGTTCGTGGCCATTGAGCGTGTCGATGAGCGCAACATTGAGCAAAACGCGATTGCCCTGCCGGCGCAGGCTGCCCTGCAGGACATGCCGCACGCCGAGGCTTCGGCCGATCTCCGGCAGATTACGCGGCGCGTCGGCCGGATAACGCAGTGAGCTCAGGCGGCTGATCACCTTTAGGTCGCGGATCTTGATCAGGCGCGAGAGAATGTCGTCTTCGAGACCCTCCGCGAAGAAGGCATCGCCCGTGTCGTGGCTCAAGTTTTTCAAAGGGAGGACCGCGATCGATTTATCTTCGGATGGCGGACGAGCCGACAAGAAATAAATGGCGCCCGCGATCAAGACGGCCGCAAGGCCAAGTGCGGCTGCCCAGGCGCGCCACCGATGGCCGGCCAGCAATCCGGACCGGGGTTGACGATCACTCGCGAGATTTTCCAGACAACGTTGCAGCACTTCTGCCAGAGCGACCGCGGAAGCGGGCCGGTCTTGAGGATTGGGCGCGAGCATCGACTCGAGGAGCGCGATTACTGGCGGTGGGACGCCACGCTCGGCGAGTTGGGTCGCTGGCAACGGCGTCCCTTCGCCCGACCCAGTGGATGGAACGTTGCCGGTTAACGAATACCACAGCGTCACGCCTAACGAGTAAATATCGGCGCGGCCGTCCACCTCGCGTCCCTCGATTTGTTCAGGGCTGGAAAAGGCGACCGTGCCGGAAAACTTCGCGCCACCGATGGGCTCTTCCCGGTCGAACTTGGCGAGTCCGAAGTCGATCACTTTCACCCAGGATTCGCCAGGTTCGCCCCTGATCGCGGAATTTTCCTCCTCCATCGCGAGCATGATGTTGGAGGGCTTGAGGTCGCGGTGGACCAGGCCGCGCTTCTCCGCCGCCGCCAAAGCGCGTGTCACCTGCATCGCCACCTGGAGAGCGAGGAGGGGCGGGAGCGGACCAGTGCGACGGAGACGTGCTTCGAGCGTTTCGCCTTCGATAAACTCCATCGCATAGAAACAATCACCGGCCTCGGCATTCTCTTCCGCGCTCAGCGGCTTTCCTTCCGGATCAGGGAGGGTGTTGATCGTGCCGAAATGGAAGACGCTCGCCACGTTTGGGTGACGCAGGCGCGCCGCCGCTTGGGCCTCGCGCAGAAAGCGCTGCCGCGCATCGGGCCGGGCGGAGAAGCGCGCATTGATGATCTTAAGCGCGACCGGCGTGTCGAGGTTGCGATCGTGCGCCTTATAGGTCGTGCCCATCGCCCCGCGCCCCAGTTCCCAGGACAAACCGTTGGGGCGGGTCAGGATTTCGTAGTGTTGGTAAAAACGCGTGGCCGATTCGTTAGGCGACCCCGCCTCGCCCGTCCCCGATTCGATCCCGGCGGTGAGGAGACAATGCAGGCAGTCGATCTCACCGTCACGACTGTGCAAGGGTGCGCCGCACTGCTCGCAGAGGAGGGTTTTGTTTTCGACCGGTTCGGGCATTCTCTTTCCGGGACGCGTGCGGCCCCGTCGCTCAGGCAGTCGCGATCAGCACGCGGCAGAGGTAACGCAGCTCGCCGTCGATGTCTTTCTCCCGGGGAACGGTACGTAATACTTCGGCGCGAAGCAGCGCCCGATACCGCGCGCGTAGCCGAAAGAGATGGCTGCGCAGCGTTTCCACCGAAACTCTCAGACGCGCCGCGACCGCTTCGTGAGTGGGCAGACCTACCCCTCCGGTCAGAAACGGGCGCAGCTCAGCGAAAACGCGCGCCTTCCGCTCGCCGGCATATTCGTCGCTCAGGGCTTTCATAGCACGGCTGACCAACGCGGTGGCCCAGTTCCATTCGAACAGACGCTCCTCATCGAGGGGAGCGCGAATGAGAAGCGCATCGTCGGAAATCCGCTCCAACCCATTGAGCAGGCCATCTTCCAGCCACAGCGACGACTTCCCGCCGCCCCGTTTCTGGCGGCATTGATGATGCCTTGCCGCCCCAAGGTAGCGCTTTAGCAGCGTCAGCAAAAAAGTGCGAAACCGGCCCTTGCTGCGATCGGGCTCAGCATACGCCCGTTTCTCTATCAGATAAGCGAAGAAACCCTGGGTCAAATCCTGGGCATCGTCTCGGCTATAACCGCGCCGGCGCACAAACCGATAAAGCGGCGGCCAGTAATCCCGGCAAAGACGGGTGAGGGCTGCCTCCGCGCGATCAGGCGCGGTATGCTCAAGTGCGAAGTCACTCACCACACTCCAATGCGTGGTCATGAAGGTCCCCCCGATGGTGGGGAAAGTTGGTGCGTTCTCGTTCAAATCGACGCGAGATTACCGATTTCACTGTCGGTTAGTCAAGCCTCAGGATGAGCACGGCAATCCTCGCGGCCGGTCGCACCTGGGCCTTCAGGCGAGAATAAATGGTGGAGGCGAGGGGAGTTGAACCCCTGTCCTAATCGCTCTCTCCGCGAACTTCTACATGTTTAGCCGGCGATGATGTTTAAGGAGCCGACGTTGCACCGGCACACTGCCGTCTCCCGAGCGTCCACGAAATCCTTCACCGTCCGGCGCGGTCACTCCGCCGTCCGATTAGCCTGCTGTCCATGTTTCCGGCCGTAGCAGGCGTCCAGCCGGAAACATCGCAGTCAATTAAGCCGCGAGAGCGAGATCTTGGTGATCTGCATTTATTTTTTTTGGTCCGGATTTTAACGAGGCCAACGAACCATCCTCGACATGCCGTCTGCGCTTCAAACAATCAGTCGAAACCAGTACGCCCCCTTTTTGGGAGGACAGAATCCTACCTCCTATTGACTCAAAAAACAACCCGCGCGCCAGGCCGGCACATCGGTGAAATCTCTTGCTCGTAACCCCACTGTGCGAGACGAATTGCTCATGGCGGAGCTGAACGACTTCAAAGGCTCCATCGCGCTCGTCGTCTCCAGTTGCGATGCGTTTTTCGATGCATGGCGACCCTTCTCCGCCTTCCTCCAGAAGTTTTGGCCCGATTGTCCATTGGATATTTTCCTCGTCACCAACGAACTCGAGCTGCGGTCCTCCCGCATTCGGACGATCCGCGTCGGCGAAGACCAGGGCTGGTCGAGCAACCTGCTGCGCGTCCTCGACCAGATCGCGCATCCTTACATCCTTTATCTGCAGGAAGATTATTTTCTCACCGCGCCGGTGAATGGCACGCAAATGGAGCGCGATATTGCAGAAGTCATTGAGTTGAATGCCGATTCGCTCTGCTTTCGCGCACGCCCCCGAAATGACCCAGGGTTTCAACCGCTCAACGATCGCTTTGGCATCGTGCCTCTGAATTCCGACGGTCGCACGCGCTGCCAGGTAACACTTTGGAAACAGAGCGCGTTGCGTTCGATTCTGCGCCCGGAAGAAACGGCGTGGAATTTCGAGGCGCGTGGCAGCGCGCGCACCCAGACAATGCAGATCCTCGCCTATACTCGGCGCGAAAATACGCCGATCCCCTACCTGATGTCAGCCATCTCGCGCGGCCTTTGGATGCCGGACGCAATCGCACTTTGCCGGGAACACGGGATTGCGATCGAACCATTCTTTCGTCCGCTCTTTTCGCCCCGGCCGTGGCAACGGCGGCTGCGCCGCGCCTTGGGACGCGCCCGGCTTCGGCGGGCGTTGCGAGCGCAGATCGGGAAACCGATCGAATTGCCATGAGGCGTCTCGTAAGGTGGAACCTGAGCAGCCGCGCCCGCCAGCTCTCCGGCGGTGACGCGCTCGTCGTCTCTATCCCCAAAAGCGGACGCACCTGGGTGCGAACATTCCTTTGCGCCTACTTTTGCGAGAAGATTGGGCAGCCCTTTACGCTTGAGCCCGAACAACACAAGGGGGTCCCACGACTCATTTACACCCATGACCTGTTCGAGCAGCGCACGAAGGCCGATCGCTGGGACAAGCTGCGCGGGAAATATCTGATCCCGCCGCGCGAACGCCTCCGGCTCCCTGTGATCTTGCTCGCGCGCGATCCGCGTGACGCATTCGTTTCGCTTTACGTCCAATTAACCCGTCGAACGAAAGAAACGCCCGACGAATTGAAACACAGGTCAGCTTCGGAACTGCTGCGCGATTCCGCTTTCGGCATTCTTTCCATGGTCGAAATCATGAACAGCTGGCTCGCCGAATGGTCCGGACGTCCGAACTTTCTTCTCCTGCGCTACGAAACACTGCGCCTCGCGCCAGCTGCCGGTTTTCGTGAAGTCCTGCAGATTCTGGGCGAACATCCCGTGCAGGAAAAAGCCTTTGCCCACGCGCTCGAGTTTTCTGCCTTTGGCCATATGCAGAAACTGGAAAGCGCCGGCGCGTTTGATTCCAAAATCCTGCGTGCCGGCGACGCGGGTGATCCGGAATCATTCAAGGTTCGCCGGGGCAAGATTGGCGGCTTCCAGGATTATCTTTCGCCTAACGATCAGGCCTACGCCGCCATCGCGCTGCGCACGCTTGATCCGCGCTTTGGCTACGGCCGGGATTCGGACGAGACCTCGCCCTGAGTTCGATCGGCGCGAGTGGTTAACGCTTCCCACTCAGCGCCATCGTGTCCTCCGCGGTGGTCGAGTTCCGCCGAAAGCGTAGCGATCCTAATGCGGCGGTAAATCTATTCGGCAACTGCTTTGTATCCGCCGACCAGAACAAGTTGCATTCGCCTGCAAAAGACAGCCGGGAATCGTCGACCGTCTGCGCGAAACCCTCGCCGTTCTTCAGGCCGGCTCTTCCGAGGAAAGCGCATTTTTCGAAGGGGAATTTCGCACATAAAAAAATCTGAAAATATTTGCTTGCAATCTCTATCAAAGCCGTAGAGTATTAATCTATATTGAATTAGTAGACATTCAAAAGGGAGGAAACAAATATGAAATCAATCTTGATGGAAACTGTTCTGGTTGGTGGGGCGATTGTGTTTTGGTCGGTGGCACTTCCCGTCGCCTTCGTCTTTTTCCCAGCCATCGCCCTTTGGGAGAAAATCTCCGCGACGCTCATTCGAGGAACGACCGGCCCCGCCTGCACGAGACCTTCGCCGATGACCGCCTAAACCTCTGAAATCTTTTCATTCAACAACTGCCATGATCATGTTTCGCCACCCGCGCCCGGAAATTGAACCACTCACGAAAGAATTGACTCTGTTCAATCCAGATGGCTTGCGCACGGAGCCCGCGATCGAATTCGTGAGCTGCGTGCTCCTTTTCAAAAGCACGGTCACTATCCACGCCAAAGGCAAACAGTTTCCGGCTGACCGTATCCTCGAAGTATTGCTCGCTGACCTGAGTTGCGGGGACACCTTCGTGCTCGAAGCCGAAGGTCCGGATGCGGGGCGGGCGGTGGAACGGATTGCGAGACTGCCAATGTTTCTGCCGGAACGGCCAGAGACCGGAAAGCGCTCCCGAAGCCACCAGTGGGAAGCTCTCGATTGAGCGCGGGAATTCTCGCCGGGCCGGCAGGCTGGTTGATGAGTGCCGTAGTTTTCCGGCCGAATGCGCTCTTGCGAGCAGGCGCTTGAATCAGCGGGCCGAAGACGCTCGCAACGGAGGAAGCCAAAATCTTTTGTCTTTCCGACTGCATAAAAAAAACAATTTGCATGTCTACTGGTTTGCTTTAGTATGAATCTATACTGTATTAGTAGACTTAACTACGACTATGAAAACCATCCTGACAGAAACGTTCTCGGTTATTAAGGTGAGTCTGTTTTGGGCGCTGGCCTTGCCTGCGGCAGCGATC
Organism: uncultured Verrucomicrobiae bacterium; assembly: GCA_963771865.1. Classification (GTDB taxonomy): domain Bacteria; phylum Verrucomicrobiota; class Verrucomicrobiia; order Chthoniobacterales; family UBA10450; genus Palsa-1392. Next base: position 8,322 of record CAVYVJ010000012.1, read on the forward strand.
ATTTTTCCAGTCGCCGCGGGTTGGGAAAGGCTAAATTCCCTGATCTCACGGGGTCCAATCGTCTCGAGATCCTTCGCTTCGCAGCAACTCAGGCCCGCCACGCGCTAAAAAATCATGCGCGTCAAAGTCTGGATGATCGGAGGGCCCGAGTTCTTATCGCGCGTGGCAATTCGACCGCTCGTTTGCTGGGGGTAGACGATGGAGCCCCAACGCGATTACCCAAATTTTACCGATTGGGCACTCGTTGCTTTCATCAAACGGTTCCCGTCCCATCCCGACCATGTCGCCGCGGTGACTGAGTTTGCGCGTCGGCGCAAAGTGCGCTGCCAGCGGGCCGAAGCAGGGCGCCATCAGGTGGAGGTAATTTCGGTCGGCAAGCGATTCCTGACCTGGACAGTCGCTGGGATTGCAATCCTTGTAGTTGCATTTCTTTCCTTGGCTCTTGCGATCTTTACTCCAACTCAGCACGCACGCAGTCCGACAGAGGTGCCGGCGTCGCTCCGGGAATCGGCTAGTCCACCAGCGCAGTCGTCGGTGAGCAATACGAGGGCGCCTCAATCGTCGCCAGAATTGGCGCCGTAGTTTCGAGCACTTAGCGTGCAAAGAATGGAAATCTCGCGGTGTTTGTTCCGCGAGTCGGCTGATCAATGCCGTCTTCCGCCACTTGCCTTTCGACCGCTCTGCGGATGTCGTAACAGATAGCGGATCCAGCGGATATGCTCCGGTTTGGCCACCGCAGGATCCTGGTTTCATTCTCGGGAATTACTTGCCGTCACAAGATTCGCTCCTCCTGACAGCAACGGAATTTTCCAAGGCGAATTTCGCACCTCAAGATTTTCTAAAATAAAGCTTGCCATCTCTACTCATTAAGTAGAGTATTGAATCCATACCACACCACTAGACATTTAAAGACCAAATATGAAATCAATCCTGACCGAAACTGCTCTGCTTTGTGAGTCGATTGTGTTTTGGGCGATGGCGCTCCCAGCCGCGATCATCGTTTTCCCTGCGATGGCTCTTTGGGAGAAAACCGCGACCGCCCTTGTTCGAGGGACCGGAGCTCCAGGGTGCACAGGACCTTCACCTTTAACCGCCTGAAAATCGTTACTCGCAGCCACTCAATTTCTCGCTCGGAAGCACCCAGACACGTCCGGCTGAGTTTTCCAGCTTCCAACTGAATAAGACGCCATGATCATCCTTCGCCATTTGCGCCCTGAAATAGAACGGATCACCCGGGAATTGACCCTCTTCAATGCCCACGGCCTCCATGCACGGCCCGCCACCGAATTCGTCAGCTGCGTGCTGTTGTTCGAAAGCACGGTGACCATTCACGCCAAGGGAAAACGTTATCCGGCCGACCGAATCCTGGAAATATTGCTCGCCAAGCTTGATTGCGGCGACAGCTTTGTGCTCGAAGTCGAAGGTCCCGATGCGAGGCGGGCGGTCGAACGGATTGCAAGCCTGCCGATGTTCCTGCGAGAGCGGCCCGTCGGCCCAAAGCCTTCCCGCAGCCTCCGCTGGGAAGCTCTCGATTGAGCGGAGAATTTTCTCTCTTCGGCTTGATCCGGAAAAAAACTTCTCACTCGGTTCAAAAATTGCTTTGACAACTATACTCGATTACTAGACTATCGAAAACTCGACTAGACCACTAGAGATGAAACTTTCCAAACGAAGCGAATACGCTCTGCGAGCGCTGATCGATCTCGGGATTGCCCGGGAACTCGGCCGTCCCATCCTTCAGGTGAGCGAGTTGGCCTCCAAAGAAAAGCTTCCCGATCAAATTTCTCGAGCAAATTCTCTCGCAATTGCGTGCCGGGGGGTATGTCGAGACAAAACGGGGCAAGCTCGGCGGTTATTTACTGGCCAGACCAGCCTGCCCGGATCAAGCTCGGCGCGGTCATCCGGCTGCTCGATGGGCCGCTCGCACCGATCGCCTGCGTGAGCAAGACAGCCTATCACCGCTGCACCTGTCCGGATGAAGCGCATTGCGGCTTACGCATGCTCATGCTCGACGTGCGTAACGCTATCGCCCGTATCCTCGACCGCTACACGCTCGCGCAAATCGTCGACATCACTCTCCGCAAAATGCGGCGCGATAAGATTGCCGTGCCTTTTGCGCGGCGCTCCTTTGGCCTTGAGCAGGTCCTTCCCTTTCTCGGCGAGAACGAACCTTCCGATGAGAAAAGAGTTTCATCTCTATGAACAATGACAATCCCCGGTGGCTTTCGTTGGTGCGTGAGAAAGTTGAAACTCTCCGCTACGGCGTCGTCCAGATCGTAGTTCACGATTCAAGAGTCACGCAGATCGAGCGCACTGAGCGAACGAGACTTGAGAGCGCGGAAGGCACCGAAAGTGCTGGCACCAACAAGAGACTTAGCCGTCCAGACATACTGGAGGTCCCTTAACCACCGAGGCCGTTCTACCAGACCACCGGAGAACCGCTTTCTCTTTGATCATCTATATGTTAGAACTCATTTCAATCACCTTGTACCGAGCGCTTCGGCCAATTGCCGGGTTGGCTTTGGCGCTCTTCTTCGTTCTCCCTGCAACAGCCAAAGCCGGCGAGCAGGTAGACGCCAAGTCGAGTCCGCCACCGCCGCCCCCGGTAGAAAAGAAAAAAGACAACTTCCTCAGTTTCTGGGATGGCAAGCTTGTCCTCGACATCGAGGAACGAATGCGTCTCGAAGACCGGCAAAATAACCGGGACTTTCATGCCGGCGCCGACAACCATGAAATTACCGATGGAACCTCGTTGCGGAATCGTTTTCGGATCGGCCTAACGATCGCACCAGATTCCTGGGTAAAACTCTATGGGCAGACGCAAGATGCCCGAGAGGCTTTTTCCGAGCGTCCGAATATTCCCGGCGTTAATAGCGCCGACGGTGATGATCAGTGGGATCTGCGTCAGGCCTATATCTCGATCGGCGACCTGAAGCAGATTGACTTTCAGCTTACCGTCGGACGGCAGGCAATCACCTACGGTGACGCGCGACTGGTGGCCGATTCAAGGTGGGGAAACTTCGGGCGGACCTTCGACGCCGTCCGGCTCCGCTGGGAACATAAGTACTATTTTTGGATGGAAGGCTTCTTCATGCGTCCGGTGCAAATCGTACGTGGTGAGTTTAACGAAAGCGATTCGGCCGATAATTTTGGCGGGGTCTATTTCTCGACCGATTACGGAACGAAACAGGCGATCGATTTCTACGTCTTCTACCGGGACAAGAAGGATAACCAACCAAACCTGGATCCCACGAACAGGATCGATCCGCAGGGCACTTGGAACGGACCCGCCGCGCGGTTCACGACCATTGGTGCGCGCACCAAGAACACCTCCGACAGACTCAACGGATGGGACTACTCAGGCGAATTCGTTTATGAAGTCGGTGATGTGTGGCAGACCGATCGCAACTCCAAGCGCTTTGACCTAAGCGCTTTTGCGCTTGCGGTTTCCGGCGGCTACACCTGGAAAGACGCTTCCTGGAAACCTCGCGTCGGCCTGGAGTACGACTTTGCCTCAGGGGATAGCGACCCAAACGATGGCAATTCTGAAAGCTTTCAGAACCTGTTTCCTTCCAACCACGATAAGTACGGCCTGATGGACGAATTCGGTTGGCGCAATATCCATGACCTTCGTTTCCAACTGAGCGCGAAGCCTGCCAAGAAAGTCGACCTGGAGTTCCATTACCACGCCTTCTGGCTGGCGGATACAGCAGACTTTTGGTACCGCAACAATGGTATCTCCACTTTGCGGACAAAGACCCCAACCGGTCAGGACGTTCGCACCGTTGGGGCAGGTAATTTTGCCGGACACGAGATCGATTTCATTGTCGGCATCGAACCCATCCAGCACGTCAAGGTATCTCTCGGTTACAGTCACTTCTTTGCCGGGCAATATCTTGCCGATACCGGGCCTCATGACGACGCCGACTTCGGTTATGTCATGACGACCTTCAACTTCTAACTTTCAATTACACACTCGAAATACCTATGAAACTACGCACCTTACTAACGCTTCTCACTCTCGCTCTGTTCGGCGTCAATCACGTGACTGCGGCGGACAAAGTCACCATTCGGTTCGGGCACTTTCCGAACATCACCCACGCTCAAGGGGTAATCGCGCATGCTTTTTCCCGGCAAGGCAAAGGCTGGTTCGAGCAAAGGCTGGGACCGAACGTGGAGATCCAATGGTTCACTTACAACGCCGGGCCCTCGGCGATGGAAGCGATCTTCGCCGGCTCACTTGACGTAACCTATGTCGGGACCGGACCGGCCCTGAACGCCCATTTCAAGGCTAAAGGCGACGAGATTCGTGTGATTTCCGGCGCCGCCGATGGGGGCGCGGCGCTGGTGGTGAAGCCGGATGGCCCGAAAGTCGCCGTCGGATTTTCGCGGCAAGAAGATCGCTACGCCGCAGATGGGTAATACCCAGGATATCGCCTGCCGGGCATGGTTAAAGGCCAATGGTTATAAGGTCACTCAGACCGGTGGCGAAGTGCTGGTGATCCCAACGTCTAATCCGGACCAACTCGGAGTCTTTCAAAGTGGCGCGGTCGACGGAGTTTGGACCGTCGAGCCCTGGGTAACTCGCCTGGAAAACGATGCGAATGCCAGGGTCTTTCTTGAAGATAAGGACTGTATCACTACCTGGCTGGTTTCGAGCGTCAAATTCCTTAACGAACATAAGGATTTGGCGAAGAAAATCGTTGCGGCAAACGATGAGTTAACGAAGTGGATCAAGACGCATCCCGCCGATGCAGAAAAGATGCTTGTTGCCGAGTTGAAGGCAGAAACAAGGACTGAGGTTTCCGCCGATACGGTAGCGCGTTCGCTGAGACGGATCGAACTCACAACCAAGGTTGCTCCGGGGCTGGTCGAAAAGGCGGTTAAAGACGGCCAGGCCACCGGTTTCATCAAGGGCTCAGGCGATACTTCACGGTTGATCCAAAACCCGTAGAAGAGCAAAGACTATCAAGCGATTAAGGGCATTAGCGAATGCATGCACCCAAGGGCATCTCGTGGCATCCTCGAATTGTGTCGTCAGTTAAGGAAGAACTGGAGGTTGTTGCTCCCAGCAAGCTGGCGATTGAGTGTGTCTCCAAGACATTCAAAGGGGGAAGCAGCGGAGATGTTCATGCCCTCGACCAAGTTAGTCTTAAGGTCGGCGAAGGCGAGTTCGTTTGCCTGGTGGGCGCGAGCGGCTGCGGGAAATCAACTCTCCTGAATATCATTGCCGGTTTGGAGAAACCAGATAGCGGCGCCGTGATGGCCGATGGCAAGCCAATTACCGCGCCAGGACGCGAACGTCTGGTGATGTTTCAGGAAGCCGCGCTCTTTCCGTGGCTCGATGTCCTGGGGAATGTTCTCTTTGGTTTGAAACTCAAGCCGGGATTGAAGAAAAAGGACCGTCTTGATGTCGCCAGGTATTACCTGGAGCTAGTCGGACTCAGTCGCTTTGAACGGGCGAACATCCATGAGTTGTCCGGAGGCATGAAGCAGCGGGTAGCTCTTGCCCGCGCTCTTGCTCCAAATCCGCGGGTCTTGCTCATGGACGAGCCATTTGCCGCGCTTGACGCGTCTGACCCGTGAACAACTTTACGGAGATATCCAGCGGATCTGGAAGGCGCGCAAAAAGACGATCGTCTTTGTCACTCACAACGTCAGGGAGGCGGCCTGTCTTGGTGATCGAGTCATACTGTTTTCGCCGCACCCAGGTCGGGTGCAGGAAGAGTTCGTCATCGAACTGGCGCGACCGCGGGATATTAACAGCGTCGATCTGGCCGGTTATGCCAGCCGGATCACGCGCTCGCTCAAAGGTTTCACCAAACCGGAAGTGGAGGTAGGAGAATGAAACGATTCCTTAGTGCGACCGCTTTCTTTGGCGGCTTGATTATTCTTTGGCAGTTATTGTTCGATGCTCATATTTGGTCGCCGGTGCTGGTGCCTTCGCCAGTTAGCGTCGTAACCTATCTAAAAGATGCCACCGCCGATGGCACCTTGCTTGAATCCACCGTGATTACCATTAAGCGTTTGCTCATTGGTTATGTCATTGGCATCATCGGCGGTCTGCCCGTTGGTCTGTTAACTGCGCGCTGGGGTGTAGTATCGGATACGGTTGGGACCATGTCTCTCGGCTTACAAACTCTCCCGAGTACCTGTTGGATTCCGCTCGCGCTGCTTTGGTTTGGACAAACTGAAGCGGCGATGCTGTTCGTCGTGGTCATGGGAACACTCTGGTCAGTAGTTATCGCCACAGATACAGGGGTTCGAAACGTTCCACCAATCTATCGCCGGGCTGCTATGACCATGGGTTCGAAGAGCCTGCACCTCTGGTTCAAGGTGATTCTTCCCGCTTCACTCCCCTTTATCGTCAGCGGGATGAAACAAGGTTGGGCTTTCGCCTGGCGCTCACTGATGGCGGCGGAGATTTACGTTACCATCCTGACTGGGTTTGGTCTTGGTCAGCTCTTGCATTTTGGCCGCGAACAACAGGCTATGGAGCAAGTCATCGGTGTCATGATCATCATCGTGGTCATCGGCTTGCTCGCAGACAAAATTTTCTTCTCACCGGTTGAACAGTTTCTGTATCGACGCTGGGGCACCAGCCAATACTTAATATATGATGGCAACTCACACAAACCGCCATACCAGCGAGCGACTGGTGAAATTACAGTTAAGAACCAGCTGGGTCTGCATGCCCGGCCGGCGGCCGAGTTTGTGCGTCAGGCCAATGTTTTTCGCTCTGAGATCTGGCTTATCACGCCGTCGGGTCGCTTCTCAGCCCTAAGCCTGCTCGAAGTAATGCGCGCGAATCTGGATTGCGGCGCCGTCGCGACGCTCGAAGCGTGCGGGCCGGATGCGGAAAAGGCGATTGCTCGTCTCGTGAAAGTGGTCCACGAGATGAAGGACTACGAGGACTGACTAACGGAGCGGTCGCGCGACCAGAATTCCAGTGTCGCTCCGATAGCGCGCGAGATAACTCGAAAGCCGCGCGTCGACGACGCACCTTGCCATAGTTGCTGCGGAGAGGAAGCGTGCATGAAATGCAGCACCCCATCGTTGGTTCGGTAGGCCAGGCCGACATGCGAAGTCGAATAAAGCCCGGCCGATCACGCGAGACAATCCCGATGATGTCGCCGCTTTTCAGCTTTGACTCGATCTGCGCAACCCGACTCTTCGGGATTTGGTAAAGCGGGCGCTCGCTTACCCGGGCCTCCATCCGCCCAAGCGGCTCGAAGGAGAGCTGGATTTGCATTTAAGATAACGATAGTGCCGCCACCCAAAAGTCATCTCATGCGCGGCGTGCGGGGCGCGGACGCCGCCCAAGTTCTCTCGTGAGGTCCTTGACCAGCCCTCGCCGGTCGTTGTCCGCCAGCCAATCCTCCAGATAATGCAATCGCGAAAGATATTCGCCGGTGCACTGCGCCGTCGCGATACCGGTCGAGCTCGATGTAGTGGAGCAGGCGCGCCGGGGTCCACTCGCTTGCGGAGTCATTCAAGCATCCGGGCAAAGCCGAGCGAGATCTCGAAAAACGTCCAGCAATCCATTCCATAAAAATTGACCGAGGGCGCCTCGACGTGATTGTCGATCTCAAGCGTATACGATTTGTAGCGGCGTCCCGACCAGGGCGCGCCCGACCGCCGCGGTGCGTTCGCCGATAGGGAGACGAATGCCAGTTGATTGGCCTCGGCTTGCCGCACGAGGCGATCAAACTTGTCGCTTGCCCTTGAAAACGGTCTCAAAGGGCAAAGGCGACGCGCTCGCCAAGCCAATCAGACGCGAGAAAAGCAAGGACAGTGCAAAAGAGCTTTGCGGGCAAGCATGACGAAGAATTTGGGAGAAAGGGCCCGGACGCAAGTAGCGCAGTCGCTATTTGTGCCGTGGCCGGCGCCGGAACGAGCAGCACCGGACGTTGGCCGGCCTTGAGAATGCCTTCGGTCACGCTCCCGACAAGAAGGTTGTAAACCGACCCGTGTCCGTGGGAGCCCATCACAATAAGGTCTGCGGCGATTTCCTGTCGCCGTTTGCAAGACCTCTTCCACGACCGTTCCGTCGCGTTGGTGGGCAAAGACACGTCGCCCGCTTCGCTTCAGCTCTTCCGCGAGGGCGTCGAGCTGGCTTTTCTTTTTTTCGTTCGGCGAATCCGGCGGAAGACAGCCCGCTACGACCAGTCGGCAAGTCCATCTGCCATTCCCATCTCCGGCATGCCGATGCCCGGGTAACCGATCGTCGCCGCAGGAAAAACCGGAACAGCCGCAATCTCGCGGACATGCACGAGATGAAGCTCGGCGTCGAAAGCGCGGGCGGTTTCGTCCGCCAAGGCCAGGACGCCCTCCATTGCGGGCGAGAAATCCACTGGGACAAGAATCCTTTTCATGGGCGCCGGACGCGAATCAGAATGCGGGAGCACGTCTCCGCGGTCAAGCGGCTGACAAACATGAACGCGCGCCATTAACATCGACTCGTGGACGATCTCTTTGCAGATGCAGAAACGGAGGTGACAACGGACGCGACCGCGCCGCTCGCCAGCCGGATGCGACCGCGCTCACTCGATGAGTTTGTCGGGCAGGAACATATTCTGGCGCCGGGCAAACTTCTGCGCCGTGCGATTGAGGCGGACCGATTGCCGTCGGTAATCTTTTCCGGTCCACCCGGCACGGGAAAGACGACGCTCGCCCAGATCATCGCCGCAATGACAAAAGCGAAATTCGAACGATTAAGCGGCGTCGAAAGCAATGTGGCGGAGATGCGCAAAGTCGTCGCCGCCGCGACCCAGCGCCGCCGCATTTCCGGTCAAAAGACGATTTTGTTCGTCGATGAGATCCATCATTTCAACAAGGGCCAGCAGGATATTTTGTTGCCGGACGTGGAGAGCGGAAACCTGCGCCTGATCGGCGCGACGACTTACAATCCATTCTTCTACGTCAATAGCGCGCTCGTCTCGCGGTCGCAGGTTTTCCAGCTGGAGTCGTTAGGCTTGAAGGAACTGGAGATGTTTGATCGATCGTGCCCTCGCAGGACAAGGAACGCGGTCTCGGAAATTATCGGGTGAAGATGGAAACGGCCGCAAAACGTCACCTCGCCAAGCTGAGTGACGGCGACGCGCGCAAATGTTTGAACGCCCTTGAAGATTGGAGTTGCTGCGACCAACGCCCAGCCTGACGAAAAAGGCGTCTGTCACCTTCACCCTCTCGGTCGCGGAGGAGAGCATTCAAACCAAAGCCATTGTCTACGATCGGGCGGGCGACGCGCATTACGACACGATCAGCGCCTTCATCAAAAGCATGCGCGCTTCCAATGAGAAGGACGCCATTTATTGGTTGGCCAAAATGTTGCATGCCGGAGAGGATTTCCGCTTCATCGCGCGGCGCATCGTTATCTTCGCGAGCGAAGACGTCGGCCTGGCGGACGCTCAGGCGTTGCCGCTCGCCATCGCGACACAGCAGGCGGTCGAGTTTGTCGGCATGCCGGAAGCGCGCATTCCCCTCGCCCACGCCACAGTTTACATGTGCCGCGCGCCGAAGAACCGCGACGCCTACGATTCGTTAGGCGCAGCCACCGAGGAAATCGAAGCTGAACAAACCAAGCGCGTTCCGGAAAGGTTGAAGAACAAACATTTTCCGTTTAATCCCGAGCACGCGCTTTGAAACTCTCCCACAAAATCGCCAAGCTTGCCCAGCCCCTCACCTATCGGCGCACCTGGCGCCGGATGCGTCGCAGCCTCTTTCCGATCGGACTGCAACACTGCTCAGAAAGATCGATCCAGAATCGCCTTCGCGCTTTGCAGGAGCAATACGGCTTATGGTCACCCACCGCGTCTACTGGCTGGCCTGATTACGCGAAGTATCTTGATCTTCGTACAACTTCCTCCCGCTCAACATTCGACGCGTGCAGGACCTCAATCTGCAAAGGGAGCCCCCACTTGATATTTTGGATATCGGATGTGGCGCTGGTTATTTTCTTTTTGTCGCCCAGGCTCTGGGTCACCGCGGCGTCGGCCTCGATGTCGCCGGCATTCCCGTCTTTGACGCGATGGTCGATCTTTTCGGGGTAAGGCGGATTATCTACACGATTAAAGCTTTTGAACCTATGCCGGATCTGGGATTGAAATTCGATCTAATTACGGGTTTCTCTACCTCCTTCCATGGTCGGCGAGAACATTCCTGGTGTTGGGGCGCGAGGGAATGGGAGTTTTTTATCACCGACCTTAAGCGTCATCTCAAACCCGAGGCCCGAATCTTCTTCGGGTTGAACCCAAGCGACGGAGAGAATTATTACACGCCAGGACATCCTCGACGTTTTTGCCCGGCACGGCGCCGAAGTCGAACGGGAGAATGTGCTCTTTCGCCTCCGAGCGAACAATCGGTTTCCTGCGAATCAACGAAACGCTAAGTGCGGTTTCCGATCCGGCTCTTGTTCCTACAACCGCCAGAGCATGGTCACAAGCAGTTCGACCGCGAGCAGCCAGACAAGAATCACCTGCCAGAGTCGTAGATTACGCGCCGCCCAGTGATCCGCTACGACCTGCGGATCACGATCGAAAAGACGCTTTCGGATCCGGAAAATGTGAACCCCGCTGAGCAACACTATGACCAGGCAGATGCTGAAGACGATCCGGAGCGGCAACACGGAATCGCTATGGGCGGGAGCGACAGCGAAAGATAAGAGACACACGATTATCAGGATAGTCGCCGCCGGGTGTCATGCAATCCGACGAGGCTGAAGCATCCCGCCAGAAAAACAAAGAGGGCGGACCTTGCGATCCGCCCTCCCCTTTCCGTGGAGCAAGCCTCTCCCTAGCTTTTGCTCTGCGAAACTACTTCGTTCAGCTTGAAGATCGGCAGGAACATCGCGATCACGATGCCGCCCACGATCACCCCAAGGAACACAATCAAGAGCGGCTCGATCAATGACGTCATCGCGTCGAGCATTGCTTCGATTTCTTCGTCCCAAAAGTCGGCCATTTTCTCGAGCATCGTGTCGATACGGCCCGTCGATTCACCGGCCGCCACCATCCGAAGCATCATCGGGGGGAAAATTTTCTTCTTCGAGAGCGCAACCGAGAGGTTGTCACCTTTCTCCACATCGGCGCTCACGCCTTCGATGCTCTCCTCGACAACATGGTTGCCCGACGAACCGCCCACGATGTCGAGCACTTCCAGGATCGGCACGCCACTGCGGATGAGCTGAGCAAAGGTTCTGGCGAACCGCGACATGCAGATCTTATGCACAAGTGGTCCGAAGACTGGGAGCTTGAGCTTCCAGCGATCGCTCAACTGGCGGCCCCGGGTGGAGCGCAAGAAAGCGCGGATACCGAAGATCGTGCCACCGATTCCGAGGATCATGAAATACCAGTTCGCTCGAAGGAAATCGCTCAAGTCGATCAGGAATTGCGTCGGAGGAGGTAGCTTCGCGCCAAAATCCTTGAAGATCTCTCCAAAGACCGGGACGACACGAACGATAAGGAAAGTGGTGATCAAAAAGGCAATGCTGATCACAATGACCGGATAGGTCATAGCCGACTTGATTTTCTTGCGCAGGCGGGCGCTGGACTCGAGGAAACCGGCCAACCGGTCGAGGATTTCCGAGAGCAGACCACCGGCTTCACCGGCTTTCACCATGCTGACGAAGAGGCGATTAAATACACGCGGATGCTTTGCGATCGCTTCGTTAAACGTCTCGCCGCCTTGGACGCGGGCGGTTACGTCACTAATGACATTGCGCAGGCTTTTCTGCCGTTTCGGATCGCACTGTTCGTAAAGCGCGGTCATGGCCTGGACGAGCGAAATGCCGGCCTCGATCATCGTCGCGAGCTGGCGGGTAAACAAAACCAGGTCAGTTTCCTTGACCGTCCAGACTTTGTTCTTTTGGCGGCTAACGGCGGCCTTTTGTTGGAGGGAGAGCACCATGAGCCCGCGGCTCATGAGACTGGTGACAGCGTTGTCCTCGTTGAGGGCGTCTTGGATACCGTTTACGATATTGCCGGCGCCATCGCGAGCCTGATAGGAGAAGGTCATCATATGGTTATTCTAGTTCTTACGACTTCATATAGCAGCTATGATGCCAACATCTATCTGCATTGAAATATTAATTGCTATGGTTGATGCAGCTAGATCTCATTTCCCTCGGCAATGGGCTCTGGCTCTGGCAGGCTTACGATCCGGCGATCAAGACCGATCTCTCTGCCAGCGCCGCCAAATGCGGCGGATCTTCTCTTCCTCATCGACCCGATCCCGCTTGCTCCAGTCCCCCTCGCCGAGCTGAAAACGCATGGCACGGCCGCCGGCGTGCTGGTCACAAACTCCAACCACCCCGGGCAGCCGCCGCGTTCGCCCGGCAATCGGACGCGGCAATTCTTGCCGCGGAACCGGTCATCGGTGAGTTCAGAGACGAGAAAGTTCAGCGACTCGCAGGGGGAGAAATCATGCCCGGGGTAACCGCTATCCCAATTGAGGGCGCAGCCCCAGGCGAGATGGCGTTCCATTTCTGCCGACAATGGAGGTACCTTTGTCGTCGGGGATGCGCTGATCAACTTCGAGCCGTATGGGTTCAGCCTGTTGCCAGCAAAATATTGCTCCAACCAAAGGCGAATGCATGCCTCGCTCCGGCAATTGCTCGATTGGCCCTTCGAACGCCTGCTCTTCGCCCACGGGCAGCCGATTCTTGCCTTCGCGCGGGCACGACTCGAGACGCTCCTGCGATGAAGGATCGAATTCACCGGCGAAAACGGAATAACGCGCTTCCTGCGCTTGATCCGGTTTTCGCACACAATCTTCGCCCTCCCCTTCGCGCTCGGTGCGCTCCTCGTCGCGACGCATGGCCGGCCTTCGGCCCGGTTGCTTATCCTTGTCCTGGCATGCATGATTTTCGCCCGAACCGCGGCAATGCTTTTCAACCGCGTCGTGGACTGGTCGCTCGATCAACGGAATCCACGCACGGCCGAGCGGCATCAGCTGATCTCTCGGCCCGCCGCAGTCCTGCTTCTTGCGCTTAGTTCGGCGGCTTTTGTGGCAGCGGCGGCGATGATTAACCGCGCCACCTTGCTTCTCTCGCCGGTCGCCCTCGGGATCATTTTTTTTTATTCGCTGACGAAACGATTCACCGCCGCGAGCCATTTTTTTCTTGGCCTTGCCCTCGCTGTCGCGCCCGCCGGCGCTTGGATTGCAGCGACTGGCGGGCTAGCGCCGACACCGCTCCTCCTCGGCGCGGGCGTGCTGGCCTGGGTGGCGGGCTTTGACCTGATCTACGCCACCCAGGATTTGGAATTCGATCGCCGCGAAGGACTTCGTTCACTGGTCGTGCGTCTCGGGATTGAGCGCTCTATGCGACTCGCGCAATTTCTGCACTTCGCCATGTTTCTCGCCTTGATTGCCTTCGGATTCGTGGCCTCCCTCGGCACAGTTTACTTTTGCGGTTTGCCGCTCGTCGCCGGAGCACTGATCTACGAGCATCGCAGCGCAGCCCAGCTCGACCTTGCCGGAATAAATCGGGCGTTTTTCCAAAGCAACGCGTTTGTCAGCGCGGTCTTTCTTTTGACCGTCTGGGCGGCGGTTGCCTAACAATTTTCTGGAGACTCGAGTTGGGCAATTCGCGCGGCGTGCCGGCCGCCGTCGAAATCGGTTGTGAGCCAGACGCGCACGATCTTCAGGGCCAAGTCTTCCGGGATCATGCGTTCGCCTAACGACAGAACATTGGCGTCGTTATGCTGGCGGGAAAGACGGGCTGTCTCCTCGTTCCAACAAAGGGCGCACCGAATTCCCCGCACCTTGTTCGCGGCTATCGCTTCGCCGTTACCGGAGCCCCCGAGGACGATTCCGCGGTCGCATTCTCCCTTCGCCACCGCTTCCGCAGCCGGACGAATAAATCGCGGATAATCGACCGGTTCTTCGCTCGAAGTGCCAAAATCTTTAACCTCATGCCCAAGCGAAATGAGCAGTTCTTTGATTTTCTCCTTGTAGCGGAAGCCTGCGTGATCGGAACCAAGCGCGATTTTCATTTCGCCTTCCTACCGAGAGGAAGCATTCATGTCGATACTGCAGGCGCTTGCCGAAGCAAAAAAAACGCGTTCAGGCTCGATGAAGCGCAGCGATCTGCTGCCAAAGTTTGCCCTCGGCCTCGCTCACCGTCTTGGGAATCGCGATCTGAATGATCACGAATAGATGGCCACGACCGACGCCGGAGGTCGGCAGACCACGGTCCCGTAACCGGAACCGCTGGCCCACCTGGGTGCCGGGAGGGATTTTCAAACGTCGTTCGCCTTCGAGCGTGGGGACCTCGATCTCGGTTCCGAGGACCACCTGCCAGGGCTCGAGCGTGACCTCATAAATCAGGTCATTGCCTTCGACTGAAAAATCGGGATGTCTCGCCAGACGCACGCGCAGAAAAAGGTCACCGCTCTTGCCGCCACGTGCGCCCGCTTCTCCCTGGCCAGCCAGACGGATGCGCTGGCCTTCATGGACGCCGCGCGGAATTTTGACCTGGTAGGTTTCCACTTTTTCGGAACCACCGCGGCGAAGTGAAACCTGGCGGGTAGATCCGTGCAACGCTTCTTCCAAAGTGACCATGAGATCGGCCTCGACGTCTTGCCCGCGTTCTGCCGTCGCCGGTCGTCGACCGAAACCGCCGCCGAATGCCGACTCCCCTCGCCCACCCCCAAAGACCGCTTCGAAGAAATCGCTAAAACCAGTTCCGTCGAACTCGAACTCTACACCACCGTTGCCGCCGGCAGCGCGACGAAAACCGCCACCAGTTCCACCGCGACCCCAATCGGGCGGCGGTTGAAATCCGCCCGGCTGGTTCCAATCGGCCCCGAGATGATCGTATTTCGAACGCTTCTCTGGATCACTCAGGACTTCGTAGGCCTCGTTGATCTGCTTGAATTTCTCCTCCGCCGCAGCCTTTTCTTTCGGCTTGGCCAAATCGGGATGATGCTTTCGAGCGAGCTTGCGAAAGGCGCTCTTTATTTCATCGGCGGTGGCCGTTTTCGACACGCCGAGCGTCTCATAATAGTCCCGGAATTGAACCGCCATAGCTGGTGCGGTTGAATTTCCCGCATCCCCGGGATTGCGCAACCCAGCCGGCGCGGCGGCTCACCTCATGCCTAACGATCTGCGAAAATCGGTCCGGCCGTCACATCCCCCGCGTCGAAAGTGAAGCCATGGCCCGCGCTTGGATCGAGCGACTTGAGCAATTCCGAGACGGCCTGGGCAGTTCCGGCGGAATAGAAACGGACCAAGCCCACGGTCGTGCGGCGTCCGAAGACCGTGATCATGATCGTGTCGTCATCGACCGAATTCATGAAAATGTGGCTCCCGTTGCCTTGATGATAGAGGGCATTGAACTCGACCTCGCCGATCCGGCGGGCCAGTTCCTTGGTCGCGGCGAAGGAACCCGCGGCAAGAGCGGCGATAATCGTCACGTCCATCACAGAAATATCGCCAAACTGCGAAATGACATTGCCGCCGCGATCGATCACGACCGTTAAATCCCCGTCGGCTTTTTTCAGGAAGTCGCCGAGGATGCCGTCCAGACTGGCGACATTTTCGATGGTCAGGGCCGGAATACTGTTCATAGCCGGGACGGGGTAGCGATTTTGGGAGCGGAAGGTTCAACGGGGGCTGCGACAGGCGGCGGCGAAGCGGCAGGCGAGCCGTCGCCTTTGCTGAATTTGTGAAGCAGCATTTGCGAGACAGCGTTGAGCGACGCGAAAACATTCTGACCAGTGCTCGAGATGACCTCGAAGCTTTGCACCCGTTTCTTCCGATTGTTCAAAAGGAACTCGAGGTAGTTGACCGGGGCGATGTTTCCGAGATCGCGCTTGTTGTATTGGAGAACGTAAGGAATCTCGTCGATCGAGATATTTTGCTGCGCCAGGTTTTCCTCCAGATTGCGAAAACTTTCAACGTTCTCTTCCATTTTCTCCCACTGCGAATCGGCCACAAAAACCACCCCATCCACGCTTCTCAAGACAAGCTGCCGGGTAGCGTTGTAGATCACCTGGCCAGGGACGGTGTAGAGCTGGAATTTCGTCACGAAACCCTTGATCACGACCGCATTGAGCGGCAGAAAATCGAAAAACAAGGTCCGGTCCGCCGCCGTCGCCAGCGAGACGAGATCGCCGCGGTTAGCCGGGCTGATCCGCTCGTGGATGTAGGCGAGGTTGGTCGTTTTGCCGCAAAGGGCCGGACCGTAATAGACGATCTTGAACTGGATCTCCCGACTGGCGTAGTTGATGATAGACATGGCTCTTTTTGTTAGGCGTTAGGCTGCATACATCCGCGCAAGCTCTTGCGCGGTACGACCGAGTCGGTCGCGGACTTCGGCGGCGATTTCGTCGCCGGAATGGAGGGCGGCAAGGCAAATATTGCCGTGCGCGAAAAGGGTGACCGGCGTTTTCGAGCAATACAGCGTAACGGCGCCGAGCGCTCCGAACTTGGCGCCAAGCATTTGCTCGCTGATTCGCTTCATGATCGAGGGAGCCGTCGCGCAGAGTGCGTCGGCTTCATAATCTGCGGGAATGTTGCCCGCCAGACTGAGGCCATCGGAAAAGACAACCGCGCACGAGCTCACCCCGGGAAGGCGGCTGACATGAACGAGAACTGTCTTGGCGTCGAGCGGCTCGTCCGTGTCGAGAAGATTTTGGAGCGCGGTCCGTCTCGTCGGCCCGTCGGTTGGAGGAGCCTTCGCCACCGGCTTAGCCCCTGGAATAACCTCTTCCTTCGCCACGGGCACGGACTTCGGAGCTTCTTTTGCAAGCTTGGCGGGCGCCTTTTCCGCGGACCGAAGCGGCACCTCCGCTGGCACCGTTACGGCGACTTGGCCGGTTGGCCTAGCGGTTGCCGGGCCAGGCTGCGTCGCGGGCACCACCGGAGCGATGACGGCTTTCGGCTCGGTTTCCGCTGTGGCCGCCTCGGGCGACGCCACGGCGTCGGTCGTAGCCATGGTCTTTGCGATCGGAACGGCGGACACCTTCATCCGGGCGGCATCCTCACTCGCTTTCTTACTGAAGGGCGTTTCGAAAGCTGAGGTTTCTTCAAGGTCCTCCTGGTCACTGCGCAACTGCAGGCTTTCACTCGGCAAGTTTTGTAATACGTCCTGGAGCAACAAAGGAACCGGCGTGCCGGCGGTGTCGACCTTGAACAAGCGCGCGGTATTCTTCCGGCAAGGCCGTCTGAAATTGCGCCGGTGAGATCACGACCCGGCCCAACGATAACTGAGGCTGGACGACCGAAAACGGAATTTCGATTTGCGCCGTCTCGGGCACCCCCTCAATCGAACCGGACAATTGGAAAGGCGCAACGTTCCGCAGAATGTTGCGCAAGGGCAGGGAGATACGTGGACCCGAACTCGAAAAATCAGCCGCGTCTGGATTCGCTCGCGCAGTGGGGAATTTCGATTCGGAGCGTAAATCGTTGGAAGGAGGACCCACCTTAAAGGGAATGCGGGTCGGTTGCATCGGAGCGAGGGGTGACGAGGTAAAGGGGTTGGAACGGGCGACCCACTTGAGGCTGGAACTCTCTCAGCGGCGGGTGCACCCGTTCCGTTCGGTGAAATCTTCGCGGTGGCGGACGGGCTCTCGGGCGACTGATCGAGCGGAAGAGGTGCCTTGTCTTTCGGTGCGGAAACAGGCGCGCCGACCGGGGTAGGTGCGGAAGGCTGAACAGGGACGCTTGGTTTCGGCGTAGCAGCAACTGTGGGCGGCTGAGTCGGCGAAACAGGCGCCTTGTCGGTCGTTGCCGGCGCGGGTGTTTCAGCCGGAGGTGAAAACCGAATCGGAGCACTTGGTTTCGGCGTAGCAGCAACTGTGGGCGGCTGAGTCGGCGAAACAGGCGCCTTGTCGGTCGTCGCCGGCGCGGGTGTTTCAGCCGGAGGTGAAAACCGAATCGGAGCACTTGGTTTCGGCGTAGCAGCAACTGTGGGCGGCTGAGTCGGCGAAACAGGCGCCTTGTCGGTCGTCGCCGGCGCGGGTGTTTCAGCCGGAGGTGAAAACCGAATCGGAGCACTTGGTTTCGGCGTAGCGGCAACTGTGGGCGGCTGAGTCGGCGAAACAGGCGCCTTGTCGGTCGTCGCCGGCACGGGTGCGTCAGCCGGAGGTGAAAACCGAATCGGAGCGCCTGGTTTCGGTGTAGCGGCGGCTTGCTTGGTGGATGCCGCAGCGGCGACTGCTTGGGGCCTCGCATCGCCGACCGTTTCGGATCGGGTCGCGGGAAAATCTTTGCCAGCCGGCGGCGGCGCTGACTTTTCAAAACGCTTGTTATCCTCGAGCGTTACTTGCAGGAATGGCGTTTCGAGCTGCGGGCACTCCTGATCGGTAATCTGGTCGTCGCGCACCTGAAAACGGGCGAATTGCTCCACCACTTTGGTAAACGGGAGGGCCACTTCACGCAGATCTGCCGCCGGCACTTCGCTGGTGAAAAACTCCGGCGCCTGTTTATAGACGGCGCGAAGAAGGACGGTTGGGCGTCCCGTCGCCATGCCACGTTCCACTTCGGCAGCCTTCAAGACAACGGGTCGTTCCGCATCCACCGGCATTTTCAACAGCTCGCTGGGAATTCCAGGGACCAGGTCGGCCATGGGAAGTGTGATCGTTCGCTCTGCCGCGGGTTCGCTGGCGGGGATTTTCGGTCCGACAGCAACGGATCCACTTCCGCCTAACGATATCTTGCGAGTCGACACCGGGGCGCTTTTGCGCTGGACTCTGCGCTGGCGGCGGGGTCGCGAAGTTTCCGATCGGTTCCAAGCCGACGATGCGGGAGGAATTAGGCATGACGGTCTTGCCCAAGCGCTCAGAAGCAGGTTTCTCGGGTCGGCCGAGACGACCGGGGGGGGCGCGACAGCGACCGAGCCTTCCTCGGCCTTGTCCTTCTTAAAGAAGCGGATAAACGGTATGTTCATTGTTAGTGGTCCTCAGCGGTTACGCGCCAGACTTCTTCCAGCGTCGTAATTCCCTCCATCGCCTTGTCGATGCCGACCATGCGGAGCGTCTTCATACCCTCGGAGATGGCTTGGTTTTTTATCACCGCGGCCGACGCGCGCTTGATAATCAAGCGGCGAATCGCTTCGCTCACCGGGAGTGCTTCGATGATCGCAGCGCGGCCGGAATAACCGCGGCCTTTGCAACGATCACAGCCGATGCCGTGATAAAAAACTGCGCCCTTGGACGGCTCCATGCCGAGGCGCTCAAACATTTCCGGTTCTGGGACAAATTCTTCGCGGCAATTGAGACAGACCCGCCGGATGAGCCGCTGCGCACAAGCCATGATGACGGAACTCGAGATCAGGAAAGGCTCGATACCCATATCATCGAGACGGGCGATCGCGCCCGCGGCATCGTTTGTATGCAGCGTGCTCAGCACCTGGTGACCCGTCAGCGCTGCCTTCACCGCAATATCGGCGGTCTCGTTGTCACGAATTTCACCGACCATCACGATGTCCGGGTCCTGACGGAGAATGGAACGGAGGGCGGAAGCGAAATCGAGGCCGATGTCGGCCCGCACGGCCACCTGGTTCACTCCCATCAACTCGTATTCGATCGGATCTTCAACCGTGACGAGATTGTAGTTCGGGCTGTTGAGTTCCTGGAGAACGGAATAAAGGGTGGTCGTCTTACCGGAACCAGTCGGGCCGGTCACGAGGATCATCCCATGAGGCGCGTCGATGGCCTTGCGGAAACGCGCAACGGTTTCTTCGTCCATCCCCATGGTGTCGACGCTGCCGGCGAGTGCCGACTTGTCGAGAATACGGATGACGACTTTCTCGCCGTGCGAGGTTGGGAGAATCGAGATACGCAGATCGACTTCCTTCCCCATCACCTTGATGCGGAAGCGGCCATCCTGAGGCACGCGGCGCTCGGCGATGTTCAGTCCCGCGAGAATCTTGATGCGCGAAGTGATTGCGAGCTGGAGTGCTTTCGGCGGGGATTCGGCCGCGATCAATTCCCCGTCAATGCGGTAGCGAAGTTTGAGCATTCTCTGGAAAGGCTCGAGGTGAATATCCGAAGCCTTTTCCCTGATTGCCTGGGCGAGGATCAGGTTCACGATTTTGATTACGGGCGCGTCTTCGCTGTCGTTTGCCAGGCGGTCGAGATCGATCTCCTCGCGGTTCTGCTTCTGCACTTCGACATCGCCAGCCGATTCCTCCGCGACCTGCTTGAGCACTTCGCTCATCTGCGTGCCGGTGTTGTGCACGCCGCTGAGCGCTTCGGCGACCGCTCGCTCAGTCGCGATCATGGGCACGATCTCCATCTGCACCCGCCGCTTCAGGTCATCGACAGCGAGCACGTTGGTCGGATCGGCCATCGCCACAAAAAGCTTGGTGTCGAGCCGGGCGATCGGAACCAGCTTGTGCGCCTTAGCCATCTCGCGCGGGATGAGATTTAGGATCTCCTCGGGCACGCGAAGTTTTGGTAAATTGACCGGCGGCGTGCTCAGGCAACGACCCATGCTGAAGGCCATGTCCTGGTCGCTCACAAATTGCTTGTCGGTCAGAATCTTGAGCAGCCGTCCTCCCTGCTGTTTCTGAAGGGCCACGGCTTCATCGAGCTGGGCGGGCAGGAGGAGGCCGTCCTCGATCAGGATGTCGGCGATTCGTTCTCCGAAAGACTTGTTTCTCATTGGCGTGCTCGCCTCAGGCTCGCGGCTCCAGTCGGTAAACGTCCTGTAACGTCTTGATGATGGTGGCCGGCTTGGCCAGGTACCACATGACGGTGTAATCGAGCGATTGCTCGACGGCTTCGCGCGCCGCGACGTCGAAAGGATTGCTTACCGCCACCATAATGGTGCGGCTGATCAGGTCGAAGGGCACAAAGAGGCGATTGATCGTTAGGGAGTCAGGCAGCATGCGCACGACCTGGCGATCAACGTCGTAATATTCCAATGGCACATAGGCGAACTTGGTCCGATCGATCAGCGCCGAGAGGACCTGCTCACTCTTTTCCTCGTTGCCCCGGCTCAGCCGGTCGACGAGCGAAGTCGCAAGCGTCTGGCCGCTGATCGCCTTGTCCGCTTCTTTGGCCGCGGCGAGCGCCGCGTTCACTTCGTCCTCGGCAAACATCTGCTGCACGATGAGAAACTTCGCGAGCTGCTCATTGGCCTGCTCGGTATTCTCCAATGAAATAGTCTTGCGGCCCTTGGCGAGACCCGCGGCCTTCGATCTCGATCAAGCTCGCTCCCTCCGAGTGCTTCTTATTGGAGCTAGCGAGTTTCAATGAGCCCGTAATCGGTAGTAGCTCGCGCTACCTTTTGCCCGGATTGGAGATAGCCGGTTCTCGATCTCGCCCGCCATCGTGACGATCTCCGTGGAATTGGGGTCCACGGCGAGAACCGCCTCGCACTCCTGCAACGCCAGCGAAAAGGAACCCACGTTGTTGTAAGCTTCCGCGAGACGTCGCGAAACCCGGAGCGAATCGTCACTCTTCCCGAGCTTTTGATACGCTACCTTCAGGATCTCGAGCGATTGATAATCGTCCTGCTGTGTCTGAGTGATGACCTCAAACATCTCGATCGTTTGCAGGATCTGACTCCGCTCCTGGTCTGATAACGTGTGTTCCAGCACGAGGGCGTAAAAAGCTAGAACCGTGCCGATTGAACAGAGCGCCCTCAGTTTCGGAAGAATGATCGCTTGGCGCGCGGATCAAACCATTCCGCCCCTTTTACCAACACGCTCGCCATCGCGGAGTTGTGCAAACCGAGGATTACTTCGTATCAATTTCCAGCTCACTCAGGATTCACAAATGTCATTCTTTATTACCCAATCGATCGGCCGGTCAGTCGGTCGTTTGTTTTTGCGTCGCCCTCGTGGTCGTCGCGTCCACCGTCAATCGCTGAGGAAAACGCGGCCAAGGCAGCGGAAAAAGCGCCCAAACCGCTTAAGATTCTGATTCTCGGCGGAACGGGATTTACCGGGCCGTTCCAAGTGAAGTACGCGTTGGCGCGCGGACATAAGGTGACGGTGTTCAATCGCGGAAAAACGCACCCGGGGGAATTGCCGGCAGGACGTGGAGCAACTCATCGGCGATCGCAACACGGGGAATCTCGACGCGCTCAAGGGCCGCAAGTGGGACGTGGTGATCGATAACCCGACCACCCTTCCGAAATGGGTGCACGACGCGGCCGAGATCCTGAAGGGAAATGTCGATCGCTATGTCTTTATCTCGACCATCTCGGTCTACGGGGATGTGCCGAAGCCTGGACTCGACGAGACAGCGCCGGTCGCCAAATACGAGGGCAAGGACGCGATGAAGGAAACGCGGGAGACTTTGATCGCGTCCAAGTTTGCCCTCTATGGCCCGCTCAAGGCGCTCTCGGAAAAGGAGGCGCAGAAATGGTTTCCCGGTAAGACGCTCATCATCCGGCCAGGATTGATCGTGGGGCCGGGCGACGAGACGGACCGGTTCACTTATTGGCCGGTGCGGATTGATCGCGGCGGCGAAGTGCTGGCGCCGGGAAATCCGAGCGATCCGGTGCAGTTCATCGATGCGCGAGACCTGGCGGAGTGGACGATCCGGATGGTCGAAGAGGGCGCGACTGGGGTTTACAATGCGACTGGGCCAGCGACGTCTTTAACGGTCGGCGGGATGCTCGAGGGGATCAAGACCGCGCTCGGATCTGATGCGAAATTTACCTGGGTGCCAGCGGATTTCCTCGACAAGCAAAAGGTGTCGCCGTGGTCGGACATGCCGGTATGGGTGCCGCCGACAGGCGAGGATGGCGGGTTGGGAGCGGTCAGCATCAAGCGCGCGCTGGAGAAGGGTTTGACCTTCCGGCCGCTGGCAGAGACAGCGCGCGATACGCTGGCGTGGTTCAAGGCCAAGCCGAAGGAGCGCCAGGAAAAGCTGGGCGCCGGCCTAACGAGTGCGCGCGAAGCCGAGGTGCTGGCGGCGTGGCATAAACAAGGGAAGTAGGACCACCGAAGCCCGGGATAGTCCCAAGCTTTCCTGTTCTTGCTAAATTCATCATCGCTCGCTTCCTGGCTTCCAGATTCCTGTTTTCCTGATTCATTCTTTCTCGGATGAACCGCGCCTCCTCGCTCCTGCGCCACGCAGTCGACGTTCGCCCGAGCGAGGTGCGCGCGCTCTGGCTTGGGTTCGCCTTTCACTTTCTGATCCTGACCGGCTATTACATCCTGCGTCCGATCCGGGACAGTATCGCGGCCAGTAACCGACTGGAAACGCTGCCTTGGATGTTTACCGCCACTCTTGTCGCGATGCTGCTGGCCAATGTTCTTTTCGCCGCCGTCGTCGCCCGCATGTCGCGCCGAAAGTTTATTCCGCTGGCCTACGGATTTTTCATTTTCAATCTCGGCGCTCTTTTTTGTCCTGATGAGGAGTGCGCCGTCCGGAGAGCAGGTCTGGATCGGCCGCGGGCTCTATGTCTGGGTCAGTGTGTTTAATCTGTTTAACACTGCCATTTTCTGGGCCTTTATGACCGATCTCTTCACGGTCGAGCAGGGCAAGCGACTCTACGGTTTCATCGCCGTCGGCGGCTCGCTCGGCGCGATCGCTGGAGCTTACATTACTAAACATTACGTGGGCCAGATCGGGCCGGCGAATCTGCTTGCGATCTCGGCCCTCATGTTCGCGATCGGAGGTTCTCTGGTTCGGTTCTTTCCGACTGGTTTTGCGGATCGCACTCAGCCTAACGAGGCGAAGGAAGCGCCGATCGGCGGGTCGGTCTGGTCGGGCCTTACCCATATCGCGCATTCCCCCTATCTCCTGGGCCTGGCGGGCACAATGTTGTTCTACACGATCACTTCGACCTGGGCCTACTTTCAACAATCGGATCTCGCGCGCGAGGCCCTCAAGAGCAGCGAAGAACGCACCGTTTTCCTGGCCAACCTCGAGATCTGGGTCAACAGCATCACGGTCCTGGTTCAGATCTTCTTCACGGGTCGTTTGCTGAAATGGTTTGGCGTCGGGTTCACCTTGGTCGCGATGCCGTTCCTCAGCATGCTCGGCTTTGCCGCGATGGGCGTTGCGCCAAGTCTGGCCCTGTTGGCGGTCTTCCAAGTTGTTCGTCGAGCCGCCGCTTACGCCTTGCTGCGGCCTTCGCGCGAGATTTTGTTCACGGTCTTACCCCGGGAAGACAAATACAAAGTCAAAAGTGTGACCGACACCTTAGGGTACCGGATGGGAGACCAGATTGGGGCGTGGTCCTACGGCGGTCTACATGCGCTGGGCCTTGGACTTTCGAGTATCAGTTTTGTCGCCGTTCCCATCGTGGTCGGTTGGTGCGGCCTGAGTATTTGGTTAGGCAAAAAACAGGCGGCGCTTGCGCAGGCGTCGGCAGGTTAGGACTGGGCCTGCTTCTCCTCGGCCTCGTCCAAGCGCCGGCCGGTTTTGGCGATGAAGACATCTTCCAACGTCGGCTTCGCCAGAGTGATGGAATCGATCTCGCCGGGAAATGTCTCCAGCAGGCGCGTGATCAAACCGGGACCCTCCGGATGCTCGATCCGCACTTCGTCATTCAAGACACTGACTTCCAACTCGAGGCTGGCGGCAATCCGTTCGCCTAACGACGTTGCGTCCTTGGTCCGCGCGCTGATGATCTCACCGCCAATCCCGGCACGGAGCGCCTCCGGTGTGTTCAGAGCGACAATTCTGCCATGATCGATGATCGCAATCCGGTCACACCGCTCGGCTTCCTCCATCAGATGGGTGGTGAGGAGGACAGTTACATTTTGCTGATCGCGCAGGCGATAGAGTGTCTGCCAAAGATCGATGCGCGCGCCGGGATCGAGACCGGTGGAAGGTTCATCGAGCAACAAGAGCTCCGGCCGATGGAGCAGGCTTTTCGCAATCTCGACCCGCCGCTGTAATCCCCCGGAGAGCGTCTCGACGAGATCGCGGGCGCGATCGCGCAAATTGAATTCGAGCAGAAGATGATCGATTCGCTCGCGCAACGCCGAACCGGAAAGACCGTAGAGATGGCCCTGATGTTCCAGATTTTCGCGCACGCGCAATTTCTTATCGAGGCTCGGCGCCTGGAAAACGACCCCAATCCGCCTGCGTAGCGCAGTCGGATCGCGCAGGAGGTCCAGCCCGAAAATACTTCCCGCGCCGCTCGTCGGCCTGACAAGAGTGGAGAGAATTCGAAAGAGGGTAGTCTTGCCGCCGCCGTTTGGGCCAAGGAGGCCGAAAATTTCGCGCGGCGCGACCTGGAGCGAAACGCGATCGAGAGCCAGGCGTTCGCCATAGCGATGGGTCAGTTCGCTCGCGACAAGCGCAGGCGCGGCGATTTCAGCAGCGGACATCGGCCAGGAAGATAGCGGTAACGTCGGGGAGCGCACCCGCCACGCCTGCTTGCTCGGGGAAACTACCCCTTTACGACAATTTTGATTTGCCGGCTCGGACCGCGGTGCCGCCCCGCGTGTTCCGGGACATTCCCGCTCCTTCCTTCTTCTGGGCGCCGCCTTTTGGATCCTTCTGGGCTGCCAGATCGCGCACCTTGCCGGTGGATTTCTTCCGAGTCGTTTTCGTAGACTTAGATTTCATAAGATTCCTTCCTTACTTACTTAATTCGACCCAAGAAGACTCCTCCTGTCGACGGCGTCAATCATAAACCATCGCGAGTTGGTCTCGCCCGCGCCGCTTTACACTGCACGGCAGTCGTCGCAAGTTCGCCGATGCCAAATCTGGCCAGCTGGATTCGACGCCGCGACGAGAGGTGGTTTGCTCCATTCCTCGCGACGCGGGCCGAAATCACGGTCTTGAACGCTGCCCGCGGCCCGATGTTGCTCGAACAGATGGACGCGCTTCTTCTCACCGGCGGCAACGACATCGGGGCAGAGTACCTCCGCCAGCCCGTGCCTGATCCAACCATTCTCGAGAAGTCCGATCCGGCGCGGGACGAATGGGAGTTCGCGGCGGTCAATGTCGCGCTCGAACGCGGGCTGCCCATTCTTGCCATCTGCAAGGGAATGCAGCTCCTGAACGTTGCGCTCGGCGGCACGCTGCGGCTCGACATCCCCGGGCACAATCTGCCGCGGCAGAAATCGCACGACGTCCAGCCACTTCGGATCGACCGCTCGGCCACGCATCGTTTTGAAAAAGTGAATAGCTCGCATCATCAGGCGATCGATCGGCTCGCGGACGGGTGTGTCGTCGAGTCATGGTGCGCGACCGACGACGTGATCGAGCAGCTCCGGTTGAACGACCGGCCGTTCGGGATCGCGGTGCAATATCATCCGGAACGCGGGACGGCTTACGGGCCGCTTTTTGCGGATTTTTTGGACAGGGTTAGCGGGGTCTAACCAACTGTCCCGATTTCATTTTCTTCCCCCGTATTCCGTATTCCTGTAAACCCTGTCGCTAATGTCGATGTCCACGCCGCAAAACACGATCGCAATCGTCTACGACTACGACCAGACGCTAAGCCCAAGTTACATGCAGGACGAAGTCGTCTTCCCGACTTTCGGGATCGATGGGAAGAGCTTCTGGCGGCGTTGTTCGGAGCTCGTTAGGGAACAAGGCTACGACAGCGAATTGGCTTACATGAAAGTCCTGCTCGACACCCTCGGGATGGATCGACCGACCAACGAGGAACTGCGTCGACTCGGAGCGCAGCTCAATTTCTACAAGGGACTTCCGGAAATGTTCGACGATTTCCGCGACAACCTGCTCACTGCGGAACAGCGGGACGAGGGCATCAGCGTCGAACATTACATCATCTCTTCCGGGATGAAGGTGTTGATTGAGGGCAGCCGGCTCGCTCCTTACGTCCGCGCGATTTTCGGCTGCGAATTTGCCGAGGACGAGCAGGGCCGGATCACTTTTCCGAAGCGCGTCATCAGTCACACCCAGAAGACGCAATTCCTTTTCCGCATTAACAAAGGCCTGCTCGATATGTCGCAGGATGTGAACGACCACATGGAAGCGGACATTCGGCCGGTCCCGTTCCCGAACATGATTTACCTCGGTGACGGTCCGACGGATGTGCCCTGCTTTACGGTCATGCGGAAGAATGATGGTCACGCCATCGCGGTCTATAATCCCGATGATCCGGAGCGCGTCGGATTCAAGAAGTGCTACCAGCTTTCCACTCACGCCGACCGGGTGCGGCACATCGCGCCGGCCGATTTCCGAGGCGGCAGTCATTTGCGCCTGCTTCTCGAGCAGATGGTGGATGAGATCGCGAGTCGAATCGTCGAGCAACGCCGCGCCGCGATCGAGACCGGCACGGTGCGCGCGCCGCGCCACTGAGCGCAGCGGATTGAGCCGGAGCGCTCAATCGCCGCGATAAACGCAGCGCGCCGTCGGGAGTTTCGTGGATCACAATCTCGCTTAGTCCCGGACAATGTGGCGCGAGCCTCTCCCAAAACCACGCCGCCATATTTTCGATCGTCGGATTCTCCAATCCCACGACATCATTGAGATACGAGTGATCGAGCAACGCGATGAGCGGTTTCATCGCCGCGCTGATCTCGGCGTGATCGTAAACCCAGCCGGTCGTTTGATCGACTTCGCCTTCGACCGATACCTCCACTTTGAAGCTGTGCCCATGCATCTTGCGACACTTGTGCCCCTCCGGCGCCGACGGGAGAGTCTGAGCGGCTTCGAAGGTAAAATCTTTCGTTAGGCGGGCGCGCATCGCGGCGCAAGAATCGCATCGGACAGCCCGCCTGTCATCCGAGACGCGGTTGAGATCGTCAAGAAGAAATTACCCTCACGATCGCGGACGCCCGATTCGTGGATTCGCGTTCGGCTGGCGGATAACTAGCTTCCCTCCGCCGCCATGGAGTCGAGCATTTCGAAAACGCATCCAATTCCCAGCACAGCGAACCCAACTGTGCTCGCAATTCTTTTCGCGATCAGTTTCTCGCACCTCCTCAATGACACGATCCAGTCGCTCATCCCGGCGATTTACCCGCTGCTCAAAGTGAGCTTTCATCTCAGCTTCGTGCAGATCGGCCTGATCACGCTCTGCTTTCAAATGACTGCTTCGATCCTGCAGCCATGCGTTGGCTTTTATACTGATCGAAAGCCGCAACCGTTTTCGCTCGCCTGGGGGATGGGCCTGACCTTGGGCGGCCTGGCCATTCTCGCCTTCGCCGGAAGCTTCACGATGGTTCTCCTGGCCGCCGCGCTGGTCGGAATGGGCTCGTCCATCTTTCATCCGGAATCGTCCCGCGTCGCGTATCTCGCTTCGGGCGGCCGGCGCGGCTTCGCGCAATCAGTCTTTCAGGTCGGCGGCAACGCCGGAAGTTCGTTCGGTCCGCTCCTCGCCGCACTCATCGTCGTGCCTTACGGACAAAAGAATGTTCTCTGGTTCGCGCTCCTCGCGTTGCTCGGAATTGGTGTGCTCTCGGGGGTCGGGAGCTGGTACCGCCAACACCTGGCAGCACCGAAATCCGCCCTCCACCAAACCGGAACGGCGGCGACGAAGTTGCCCTCGCGTCGCGTCATCTTCGCGCTCGTTATCCTCGGCGCGCTCATTTTTTCGAAGTATTTCTACCTCGCCAGCCTAACGAGCTACTACACTTTCTACGTGATGGGGAAATTCCATCTCTCGATTCAGGGCGCGCAATTCCAGCTCTTTCTCTTTCTCTTCGCGGTCGCCGTCGGCACGATCCTCGGCGGACCGATCGGCGATCGTTTCGGACGCAAACTGGTCATTTGGGTTTCGATCCTCGGCGTCGCGCCCTTCACTCTCGCGCTCCCCTACGCCAATCTTTTCTGGACCGGCGTTCTTGCCGTCATCATCGGGGTGATTCTCGCCTCCGCCTTCTCCGCCATCCTGGTCTACGCGCAGGAACTGGTTCCCGGAAGAGTCGGGCTCATCTCCGGGTTATTTTTTGGTCTCGCTTTCGGCATGGCGGGGATTGGTTCCGCCGTCCTCGGCGAACTGGCCGACCGGACAAGCATCGACTTATGTCTTCCACCTTTGCTCATTCCTCCCGCTGATTGGGTTGCTGACAGCGTTTCTGCCAAACGTCGAGAAACGGCCGGACGGGTCTCTTCAATGAGTCTAACGAGCTCTCATCCTGCGTTTGACTGGGCGCATCCTTTGGGTGGCGGTTAGACGCCGCGCTGGGTCGGTGTCCAGATGAATTTGTGCATCTGGAGTTGGAATCGAACCGGCAGATTATCTGCCAGGACCCACTCGACAATTTCGCGCGGATCGATTCGCCCGAAGATCGGTGAGAAAAGCACGGCGTGACAGCGTTCCGCCAAACGATGCTCGCGGACCTGCGCCCGCGACCATTCGTAATCTTCTCGCGAACCGATGACGAATTTCACTTCGTCCCGCTCCGTGAGGTGCTCGATGTTGGTCAATAAATTGCGCTCGACCTCGCCGCTGCCGGGAGTTTTCAAATCCATGATGCGATGCACTCGCGGATCGACCTCCGAAATATCGTGCGCGCCACTCGTCTCAAGCAGCACGGTGCGGCCGGCATCCGCGAGCAGGGTCATCAGCGGTAGAACATTTTTTTGCAGCAATGGTTCGCCGCCCGTGACCTCAACAAGGGGACAATCGTAATGGGTAACCGCATCCACGATTTCGCCGAGGGTTTGTTTTTTCCCCTCATAGAAGGCGTATTCCGTGTCGCAATAAGTGCAGCGGAGGTCGCAGAAAGTCAGCCTGACGAAAACACACGGTAGCCCGGCCCAGGTGCTCTCGCCTTGCACCGAGAAATAAATTTCGTTGATCGTTAGCGTTTTTTCCCGGTCGGACATCACACTGCAAGTTATCACCAAAACGTTGTAGCGTCCGCTGTCTCAGCGGACCGGCTGAGCGCTAGAAAAACGCGCATATGCGCTGAGACAGCGCACGCTACAACTCAGCGGGAATGCTCAATGCCAAAGCCGGACGAGGCGTGCGGCAAAGAAAAGCCATCACGGAAGAGGACTTACAACCCGCACTTTTCCTTCGCTTCTTCGTAGCTGGATCGGACGCGCTCAAGGCTCGCCAGATACGGATCGAGCTGAGGAACTGCCTCGATCCGGGAAAGGTTCGCCGGCGCGGAGAGCCGGGAAAAAATGGCGTGGACGATCTTCGTGCGAGGAACACTCCGCTCACCGTAGCCCAACGGAATGTTGCTCGACCAAAAACGCACGTAATCAAGCCCGAGCTTCTTTTCCATCCCGAGAAAAATAACGGAATGGCCATGTTCCGCGCGCCCGACTTCCGGCGACCAGAAAATCTTCATGAAATCTCCCGGCTTCGCTTCTTCGAAATCGTCGAAGTTGCGCCCGAGGCCGAGCTCGTAGAAAAGGCGCGCCGTTCCCGGTCCATTTGCGTTCCAGCGGCCCCAGATTCCCGCGCCATCGCGCTGCCCGCGGATCATCAAGCGCTCGAGCGTTTCGGAGTTCAGATCGAGATAACCGCGATCTTGTAACGCTTCGATCGTATTCAGGAAAACGAGGTAAGTCGCCCCGGAGCAATAGCTGGGTGAAGCCGCCGCCGGCAGGATGAAAAATTTGCCGGATTCGAAACGGACGGCCGACTGCAAGCGAACGGTTGCGGTGTGCGAAGCCGAATAACTTCCGCCGGTCGGCATCTTCTTGATTTGCTCGAGAATGACCTCGTTGACTGGACTCGGCGCCAACCCGGCGGGCGCAGCCTCAACCGCGCAGCAAAACGTAGCCAAGGCGAGAGCGGTCAAGAAACGCACGGGACATCAATAGAAGAAATACCCGCCGCAGCAACTTCACCGCCTCTCGCGATCTCGATGCCATGGCTCGCGGGCAAACTTGGCTTTCGCGAGAGAGTATGTTAACCAAAACTCGCATGCTGCGTTTCACGAAAATGAACGGCGCGGGCAACGATTTTGTTCTGCTCGACAATCGCGCCGGGAACCTCGAGCTCACCCGTGAGCAAATCGCTCGCGTCTGCGATCGGCACCGTGGCGTGGGCGCAGACGGTGTTCTTTTGCTTGAGCGCCCGACCAACGGCGCTGACTTCCGCATGCGCTATTACAACGCCGACGGCGGTGAGGCTGAAATGTGCGGGAACGGCGCGCGCTGTTTTGCCCGGTTCGCCAATCGCACCGCTGGCCCTCTCGAGAAAATTTCCTTCGAAACTCCGGCCGGCTTGATCGGTGCGGAGTTGAAGGGCGATCTCGTTCGGTTGGAAATGAGCCGGCCTAACGACCTGCGACTTGGTCTTGAAGTCCCCGTCGGCGACAAAACTCTAAGCGCTCATTATATCGATAGCGGCGTGCCGCACGTCGTCGTTCCGGTAAAAAGCATCGAGGAGATCGATGTGCGTTCGTTAGGCTCGAGCTTTGCGTCATCATCCGATGTTTGCGCCGCGCGGCGCGAACGCCAATTTCAGCGAAAAGCGCGGCCCAAGCATGATCGCGATCCGCACTTATGAGCGCGGAGTGGAGGATGAGACTCTGGCCTGCGGGACGGGCGTGGTCGCAAGCGCCTTGATTTTTGCCGCGACTGAAAAGGTCACGGGCCCGATCGACGTTCTGGTCCGCGGCGGCGATACCTTACAAGTCGATTTCAAGCGGGAGGGCGATCAGTTCGCTCAGGTGACGCTGACGGGTCCAGCTGATTTTGTCTTTGACGGCACGATCGAGATCTGATTCCTCTTCAGTGTCCCTAGCGAACTATGTTCCGAGGCACTTACACGGCGCTCGTCACGCCGTTCAAGAATGACGAGATTGATGCCGAAGCTTTCGCGCATCTGATCGAAACACAGATCGCCGCAGGAATCACCGGGATTGTTCCCGTCGGCACAACCGGCGAATCGCCGACCCTGAGTTGTGGCGAGCGCCATCATGTGATCGAGATGGCGGTGAAAGAGGCGCGCGGCCGCTGCCAGGTCATCGCCGGCACGGGCTCGAATTCGACCCGGGATGCCATCGTCCACACGGAAGAGGCGCAGGATATCGGCGTGGATGGCGCGCTTCTTGTGGCGCCCTACTACAACAAGCCGAGCCAGGAAGGACTTTTCCGGCATTTTGCCGCCATCGCCGAATCAACGTCTCTCAACCTCGTGCTCTATAATATTCCAGGACGATGCGGCGTCGATATTGGCGCCGACACGGTCATGCGGCTGGCGGAGAACTATGCCAACATCGTCGCGATCAAGGAAGCGAGCGGGAGCGTCGACCGCGTGAGCGAGCTGGTTGGCCGCGCGCCGGATGGATTCACTGTCTTAAGCGGCGATGATTCCCTCACCCTCCCGTTCCTGGCCGTCGGCGCGGTCGGGGTCGTCAGTGTCGCTTCCAATCTCTTTCCCAAAGAGGTTGCGCAACTCGTTAGGCTGTTTCTCGAGGGCAAGGCGGCGGAGGCGCGGCAACTGCACCGGAAGTTCTTCGCCCTCTTCAAAGACATTTTCATCGAACCTAATCCGGTGCCGGCCAAGACCATCCTGGGCTGGCGCGGAATGATGTCGGCCGAATGCCGACTGCCGCTCGTTGAAATGAGCGAGACGAACGCCGCCCGCCTCCGCAAGACGCTCGACGCGTTGGAACGCACCGGTTGATGAGTGCCGTTCGGGTCTTGCTCGTCGGCGCTAAGGGACGAATGGGAAAAGCCGTCGCAGCGGCGGTGGCAAGGGACGCCAGCTTCACGATCGCAACGGGATTGGAGCGGGGCGATTCCATCGCGCCGGCGATTGAAAACTGCGAAGTCGTGATCGATTTCAGCACAGCGGAGGCAACGGACGCCGTCTGCCAGGCTTGTGCGAAATACCGGAAACCGCTTGTCCTCGGCACGACCGGGCAAACCGCCGCGCAGAACGATTGCGTCACGGACGCGGCGCTCGTCGTTCCGATCGTTTTCGCAGCGAATTTTAGCGTGGGAGTCAACGTGCTTTTTGCTCTCACCCGGCGCGCCGCGGAGTTGTTAGGCAAGGATTTTGATCTCGACGTTGTCGAGATGCATCACCGCACGAAGAAAGGATGCTCCGAGCGGCACGGCGAAGCGCCTTTTGGAGATCTTGCGAGAAGTGCGCGGCGGCGAGGGCGTGATCCAGGCGCAATCCATTCGGGCCGGTGACATCGTGGGCGAGCACACCGTCATTATGGCGGGCGCGGGAGAGCGCCTCGAATTGACTCATCGCGCGGCCAGCCGGGAGACTTTCGCGGTGGGCGCACTGCGCGCGGCGCGCTGGGCCATTACCCAGCCGCCCGGACTTTACCGGATGGAAAATGTCCTTGGTTTGTAGCGCCGAGATCGGTAGGGCGAGACTCCGTCGAGCCGGGGGGCGAGCGGGATCAGCCGCCGAGTCCTCCCTCAGGCTCGACAGAGTCTCGCCCTACCGAATTGAGCCGGCAGCCTCCGAGGAGGGAGCTTCGGATTCATGAGAGCCGGTATCGCCCTCGGCGCCAATCTCGGCGACCGTCTTCGTTGCCTAACGACTGCGCGAGACCGCATCTTTGCCTTGCCCAAAATCGAGCCGCCGTTTCTTTCCTCCGCGCTTTACGAGACGGAACCGATCGAATGCGAAGCCGGCGCGGCCAAGTTCTTGAACGCCGTGATCGAGATCGGCTATTCCGATTCTTCCCGGGCAACTGCTCGATGAGTTGAAAAAAATCGAAGCCGATCTTGGGCGTCCGCCCGATCACGAACGCAATCGTTCCCGGCCAATTGACCTCGACCTGCTTTATCACGGTCCGCGCACCGTGGAGGAACCGCACCTGCAACTGCCTCATCCGCGTTTGCATTTGCGAGGCTTCGTCCTTCATCCGCTCGCCGAGATCCGTCCCAACCTCGTCCTGCCGGGGCAGCGGAAAACTATCCGCGAAATGGCGGAAGAATTATTGCCTGCGCCTTTGATGGTGCGTGCCGCCCGACAATGGTAGCGTTGCAGGCCATGGAAGATTTTCGCGCGCGCAAACGCAGCGGCAAACGCATCACCGCGCTGACGGCCTACGACTATCCGACGGCGCGGTTGTTGGACGAAAGCGGGATCGACATCATTCTCGTCGGAGACTCGTTAGGCATGGTCGTGCTGGGTTATACCGACACCACCCAGGTCAAATTCGAGGAAATGCTCCACCACACCCGGGCCGCGGCGCGCGGGGTGAAACGGGCGCTCCTCGTGGCTGATCTGTCGATCGGCACTTACAACACTCCGCAGGAGGCGGTGGCGAATGCCCGCCGTCTCGTCGAGGCCGGGGCGCAGGCGGTGAAATTGGAAGGCGGCGCAAGTCATGTCGCGCAAATCGAGGCGATCGTGCAGGCGGGGATTCCATTGATGGCGCACATCGGGATGCTGCCGCAAAGCGTGCGCGAGGAGGGCGGTTACAAAGTGAAAGGGCGCGGTCCCGCGGAAGCCGAGCGCCTGATCGCGGACGCGCGCGCGGTGGAAGAAGCCGGCGCGTTTTCCGTTGTGCTCGAGATTGTTGCGGCAGAGGCGGCGCGTCAAATCACGGAAGCAATCTCGATTCCTACGATTGGAATTGGCTCGGGCGAACATTGCGACGGTCAGATCCTGGTGACCAATGACCTGATTGGCCTCTATCCGTGGTTCACGCCGAAATTTGTTTCCCCGGAAGCTCACGTTGCCGAGGAAATTCGGCGCGCCGCCCGGATCTTCATCGAGCGAACCCGCGGTTCGGTTCGTTAGGCGCTTGCTCTGTCGGTAGGGCGAGACTCCGTCGAGCTGGAGGGAAGACGTCGATTTCCAGCCGCGCGCGCACCTCGGCTCGACGGAGTCTCGCCCTACCAAGCGCACAGAGATTACGGGCGCAAAGTTTGACAAACATTTTGGCGGCCCGTTTGTCTAACTCGGAATGGAAGCCGTCACCGCCCGCATGCCCACTCCTTTACCGGTCTGGGCGGGCCGAAACAAGCCGCGCAGCTGGCTTCTGCTCGGCCTGATGCTCTCGCTCACGCTGCACGGGCTTCTCTGCTTTTTCTTTTATCGCACCAGTTTTCAACCGACTGAGCCCCTCGGGATGGAAAAACGCCAGGCGCCGGCTTTTAAAGTGAAGAAGGTCGATCTTGAATCCAAACCGCTCGATCAAGCCATGAAAGCCGACACGGCTGAGGCAGCCAAACCGAACCCGGACAAGACCGATGTGCAGTTACCGGACGACCAAAAGTCATTCGACAAACTGTTACAGGAAGTGCACGCCACGGCCGCGATGCCGGACGACACGAAAGATGTTTTGCCCGACAAACCGCAAGTCGAGCAGACGAATTTGAATTCGGTAATTAACGAGATCGAGCGCACGACCGCTCAGTCGCTCGAGAAGACGACGGACGCGAATCGCGCGCAATCATCACTCAATAACGTCCCGGATTCCGGTCGACCGCAGCCGGCGATGACGGGAACGGAACTGGCGACGAGCACGACGATCAAACGGCCCAACACCTTTAATGGCCTTCCCGGCGACAGCGCGGGACCACGGACCAATCGCGCGCCCGGG
Source organism: uncultured Verrucomicrobiae bacterium (assembly GCA_963771865.1). Classification (GTDB taxonomy): domain Bacteria; phylum Verrucomicrobiota; class Verrucomicrobiia; order Chthoniobacterales; family UBA10450; genus Palsa-1392. The sequence goes on from CAVYVJ010000012.1 coordinate 43,648, forward strand.
TTCAGCGACCTCGACGCGCTTCTCTCACAGAAGGGACCGCTGGGGAGAGGCACCGCCATTCGAATGCCGAACGATCAGCTTTTCGAGTTCGGAAGCGCAGATCTGCAGGCGAGCGATGATTTACAGAAGCTCGTTACGTTGCTCCGACGCAACCCGAACGCCACCTTTACGATCAAGGGTTACACCGACTCGATTGGAACCGAAGAGTATAACCTCGACCTAAGTCAACGCCGGGCCGACAGCGTCAAACAGTATTTGATTAGCGTCTTGGGAATGGACGAAGGGAACATACAGGGCGATCGGCTATGGGAAGAGGGACTTTGTCGTCCAGCCCAGCTTCTCAGGCTTTGGGACGCCACAAGAACTGGACGCTGAGATTGCACGGCAACAACCGAATCGGCGAGTAGTCATCACCGTCGATGCGAACGAAGAGTAGTTAGCCATTTGGCTAACGAGGCTTAGATCACCAGTTCTTGATCCATCCCGCCGAGGAGGTGGTCGAACCAGCAGTGCTCCAGAGATCGAAAGTGGGATTGTAGCCAGCAGCCAGTGTCCCGCTTGCCCGGCGGTTGAGTAGCCATAGCTGTTTCCAAACGGGTCTTTGATGTAGGTGACCGTTGCTCGTATCGAAGGTGCGAGCTGATTCGGCTTGAAACTCATATACGATTGTCCATTCCGCCTGCGATTGGCATGTTATCGGCATCGCCGCTGAGGGCCTTATAAAGCGTGAGGCTGGCGTTCTGATATTTGTTCGCGTTGGATCAAGGTCCGACTGCGCATTCAACAGAGTCGTCGGGCTACTGCTCGGATACACCCCATTATCCGCCTTATAATTTTCCAGCGCGGCGGACATCGCGGCGATCTCGGCTTCGGCGCGGGAACGGGCGCCCTTGTTATGCACGTAGCTGCTCGTGGCCAGGACCAGGCCGGCTAACACGAGAATGATCGTCATTACGACCAGAATCTCGACGACTGTGAAAGCGCGCGTGGCGCGGAATAACGAATATCGAATCCGAACGACGAATCAATGACGAGTTCTCGGATGCCAGCGCGAGGCCGATCACCATTGGTCATTCGGCATTCCTTCGGCATTCGTCAGTCGGAATTCGTCCTTCATTCCCTCCATCTGTTACTGAGCCTGCAAGCCGCCGATGATGCTGATCAAAGGCATGAAGAGGGCGATTACGATTGTGCCGACGATAACCGCCAGCAGCACGATCATGATTGGCTCGAGCATGGAGGTGAGGCCGGCCACCGCGTTGTCCACTTCGTCGTCGTAGACCTCCGCGATCTTGAGCAGCATCTCGGGTAACTGGCCGGTCTCTTCGCCCACGTCGATCATGCTGATAACCATCGGAGGAAAAGCACCACTCGCCTCGAGTGGCTGGACGATCGACTCGCCTTCTTTGACCGAGTCGTGCACCTGGGTAATCGCCTTCGCGATGACGGTGTTGTCAGCCGTTTCGCGGGTAATATTGAGCGCCTGCAAAATCGGCACGCCACTGGTGACGAGCGTGCCGAGGGTGCGGGCAAAACGCGAGATCGAGCTTTTGCGCGTCAGGTCACCAAAAAGCGGCGCGCGCAGGGCGATGCGATCGATGGTGGCCCGACCCGCCGGGGTGCGGGAGATGAACTTGAAGCCCATGTAAGAATGCAAAGAGGCCGCCAAGGATGAGCAGCCAATGGTTCTGCATGAAATTACTGATCCCGATGACGAACTCGGTGATGGCAGGGAGCGGTTTGTCTCCCAGCATGTCGTGAAAAATCGATTGGAATTTCGGGACGATGAAGACCATCAGGAAAGCCATGATGACCATCGCGAGGGTGAGCACGATGACCGGATAAATCATCGCCGACTTGACCTTGTTTTTGACCTTCTGCGCTTTTTCCTGGAACTCGGCGAGACGACTGAGGACGAGTTCGAGCACGCCGCCGAGCTCGCCAGCTTTCACCATGTTGACGAAGAGCTTGTTAAAAATCTTCGGATGTTGTTCGAGGCTTTCGGAAAACGTGCTGCCACCCTGCACGGAATCAGCGAGCTGATTGATTGTGCTCTTGAGAACAAGATCGCGTTCCTGTTTCGCCAGCACATTCAGCCCGCGGAGCAAAGGCAGACCGGCGTCGATCAGGGTCGCGAGCTGGCGGGTAAAAACCATCAGCACCTTGGTTTTGACCGTCTTTTTCTGGAAGAGAACAATCCCTTTCCGCTTCGCTCCGGGCGTAGCAACGGCGGCCGCGCGAGCCCCGCGTTGCGCCTTCTTTTGCGCGGCGCCCCCCTGCCCCTCCTCGTAAACGGTGGTCGGAAAATAACCGGCCTGGCGGAGTTGACCGATCGCGTCGTTGGTCGAGGCCGCATCGACCAGACCAGTGGATTCCTGGCCGCGCGAGTCGAGGGCTACGTAGGTAAATCGCGGCATGACGGCAGGATGATAAAGCGAGAGGGAATGTGATGTCGAGGCTGGAAATGAGACGATGACGAATGACGAATGTCTAATGACGAAGGAATGACGAAACCCGAATGCCGAAAGCGCTCGCGGCGCGGGCGCCTCCATTTTCGTCATTCTTAATTGGGCATTCCTTCGTCATTCGTCATTCGGAAATTCGTCATTTCCTCACGTATACTTGAGGACCTCTTCGATCGTAGTTTCACCGGCAAAAATACTGCGGACGCCGTCCTGGCGCAGCGTGACCATGCCGAGTTCGATCGCCTTTTGTTTTAGGACGACCGAGGGCGCGCGCTCGTTGATCAAGGTCCGAATTGGATCGGTAATTTTCATCAGCTCGTAAATGCCTTTGCGACCTTTGTAGCCGGTGCGGTTGCACTTGTCGCAGCCCTTGCCGTAGTAAAACTGGCGCTCGCCGATTTCATGCGAAGCAAGGTTGAGTTGGGCCAGGAGCGATTCGTTAGGCTGATAAGCCGTCCGGCAATCGGCACAAATGCTTCGGATCAGGCGCTGCCCGAGGACAGCATCGAGCGTGGAGGAGATCAGGAAAGGCTCCACTCCCATGTCGATCAAGCGGGCGATCGCGCCGGGAGCGTCGTTCGTGTGCAGGGTGGTAAAGACGAGGTGACCGGTGAGCGAGGCTTGGATCGCGATTTGCGCCGTCTCAAGATCGCGCGTCTCGCCCACCATGATGCGGTCGGGATCCTGGCGCAGGAAAGCGCGCAGGACCCGGGCAAAGGAAAGGCCGATGGCATCATTGACCGGGACCTGCATCACGCCTTCGAGGTCGTACTCGACCGGCTCTTCCGCGGTGAGCAGTTTGGAATCGATCGTGTTGATCTTGCGCAGACAGGAATAAAGCGTGGTCGTCTTGCCGGAACCGGTCGGGCCCGTGACAATGAAGATTCCGTTAGGCCGATTGATGACCTCGAGGATGTAGTTGAGGATGTAATCGGGCATTCCGAGGGCTTCGAGGTCGAGATTGACGGTCGAGCGATCGAGCACGCGCAGCACCAGGCTCTCGCCGAACTGCGTCGGCAAAGTCGAGACGCGCAAATCGACTGCGCGGCCGGCGATGTTTTTCTGGATACGGCCATCCTGGGGCAGGCGGCGCTCGGCAATGTTCATGTTCGCCATCACTTTCACCCGCGAGATTACCGGCAGCGCGAGGTGGCGTGGCGGCGGGGCCATTTCGTAGAGCGCGCCGTCCACTCGATAGCGGACTTTGAACTCCGCCTCGAACGGTTCGAAATGGATATCGCTCGCCCGATCCTGGATCGCTTGATACAGAATCAAATCGACAAAGCGGATGATCGGAGTCGCGCTCGCTTCTGCTTCGACATTTGCCCCGGACGCTTTGTCGCCGGCCAGGGTCATCAGCTCACCCGCCTCGCCCAACTGCTTAAGAATTTCCTCCATGCTGGAGGTGTCTTCGCCGTAATGTTTTCTGAGCCGCTCTTCGATCTGGGCGCTGGGCGCCAGCACGACTTCCATATCGCGTCCAAGCGCGAAACGCAGATCCTCGATCGTCTGGGTATCAAGCGGATCGATCAGCGCCACGCGAATGGCGTTGTCCGCCTCACCAATCGGCAGGGCGCGATGCAAACGCGCCAGACCCGCGGGAATGAGACGCAGGATTTGCGGGGTAAACTCGACCTGGTCGAGATCAACCACCTCGCTCCCAAGCGCGTCGGCGATCGCCTGGTAAAATTGCGCTTCATCGACGATCCCGTGATCGACCATCGCCTGGTCGATCGCCTTGCCGTTTTGCGTCGTCTCAAGCAGGACATCATCGGCCTGGGCGCGATCCATCAGGCCGTGGTCGATGAAGAGGTCGGCGAGTCGTTCGTTGTTCATGACGGGAGGAATGACGAATGACGAATGTCTAAGGACGAAGGAATGACGAAACCGAATGACGAAAGGACTCTCCGCGCGCGCCTCTCGTTTCGTCATTCTTCATTAGGCATTCCTTCGTCATTTCGCATTCGTCATTCGTCATTAATTCAAACCCCCAATCGTGATCAAGATGATTACTTCTCCGCACTTGTCAGACCGGGTTTTTCTCGAAACTCGGAGGCCATAGCTGTAGCCCGCCTGAGGCGGGCGCTGACCCCGGTCTCGACTCTGCCTGCGTTAGGCGCCGCATTCTCATCTCTTCAACGCATACACCACCGAATCAGGATGATCTTCAGTCACTGCGACCAGTTTGAAATTATTTTTCTCAAGCAGCCGAATTGATTTCAGATTCCGCGGGCTCAATTCTGCTTCGATGGCTTCAAGTTTCATCTCTTCAAATCCAAACTGAAGAACTGCCGGGATTACTTCCTGCATGATTCCCTGACCGTGATTTTCGGGAAGCAGCTCATAACCAATCTCTGCTTTTGATTCTTCTCTGGAAACATTCCAGAGGCATATTGTTCCAAGAAATTTCGTTCCACCTTTTGGCGTCACTACCCAAAATATCGCTTCGTTCTGCGCAATGCCGTTGATGATTGTGCTTATGAAGTTCCGGGCATCGTCAGGCGTATTTGCTTTCGGGCGATCAAGATATTTGTTGATCTCATCGCTGGAGCGCAAAGCGAAAATTTCCAGCTCATCTTCCGGCATGAGATTTCGCAAGCCGTAATTCTCCGTCGCGAGAAATGGGAAAGGTGTGAAGGAGAGATCAATCATGCGCAAGTTAACTGCTTCTGAAATTTACGCGCGCATCCTCGCCTCCCAGGGCGTTCGGCAGCGCTTGTGCCCCCGGCGCGTCCAGTGACGGCGTCACAGCGAGGATGAAAAGTGATGATATGACGAGGCGCGTAAACATCTAACTAGAACAAGCTGAGCCACCGCTGGCGGCGGCGAGCATGGCAAACACGGAAAACTGTTTCATAAAATTAAATGTGGATTGCACAATTGGCCAGCGGTTGGCTCCAGCCATTGGTTAGGCTGGCCGAACAAAGCCGGCGGTAACCGGTTTGGACCAAAGGCATCGGGACTTTGGCGAGTTTGTCTTCTACCTTTTTTTCGCGGATCGTCATTAGGATTAAGGAAGGTCACTCCCGCCGGGCCGGTAAAAGTCACCTGGACAATAACCTCCGCATTTTCCGTCCACGTATAATGCGCGTGCCCAGCCGGAAGCACGAACACACTCCCCGGAGGCAACTCCGTCCCTTTACTCTTATCAAAGCTCTGCCCAAAAGAATTCCAGTAATTCCCGCTTAACACCGTCACCACTTCCGCATACGGATGCGTGTGCGGAGGGACCCTATAGTGCGGTGGAAACTTCGTCCGTTGCACGATCGTCTCAGCCTTGGTCGGGTCCCCAACTAAGATTACCGTCTGGGCACCCTTGAACACCGGATGCTCGGTCCACACCAGGTCCTCCGCCTTCATCATCTTCATCTCTTGCCCAGAGCCGCTCCCGGCCAGCCCGAGCAGCGCTAAACCAATCAGTATTCGCTTCATGTTTTTATTTCATCAGCACAAGCGATGTCAGTCGATCAGAATCGGTCAAGCGGCCTGATGCCGTTGTTAGGCGGGGCAGCCGGCAAGCGCCGACTTGGTCTGCTATGCGTCATCGTACGCTTTTTCCAGTGCCGCCACGTCGAGCTTGACCATCTTCATCATCGCTTCCATCACAGCCTGTACCTTCTTTGGGTTCTTGTCGCTGATGAGCTCCATGAAACGTCTCGGGACGATCTGCCAAGTGATGCCGAACTGATCGGTGATCCAGCCACACTGCGATGGGGTTGCGCCGGCGCTGATGAGCTTGTTCCAGTACTCGTCAACTTCTTCCTGGTCTTTGCAGTCGACAAAGAGCGAGAAGCCTTCGGAGAATTTGAAGTACGGGCCGCCGTTGTAGCCCATGAAGGACTGACCACCGATGACGAATTCGGCGGAAGTGATTGGGCCGTCCTTGCCAGTGCGGGCGACGTTCTTGATCTCAGAGTCCGGGAATGTGGTGGTGTAGAACGCTATGGCAGCTTCGAGCTGATCGTTGAACATCAGGAAAGGTGTCACTTTGGTCATCTGTGTGTCTCCTTTGTTTTCGGTCTCCGCCTAACGAGAATTAGATGAGCGACGGCGGACGAGGGCACGCGTCGCTCGGGGTTGAAATGTGGAAGTCATCTCAAAAGTGGAGCATGGTTAGACGTTCATGTGAAAAGTCCTACAATCCGGGTGACCGTTAGCGCCGCCAACCCAAGACGGTGAACCAATCGTTGCTGCCAGGCCATAAGTAACACTGGAACGCCCAATCGAACCACAAAGACGGCCGCGATGTGAGCATGCGAAAAACCATAAACATTGCCGCGAGCGAAGTTGTAGCTAAGGCTGATCACAGGCGGAAGCAACAGGACACCGACGAGCACTCGACTGTGCGCCATGTAATAATCCTCCAAAGACGCCCAGGTGTCTTGTTCCCGCGGTAGCATTGCCTGGCTAACGAAGACATAGGGCAAAGTGATGCCGATAGAATTCAGGATTGACCAGGGCCCGATGGTCAAGACGCTACGCGCTTCCCAGGCTGACATCCATTGATGGGCCGCACTGAACAGGATAAGCAGTCCCAATAAGATGGGCGATATTCCGACGACGATATCCTTTCGCCCGCGCCACATATCGGCGAAGCCCGTCGCCACCCTCGCAACCGCGAGACCCAGTAAGAGGCTCTGAAAGGAGAAAAGGAAGTCGAACCCGCTCATATCTCTCTATTCTGATCGTCTAACGAGAAGTAGACGTAATCCGATGTACGGCCATGTTTTTTTTGGCGTGTACGGTGATATTTGCTTTCTGGCTGGTATTGTTCGGGTTGGGCGGGCAGAAGGGAGCATGCCGCGCCCCAAGCCACACTACCGCCTGCTCGTAACCAATCTTCAAAATCAGGAGCGACTCAAGATCGAGTTGATCGATTTGCCCTTTGCTTCCTGCGGTCTTTCCGCCTGCGCGTGAATGGGAAATGGGCCCGCAAGTTGCCGGTAGGCAGCAAGAGCATAGTGCTGCAGCAACTGCGCCGTTGGTGGGTCGTGCACTAGAGGATTCCGGCGCGGCATCGTGGAGGTGAGTCAGGTCGAAGGCGAGTCTGCGGAGGTCGCCGCTGGAGGTCAAGCCTCAAAATTGGTGTGGCGCGCAGCCGGGCAGTCGGTCTTTGGCGGCGTTAGGGGTCACGGCCAAGCCCGGCCTCGGCTTCACCTGCGTTATAGCCGCATCCCCTGGACGTGCGGAAGCACGCGCGTTTGTTCCCGGCAATCAGGATCGATGAAAGTCCGAGGAACGCAGCGGAGGAAATCGTTTCCTCCACGGCTTACTGCTTTTTAGAGCGGTTTCAAAAAACTCGTGCCGGCACATTGTGGTTGCCCAACCGCCGCGACCCCCGGAGCACTGGTAGGGCGAAACTCCGTCGAGCCGGGGATGAATGGTGTTTGGTCAAATCGACCCCCTCCCTCCGGCTCGACAGAGTCTCGCCCCACCAGCCGAGCATCCGGCTACGTTATTTCCTAACCTGCGCAATTCCCCTCGCTCGCGCAGTTCTTCGATTCGGGAGCGCGGGCTTCCAGGCCGCTTCAGCCGGCATTCCCTGCCGGCGTCAGGCGAGCCAACCACCAAGGGCGATGCTTCTAAGAATTGGATTGACTACAAACGGCGAAATGGGTCCAATCGGGTTCGAGAAGGAACGGGGGCGCGTCTAACCGATCAATCCCAAATGTCAAAATGGTTAGGGCACGATCCCAAGACCTACCTGTCTGTCTAGAATATGGCAACATGCCCAGACCGACCCCGCTTACCATTCCCTGATGTGAGATTTGGCTTTACTTCTCAGGCGACTCCGCCCTACAACGGGCGCATGCGAATCCCTGGGCTCCATACCGCCATTCTGCTGGCTTGCTCAGCTTTTCTGCCAATCTGCGCCTTCGCGGGCAGCGCGACCTGGAATCTTAATCCCACAAGCAAATTTTGGAGGACCGTTGCGAACTGGACGCCGAACACTGTGCCGGACGATCCTTCCGATGTAGCGACTTTCGATGTTTCAACCGTCACTGCCATCTCGCAGGAAGGGGTCGATCTCGCCGAGGTCATTTTCAATCCCGGAGCGAGCGCGTTTACCATCCACGCCGATTACCCCGGTCTTAATTTCTACGGAGCGGGCATCACGAATAACTCTGGGGTAGTGCAGACCTTTGGTGCTGTTTCGGGTCTGGAATCGGTGATGAACTTTTATAACACCGCAACAGCGGGCGAGGACACCATCCTTTTTGAGGCGGGCCAGACTACAGATGATTACACATTCATCGAGTTTCACGACACCTCGAGTGCGGGCAGCGCCACTATTATCAACTATGGCAATAGCGGGGCCGGTGGCTTTGGCGGGACATATTTTTCTGACTCGTCCACCGCCGCTAACGCCACCGTCTTCAACCGATCAGGCTATAGTAGTGGGTTTACCAGCTTTTCCGGTTCTTCGAAAGCAGGCAACGCGACTTTCGTTTGCGAGACCGGGACCGGGTTCAAAGGTGGAGGCGAGATGAGTTTTGACGGCGACTCCAGCGCCGAGAACGCGACCATCATTATCAACGGCGCTCCTCCAGATGAAGTCGTCGGGGCTTCAGTCGCTTTTAACGAAATATTTCAGGGAACAGCCACCGCGGACAGTGCTACTTTTATTATTAACGGGGGGATTAACGGCGGCATCTGGTGGGACGCTATCTTTTGGACGCGGCTCGCTCGGCGGCACGGCGCAGGTAAAGATGTCTGGCAACGGCACTCTCGATCTGACCGGTCACGATCCGGGCACTGTGAGCATCGGCTCGCTCGCAGGCAAAGGGCTGGTGTTACTCGGCACGACCAACCTCACGGTAGGGACTAACAATCTTACAACAGCCTTTGCCGGCAATATTAGCGACAATGTCCAGGCTCCTGGAGCCTCCTTTACCAAGACAGGCTCGGGTAACCTTACCCTGAGCGCGGCCAATGCCTACGACGGCGGCACGTTCGTGCAAGGCCGCGGCATCCTTTTCGTCAATAACGCGACCGGCAGCGGCACAGGAACCGGCACGGTGCAGGTAAATAGCGGTGTGCTGGGCGGGAACGGAATCATCAGCGGGCCGGTAGTGGTCGGAAATGGGATCCCCGGCACGGCCAGCCTCATGCCCGGTAAGAGTAAACGCAGCCCGGCTTTCCTTACCATCGGGCAAGCACTCACCTTCAATGCGGATGCGACCTATCTTTGGCTGCTCGATAGCGTGAGAGGGATTGCATCCAGCGTTGTAACCAAAGGTGTAACGATAACTAGCGCGGCGCTCTTTTCTCCGAACGAGCTACAATCGGCCACCCTGAGCGCCGGGACGGTCTTTACGGTGATCACTAACAATGGGCCTGCGGCGATCCTGGGCACGCTTTAGCAACCTACCCGATGGCGGAACCATCAAGATCGGCTCCAACACCTTCCAAGCCAACTACGAAGGCGGCGACGGCAACGATCTCACGCTGACGGTTGTGCCCTAATCCAGGACATCATCGGCCTGGGCGCGATCCATCAGGCCGTGATCGATGAAAAGGTCGGAGAGTCGTTCGTTGTTTCATGGGAAGTCAGGCATCCTGCCTGACTCGGCAGACAGGCTTCCAGCCTGTCGCAGCACCGAGAGCAGCAAACCCGCGGGCAGGATGCCCACGTGCCAAGTCAGCCAGGATGCCTGACTTCCTTAATTCAAATCTCCGAGCGTAATCGAGATCACTTCCTCCGCACTCGTCAGCCCGGCGAGCACCTTGCGCACGCCATCCTCGCGCAAAGTTCGCATGCCGAGTTCGCGCGCTCGTTGCCGCAGGACCATGGTCGAGGCGCGGTTGTTCACCATGTGGCGCACTTCGTCGTCGATTTCGAAGATCTCGAAAATGCCCATTCGACCCTTGTAACCGGTCTGCCGGCAACGCTCGCACCCGACCGGTCGCATGACCGAGGCCTCGCCCAGTTGCGAGGCCTCGACGCGGAGAGCGCGCATTTCCGAATCGGAGAGATGCCCCGGTTCCTTGCAGTTGATGCAAAGCCGCCTGACGAGCCGCTGCGCCATGATCGCGCGGATCGCGGTCGCGACGAGGAAAGGCTGGACGCCGATGTCGATGAGGCGCGCAACCGCGGAAGGAGCGTCGTTCGTGTGCAGGGTGCTGAAGACGAGATGGCCGGTGAGGCTGGCATTGGTGGCGATCGAGGCGGTCTCGAGATCGCGAATTTCACCGATCATGATGATGTTCGGCGCCTGGCGCAGGATGGAACGCAACGCCATCGGAAAGGTCATCCCGATTTCGGAGTTTACCTGGACCTGGTTGATCCCGGTCATCTGATACTCGACCGGCTCCTCCACGGTGATGATTTTGCGATCGGGTTTGTTGATGTAATTGAGGCAGGCGTAGAGCGTGCTCGTCTTGCCGGAACCGGTCGGCCCAGTGACGAGCAGGATGCCGTCGGGCGCGCGGAGCAGGCGTTCGAAGGTTTCCTGGTCGTCGCTCAGGAAACCCAGTTCGGGCAGACCGAGAAGCAGACTGGTTTTGTCGAGCAAACGCATGACCATGCTTTCGCCGTGATTGGTCGGCACGGTCGAGACGCGCAGGTCGATTGATTTCTTGCCCATCTTCACCTGGATGCGTCCGTCCTGCGGGAGCCGCTTCTCCGCGATGCTCATCGAGCCGGTCATGATCTTGAGCCGGCTGATAATGGCCGATTGCAGTTTCTTCGGCGGCGACTGCATCTCCTGGAGCACGCCATCGATGCGGAAACGGACGCGGAAACTTTTCTCGAGCGGTTCGAGATGGATGTCGCTTGCGCCGAGCTTGTGCGCTTCGAGCAGGAGCATCGATACCATGCGCACGATCGGCGCGTCGCCTCCCTCGCCTTCCGGCAACTCGGCGCCCGCGGCGATGTCGAGTTCCTCGATCGCGGCATCGCCGATCTTTTCCCGCAAAACATCGACCGCTTCTTCGGCGCTGCCGTAATACTTGATGAGCGATTGCCGGATTTTTTCGGGAGTGGTGCAAACAAGCTCGATCTCCCGTTTCAAGAGGAAGCTGAGACTGTCGATGCTGTCGAAATCGAGCGGATCGCCGGTCGCGACGACGAGGCCGTGTTCGTTGCGCGCGATCGGGATCATCTTGAACCGGCGCGCGTCCTGCGGCTTGATCTCGTCGATCACTTCCTGGGGCACGACAATGTCGGAGAGGTCGACCCAGTGCATTTGCGCCTGGGCGGCGAGGCTGCGGGAAATGTCGTCGGCCGAGACGATCCCTTGCCTAACGAGAGCGTCGACCACGCTGCCCGCGCCGTTGCGTTCGGCGCGCGCCTCTTCGATCTGCTTGCGCGTCACCAGACCGACATCCCGGAGGAGATCGAGAACGTAATCTTCGTTCGGCGATGGCATGCGCAAAGGAATGATCGCGGGCAGGCGGGGAAAAGAAAAGGCGGAAGTCGGGGCGGCGATGAGCGCCGACTCGTGTTCATCCTGCAGGGACGGGCTCCGTCCCGTCCGCGATTGGCGACGCTTGGACGATATCCGCTTGGGAGAATGACGAATGTCTAATGAC
>CAVYVJ010000013.1:0-80225 GCA_963771865.1 uncultured Verrucomicrobiae bacterium
TAACCACCGAGCCCTTCAAAGAACGGTTCTTTGGCGTTAAGGATTCCCGTCGCCACGAGCACAACGGACAGGGTGAAAACCATGAGGCTGCGTTTGTTGGTCGTTTTCATTGGAATGGAATGTTAACTTGCAAATAACGACCTATTTACAACTTGGGCAAGCCTATAAAACATGAACGAGCCCGTTACCATCACCCTGGCAAAAAACCGTGCAACTCAAGGGAGCCGCAGCCACTGCCACGCTATTCCATTGACGATCGAGGCTGCGGAAAAGAGAGTGAAGGCATGCCCGTGGGAATTTAACCGAAGGCGCCATCCAATACACGACATGGAAAGTTATGAAAAATCCAATCCACTCAAACAAACTCCCTAAACCCATCCTAACTTTGCCAAGCTGGATCAGACGAATATCATTCGCGACTTTAATCCTCGGCGCGATCTGGTTCATGGCACAACCATGCCTGGCCGCTCCGGGTGTTTGGGAATATACCGGCAATCTCAATAGCCGTCGCGCCGGGCACAAGGCAGTATTGCTCTTGGATGGCAGGGTGCTGGTCACGGGTGGTTACGGAACTGTCGCGAGCGCCGATCTCTACGACCCGGTGACCGGAACTTGGAGCGTCACAGGCAGCCTCAATCATGGGCGGTATCTTCACACGGCAACCTTGTTGGCTGATGGCCGAGTTCTTGTCGCCGGTGGCTATAACGACCCCACGACGGCAGAACTTTATGATCCGGCGACGGGAATCTTGGACGCTAACCGGCAGTCTCAACACAGCGCGCATCGTGCACACAGCCACATTGCTTGGGAATGGCAAGGTGCTCGTTGCAGGGGGTTCGACGAGCGGCAGCGCTCTCGCAAGCGCGGAACTCTACGATCCAGCGACGGGAACCTGGAGTTTCACTGGCAGCCTTAATCAGGCACGAGGGTCGCACACGGCGAACTTGCTCAACGACGGCAAGGTGCTGGTCGCCGGAGGTGGCAATATCACGAGCGCGGAACTCTACGATCCGGCGACTGGATCCTGGACCTTCACCGGCAGCCTCAACAGAAGCCGGGCTTATCCATACCGCGACCTTGCTGACCAACGGCAAGGTGTTGATTGCGGGTGGGGATGACACCGATTGCACAAGCGCGGAACTCTACGATCCGGCTGCTGGCACATGGTCCCTCACCGGCAGCCTCAATGACGGGCGGTATTTCCATACGGCGACGTTGCTGCCCGATGGCACCGTGCTGGCCGCAGGCGGCTTTTTGGAACTTTTCTGGATTCGGCAGAGCTTTACGACCCGACTACTGGGACTTGGACCTTCACCGGCAAACTCAATCAGGAACGCGGTGACCACACCGCGACCTTACTGACTAACGGCGTGGTATTAGTCGCGGGCGGAGGAGGAAGCGGACCGTCTGATCAACAGTGCCGAACTTTATGGTACTGCGGAATACAGTTACAACGGTGGATGGCCGCGGGGCGATCAATGGCCAGAACGGTCCAGCAATGTTTCACTTCAACATCATACAGTCTGGTGGACCTCCTTCTGGCACATTCATATTTAGCGATCCGAGCGCCGGCATTTCCATGCTTAAAGGCAAGGTTCGTAGTCTTACCGTCACCGGTAATAGCGCTGACTTCCGTGGTAGCGGCCGTTTTGAGGATGGAACTCGGGTGAACTTCCAAGTGACCGTCATGGATAATGGCGCTGGGACCTCGGATACCTTTCCGTTAGTCTGAATAATGGTTACACGGCTAGCGGTAACTTAATCAGAGGCGACATTCGAATCTGACGCAATAGCGCACAGGTTCCGCCGAAAGAGCAGCCATGTCAGCATGTGGCAGCGGCTATTAAACAATTGGCGTTCGCGGTGGATAAATTGGTGGATCGAACTACAATGTCTTCCATGTTCTTCATCCTCGTGCCCGGTCGAGGTCACGCTCATTTTATTTTCGTTAGATGTTAATGCGCATCCTTGCTGTTATCTTATTGCTGTCCGCGGGCATCGCTGCTGACGCGAAGTCACCCTCATTTGTTTGCAAGGCGAGTGGGCGACTGGGCCGACCGATCCGCTTCGCGTTTTACCGCGATACTGGCAACCGGCCTAAGACCGATATCCGGTCATTCACCGTTTCTATCCGGACTGCCGATGACCGGTGGAGGGCGATGTGGTCCATTTCGGGCGGCCGTGGTCTGACAAAGGCGATCGAGTACGGAATTACGCCTGCTGGTTTTACCACCATGATTCGTCCGGAGAAACTCATTCCCGGTCATGTTTACGCCGGTCACGCGTCCGACGGACATGGAGGCTCATCTAGCCTGACTTTCGGATTCGATAAAGACGGGACGATGGTTTTCCCGGATTCATTCGACGACTGAGGGGCGAATACCCGAAGCATTTATCCAATCGAGAAGCCAACTCCGAAAGCGTTCGCGAGCAGGCTGGCCCCATTTCGGACTAACCGGGCCAGTCTCCTCTCACTAATGCGGCAGCTCGAATCCTATGTGCAGGGTCACTCAACGGTGACGTGGCCGTCCTCGTTCCCTCCGGCGATCGCGAATTTCACGGTCGAACGCCAGCCGCCGGCTTTGGCGTCGGCAAGCGAGCCATCCGCCAAAACCCGCCTTTTGCCTTTCTTTTGGTTGTTAAGGCATCGTTAGGATTTCGTTAGCGGGTGGACCGAGTCAACCTGCCGGGTTGTTACGATGCAGCCGAAATAGCAGCTCAGTCGCTATGGCGCGGAGGAGGGCAATCTTCGCCGCGGTTTTCTTTTGAATGTCGTCGTCTTATTCGACAATGCTCAATCTTGCGGCGGCACCGATTCACCCGGCTTTCGCCAGAAGAAAAGCAGATAGCCGGTGCCGAGCCAGAGAATCCAGTAAACCGAATTCAACAAGATAGTGGAAGTCGTTCCTACCCAGCTCGACCGGATCCCGAGATAAGACTGCGTTGGCAACGACTGCGCTTCGTGAGGGATGGCATGCAAGGCCTGGAGCGTCCCGATGGCCATGCCCGATTCCAGCAACATCATCCCGAGATACATCAACATACCGCAGGTGTAGAGCGCGAAGGCGAAGATCTTCATCCGGATGCCAGCCTGATGCAGAAAATAATAGATCGCTATCACCATCGCGAAAGTAATTGTAATGACCTGTGCCAGATCGGCCCCAATCGCCTGCCCGGAAGAGCGCGCCAGGTTAAGAAGGTCGAGTTCCGAGAAGGTAGCGGTCAGCATCGCACAATGTGTTAAGCCGCATAGCCCTTATAAGTCAACTGATGTCATACAACCAAATAGCCCAAATCCTGCTCGTTGCATCGTCGGCCCGCGCTTTCCCGCAGAACGCAACAGTCGTGGCAATGAGGAAAGGGTCGCTTCGCTCGCGTGAGCGACGGTGTGATCAACGAAACCGCAGACGCATGAAATGCGGTCCGCGGATTCTCCTAGTTGTGATTTTCGCGGCGCTGAGGCAAGCCCGGCGCGTGGTCGGGCTCTTTGGGCATGGTTAAGATCATGGAAAAGCAGTTATCCTGTTAAGCATGCCGGAGCCGCGCCGAATCGACATGCACGTCCACATGGTGGGCAATGGCGTGGCTGGCTCCGGGGGTTGGTTGCGGTTGAGCGGGTGGCACCGATGGCTGGCGGGGTTCATGCTCAGGCAGCTTGGATTTCCCGCGACTGTTCTGTCCGAAGATCTCGAATCGATTTACGCGGCGCACCTGCTCGATCTGATCCGGAGTTCGTCGTTCGATGCCGCGGTTCTTCTCGCGCATGAACGGGTCTATGATCCTGACGGAACGGTCCGCGAAGATCTCGGCTCGATGTATGTGCCAAATGATGTCGTGCTCGACCTGGCGGCCACACATCCAGAGTTTCTCGCCGGTGTTTCCATTCACCCGGCGCGGAGTGATGCGCTGAAAGAATTGGACCGTTGCCTGGAGCGCGGCGCGGTCCTGATGAAATGTCTGCCCAATTGCCAAAACATCGATTGCTCCGACCCGCGGTATCGGCCGTTTTGGAAACGCATGGCGGAAGCGGGCCTGCCGCTGCTCGCACACACCGGCGGCGAAAACACCGTTCCGGTAGTCAATGCGCGTCTGGCTGATCCCAAGTTGTTGCGCATGCCGTTGGAGTGTGGGGTGACCGTGATTGCCGCTCATTGCGCAACGAAGAGCGGGCTGGGAGATCCCGATTACTTTGATGACTGGGTCCGGCTGCTCGCGGAATTCCCGAATCTCTATGGCGATATCAGCGCGTTGGTATCGCTCAATCGCAGCGCCCATCTGCGTGATTGTTTACGGCCCGAAATCTTCCCGCGCATTGTGCATGGGAGTGATTTCCCAGTCCCTGTGCTCGGTCACCGGCTCTGGCTGGCGAGGTCGTTAGGCTGGAGTGAATTCCGGCGTTGCCAGAAGATTGGGAATCCACTGGAGCGTGACTGGATGTTCAAGCAAGCGCTCGGATTTCCGGAAGAAACGCGGACACGCGTGACGCGCTTGTTGCGTCCGGTCTGGAATCCGATCCGCGCCAATTAGGAGTCGAGATTGGCGAACGCATCTCATTTCATTTGGCAGGTCGAGAAGGAGCGGGGAGTTTGCCGTAGAAATATTCGCCGTCGTCGTCCTGCGGCGGCGAGTTAAAAAACACTTTCGTGATATCGCCGGCGGCAGGCCCGCTCCGAGCCTTAAACAGATACAAGGTGATACGCACGTCGTCAGCGCGGCCCGCGCGCAGGATCTTCAATGGAAATGCATAGGTGAAAACCTGTTCCTTGCCAACCATGCGCTGGCTCTCCGGTCCATTGCTCGATTCGAAAATAGTGTTCGAAGATCCTGATGGATCCTTTTGTTCTCCGGTGACATTCCCCGCAAACCGGCCTGAGTCGTGGACAACCACATTCACGTCGATTTCTGTGGGGTTAACCTCGTCTGGCACATACCACCAGTTTTTCAGTTCAATGATGTTAATCAGAGGTTTGCGGCTATCCATGAAAGCTTGTTGCTCGTTGGCAACGGCCTGACGCCGCAGTTGACCGTAAACGGTAACGCCTGCAACAAGCAGAATCACGGAAAGCACCATTGAGCCAAGGTGAATAAGGAACGCTCCAGATTTGAGAAACAATCGGAGGGCGATTGAACTCAGGACGATCTCGATGCCGAGCCACACGATGTAACTCCGGAAGAGAAGGCCTCGGAAATCCAGGCTGATCCAACCGCCGCTGCCTCCTGCGAAGAGGGCCTGGTCGAGGAAGTAGATGGGAATTGTCAGCAGCCCAAGACAAAGACAAACGATCCAATGTCTGCGCCAGGTCGATTTCATGTGGCTTTATTTCTCAAAAAATGAGATCCGAAGTTTCGGATTCCGCGGAGTCTCGAGTCGAGCTGATTCGCTCTTAAAAGAAGGTTGTCATCCTGAGAGGAGCGAAGGATCTCTTACTCTTTCTGGGTTGCCAGCGTGTGGCGATGAGCGACGGCGTTCTCTTTCTGTCAGAATCGAGGGTTTCATCAGGAGCAAAGCGCTGGGTGCGCAGAAATGGTCAGAGATCCGTTCGCTGCGCTCAGGATGACAATTTATTTGGTTGCGACTCGCGATGCGGCCAAACCTGAAGCAAGTTCCTTCCCATGTCCGATCGATCGGCCCGCATCAGCCGGCGCGACGCGGCGCGATTGATTGGTGGCGCGGCCGCGGCGGCGCTGTTTCCTTTGCCGATGAACGCTGCAGAAAAGGCCAGCACATCCATTCTGCTTCGTGCCATTCCTTCAACCGGAGAAAAGATTCCCGTCGTCGGTCTCGGCACCTGGCAGGTTTTCGACGTCGGCTCTTCGCCTAACGAACGCGCACCGCTCAAGGAAGTGCTGGCGCGTTTCGTCCAGCTCGGGGGCAAAGTGATCGATAGCTCCCCGATGTATGGCCAGGCCGAAGGCGTGATCGGCGACCTGACGAATGAGCTGCATTTGCGCGATTCGCTTTTCCTCGCCACCAAGGTCTGGACGAGCGGGAAACAGGCCGGAATCGAATCGATGGAGCGGTCATTTCAGCGTTTGCACGCGCCGCGGCTCGATCTCATGCAGGTCCACAACCTGGTCGATGTCGAAACCCAACTGGCGACCATGCGCGCCTGGAAAGAGGAGGGGCGCATCCGTTACCTTGGGATCACTCATTACGTTGCCTCCGCTTTCGCCGACGTGGAAAAAATCCTGCAACGCGAAAAGCTCGACTTTCTCCAGATCAACTACTCGATCATCGACCGCGAAGCCGAGCAGCGTCTTCTCCCGCTCGCCCAGGACCGCGGCGTGGCTGTCCTGATCAATCGTCCCTTCGCGAGCGGCGACCTTTTCGCGCGGGTCCGCACTCAGCCTCTCCCGGATTGGGCGGCCGAGTTCGATTGCAAATCGTGGGCGCAATTTCTCTTGAAATGGATCCTCGGGCACGAGGCTGTCACATGCGTCATCCCTGCCACAAACAACATTCGTCATCTCGAAGACAACATGTTATCCGGCATGGGTCGGCTGCCCGACGCCAAAATGCGGCAGAGGATGCTGGAGTACGTTCACGCCTAACGAGACTAAGAGGCTGTTCATTTTCTTCTGATCAGGTCCAATGTCCAGCGTCAATCCGTCCGAACCGCTGCGTATCGCGATGTGGTCGGGCCCCCGCAACATCTCGACTGCGATGATGCGGGCGTGGGGAAATCGGCCGGATACTGTGGTGATCGATGAACCGCTCTATGCCTTTTATCTCAAGGCGACGGGAAAGGATCATCCGATGGCGCAGGAGGTGGTCGCAGGCGGAGAAACGGATTGGCGGAAAGTGGTGGCTGGTCTCACGACAGGCGTTCCGCCGTCGCGGCACAAAGGCGGCTCCCACATTTTTTATCAGAAGCAGATGACACATCATCTTTTGCTGGAAGTTTGAGCGCGATTGGCTCGCTGGCCTGACGAACTGCTTTCTCATCCGCGATCCAGCGGAAGTGATCGCGTCCTACATCAGAAAAAACGAAGACCCGGTGCTGGAGGATCTTGGTTTTGTCCTGCAGGCCGAGATCTTCGAATGGGTGCGGGAGCAATCGGGAAGGTGCCGCCCGTGATCGATGCGCGGGATGTTTTGCAGGACCCCGAACGGACGCTACGGCTACTTTGCGAAGCAGTCGGCGTCGAGTTTGATCGCGCCATGCTTTCCTGGCCGCCCGGTCTTCGGGAAACAGATGGAGTTTGGGCAAAACATTGGTATGGCGAAGTAGCGAAATCGACGGGGTTCGAACCTTATCGCGTCCGGCCCTCCGAAGTGCCGGAGCGATTGCGAGAAATCAAAGCGCGTTGCCGCGCGTGCTATGACGAACTTCACCGGCAGCGACTACATTGAACCACGGATTACACAGCGCGGCTACGCTGCAACCGAGGTTTAATCTGGAATGAACCCAATGGACACGAATTATAAGAATGTTAGTCGATTAAATCCAGTTTATTGGGTCCATTAGTGTCAGAAATTGTGTTTGGATTGGCGAGATAATAGATAATTCGGATTTTCCGCGTAATTCGTGTAATCCGCGGTCAAGAAATGCAGCAGCAATTTAACGAGAAAAACCGCGACCTGATCGTGAACATCAACGGCCGGCTCGTCCACCGCAACGCAGCCGGTGTCAGCCCGTTCGATTCCTCTGTGCAGGGTGGCGACGCAGTTTGGGAAGGTTTGCGGCTCTACGATGGGCGCATCTTCAAACTCTACGAACATCTCGATCGCCTTTATCGTTCCGCGGCTGCCCTTTCTTTTTCCGAGATCCCGCCTAACAAGAAGATCGTTGCCGAAATCAAGCGCACCCTCGCGGCCAACGAGATGCGCGACGGGGTGCACATTCGTCTCACCCTGACTCGCGGAGTGAAGATCACCTCCGGGATGGATCCGCGCCTCAACCAAAGCGGACCGACCCTCATCATTCTCGCCGAGCACAAAGCGCCCGTTTACGCGAAGAGCGGGTGTGTTTGATCACGAGCAAGATGCGCCGACCTCCGCCCGAGGTGCTCGATCCGCGGATTCATCACGCCAATCTGCTCAACTCCATTCTGGCCAAGATCGAAGCGAACAATGCCGGCGCTGATGATGCGCTCATGCTCGATCTCTCCGGTCACGTCGCGGAAACGAATGCGACCCATCTTTTCATCGTGCGAAAGGGCGGAATAGCGACGAGCCGGGTCGTCGCCTGCCCGGCAGGGATCACGCGTGCGACTGTCCTGGAGATATGCGCTGCGGAAAAGATTTCGCAGAGCGAAACTTTCCTGACGTTGGAGGATATTTATGAGGCTGACGAAGTCTTTTGCACCGGAACGATGGGCGAGCTCGCCGGAGTAACGAAAGTGGATGATCGCGTCATCGGCGGTGCGATTGGGCCGATGACGGCACGCTTGAGCGATCTTTACTCTCAGCGGACCAAAACCGAGGGCGTTCGTGTCGTCTCGTGATGTGATAGAGACTTTTCGCGAGAATATTTTTCCGCTACGATCCGCAGCCGGAGAAAAAAACATGGAAATGCCAACCCAAGCGCAGGTCATCGGAAACTCGAAAAGATTGCCGGTCCATGGGAAGGAGAGGAGAAGCTGTATCCGTCACCCTGGGACCCGAAGGGTGGGACCGCGACCGGTCGAATCACGAGCCACGTCGCCGTAGACGGTTTTGCGATCATCAACGACTACGAACAGGAGCGCGATGGCGAGATCAATTTCACTGGCCACGGCGTGTTCACCTACAATCCCAAGGAAGACTCATACACGTTAGTCTGGGTCGATTGCATGGGTGCGCCGCCGGAAATCTTTAAGGGAAACTTCGAAGGTGACATTCTGCATCTCGCCCATGGTGGCCCAGGAATGCACGTCCGCCTGACTTATGATCTGAGCGAACCGGGATACCTTTGCACGAGCATGGAAATGTCGCCGGACGGGAACACTTGGAATAGATTTTTCGATGCTCGCCTCCGTCGCCTACCGGCGGATTCTTGACCAATTATTCCGTTAGTCGAGCGCGGCCGGTCGGATCAACTACCAAATGTCAAAATAGACACGACCCCGACACACCCCCCCAGTGTCATGTTGAGCGAAGCGAAACATCCCTGACTAGTCCTCTGGGACAGCGTGCTTCCGAAATAGTCAGAGATGGAAAGCCCGGCCTGGCACGCTCCGCGCACTGCGTTACGGCTTCTCCCGCGGCTGGCGGGATCAGAATGACAAATTTTGGGATAGGTAATGGTGGCATGAGCCCCTCTTCACGGGGATGTGAGATCTGGCTTTACTTCTCAGGCCGCTCCGCACTACAACGGGCGAGTGCGAATCCCCGCGCTACATGTCGCCATTCTGCTCGTCTCGGCTTTCTGCCAATCTGCGGCCTTGCGGGCAGTGCCACTTGGAAGTCAAACCCGGTCGATTCCGATTGGAACAATGCCAGCAACTGGAAACCGGCGACCGTGCCTAATGGTCCGAACGACAGGGCCACGTTTAATTTCCAATATAACGGGTGTGTCGCTCCGGGCCGGTGTGACCGAGCTCGATAGCCTTGGGTTCGACTACCATGGAGACGTATTCACGATTACGGTGGGCACGGCAATCAAGGGATGCTTCACATTACCGGCATCGGGATCCCAAATGCGTCGGGTTTGGGACAAACGATTGTCGTTCGTATCCTCTCGCGGAGGGCTTGGCGCTTTACAATACCGCGGCGGTTGGCATTCAAACGGTCTTCACAGTCGAGAATGCCAGTGCGATCGGCTTCTATCAAAACACCGACGCTGGTTTCGGACTCTTTACAATCCTTGGCGGCGATAGCTCCGAACCCGGCGGTTCGCAGCTTAATTTCTATGATAACGCCAGCGCGTCCAATGGTTACTTCTACACCACGATCGGCGGATCGCCGTCCGCCGAAGGTGGCACGATATCTTTCTACGGCAACTCCGCGGGAAACAACTCCTGGATTACTAATAAGGCTGCGATCGACCCGGGCGCCGCCAGCGGGGGCACCACGACTTTTCACGATAACTCGACTGCGGGAGCGAATATTACTAACGAAAGCGGCCCGGTGACCGGCGGTTTACAGAATCGCGGCAGCACTACCTTTATGGATAACTCAGATGCGAATCACGTTAGTGTTTTCTGCGACGGTGCGCAGAGCGCGACGAAGAAAGTGCCGCGGTCGAGTTCTTCGACAGTTCAACCGCCAACATCGCGTTGCTTGTCGCCAATGCCGGGTCGCAAGGCGGCGAGGGAGGTCTGATTCGTTTCTGGAACTCCTCGACCGGCGATAATGCGACCGTGCAGCTCCATGGCAACGGCACGTTAGACATTAGCAATCTCGATGCCCAGGACTTTCATATTGGGTCCTTGGATGGTGATGACGGCGTTGTCCTACTCGGCAATCATAGTATCAACATAGGCAGTCTCGATGTTAGCACCCAGTTCGACGGAATCATCGAAGGTAGCGGGCCGCTAACAAAAGTAGGGATCGGAACTTTTACTCTGACGGGAGCTAACTCCTACACGGATGGCACGGTAATTACCAGAGGTTTTCTAAGGGCCGATAACAAACGAGACTCCGCTACTGGCACGGGCGCTGTCAATTAACAGCGGCACACTTGGCGGGGCCGGCATCATTGCGGGCCCCGTGACGGTAGGCAGTAACAGCCGCCGTGGTGCATCCATCGCTCCAGGCAGCGGCACGAGCACGCTTACCTTGCAAAGCACACTTACCTTTAGCGCCCATGGCAGCTACGTCTGGCGGATCAAGACGGCGTCCGCCAGAGGGGACAAAGTGATTGCCAACGGAGTTACATTCAAGAGCGGCGCGCAGTTCAATCCGATCGCGATCGGCCACGTGCAACTGCCCGGTGGCACAAGCTTCGTCGCCGTCAGCAACACTGCCGCGACACCGATCGTCGGCACCTTCAGCAACCTGGTTGACGGCTCGACAATAACAATCGGCAATAACACCTTTCAAGCTAACTACGAAGGCGGCGACGGCAACGATGTTACGCTCACGGTCGTGCCGTAGTTGTAGCCCGGGGATCGGTGATCCCGACGGCGAAGAACTTGGCTAGACGTCAGACCGGCCGAGATCACCGATCCCGACTACAACAAGCTTAGTCCTGGACGTGCAGAAATACGTCCCTCCGATCCGGCACGGATTTCTGCAACCAATTATTCCGTTCGTAACGCCACGACTGGGTTGAGCTGGCTGGCGCGGCGCGCCGGAACGAGGCAGGCGATCAAGCCCGCAGCGCCGAGGATCACGATTGTGAATCCGAGCAAGAGCGGGTTATGGGCCGAGATCTGATAGAGCTGGGCTGCGATCAAGCGGCCGAGCGCGAGCAAGGCGTACAGACCCGCGATGAGGCCGAAGAAGACTGGTTTCATACCCTGGGAGATGACGAGGCGCAGGACATCAACAGTTTGCGCGCCGAGTGCCATGCGGACGCCGATTTCACCGGTGCGTTGTTCGACCGTATATGCCACCGCGCCGTAAATCCCAACGGTCGCGAGCGACAAAGCGACGCCGGCGAATATGACGAGGAGCAGCGTCATGAGGCGCGCTTCGCCGAGCGCAAACGCAACGATATCGTCCATCGACTGCGGCTGGGCGATGGCGAGGGTCGGGTCGATCCCACTTAAAGCGCGCTGCGCGAGGTGGGTGACGTCGGCAGTTTTCAGGCTGCTTCGCACCGTGAAGCTGACAAAAGGAAAATTCTCCTGCGCCCATGGGCGGTAAAATTCCATGTCGTTAGGCTGCTCCAATCTTTCCGGAACGGACGTCGCCGACCACGCCGACGATCTCGGTCGGCGTGCTCGAGCTGGTGACGAGCAGGGTCTTTCCGATTGGGTTTTCATTGCCGAAGACTTTGCGAGCGCCAGCCTGGCTGATCAGCATGACATTGGGCTGGCCTCCGATGTCGTGCGCGTTGAAATCGCGGCCGGCAAGGATCGGAATTCCCCAGGTGTGGAAGAATCCTGGTATGACATCATGCGAGGGCGCGCCCTGGCGTTCCGGCACCGGCGGGACATTGCCATCGGGTCGCGCATAGAGAGTTGCACCGTTGCCGCCGGCGAGGGGGAAATCACCGCTCACGACCGCGCTGTTCAACACCGGGAATCGCAGCCAGGGCTTCCTGGACACGCTCCGCGAAGCGCGCGCGAGTCGCCTCGTCGGGATAACGCGCCTGCGGCAACGTAATGAACGCAACCCAAAGATGATCGAACCGAAAACCGAGCGGCTGTTGACTTAGCCTAACGAAACTGGCGATAAGCAAAGCGGCGCCGGCGAGAAGCGAAACGGAAAGCGCGACCTGCGCCCCGACCAGGATCCTCCGGAAACGTTGCTGGCGCAGGCTTCCGCTCGAGCCGCGGCCACCTTCCTTGAGCCCATCGACGGAATCTGCCCGCGAGCTTTGCCAGGCAGGATAGATTCCCATGGCAAGGCCGGTCAGGACCGAGAGCGCAATCGTGAACCCGAGCACGGGCAGCGAAACACTCGCGCTGTCCGCTTCGAGCGGGAGAAAGTTGGTCGTGATTTTCGGGACGAGCGGGATCAATTGCCAGGCGAGGAACGCGCCTAACGAGCCCGCGAGCACGCTGACAAGCAGGCTCTCGAGAACGAAAAGACGCAGCACACTGGTACGAGAGGCACGAGCGCCATGCGCAACGCAATCTCGCGCCGTCGCCCGCTGAAACGGACGAGGAGCAGGTTGGCGACGTTGCTGCAGGCGATCAGGAGGACAAAGCTGACCGCGGCGAAAAGGGTGGCGAAAGCCGGGCGCAATTTGCCGGTCGCGTCTTCTGGCAACGGCAGGAGCCGCGTCTTGAGATCGGCGTCGATCTTCCCAGGATTTTGGGTGCGGTAACTTTGCTCGAGCGCGGGAAAGGCGGCCCGGGCCTGTTCGATCGTTAGCCCGGGTTTCAATCTTCCGACCGTCCGAAGAAAGGCCGTCCCGCGCATCATTCGTTCCTGAGAAAAGCCGGGAATAACGAATGGCTTGGTCGTCCAGACTTCATTCCCGTTCGGCCCGACCCATTGCACTGGCATTTTCGAAATGACACCAACGATGGTGTGGGCGACGCCGTCGAGCGTGATGCTGCGCCCGAGGACATTTGGATCGCCACCCAGCCGGCTCTTCCAAAAGTGTTCGGAGACGATTGCGACGTCGGCGCCCTCCTCCTCGTTAGGCAAAAAATTTCGGCCGCGAATCAGCGGCACGCCGAGGACGTCGAAATAATTCGCCGTTACCTTAAACCCGACGATCTGAACCGGATCGCCCAGGCCGGTTAAGGTAAAGGCGATGCCATTATCAGCCGCGAAGCCGTCGAAGATCGTCTGTCCTTGCCGATAGAGTTGAAAACGCGGCCCGGACAGTGGCCACTCCAACGACTCGGCGGTTTTTTCCCCGGAATAGAAATGAACAAGCTGGGATGGATCTTTGAACGGGAGCCCACGCAAAAAGAGATCGTTAATTAGACTGAAGATCGCGGTGTTCAGCCCGATCCCTAGGGTGAGGGTGATGACCGCGAGGAGAGTAAAGCCAGGCGATTTCAGCAACTGGCGCAGCGCGAAACGAAGGTCAGTCAACATAACTAATCAACATGTTTGAGATGCGCCCGTCGGCGTGTTTGGATTTAAATAAAAGACGCCGCCAAGGTCGAGTTTTGTCTAGGGACGATCGTAGAAATCCAAAAAAATTTGTCATCCTGATCCCGCAGTCGCGGGAGAAGGATCTCATTCTCTCTGCTTTGCGGTGCACCAGGCTGGCCGAAATAGTCAGAGATCCTTCGGCTCCCCCTCAGGATGACAACCTTTTTTGGATTTTTGTAGACGCTTCGCTCTGCGAAGCGCGGGGGAGAATGTCGCCGTCGATCAATGGCGATTCACCCGCAGGCTCCGCGTTTCGCAGAGCGCCGTAACGGATGCGAAGCAACGGCCGGGCTTTCCCAACGTCTACACCTGTCGTCGTAGCGTGCGCTGTCCTCAGCGCATTGAGTCCTGCGTGTTCCGCGTGAAGAATTGTTTTTTGCCAAAGAGCCGGAGCGGACAAAGAGTAAGCCATGGAGCGCTGCACCTTCCTATCCACCATTATCACCCGTCCTGACCGTGAACGACGCCGCGGCGGCGATCGATTTTTACAAACGCGCTTTCCGCGCGGAGGAGCGATATCGGTTGATCGATCCGGAAACCGGCAAAATCGGGCATGCCGAACTGACGATCAACGGCGCCCTCGTCATGCTGGCCGATGAATATCCGCAGTTCTCTCAATCGCCGCTGACCCTGGGCGGCACGACCGTCAAACTCGGCTTGATGAGCACAGACGCGAAGAAGGATTTTCAGCGCGCGGTCGAAGCCGGCGCGGAGGTAGTGCGGCCGTTGACCGACGAATTCTACGGCCATCGCTCCGGCAGACTGCGGGACCCGTTCGGTCATGAATGGATGATCGCCCGAGAGCTGGAAAAGATCAGCCCAGCCGAGATGCAGCGGCGTTGGGACGCGATGGTTTCGAGCCCTGGCAACGCTGCCGCCTGACAAGGGCGGACCCGCCTAACACCCTCAGCAGCGCATACGCGGGCGGACTGTTTCAGTTTTCCCACCAACCTTTGCGAAAACGTGACAGCACCCCGCGCCCACTGCTACGGTGCGCGCAATGGAGGTGGCCGATTGGGCATCACTGAGCGACGAGCAACTCCTCGAGCTCCGCATCTCCAAGCTCGGCCTGCGGCTGGAAGGCACCACCCTCGAGCCGCTGATCCAGCAGCTCTACGACGAGCTTTTCGCGAAGGGGCTGGTCTTCCATCCGCCCTGTCATATCGGCGATGAATGGTTCGTCCCGGTCGGCATCCCGGCGATTTCGTTCCTTTTTTTCTCGTGCACGAGCGGCTGCGCGCACTCGAACGCAAGATGATGCTCGAGGTCGAAGGCGAAACACCGGAATGGTTCATGAAACTCATCCGCCACGAAGCCGCGCACGCCTACAGCTACGCCTATCACTTCCGCGAAAGAAAAAATGGCAGCAGACGTTCGGCCGGACGTCGCGGGAAGAGACGCCCGATTTTTATCGGCCGCGGCCCTTCAGCCGCAGTTACGTCGTGCATCTCGACGACTGGTACGCGCAGAGTCATCCCGACGAAGATTTCGCCGAAACCTTCGCGGTCTGGCTGACGCCGGGGCTCGATTGGCGGAAGCGATACGCGGGCTGGAAAGCGCTGCAAAAACTCGAATACGTCGATGAGCTGATGCGCTCGCTCGCCGGCAATCCTCCGCTCCATCTGCCGGAATATCGCGTCGCCGATTACGATTGTCTGAACCTAAAGCTCAAGACCTACTACGCGCGCAAACGAAAGCTCTACGAGGATACGTATCCCGATTTCTACGACGCCGATCTGCGGCAACTATTCGCCGCGGCGGCCGGACCGGGGCGGATCACGGCCAGCGCTTACTGCGCCGGAGCGCCGCCGGCTTTTGAACTCGGTCTGCCAGTGGACGAATGAAAAAAAATTCCGGGTCAACAAACTTCTCGCGCGACTGATTGATCGCTGCGACCAACTCGGGCTGTATGTCCTGAACGACGATCCGCAGCAGGATTTTCGCGTCTCGGCTTTCATCACCACGCTGGTCATGAATTATCTCTTCACCGGCAAATTCAAACGCACGAAATAAGGTGAAAAAGAAACTCAAAGTCCTCGCGCTTTTCGACGCGATCGCGCCGACCACGATCGACCAGGACCTGAGCGCGGAGATGAAGACGGAGGATTGGAAAACCGAGGCCAACGTCTTGACCGCGCTCGGCGCGCTCGGTCACACGGCGGAACATCTCGCGATTTTCGACAATCTCGATCTGCTCCGGCAAAAGCTGGAAACCTTCGCGCCGGACGTTCTCTTCAACCTCGCCGATCAATTCAAAAACAACCGCGGTTTCGACCAGAACATCGTTTCGTTTCTCGAAATGCAGGGCGTGCCCTTCACCGGTTGCGGGGCGACCGGTCTCGTTCTTTGCAAACACAAGGGGATCTCGAAAAAGATCCTCAGCTATCATCGCATTCACACGCCGAACTTCGTCGTGATCCCGCGCGGCCAGCGCATCGCGCGGCCCGCGCCAGCTCAAGTTTCCGCTCCTCGTTAAGCCGGTGAAAGAAGAAGCGTCCTACGGCATTTCGCAGGCGTCCTTCGTCGAGACCGACGAACAATTCCGGGAGCGCGTCGCTTTTATTCACGAGAAACACGACGGCGACGCCATCGCCGAGGAATACATCGCGGGCCGCGAACTTTACGTCAGCCTGATGGGGAACATGAAGCTCAAGGTCTTTCCGATCCGCGAACTGGTCTTCCGCGAAGTGCCGCCGGACGAGCCGAAGATCGCGACTTATCGCGCGAAGTGGGACGAGGAATATCGCAAACGCTGGGGTTTGCAAAACCAGTTCGCCGAAGGGCTCGATCCGGCGCTCGTCGCGCAAATCGAGCAGACCTGCAAACGGATCTATCGTCTCCTCACGATCGATGGCTACGCGCGGATCGATCTGCGGCTGACGGCGGCGAACGAAATCTATTTCATCGAGGCGAATCCGAATCCGATCCTCGCCGAGGACGAAGACTTCGCGCAATCAGCGGGCAAGGCCGGGCTGCCGTATCCGCAGTTGATCGAGCGGATCGTCCGGCAGGGATTGAAGACGGTGCGGAGTTGAACGCGACAGAACCGTTCTCGCCGATTGCTGGAAGGTTCGCTTCGGAAGGGCGTGATGATGCTGTGCTGCGGGAGATTCGTCGAGATTAACCAAGACCAGGCGAATGAATAAGCTTGACCCTGGTGGGCATCGTAACTTTAATCCGGTTAAGATCAAAATTGGAGTTGTGTCGATGAAAACCAAGGCAAAATCCAAAAGCACGAAGTCCGCAAAATTGGCCGATCTGAAAGCACGAAAGGACCCGAAGGGCGGCGCACAGAAAGGGCGAACGAATAACCTAAGCTCGCGGGGAGGTGCGATGAAAACCAAAGCAAAAGCGAAAAGCGCGAAGTCAAATAAATTTGGTGATCTAGGAGTGCGAAAAGACCCAAAGGGCGGCGCGCAGAAAGGGAAAACCAATGAAGCGTGGGCAGGGGGTCTTCCAAAACCACAACGAGACGTTTCTCGCCGATCGCTAGAAATGGCCGCTTCGAAGGGCACTCCAGCTTTAATCGAGTCTGAATCAAAACGGAGGTAAGCCGATGAAAGCCAAAGGAAAAACCAAAAGAGCGAAGTCCGCAAAATTGGCCGACCTGGAAGTGCGAAAAGACCCAAAGGGCGGCGCACAGAAAGGGCAAACCAATAAACTGGGGCGGGGAGGCTTCGGGAACCACAACGAGACGTTCCTCGCCGATTAGTAGAACAGCTGCTTCGAAAAGTAGTGAGAGAGCAGACGATCTTCGCGGGTTGTCTGAATTAGGCAACTCGTATCGGTCCGCCGGCCAGTATCGAAAGGCGGAAAAGGTTTTCGCGACTGCTTCCCAAATCGCGATCAGTCGTTTCGGAAAGGAAAGCCTGCAAGCTCGCGCGATCTTAAACGACTGGGCTGTCGTGAAGAAAAACAGTGGGCAGTTCGCGCGCGCGGCAAAGATATACGAGCGCCTTCTTAGAATAGAGACGCGAGATCCCGATCGGGACAGTCTCCGGCTCGCGACTATTTATCATAATGCGGGGGGCCTCGAACACGCGCGTGGGAATTATCGCCGGGGCGAGTCTTTCGCCCGCAAAGGACTGGCGATTAGCAAGCGCGCTCTCGGAGCCAGTCACCCGATAGTAGCGCAAGATGCCTGCGCTCTTGGCGCAATTCTGGAAGCCCTTGGTCAACACGGCGCGGCACAACGATTGTATCACAGCAGTTTGAGGGTTTATCGTTCTGCGCCGAAGGCGCACGCTTACGATATTGCCGTTACCTTGAATAACCTCGCGACATCTTATTATGCGCAGGGTAAGTTTGCGCGCGCCGAGCAGAGCTATGCACAAGCACTTACGATCAAGGAAAAAATTCTTGGACCGAACCACGTGGATGTCGCCCTCACCCTAAACAACGTCGCCTTACTCTATAAGTCGCGCGGCGAATGGGATCGCGCGGAAAAATGTTGCCGGCGCGCTTTGTCGATCTTGCGCCGCGCACTTTCTCCTCGTCATCCCAAAGTGATATCTTGTCGAAACAACTACCGCAATATCCTGGCCCGGCGGCGGGGTGGTGGACCCCAGAACCATGTTTCGAAGCGCTGAAACTCAAGAGGTGACACGCAAGACGGCTGGCACGTTCCTTCAAGGAAATTGCAAGTGCCTCGTGATCCTATTGCTATTGCTGCCGGGTGAAGCCTCGGCGCATGTGAAATGGTTCGTCAATGCCGACGTGTCTGCGCCACCCCGTCCGGTGGGCGAAGTGCTGACCGGACAACTCTTCGTTTACCTCTTTCTCGGATCGGTGGTGGCGATCTATGGGTTCTTTCTCCTCGATCGCTGGGTATTGAGGCGGCGCGTGCTGGCTCAGTTGGATGAGCGAATGAAAAAATTTGATGTCCTCTCGATCTATGTGATGCGGGTCAGTGCCGCGATATTCTTTGTTGCGCTGAGCGCGTGGTATTGGGTGCATGGGGCGGGTTTTTATCTGACACCGGAACTGCGCACCCATGCGGTCTGGGTTCCGTGGTTACAACTAATGGCCGGTCTGACGGCATTGTGGAAACGGACCGCCATGCTGACAGGAGCCGGGATATTTATTTTCTATCTCGCGGCCGTCAGAGATTACGGTGCATATCATTTAAGGCGACTACTTCATTTTTCTCGGCATCGGATATTTCTTGCTGGTGAGCGGAATTAGCCGGGGTCAATGGCGGAGGTCAGGGTTCATCGTCTTGTTCGCTTTCATGGGCCTGACCCTGGGGTGGGCAGCGATCGAGAAATTCGCCTATCCTAACTGGGCTTATTCTCTCCTCCAGGCCAGGCCAGGCATGCTGATGGGAATGACACCGATAAATTTCATGACCGTCTCGGGGTTCGTGGAGTTCAACCTCGCTTTCGTGGTCCTCGGCGCGGCGTCGATGATAGGGCGATTGGCGACGGTCAGCCTGCAATCGGTGTTTGTGCTGGCGATTTTTCAGTTTGGCATGATGGACGCCATCGGGCATTTACTGATTATCGCCATTCTCTTCGTGCTCTACTTCCGAGGTCCCACTGATGCCCGAAAGATGCTCGTGCTTCCCGGAAAGGCGCTTTGGACCGAGGCGTACTTCATGACTGGACTTTACACTCTTGCCTTCGTGCTGGTGTTCCTGGCTTATTACGGTTTCCACCATATTTACTACGGCGTCTGAGATCTCGATGGTGAAGACGGTTCGTTGAACACAAACTTCCGGGAGCGCACCGCCTCCTCTGTTCGGCGCCTCCCCACAACTTTTGTTACCCGTGGTGGTTAGCGACGTCGGCACAAAAGTTCGCGATAGCGAGCGCATCGCCAGCACGCGAGGCGCGTGCGCTCCCCGACCTTGGAGGCAAGCTCTGTATCTGTTGAGCGCACTCCAGCGGCGCCCTAGCGCAGCAACTGGAAGTTTGTCGGGAGCGACACGGCGCTGGCGGGCAAATCGGGATCGCTGGAGCCATAGAGCGGACCGCCGGCGGTACTCTCGTTGGGCTCGATTACGGCCACCTTGGCCGGTGGCGGTTCGATCGCAGGCTCGCCTTTGGCTTTCAGCGTCTCGTTTAACTTCGGCAGTTCGTCAGATAGCAGACTTTTCGAAATCCTTGGTCAGCATCGGCTAGTTCGCGCCGGAGCGAGTCGATCCGCGCGATCTGGTAGTCGGCCGGTTTGCCTTCATAGCTCATGATCGCTCCGTAAAGCTGATCGGTATGTTCGCGGAGACGTTCTTCGCCAGTAATCGCGCCGCCTTCCGTCGTGGCGACGATTTGCTTGCGCACCGCATCCAGCTTGCCCGCGAAGTCTGCGACTGCTTTGCGCGCCGCTTCGTCGGATGCGAGAGCTGGCTGGCTTTGCGCGAGGCTGCCTCGCAAGGCCATGATGCGATCCATCAAGGCGCTTTCGTCGCCGAACAAGTCCTTCACCCGGTGGGCCGCATCGTACTGTGCCTTTCGATCGGCTTCGCTAAATTTGTCCCGCTGATCGAGCGCGACGGTCAGCTTCGTTTCAAGGCTTATCGTTCTTCGTCATCCGTACCGTGTAAGTGCCGGGCAGAACCCGCGGACCGGTGATCCCATAGTTCGCGAGTTGGGCGGCCGGCGGGACCCGCGGCGGTTTTTCGTGCATGCTCCAGGTAACGCGGTTAAGGCCGGGGCGTTTGCTGGCCGGAATGCTGTCGATAACTTTGCCGGCAGCATCCAGGATCTCGATTTTCAGCTTCCCAAAAAGATGCCGCGACTTTTGATAGTAAGTAATGACTGCGGCGTCAGGCGGATTATCACCTGTGAAGGTGGCGGCGCCACCGGGCCAGCCGCCGTTACTCTCGATGCGTTGCTGTTGGACCGGTTTCGCGGCGACGAAGCCGGCTTCCTGTGTCAGGAGATCTTTCGTGAGCGAACGCAACGGAGTGATATCGTCAATGATCCATATCCCGCGGCCATGAGTCGCGAGAACGAGGTCGTTCGTCCGCGGCTGGATCGCCAGGTCGCGCACCGCCACCGCCGGGAAACGGCTACCTTTGGACTGCGCCCAGGTTATGCCACGATCGATCGAAACATAGAGTCCGAACTCAGTCCCCAGAAAAAGCAAATTCGGCTGGACCGGGTCCTCCTTAATAACGTGAGCATAGCCGCGAATTGTCTGGGGCCTGTTCGTCGCCTGGCTTTCCTGGCTGCCGTGCGGAGTAAGCAAACTCCAGGTCTCACCGAAGTCGGTCGTCTGAAAGACATAGGGATTGAAATCGCCAAAGGTGTGACGGTCGATCGCGACATAGGCCGTGCCTTCGTCGAATTTGCTCGCCTCGACCCAGTTGACCCAGGAATTTTTCGGAATGCCCGGAAGCTTATCCGCAACATTCGTCCAGGTCTTTCCTCCATCGCGCGTGATTTGAAGGTTGCCATCGTCGGTCCCGACCCAAATAATGTTCTTGTCCTTGGGTGACTCGCTGATCGTGAAAATGCAGGTGTGCATTTCGGCGGCGGAGTTATCTATGGTCACGCCGCCCGATTGCTCCTGTTTCTGCTTCTCGGGGTCGTTCGTAGTCAGGTCAGGCGAGATGCGTTCCCAGGTCTGACCGTGATCGCGGGAGCGGAAAAGAAATTGTGCGCCGATGTAGATGGTCCCTTTCTCGTTAGGCGAAGCGACCAGCGGTGTGTTCCAGTTGAAGCGCAGCTTTTCCTTGTAATTCGGTTTCGGCTGAATAAGGCGCGCCTCAAGAGTATGGCGATTGACCCGGCCGGCGAAACCGCCCTGATATTCTGCGTAGATGTAGTCGGGATCCGCCGGATCAACGAAGATATACAGGCCGTCGCCGTTAAAAACGTTTTCCCACTGCGCATTGGTAATTCCGCCGGGATATTCCGATTGGCCGACCCAGCAGCTGTTGTCCTGGAGTCCGCCATAACTTGGTAGGGATCGGCGTCGTCCACACTGACGTGATAGAATTGTGAAATGGGAAGGTTGTTTGCCTTCCACCAGCGGTTTCCGCCATCGTAGGCATACCAGATGCCGCCGTCATCGCCGGAGATGACGGTTTGCGGATTGGCTGGGTCAATCCAGACCGCATGCACGTCACCATGCGCGCCGGCGAATCCGCCAACGGTGGCGAAACTCTTGCCGCCGTCCTCGCTCAGAATCAGTGCTCCGTCGGTCTTGAAAACGCGATCCGGGTTTTTCGGATCGACAATCAGGTTCGCGAAATAGAACGGGCGCCAAACCATCCACTGGCTCTTATCGCGCTGGTTCCAGGTCTGGCCGCCATCGTCGGAGACGAAGAGCGCGCTCTCGGTTGATTCAACAAAGGCGTAAACCCGCTTGGGATTGGAAGGCGCGATCGCGACCGCCAGCCGGCCGTAAGGCTTCTTCGGAAAACCCTTGTTCGTTTCCGGAGTGATTTCCTTCCAGGTCGTGCCGCCGTCGGTCGTCCGGAAAAGTCCGCTGCTCGAAGGATCGTTAGGCGTATCGCCGCCGGAACGGTAGATCCAGCCTTTCCGCCGGAAATCCCACATCCCGGCAAAAAGGATGTTCGGGTTCGTCGGATCCATCGCGATGGTCGAGGCGCCGGTGGAAAGGTTGGCGCCTTTGAGAATCAGGTTCCATGTCTTGCCGCCATCCGTGGTCTTGTAGAGACCGCGATCGGGCGAATCGCTCCAAAGCGCGCCCGGGACCGCCGCGTAAACCGTGTCGCTGCTTTTCGGACTAACGATGATCTGAGAGATACGTTCCGATTTGGGCAGTCCTGCTTTGTTCCAGGTCTCGCCGCCGTCGGTCGATTTGTAGATGCCGTCGCCAATCGAGACGCTGTTGCGCATCCAGGATTCGCCCGTGCCAACCCAGACGTTCTTCGAATTTTTCGGGTCGAGCGCAATCGCGCCAATTGATTGCACCGGTTGCTCGTCGAAAACCGGGCGGTAATGGGTGCCGCCGTCTTCCGATTTCCAAACGCCGCCGCTGGCGGCGCCGACAAAGATGGTGAGTTTGCCGGAGGGTTCGCGGGTCGCGGCGATCGAGGTGACCCGGCCGCTCATTGTGGCCGAGCCGATGTTGCGGGCGGGGAGGCCGGAGATGGTGGCGGAGCTGTAAGGCGTTTCCTGGCCCGTCGCGACGCCGACAAGACTGAGTGAAGCGAGAAGGAGAAAATTAAAGAGGCGCATGGTCGTGGTGATAAATTATTTGGTGGCTTTGGCGGGGAACTCGAAGATGGAATCGTCCACTGGGATGTTGGCTTCGGCCTTCTCAATGATGGTTTTTTGTTTGTCGGTGGAACCTTTGCCTCCGGTCTCCTGCGCGAAAGGGAAATAGACACCATTGACCTTCTCGTAATCGCCAAGATCGGTTTCGACTTCGACCAGCGCGCCTTGCTCAATGCGTTGATCGATAATGCGGATCTCGAGAAAATAATCGGGATCGAGATAGACATAGCTGATGTCGCCGTTCTTGCGCGTCACTTTCAGTTTGTGTGCGGCCGTGCCCTCGACGTCCTCGGTCCCCAGATAAGTGATGGTCTTGCCTTGTGCCTTCCAATTCTCGAGCGGTCCGCCGATCTCAGCCTCCTCGACGAGCGACTTCGCTTCGTCGGTGGACATCTTCTCGGGATCTTTCCGGCCGCGGAACGGAAAAATTTTCCAGGCGGTGGCGTTGTCATAGGCGGTGACAATCGTCATTCCCTGCAGGACGGCGTCGGCGCGCACCTTGCCCGGGCGTTTTTTTGTCTCGGTGTATTTGAATTCGATCTGACCTTGATTGACCAGCAAGCGGCCCTCAAAGCGAATCGTTTTGATCGCATCGAGCGCGGCCGCGCCGCCCTTGGCTTCGATATTCTTGCTGATTAATTGATCCACCATCGCGGTGGGTGCGGGACTTTGCGCGCGCAACGTCGGTGAAGCGAGCGCGGCGATGACAAGAGCGAGAGAAAAGCGAAGATTCATAGGCATGCGGAGAAGGATCGCGGACGCGATCCGGCGCAACACTATGCAAAGCGCATGCCATCGCAAGCGATCGATCGCAAAGCCATTGCGCGGCAATGACATGCGGCGGAAAGACAAGATCGCCTAACGAATAGTCTTCCCGAGCGCGGGATTATTTTATCCCGATTTCGGGACGCGGCGATCTGGCGGGCTGGTCGAAAACTAATCCCGGCACCTGCCGCGATTGCCCTGGGGGTATGGCGCGGCCACGAAATGACTTTCGTGGCCACGCCGAGAGCAGGTCAGGGTTCCACTTTCAGCCGGGTCGCGGTCAGAGTGCCGTCATTTTCGAAGAGGAAGTTTCCGTTCACATCATAGAAGTCTTGAGCGAAAGTCCCCGAGTAACTCTGGCCATCGGCACCAACACTGACGACCAGGTTTTCGTCCCAGTAGCCGCTTGGCGCGCCGGTAGAATCGAACGTCCAGGCGACATGGTAGTTATGATAGCTCCCATCCGGCGCCTGCTTGTATGGCCCTGACACAGGGCTCCGGGGATCAGGTTGGCGGCTTCGAACTCCAGCCCATCATTATGCCATTGATCAAAAGTGAAGACCTCCGGACCGCCGGTGGTACTCACGTAATGGACGCTCCACATGCCGACGATGGAATGATGGCCGGCGGCTTGTGTTGCGGGCGCCAGGCCCAGACAGGCCAGGATTAATGTGGCCAGCAGGGCCGGAATGGTTTTCTTGTAATGAATATTCTGTTTCTGCATGACTAGGTTTTCCTTTCGGTAGGTTGAGTTTTGCTATTTCACCGTCACGAGAGTAATGCAGCAAAACCGACCGAAGGTTACTAAGGAACGTTGAGAATTGGCTTTAGGTGCGAGGGAGGCGACGATCTTTTCGAAGCGCGGATCGCCGCGGAGAGAATCCCAGTTCGGACTGAAGCGCAGGTCGCCGTAGCTTAGGCCGCCCGGGATTTTCGCGAGCGTTTGTAGCTCCTCGATTGCCAGATCCCGTTCGCCTGCCCACGCACAGGTGACCGCATAAAAATAGAGGACATCCGCGCCATCTAGCGATTCCTTTGTAAGAGGCGAAAGCTCGACCGCCTGGCGACCCTCCTGCAACGCTTCCTGGTTTCGCCCGAGGGCGGCATCGATCATGCCTAGTATACAGAGACTTGGACCGTATTCAGGATCGTCGCGATGCTCCTTCTCATATAGTGGACGCGCGGCCTCAAATGCTTGCTGCGCAGCGGCTGCATCCCCCTTGATCCGGGCTACAAGACCTTCCAGGAACATATCTACTGAAAAACGCACCCGCCTACGCCTCTGCGCAAGATAGGTTTGTGTTCCTGAACCAATTTCTCCCAGCGCACGTCAAAGCCTGATCCGCGTCGATAGTATTCCGCTCGTATAAAGAGAGATCAAAGTCAGCGGATAAATCATGGGTTTCCGGACGATGTCCGAGCGTCTGGTAGTAAGCATGGAGCGCTCCGGTATCTCCTCGTTCTCCGAAGTCGATCCAGGCACGCCATTCTCGGTGATGACTGTTATTTGGTTCGAGGGCGATGAGTCGATCAACAGCGGCCCTTGCGCGTGCGTAATTCCGCATTAATTCGGCGGTCCTTGCGACACCAGTGACAATTTTGACGTTTCGCGGATCCAGCTCCG
Organism: uncultured Verrucomicrobiae bacterium; assembly: GCA_963771865.1. Lineage (GTDB taxonomy): Bacteria > Verrucomicrobiota > Verrucomicrobiia > Chthoniobacterales > UBA10450 > Palsa-1392. Next base: position 25,226 of record CAVYVJ010000013.1, read on the forward strand.
TCGCGCGTTCGAGGTTGCGTGCCGCGTCATCCCAACGGTTCCCCCGCCGATCGATGTATCCGAGCCATTCAAAAATGCGTGCATTGTTAGGCTCAGAACGAAGGGCAAGCGCTTAGTTCCTTACGGGCGCGATCGTAATCAAAGGAAGCCACGGTATAAGTGCCTACCCAGAGCGAAGTGCGCGTCGCCGGAATCTGGCTTCAGGCGAAAAGCGGAATCGATCGCGGACTTAGCCAGCGCCAGCCGACTCTCAGTGCGGTCAACGTTATAGAAATAGAGTTCATCGTGCGCCTGTGCCAGTCTGCAATATGCGAGAAGGAAGTTGGAATCGCGCGCGATTGCTTGATTAAGCAATTCTATGGCTCGGACGGAAATACTTTACTGCCTCGTCCTCGCTCTTATAGGCACCTTCATCGATCAAAGACACGGCGCGGATATAATAGTCGTAGGCAACAAGGTCTTTCGTCGGCCACTCTTGCATGGCATAGTCGCCTTTTCGCGTGCAGAAACTTTGGCTCTAAGTCGGTTTGCGATTGACTGCGCGACTTCCGTTTCAATCGCGAATACATCATGCAAATCCCGGTCGTATTCGTCTGCCCAGATATCTTCGTCGGTGCGAGTATCCACCAACTGCGCATTGACGTGCAGCTTCCCGCCGGAACGCCGCACCGTTCCCTCCAGCACGTGTGACACACGCAGCGCATTGCCGATCTGGCGCACATCGTGTTTACCGCGATACTGCATGACGCTGCCGCGGCTGATCACCTTCAGATCGGCGATTTTTGCCAGCTTGGTCAAAACGTCGTCCTGGACGCCGTCGGCAAAGAATGCGTGCTCCTTCTCGTCGCTTAGATTTTCAAATGGGAGCACTGCGATGCCGGTTGTAGCCGAATGCCAGAAATCACTTTTCCAAACGATCCAGCCGGAGGCTGTTGCCAGCGCAACGAGTGCCGCGAGTAATGCGGCGACGGTTGTATTTCGACGAATCCATTTGCCGGTTCGCGCGATCACTCCGGTGCGCCGCGCGTGAATCGGCTCGTGCTTCAACCAGCGTTCCAGGTCTTCCGCCAGTTCCAGCGCCGACTTAAAGCGTCGTCCAGAATCCTTCTCGAGACATTTGAGACATATGGTCGTTAGGTCGCGATCTATTTTCTGATTCCAAAGCCGCGGATTCCTAGGCTCGGTTTCAAGAACCAGCCGGATCGTCTCATAAGTGGTTCCACCGGCGAAAGGCGGATGACCAGTGAGTAACTGGTAGAAGACGGCCCCGAGTCCGTAAACATCAGTCGCGCTTGTGACCTGTGCATTTTGTCCAGCAGCTTGTTCCGGCGCGATGTAACTCGGCGTTCCCAGCACTTCCATCGTCCTTGTAACAGTGCTGTCTGATTCCACGAGACGCACCAGACCAAAGTCGGCCAGATGCGGTTCGCCCTGCGCGTCGAGCAGGATATTTCCCGGCTTGATGTCGCGATGCAGAATGCCGCGCTCGTGCGCGTAATGGACGGTGCGGGCGAGACTGGCAATAATCTCCGCCGCGCGGCGCGGGGAAATGGTCTTCGCGCCTGACAAACTGATCGAGCTGGCCGCCTTCCTCGAGTTTCATGCTGAAGTAGCAAGCTCCGTCACGCTCGCCGATTTCGTAGATCGGGATGATCCGCGGGTGCTGGAGACGCGCGGCCGCCTCAGCCTCGCGGCGGAAGCGTTTCAAATGGGTTTCAGTCGCACGCTGGCCCAAGCCCGACGATCTTGAGCGCCACGAAGCGGTTTAGACTTTTCTGGCGGGCGCGATAGACGATGCCTTGACCGCCGCGACCGATTTCCTCCAGGAGTTCGTAATCACCAAACTCCGCCAGGATTGGCTCGTCCTGTGGCGTTGACTCATCCCGTTCGAGTAAGACCTGACTCGAGCAGGCAGGCCGGGCAATAACGTGGGGCTGTATCGGTAAAGATTTTCGCCCCGCATTTGTCGCAGACAGAAACGCTGCGGCTTTTCGGGTCGGCGCGATCTCTCGTCATCTCCATGGTTAATGCACGAGATTCTCGCCAAGGTTATGTCCGCAGAACGGCGATCAGATGTCGCAGCTCGTCTTCCACCTCGTCCTGGAGTCGCGACCGTGTGGGCGATCTCTTCGCGCAGGGTTTCGCGGAATTGCAAACGCAGCCGATGAAACGCCTGCTTCACCGCGTTCACATTCATTCCGAGCTTCTCGCCGATTTCCGCCTGCGAAGGATGACCCGGTTCGTCCGTCAGCAAACCCTTCAACTGATCGAACAACGCTCCTCGCCCGGTGCTGCGATAATCTTCTTCGATGAGTGCAAGAACACGATCGAGGACGGTCGTCGCCCATTGGCGTTCATAAATCTGGTCGGCGGTCAGAGTCTCGGCTGGTTCGAGGGCAAAACGCTGCTGCTCGAGAATCTCATCGAGCGAGATCGGCTGGCGACCATGGCCGCGCTTTGCCGTCCTCGTTTTGTTTCGCTCGTTCGCAAGAAAGTGCTTAAGCGACACCAACAGGTAAGAACGCAACCGTCCTTTCTCGCGGCGCGCAGTTTCGAAATCCCGACGTTCCAGCCATCTCGCAAAAAATTCCTGGGTCAAATCCTTCGCTTCTTCCACCGGACAACCTTCCCGTCTGATGAAAGCGTAAAGCGGCATCCAATAGGTCCGGCAAAGCGTTTCGAGGGCAGCTTGGGCGGCGGTCGATTGGCCCTGCGCCGCCAGGACCACGCTCCAACGGGTCGTCGCAAACACCATCCCGCCGGCGTTGGCGTCGGAGCCAGATGGGGATGAGTTCATTGCGACCTCAGGAGGGTTCGATTCTTGCCGCGTCCTGTTATTGCCGCGCGGTCGCGGCAGCCCCAATTAAAGCGAAACGCCGCCGACAAGGCAAGCTCTCCCGCGTCGTGATCGTGTCCTGGCCACTACCCAGCTTTCTCTTGGCTTGCCTTTTTCCGTGCTTTTGATACACCGATCAGTGTGCAGTCTTTGCCGGCGACCGTCCGCGGTCAGAGCGAACCGTTCGCCCCAACCCAGTGGAGCGTTGTTCTCGCGGCCGGGGAAAGTCAGTCGCAACCGGAAGCAGCCCGCACCGCATTGGCGCAGCTCTGCGAGACCTACTGGCCGCCGCTTTACACTTTCGTCCGCAGCCGAGGCTACGCGGTCCATGACGCCCAGGATCTGACCCAGAGTTTTTTTGCCTATCTGATCGAGCACAAACTCTACGCGCGGGTCGATCGACAAAAAGGAAAGTTCCGCTCCTTCCTGCTCGCCTCGTTGAAAAATCTTCTCGCCGACGCCCATGACCGCGCGCAAACACTGAAGCGTGGAGGCGGTCACGAGTTTTTGCCTTTGAACGAGGAAGCGGTCGATAGGGCAGAGTCCCTTTTTCAAACGCATAGCGGGGCAGAAGACTCGCCTAACGGGGACCGGGTCTTTGAGCGGGCTTGGGCCGAGACGCTGGTGGCCGGGGCGCTCGGGCGGCTGACGGCGGAATATCACGCCGATGGCAAAGAAAACGTCTTTGCCGCTTTGAAAATTTTCCTGACTGGCGGTGCTCACCCATTGCCGACTTACACCGAGTTGTCCGGCCGGCTAGGCGCGCCGGCTTCGTCGCTTCGGAGCGAGGTGACCCGGCTGCGATCGCGCTACCGCGACGCGCTCCGCGCTGAAGTGCGACGCACGGTCGAGCGCGAGAGTGAGGTTGAGGGCGAATTACGCGACCTCTTGCGCGTCTTGACGAACCAATGAGGGAAATCCGCGATGTCCACACCCGTCGTTTCCTCCGCCGTTTGCTCGATCTGTGGCGAGCCATTGTCAGGGAAAAGCGACTGCCTCGCCTGCCTGTTGCGCGGCGGATTGGCCGAGCCTGACGAGGGTTCGGCGTCGTCCGCCAGTTCGCTAGTCTTCGGCGATTTCGAGATCAAGCGGCGCGGCGACGGCTCTCTTTGGGAACTGGGTCACGGCGCGATGGGCGTGACCTATCGGGCGCGCGACCGTGTATTGCAGCGCGAGGTCGCGCTCAAGGTAGTTGACGTGCCGATTCTAACTGGTGGCGGGGCGACGGCGCGTGAACGTTTCCTGCGAGAGGCGCGTGTCACGGCCGCCTTGCAACATCCCCATGTGGCGGGTGTTTTTCAGTTTGGCACCTCGGCGGAAGACGATCGCTGCTACTACGCGATGGAGTTGGTCGAGGGTGAAACGCTCGAAGCGCTCGTCAGACGCGAAGGTCCACTGCGCGTGGAAGCCGCTCTGGCGATTGCCATTCAAGTCTCGCGTGCCCTCGTCGCTGCGGCGGCGCACGGCTTGATCCATCGCGACCTGAAGCCGGCCAATATCATGCTCTCATCTGCCCGGTCGGAAAAGACGGAAGCGGAAGTCAAAGTGATCGACTTCGGGCTGGCCAGGGCAATTGCCGGGGCCGGCCAAATGAACTTGACCCACGGCGGGTTCGTTGGCACGCCGATGTTCGCGAGTCCGGAACAGTCTGCCGGCGAGGTCGCAGACGCGCGGTCTGACATTTACTCGTTAGGCGTGACGCTCTGGTACGCACTGACCGGAGAGGTCCCGTATCCGGGTAAAACCATCGAGGAAATTCGCGTCTTGCGGGCACAGGTTGCCTTGCCCGCGGAGCACTTGGTGGCGCGGAAAGTTCCCGTGCCGGTGATCAGGCTTATTCGTCGCATCCTTGCCACCGATCCCTCGGCGCGGCCGCAATCCGCGCGAGCTTTGCTCGTCGAATTGGAAAACTGCCGGACGGAGATGACGTCAGCGCCCCGCCGCCGTCGGAAGCGCCAGGCCGCCGTCGTCGTTGGCCTGCTGGTGGTCTGTGCGGCTGGCCTAACGAGTTTCCTTTTGCGCCAACCGTCTCCATCGGCGCATGCGCCGGAAGAAAAATCGATCGCCGTTCTACCATTTGAAAATTTAGGTACAGATGAAACAAACAACTTCTTCGCGGCCGGGATTCAGGACGATGTCCTGACCAGCCTGGCCAAGATTCACGCCTTGAAAGTTATCAGCCGGACGAGCGTGATGGCTTATGAAAAACTTGGCGGACGCAATATGCGCGAAATCGGCCGCGCGTTGGGCGTGGAGAACGTGCTCGAGGGTAGCGTTCGGCGTGAAGGCAAGCGTATTCTGCTCAACGTCCAATTGATAGATGCCGAACACGATCGCCATATCTGGGCGGAGAGATACGATCGGACTGAGGCGGATTCGATTGGTTTACAAGGCGAACTTGCGACACAGATTGCGGCGGCGCTCGAGGCGAAACTCGCTCCGGAAGAAATGGCGCGCCTGGCGATCAAGCCAACCGCCAATCCCGAGGCTTACACGCTTTACCTGCGGGCTCTCGGGCGAGAGCGAGTGGTCAATCGCTCGGACGAGGATTTGGACGATGCGGAGCACCTTTACGAGGAGGCGATTAGGCTCGATCCCAGGTTCGCGCTTGCGCACGCGCGGCTCTCGATTGTAGAGAGCGACATTCTGGGTATGGAGGGGGACCCAGTCCGAAAAGCAAAAGCGCGCGGGGAAGCGGATGAAGCGATTCGGCTGGCGCCGCGCCTCGGCGAAGCTCACATGGCACTCGGCCTTTCCTTGTATTGGGCGGATAAGAACTATGACGCTGCGCTCAAGGAATTTTCCACCGCGGCGGCGACCGCGCCTAACGAGCCGGATATTTTCAACTTCATCGCGGGAATTTACCGCCGGCAGGGACATTGGCGGGACTCGCTCGCCGCCTATCAACGAGCCTTGGATCTGGATCCTCGCAACCGCAAGATGCTCTGCCTCGCGGCCATCGATCATATCCTGGTGCGGGATTGGTCTGCGGCGTCCGCCTGTTACCATCGCGCGCTGGAGATTGCGCCCGATTCGGCCCCTGCGAGGATCGGTCTCGCCTGGCTCGAAGTGTTTCGGAACGGCGATCCCGCGGCTGGGAGAAAAATTCTGCAGGAACTTCCTCCCGGCATCGATCCCGATGGCGAAGTGACTGAGGCACGTTGGAGTCTGGCCATGCTGGAGCGGGATTATGCTTCCGCCGAAAAGATCCTGACCGATTCTCCCTCCGGGGAATTTCCACACGTCGGCCGAGAGCCGAAAACATACTACCTCGGCCGTGTCGCTCTCGCCCGGGGCGACACCGCATCCGCCCAGCGCAACTTTGCTGCCGCCGTCCCGGAAGTCGAAGAGTGGATTCGTGAGAGTCCGAACAGTGCCTTCCCGCACGCTCGGTTGGGACTGCTCTATGCGTATCAGGGCCGGAAAGAAGACGCGCTCCGGGAAGGTCGCCGCGCGGTCCAGCTCGAGCCGGAGAGCAAAAATGCGTTCCATGGAGCGGCCGTAGCAGGCAATCTGGCCTTGATCTATGCCCTGACGGGCGACGCGGATCAGGCCATCAGTTTGATCGACCGACTCCTTGCGACTCCCGGCCCGGCCCAGTTCCCTGATTTTCCGGAAAATATCACGCTCGCCGACCTCCGTTTGCGCTGGGAATGGGATCCGCTGCGGAGCGACCCGCGTTTCCAAAAAATTCTCGCCGGGCCCGAGCCGCAGACGATCTATCATTAGCGGGCCATCTTGCTGCGACGCGATACTTATCGTGCCATCGTCGTCCGCACGATGACAAGCTGAGTCTTATCCAAGTTTCACGGATTCGAAATTCCCCGCCTCACTGAAGCCTTTCGCTGCCGCGAGGCGCGTGCGCGCTCCCGATTGCCGTGTGAGCTGCACTTTTATTTTGGTTCCGCATTTTTTTGCAGCACCGCAATCCCTTTCCCTTTGGAAAGAGTGAAATAACTCAACCAGACACTAACTATGAAAATTCATTGCCGTCTTCTTCTCCTCGCGATTAGCGCGGGTTTAACTCTTATCTGTGGCTCAACCTTCGCGCAGTATGCGCAGCGCAACCTCACCGGCTATCAGCCTGGCATGGGACATTACCTCGACCCGAATCTCAACGGTTGGGGAATGGATTCGGCTCCCGACGGACCCTTCTGCGTCGCCAACGCCGCCACCGGAACCGCCACCTTTTATTCGCGGCAGAGCCATCCCCCCGGCAAACCACTGCCGCCGGTCATCACCGTCCCACCCGCCCCAAGCCAGGTCTTCGGCCCGGTCGGCATCCCCACCGGCCTGGTCTATAACTCCACCGCGGGCTTCGTCATCAGCGCGAACGGCAAGTCGGCTCCCGCCCAGTTCCTTTTCGACACCCTTGACGGCACGATCAGCGGGTGGAATCCCGACGTGGACCCGGACAATGCCATCATCGTCGTGGACAACTCCATGCAGATGCCCTTCATGTCCAACTACACCGGGCTCGTCATGGGCACTAACAGTCAGGGGCAGACCATCCTCTACGCCTGCGATGCCGGCCTGAACAATCGGGTGGACATGTACGACGAGCAGTTCAATTACCTCGCCTCCTTCACCGATCCGAATGTCGCCAGCCAGTATCCGGACTACACCGCTTCTCAAGTCGAGAACGTCGAGGGGCGGCTCTTCGTCACCTTTAACGTGACCACGGGCGCGCCGATTGGGGGCGTGGTGGACATATTCGACACGGACGGCAATTTGCTTACGCCAAATCACTTTGCCGCGAATGCTGGCGGAGCCGGTCCTTTGGTGAACCCGTGGGGCATTGCCAAAGCTCCGGCTCACTTTGGGAAGTTCAGTCACGCCATTCTGATCGGAAACATCGACGACGGTAAGATTAATGCGTTCGATAACTCAGGCCGTTTTCTCGGCGCGATGCAGGATTGCCACGGTAACGACATCGTCATACCTGGGCTATGGGACATTATCTTTACGCAATCGAATGGCAGTGGAGGGAGCGTGCAGCTTTACTTTGATGCCGGCCCGAATCTTAACGACTTCACCGGCAACGGCCTCTTCGGCGTAATCACCGACGGCAAGAAGTAATTTAATTAAATCTCTGCACGGCAGCCATCCTTCCCCCGGGTGGCTGCCCTCAATTTTTACGCACGCGCTTCGCGCCGAACAGCCGGCGCGCGGGAGAGGGCCGCGCCAGGCAGAATACAAGAGACCCCGCCGCCGTTTGGACGACACCCGCCACGGCGGGCCGGCTTCGGTCATCCCTCCAGGTTAGGAAACACACCGCTCGCTAGCCCATGTAATAGCCGCCGTTCACATTCAGGACGTGCCCGGTGATGTAGCTCGCCATCGGTGAGGCGAGGAAAAGGGCGGCATCAACGATCTCGCGCGCGTCGCCCAGCCGGCCTAACGGAATCTGTTTTTTGAAGTTCTCCGTCACTTCATCCGGCATCCCTTTGCTCATCCCGACATCGATGAATCCGGGGGCGATCGCGTTCACTGTGATCTGCTGACGCGCAAACTCGCGCGCCGAAACTTTCGTCAGGGCGATGATGGCGGCTTTGCTGGAGGAATAATTCGCCTGGCCGAAGAGCCCCATTTGTCCGCTGACCGAGGAGAGATTGATGATGCGTCCGCCCTGCGCAGAACGGCGGCGGCTTTTTGCGTGACGTTGAAAGTGCCGGCGAGATTCACCCGCACCACGCTTTCGAATTCCTCCAGGGTGAGCTTCTTGATCGTGCGGTCGCGGATGATGCCGGAGTTGTTCACGAGGATGTCGAGGCCGCCTAACGAATCGGCGATTTGTTTCATCATCGCCTCGACCTGATCGGGCTTGGTCACGTCGCAGTCGATCACGAGCGGGTCTTTCAAGTTCGCGCGCAACATTGGTCGCGTCCGCTTTGTTTTTCCCCTCGGGATCGCTGATGAAATTGACCACGCACTGCGCGCCGCGCGCCCCGAAGGCTTTGATCATTTCCGCGCCGATACCGCGCGAGCTGCCGGTGACGAGCACGACTTTGCCGGTGAAATCAAGAGGATCAGTCATTTGGTTGGACAGGAAATTAACAGGATTGACGGGATTATGAGGAAGGCAAACGGCGATTTGGATCTCTGTCTCCCCATCCTGAAAATCCTGTTAATCCTGTCTGGAATTTCTCGCAATTCTTGCCCGCTCGATGTTTGCCGTTAGGTTGCGCACGCATGGCTTCACCGGTTCGCATCCTTACCGCCGTTCCGATTTGCGATGGACATGACAGCGCCATCAACACGATCAACCTCGAGTTTATCCGGCATGGCATCGAGGTCGTTTATCTCGGCTTCCATCGTTATGCCGGCGACATCGTCCGCGCCGCCATCCAGGAAGACGTCGGCGCCATCGGCATCTCGAGTTATAATGGCGGCCATATTGATTTCTTTGCCGAGGTCGTCCGACAACTGCGCCGAGCCGGCGCCGGCGATATCGCGGTCTTCGGTGGCGGCGGCGGCACGATCACCTTTGACGACGCCCGTCTGATGAAACGCCAGGGCGTCGACCAGATTTTCTTCGCCGGCACTTCGCTGACTGCAAATGGCGGATTACGTGCGGAAGCATTACGGCAAGCCGCGCAAGAAAAACGTATCGAAAAAGAACCGACCTGACCTCGCTCTCGCTCGTGAATTCACCGCGATCGAAGACGCTTAAGCGGGACGAGGTCGCTAAGGTCGGCAAGGCCAAAAAGGGGAAGCTCGCGCAAAGCGCGGTCATTGGCTTCACCGGCCCGGGCGGCGCGGGCAAGACGACGTTGATCGATGAGCTCGTCCTGCGTTTTCTGCAAAATGAGCCGAAAGCGCGAATCGCAATTTTGTCGCACGATCCGAGCGTGGTTGGGGAGGGGGCATTGTTAGGCGATCGCGCCACCATGATCAACTCGCAGGATGATCGCGTCTTCATGCGCAGCATGGCCACGCGCGGGCAGGCGGGAGGATTGTCGCCCGCCACCGAGGGTTGCCTCGCCCACCTGACGAAAGCGGATTTCGATTACGTCATCATCGAGACGGTAGGCACGGGCCAGGAAGCGCTCCCGTTTCGGAGCAAACTGATTGATCAAACTGTCCTGGTGATGAATCCTGATTACGGCGCGCGTTTGCAGTTACAGAAGATCGTGATGCTGGATGTCGCTGACATCGTGGTCGTCAACAAGACCGACCTCGACCGGGCGAAAGCGGCGCTCTCGGAAATCGAGCATCGGCTCACCCAGAACAAGCGGAAACAGCAGATGGTCGCGACGGTGGCGAAACGCCATCGTGATGCGGGAGTGGATGAATTGTACGAGATGATCAGTTCGAAAGGGGAGAAAAAATGAGCAAGCTGGGAGCAGTCGTCGAATCGGTTGAGAAGCACGAAAAATTTGTCCTCGATCAGGTAAAGCGCGCGCGGACCGACGAAAAGTTCGGGCGCGAAATGACCGAGCGCTGGGAGAAAATCAAAGCCGGGATCCCGATTGCGCGGGCCCCGACCGGGCTGCCGCTTCCGCGTCTCGCTTTGCCGGAGATCGACGAACCGGGTGAGATCGCGCGTTATCTTTTTGGCGACGGTTTGCCCGGCGAATTTCCGTATTTGAACGGAGCTTATCGCGAGATGTATCTCGAGCCGTTGGAGGAAATCGAGATCGGTAGCTTCAGCAAAGACAAATCCGCGCCGAGCGCCAACGGCCACGGAAAACGGAACGGCGCGAAAGCGAATGGCTCCAAACCGAAGGCGCAGTTGCAAGAGGAGCCGACTCGGTTGTTCTCGGGTCTCATGCTCGCGGAGGATACGAACAGGCGCTTTCATTTCCTTAGCGCGCACCAGCGCTCCAAGCGCCTCAGCACCGCGTTCGACGGCCCCACTCTTTACGGCATCGATTCCGACGCCGATGGCGTGATGGGAAAAATCGGGGAAGGCGGCGTCGCGGTCGACACGGTCGAGGACATGGTCCGTCTCTATGACGGCTTCGAGCTCGGGGCGCCGAATTTCTCCGCCTCGATGACGATTAGCGGACCGGCTCCGATCATCATGGCGATGTATATCGCGGCCGCGAAACGCCGCTTCGGTCCGAAGGTGGTTCCAAATCTCCGCGGCACGATCCAGGCCGACATTTTCAAGGAAGTCCAGGCGCAGAACGAAACGATTTTCCCGACGGAAGCGTCGCTTCGTTTTCTCTGCGACATGATCGAGTGGACGACGGAAAACATGCCGCGCTGGTATCCGGTTTCGATCAGCGGCTATCACATCGGCGAGGCCGGTTCGACGCCGGTGCAACAGGCCGCCTACACCCTCTCGAATGGATTCGCTTACGCGGAAATGCTCGCGGCGCGCGGAGTGCCGGTCGATCAATTTGCGCCGCGCCTTTCCTTCTTCCTCGATTGCGGCCTCGACGTCGAATACATCGCGCTCTCGCGGGTTTCGCGAAAAATCTGGGCGATCGGGATGCGGGATGTTTTCGGCGCCGGTCCGCGCGGGCAGATGTTCAAGCTCCACACCCAGACGAGCGGTCGTTCACTGATCGCGGCGGAGTTCAAAAACAACCTCACGAGAACGGCGGCGGAGCTGATGCTCGCCTACATGAACGGCACCAACTCCTGCCACTCCAACAGTGCCGACGAACCGTTCACCACTCCGAGCGAGGAATGGATCCGGCTGGCCGCGCATGGTCAGGCCATCCTTCTCGAGGAGTCCGGCATCTTTAAGCACACCATGAACATGCTGACCGGCTCGCCCGGGATGAAGGCGGTCGAGCGCGCGGTGGAAAAGGCGATCCTGGACGAATTCCGCGAGATAGAGTCGTTAGGCGGGGTCCTCGCCGCGGTCGAGAATCGTTATCAGCGCAGCCAGATTCAAAATGCGGCGCATCGCTACGAGCAACAGATTTACGATGGCACGCGCCCCATCGTCGGTCTGACGCGTTATCGCGATCCGAACGAAAAGCCACCGGTGATCGAGCTGGCGCGCACCCCGCGCAAGCGGCAGGAGTTGCAGGTCAATCGGCTGAAGAAGTTCAAGAAAACGAATGCGGGCAAAGCGGAAAAGGCGCTCGATAAACTGGCGGCGGTGGTGGAGAGCGGCGGGAATACCTTTCCGGCCCTGCTCGAAGCGGTCGAAGTCTGTTCGTTAGGCCAGATTTCGGCGTGTTTGCAGGACCTGGTCGGTCGCTTCCGGCCCATGGTGTAGCGGCTTGGCGATCCAGCGTCGTAGCACCCGGGCGATTCAGCTGTCACTGGAGCACTCGTAGCACGAGGCATCTTGCCTGTGAGGGCGAGCCGGGGGCATCGCGCGCGGTCGATCAATCACCGGGCAGGATGCCCGGTGGCCGCACAGCCGGGACGGACTGTGCTACGTCCTACCGCGCTGGCTTGAGGTGAATGTTATCGGCGTAGAAAACTACGCAGCGCGGATCCGCCACCCGAGTCGGCTTGATCGAAATGATGACTCCGTCGCCCGCGCGCTTGATCGTGCCAGTGCCGGCGTTGTTTGAGCCGTCGGTGAAAGTGAACTTGAGTGAGTCCTTGTCGACGACTTTGGCGGGCCCGCTTCCTTCGGGCGCGCAGCCATGCCCGTCGTTGTAAGCCGCGTCGAAATCAACCGTGATCGTCCCGCCTTCCTGCAGAATGTTGAGCTGAAAGACCGCCTGCCCGTTAAGATATTTTTTGTCGGTGTAATCGCCGGTCCAACTCGCGTCTTTCGCCGGTGCGGAGGCCGCAAGGCAATGACAGAAGAACACTGCGAAGAAAAAACCTCTTTTCATGTCCAGAGACTGAAGAAGGCTGGCCAAAAAGGCGACCCGAAAATCGCCTATAGAAAGGACAGGATAACAGGATTGTGCAGGATTCAGAAAAAACCAATCCTGATAATCCCGTAAATCCTGTCTATGTATCTCGGATTCGCATTGTGAGCATCGCAGACCGCGCTTTATGCTGCGCGCCGTCATGACTTTTCCGCAATCAGATACCGGGGCAAGCGTGCGCACGCGCATCGCATGGAAAATCCTCCCGTTTCTCTTTCTCCTTTACGTTGCGAACTATCTCGATCGCACCAACATCGCCTACGCCACGCTTGGAATGAAAGGCGATCTGGGTCTGAGCGATTCAGTCTTTGGCACAGCGAGCGGGATTTTTTTTATCGGCTATTTCGCGCTGCAAATCCCGGGGGCACTATTGGTGGAACGCTGGAGCGCCAGACTCCTCCTCGCCATCACTCTGATCACTTGGGGCGCGTTGACGACTCTGACCGGTTTTGTGCGCAGTCCGCTGGAGCTTTACGGCGCGCGTTTCCTGCTCGGCGCGGCCGAGGCGGGGTTCTTTCCCGGAGTGATCGTTTATCTTTCCCACTGGTTCATTTATCAGGACCGCGGCAAGGCGGTAGCGCGGTTTATGTCCGCAATTCCGATTGCTTATATTCTTGGCGGTCCTCTCGCGGGGGCGATCCTGCGGGTTCAGTGGCTCGGCATCCCGGGCTGGCGCTGGCTCTTCCTCCTCGAGGGTATTCCCGCCATCATATTGGGAATCACAACGCTCTTTGTTTTGCCGGATCGACCTAACGACGTGAATTGGTTGCAGCCTAACGAACGTAATTGGTTAACCGGCCGCCTCGCCGAAGAACGGCAGGCCAAGGCCCACGTCGAGCACGTCACGATTTGGCAGGCGCTCCGGCATCCGCCGGTGATAATCCTCACGATCGGGCTCTTCTTTTGTTACACCGGCGGCTACGCCTTTTGGTTTTGGATGCCGACCATGCTCCAGCGACTGACCGGATGGAAGGATGTTCAACTTATTGGCTGGGTTGGCGCGATTCCGTTTATCGCGGGCCTGGTCGGGATGCTGCTCCTGGGCTGGAATTCCGATCGAACCGGCGAGCGGCGCTGGCATTTTGCCATCCCGCAATTGACCGCCGCGCTGGCGCTGAGCGCATGGCTGCTCCTTCCGCCTTCCAACCTGCTACTCATTGTGGTGTTCAGTCTCATGGGGTTCGGCACCGTCGCCTATCTGCCCTCGTTCTGGGCGCTTCCTTCTGCATTTCTCAGTAGTTCCGCGGCGGCCGCGGCCGTCGGTTTCATCAATTGCACGGCCAGCATTGGCGGATTCTTCGGTCCGAAAATGATCGGCAACCTGAGCCAGCAGAGCGGGTCATTCCGCAGCGGATTCGTCGTGATGATCGGGTGCTGGACGATTGCCTCGGTACTGGTGCTGCTTTGCCCGCGGGAGCGGACTGCTAATAGCACGGGAAGCCGCTAGTTGTAGAAGCCGCCGCTCCTTAGTAGGTTCTCAAAACCGCCACATGACTCCGCCGATGGTATGGAAGCGATCCATCACGCCACCCACCTCGGCGGTAAGGGACCAACGTTTGGTGATTTCCCAGTTCCCGCCAATCAGCAGGTTCCACTTATCCTTTGGCTTCACCTGGACCGAGTAACTTAGCGACTCCTGATCAATGAGGCGGGCGAGGAGCGGGCGCGGGCTTAAGTCAATCTTGTCGTGGATCTCTGAGCTCGCGATCAGACACATGCCGCCAACCCAAATAGACCCGGTCCCGAACCGGCCGGAGCTCATCAGGATACCGAAACGCGGCGTAAACGTGAACGATCGAATCGGTTCATCGCCCACTTGTCCCTTCTCTGTCGAAACAATCGGGCCCGTGGTCCAGTTGGCGTCGAGCGTTAAGAACATTGACTTCCATCCTCCGGCCACCGTCACGCCTCCACCATAACTAAACCGGCTATAGTCGACTTTGCCTTCAACGACGCGGCCATTGGGGAAAACCAGCGCCGGTCGAGTATCACCAACCGTTTCCCCGAGCAAGCCATAAACATTCAGAAATGGAAGCAACCACACGTCGGTCCGGAAAACTCCCGTATGTGTTGTCGTGGCCGCGTCGCGAAGGTTTAGGTTGAGCGGGTGATTCTGAATCCTGATATCGGACACGACCATGTTCTGGTGGATATACGTGTAGGTTAGGCCAATACCGATAGGTAAGGGTAGGTCGAACCCCTTTTCCTTTGCGCTCCGTCCCCAGATTGGCAGCCAGTTCACGAGCGGTTCTGGCTCCGCCATTTCGGGATTCTTGCCTAACGGATTCCGGTCAAAAATGGTCGCCGGCGGCGCAACCGAAGAAATCGCCGCGCTTTGCCCATAAATGCTGCCGCTACCCAGGAGAAAAGAAATCGCCGCCAGAGTTGTTGCAAAACTCGCAACAGGCCTGCGAGACATGTTCCGTAACGGCCCGTGCCGACGCCTGCGGGTTTTCATGCCGCGAGGTTAGGGCGGTTCGCGAGCCAAGTGTAAAGACGAATCCCTCCCGAAGGTTGCTCTCGGGTTCCTCGGACACAGTTTCCTGTTACTTGTCCGGGCCGACCAACTCTGGCCCGGAAAGCAATGCTTGAAAACGAGGGTCGGTTCGAATCGGATCCCAAATCGGATCGATTTTCAACCGGGCGATGGTGGCGACCTGGCCCGCGGGGATGGAGAGCAGGCGCCGCAGCAAGTCAATTGCCTCGGTCGTGCCACCGGTATGCGCCTGAATCGCGGCGAGATTAAACAGGAGGTAGGTGCCGACGAGAGCATCCTTTTCCAGAGGCAGGAGCTCAACCGCCTTTTGCGCGGCTGCGACCGCCTCGCTCCGGCGGTCCAGTGCGACGTTAACCCAACTGAGCTGGATCATCGAGTCAAGGTCCTGTGGGCGCTCTTGTAACCGCGTTTCGATGACGGTGCGCGCTTCCTCAGTCTCAGTGGCGGCAGCAGCTGCATCTCCGGCCAGAACATGAATCGTCGCGCGGGCCGACAAGCGCGGGCCTTCTCCCAGGTTGCTCTTCCCTTTGTCGAAAAGCTTGAGGGCCGCTCCAAAATCCTTTTCCATCACCGAGACATAGGCACGACCCCCGATCAGTCCTTCGGACATGGCATGGCCGGTATCCTGCACCATGTTGGCGTCCGCCGGAAAAGTCTCAAGGGCGCGGCGCGCTCCTTTCAGGTCGCCTTTACCATTAAGGTTACTAAGAAGGACCGCGTACATTGCGTCCACCGTGTGAGGATTAAGGGAGAGGGAGAGGATTCCCTCGCGCTCACCCTCCTTCCACATCCGCAAGTGGCAATAAGTGCGAGCAATATTCGCCGCCAGGATCGCGTCTCTCGGGCTTTGTTCCTGACTCTTGAGTAACTCGGACAAACACGCTTTCCATTGCCCCTGACGGCGATAAACGAAACCAATGTATTGCCGGGCGTTGGCATTGTTGGGTTGAAGCTCCAATGCCTGGCGGAACTCCGTCAAAGCCTGCTCATAAGCCCGATGACCGAAGTAGTAGACAATACCACGGGCGACGTGCGCTTCGGCCAATTTCGGCGCGATCGCGAGCGCCTGTTCTGCCGTCGCCGCGACCTGTTCCAAGTCAGATTCGGAGAGCTGTTCGACAAACCAGTGTCGGTTCATCCGGCTATTGGCCAGGCGGGCAATCGCGAGGGCAAACTTCGGGTCGCGCGCGATCGCCTGCCGATACCAGTCGGCGGCCCGATCAAAAACCTCGGGTTTCGTCGAACTTTCCGCTTCTCGTTCTTCGAATTCGCCCTTGAGGAAAAAATCGTAGGCGTCCGCGTCGCTTGTCGGCGTCGTGCTCAAAGTATTAGTTTCGTTAGGCGAAAGCTTTGCCTGCAAGGCGTCGGCCACTTCCTGCGAGATTTCGCTCTCAACCGCGAAAATGTCCTTGACCTCGCGATCGTAGGATTTGGCCCAGAGATGCGTGTCTGCGCGGGAATCGATCAACTGGACGTTGACTCGCACTTTATCCGCCGCCCGTTGGACCGTGCCTTCGAGAACATGCGCCACTCCGAGTTGTTGCGAGACCGTCTTTCAGGTCTTCTGGTTTGCTTTTGTATTTCTCGGTCGAGGTCCGGGAGATAACTTTCAAATCAGCGATGCTCGCGAGCTTGGTGAGAATTTCGTCCTGGATGCCATCGGCAAAGTAAGCATTTGATTTGTCCTCACTCAGACTTTCAAAGGGGAGGACGGCGATGGATTTCTCCGGGATGACATTTGCCGAACTCGGGTTGGAGGATGGAGCGGCCGTTGTCGCGGGGACATTTGCTCTGGAGCGAAGAAGCTGCGCAATGAATAAGCTCGCTGCGATCAGCGGCGAGGATTACGGTAAGACCAATAAGCTTCTGACCAGTGCGACCAGTGGTTGGCTTCGCGCGATCGATCTCCGATTCAAGCTTGATTCCCTCGGGTGTAATCTCGAAGGCCCAGGAGAGGACGAGCGCAACCGGAAAACCGAGGAGGACGACCGTAACAAAGACTTTCATTACCCATCCCGGCGCTTCAAAGGTCGGGAAAAGAATCGATGCCGCCTGGATCAAGAGCCAGGCCACAACAGCATAAGCAACCGCGACCTTGTAAACATTGCGCCGTTTCAGCTCGGCAAAGAAGCTTCCACCCTCCGTCCGGGTTTTTGTTTTTTCAGCGTCAGTCATATCTTGGTCCGGCTTGGATTCGCGAGCAATCCATCGAGCCATCTTGCGAAGTCTTCCGAAAAGCCAGGACCGATATCTGCCCACATTTCTCTGAAGCCGGGCGATTGAATATAGCGCGTCATGAATCTGGCATAGCCACGCCAGTGCTCATCAGGCATCAGCTTCAATTCGTGATGGTGAAAGTAAGTCTCGGCGTGGAGCAGGATTTGGACATGACTCCAATACTGAAACTGACGATCGCCGTCGGTGAGTTCGGTTGCGCGCTCGAGCCTCGCAAATCTGTCAGCGTGCTCGGCCCGAAATGTGGAAAACTGTAGAGCAAACTCAGAAAGCGCGTGCCGAGCCTGTGCGCTGGCCACCTTCGTATTTCCGCGAATCTGAAGGGCAAGATAAACAAGGGAAATCACGACGCCGGCAGCAGCAATAATTTGGGCGAGATTCGCCAGGTCGTTGAGATTCATCGGTTCATCCAATGGTTGGCCAGGCGCTGAGATACCTCCCGCTAGCTCCAAAAAAGTGAGAGATTCCTCTAGACCTACGCATAAAGCCACGGCCTGGCAGGTGACCTTGCTCGGAATAACAAGAAGAAGAGTGGCGCGTGCCGATTACCGCTCCTGAGCCACATAATTCTTCGCTTCGTCCAGGGCGGGTTGGCGTGTTCCTCCATCGGCGACTTCGAGAAGCTGTTTGTAGAAGATCCTCGCGGCCGGTTTATCATTGAGGGCGCTGGCCGCTCGAGCGGCGCCGAGCATGCTGTTGAAGCGGCGCGGGTAAAGTTCCAGCGAGCGCTTGTAGGCGAGGAGCGCTTCTGCCGGTTGTTTCTGATCCACCAGAAGGTCGCCCAAGAGTTCGTAAGCCGGGAGAGTGGGTCCGGGAGTTACGGGGGCTTTTGGTGTTGAGGTTTCGAGTTCGGCAGCTTCCCGCATCAACGCGACACTGGATTCCTTTTTTCCTTCGACATGGGTGAGCCACGCGCTCGATTCAAGACGAAGCACCCGGATGTTTCGAGCAAACAATTCCTCCTTCGCTTTGACCGTGGCGTCTTCGAGTTCTTGCAGGCGTTTCGTCTCTGCCTTGGCCTCGTCGAGTTTTCCCAAATGCGCCGCGCCCAGGCCGCGCGCGAATCGTCCGATTGCTTCGGCCCAGGTAAAATGATCCCAATCGAGATCAGCCGGTTGGCGGGGTACGATCGACATCGCCTCGTTCCAGGCGCGCCGCTCGAGAGCGTAGCGAGCCTGGGTTGAGGTCAGATGGAAAGCGACTTTGAAGGTAGGTTCCATGTGCGCCGTTCCCTGTAGTCGCTTCAACTGCGCGGCCGCTTCGTCGTCCTCGCCCTTCTGAAGACAGGCGTAGATAAGGTATTCCATCGCGTGAGGAAATTCGTCCCAGACGAATTCATTGTGTTCGCCGGCGGGATACTTCAAAGCCGCATCCGCCGCGCGCAGATTTCCGCGAATGACGCCGTCCCAATCTCCCAGCCGGGTATAGATGTGAGTCGGCATGTGCAACGCATGTGGATTGTCGGGCGCGACTGCCTCGTACTTGCGCGTAATCTCCAGCGATTCACGTTCGCGACCCGGGACATCGTTGGCATGCACGAGATAATGCATTGCGCCCGGATGATCCGGATTCTTTTTATAAATGCGGAGGAGAATTTCGGCGGCGCGATCGGAATGTTCTCGTGAAATTCTGTCAGATGGCGCTGTGGCGAGATGCGCCAAGGCGTAGAACGCACCCGCTTCCGGGTCGTCCGGAAACGCGTTGTAAACTTTTGCCATGGCTTCTTCCCAACGGCGAATGCGCAGCCAATAATCGGGAGACGCCGGTTCGAGGAAGAACGCCTCCGTCGCAGCAATGAAGAGCCGCTCCCGCTCCGTCGCAGGCTGAAGCGCTTTCGCCTTCTGGACTTCTTCCCAACCGCGTTGCAGAGCCTTCGGAGAAGGCCGGGTCGGCCAGAGCGGTTGAAACAAAGTCATCGCAATGCCCCAGTGCGCCATTGCGCATTTCGGATCGATCGTCGCGACCTGTTCGAATGCCTGCCGCGCCTGCGGATAAGTCATGTGATGGAGGAGCGCGACGGCGCGATTGAATTCCGGTTGAGCTTCTTTGGAACAAGAGATGGGAAAGTTGACCGTTCCCAAGTGATGTCCGGCGTGCTGATCGGGCTGGTCTGCATAAGCCCGCAGGCAGGTCGCAAGCAGAACGATCATTACGCGGATCGCGGACCGGGCTGCGTCTCTGTTTTTCATATTCGGTGTCTCAAATAAAATAACGACCTTGCGAAGGAGATCGAGCGGATGACGGTGATGTGTTGAAACATCAGGGTAGTTGTAGGGCAAGCGCCCCGCTTGCCAAAGCCGAAAATGGCAACCGATGCGGTCGCCCTACAATTTCAGCTGGCGTTCGTACTCCGCGGCATCAAAGTTCCCCTTCGATTCTCCGATGAGTCCGTCGTTGTCGAACGTCCAAAGTTCGTAGCCGCTGATCCGAACGCGTTTTCCGGTGCCACCCGGTCCGGTGTTCGTGCCGATCAAAGTCCAATGAAACACGGTCGCGTCTCCGCGCGGCTCGAGTTTGTCGAACGTCACGACCATGTCCGGAAATGTCGTCATGAACGCTTGCGCTTCCCCGGCAATCGCGGCGCGTCCAATCGCCGGTGGCCCGTTGTTAATGCTAATTGAGCCGCGCTCGGCGAAGAACGCCGCGACGCTTTCCGGATCTTGGCTGCACCACGCCTGCGCGTAACGCTCTGCGAACTTTGTTAAGTCGTCACTTGTCATTGTTTGATCGCGAGTAAGCCGGAACATACGCGCGCATCTCCCGAGCGCGCGCAATCTGCACGACGAGCCACTGGCACCATTCGAGAAACTCATCCTGCCCGGTCCGCTTTCGTCTCTCCTCCGACCAGTTTTCCACTCGCGACCAAAACCCAAGAATGGCTCCGCCGGCCAGCTCGTTGACGATCTGAAGGTCAACCATCCCATGAGAAACCATGTAGCCCGTTACCTCTACGCGGAGTCCGAATTCGAGGATCTGCCGCTTGCGCTTCTGCGTCCAGATTGTCGATCATGCTGGCGGATGCGCCTTCCGGAAGCTGACCGAGCAATTCTAAAATGCGGGCCGAGTTTTCGCTCAACGCAGTGGTTTGAATCGCGGTCACAGCGGCTTGTTCGCGGCGGGCGCGATTAGCAGCGCGCACCTGCATGCCGGTGAAAACAAGCGCGCCGATCAACGTGACGGTTGAAACGAGATTGAGCGCGTTGGCGAAATCGAGGTGCATTAGTTAAGTCTGCGCGGGCATAACTTCGACCAGCGTTGCGACTTTCGGGGGCGGCGAAGATTCAAGAAAATTCCTAAAGTGCGGATTGAAGCTGCCGCGGCGCAACTCCCACCAAATCTTCACGCCGGGCTGATTGAAGGACATCAGAATATGCTCGCTCCAGGCGGCCCACGATTCCTTGTCGATGAAACCGCGTTCGTGCTGCGAGTGGATGTTCTCGAAATGCTTGAACATCGCGAAATTGCAAACGAAGGAGATCATCTTCTCGGCCGCGGAGAAGGACGCAAATGAGTCGGGGGTGGCGGCGATCCCGCGAGTGAATACCTCGGCGTTGTCGATTAGCATTTGCGCGACTGCGATGTAATCGCTCGTCATGTTCTCCTGCACCTGCACGCGGGTCGCTTTCGTGTTTTGCCGCACCTGAAGACCGACAAAGATGAGCGAACCGACAACGCCAACGGAGCCGATGATTTGCAGGACGAGATTAAGTTGCTCGAGAGTCATCTCTTTCCGTTCACGATTTTTTTTTTCGGCGCAGTGATCTTCTGAACCAGAGCTTCGAACCGCGGATCTCCCCGAAGATCGTCCAACAGCGGATCTACCGGGAGAATGAACAAGTAGCTCCTGTTGCCTCCGTTATAGGATCGCTCGAGCGCTTCGATGGCGCGTTCCTTTTCGCCTAACGAGGTCTGAACGAGCGCGAAAGCGTACTCCGGAACGTCTGTGGACTTCGCCATTTCCTTTAGGCGCTCGAGAAGTTTTCGCGCGTCATCCGTCTGTCCATTTCGGGCGTAGGCTTGGGCGAGCATGGCGATGGAGTAGGGATCGTTGTTCAGTTCGACGGCTTTTTGAAATTCCGGGATCGCATCTTTGAGCCGGCCCGTCACTTGCAGCGCCGCGCCGAGGTAGTAGTGCGCGAGAAAAGACCGCGAATCGATTTCCAGAGCCTTGCGAGCCTGTGCCTCGGCCTCGTCGTAGTGGCGGGCATAGAGATAGATGATACTTAGATCGGCATTGATAATCATGGAAAGCGGATCGAGCTCGAGGGCGCGTTTTGCTTCTCCAACAGCCCGATCAGATTGCCGGAGACACGTTCGCGCGAGCGCCAGCCAGTGATGAGCGGTGGCGTAATTTGGATTTAACTGAATCGCGCGCTCCAGTTCACTGACCGCGCGGTCGAGCTCGAGTTCCTCGGTGGCAAGGAGGCCCAGGGAAGCATGTGGCTCGGCTAACGAGTCGTCTAGCTCCAACGCTTTCTTCGCGGCCGCTTCGCCCGGCACAAGTGACTCACCCGGAGAAGCGCCGCCGTAGAAACGGAGCAGCGTGTAGGAATCGGCCAGCCCGGCATAGGCCAGCGCGTAGCCCGGGTCTTTGGCGATCGCTTGCTTAAGATACTCAACCGATTTCCGAAGGTCCGCGCCGCTTCGCTTGTTCCCAAAGAATCTGCCTTTGAGATAAAGCTCGTAAGTTTCCGGATCCACTTTCGGCGTCTTCGCCAACGAAGCTTTCTCCGAGCCGGTCAGCTTCGCCTGTAGCACCTCGGCGATGTTCTTGGCGATCTCACTCTCGACCGCGAAAATGTCGGTCAGCTTACGATCGAATGTGTCAGCCCAAAGATGCGCGTCGCTCTGCGCATTGATGAGCTGCACATTCACCCGCACCTGGTCGCCAGCTTTTTGCACGCTGCCTTCCAAAATATGGGCGACGCCAAGTTGCTTCGCGATTTGGGGAAGATTGTCCGGCGTGCTTTTGAAGTGTTGGGTCGATGTGCGCGAGATCACTTTGAGGTCGGCGACCTTGGCCAACCGCGTCAGGATTTCATCCTGCACACCTTCACAAAAGTAAGCGTTGTCCGGATCGCGGCTGAGATTGTCGAACGGCAAAACGGCAATCGATTTCGCGGGCAGTTCAGCGGATGACGCACTGCCGTCCCGCGCCGTGTAGCGTCCGAGAAAAAATAAACCGAGGGATATCGCGCCGCCGATGATCACGACAAGAATCCACGTCCGCTTTGCTGGTTGTTGTGCCGCCGCTACAAGATCGACATCTTCCGTCCGTTTAATTCCCTGCGGGGTCAGCTCGAACATCCACGCGAGAACGAGCGCGACCGGCAAACCGAGAATGATTAGCAGGACGATCAAACGAATTATCCAATTCGGAACATCGAACACCGGAAATACCTGCGCGATTCCCTGCGAGAGCGCCCAGCCCGCGAAGATGTAGGCAACCGCAACCTTGTAAACGTTGCGCCGCTTCAATTCGGTGAAGAAGTTCATTGGCAGGTGAAAGCGTCCGGGCCTTTGTCCGGCGCCAGCTGACAGGTATCGGGCCAGCGATTTTTCTTCCAGTAATCGACCAGCCCTAACCGCTTGGCGAAACCTTGGAAAGCCGGACTCTGGCGGACCTTGCGCGCATAGTTCGTCGGCGCCCAAAGCCAATTTAAGTAACCATCCGACAGCCCACTGCCGCTTTGCTCGAAATGGGCCAAAGATTGCTCCGGTTCGCCAAGCATAAGCAGCATCGTGCCGACTGTTTCATCAGTTGGATGCCGCCCGACAAGCGCGAGAGCTGCTTTACGCGCGGTCTCGTCTCCGTGAATTCCGTGATAGATCGCGACTAAATCTTCCGTGCTGAATTCGCTCCGGTATGCGCCAAATCCGCGCGCAAACTCCTCGGCGCCGTGCTCGTGATTATCGTTTCGGTCGTCAATTTCGGACAGAACCACGCCGGCGAATGGTCCGCCCAGCGCCTCGGCTCGTTTCAACAGCTTTAGTGCTGTGTCCGTATCGCCCGGCCGCCAGCGCAAAAACGCTTTGTAGAAAATAACTAACGCGTTACCAGGATCCGCCTTCAGGGCGCGATCATTGACCGTTTCCGCTTCAGCGGTTCGTCCGGTCGCGGCCAGTTGATTGGCTAGCCAGAAATTAGCGGTGACGTCGTTAGGATCTATAGCCACGGCACGTTGCGCGGGCTCGACCATTTCGACATAGCGTCGTCTAGAAAAATCAATGTAGCCAAGCGCGGCATAAGCCTCCGCGGTCTTGGGATCGAGCTCGATCGCCCGCCGCGCAGCTGGCTCCGCCCCAGCCCAGTTCGTTTGCCAATCTGCGGCTACATACTGCGGTTCGACCGCGAGCGCGACTGCGAGTTTTCCCCACGCCCGCGCGAAGTTCGGATCGAGCCGTGTTGCCTCCGTGAGCAACGCAATAGCACGCGGTAGACTGTCGCCGACGCGCCGGCTAACGAGTGTCTGCGCTTCGATGAAGAGCGCGTAGGCCTGCGCGTTGTCGGTCGGCTTTTCCATAAGACGACCTTCTGAGGGATCAGCTAAAACGACCTTGAGTTCGCCGGCGATATCGCGCGCGAACGATTCCTGGAGGTCGAAGATGTTGGCGAGTGTTCCGTTGTAATTTTTCGACCAGACTTGCAAACCATCTGCGGCGCGACTCAATGCCGAGGTGATGCGCACCTGCTCTCCCTGTTTGCGAATGGACCCTTCGAGAATGTTGGCAACGCCGAGCTCGGAACCGATCTGTTTCAAACTGACGTTCTTCCCTTTGTAAAAAAATGAGGAAGCGCGGCCGACGACCTTCAAGTCCTTGATGTGGGCGAGCGCGTTGAGGATTTCCTCCGCCATGCCGTCGGAAAACGACTCTTGATCATGGTTCGGCGATAAGTCGCTAAACGGCAGCACGGCAATCGATTTGTTCGAAATTCCTGTAGCCGCCTCGCTCTGTCGGGACGCTCCGTTGATAGCGCTGTAACGTCCGAGAAAAAATAATCCGATCGAAAAAACACCGCCGATAACAACCACATAAATCCAGGTGTGCTTTTTCTCTCGCGCCGTTCCCGGCATGGCGTCGGCCGTTTCGGTGCGCTTAATTCCTTGGGCGTGATCTCAAAACTCCACGCGAGAACGAGCGCAATCGGCAAACCGATGATGATGAGCAGGACAATCAGGCGGATTAACCAGTTCGGAATATCGAAGACCGGAAAAACCTGCGCGATCCCTTGAGAAAGGGCCCAGCCCGCCACGATGTACGCGACCGCGACTTTGTAAACATTGCGCCGCTTTAGTTCGGCGAAGAAGTTGTCGATCTTCATCGCGGCTCGCCGGAAAAGATGCGCGTAAGGAGTTTTTTGAACCGCGGATCACTGCGGAGCGGGTCGAGGCGGTGATCAACAAGTATCCAGCCCAGATCAGCCGAGTCGAAGGGCGCGCGATCTTCATAGCTCTTTTCGAGCAAGCGGATCGCTTCGTCTTTGTTGCCGAACGCTACTTGAACGATCGCCATCGAATAAGCCGGAACATATTGTCGTTCGGACAAAGATTTTAGCTTATCCCAAAGCTGCTGTGCTTCTTGTTTTCTACCGACGAGAAAGTAAGCGGCCGCGAGATTAGCAAGATCGATCGGGTCGGGGGCCACCGCGGTGGGGCACTTTTCGTATTCTACGATCGCCTCCTTTAGCCGGCCCCGATGTTCCAGGATATTGCCTAGCTGGCCACGGGCATTAAGAAAGTTCGGATCGATCTCGATCGTTTTGTGCAGTTGCGCGATCGCTTCATCGCTTTTTCCTACCGTATCAAGCGCAAATCCCAAGACCGAGTTGATGATGAGCGAGAGGGGATCGAGCTCTTGCGCTCGTTTCAGCTCTGCCAGAGCCTCTTCCAAGTGTCCCTGACTTTGGAGATATTCTCCGAACCACTGATGCGCTGTTGCATAACTGGGGTTGAGTTCGATCGCCCGCTTGAACTCCGGCATTGCAGCAGGGAGTTGTAGATCTGAAGCCAACGCTCGGGCGAGAGAAGTGTGCGCTTCGCAAAGAGTGTCATCGAGCTCGACTGCTTTGTGGGCCGCCTCCAGCGCTTTGGGCAATTCGTCGCGCGGATTACTGCCGAGATCCGAATACGCTGGTAGCAGCACATGGCAGTCTGCCAGTCCCGAATAGGCCAGGGCATATGCGGGATCCATTTCGATTGCCTGCTGGAAATAATCGGCCGCCTTCTGGAGATTTGCACCGGTCCGTCGATTCCAAAAGTACCGGCCTTTCAAGTAGAACTCATGCGCCTCGGGATTTTCCGTTGGGCGCGACGCAAGCACATGTTCAGCAGAGCTGTTCAACTTCGCCCGCAAAGTATCGGCAATACTTTTCGCAATCTCGCTTTCGACCGCAAAAATGTCGGTCAGTTTGCGATCATAAATGTCGGCCCAGAGATGTGTGCTGGTCAGCGCGTTGATCAATTGCACATTGACCCGGACCTGATCGCCGACCTTTTGCACACTGCCTTCGAGGATGTTCGCCACCCCGAGCTGCTGCGCGATGTCGGGCAAATTTTCCGGAGCGCTCTTGAAACGTTGGGTCGAGGTGCGGGCAATCACTTTGAGGTCCGCCACTTTTGCGAGCCGCGTCAAAATCTCGTCCTGTATGCCTTCGGTGAAATAGGCATTCGATTTGTCGTCGCTTAAGTTGTCGAAAGGAAGAACGGCGATCGATTTGTTTGTGATGGTTGCCGATGGGGCCGGAGCGGGGGTTGCTGATCTCGAGCGCACGAGTTGATAAACGAACAGACCGGCTGCGACGACCGCCAGTGCGATCGTTACCGCGACAATCTTTCGCCCGGTATGTTGAGTGACCGATTTGTTCGGATCGATCTCGGATTCGAGTTTGATTCCTTCCGGCGTAATCTCGAACGCCCAGGAAAAAATCAGCGCCACCGGAAAGCCAAACATGATGACGACGATGAACACCCTCATGACCCATGGCGGCGCGTCGAAAGCCGGGAAGAAAATCGAGGCCGCCTGAAGCAAGAGCCAGGCGACAACCGCATAAGCGACCGCGACCTTGTAGACATTGCGCCGCTTCAGCTCGGCGAAGAAATTTTTGAACTTCACTTCTTTGAACTCGCGGCATTCTCTTTCGGCGCGAGGGAAGCGACGATTTTCTCGAAGCGCGGATCGCCGCGGAGTGAGTCCCAGAAGGGGTGCAGTTTTAAGGCACCGTAGCTCAGCATGAACGATGCGGCGGGAGCACGCAGTCCAGCTTCCAGTTGCTGCAAGGCAAGCTCCTTGTCGCCCGCCCACGCTGCCGTAATGGCGAAATACTGAAGGACGAGACTGCCGTTCTTGACATCTTTTTCCACCGGCATGAGCGCGATCGCCCGGCGGCCTTCGTCCAAGGCCAGGTCTCTCCGCCCAAGAGCGGCGTCGATTAAGCCGAGGACGCAGAGCGTGGGGCCATAGTCGGGCTGCGCCTGCACGATCTTTTCCTGCTGAGCGCGAGCCTCTTCAAACGCAGCGTGCGCTCTTGCTTCATCTTTGGTCATGCGCGCCAGCAGCCCTTCCCCAAAGCGGCGGCTCAGAAGAATCGTGTCTTCGGCCCAGCATGGATTGTCGCCCAGCGCGACGAGCGCTCGTTCGGCGGCAGCCGGATCGCGTTCGGCCAGGGCGCAAAAGAACCAGACGGCCGCAGCGTTGGTGATGGCGCCCGGTCCTTGGGCGAGGATTGCATCAATCGTCTGGTGAAGCGGCCGAGTGTCCGCTTTCCAGCAGAGATAATATAGTCCGCGATAGGCCCGCGTTTCGACGTTGTCGGGCACGATCGCTACCGCACGATCCAGCGCAGCGATCCCCTCGGCATAGCGCCCCAGGCCTCGGTAACTGATCGCGATCTGCTGCAGAGTATCAAAATTGCGCGGGTCCAGCTCCACCGCGCGCTGCAGGTTCTGCAGACCTTCCTCCTGCTGGCCGCGCCGTCGCAAAATGTAGCCGGTGAGTTCGAAGAGACGCGGATCATTGGGTAACGCTCGCCGCGCAATCTCCAATTCGGCGAGAGCGCCGGCATAGTCGCGCAGGCCGTAATAGAGATATTCTGCGCGCGCCAAATGCGTTTCGGCAGCATCCGGTCGCAGCCGGGTCGCGGTTTGCACCGCAGCTTCAGCGAGGGCAAGCCGGGCGGGAGTGTGATCAGACCCACTTATTGCATAAACCTGTTCGTGGGCATAGGCGAGCTGGCAATAAGCATCGAAAAAGGAAGGATCACGCTTCACCGCTTCATCCAGAAGTTCAATTGCCTTCAGCAGGTTCGGCCCGTTCGTCGCGCTGAAATTTGTCGTGAGGAGAAGTGACTTCGCCCGGCTGTAAAGGTCGAAAGCCGCCAGATCCGTGGTGGGCGACTGCTCAATGGCTTTCTTCTCGTTAGGCGAGAGCTTCGCCTGCAACTGGTCGGCGATCGCCTTGGCGATTTCGCTTTGGATGGCGAAGACATCGGCCAGATCGCGATCGTAGGTTTGCGCCCAGAGATGCGCGTCGGTCCGCGCGTCGAGCAACTGCGCATTTACCCGCACTTTGTTGGCCGCGCGCTGCACACTGCCTTCGACGACATGGGCCACGCCGAGCTGCTGGCCGATTTCGCGCAGATTGCGCGGCGCGCCGCTCTTGTAATTCATCACGGAGGTGCGGCTGATCACTTTCAAATCAGCGATCTGCGCGAGGTTGGTCAGGATTTGGTCCTGGACGCCCTCGGTGAAGAAGGCGTTCGCTTTTTCTTCGCTCAGATTTTCGAACGGAAGGACCGCAATGCTTTTCTCGGGCACAGTGGACGCGGTCGCAGAGGGTGCCGACGGCGGAGGCATTACTGCGCCCTGGCGAGAGAGCGACTTCATCACCGCGGGCGCGAAGATGAGCGCAACGATCGCGAGGCAGATGAAGAAGAAGATGACGATGCCCAAAACGACCAGCAGCAGTTTGTTTCGGCCGGACGCCCGGGCTGTAACTGCTGCTTGCGCCATCTCTTTGCCCTGCCGGAATTTCTCCGGCACTTCCGGATTGCCCAACGGTTCCGCGTAGAGGTTCACCAAGTGGAGACGCACCCCGTGCTTGACCTCGCATTCGCCCAGATCGCGCAGCCGCGGCGCCCATTGCCGATATTGCATCAGATCATCCGCCACGTGCTGGGAGAGGAGAATGTGCCCGGCATCGCCGCAATCCATCACCCGCTGCGCCATGTTGATGCCGGCCCCGGCGATGTTGGTGCGCCCGCTCACATCGGTCACTTCGCTCACCGGTCCGCTGTGAATGCCCATCCGGACCGGAATTTCCGGATGCTTCCGGAGTGCTTCGGCAATCTCGAGCGCGCACCGGGCCGGCTCTTCCGCGCTGTGACGAAAGACCAACGCCATCCCGTCGCCGGTCGGCAGCCTAACGAGTTGTTCGTCGGTCGAATCGCGCACCTGCGCCGTCCCGAGCACGATTTTCGTCAGCTGGCCGAGGCGCTCCTTCTGGTCTTCGATCAGGAGCTTCGAGTAACCGACGATGTCGATGAAGAGGACATGCCCGATCTCCATTTGCGTCTCTTGCTCCTCTGCCATTGGGACTTCATCCTAGGCGTTGGCGGCGGCGGACGGCTACATCATTCTTGCAGCGCTCGTTCCCGTTCGAGCAGGGTTGGGTGTGAGTAATAAAACCCGCTGTAGAGCGGGTGTGGCGTTAGGTTGCTCAGGTTTTTTTCGGTCAGTTTGCGCAGTGCTTGGACCAACGGTTGCGCGTCGCCCATCGTCGCGCGGGCGAAGGCATCCGCTTCGTATTCGAAACGGCGAGACCACATGTGAATGAGGGGCGAAAACCAAAAACTGATTGTCCCCGCCAACAACGCAAACAGCAGCATCGCCGGCACAATCCCGCAGGCGCGGGACGCGGCAAAACCCGCGTGATACTCGAACCCAAATGCGCGATAAAACCACTCCTGACGCGCCAGCCAGCCGACCGCCGCGAAGCCTGTTAGCACGCCGGCGATCGAAACGCCGAGCAACTTCACGACGTGACGTTTTTTGTAATGCCCGATTTCATGCGCAACCACGGACTCCAGTTCCGGCTCGGAAAGCTGGGCTACGAGTGTGTCGAAAAGGACAATTTTTCGAAAACGTCCGAACCCGGTGAAGAAGGCGTTGGAGTGACGCGACCGTTTACTACCGTCCATTACTTCGATGCTGCGGGTTGGAAATTCGGTCCGCCGCGCCAGGGCAAAGAGGCGTTCGCGCAAGCTGGAGCCCTCTGGCAGTGGCGTGAACTTGTTGAAGAGCGGCATGATCACTACAGGGGCGATCAGGAGCAAAAGCAATTGGAACGCGATCACGACCGCGGCTGCCCAAATCCACCAGTTTGGGCCAGCCCACTCGACCAGCTTCAAGACCAGCGCAAGCAACGGAAACCCGAGCAACATTGCGAGCAGAAATCCTTTCAGACAATCAAGCACCCACGTCTTCACCGTAGTCGTGTTGAAACCGAATCGGTCTTCGAGTTTGAACTGCGCGTAGCACGCGAATGGCAAACCGACGATGCTTAGTGCAACTCCTGTAGCGAAAAGAAAACCGGCAATTGCCAAAACGGACGTGCCGAAAGCTGTCGTGAATTTTCCAAACGCCCACGGCAACACACCGCTGAATAAGAGGCCAATGAGTAGCACGGCATCAAACCACGTCACGACTTCTCCAAACCGGCTCTTGGCCAGGGTGTAATCGACCGAGCGACGATAAGTCGTTTCATCA
Organism: uncultured Verrucomicrobiae bacterium; assembly: GCA_963771865.1. Taxonomy (GTDB): domain Bacteria; phylum Verrucomicrobiota; class Verrucomicrobiia; order Chthoniobacterales; family UBA10450; genus Palsa-1392. The sequence goes on from CAVYVJ010000013.1 coordinate 55,352, forward strand.
ACCATCTCGCGAAATGCAGGCGGCACTTCATCCGCGTGTGCCCGCACGTGACGTTGATTAAGGCGGCTCAGCCACAACTCTGCAATCGCGCGCGCGAGAATCAGAACCAACGCAATGATGGCAAACGGCAGCAAAGCCATCAACTCGGGAAGAAATTCATGTGTTGGGCTTGCCGTCCGCTGCGCTCATTTCCAATTGGTCGGCGGCCATGATCATTTCGGTGCGAGCGAGGCGACGATTAGCTCAAAGCTTGGATCGCCGCGGAGCGGGTCCCAATAGGGCAATAGTTTCAGCTCGCCATAGGTGAGACCGCTTGGGCCGTGCAGGGCGGCGGTCAGTTGCTCGCAGGCAAGATCTTTCTCGCCTGCCCAGGCGGCGAGCATTGCGAAATACTTCACCATGTCCGAGCCGTCGGCGGCGTCCTTTGCCACCGGCAGCAGTTCCAGCGCACGGCGCCCTTCGCTCAGCGCCTCTTCTTTTCGACCGAGACCAGCGTCAATCAAGCCGAGAACGATCAAATTGGGTCCATAGCCGGGGGTGGACTGAACGAGCTTTTCCTGTTCGGCACGGGCAGCAGTAAAAGCGGATTGTGCCTTGGCCTCGTCGTGAGCCATGCGAGCGATGACCGCTTCCACGAATGAGCGATTGAAATACAGATTGTCACCGCCCAAGGCGATATCTTTGTTGAGTGCGTTCAAGGCAGCTTCGGCCCCGGCGACATCGTGCTCCGCCAGGGCGCAGAACAGCCAGCTATTGGCGATCCGCGGAAGCGAGCCAGGATTTGCCGCCCGAATTGAATCAACGGTTTGATGCAATGGTTGACTGTCTGCCTTCCAGTCCAAGGCGACGGAGGCGCGTCCTAACTTCGCATCAACATTATCCGGCTCAATCGATAACAAGTGGTCCCAGGCCGATTGGGCCTCCGCGTAACGTCGCAAACGCCGGTAATTGAAGGCTGCAATCTGGCTCAGGGTTAAGATATTGCGCGGGTCGAGACTAATGGCACGCTCGAGATTGCGGGTGGCCTCTTCGTAGCGTCCGGGCTGGCGTCGTTGAATGTAACTGGTCAGCTCAAAGATTCGCGGGTCATTCGGCAAGGACTGACGGGCGAGTTCCAGCTCGGCCAACGCGCCGTCAAAATCGCGATAACTCTGGTAAAGATTTCGGGCCTTCGCCAGGTGGGTCTCTCCGGCATCAGGCCGCAAACGTGCGGCGACCTTGACATTTGCTTCGGCCAGCTCGAGGCGGGCGGGAGTAGGATCGAGACCAAACAAGTGAAGCTGACCGTGCGCCAGGGCGAGCTGGCAATAAGCGTCAAAAAAGGAAGGATCACGCGTGACTGCCTGGTTTAAGAGATCAATCGCCCGGAGTAAGTTATTCCTATTGGAGCTGGAGGTCGTGGCCAGAGTTATGAAGCCTTTGGCCCGTGTATAAAGATCAAAGGCGGCGACGTCGCTGGTAGGCCGCAGGTCGATCGCGTTCTTCTCGCTCGGCGACAGCTTGGCCTGTAACTGGTCGGCAATCGCCCTTGCGATCTCACTTTGAATGGCGAACACATCCGCCAGGTCGCGATCATAAGTTTGGGCCCAGAGGTGCGCGTCATTGCGGGCGTCGATCAATTGTGCATTCACCCGTATCCGGTTACCCGCCCGCTGCACACTGCCTTCGAGGACGTGAGCTACTCCCAGTTCCTGTCCAATCTTGCGCAGATTCCGAGTAACGGTGTCGCGGTAGCCAATGACGCTGGTTCGGCTGATCACTTTCAGGTCGGTCACCCGGGCAAGGTCAGTCAGGATTTCATCCTGGACGCCATCGGCAAAGTAGGCGTTTTGCTTTTCTTCGCTGAGATTTTCGAATGGCAGCACGGCGATCGATTTTGCGCTAATGACCGACTTGGAATCGTTAGGCACGGCGCCGGCCACCAGTGCCGCTTCCCGGCGCGGCGCGAGGACGAACTTGTCGAAGGCAAAATAGCCAAGCCCCAGAACCAGCACCACGATGATTATGCGGTCCGTGCGCCGCGCGGTTTGCGGAGCGATCGAGTGCTCGGGCGCTACCTCTTTATCGCGCTTGAGTCCTTCCGGCGTCAGCTCGAAGACCCAGCTAAAGATCACCGCGGGAATAAAGCCAAGCCCGAGAGTGACGATCAAACCACGCAGCGCCCAACTGGGAGCGTCAAACGCCGGTAGCAGAGTGCTCGCAACTTGAGTCAGCAGCCAGGCGCCGACGAGATAGAGTCCCGCCATCCGGATGACATTGCGCCGCTTCAGCTCGGCGAAGAAATTTTTGAACTTCACTTCTTTGAACTCGCGGCATTCTCTTTGGCGCGAGCGACTCTGACGATTTTTTCGAAGCGCGGATCGCCGCGGAGCGGATCCCAGACCGGGAACAGTTTCAAGGCGCCGTAGCTCAGCATCGATGATGCGGCGGGAGCACGCAGTCCAGCTTCCAGTTGCTGCAAGGCAAGCTCCTTGTCACCCGCCCACGCGGCCGTGATAGCGAAATACTGAAGGACGCGGCTGCCGTTGACGACATCTTTTTCCGGCGGCATGAGCGCGATCGCTCGACGGCCTTCCTCCAACGCCAGGTCTTTCCGGCCAAGAGCAGCGTCGATTAAGCCGAGGACGCAGAGCGCCGGGCCATAGTCCGGCTGCGCCTGCACGATCTTCTCCTGTTGGGCGCGAGCCGCTTCAAACGCAGTGCGCGCTCTTGCCTCATCTTTGATCATGCGCGCCAGGACACCTTCACCAAAGCTGCGGCTCAGATTAATCGCGTCCTCGAACCAGCATGGATTGTCGCCCAGCGCGACGAGCGCTCGTTCGGCCGCAGCCGGATCGCGTTCGGCCAGAGCGCAAAAGAACCAGAAGTTCGCGGCGCTGACAATGGCGCTCGGCCCTTGCGCGAGGATTGCATCAATCGTCTGGCGCAGCGACCCGGTGTCCGCTTTCCAGCCGAGATAAACTAGTCCACGAGTGGCCCGCGTTTCGGCGTTGTCGGGCACGATCGCTAACACTCGATCCAACACCGCGATTGCCTCGGCATGGCGTCCCAATAATTGGTAACTGACCGCGATCTGCTGGAGAGTAGAAAAGTTGCGCGGATCCAGCTCCACCGCACGTTGCAGGTTCTGTAGACCTTCCTTTGGCTGGCCGCGCCGCCGCAAAATGTAGCCGGTGAGTTCGAAGAGACGCGGATCATTGGGTAACCCTCGCCGCGCAATCTCCAATTCGGCGAGGGCGCCGGCATAGTCGCGCAGCCCGTAATAAAGATAGTTCGCGCGCGCCAAATGCGTTTCGCCAGCATCCGGCCGCAGCCGGGTCGCGGCTTGCACCGCAGCTTCAGCCAGCGCCAGCCGGGCGGGAGTGTGATCGAAACCACTTGTTGCATAAAGGGATTCGTGAGCATAGGCGAGCTGGCAGTAAGCGTCGAAAAATGAGGGATCGCGCTTGACCGCTTCATCCAAAAGTTCAATGGCCTTCCGCAGGTCTGGCTCGCCCGTCACGCTGAAACTTGCCGTGAGGAGAAGTGACTTCGCCCGGCTGTAAAGGTCGAAAGCCGCCAGATCGGTCGTGGGCGGCTGCTCGATGGCTTTTTTCTCGTTAGGCGAGAGCTTGGCCTGCAACTGGTCGGCAATCGCCTTGGCGATCTCGCTTTGGATGGCGAACACATCGGCCAGATCGCGATCGTAGGTTTGCGCCCAGAGATGCGCATCAGTCCGGGCATCGATCAACTGCGCATTTACCCGCACTTTGTTGGCAGCACGTTGCACACTGCCTTCCACCACATGCACGACGCCTAACTCTTCACCGATCTTGCGCAGGTTGCGCGCGACTCCGCTCTTGTATTGCATTACCGAAGTGCGGCTGATTACCTTCAGGTCGGCGATTCTCGAAAGATCAGTCAAAATCTCGTCCTGCACGCCATCGGCAAAAAAGGCGTTTGCTTTTTCTTCGCTCAGATTTTCGAACGGAAGGACTGCGATGCTTTTTTCCGGTCCGCCTGGGATCTGGCCCGACCTGTCGCGCATGACGAACTTATCGGTCAGCAATAGGACCACGGCCACGGTCAGCATTGCCATGATCCAGCGATCGATGTTCCGGCGAGACTGGCGCGCCTCTGGTGGCAAGGGAGCCGTCTCTTCCTCGCGTTGCAAACCCTGCGGTGTCCACTGATAAAACCAGGCAAAGAGAATCCAAAAGGGAAAGCCGATGGCCGCGGCCACGATAACCCAGCGCACGATCCACTCGGCGAGGTGGAAGAAGGGAAACACCTGCGTCGCCACCTGCACAAGAAGCCATGCGCTCGCGGCATAAAACGCCGCCGCGCGAAAGACGTTTCGCCGCTTCAGCTCGTCGAAGAAAGAGGGCTTGTTGCTCATCCGGTTAAGGGCCCACATGCTCTCTCAATGTGAGAAGTTGTTGGAAACTGGGATCGTTGCGGATCGGGTCCCAGACCGGATCGAGTTTCAGACGCGCGATTGAAACAGTCTCGCCGGCCGGAATGGATAACAATCGCCGAAGATTACCCACTGCATCGCTGGTGGCGCCGGTGCGCGCCTGGATTTCAGCCAGGCTAGCCAAATTCCCGGACCCCAGGGGAGCATCTTTCTCCGGTGGGACTAACTCAAGCGCCTGTTGGGCGATCCTGATCGCATCATCATTGCGGTTCAGCGCGAGGTAAACCCAGCTTAGTGCTCTCATGGAGCGGGCTTCGCCGGGATGATCAATCAACCTCGCCTCTAATACTGCGCGGGCTTTCTCCGCGTCAGCACGTGCACCGGCGACGTCGCCGGCTAATAAACGGATGGCCGTCGTGGCGGAGAAGCGTTGCCATTCATCGTATGTGGCGGTGTTGCTGGTCGCCCATGTCTTGAGTGCGGCGTCGAAATTCCTGCTGAGGACGAAGGCTTCCGCGCGTCTGCCTATCAGCAGTGTCAAAGTGCCCCCGTTAGGCACTAACAGATCATCCGATGGAAAAGTAGCGAGCACGCGAAGAGCTTCCTGCTCGTCGGGATTTTGATTTAAGCAACTTATCAGCCACATCCCCATGCTGGTAGCTTCGTGCGGATCGATAGTGAGAGCGTGCCGTGCCGTGCTTTCGACTTCCTTCCACTTGCGCAGATAGCTATAGGTCTGTGCTATGTTTCCCAGGACTGAGGCATTGCGCGGGTCCTGGGCCAGCGATCCGCGCAGCTCCTCCAGGCTGCGCTCCCATTGTCCCTGGCGCCGGTGCACGTAAGCTATGAACTGGAGCGCCTCAGAGTTGTTGGGTTGTAACTCGATCGCGCGTTGGAACTCAGCTAAAGCCGGCTCGTACTGTCTAAACCCATAATAGTGAAAAACACCCAACGCGACGTGCGCTTCCGCGAGATTGGGTGCAAGTGCCAGCGCCTCCTTCGCCATCTTTCCGATTCCTGCCACCTCCGATTGGTTGAATGATTCCACCAGCCAATGCCGGCGCATACGGCAGACGACCAGGCGCGCCATGGCCAGTGCGAAATTCGGATCGCGCGCGATGGCATCCTTATACCACGCCGCTGCCTGGTCGAATGGCTCGGGCGTCTGCGCCGAGAGAGCCGCGCGATGTTGATATTCGCCCTTTAGGAAAAGATCATATGCCGCGGGATCTTTTGTTGGCGCGCTCGCCACTGTGTTCTCCTCCGCCGGCGACAGTTTCGCCTGGAGCGAATCGGCGATTTCCTGCGCGACTTCACTTTCAACCGCAAAAACGTCTTTGGTTTCTCGGTCATAGGTTTTAGCCCAGAGATGGGAATCCCTACTGGCGTCGATGAGCTGCACGTTGACCCGCACTTTGTCCCCTGCCTTTTGCACGCTGCCTTCGAGAATGGTCGCCACCCCGAGTTGCTGGGAAACGGTTTTCAGATCTTCGGGTTTGCTCTTGTACTTCGCCGTGGAGGTGCGCGAGATCACTTTCAAATCGGCGATGCTCGCCAGCTTAGTCAGGATTTCGTCTTGAATGCCATCAGCAAAATACGCGGCGCCCTTGTCGTCGCTCAGATTCTCAAATGGCAGGACGGCGATTGATTTCGCCGGCAGTTGCTCAGCATTTGATGTTGAACTCCTGCTACCGGCTGTGTAGCGACCGATAAAAAACAAGCCGACCGAAAGCGCCGCGCCCACCGTCACGACGTAAATCCACGCGTGAGATTTCCTCTTCGCCTGCGTCGGAACTCCGGCATCCGTTGCGAGCAAGGCATCGGCATCTTCCGTGCGCTTCAAGCCTTGTGGCGTCAGTTCGAAGGCCCATGCGATGATGAGCGCGATGGGAAAGCCGAGCGCGACCAGCACCATGAGCGTTTGCAGGACCCATTCGGGCGCGTGAAACGTCGGCAAGACAGTCGAGCTAATTTGAATAACCAGCCAACCGACGACCGCATAGGCAACCGCCACTTTGTAAACGTTGCGCCGCTTTAGTTCTGTAAAAAAATTGCGCGAAGCCACGGTGTATTACTTGTTAGGCCCGATCTGCTCGCTGCCGGAAAGCAGTTGTTGGAAGCCGGGGTCGTTGCGAATCGGATCCCAGACAGGGTCGATTTTTAGTCGCGTGATAGAGGCGGTTTCACCGGCGGGGATCGAAAGGAGTTTTTTCAGATTCTGGATTGCATCCGCGGCCGCTCCGGCCTGCGCCTGTACCTCAGCCAGGCTAGCCAGGTTATCGGAACCCAGGAAGGCGTCTCGTTCCGGCGGCAGCAGCTTGAGTGTTTGTTGTGCCATATTGATTGCATCGGTCTTACGGTTAAGCGCAAGGTAAACCCAACTCAACGCCCTTAGTGAACGAATGTCTTCCGGACGCTCGCGCACTCTCGCTTCCAATAGCTGACGCGCTTTCTCGGCTTCCGCCTGGGCGCTGGTAACGTCGCCCGCGACGACGTGAATCATGGCTTTGGCCGCGAACCGTTGCCTTTCGTTCGTGGTCGCGGCCGCGGCGGCCTCCCACGCCTGTAGTGCAGCGTCGAAATTTCGAGCAAGGACAAGGAATTCGGCGCGTGTTCCAGTCACCATGTCATAACTGCCAGTGTTAGGAATCAGCAGATCATTGGGCGGGAATGAAGCGAGTAAGCGCAAAGGCTCCTCCGCGTTGCCGGTCCGGTTCAGAGAACTTAGCAACAAGACACGCATGCCGAGGGCCTCGTGTGGGTCGATTGTCAGGGAATGCCCCGCCATTTCTTCGGCATCTTTCCAGTGGCGGAGCAGGACATGCGTCTCGGCGATTGTGCTCGCGATGTTTGCATCGCGCGGGTCTTGATCGAGCGCTCGTTTCAGCTCGTCCAAAGTGGCATTCCATTTGCCCTGTCGGCGATGGACGGCGGCGACAAACTGGAGAGTCTGCGAATTGTTGGGCTGAAGCTCGATCGCACGCTGGAACTCAGTCAGCGCCGCCTCGGTACTCGCGAAAGCCATAGTAATGAAATACACCCACAGCGACGTGTGCTTCGGCCAGATCGGGTGCAAGAGCCAGCGCCTGCTTTGCCAAACTACCGGCATCGTTCACCTCCGCTTCGCTCAACGGATCGGTTAGCCAATGACGCCGCAGGCGACAGACAGCTAGGCGCGCCATCGCGAGCGCGAAATTCGGATCGCGCTCGATTGCCTCCTTGTACCAGACAGCCGCCTGGTCAAATGATTCGGGTCGAAAGTTAATGTTCGCGACCCGCTGCTCGAACTCGCCCTTGAGGAAAAGATCATATGCCGCCGTGTCCTTGGTCGGCGCGGTCGCGAGCGTGTTCGCCTCGGCTGGAGAAAGTTTTGCCTGGAGCGAATCGGCGATTTCCTGCGCGACCTCGCTCTGAATGGCGAAGACATCTTTCATGTCGCGGTCGTAGGTCTTGGCCCAGAGATGGGAATCGGCGCGCGCATCGATAAGCTGCACATTGACGCGCACCTTGTCGGCTGCTTTTTGCACGCTGCCTTCGAGAATGGTCGCGACCCCGAGTTGTTGTGACACGGTTCTTAGGTCTTCCGGCTTGCTCTTGTATTTCGCCGTGGAGGTGCGCGAGATCACTTTCAAATCGGCGATGCTCGCCAGCTTCGTCAGGATTTCATCCTGAATGCCGTCGGCGAAATAAGCCGCGCCTTTGTCGTCACTCAGGTTTTCGAATGGCAACACCGCGATTGATTTTTGCGGAATGGAAGAACCTGCAGTCGCCTCAGTGCGCGCCGCACTGGGACTACGGGCTGTATAGCGACCGACAAAAAACAATCCGATCGAAAAAACCGCGCCGATCACAACTACATAAATCCACGTGTGCGATCGGCGGCGTTTCTCCGTTGCAGGATCGACATCTTCCGTGCGCTTCAATCCTTCCGGCGTCAACTCGAAGGCCCATGCAATGATGAGCGCGATCGGAAATCCGATCACGATTGCGAGCACGACGAGACGGATTGCCCAATTCGGAATTTCAAAGAATGGAAAGACCTGTGTCGCGACTTGCACCAGGAGCCAGCCGACGACCGCGTAGGCAACCGCAACCTTATAAACGTTGCGGCGCTTCAGTTCGGCGAAAAAGTTGCGGTCGGTCATGGAATGTTGCTAGAAGCCGAGCGTGTAGGAAACAAGATACCAAAGAAATCGGTTGAGACTGACCGCGAATGGACGCGAATAAACGCGAATAGGTGGGGCATCTACAAGGTCAACTCGCCTTTATCGCGATCTATTTTCGCTTCGTTGGTTAGCACGAGTCGCTCCCATTCCAGCCGCGCGTGCTTGAAATTGAGGATGATCGCAACGGGCAGAGTAGTGATGCGGAGATAATTCAGCATCTGCCCGCGCTCATGGTCGGTGATCCGGTCAATTGTCTTTGTGTCGACGATCAGTTGCCGTTGGACAACAAGATCCGGAACATACTCGCCCACCAACTCGCCCTTATACAAGACTTGATGTCGCTCCTGTTGGGTGTAAGGGATGCCGCGCAAGCGAAACTCCACGCAGAGACAATTCTCATAAATCTTTTCGTGCAGCCCATGTCCGCGCACGTTCAAGACCTCGATGGCGCAGCCTACGACAGCATATACCTCATTTTGTAACACCAATTCGTGTCTATTAGCGTGCATTCGCGGTTTTGTCTTGCATGGCAGTTAAACACAACTGATCGCGAATTAACACGAACAATCGCGGATAGGGTCGAGTTTGAAACGGTAATTCGCGTTTATTAGCGTGCATTCGCGGTTTTATTTTGTCTTGGCGCCTAACGGAGCAGTAAGGCGCTTATAGCTTGGCAGCGGTTTTCGGCATCACTCCAATCTTTTGCGCGAAGGCGATGAAGCGCGGGTCGTCTTTGTAGGCGCGCATGAATGGATCCGCCAGTATTTCCGTTACACCGCCGTCGTGCGTGCTCCAGGCGTGGTCCAGCCACTCGAACATCTTCTCCGGCTCTTTGCGTAGGGCATAGACTTGGGCGATCTGGCTGCCGGCGTCGTCCGCGTTTTCGTCGATGAGTTTTTTTAACTGAGCGTCGGCCTCGGCTTTGTCGCCGTTGGCAAAGTAGGCTAGCGCCAGGGCGTCGGTCCGCCAGAAAGGATCGGTTTCCTGTTTCGCCAATTCCACTGCGGCCGCCGGCTTGCCGCGCAGAATCTGAATCATCGCCAGACTCTTGTAGGTCGCCCCGGACTGCGGCTGGAGCGCGATAGCCTTGCGCACCGCTGCCTCGGCCTCGTCGTAACGGCCAAGCGCGGTAAGAGAGATTGCGAGACTGATCTGGACTGTGCTGCGCAACGGATCGAGCACAATCGCCCGTTGATCGAGCGCGACCGCTTCGTCGAGCCGGCCAAGATCGGTCAGGAGGAGGGCGAGATTGTGAGACACGAGCGGATTCTGCGGCGCGAGCTCCAAGGCACGGCGGAATTCCGCTTCGGCGCCGATGAGATCGGACTCGAGGCTTAATAAAACTGTGCCTCTTGCCACGTGGGCCTCGGCGAGGTTCGGGTCCAGACGGAGCGCGTTCTCCGCCGCGGCACGGGCTTTTGCGGTCGCCTCTTGTCTTTCCTTGTTTGCTATACCGCCGTAGTTGCTGACCAGAGCTCCCGTCGCGATCGACAGCTTCGCATAAGCCAGCGCGTAACGCGCGTCGAGCCGAATCGCCTCCTCGTAATAGCCGATCGCTTTGCGGTTATCCTCTGCGCTGCGGCGCTCGTAGTAGAAATTCCCCTGCAAGAGGGCGTCGTAGGCCTCGACATTCTGATTCGATGGCGTCGCGGCAGTAAGCAACTGCGTGGTCTGTCCGTTATTGCCCAGGAGCGCAACTTGCAATTGCTTCGCCACCGCACTGGCGATCTCCGATTGCACCGCGAAGATGTCCTTCAAATCCCGGTCATAGGTTTCTCTCCAGACGTTGGCGCCGTCGCCGGCTTTGATCAGCCCCACCGCGATGCGCACGCGATCGACTGATCTCTGCACGCGGCCTTCGAGCAAATAGTAAACGCCGAGCTTTTCGCCGATCATTTTGCTGTCGTCGGTGTCTCCTTTGAACTGAAAAGACGAGGTGCGGCTGACGACCTTGAGGTCGCGCAAACGCGAGAGCGAAGTGATGAATTCGTCCGACATGCCATCGGAGAAGTATTGGTTAGCTGGATCGCCGGTGGAATTAACCATCCGCAGCACTGCGATCGATTTTTCGGGAATGGTCAACGCAGCCGTGGCCGGTAATGCCGTGGAGGTTGCGGCCGAGTCTCTCATCAGTCTGGGTCTGAATATCTGAAAGGCCAACAGTCCCGCGGCCACGATGGCGAGTGCTACAGTTATACCGACAAACTTGCGTCCGGTCTTACGTCTTATCGACTCGTTAGGTAAAACGTCGTCCGCCCGCTTAATACCTTCAGGCGTTATTTCAAAAGCCCACGCCAGAACAAGCGCGACCGGAAAACCAAGGATGAGCAGAAGCACGACCAGGCGCACAGCCCAGTTTGGAGTTCCGAAAAATGGAAAGACCTGCGTCGCGATTTGTATGAGCAGCCAAGCGACGACGGCGTAAGCTACCGCTACCTTATAAACATTCCGTCGTCTTAACTCGGCAAAGAAATTGCCACTCATTTCGAAGTGGTCGTTTCATTTGCAGTCTTCGGGAGATTTTTCGCCCGCCAGGCCTCAGCCCGCTGCCAGGACTCGGTCATGCCCCACTCCGCCAGCTTGCGGTGGAACTCGGGAGATTCTCGCGGCATCACTTCCTGGAATGTCCAAAGGATCATGTCCCGATAGATCGAAACGACAGGTTTCAACAACGGGATCGCCTCATCTCCGCGCCCGAGCGCGCAGAGCAATAATCCGCGATAAAAATTCTCCTTGGGCGGATGCTGGAGCAGGGCCTCGGCTTCACTGCGCCGCCCGGTGGCGAGAAGAGCCTCGGCCAGACGAGACCAGGGTCCACTCTGGTTGGTCTGGCTGCCGCGCGAGTGTTTCCAGAATGCTCCGTCCCTCTTCCGCGCGACCGGCCTTCACCAAGGCCATGCCCTTAAAGCATAGGGCTTGCGGAGAACCGGGTTGGATGGCCAGCACCTGATCGAAGATCTCAAGGGCTTCCGGATACTTTCCCAGCCAGATAAGATAGCCACCGTAGTTGTCGAGAATACGCGGCGCCAACGGATCGAGCTCCACCGCCCGCTTCATTTCAACCATCGCTTCGTCGATGTAGCCTTCCTCAGACAGATTGCGCGCATACCATTGGTGGGCAGTGGCGAAATTCGGGTCGAGTTCGATACTCCGCCGGTAAGCTTCCTTGCATTCGGTCCATCGGCCGAGGTTTTCCAAGACATTGCCTTTCGCCGCGTAGCCTTCAGCCAGGTCGGGATCCAAAGCCAGCGCACGCTCGGCCCATTGCAACGCCTGCTCGTTGAGCGCCCGGCCTTCGCCCGCCATCGGATCCTTGCCAAGCTCGACGGAACGAACGGACAGGACAAAGCCCATCGCGGCATGGGCCCGGGCAAAGTCCGGTTGCAAGGCAATCGCGCGTTGCAGAAGCTGCTCCGCCCGGTCGAGGCTTGCCGCATTGCGCAAGCCCCATAACCGCACCGCTTCGAGATAAAGTTGATAGGCCTCTGGATTGGGCGTCGTTTGGTTCTTCTTGATGCCCAGCTTCAACTCAAGGTTCTTCGCGATCAGCCCCGCGATCTCCTCCTGAACGGCGAAGATATCTTTCAGGTCGCGGTTGAAATCATCCGACCAAACTTGGAAGCCGTCGGCCGCCTTGATCAGTTGCGCGGCGATGCGGACCTTCTCCCCCGCCCGACGCACGCTGCCTTCGACGACATAGGCCACGCCCAGTTGGCGCGCGATCTCCGGGACGGGTGTGTCCTTGCCTTTGAAATGGAAGGCCGAGGTCCGCGCGGTAACCTTGAGGCCTCGCACCTTGCCCAACACGTTCAAGAGTTCTTCACTAACGCTGTCGGCAAACGACTCATTGCCCTTCTCGTCGCTGAGATTGGCGAAGGCGAGCACGGCAACGGATTTTTGATCGACCGGAACCCCGGCAACGGAACGAGTCAACGGGGCCGATGCTGGTGTAGTCTCAGTCGTCTTCGCTATTCTTGGCCGCAGGAACTGGAACGCGAACAGACCAGCAGCGATCACTGCGAGGGCAACGGTAATCCGGACAATTTTCCGGCCGGTTTTGTGCGTGATGGAGTCGTTAGGCGAAACGTCCTCCTCACGCTTGATTCCTTCCGGCGTGATCTCGAATGCCCAGGACAGAACGAGTGCGATGGGAAAGCCGAGGATCAAGGCAGGAGCACGACGAGGCGCACTGCCCAGTTTGGAATCTCGAAGAACGGGAAGACTTGAGTTGCGACCTGGACGATCAACCACGCCGACGACAGCATAGGCGACCGCTACCTTATAAACATTGCGCCGCTTCAGCTCGGCGAAAAAATTGTGGAGGTCATTTCGTACCGGCGCTCAGTCCAGATTCGGTTTACGTTTGTGCCATTCCGTGGCTTGCTCATAAGCGTAGGCGACTCTGAGAACTGTTGCCTCACTGCCAGGTGGACCAGTGATCTGCATTCCGATCGGTAACTCAGTCCGGGTGAAACCGCAGGGAACGGAGATGGTCGGCAGACCAAGCATATTGAAAGGTCGCGTGTTGCGCAGCATGAGTAGTTCCTTCTCCCGCAGAGTATTCGGGTCGAGCAGATCGGCGATCGCAAACGGAGGCACGCAGGCCGTAGGAGTAATCAGAAGGTCCGTGGTCTCGAATACCCGCGCAACGGAACGCCGAACCAGTTCGAGTTGGCGTCGGGCCTGAATGTATGCGGAAGTTGGGATGTCGGCCCCGGCCTGAATTCTCTTGAGAGTCTGCGCCTGATAGAGTTCGGGACTCTTTGAAACATATTCCTTGTGGTAAGCATAAGCTTCCGCCCTCAAGATCGTGAAGCAAGGATCCATCATGGAGGAGTAGGTGCTATCAGCCGCGAGCGGCGCGATGTCGCGTTGATTACGGGTGAGTGTTTTCAGAACTGACAGAGCCGCCGCCATTGCCGCCTCAATCTCAGGATGAAGTGTCTCGTAGAAATAGGCGCGCGGAATACCAAGCCGTAACGACGAGGTCGCGGCCGCGTTGGTCGCGGCGTAATCGGGCACGGGAAGGTCCAGGCTGGCCGTGTCTTGTGCGTCGTAGCCCGCGATGACCTGAAGCATCAACGCGGCATCCTTCGCGGAGCGCGTTATCGGTCCTATATGATCCAGAGACCATGATAGAGGTATGACGCCGGAAGTGCTGACGCGTCCGTAGCTCGGCTTGAGTCCTACGATGCCGCAATAGGCTGCCGGCTGACGGATAGAACCTCCAGTGTCGGAACCAATCGCACCATAACAGAGTTGTGCCGCGACAGCGGCCGCTGATCCGCCGGAAGATCCACCTGAACTGTAATCGAGATTCCAGGGATTGTGCACCGGACCGAAGTAACTGATCACGGAGCTGCCGCCATAGGCAAACTCATGCATGTTAAGCTTACCGAGGAGCACGGCTCCGGCAGTCTTGAGTCGGCGCACAATCTCTGCGTCCTGGGTGGGAATGCGATCCTTGAATAGGCCACTTCCCGCGGTGGTGCGAACACCAGCGGTATCTGCCAGGTCTTTTAGAGCGATCGGGATTCCATGTAACGGCCCTTTCCAGCCATTGTGCTGGATTTCCGTTTCCGCCCGACGAGCCTCAGCCAGAGCGGAGTCGGCGGTGACAGTGATGAAAGCGTTCAACTTGGGATTAAGTTGTTCTATGCGACTTAAACACTCCTGCGTCAGTTCGACTGGCGACGCTTTCTTGCCGCGGACCAGTTGTGAGATTTCGCTTAGGCTTAGTTGACTAAGCTCTCCCCGCTGTCTGGCGCCCGTTCCGGCGTGAGCAGCGCGTTTGTCAACACCTGTCATCAATGTGCCTGCTGTCCCGGCTAACACACCCTTTATGAACGTCCTACGAGACCGCGGGATTCCTTCGGGTTCAATCATCGCGCCTCCCCGGGAACAGACATTCTTCTCGACAAGCGCTTTGAAGCGTGGATCCTCACGAATCGGATCCCATACCGGCTCATCTCGATAAAAGACTGCGACCGCCCCCGCTGCTAAGCCACGTTCCAACCACGTCAGGGCCAGGTCCCTCTCGTTTAAGACGGCATAGATTCTGGCAATCCTGTGCGCCTCGCTCAGGCTCGCGCCTGACATTTCTTCTAGCTCTTTCACGATCCGGAGCGCTTCTGCTCGCTTTCCCTGCGCCGCGTAGACCATTCCCGTACTGTAAATCAAAATCGGGTCATCTTTTCTCTCTCGCCTGGCTTTTTCTAATTGCGCCAACGTTTCGTTGAATAAACGGTTTTGAAGGTAGACTCCTATTTCCCACTGAGTGCTAAAAGCCGGGCCCAGTTCATTAGCCTGCTGCAACAGCTCGAGTGCTCGCTTATAATCTCGCTTGAAGTAGTAAGGAAGGGCCACTGCTCGTGCGATAAGGGATGAAAGCGGATCGAGTTCGCGCGCGTTCAGAAATTCCGCCAAGCCTTGCTCGCGCGCCCCCTGGCGCACGAGCGAAATTCCCAAATAAAAATGGGCCAGGGCCAGGCTCGGCTGGAGTTCGATCGCACGTCGGAGTTCACGATCGCCCAGCGAAAAATTGGACGGGACGTAGGCGACGTAGCCTTGACCAAGCGCGGCGTGACCTTCGGCCAGGTTATCATCGAGCGCGAGGGCTTTGCGCGCGGCCTCTTCCGCGTTGCGCCGACCTTCAATGGGCGCAATGTAGCCGCGCACTCCAAGATCTACATAGGTTTGAGCCAAGCCCGCCCAGGCAAGCGCGTAATTGCGATCTTCTTTTAGCGCTTTCTCGCAATACTGAATGGCCGTTAACAGATCCTCGCGAGTGCTGCGTTGGGCATAGGCCCGTCCTTGCATGTAATACTGGAAAGCTTTCAGGTTCTCGGTCGGCCGCTTTGCCATTTGCTCCTGCTCGGCGCCGGTTAATTTGAGGCGCAGTTTCTCCGAGACCTCTTTCGCGATCTCTTCCTGCATCGCAAATAAGTCGCTCAGCTTGCGGTTATATTGTTGACCCCACATCTGGCGGTTCTCTTGCGCATTGATCAGCTCGACGCCGATCGTTAGGTCGTCACCGCGTTGCCTCACCTGGCCTGTGAGCAACGTCTGCACCTTCAATTCTTTTCCCACCGTCGGCGCGTCGGTCTCCTTCCCTTTGTAATGAAAGACTGAATTACGCGACATCACCTTGAGCTTCGGTAGCTCGGAAAGGCTATTGATGATGCTTTCGGGAATACCGTCAGAAAGGTAGTCGGTCGCTGGGTCGCGATTTTGATTTTCAAATGGCAGCACTGCGATGGATTTCTCTGCCGGGGAACCGGAAGTCGAACGAATGCTCCGCCGCTCGGCGTAGCGACCGACAAAAAATAATCCGACTGACAAAGCCGCGCCGATGACTGTGACGTAAATCCAGGTGCGCTTTTTCGACCCGCTGAGCCACCGTAGAAATGTGCCCTGGAAGATCTTCTGTCGGCTTGATTCCTTCAGGTGTCAGTTCAAAGGCCCAGGCCAGAACCAACGCGATCGGAAATCCGACTGCGACTAGGACGATCAGCGTCTGGTTCACCCATTCCGGAGCGTGGAAGGTCGGCAAAACGGTCGAGCAAATCTGAATAACGAGCCACCCGACCACCGCATAGGCGACCGCGACTTTGTAAACATTGCGCCGCTTCAGCTCGGCAAAGAAGCTCATATCATTTGCCGCTCGTCGTATCTAATCCGCATTCGAAGTCGTTTTCGCCGAGTGGCCGGCATCCGGCGGGCCAGCCTTTCTCGCGCCAATACGCCGGGAGACCGAAGCGCACCACCATTGCCTTGACTCGTGGATCTCGCAGCATCGCCTGGCCTTTCGGCTTGCTGCTATAAAGATCAATGAAGTAGTACTGCCTGGGGAATCGCTCCGACAGTTTCGATATAGGCGTTCAAGCCGTCTATGTCCTGCCGCGCAATCAGTAATAGGTGCCTTCACCCGCCGGGGTGTTCGCAATCGCCTCGCGCAATTTGTTTTGGTCGATGCCCGGCTTGCCCAGTGCCCACGGCAACAAAGTTTGTGCAAAGACCGCATCATTTGGCCAGCGCGTTTCGATCTCAGCGAGCGCGGCCTGCGCCTCATCGGCCCTTCCGTAAGAGATTGCATAATCAAGCGGTCCAAAATTGCCGATAAAATTATCCGGGGAGATGGCACGCAGTTGCCGGACTGCTTCCTCGACGTCCGTCGCGCCGGTCGAGCGCCATCGCGGCGCGCAGGATGCGAATCCAGCCGATGCCGAAGTAGGGATCGAGTGTCACCAACTGGCGCCCGGCCCGCATCGAATCCTCCAGACGACCGACCTCGTAGAGCAGTTCCGAGTAATCCTCGCGAACGTCCGAGTAGCTCGGGTCGATCTGCATGGCCCGCAGGTAGTGTCGTTCGGCGTCGGCGTAGTTGAATTGCGCCCGGGCGACGTTACCGAGCGCGTGTTCGGTGGTCGCGGCATCGGGATCCAGTGCGGCAGCGCGTTCGGCCGCCGCCGCCTGCCCGGCAAGAAGGTCGGCCGCGAGCGCAGGTGTCATGTGTTCTGCGAACCAGAAACTCACCTCATAGGTGAGCGAAAGCGACGACCAGCCCGCCGCAAACTCCGGGGCCTTCGCGACTGCCGCCTTCAAATGCATGATCGCAGAGGGGAGATCGTTGCGCTGGCGCTGCAACGCGCGGCCCTTGAGATATTCGTCGTAGGCTTCCGGGTCGATCGGCGCGCGCGCCGCCACCGGAGCGGCGACGCCTAACGAAACCTTGAGCGCCGCGCCGATGCGTTGCGCGATTTCATCCTGGAGCGCGAATACGCTTTCCAGTTTGCGATCGTAGCTTTCGGACCACATATGAAAGCCATCCGCGACGCGGACCAACTGTGCGGTGATTCGCACCTCCGGGCCATCACGGCGCACGCTGCCTTCGACAATATGGCTCACGCCGAGCTTGCGCCCAATCTCGCGCACATCGCCGCCTTTGCCCTTGAACTCAAAGACCGAGGTCCGCGCCACCACGCTCAGCTTCGGAATTTTCGCCAAAACGTTAAGCAACTCCTCGGTCATGCCGTCCGAGAAATAGTCCTCGTCGGCTTTGCCGCTCATGTTGGCGAATGGGAGGACGGCGATCGAATTTGGACTGGCGGTTGCCGGCGTCGTCACGTCGCCTTTCCGGAACGATGGCTGACCGTAAAAATACCAGCCTAATGCCAGCACAATGAGCAACGCGGCCGCGGCGAAAATACGCTTGCCCCCGGAAGTGTTGGCATCAAGCCTCACCCCCTCGCGGGTAATATCAAACGCCCACGCCAACACTACGGCGATGGGAAATCCCAGCAGTGCGATCAGAATAAAGATGCGGAGCGCCCACGGCGGCGCATCAAATGCCGGAAATCCGATCGAGGCGGCCTGCACCGCGAGCCAGGCCACGACCAGATAAGCGGCCCCGACCTTGAACACATTGCGGCGTTTTAGTTCGTCGAAGAAAGATTTCATGCATTAGAACGACCCTGCTGCGCCTCACGCCATAGCAGCTTGCGCAGCACTTCGGAAGTTTATTCCGGTTGGCTTCCGGAAGCCCCACTTTACCACCGTGGCTATTTCGGGTTGGACAAATCAGCGAGCTTTTGGAAACGCGGGTCAGTCCGGAGCGGATCGAACATCGGATCGAGGCGGAGGAGAGCCGGTGTGAGCGGCATCCCTGTGGCCAGGCCGCCATTGCCCGGCCGGGAAAGTATTTTTTCCAAAATGGCGATGGCGCGATCGGGTTCACCCACGCGCGTTGCTACTCGGGCCAGGGTCTCGAGCGCTTGCATCCCATTCGCGGCCTGTTTCTCGATCGGATTTAGGACCATTGCCCGCTCGACCAGGGCGAAAGCAGTGGCCTTGTCACCGAGGCTCGCGGTAGTCAGCGCGAGATCATCGAGAAGCGCCCAATTGTCAGGTTGATCGTTAAGGAGGGCTTCAAGCTCGGCGCGCGCTTGTCGCCACGTTTCTTTGGCGGCGTCGCTATCACCGCCGACTTCCTGCGCCCAACCTAACCAGAAGCGGAGTTCGCCATTCAGATAACCTATATTTGGATCGGGCTTGGTTAGTAACTCCTTTAACCGCGAGATAACTTTGGCGGGATGACGTTCGAGGATAGCTTGATAACTTACTTGTTCCCATCCCGTGGGATCGCCGGCTGCAGGCCAGAGGGACGCGAGAAGACTCGCGGCCTGCGGCAGATCGCCCTGGGCTTGCGCAATCGCGCCCTTTTCTACCAGGGCATCAATGTCGTCGGGCACAATCTCCAGAATTTGGTCGAGCTTGCGGAGCGCTTCGGGGAAATGACGAAGCGTGATATAGAATTGCGCGTGGCGAGTGAGCAGGTTCAGATTGCGCGGGTCGAGCTTTTCGGCTTCTGCAAAGTACCATTCGGCTCGTTCCCATTGCCCTTGATCTCGTGCGAGGAGGGCGAGCGACAAACGAACCTGGCTGCTATTAGGCAGAAACTGCCAGGCCTGTTCATAACAACGTGCCGCGCTTTCGAAATCCTCCACGCAGCCATACTGATAGTAGCCCTTGGCTATCCATCCTTCGCCGAGATTTGGATCCAGCGTCAGCGCAGTTTCCATCGCCTGCTCGGCCTCGTTGCGCAGGGCAATAGTCGGCTGAATGTTCGTCGTGTGGTAGCCACGCGCATCGACGTAGGAGAGCAGTGCCCAGGCAAGGGCGAACTTAGGATCCAGGCGCACCGCTTCTCTCAGATACTTCTGTGCCCCCAGATAGTTAGCAGGTGTGTTTTGCGTTCTTAAGGTATAAGCCAGGCCGCGCAGGTAGGCATCGTAAGCGGCGGCGTTATCCGTGGGTTTGGCGGCCATGACTTGCTCTTCCCGGCCGGTGAGATGAACGCGCAACTGATCGGCGATAGCTTTGGCGATGTCACTCTCGACGGCAAAAATGTCGGTCAATTTGCGATCGAAGCTATCGGCCCAGAGATGCGAATCGGTCGCCGCTTTGATTAACTGCACGTTTACCCGGACGGCATCGCCGCTCTTTTGCACACTGCCTTCCAAAATGTGGGCGACGCCAAGTTGCCGGGCGATCTCCGGCAAATTTTCCGGCGCGCTCTTATAGTGCTGCGTCGAAGTGCGCGAGATGACTTTCAGGTCGGCGATCTTGGCCAGGCGCGTCAGAATCTCGTCCTGGATCCCATCGGTGAAATAAGCATTCGCCTTTTCTTCGCTGAGGTTTTCAAAGGGAAGGACGGCGATCGACTTGCGATCGATCTCGGCGGTGGGCGCAGGCTGTCTCCCTTGTTCCGTGGCTTGTTGCGAATGCAACAATCGAAACGCCATGAGCCCAGCCGCCCCGGCCGCGGCCACGACGATCAGAACGGTTAGCATGCGGCCTGTCTTCCGGGTGACTCTGCGATCAGCCTCCTTTTCGCGCTTGATTCCCTCAGGCGTCAGCTCAAACGCCCAGGCCAGGGCCAGGGCGATGGGGAACCCGATCACCATGGCGACCACGACCATCTCGACGGCCCAGTTGGGAATTTCGAAGAATGGAAAAACCTGTGTTGCGACCTGGATCAGGAGCCACGCCACCACCGCATAAGCGACTGCGACCTTGTAGACGTTGCGTCGCTTCAGTTCGGCAAAGAAGTTATGATAATTCATATTCCCGGTGGCTCGACAAATCCGGGACGTTTCCGACGCTGCGCAGTTTCAGCTTAAGTTGCAGATTGAAGCCTCAATCCACTTTGCGGGTTTCTTTGACGGGTTGAAAATCTTTGTGTCCGGTCTGCCAAAGGAGGAAGGCAGTTTGGCCGGCAAAGTTTCTGAAGGTGACGACCTTTTCTTCCGTGAAATGGCCATTGTCGTAATTCACTTTCATTAGCGTGGGATTGCCTGAGGTGCTCGCGGATTGGATCGCGGCCACAAACTTGCCAGGTTGCCAGACCGTCACGCGTGGATCATTCCAACCGCCCACGCCCATCAAGGCCGGATATTTCACTCCCTTTTGAACGTGCGCGACGCCATCCATTTCGTACAAAGCCTTGCACTCGGTCTCGTCTTTCACGGTTCCAAATTCCGGAGTGTTCACTGGGCCGTTGGGCGAAAACTCCATCCGCATGGCGTTTGCGCAACCTACATTGCAAATGGCTGCCCGAAACAAATCCGGCCGTTCTGTAATCGCGCGGCTGATCAAAATCCCGCCAGCACTGGTGCCGGTGCCAGCCAGTTTCTCAGGACTGGTGTAGCCCTTTTTGACGAGATACTCGGCGCACGAAATAAAATCCTTCCAAGTGTTTGGCTTGGTCGTTTTGTATCCGGCCTTATACCATGCTTCGCCTTTCTCGCTGCCGCCGCGCGGATGCGCGAAGGCCAGCACGACTCCGCGCTTGGCTAACGAATAACGAATGTTGAAGTATGGCGATGCGCTGATTCCATACGCGCCGTAGCCGTTCAGGATGCAGCAATTCGATCCGTCCATCGGAATTCCTTTTTTGTGAATGATCGAGAGCGGAATCATGGTGCCATCATGGCCTGGCACCTCGACCTCTTCTGCAACCAGGCTGTCAAATCCGGGATACACGACGTCGCTATTGAATGTGCTCTTAGCGAAGGTGTTCTTTTCCGCGTCAAAATCGTAGATCGTTACCGGTGAGGTCCACGACGTGATGTGCACCAGGCAACGGTCCGACCGCCAATCTGGGCAACTGCAATTGAGAGTGCCTGACAGCGGCAACTTGATTTCCTGCGTTTTGCCGGTCGCCAGATCGTATTTCACGAGCCTGCCCACGACCCCATTCGAATAAGTGACCATCAGGTAATGCCGGCTTTTGGTGAGGGACTGGACGGAGTCCGCCGCTTCGGGAATAACCGTCTCGGCATGCGCCCAATCCGGATGTTTGACACTCGTGCGCACCACCTTGTACTTCGGCGCGCCAGCGTGCGTGATCGCATACACATAGTCGCCGTCGAAAGCCACGCCTCGGACGAGGTTATCCGACTGCTGGCAGAGCACGTTCCATTTGATTTTCGGGTCCCTCATTTCGGCCGTAGGCGCATAAAAAATCCGCAGCTCGTTTTGCACTGTGCCCACAAACCCGATCAGATAATCCGGGTACGATTCATCAATCGAAACATTGGGAAATTCCTTCGGTGCAATGCCGAGGTCCGGATAGCTTTCGTTGCTGAAGAAATCAACGTCGCCGGCGAAATCGCTCCCCAGCTTGTGCAGCCGCGTTTTGCGGTTCAATTCGATCTCCGGGTTCTTAATGTCTGCGACTTTGCCTGCGTCGTAAAAAAGCGTCTGGTTATCTTTGGTCCACCCGATCGGGCCATACGACGGATAGAATTTTTCCGGCAGCAAGACTCCGCGGTCGACGTCTAAAATCCGAATCTCCGAATACTCGGCACCGCCCGAGGAAAAACCCATCGCGACATGCTTCCCATCCCACGAGGGCACAACGCTTTCGATCGTCATCACGACCCCGGGTTTGTATGTTCCCGGATCAAACAACAGTTTTTCCGCGCCGTTCCACCCTTCACGGCAGTAAAGCTTGCCGACGTTTTCGCCGCCCAAAGTTTTCTTGTAAAAGACGCGGCCGTTTTCATACGAGATCGCCGAGTACGACGCCGGGTTTAGCTTGTCCAGCGCCGTCCATTCATCCACCAGGGCGTCTCGACCCGGAATCTTGGCCAGCAATGCATCGGTCAATCCTGCCTGGGATTTGAACCAGGTTTCGACCTCTTTGTCCTTGAGATTTTCCAGCCAGCGGTAGGGATCTTTGTATGTCTTGCCGAAATAAATATCCTCGGAATCGACCGTCCTGGTTGCCGGGTAGTTCCATTGCGCGCCGCATGGCAGGACAAAAGTCAGAACCGGAAGAATGAGCAGGATCAACTTTTTCATAGGAAGAGTTAGGCAAATTGTCGCGAGATTGTCGATCTTCACTTCGATTTATCTTCGCTGAGTTTTTGGAAGCGCGAATCGTTGCGGAGTGGATCAAACATTGGATCGAGCCGAAGGAGCGCAGGAGTGAGCGGCACCTGCCCACCACCAAGAGGACCTTCGTACGGAAGCGAGAGAAGTCTTTGCAAAGCGGGAATCGCCTGGTCCGGCTCTGCGAGTTGCGCTGCCACCCGGGCCAGGATTTCGATTGGAGCGGGCCCATCGAAAGCATCATTCGCGATCGGCATCGCGGACATCGCGCGTTGCGAGAAATTGAAAGCGGCGGCTTTGTTTCGGAGACCCATTTCAGTCAGAGCGAGGTCATAGAGGAGATTGTAATTCGCCGGCTGTTCCTCGATGAAAGGCTCCAGTTCGCCACGGGCCGTGCGCCAGCTCTCCTGGGCAGCGGCGTGGTCGCCGGCAACCTCCTGCGCCCAACCTAACCAAAAGCGAAGCTCTCCGGTGAAGTAGCCCCAGGAGGGGTCAGGCCGTGCAAGTAACTCTTGCAAGCGAGGAATAACCGGCGCCGGCCGGCGCTCAAGGATCGCCTGGTAAACCTGGGTGTATAAGACATTCGAATCGTCGGGCGGCGGGTGGAGCGGCGCGAGGAGCGTGGCGGCACGCGGAAGGTCGCCCTCGGCCTGGGCGATGGCCGCCTCCACCGCCAGCGTATCCATATCGTCGGGCGTGATCGTCAGGATTTTATCAAACAATCCCCGCGCCTCGGCAAAGCGCCGGCGCGCGATGCACGATTGGCCATGCTGCCCGAGGACGTAAACGTTCCGCGGATCGAGTCGCTCGGCTTCTTTGAAGTTAGAGTCACTTTCATCCCACTTGCCCTGCCGGCGCTTGACGTAGGCGAGCGATTCAGGAATCCGGCTGCTGTTGGGAAGGAGCGGGCGAGCGCGTTCGAAGTAAGTCACCGCGGTGTTGTAATCCTTGAAGCAGGCGTAATGATAGTAACCGACGGCGTGGAGCGCTTCGCCAAGATTGGGCTGGAGAGCCAGAGCGGTTTCGGCTGCGTGCTGCGCCTCTTCACGAAGAGCGACGGTCGGCTGCAGGGTCTGGGTGAGATAACCACGCGCATCGACAAAGGAGAGCAGTGTCCAGGCAAGGGCAAATTTCGGATCCAATCGGACTGCTTCCCTGAGGTATTGCTGCGCACCGCGAGAGTTAGCGGCTGAGTTAGCCGACTTGAGATTATAACTCAGCCCTCGAAGGTAAGCATCGTAGGCCTTTGGATCTTCGGTCGGTCGAGCGGCGAGGAGCAACTCTTCGGGTCCCGTAAGCTTGGCGCGCAATTGATCGGCGATAGCTTTGGCTACTTCACTCTCGACCGAAAAGATATCGGTTAGTTTTCGGTCGAAAGTCTCCGCCCAAAGATGAGCGTCACTCGCGGCAACGATAAGTTGCACGTTAATGCGGACGGTGTTGCCGCTCTTCTGCACGCTTCCTTCCAGGATATGGGCGACACCCAGTTGGCGCGCAATCTCAGGCAGGTTTCCCGGGTTAGTTTGGTAGTTCTGGGTGGAAGTGCGCGAGATTACCTTCAGATCCGTGATTTTCGAGAGACGGGTTAGAATCTCGTCCTGGATTCCCTCGGCAAAATAGGTGTTCGCCTTCTCTTCGCTCAAGTTTTCGAAGGGCATGACGGCGATCGATTTGTTAGGAATAACAGGAGCCGGCAGCAAATGCGGGCGACTTGCTGCCGCCTCTTTCATCAGCCTGGGCCGAAGAACCTGGAAGGCGAACAATCCGACGGCGACAACTGCCAGCGCCATCGTAATCCCAGCAAGCTTGCGGCCAGTCTGGCGCCCCTGACTAGGTTCAACATCTTCGGCGCGTTTGATTCCTTCTGGTGTGATCTCAAATGCCCAGGAAAGAATGAGCGCGGCCGGAAAGCCCAGGATAAGGAGGAGCACGACCAGGCGCACCGCCCAATTCGGAATCCCGAAGAACGGAAATACCTGGGTCGCAATCTGGATCAGTAGCCAGCTAACGACCGCATAGGCTACTGCGACCTTGTAAACGTTCCGTCGCTTCAGTTCGGCGAAGAACGAAGGATTTTCACTCACTTAGGTGGATCCTGGCAATGCTTTGGGAAGCGGGGATCTTCGCGGAGTTTTTGCATTATGACGACAGAGCGATCGATCGTGCAGTTGCCAGCTTGGAACCCGCGCTCTCGAGCCTTCATTTCAATTGATCGTCAGCCAGGCCCATCGCGCGCAAAAACACCTCCCAGCGTGAATCTCCACGAAGATTTGCGAAGAACGGATCGAACCGCACGCTGCCCAAGCCCGCGTCGCGTTGGCGGCGCGCTCGGTCCAGCCACTCGAACGCTCGATCCTTCTCCCCGCGATACCCATAGACTTCGGCAATCTGGTAGGCGGCCGTATCGGCGGAGATC
>CAVYVJ010000014.1:0-33198 GCA_963771865.1 uncultured Verrucomicrobiae bacterium
CTGTGAATCGCGGCAATTTCGCTCGACAAGTTGGCTGAGCGGCGGGTAGAGCAGAGGCATGGCGCGGAAAGCTCGGCTGGAATTTGCCGGGAAACGCACGATCGATGAACAAGGAACTCCTTACGAACGCCGCTCACCGCGCGATTCGTTACCTCGAAGGAATCGGCGAACGCTCGGTCGCGCCGACGGCTGCCGCGGTCGAACAATTGCGCGCGTTCGATGAGCCGTTGCCGGACCGCCAAACTGATCCCGCGGAAACACTCCAGCTCCTCGATGACATCGGATCGCCGGGGACGATGGCAATGGCTGGGCCGCGCTTCTTTGGATTTGTTATTGGCGGTTCGCTCCCGGTCACGCTCGCGGCCAATTGGCTCGCCGGCGCCTGGGACCAAAACACCGGCCTCTATCGCCCCACCCCGACCACTTCGCTCCTCGAACAAATCTCTTTGCGCTGGTTGCTCGACGTTCTCCGGCTCCCGCCGGAATGCAGCGGCGCCTTTGTCACCGGCGCCACCGTCGCGAACTTTTGCGCGCTCGCCGCCGCGCGCCACAGCGTCCTCAAGCAGGCCGGCTGGAACGCGGAAGCGGACGGACTTTTCGGCGCCCCGCCCATCACCGTGATCGTGAGCGCGGAAGCGCATCCCTCCGTTACCAAGTCGTTAGGCCTGCTCGGCCTTGGCCGGACCCGCGTGGTGAAGATTCCGGTCGATGACCAGGGCCGAATGCTGGCCGATCAACTGCCCGCCATCTCCGGACCTGCGATCGTCTGCGTCCAGGCCGGCAACGTGAACACCGGCGCGTTCGATCCTATCGCCGAGATTTGCCGGATCGCCCATGCCGCCGGCGCCTGGGTCCACGTCGATGGCGCGTTCGGTCTTTGGGCGGCGGCCGCTCCGAGTCGCGCGCGTCTCGCCGCCGGACTCGCGGACGCCGATTCCTGGGCGACCGACGCCCACAAATGGCTCAACGTTCCTTACGATTGCGGCCTGGCTTTCGTCCGCGATCAATATTCGCTCCCCGCCGCGATGGCCATCACCGCCGAATATTTGCCGACCGAGACCGAGCACCGGAACCCGGCCGATTTCACGCCGGAGTTATCCCGCCGCGCCCGCGGCGTCGAAGTCTGGGCGGCTCTGCGTTCGTTAGGCCGCGAAGGAATCGCCGAGCTGATCGAACGCAACTGCGCCCAGGCGCGGCGCTTTGCCGATCAGCTTTCCGCCGCCGGCTTCGAGATCCTAAACGACGTCGTGCTCAACCAGGTCCTCGTTTCCTTCGGCGACGCCGAAATGACCCAACGCGTCATCAAAGAACTTCAGGAAGACGGCACCTGTTGGTGCGGCGTGACTGTCTGGCAAGGCAGGACCGCCATGCGGATCAGCGTCTCCTCCTGGGCCACCACCGACGCCGATGTCGACCGCAGCGTCACCGCGATGATCAGGATCGCGGGCCGGTAACGACGCTTGCGGCGAAGGCCCACGCTTCGCCCAAATGTCATACCACCAACCTGGCAGGGTCTTCGTGAGTTCTTCTTGTGAGGGTTATGGCCGGGGTCCCAATCGATCGCAATCCCATAGCTGTGCAAAGAGAGCTTCGTGCCGCCGGTGATCGGACGGAAGGTGAATCCGCTGCCATGCTGGTCGAGACGATTCTGGATAGCTGTGTGTGTTAGCCGCAGGGAATTAGCTTGACTTGCGCCGACGGGGCAGAATAAACCGAGCGATGAGCTCGAAACCACTACGCCGCAGATCAGTTACGATCGCAAATTCGCGCTGGACCGCCTATGCAGTGGCGGGCGCCGCTACTTCTCTCGCCGGCCTGGCCACGGCGGAGGCAGAGATTCATTACTCGGGAACGCTCAATGCCCGTTTTACCGGAACGCGTAACATGAACTTTCCCTTGGATAACGGCGCCGCGCTGAACTTCCTTCGCATCGACGAAGGAGACGGCAAGGGATACGCGCACCTGGGCATTCCTGGCCCGGCCAGTAGTACCATCAAGAGCATCGGAGCCTTCGCGGGCGACGGCGTCGGCATGAGCGAGAGCGGCTTCTATCTGTCCCGCCTCACTGACCATCTCCAGGTGTCGCAGTTGCGGCTGGGGAACAGTTGCCGTACGACCAGCTCCTCAAGTTTCCGTTGCTACGGCGGCATCATCGGATTGGCAGGGGAGCCGGGCGGCCATTTTATGGAACCGGGCAGAGGTTTCATCGCCTTCGTTTTTGACGCCGGCGCCGGGAACGAATACGGCTGGGCGCGCATCAAGACGACCGGGATGCCTTCGTATGAATTCATCCTGGTGGATTACGCCTGGGCCGATCCAGGCGAGCCGATTGGGACCGGTCAGAAAAGGAGCCAGGAACCGGCGCAAGCAGTGTCGAAATCCGGATCGCTGGGATTACTCGCGACCGGTGCGACTGGCCTAAAAGCCTGGCGACAACAAAAAAAGGCAGGAGCTCCTCAGTAGCGGAGTCAGGCTCGCCACGGGACGAGTCCGTCCAATTGGCGGACTGGAAGCCTAACTTCCGTCATTTCCCCGCCACCAATCGAATCGCTTCGCCGCCACCGGGTGCGAGTTTCAGGGAAAGCGTGTCTGTCGACGTGACACTCTTCGATTCGATGACGATATCGAAGCGCGCGGCGCCTTTGAATCCCGCCTTGTCGCCGTCACGATAGATCTGCGCCGTATATTTTCGGTTCGGATCGAGAAACTTCAGCGGCAACTGCAGCGTGCGCGCGTTCTCATCGGTAATTGACCCGACATACCAATCGTCGGAATGGCGGTCTTTGCGCGCGATGGTCGCATAATCCCCCGGTTCGCCATTGATCATCAACGTCTGTTCCCAATCCGTCGGCACATCTCTGATGAACTGAAACGGCTTCGGATATTTCGCGTAGTTCTCCACTAAATCGGCTGCCATTTGAATAGGCGAATAGATCACCACGTAGAGCGCCAGCTCCTTTGCCTGCGTTGCTTGAATCTCCTGCTCCTTCCCCTGAAGACTTAGGACCCCTGGAGTGAAATCCATGGGTCCGGACAACATTCGGGTGAAGATCAGATTCGCCTCATGCTCGGGCGGATTAGGCGGATGTCCCCAGGCGTTGTATTCCTGCCCGCGCTCGCCTTCTCGCGAAACCCAATTCGGATATGTGCGTCGCAGACCCGTGTCTTTGATCGGCTCATGCGTGTCAATCGCGATGTGATACTTGGCCGCTTCCGTGACCACTTTCTGATAATGGCGAACCATTTCCTGGCTGTCGTTCCAGGTGAAATGAACTGTGCCGTCCGGCCCCTTAACTTGTGCGCCTCCGGCATCCGCGACATATCCGGTCTTAACGCTATCCACACCGTACTTCTCATAGAGCGCAAAACCGGCGTCCATCTGTTCTTCGTAATGCGCGGCGTTTCCACCAGTCTCGTGATGGCCTATAAGATGAACACCCTTCTTCAGGCCGTATTCTGATACCGCTTTGAGATCGAAGTCCGGATAGCTCTCGGTGAAAGAATATTTGTCGCCCTTCGCAAACCAATCCTCCCAGCCAAGGTTCCAACCTTCCACGAGCACTCCTCGGAATCCGTTCTTCGCGGCGAAGTCCATATACTTCTCCGTTTCCTCGGTGGTAGCGCCGTGCCGCGGACCGGCTTCCCACGTTTTCTGATTCAGGTGCATGGCCCACCAGATACCGACGTATTTGCAGGGCTTCACCCACGACACATCTCCTAACTTGTTAGGCTCATTCAGGTTTAGCTCAATGTTGGATTCATAGAGCGCCGGCGCCTTGTCAGTAATGATGACGGTTCGCCACGGGGTTGAGAACGGCGCATCCCGCTCGACATTTGCGCCGATTGAAGAAGGCGCCAGGCGAGTCTTCAGTCGCTGGCCTTCAACGCGCCGCATCCAGTAGGCCGGGTAATCAACCAGCGCCGCCTCGTGGATCGACAGGTAAAGCCCTTTGTCGGTCTTAAGCGTGATCGGTGTCTGCGCCTCGCTAACCTCGTTCAGCGGGGTCCGGTTGTAGAGATACTCTTCGCGGTCCCACTCCCCGGCCACGTCCCACCACGCAGTTGCAGGATCGACGATCGCAAATTCCGTGAGTTCGTCGGTAATTTTCAGAGTTTTCAGCTGCGGTTGGTCCGGAAAGGAATAGCGAAACCCAACGCCGTCATCGAAGACGCGGAAGATCACCGTCATTCTGCGGTTATCGTTCGGTTTTTGAACGACCGTGACGGCTAGCTCTTTGTAATGATTGCGCACGTAGCGGCGCTCGCCCCAGGGTTGCTCCCAGTTTTCGTCTTGCGATGAAGTGACTGTGGTTTCGAGGGAAAAATTCCGGTCCAGCTTGGGCGCGTTCGCGAGAATCAAGCCAAGGCGGGAAAGGGCTATGATCTCTCGGCCGTTTCGCTTCACCGAGTAGGCGAGATTCCCGTCATTCGTTAGGCTAAGATCAACCGCCAGATTGCCATTGGGCGAAGTTACCGAACCAATGATCTCCTCGCAGCGGGCGTCCGCGGCACTCAGGCCGATGGCAATTGCCAGCACCCAGATCTTCGCGCGATGCGGTGACATTACCATCTAATGGGATTGGTCGTCTTTTACCGTCGGACCAATGATTGTCGAACCCTCTCTCTCGCGGAAAACTAACCCTCTTCGACCGCGTCAGTCAGCTCGTTCGTGTCGTCGGGGCGGCGCGGGAAATGTTGCGCGAGCAGTTCGCCCGCCTGGTTGATCCCGTGCACAACTGCGTCGGTGAAATTTTCGGCTTTGAAATGCTCGTGCATCGAGCCAACCAGCTCCTGCCAGAATTGATCGCCGCTGCGCTCATGGATTCCGGTGTCGCCAATAACCGCGAACTTCTGCGCGCGCGGCGCCACAAAGATAAGGATGCCGTTGCGATGACGGGTTGCCGTCATGCCTAGCTTTTCGAATTGTGTGCGCGCTGCCATGATCGCGTCATCGACCTCGCCACGTTGAATAAAGACACGAATCTCGCCCGACGTCTTCGCTTCGGCCTCAGCAATCGCCTTAGCGATGCGATCGTGCTCCAGTTTTTGAATAAAATGCTTCGTGCGCATCGTTACCAGCTCGAACCGGCCCCGCCGCCACCGAAACTTCCTCCTCCACCGCTAAACCCACTAAAGCCGCCGCCGCTGCTGGAGCTGCTTCCACCTGACCAGCCGCCGCCACTGCCGAAACCGCCGACGTAAGGGCCGCCCCAACCGCTGTAGCCGTAGCCGCGACGGCGGCCAGCGCGTTTCAACTGCGACATGACAATGAAAATAACAATGAAGATGAAGACGACCAACCCGAAGGGAATCTTCGGGCTCGTAGTTGCGCCTTCTTCGCGCTGCGTCTTGCCCGTCCCTTTGTATTCGCCGCGCACCGCCTGCATCATCGCCGTGATGCCGGCTTTAAGACCGCCCGGGTAATCGTTTTTTTTGAAGAACGGCGCGATAACGTTGTGGGTGATGTCGTAACAGGTCGCGTCCGGCAGCGCGCCTTCCACGCCGTAACCGGTCGGGATAAACATCTGGTGGTTCGCGACAAAGACGAAAAGGACCGCGCCGTTGTTGCGGCCTTTTTGTCCTACCCCCCAGGTTTGCGCGATTCGTTGCGTGTAATCCGCGATCGAAGATTCGCTCTGCATGTCGGGATAAATCGCGACCACCAGTTGCGTCGAGGTTTCCCGTTCGAATTGCGCCAGTTGCTCGTTCAATTGCAGCGCCGTCGCCTGGTCGACCACGCCCGCGTAATCATTGAAGTAGCGGTCCGGTTTGGACGGCATTGTTTCCGCCACGCCTAACGTCGCGAGGCCAAACACCAGGACGCCGATCAAGAAGCGGGCGAGACGAGTCATTGAAGTGGTTCGGAGCACGAATCCGAGGCAGCCGGGGTCGGCGCCCCGGCTACAACAAAATCATGGCGTGCCGGCGGGCGCCGGCGTGGCGGCCGGTGAACTCCCGAAGTCGAACTTGACCGCCGGTGCCTTTTCCGCGCCCGTCTGAGCGGTAAAGAACGGTTTCGGCTGAAATCTGAACATCTTGTTTAGCATGTTGGTCGGAAATTGTTCCAATGCCGTATTGTACTCCTGCACAGCAGCGTTAAAATTATTTCGCTCGACCGAAATCCTGTTCTCCGTGCCTTCCAGTTGCGCTTGCAGGGACTGGAAACTTTCCGTCGCGCGGAGCTGCGGATAATTTTCGCTCACCACCAGGAGACGCGAAAGCGCGGTGCTCAACTGCCCCTGCGCCTGCTGGAATTTTTCCAGTTCAGCCGCGTCGGTCGGGGCCTTGCTCGGGTCGAGCTTTACCTGGCCGACGCTGGCGCGAGCATTCGTCACTTCCGTCAGGGTCGATTTTTCAAAATTCGCCGCGCCTTGCACGGTTTGGACGAGATTTGGAATCAAGTCGGCGCGCCGCTGATAGACCGACTGCACATCCGCCCATTTCTTGTTCACGTTCTGTTCCAGCGTGACGAGGCGATTGTAGGTTCCGCAACCGCTCAGGCTGAAGAGCGTTAGGGCCGCGAGCAACAAGCCAGGAGCATGGAGAGCAATTTTCTTCATCTTAGGAATTGTTAGGCTACAAGAATCGCTGGATCACGACGAAAGTCACGCGCCAACTCAGCGCAATCAGCGTCATTCGACCGCGCCGGCTTCGTTAGGAAGGAGCTCGGGTTCCGAGGGCGGCTCAGCGGCGATGGGCGCTTTCGGCAGTTCGCGGCGCTTCAGCTCGTCGGAATTTGGCAGTTCATCCAGATTGCGGAGGCCGAAATGCTCGAGAAAGAATTGTGTCGTCTCGTAAAGCAACGGCCGGCCAGGCACCTCAGCGCGACCGGCAATTTTGACCAGGCCCCGTTCCATTAACGTTTGCAGGACGCTCTCGATCGCGACTCCGCGCACGGCTTCGACATCGGCGCGGGTGATCGGTTGCCGATAAGCAATAATGGCCAGGGTCTCGAGCGCGGGCGGGGTAAGGCGGGCCGGTTTCGCGGCGGGAAAGAGCTGCCGCACCCAACGCGCAAATTGCGGGTCGCTCGCCAACTGCCAGCCTTCGGCTTTTTCCAGCAACTGAAAGGCGCGCTGCTGCTCGACGTATTCGAGCTTCAATTGCTCGAGCGCGGCGGCCACTTCCGCTTGGGTGGTCTTGGCAAACTCGTTAGGGGTGAGTTCGTCTTCCGCCCCCGCGCCGCGCAACGCCGCCACCAACTCGCGCGGGGTAAGAGGTTTTTGCGCGCTGAAAAGGAGCGCTTCCAAAACTTGCGACAGGTTCATTGATTCAAGTCAGGAAAGCAGGCCGCAACGCTGCGCGCAAGCTGTAGACGTTTCGCTCTGCGAAAGCGAGAGAGCGACGTCGCGCGCAGCTCAAACTTGGGAGTTGCGGCGCTGCCTCTCAGGTCTCGCAGAGCGAAACGTCTACACCCCGATCTTTTTCTCGATCGCCTCGGCGATGCGATCGGCGTGGCGGTCAATTTGTGTCCGCTCGCGGCCTTCGATCAAAAGACGGATCTTCGGTTCCGTCCCGGAATAGCGCAGCAGCACCCGCCCCTTGCCGTTCAACTCCTCTTCCGCTTCGCGCACCAGCTTTGTGATCGCCGGCAGCGTTTCCAGCGGCGGCTTTTCTTTCACCCGCAGATTGCGCTGCGCCTGCGGATATTTTCTCAGGCATGTTTTGAGTTCGCTCAACGGCTTTCCCGTCGCCTGCATGATCCGCAAAATTTGCAGCGCGCTGATGATGCCGTCGCCCGTCGTGGTGAAGTCGCGAAAGATCATGTGCCCGCTCTGCTCGCCGCCGAGGTTCAGGTTCTGCCGCACCATTTCCTCGATCACGTAGCGATCGCCCACCTTCGTCCGGATGACCTTGCCGCCGTGCGCGGCCAGCGCTTCGTCGAGTCCGAAGTTGCTCATGACCGTCGCGACCAGAGTATTTTGCGCGAGCTGGCCCCGGCCTAACAAATCGACCGAGGCGATGGCGAGAATCTCGTCGCCATCCACAATCTCGCCTCGTTCGTCGCAAAGCAGGACGCGGTCGGCGTCGCCGTCGTTCGAAATTCCCACCATCGCGCCGCTTTCCCTGACGAGTCGCTGGATTTCCTCCGGATAAACGCTCCCGCAATGGGCGTTGATGTTGGTCCCATTGGGCTGGTTGTGCGCGACGTGCACTTCCGCTCCCAGCTCGCGCAGAATACAGGGAGTTGATTTGTAAGCGGCCCCGTTCGCGACATCGACCGCGATGCGCATTTTCTCGAGCGACATTTTTCTCGGGAAACTCGCCTTGGCGAATTCCACGTAACGTCCGAGGGCGTCGTCGATGCGGGTGGCGCGCCCGATCTTCTGTGCGGTCGGCCGGATGGAATCGATCTCACCCGTGAAAACGAGCTGCTCGATCTTTCGCTCTATTTTGTCGTCGAGTTTGTAGCCGTCGTGCTGGAAAAATTTGATTCCGTTGTCCTCATACGGATTATGCGAGGCAGAGAGAACAATGCCGGCGTCGGCGCGAAGCGAGCGCGTAATGTAGGCCACGCCCGGCGTCGGCAGCGGGCCGATCAGGAGCACATCCACGCCGAGCGAAGTGATCCCGGCGACGAGCGCATTCTCCAGCATGTAGCCCGAGAGGCGGGTGTCTTTCCCGAGCACAATCTTCGGCCGCAATCCCGGCAAATGCGCTTGCGGATTGAGGGTGGTGAAAACGTGCGCCGCGGCGCGCCCGAGTTTGAGGGCGGTCTCGGCGGTAACGGGTTCCACGTTGGCCACCCCGCGAACGCCGTCCGTTCCAAAGATTTTCTTCGCTCCGTCCACTATCGTTTCCGCGCGCTACCTTTCTGCCGGTCGTAATCGCTGAAGAAGACACACTCGTTTTCCAGCCCAAGCAGTGTCGCCCATTTTAAGGGAAACTTCGGCAGATCGAGGTTGCGCAAAATAACCTGCGCCCAATCTTTGTATTCGCCCTTCAAAATATCTCTCAAGGTGTTCCCGCTCCCGCTGATCGGCGTCAAGTAAATCGCATTGATTTTGCCACCGAGCAGGTCGTAATCGCTCATCTCGGAAAAAGCGCGAACGGTATCGGGTAGCCAAACCGCCCGCCGATCTGCGTACCAGGCGACGGCCCAAGGCATGTCGGTGGCGGTGATTTCGTTCGGCTTCATCCAATCATTGATCACGGCGATGTAGGGCGGCACGTAAGGGGGCCAACGGACGCTGGCCTTGTTTCCCGCAAGGAGCAGGTTGAAAAGCATCGGCCAGCCACACAAGACAAAAAGGAGTGAGAGAAATGCGAACCGGGCGAGACGATTTTCGATCTCGAGGCGGTTCCATTGCACGAGGAGATAAGCGAGGCCAAAGCAGGTCATGATCGGGACAAAAAGAAGATGCAACTGATTGGCGGCGACTCCTTGTTCCTCGGAAATGCCATAAACAGTCATCCCCGCCACCGCACCGATCCAAAGCGCGAGAACGAACCAGCGCAGGACTGCGGTCGATGGACGCCGGAAGCGGTGAAGAAGCGCCGCGAAAAAAAAGAGCGCAACCACACTCCCGCCGAAGTATTGAAAAATCTTGCCGGTCTGGCTGGTGATGTTGCCGCCAATCTTGTTGCGCAAAGCTCCGAGACCGATCGTCTGAAAATCAATCACGGTGTGGCGCATATGGCCGGCTTCGCTCAGCCCGATCTGGTCGAAAAACGAATAGATCGCGGCGCCGGCGGGGTTTCCGCAGACGAAATAGTTCCGGAGCAACCAAGGCGTGTAGAGCAAAAGAAAAGGGGCGAGCAACAGCGCCGCCGTCCAAAGCCGCGGCCGGAAATAGAGGACCGCAAAGACGAGGGCCGGCAGGAAAATCCAAATCGTTAGGGCATGAGAGAGAGCAAGCAGACCGAAGCCCAGCGCCGACCGCGACAAGCCAAAATCGTCTCGAACGTTCGCCTGTATTGTCTTCGACCGCCCGGACGAACGCGTAAATCGTCAGGTTAAAAAGGAGGAGCAAAAGCATCTGAGGCAGGCCGGAGAGCGAGTACTGCCAAAACATGTCGCAGAACAACACGAGGGTGCAGCTGAGCAAGGCGAGTTGTTGATCAAAGAGGCGGCGCGCGATGAGAAACAGCACCGCGATCGAAGCAAAAAAAAGCACGATCGCCATCAGCGCGATCATCTTGTCGCCGGCGTAGATAGTATCTTGCGGGGTCATCTTGAGATGCGACCTCACCGGCAGGAGCGCAATCGCATCGACTAACGGCGGCAGCGGCGCGTTATAGGTGTCGATCCAGATTTTCTGTGCCACGTCCCTGCCCCGGCGCTGCAATTGTCCCACCGCCAGCGGTCGGGCAAAGTTAGTTTTCCATCCGTTTCCATGGAGCAGGGCGCGTCCGATTTGCGCCTGATCCATCGCCTGCGAGGTCGCGAGCCCGCGGAATTCGTGGAGCAAATAAAAGAGCGCAAGGCCCGCCACGAGAACGAACACCAGGGCGCGGCGCACCCAAACGGCCGCTCCGCCCGATTCCAGAGCGTGAATCGCTCCCTGGATTGCGTCGGCGCTACCGGGCATGGTCGGGCGAAGGCTCTGTCAGCTCAATTGAATGCTTCTCTCCCGCCTGATCCGCATTCATTTCGTTAATCTTGCGGTGCAAGGTGCGGCGGCTGATGCCGAGCTTCTTCGCAGCAGCGGTGATGTTCCCTTTCGTCGCTGTCAGCGCCTGGTTGATCAAGCGCTTCTCGGTTGCGTGGAGATCGAGCGGGCTCGCGCCTTCCTCGAAAGATCGAACGCGTGTTCCCCCAGCCGGCGCAGCCTGCCGCACTGCCGCCGGGAGATCGCGCAAACTCAATTTCGCCCCGGTGGCCATGACTACGCCGTGCTCGATCGCTGTCCGAAGCTCCCGCACATTCCCTGGCCAATCGTACGCGAGCAAGGCATTCATGGTGTCGCTCGTGAGATCAAGCAGCGGCCGCTCATTCGCCTTGCAGAACTGACGCAAAAAAGCTCGCACGAGCAGTGGAATATCTTCCTTCCGCTCCCGTAGCGGCGGCATTGTGATTTTCACCACGTTGAGCCGGAAGTAGAGATCGTCGCGAAATTTTCCTTCGCTGACCAAGGTCGCGAGATTCTTGTTCGTCGCCGCAATCAAGCGCACATCGGCATGCAAGGTCTGTGATCCGCCAACGCGCTCGAAGCTCCGCCCCTCGCTCATCACACGCAGCAGTTTGACCTGGGTGCTGGCATCGATCTCGCCAATCTCATCGAGAAAAATGGTGCCGCCGTTCGCCTGCTCGAAGCGGCCGATCCGTCGCTCGTGCGCGCCGGTGAACGCGCCCCGCTCGTGCCCGAACAATTCGCTCTCGAGCAACTGAGGCGAAAGAGCCGCGCAATGCACGGTGACGAATTTTTCTTTGTGCCGCCGGCTTAAATTATGAATCGCATGCGCGGCCAGCTCCTTGCCCGTCCCGCTCTCGCCTTCGAGCAAGATGTTGGCCGTTGACGGTGCCACCTGCTTGATCGTGTCGAGCACTTCGCGCAGGGCAATCGATTCGCCGATTAGATTCTCGAGGCCAAAACGTTCGTCCACCTGCTGCCGCAACGCCCGGTTTTCCTGTTCCAGTCGGCGACTGCCAAGCGCGCGCGCGATCAACATCTCGACCTTGTCGAGATTGAGCGGCTTGGTCACAAAATCGTAGGCGCCGCGCTTCATCGCTTCCACCGCCGTATCGACCGAACCATAGGCCGTCATCATGATGCAGATCGGCGGGTGCGGCATTTTGAGCGCGCGTTCGATCAACTTCATTCCGTCGTCGCCGCCAAGGCGCAGGTCGGTCAGGAGGAGATCGATCTGATCGCGCTCCAGCACCTCGAGCGCGCTGGCCGCGTCGGCCGCGAGATAAGTGTCATACTTGTCCCCTAACAAACTGCGCAATCCGTCCCGAGTGTGCTTTTCGTCGTCAACGATCAAGATCGTCGGTTGCATCTCAGGGGAACTGTGGAGGAGGTCGGGCCAAGAAGAAAAAGAAAAGTCACTTTCAACGCGCCATTTCAATATTGCCACGCCAAATGCGCCGCCTTCAAATTCTGTCATCCCGATCCGGCGCAGCGCGGAGAGGGACCTCACAGTAGCAATCGAGATGTTGTTGCGAAAAGGAAACGTTAATTACAAGTGCGAGATCCCTCTCCGTCCTTCGGCGGATCGGGATGACAACGCGGGCGAGGGCGTCACTCATCCTTCATCTTTTCTCTGTCCGCCAGCATCCTCACCCTCCGATCCAAAATTGGCAGTCGAATGGTTAACGTCAGGCCTTTGCCTTCGCTGCTTTCGAGCGAGAGTTCACCGCCGTGTTCGCGCACTATCCGCCGTACGATAAGCAAACCAAGCCCCGACCCCGTCGCCTTCGTCGTAAAATACGGGTCGAAAACTCGGCTCAGGTTTTCCGCAGAAATCCCGCCGCCGGTGTCGGTAAAGCTGATCCACACATGGGTGTCGTTCCGATCGGTCCGGATACGCAAAATGCCGCGACGCTTCATCGCTTCGAAGCTGTTCTTGATCGCATTGTAAAAAACTTGCTTCATCTGGTCCCGATCGACTTCCAGCCGCGGCAGATCCGAGCGCAACTCGGTCTCGACGACGATGTCGCGATCCTTGATTTCGGGCCGGAAAAAACTCACCGATTCCTGCACGATGGCGTTAATGTCCTCAGGCTGAAATTGCGGTTTCGAAGGACGAATCGCGCGCAGAAACTGGGTCACGATCGAATCGAGCCGGTTGATCTCGGCCCGGGCAATATCGATCGATTCCTGCAGTTCGTGCTTGTCCTCTTCGGCCCGCAATTTCTTCACCTTCCGCTCCATCAATTGGAGGTGGATGTGGAGTGAGTTGAGAGGATTGCCGATTTCATGCGCAACGCCCGCGGCGAGCAAAGTGAGCGCCGATAAGCGCTCCGACTCGATCGTCTGCTGGGTCGAGCGGCGGCTTTCCGTAATGTCGCGCAGGATCATGGCATGTCCGACCGCTTCCGACGCGCTCTGGCCGGGATCGGCGATCCCGGCTACAACCTTATCGTTAGGCATGCGCCGCTCCATGATCAGCGGCACGACGTAGAAATTGATAAACCGATTCGCCGGATAAAAGATTTCCATGTCGCGGCTGAGAACTGCGTCCGATTGGGAGAGCGCTTTCCAATCGAGCCCTCGCACCTGTTCCTCGAGCGGTTTGCCGATCGCGTTCTCGCCATCGAGTCCGAAAATTTCGCAGGCGGCGTCATTCAGATAGGTGATGCGACCGTTCGAATCGGTCACAATGATTCCTTCCTGGATGGTGTTGAAGATCGTCTCGAGAAAACCTTTTTCCTGGGCGAGCCGGAGGAGATAATTCTGCACATCCTCCGGCCCGATCCGGCCGAGGCGGCCAATTAACTTCTCGAGGAAGCCGGGTTTCACGGCGCTATTTTAGTCAGGATTTGCGGGATGAACAGGATTGCAAAGCGATCGGGTCGCGGGGAAACGAGGATTGATCGAAGTTTGGCGATGACGCGGACTTTTCTCCTCTCGCCCGCCTTCGCCGGTGGCCGTCGCGCCCAGATGCTTCTGAGCGAGCGAGCGCAGTTCGATCTTGCGCGGCGCCTGCACCTGGGCGAGTCAGTTTCGTTAGGCGAAGTTTTCACTTTTCTGAGCGGCCTGTATTTCCGCGGCAAACTCGCCTACGCCAATGCCTTTGCCCGGCCCGATCTCTCGCGCGTTCTCGTCATCACTCCCACGCGCGGTCTCGTTCCAGCCGCCGCGCCCGTCACGCTGCCGGATCTGCGGGAATTTGCCGAGGTCGACATCGCGGAGACAGATCCGCGCTACCGTCGACCTCTCGAACGCGACCTTCGTCGTCTGCGTGAAACAGCTCACCCCGCGATGCGAAGTGGTGCTGCTCGGGAGCGTCGCGACAGGCAAATACGTCAGCGTGCTCCTCGAGATTCTTCAGGGGCGAATTCATTTCCCAGCTGACTTTGTCGGACGCGGCGACATGAGCCGGGGTGGCTTGTTGCTGCGCTCGGCCGTCGACGGCACCGAACTCGATTACATCCCCGTGCACGGGGCGGTGCGAAAAGGAAAGCGACCGCCCAAACTGGCGCCGCGCCGCTACACGTAGCACAGGCATCTTGCCTGTGGGGCCACCGGGCGTCTCGCCCGGTGAATCAAAACGGCTGTGCTACGTTTCACGATGCCGCTCAAGCCGCCGCTTCCGCCGATGGAAGCGCGTTCCGTCGATGAGATTCCAAGCGGCGACGGCTGGCAATACGAACCGAAATGGGACGGCTTCCGTTGCCTCGCCTTTCGGAATGGGTCCGACATTTTCTTGCAATCGAAAGCCGGGCAGCCGCTCGCGCGTTACTTTCCGGATATCGTTAGGCAACTCAGCCAACTGAAATCGAAACAGTTTGTTCTCGATGGAGAGCTGGCCATTCCCGTGGCCGGCGCGCTGTCTTTCGACGAATTGCAATTGCGCCTTCATCCCGCGGCCAGCCGAGTGCAAAAGCTCGCCGCCGCCCATCCGGCCATTTTTATCGTCTTCGATCTTCTCGCCGGAAGCAACGGCAAGCCGCTCCTTGACCTTCCCTTACGAGAACGGCGCGCGCAGCTCGAAACGTTCGCCGCGAAATTTTTCCCTAACGAAAAGCAAATCCGCCTTTCGCCCGCGACCGAGAAGCTGCAGCAGGCCCAGAAATGGTTCAAGAAAGTGGGCGGCGATCTCGACGGTGTCGTCGCGAAGCGCGCCGATTCCCCGTATGCGGCGGGCGAGCGGACCGCGATGGTAAAGATCAAACAAATCCGCTCGGTCGATTGCGTCGTGGGCGGTTTTCGATATGCGAGCGGCGAACGCGTTATCGGCTCGCTCCTCCTCGGTCTTTATGACGACGAGGGCTTGCTCCATCACGTCGGATTTACCTCCGCTTTCAAGGCCGAGGAAAAATCGGCCCTAACGAAAAAATTCGAGGCATTAAAGAAACCGCCCGGTTTTACCGGCAACGCCCCCGGAGGTCCCAGCCGCTGGAGCACCGAGCGAAGTGGCGAATGGGAACCGGTCGCGCCGAAAATCGTGGTCGAAGTAACCTACGACCACTTCACCGGCGGACGCTTCCGCCACGGGACCAAAATCGTGCGCTGGCGGAAAGACAAAGCGCCGCGGCAATGCACTCTCGACCAAGTCGAGCATCGTGAAGGCAAATCGCTTGCGCTTCTCTAGCGCGACCAGCTCGGCTCGGTGATTTTGCCCAGGCCATCGAGGATCTTGTTCTTCCGACTGCTCACCGTGTCGAGCATGTAAAGGGCGCCGCCTTCCGTGAAGATCAGGTGCCTTGAATCCGCTCCCCAGACCGGATCCTGCCCCGTGCTGAGGGTCCGTGTTCCACCGCCGTCGAGATCGAGGATCGAGACTTGGAAATCGCCGCCGCTCCGAACGTTGAACGCGACTTTCTTGCCGTCAGGCGACCAGTTGGGTTCCGTGCAATAGCCGCGGCCGGTGGAAAGCAATTGCCCACTCCCGCCGGATGACGAAATCCGATAAAGCTGCGGCGAACCGCCCTGGTCGGAAGAATAAATGATCTCGCTCCCATCAGGTGACCATGTCGGCCCGGACTCGACACCCCGCGTGCGGGTCAACCGTCGCGCGCCACCGCCGTTCGCACCAACCGTGTAAAGCTCGGGGTTGCCATCTTTGCTGATCGTTAGGGCAAGTTCGCTGCCGTTAGGCGAGAAGGTCGCGCCGCTGTTCGTGCCGGGAAAATTCACGATCCGGCTGCGGGAGCCGCTCCCAAGATCAATCACATAAACGTCCGCATAACCACTCTGATAACCGGTGTAGGCGATGCGTCGCCCATCCGGGCTGAGCGATGGATGGACGCTGATCGTATTGTCGTGCGTTAATTGGCGAACGTTGCTCCCGTCAAAATCTGCGACATAGACTTCCTTCTTCCCGCTGCGCGTGGCGATGAAGGTGATTTTGGTTCCGGCGAGACCTTTGTGACCGGTCAACGTCTCGATAATGTCGTTGGCGAATTGATGCGCATTCTCGCGCGTGTTTCCAGAATAGCTTTTTGAAAGAACAGTGCCGCCACTGTGATCAACCACCTGGCCTTGCAGGCTGCTGCCGCTCGCCGTGCCACGCACAGTGTAGGTGCTGTTCGCGCCGCCGAGGATGAAATAGCCGGAGAGCGTGAGATCGTTTTGCACGATCTTAGTCGCGGCGGCTCCATCACCACCGCCGAGGGGTGAAATTGCGAGGTTTATCTGGTCGCCCTTGCTCACCGTGATCGTCGGCACGTCCTTGGCCGCGCGCGCTCCGCCGGTCGTTAGGCAAAAAATCACCGCTACTGCGCCAGCCAAAACCTGAAACCTGACATCGGAAGTTCTGCTCATCGTTTAGTTTAGTTCGAAGTTGATGTTCACATCATAATAATCGTCGCCCAAACCCGAAGGCAAAGGGTCGACTTGTTTCACCCGCGCCGCCGCTGCCGTCACGGAATCGTCCACCACCGGATTGCCGGACGATTTCGAGATCGAGTAATCGGAAATGCGTCCATCCTTGGAAATCCGGATCCGCAGGAGGACGGAAAGTTTGGCGCTGTGCACGACGGAGGTGGGCTGCACCCACTCGCTGTAAAAGCGGTCGTGCAACATGTTGCCGTACCAACCGAATTCCGAGGCACCGCCTGCTCCGGAGCCTTTTCCGCCTGAGCCACCGCTGCCTTTCGCTTTGCCAGCCTCTCCGTTATCGGCAGCGTCTGATTTCTCAGCTGATTTCTCAGTGGAGGATTCTTCATCGTCGCTCTTTTCCTTTGCCAGAGCGGCTTTCGCGAGCGCCTTTTTCTTCTCCAACTCCTTCGCTGCTTCCTCCGCTTCTTCGTCCGGGGTCGGCTTCGGTTTCGGTGTCGCCTTTTTCTTCGGCGTCGGAGAAGGTTTCGGCTTCGGTTTGGGAGTGGGCTTCGGCGAGGGCTTGGGTGTCGGTTTTGGCGTTGGCTTGGGAGTCGACGTCGGCGTCGGCTTGGGAGTTTCGGTTGGCCGCGGCGTTTCAGCGGGCGTTGGAATCGGGACCTCGATCTCGCTTTTCACGGTCGGCGCAGCTTCAGGCGGGGGTGTTTCCTCGATCGGTTCGGGCGTTTCTACTGGAGTATTTTCCGGCGTCGGCGCAGCGGCCTGCACGCTGGCGCCGCTTTCCGCCCCGGCGCCACCCTCCATCCAGACGATGTCCTTTGTGGACCGCGGCGGCGAGCGGCTCCACCAGAACAAGCCGAGCAACACAATTACGTGGATCAGCCCGACGATGGTGACGTTGCGCCAAAAACGCGCGTCGCGAGTCATCGCTATTTCGCTTCTTCCTGCGTCGCGATGCCCACCTTGGTGATGTCGGCGCGCTGCAGTGCGTCCATCAGACTAACGAGTTTCTGCACGGGCAAGGTTCGATCCGGGCGTATAATCACGGCCACATTCGGATCCGCCTGTTTCAGGGCAGCCAGCCGGTTCTCCAACGCCGCCGGCTCGACCACCTCTTCATTTAGCCTAACGACTTCGTTGCGGTCAATCGAGAGGGTCTGGACCGCGGCGGGATTAATCGGCGCATTAGTCGTGGCGCTCGAGGGAATAATGAGCGTCTTGCTGTTCTCGAGCAGAGGAGTCGTGATCATGAAAATGATCAGGAGAACGAAGGCGAGGTCGAGCAGCGGAGTGATATTGATCTCCGAGAGGGTCGAGAGCGACGTGCGATTGGAATAGCGGCGCATGTCAGTTTGTCGTCTCTGTGTCTTCCGTTAAGATGACGGCGGGCTGATCCCCTTTATTCATCGGCGAAAGTCGGAAACACGCGCGCCGTGCTCGACATATTTGTGTTCGAACTCCGACGACAGCTCCGCCGCAAAGTTATCCATCTCCACGATCATCCCGCGAATGCTGGTGACGAGAAAGTTGTAGCCAAACATGGCCGGGATGGCGACGCAGAGAGCAGTGACGGTAGTGATGAGCGCGCCGGAAACTCCCGGCGCCATCGCGGCGAGGTTGGCCGAGCCGGCTTCCGCCACGCCCGTAAAAGTGTCCATCACTCCCCAAACTGTGCCTAACAATCCCAGGAAAGGCGCCCCGCTTACCGCGGTGGCGAGCAGGATCATCTGCGATTCGAGCTTGAGCGCCGTTTCGCCGACGGCGCGCTCCATCGCCGCGCTGACCGCGTGCATTTGGGCCGGCCTGATCTTGTCCGCGATCTCGAGACGGGCGCGGAAAGTCTCGTCGATCTCCGCCGAACCGAGGAGGTGGAAGGTCAACTCGTGGCAGCCCGCGCGGTAAACCTGGAAAACCGGCGAACCCGGAAAGCGCACATCGGATTCAAACAAACGCAACGGTTGCCGGTCCTGGCGGAAGGCGGCCAGAAAACGGTCGCTCTGTTTCCGCGCAAACTGGATGACGCGCATCTTTGTCACCATCACCGACCAGCTGAAAATCGAACCGATGGCGAGGAAGAAGAGCACCATCTTTCCCGCAACCGTGGCGTGTTCGAAAGAGAAAACGAGCCCACCAGCCGCGAGGAATTGCAGCGGGAAAATCAGGTCCGTCATGTTTGGATTAGTAATAGCGGAACTCGCGCGAAACGAAAGCCTGTAGCCACTTCGCCTTGTAGACGCTTCGCTCTGCGAAGCGCGGGTCTGCGCGTTGCTCGTGCGCGGAGGTGCGCTGCGGCGCCAACCCCGCGCCTCCCAGAGGGAGGCGTCTACAACTGCGGCTGGACCGCGCGTTGCTTTTTAATTTTCCCCACGATGATAAAGGCGAGCCCGATCGCGATGAGGAAGAAAGAGAAAAACTGCCCGCGCGTGAACCCGGCGATAAGCGACGCGTCTGGCTCGCGAAAATATTCCACCACAATCCGGAAGATCGCGTAACAGACGAAGAACAAGCCTGTCAGGACACCATCCGGCTCGCGCGTCCGCGTCCGCACGAGCCAAAGAATGGTGAAGAGCAAGATACCTTCCAAGAGCGCTTCGTAGAGCTGGGAAGGATGGCGCGGGGTCAGGATCGGACGCAACACCTCGCGCAGCTCCGGTTGGGAATGCAGCCCGCTTACGATCTCGTCAATGTTCGTTAGGCTCGGATTGACCTTTTGCACCGCGCTCAGAACCCGGTCCGCCTCGGCTGCATTTTGTGATTCGAGCAATTCCTTCGGGAAAAGCATTGCCCACGGC
The DNA here is from genome assembly GCA_963771865.1 of uncultured Verrucomicrobiae bacterium. Taxonomy (GTDB): domain Bacteria; phylum Verrucomicrobiota; class Verrucomicrobiia; order Chthoniobacterales; family UBA10450; genus Palsa-1392. Next base: position 19,181 of record CAVYVJ010000014.1, read on the forward strand.
ACATGCGTCATCCGGCCGTAAAGCTCGCCGTTAATGAAATTCGCGATCCGCCCGAAGAACAAGCCGATTGGGGCGACCACGACGAGGTTGTCGCCGAGATTGGTCCACGAAATTTTGTGTCGCCACGCGTACCAATAGGTGAAGACGATCAACCCGATCATCCCGCCGTGGCTCGACATCCCTCCTTCCCAAACGCGCACGATCGAGAGCGGATCGCGCAACATTTCCGGACGATAAAAGAGCACGTAGCCGAGGCGGCCGCCGAGCATCACGCCAAAAAGCGCGGCCCAGGTAATGAAGTCTCCAACCTGCTCAACCCGGAGCTGCGTGTAACCGCGCTGCGCGAGCACGCGCAGCAACCAATAGCCGCAAATAAACGCGCCGACGTACGCCATCCCATACCAGCGCGGTCCGAAACTGCCCCAGACATGGAAAATGTATGGATCGAGATCGTGCAGGTAGTAAGCAATCATCCGAGCGCGCGAGTTTCCGCGAGATTGCGCCGGGCGGCAACCGTCCGCGTCACGCGCGCCTCTCGCGGACAGCCATGACCCCCGAGCTTTGTCATCCCGAGCCGCGGAGACGGGAAAGAGGGCCTGCACTGAGGCGCAGCCGAACGTGGACCTCCCAACTGCAATCTGCGTTACGTGGCGAGAGCGATGCGTTTATTGCAGGTGCGAGGTCCCTCGCCGCGCTTCGCCGACTCAGGATGACAAACTTCTTCGCCTCGCACCAGCCCCAGCGTCTCGCGCAGGAATGGCGCGGTCCGGCTGATTCGATTTTTCGCCACTTCTTCCGGCGTGCCGGCGGCGACAATTTCTCCGCCTAACGAACCTGCTTCCGGGCCGATATCGACCACATAATCTGCTTCCGCGATCACACTCAGGTTATGCTCGATGACAATGACCGTGTTCCCGTCATCGACCAATCGGTGAAGAACATTGAGGAGCAGTTCCACATCCGCCATGTGCAGGCCGATGGTCGGTTCTTCGAGGAGATAGAGGGTTGATTTCGGTTGCCGCATCTTGCGCAGTCGCTCGTGTCGCGCGCGCCCGAGGCCGCGGGTAAGTTTTGTAGCGAGCTTAAGCCGCTGCGCCTCACCGCCGCTCAGGGTCGGGCTGGGTTGGCCGAGCTGCAGATATCCCAGGCCTGTTTCAACGAGCAGGGAGAGTGGCAGCGCGATTTTCGGATTGGCGGCAAAGAATTCCGCGGCCTGCGCGATCGTCATCTTCATGACGTCGCCAATGCTGCGGTCGTGGTAGAGCACCTCGAGCGTTTGCGCGTTGTAACGTTGCCCGCCGCAATCTTCGCACGGCACGTAACTGCTCGGCAGAAAACTCATCTCCAGCTTGAGCACGCCCTGACCGCCGCAGGTCTCGCAGCGTCCGCCTTCGGTGTTGAAGGAAAAACGGCTCGCGCTGTAGCCGCGGACGCGTGCCACCGGCAACTGCGCGAAAAGATTTCGGATCTCGTCAAAGACCTTGATATAGGTCGCGGGCGTCGAACGCGAAGTCTTCCCGATGGGTGATTGATCGACTTCGTAAATCGCCTCGATCGCTTCGGCGCCCACGATTTGGGGAGCGGTCGCTGCGGCAACCCGGCCGGCCGCGACCCCGTCATCGCGAACTTTCCTCCCGGGTGAAGTTTTCGGCGAGTCGCCGAAAACGGCACGCGAGTCGCGTGCGCTACCCAGAGCTTGTTGCACCGCCGGGAGAAGGACGGAACGCATCAGGGTGGACTTCCCGGAGCCGGAAATGCCGGTGATGACGGAAAGCCGGCCGACCGGGAAACGAACCTCGAGGTTTTTCAAATTGTTCGCCTTCGCCCCGCGAAGTTCGAGCCAGTGCTCGACCTCGCCTAACGAGCGGCGAGATTTCCGCACCGGATGACAAAGGGGCGTGCGCAAACAGCGCCCGGTCTGAGACCGCGCCGTTCCTTCGATCTGATCCAATGTTCCCTCCGCGACCACTTCGCCGCCGTGCACGCCCGCGCCTGGCCCGAGATCGATGATGTGATCCGCCTGCCGCATCGTGGCCTCATCGTGCTCGACGATGACTAACGAATTTCCTTTTTCGCGCAGAGCGGTGAGCGTCTCGAGCAAACGAACGTTGTCGCGCGAGTGAAGCCCGATGGTCGGTTCATCAAGCACATAGAGGACTCCGCGCAGATTCGAGCCCAACTGGGCCGCCAGCCGGATGCGCTGCGATTCGCCGCCGCTCAGAGTCTTGGCAGAACGACCGAGCGCGAGATAGCCGAGTCCCACATTATCCATGAAGCGGAGACGCTGCTCGATTTCAGGCACAAGATCGGCCGCGATTACTTTCTGCGTGCCGCGAAAACGCAGCTTGCCGATCAGGGTCAGCGCTTCGCCGGCCGAGCGGGTAGCGAAGTCGTCGATAGTTTTCCCCTGCAAACGGACATGACGCGCCACCGCGTTCAAACGCGAGCCGTGACATTCCGGGCACGGGATGGCTTCGTCTTCAGCGACAGACTCAAACTGGCGCTCGGCATTGAGCTCGTTCTCGAGAATCGATTCGCCGGTCTCTTCTTCGTTTTTCTGCAACTTCTCGTTCCAGATTTCTCCGAAACCGGCGCACGCCTCGCACCAGCCATGAGGCGAGTTGAATGAAAAGAGTCGCGGATCAAGTTCCTCGAAAGCGCGTCCGCAGCCCGGGCAACTCATCTCCGTGCTCATGACCGTTAGGCGATTTTTCGCGTCGAGCAGATGCGCTGTGCCGCGGCCGATCTCAAGGGCGCGCTGCACAAGATTGCGCGCCTTGAGAATGCGTTTCGCGTCGATCATCCCGACGACCGCATCGATCGTATGTTCTTTGAAACGCTCCAGTTTGCGAAACTGCGCAACCGGGATGAGCTGGCGATCGACATAGAGGGTATCGAAGCCTTGTCGCTCCGCCCAGCGCGCGACCTCGGTGTGAAAACCCTTGCGCGCCTTGACCAGCGGCGCGAGCACCTTGAGCGGACCGCGTCGCGCCGCCGTCTCGACTTGCCTAACGATCGCGGCCACGCTCTGTTTTTCCACCGGGAGATCGCAGTCCGGACAGTATTGCGTGCCCGCTTTGGCGAAGAGGAGCCGGAGAAAATGATAAACCTCCGTCACTGTCGCCACGGTTGATTTTCCGCCGCCTCGCGTCACCCGTTGTTCGATCGCCACGGTAGGCGGGAGGCCTTCGATCAGGTCGACATCCGGCTTTTCCAGTTGCTCAACGAACTGCCGCGCATAGGGGGACATGCTGTCGAGAAAACGGCGCTGTCCTTCAGCAAAGAGCAGATCGAAAGCAATAGTTGATTTGCCGGAGCCGCTCAATCCGGTGATGACGACCATTTTGTCGCGCGGGATCGCGAGCGAGATGTTCTTGAGGTTGTGTTCGCGCGCGCCATGGATGGCAATGGAATGATTGGGCGGAGCTCCAAATCGGGGCGACGTTTCAGCAGCTCGCGCCAGTTCGATGCCATCATCCTGAGCATAGGCGAAAGAACTCTCGGACCCGCTGGACGTTTGGCGAGATCCCTCGCCGTCTCTGCGGCTCGGGATGACAAATGGAACGACCTTTCGTGATCCAATTACGTCGCGCAGGAATGTTCCGGTGTAAGAGCCAGGGACTTTTGCCACCTCTTCTGGTGTGCCGCTCGCGATAAGCTGTCCGCCCTCTTCGCCACCCTCCGGGCCGAGATCGATGATCCAGTCGGCACACTTGATGACTTCGAGGTTGTGCTCGATCACCACGATGGAGTTGCCCGCTTCCACCAGGCGTTGAAATAGCCTAACGAGAAGTGCTATGTCGTCGAAGTGCAGCCCGGTGGTTGGTTCGTCGAAGATGAAAAGATCGCCGCCTTTGGCCTTGGCGTCGCCGCCGTCGGTTAAATGCCTAACGAGCTTGAGCCGTTGCGATTCGCCTCCGGAAAGAGTGTTGAGCGGTTGCCCGAGGCGCAGATAACCCAGCCCAACTTCCTCCAGGAGAGCGAGCGGCCGCGCCAGTGTGCCAGCTTCACCGAGTGCTGTGAAAAACTGGATGGACTCGCTCACCGTCAGCTCCAGGATTTCGTGGATCGAGCGGCCTTCCAGTTTCACCTTGAGCACATGCGGCTGGAAACGTCGCCCCTCGCATTCCGCGCAACGCACATAGAGGTCGCTCAGGAATTGCATCTCGATTTTCTCAAACCCAGTCCCGCCGCAGCGCTCGCAACGCCCATTCCCGGAATTGAAGGAAAACGCGCTCGCGGTCAGCCCCTGCGCCATCGCTTCCGGTTGCGCGGCGAAAAGTTCGCGGACGCGGTCGTAAACCCCGAGATAAAGCACCGGCGTCGAGCGCGGAGTCCGCGAAAGCTGGGCCTGGTCGACCATCACGATCTCACCGACGCGATGGGCCCCGGTCACACTTTTGCAGGAGCCAGCTTCTTCGTTACCCGATCCGCGTGCCCGGAGAAGATTCTGGTAGAGCACTTCGTGAATCAGGGTCGATTTGCCCGATCCGGAAACGCCGGTCACACAGGTGAAAATGCCTAACGGAATATCAACGTCGATATTCTTGAGGTTGTGCTCGGACGCGCTTTTGATCCTAATGGCCGCGGACGATTTGCGCCGCGCCTTGGGAATGGGGATGCGCTTTTTCCGGGTGAGGTAATCGCGAGTCAATGATTGCGTGCGCCCGCCCGCTCCCCAGAAAATCTGCGAGCGCGCCGTCGTAGACAAGTTCGCCCCCTTTCTCCCCGCGGCCCGGTCCAATATCGAGAAGCTGATCTGCGGCGCGGATGATCGCTTCCTCGTGCTCGACGACAAGAAGCGTGTTGCCCTTGTCGCGCAGATCGTGCATCACCCTAACGAGTCGCCCGACGTCGCGCGGATGGAGCCCGACACTCGGCTCGTCCATCACGAAAAGAGTATTGACGAGCGAAGCGCCGAGGCAGGTGGTGAGGTTGACGCGCTGCACTTCGCCGCCACTCAACGTCCGGGTCGAGCGGTCGAGAGTGAGATAGCCAACGCCGACGTCGCAGAGATAGCGCAGGCGCGTCACGATTTCCGCGCGCAACATGGCGGCGGCGGAGTCGTTAGGCGAGAGGGTCAGGCTGGTGAGAAACTCGCGGGCCTGCACGATCGGCAAAGCGGCAAACTCAGGCAGCGTAAACGCGACCCCGTCCTCCGTGACGAGCCGGTAATTGAGCGTCTCCGGCTGAAACCGCCCGCCCTGGCAGGTTGGGCAACTGGTATAAGCGCGATAGCGGCTGAGCAAAACGCGCACATGCATTTTGTAGGTCTTGCTCTCAAGCCACCTGAAAAAGCCGCGGACGCCATACCAACGATCATTCTCGTAATCATCCTCGGTGAATTCACCGGCACCTTTCTCACCGTTGATAACGAAATCCTGATCGCATTTCGGCAATTCCTCGAACGGAAGATGAACGTCGATCTCCGCCCGGGCGCAGGCCCGGAGGAGGTCCTTTTGCGATTCTCCCATCTCCTCACCACGGAAAACTCGGACCGCGCCCTGCGCGATGGAGAGCGCTCGATCCGGGATGGCGCGGTTGAGGTCGATCGCAATCGTGCGGCCGAAGCCGCGGCACTCCGGGCACGCGCCTAACGGATTGTTAAAACTGAAAAGTCCGGGCGTAGGCGGGCGAATGTCGAGATCGCAATGCGCGCAATGCCAACCGGTCGAGAAGGGATGCTCCTCCTTCGTCTCGAGATCGATGAAGTTGATCTTGTCTTTTCCGAAACGGAGCGCGGTCTCGATCGACTCAACGAGACGGATGCGCCCTTCTTCCGAAATCGTCAGGCGATCCTGGATTACCTGAACGCGCGCGCCCAGGCGCACTTTCTTATTTTCGGTGTCGGCCCGGACTACTTCGCCGTTCAGCCAGACGCGCAGGTAGCCTTGCTGTTGGAGAAAGGCGAAAAATTCGGCGGACTCGGTCTTCGCCGGCACTGCGACCCAAAACGTAATCAGCCCCGTCTTGTCCCGACTCCGCGCGGTGATTTCGTCTGCAATCGACTTCGCTGTTTCCGGCCGGATCTCGCGTCCGCAGCTCGGGCAAAACGCGCGTGCCGCCCGCGGCATGAGAAGCTTCAGGTAATCGTTGATCTCGGTCATCGTCCCGACCGTCGAGCGCGAACTCTTTACCGGGTTCGATTGCTCGATCGCAATCGCAGGCGGAATCCCGCGAATCTCGTCGACTCGCGGCTTGTCCATTCGTTCCAGGAACTGCCGGGTATAGGGGCTGAAAGTTTCGACGTAACGCCGCTGCCCCTCGGCGTAAATCGTATCGAAAGCGAGGCTCGATTTGCCGCTTCCGCTTGGGCCCGTCACAACGGTCAATTGCCCCAGCGGCAAGTCCAAATCGAACCCTCTGAGATTGTTCTGGCGCGCCCCGCGAATCTCAATGCATCCGCTCTTTGTGGGCGCGCTGACGCATGGTTTTTTTGCCGTTGGTGGAAGCCACCGACGACAATCGTTTCACGAGTCCGAAAGCGCAAACTTTGGACGGGAAATGTCGATGTTTGGGGCGCTGGATCGCGCGATGTAGACGCTTCGCTCAGCGAAGCGCGGGGGCAGACACCGCCCGCGCGGGCGACGGGCCCTCGCGCCTCCCAGAGGGAGACGTCTACAGGGTGTTAGGCGGTGGCCAACTGTCGAAGCTTGCGCACGATGCGGGGCAAAATTTCAAGCACCCGATCCAGCTCGGCCTCGGTGTTGTAGCGACCAAACGAAAATCGGAGGCTGCTGCGCGCCCGGTCGTTTGAGAAATGCAATGCGCGCAGGACGTGCGATGGCTGCACGGCCCCGGTGGTGCAGGATGAGCCTAACGAGCAACAAATTCCTTCCTGGTCGAGCTTCATCAAAATCGCCTGCGCGTCGACCCCGGTGAAGGCGAGGTTTGACGTGTTCGGCAATCGCGCCGCGCGATCTCCGTTTACCTCGACCTCTTCAAGAGTCGCGAGGAGTGTCGACTCGAAACGATCGCGCAGCGCGCGCACCCGCGTGTTTTCTTCCTCGATCGTTTCGAGTGCGAGTTCCGCGGCTTTTCCGAGCCCGACGATTGACGGCACATTGTCGGTTCCAGCGCGTCGGCCGCCTTCCTGCGGGCCGCCGACCAGAAGCGGCTGGAAGCGAGTCTTGCGATTGACGTAGAGCGCGCCGACCCCTTTCGGAGCATGAAGCTTGTGGCCGGAGAGCGAAAGAAAATGGATCGGCGATCCGGACAAATTGATCGGCATTTTTCCGACCGCCTGCACTGCATCAGTGTGAAAGAAGACGCCTTTGCTGCGGCAAAGATCGGCGATCTCGAGCAGTGGAAAAATGACGCCGGTTTCGTTGTTGGCCCACATCACTGAAACACATGCGGTGTCGGGACGGATGGCGCGCTCCAGTTCTCCCAGATCAAGGTGACCCTGCTCATTCACCTCGACGACGGTGACAGCACATCCGCGCCTAACAACTGTTTCACAGTAGTTCAGGACCGCATTGTGCTCGACCGAAGTAGTGACGAGATGGCGCCGCTCGGGGGACATTTGGAGCGCGGAATGGATCGCGGTGTTGTCGGACTCAGTTCCTCCACTCGTGAAAACGATTTCGTTAGGCTCGCAACCGAGGAGTGCCGCCACTCGCTCATGCGCCAGGTCGGTTGCCTCCTTTACTTTCGTGCCGAAACGATGCGAGCCAGATGGATTGCCGTATTGCGTGGTCAGGAACGGCATCATCTCCTCCAGCACGGCGGGATCGATCCGGGTGCTGGAATTGTTATCGAGATAAATAATTTCTGACTCGGTGGGCATGGGATTAATCAAAACCTTGGACCGCTTGCCGGCTACTCCTCGGCCCGCGGTTCGGCCCCTGGATGTTGCGCATGATGATGCGTCCAACGAAAGTATAAATTACGCAAGTAAATCGGCAACGGGAGCGCGGTTTGCAGGATGCCGACCGAGTCGTGTCGATAAATCGCGAAGTAGCTCAGGGTCAAAATCGAGCCAATCGCACTGCATTCCCAGAATCCGACCGGAATCACGCTTTTCTTGGCGCGCTCTGAAGCGATCCACTGAATCAGAAAGCGCAGGCCAAAGATGAGGCTGCCGGCGAGGCCGACAAATTTCCACGGATTGAGCGTGATGTGCAAAAAATCAGCCGCGGCAGTGATATCGAAAGCATTCATAAGGGGCCAACGGTTGGGCAGAAGTCGCCGGGTGAACAGTTTTTTTCTCCTAACCCGCCCGCGCAGCATTTCGGCCTTGGCTGTTCAATACGGCAAACCTCGTTAGAATCCCCGCATGGACTCCATCTGGGACCTGGCCAATTCGCACCTGCGCGATCTCGGGCTTTATGAACCGGGAAAGCCGATCGAGGAGACCGCCCGCGAATGCGGCCTTCGACCAGAAGAAATCGTCAAGCTGGCTTCGAACGAAAATCCGATCGGACCGTCGGCTCAGGTCCTCGCGGCGATGGAGGCAGCGATTGCCGGAGCGAACTTTTATCCGGACGGCGGTGGTTTCTATCTGCGCCAGGCCCTGGCGAAAAAGCTCGAGTGTCGCGCCGGAAAATATTGTTCTCGGCAATGGCTCGAACGAGATCATCGAGTTTATCGCGCACGCTTTTCTCCGGCCGGGAACCGAAATCGTGACCTCAGAAGATGCTTTTGTTGCCTACCGGCTGGTCGCGTCCCTCTTCGCCGCCAAGACTGTGACCGTCGCGGACCGCGATCACCGTTTCGATCTCGAAGCGATCCTGGCAGCGATCACTCCGCAAACCCGTCTCATCTTTATCGCCAATCCCAACAATCCCACCGGCACGCTCGTGCGACAGGACGCGATCGACGCATTTATGGCGAGTGTGCCTAACGATGTCGTCGTTGTGTTTGACGAGGCTTATTTCGAATACCTCGACGATCCGCCGGACACTTTGCAGTTCGTTAGGGCAAATCGCAACGTCATCGTGCTGCGTACTTTTTCCAAAATCCACGGCCTTGCCAGCGCGCGTCTGGGCTATGGGATCGCGCGGCCGGAATTAATCCGGGTCCTGCAAAAAGCGCGCGAACCTTTCAATACCAACGGAATCGCCCAGGCCGGTGCGATCGCGGCCCTGGCGGATCTCGCGCATCAGGCGGAAACGAAAAGGGTGACGGACGAAGGCCGCCAATATTTGGAAAGTGAATTTGCCGCGCTCGGCCTGCCCTTCGTTCCCAGTGTCGCAAATTTTGTTCTCGTCCAGGTGGGCGATGGCAAAGCGGTTTTCGAAAAACTTCTGCACCTCGGCGTCATCGTTCGCGCCTTGGGCGGGTACAATTTGCCCGAATGGGTCCGGATCTCCGTCGGGACGATGCCGCAGAATCGCAGGTGCATCGCCGCGCTCCGCGAGGTGCTGTCGGCATGACGCCCGACGAGGCCACGGCAACCATTGCCGCAGTCTCGACTCCTCCGGGTGAAGGCGCCATCGCACTCGTTAGGCTGTCGGGGCCCCAGGCAGTCGCGGTCGCGGACAAAATTTTTCGCGGAAAACAAAAGCCCTCGGAAGCGCCGACGCACCTGCAACAATTCGGTGAAATCGTCGAAGGTGATCGAATCCTCGATCAGGTTCTGCTCTCGGTCCACCGGGCCCCAGCCAGTTATACCGGTGAGGATGTGGTGGAAATCAGCTGCCACGGCGGCGTCCTGGTAACGGCGCGAATTTGGGAAACTTGCCTTCGCGCCGGCGCCCGCGCGGCCCGGCCCGGGGAATTCACCGAACGCGCCTTCCTGCATGGGAAAATGGATCTGACTCAGGCCGAGGCGGTGATTGACTTAATTCGCGCCAAAACCGACCTCGCCCTTCGCTCGGCCGCGGAACAACTTGAGGGGCGATTGGGCGAACGCGTCACCGGATTGCGCGAAGATTTGGTCTCCCTCATCGCCCACCTCGAAGCCTACATCGATTTCCCGGACGAAGACATCGAGCCCGATGTCGGGGCCGACTTCCTCGCCCGGCTCGACCAAATCCGAGAGCAATGCGACGCGCTCCTCGCAACCGCAGATCAGGGCCGCATCTTTCGCGAGGGCGTGCGCGTTGTCATTTACGGCGCGACGAATGCCGGCAAATCGAGCTTGCTCAATCGTCTTCTCGGTTTCCCGCGCGCGATTGTGAGCGAGATGCCCGGAACCACTCGCGACACAATTGAGGAACTGATCAACCTGCGGGGCATCGCCTTCCGCCTCACGGATACAGCGGGACTACGCCCAAAAACCTCCGACCCGATCGAAAATGAAGGTATCGCCCGAACCGAGCGGTCGCTCTTACACGCCGACCTCGTCCTCCACGTCATCGATGCGAGCGTGCCAAGACCGGCGCATTTTGAGTCGCAGATTCCGGACGTCGCGAGGCTTCTGCTTTTGAACAAGAGCGATCTGCCGCTCCATCAGGATTGGACCGATTGTGATGCGCTCCGAATTTCCTGCATCGAAGAAAACGGCCTGGCTGGTCTCGAGGAGGCAATCCTCGCCAAAGTCAGCGAAAAGCGCTGGGACGTCCCGAGTGCCGTAGCGATCAACGCGCGTCACCGTGACTGCCTGCGCCGCGCGCTCGCCGCCTGTGACGCCGCACGCCTTGCCCTGGCCCAAAATCTCGCGCCGGAGTTCGTCGCCGAGGACCTGCGCGCCGCCCTGCAGGCGTTGGGCGAGGTCATCGGCCAGACGGATACAGAGCAAATTCTTGACGCCCTCTTCGCGACTTTTTGCATCGGAAAATGAAACGCCTGACGAGCGATTTGTACGAGCATTTCGTGAGACCGCTGCTTTTCTGCATGGAAGCGGAAAAGGCGCACCATTTCGCCCTCAATTTCTTGCGCCGGGCACCGCAAATCCCCGGCGCATTGGCGTTCCTGCGATCGTTCGCGCCACCGCCGCGCCCGAGCACCCTTTTCGGGTTAACTTTCCCCAATCCGATTGGCCTCGCCGCGGGTTTTGATAAGAATGGCGTGGCCATTCCCGCGTGGGAGGCCCTCGGGTTTGGCTTCGTCGAGATCGGCACCGTTACTGCCCGGCCCCAACCAGGAAATCCAACGCCGCGCATTTTCCGTTATACGGCGCAACGGGCCCTCATCAATCGCCTTGGCTTCAACAACGAGGGCGCGGCTGCTGTCGCCGCGCGGCTGCGGAAGCTGCGCGAAAGTTCGCGACCGCCGTCAATTCCGATCGGTGTGAACCTGGGCAAGTCCAAAGTGACACCGCTGGAGGAAGCACCGGCGGATTATCTCTACAGCTTTCGCCAACTCCATTCCGTTGCCGATTATCTCGTGCTCAACGTGAGTTCCCCCAACACGCCGGGTTTGCGCGACCTGCAGGAACAGGGCGCGCTCGTCGGCCTGCTTCGCGCCCTGGCTGACGAAAATGCGCGGCTCCCCAGTCCCAAACCCATCCTTCTGAAGATCGCGCCAGATCTTTCAGACCAATCTCTCGAAGAAATTGTCGGCGCTGTGCAGGATTTTGGGTTGGCTGGGTTGATTGCGACAAATACAACTCTCGATCATTCCGCGATACCTCCCGCGACGGACGAGGCCGGCGGGTTGAGTGGCGCACCGCTGCGAGAACGCGCGACGGCAGTTGTTCGTTTTCTGCGCAGTCGGACCCAGTTGCCAATCATCGCCAGTGGCGGCGTTACCGATGCGGGTTCCGCACGAGAGAAAATCGCGGCCGGCGCGCAATTAGTGCAGATTTACACAGGATTTATCTACAGAGGGCCAAACCTCATTTCTGAACTGGCGCTCGCGGCGAGATAGTCGGAGGTCGGAGCCAGGATTGTCGGCTCGGCACAGGCGGCGCAAGACGAAACGGCGAGAAAACGCCTGTTTTATTTACTAGATAAAACCATAGGCATCAGAATTGCTATAAAACTTAGACTCTATGGCAAATGTCTTGATCCGGCTCCTCATGGTTGTCTTCACGGTGGCAGCCTTCCAATTGGCCCCCGAAGCGCACGCATCGCAAACCGCCAGCTTTGCCTGGACCGCAAATCCCGAAGCGGATATCGCTGGTTATCGGCTTTATTTCGGAACTTCCAGTGGAAACTACGATCAGGTGCGTGATTGCCTAAATCCCTACCTGACCATCAGAGACTTGAATGATGGAATCTTCTATTTCGCGGTGACGGCTTACAACGAGGCGGGAGCGGAGAGCGGCTTCTCCAACGAAGTTTCGTTCGGAACCATGCCGAGTCCGACCCCGACCCCGACCCCAACACCCACTCCGACTGCGACGCCGACACCTACTCCAACGGCCACCCCAACTCCGACTGCCAACGCCGACACCGACCCCAACAGCGACCCCAACTCCGACTGCGACGCCAACACCTACTCCAACGGCAACCCCAACCCCAACTGCAACACCGACGGCGACGCCCACCCCAACCCCAACTGCAACACCGACACCAACACCACCACCGCAGCCAGTATTGCGAAACGTCTCAACCCGCGTTTTCGTGCGGAGCGGCGATAGCGTCATGATCGGCGGCTTCATTATCGCAGGAGGGAACAAAAATGTTGCGCTCAGAGCCCTCGGCCCATCGCTCAGCAAAGTTGGCGTGAGGCGTCCGCTGACAGATCCACTGCTTGAACTCCACGATTCGACCGGCGCACTGGTTACCCAGAATGACAACTGGACTTCTCTCCCGGCCGGCACCGTAGTGCCAGAGTTGCAGCCAACCAGCCCGCTTGAATCAGTTATTGTCGCCAACCTGGCACCGGGCAATTACACGTTAGTCCTGAGGGGCGCAAACGGCGCTACAGGCACTGGCTTGTGCGAGCTGTATGATCTCGACTCGGGTAGCGCCAATCCGGGTAACCTCAACCCGGGTAGCTCCAGGGTGAGCAACATCTCCACCCGTGGAGAGGTTGGCACCAGTGACGACGCCATGATCGGTGGCTTTATTATCGGTGGCACCGCGCCCACCAAGGTCATCATCCGCGCGATTGGTCCGTCACTGACCGCTGCCGGCGTAGCCGGAGCGCTTCCGGATCCAATCCTCGAGCTCCATGGCTCTGATGGATCGTTGATTTTCCAAAATGACAACTGGCGCACCACCCAGGCGGACCAAATTATTGCTTCGAGCATCCCGCCTTCCAGCGATAAGGAATCAGCCATCGTCGCCACCCTTGCCCCCGGCGCCTATACCGCCATCGTGCGCGGCGCCGGCAACACTACCGGCGTGGCGCTAGTAGAAGTCTACGCGCTCAATCAATAGTCTGCGACCTAGGGCATGCTATTTGAGTTGATACACCTCGACTAATGCCATTCCCGTGCTGTTATTCTTCCCCCGAATGACTGCGGTATAACTACCCGGATCGAGAGTCACAAGAATCGCTGCCTCTTTGTCATCCTCTGGAGGTATCCCGGTGCCCGCGATACCAGACTCGTCATCCGTTTTCCAGTTGTCATTCGATAGAATTAAGTGCGAGCCACGATAAAAATCGATCGTTGGATTGGCCAGCGCACCACTGACGCCGGCCGCGCTCAAGCTCGGCCCCAGTGCGCGAATGAGCACTTGCTGACTCACCTGCCCGTCGATAATAAATCCGTCCAATTAGTGCGCCGTTATCGTCCTGGCCAACGCTAGCGCGAGTCGAAATATTGACCAGATGGGTTGCGCTGGTCGATTCCGAGTCATAAACCTCAACCAAACCAATGCCGTCAGTCTTACCACGCAGAATCGCGGTATAACGGCCGGGCGCGAGGGTGGCGACGATCGCCGCTTCCCGGGAGTCAGTCGGAGTGAGCCCGGTCGCAGCAATTTCGGCTTCCTGAGTTTCCGCGAAATCATCGTTGAAAGCGAGTTGAACGCCGCCCGCATCGCGCAGAATCGAGCGTCGGGTCCTGCAAGGCGCCAACTACGCCGTGCTGTGTGAGCGAAGGGCCTAGTCCGCGAATAATGACCTGCTTGGTCGCGCTGCCCTGAATGATGAAACCAGCGATCATGACACCGTCGCCGCTTTGCACTAGACCACGAGTGGAGATGTTGGTCGGCTTGGTCGAAAGATCGGGATAGGTG
>CAVYVJ010000015.1:0-68693 GCA_963771865.1 uncultured Verrucomicrobiae bacterium
TCATGTTGTTATGTATGGTTTACACTTCATGGTTGGTCTTGCTAGGGTTGTAGCCATCGTGAGCGGGATTGTTTTGAAAGGTTACTGACTGGTCGGGCCCTGGCGATCCCGCTTTCGCTTGAGTTAGGAGGAAGAGGAGAGCAAGAAATCTCGTCAACACGGCGCGGGCATAAACGAAGAAATCGAATTTTTGCATCATATTTTTTTGGTTGAGGACGCGAAGGTCGAAAAAGGGGACTCCCTGCATCTCATTTTTTATGTCGTTCGGGAGGCGGCGGCCGCACGTCATTGAGATGCTCCCCTTCGTTTCGCAGCCGTGCACGCAATAGCTATCAGCAACTGGCGCGCCAGGAGAAGTGTTGGGGTCGCGGCCGGACAGGCACGGTGGTCGGTTGCTGGCTGGCCCGTCACGGGATCGCTACGGGCGCTGCGGCAATCGACGAACTGGCCAGGCTGCGCTACAGCTGCGGGCTCTTCACGCCTTCGCCTGAAACCGACCCGCAACGCCGCCTTGTGGCAAGCTGGCCGGAGGGCCAGTAGGATCAGCCTCTCAATAGTCCGGGCGTTCAACCCAGGCGGAGAAACCGCCACAAATCGGGATTGCAAAGAATTCGCAAATTTGAGACAAAGCCGGAGTTGCTGGCTAATACGCTGGATAACCGGCGAAATTGCCGGTTATCCTCTCGTTAGGCTCATGGTCATTCACGGCAGAGCTGCAGCGATCTCATTGATGCCGTCCTTACGTTGCTTTGTCGACGCGTGGGGCTGCTCGCGGCCGTCGCCGAGTTGGAACGATGGGGAAACAACGCCCGCCGCCTAGCGTAGAGGCCATGGAACCTCGGGCGCATTAAAAGTTGGCATTCCGCTCCGTTCCTGTCATACACCGAGGATGCCCCACCGCGGTGCCGCTCGAGCAGCTGATGGAAGTGCCCCTGCACCCACCCCTGTTTCGGTGAAGCGTTCTGCACGGCGCAGGGGAGAAGGCGAGTGAGGGATTCTGCTTCGCTCGCAAGTCGCGCCCTCGGGCAAGGCGTCGTGGCGATCCTTCCGTTCCTCGGGCTAGGCTATCTCTGTTCCTACCTCGACCGTATCAACGTAAGCTTCGCGGCGACGCAGATGAACGTCGATCTGGGGTTCAGCGCGACGGTTTACGGTCTCGGCAGCGGCTTGTTCTTCCTGACATACGCGCTGCTCGAAATCCCGTCAGGAATGGTCATGCCGCGGATCGGCGCGCGGCGCTGGATCGTCGCGGATCATGATCAGCTGGGGGCTGATTTCTGCGGGCATGATGTTCGTCCGCACTCCGATCCAATTCTACATCATGCGGCTGTTGCTCGGAGCTGCCGAGGCGGGCTTCTGGCCGACCTGCATTTACTATCTGTCCAACTGGTATCCGGCGGCTCATCGCGGGCGTGCGATCAGCCGCTTCTATTGCTTCGGCGGAGTCTCGAGCATTGTCGGCGGCACGCTCTCGGCTTGGCTGCTCGGGCTCGACGGCATGGCCGGACTGCATGGCTGGCAATGGCTGTTCCTGCTCGAAGGCGCGCCGACCGTGCTGCTCGGCAGTGGCGATGTTCTGGCTACTGCCCGACGGGCCAGCAACTGTCGCGCTGGCTGGCCGAGGATGAGCGGGACTGGATTGTGCGGCGAGCTTGCGGCCGAGAACTTCCGGCTCGCCGCCGGAAAAGGGCCGCACGTCGCTGCGCGCGCTGCAGGACCCACGCGTGCTCCACCTCGCGGCCATCGCCTGCCTGACCATCGGTGGATACATGGGCTTCGCGCTGATCGCGCCGCAGGTCCTGATGACGGGCACCGGGATGGAACGTCGGGCATGTAGGCTATCTCATCAGCTGCGGTGGAGTGATGACCGTGATCGGAATGCTTGCGTCGGGTGGCACAGCGACCGGCCGGAGCCGCTTCGGGCATCTTTCATCGGAAGCATGGTTGCGGTCGCGGCCTGCGTTTGCAGCATGGCGTTCGCAAGCACGCCTGCGATCCTGATCGTGGCCTATCTCGCGATGTCCTTCTTCTGGCCCGGCGGTGACGCTTTCGACCAACCTCGTCGCGACCGAAGTCGTGCCGTGCCGAATGGTCGCCGGTCGCGTGGCCGCGACAACACGCTGGCCCAGCTCGGCGCGTTCGTGCGTCCCTGTCATCTGGGGGATCAGCAAGGACTCGACCGGGATCGTACCGCCTGGGATTGGCGCTGATTCCGTTGCTCTTCATCACCAGTGCTATGATTGCGATTAACCTCCGACGGCAGGTCCGGCTCAAATGGTTGCCGGTGGTCCCCGTGATCGTCCCGGCATAGGACCGCGCCCAATGCCCTTTTTCGCAGAGCCAGTTGCCCACCTCAGCGTTGCAGACCACGTCCACACCTAAGCATGCGCTGGAGCTGACTGCGAGCCGTCGTACTACTTTGCTTTGCATGACTTCAACCGTTTCATCCGTTGCGGAGCGCGCCCTCGCTCGCAGCACCTCAGCTTCATCTCGTTAGATGTTGAGTCCGTCGACTTCAGTTCCCTGCCGTTTCGGTGAGATTTACCTCCACACGGATTCGGCGAGCTTCGATCTTCACAACTGCTTCGATTTCGTCGGCTTCAGCTACGATATTATCACTTGCACCGTGCGCCTTCATTGGAGGGCCAACGAGTATGCGGAGGCGCATCTTGCGCGTGTTCTCGCCGTCGAGTTTT
The DNA here is from genome assembly GCA_963771865.1 of uncultured Verrucomicrobiae bacterium. Taxonomy (GTDB): domain Bacteria; phylum Verrucomicrobiota; class Verrucomicrobiia; order Chthoniobacterales; family UBA10450; genus Palsa-1392. The sequence goes on from CAVYVJ010000015.1 coordinate 2,697, forward strand.
GCGGGGTTTCGCATTTGTCGGCTACAGCGCGTTATCCCGCGATGCCTTTTCTCGAGGACAGGTCCCTGTCAGCGGTCGGAGGCGTTGAGTCCTTCGAGCCGACCGCCGCCGGAATCTCCTCTGACGTGCCCACCGGTTGGGACCACGTCTTCACCTTCATGTCCGGTTTTGTGCTGCGCATTGGTGCCGAGTCTGTTAGCCTGTTGACCAATGACATCTAACCGGGCGATTCGAGCCGACCGCGAGCCGTCGTACGATCGGCTTTACATGAGTTCAAACCGTCAATCCGCCGCCGCGCTCGCCCTTGCTCGCGGCGGCTCACCTTGGTCTCGTTGATATGGCTGTCGATTTGTCAACGGGCAAAAGAAGTCTGGTGCGAGTGTTTGCATCGCTCTGGTAAGAGGAGGAGCGGGTTTGAGGCGGCGGATCAGTCGGGGTGAGTTAGGTTCCCGGCGGTTGGTGATGCTGATATTCGCGGGCTATCCTTTTTTTAAGGAGGACCTATCCGGCATTCTTTTAATTCACCGCAGCCTTTGTCCAACAGTCTAGGTGACGCGTGCTTGGGCGTGGATTACTCCAGCCTTAACGCTAACGAGACATCGTGGGTTGGCTTCCGTGACCTGCCACCTCAGAGCCGCTCCTGCCTTGGTTTGTTCAATAGTGTTGCGCTCTACTTCTCTCCCTTCCTTGTTCGTTAATCTGTTCCCCTCGAACCATCTTTTCAGACAGAGGTTGCTGGCACCTGGTAACAGGATTGCGTGCGTAAGAGTTCCCAGATAAAACCGCACAACTCCCGCGCGATCGCTACCATCGCCTTGTTACGCTGGAGGCGCCGCGCCAGGAGACGCGAGTAGCGACGGTGCAACCGGTTCTGCGTCCGCCAACTGATGGCCCGCACCTCATGGGGTTGAGCTTGCTGGCGTCGGCTCAGTTCCTTACTCACCTTGGGCGGGGCCGCGTAATGCTGGGCGCATTCCACCAGCAACCAGCGCGCATGGGCATTGCCACACTTGGTGATGCGCCCCTGGCGCCGTTTGTCACTCGAAGTATTTTCCGTCGGGACCAAGCCCAGATAGGCCATCACCTGACGTGGATGCGCAAAGCGATGCACGAGCTGTTTAAGCGCATGAGCGAAGTAATGATGCGACGGCTCCAGGCGGCGCGCGTTAAGTTGAGCGAGTTCATGCAGAAAAAGACAAGTTGAGGTATTCGGCCGGTGATATCGGTCTCAATCAGGTTGCGTGGGACCGAAGTTACAATAAAGTCTCGGACGGAATCCGACCCTCGTGAAATCAAGACCTCTTACGTCCATCTCTTGCCAGTAAGTCGGATTTCGCAAAAGGGGAACGGAGCCGCTAAGCGCCACCGCGGAATATACCTCTGATTGTTTGTCGACCGGCACTACGTGAGAAATTCTTATTGATGAACGCGCAACGCGAGAATCCCAACGCCAGGGACGTGATAAGCGCCGGTTCCGCCGAGGCGTTGTTTCAGAGCCTTGACACATCGAGCGCCGGTCTCAAGACCGAGGAAGCGCGTGCACGACTCACTCGTTTTGGCGTGAACGAATTAAAGGCCACGAGCAAGCAAGCAGTTTCTACTCTGCTATTCGGACAATTCAAGAGTCCGATCATCATTATCCTAATTGGTGCAGCCGTCCTGGCGGCATTTCTCCAGGATGCCAGCGATGCAATGATCATTCTCACGATCGTCCTGGCGAGTGGTCTTCTTGGTTTCTGGCAAGAATACGGTGCGGCGGGAGCCGTCGCCAGGCTCAGAGCAGTGGTAGAAACTAAAACGCGCGCTTTGCGCGATGGCGACGAGACTCTGGTCCCCCCTGGAGGAAATTGTTCCCGGAGATGTGGTGATCTTAGTGGCGGGCGGAATTATCCCGGGTGACTGTCGGTTGTTCGAAGCACGCGACCTATTCGTCAACGAGGCGACACTGACCGGCGAGACGTTTCCAGTCGAAAAATTACCGGGAGTGCTCGCGCCGAATGCGGCACTGGCGCGATGCACAAACGCCGTCTTCCTGGGAACGAGCGTCGTTAGCGGCAACGGCAAAGCACTGGTTATTCACACGGGTCGCGAGACCGAGTTTGGCAAAGTTTTCGAGAGCCTTAAAGCTCCGACCGCCAGAGACCGAATTCGAGCACGGCATTCGCCGTTTCGGCTACCTACTTGCGGAGGTTACCGCGTTGCTTGTCCTCGGGATCTTTGCTTGCAACGTCTACTTTCATAAGCCGGTTCTCGACTCATTTCTATTTGCACTCGCTCTCGCAGTCGGACTGACGCCGCAGCTCTTGCCGGCGATTATCAGCATAAATCTTTCACGGGGGGCCCGGCGGATGGCGGAAAAGAAAGTGATCACCAAACGTCTGGCCGCAATAGAGAATTTCGGCAGCATGGATGTGCTTTGCTCTGACAAGACCGGGACGATCACGGAAGGCAAAGTGAAGCTTCATGCTGTGCTCGACGCTCATGGGCTGGAGAATACAAAGGCCTCGCTCTATGCGTATCTAAACGCGACGAACGAGACTGGGCTCGGTAATCCAATCAATGAAGCAATCTGTGAATCTTGCGCTACGAATTGCGACGGCTGGCAAAAGGTCGACGAACTACCGTATGACTTTCGGACGCAAGCGTCTGAGCATCCTCTTTGAAAAGGACGGCCGTCATTTGCTCATCACGAAAGGAGCGCTTCGGCAAATGGTGGAGGTCTGCATACAGGTGGAGTTGGCTGATGGAACGTTGACGAATATCGAGGCGGTAGGGAGCGACATCGATCGCCAATGGCACCAATTCAGTAACGAAGGACACCGCGTCCTCGGGGTAGCTTATCGCGATTTCGGTAACGAGAGGCACGTCACTCGCGAAACGGAGAGCGATCTCGTCTTCCTCGGATTCATCGTCCTTTCAGATCCGCCGAAAAGCGGGATCGACAAGACGATTCGTGAGCTAAATGACCTCGGCATCGGCCTAAAGATTATCACCGGGGATAATGCGCTGATCGCTGCACATGTTGCGCAGCAAATCGGATTGGACAGTGCACGCATTTTGTCGGGTTCGGAGATGCGGGAGATGAGTTCTCAAGCGCTGATGGTGCGGGCTAACGAGGTCCAGGTTTTCGCGGAAATCGAGCCGAACCAGAAAGAGAGAATTATTCTCGCCCTCAAAAAGAGCGGGCACGTCGTCGGTTATATGGGTGATGGAATCAACGACGCAACTGCGCTTCATGCCGCAGATGTTGGTATTTCGGTCGAGAGCGCCGCCGACGTTGCCCGGGAAGCCGCGGACTTCGTCTTACTGGAACGCGATCTCGGAGTGCTCGTGGATGGCGTGCGCGAAGGCCGACGCACCTTTGCGAACACGCTTAAGTATGTGTTTATCGCCACGAGCGCGAATTTCGGAAACATGTTCAGCATGGCGGGCGCGTCGTTATTCCTTCCCTTCCTTCCACTATTGCCGAAGCAAATTCTCTTCATTAATCTGCTGACTGACTTCCCGAGATGACAATCGCCGGCGACAACGTGGATCCGGAGTCGGTTCAGACACCTCGTCGGTGGGACATCGCCTTCATTCGCCGCTTTATGATCGTGTTCGGTGCTGTGAGCTCCGTGTTCGACTGTCTCACTTTCGCGGTGCTGCTTTGGTTGCATGCGACGCGTGGCGCAGTTCCGAACCGGGTGGTTTATCGAATCGATCATATCGGCATCGCTGATCGTGCTTGTGGTTCGCAGCCAGCGGCCGTTTTTCAAGAGTCGTCCGAGCAAATTGCTGGTAATGGCGACGGCCGCAGTCGTGGTGGTCACAGCGGTGACTCCCTATCTTCCGTTCGCGCAGATCCTCGGATTCGAAGTGTTGCCGGCGTCCTTCTATCCGATCATTGCGCTCATCATCGTTTCGTACATCGCGGCGGCTGAAGCTGCAAAACGGTTCTTTTATCGCTCTGCCCGGCTGGCCGCTACGACCCTTGCTTGACTGCGATTGGAGGACCATAAGAACGGGAGGCTCTCCACAATGAAGCCGGTTCGCGAATCTCGAAACAAGCTCATGAAACAAAACCTTTTCAATCTATTGATCCTGGTGTCCGTCTTATCACTCGCGCGGACTACGTGTGCCAGCGGAGAAGCCGCGGACGAAGCCGCCATCCGCCAGCTCGAGATGCAGCAGCAGGAAGCTTGGAACCGACACGACGCAAAAGCCTACGCAAATCTGTTTACCGAAGACGGCGACTGCGTGAATGTGGCCGGCTTGTGGTGGAAGGGGCGATCGGAGATCGAGAAGAGGCTCACAGATGCGTATGCATTCGTATTTCGGGAGAGTGCGCTCACGGTTCGCGAAGTGAAGGTTAAATTTCTAAACTCGGAGTTTGCAGTGGCGCATGTGCGCTGGACCATGACTGGTGCCAAAACGCCGCACGGACTTCCCAAAGTGCAGCAAGGAATCCAGACGCAGCTCCTGCAGAAGCAAACCGGAAAGTGGATGATCGCCGCCTTCCAGAACACTCACTCGGAGATGCCAGTCCCAAAAGATCCGTCTTCTCCAATTGGCGCAGAGACTAAACCGTAGCGTTCAGGCGACTTTGGAGAGCAGGCGGGCGGTTTTTGGGGCGCGCTGGCAATGGGTTTGACGGCGGGCGTCGGTGCGCTATTCCGCACCGCGGTCTAACGAGTCGCGGAGGCACCTTCGCGTCACCCAGGCGAGATCAGCGTTCCTCCCATCCGGCGCACCCAAACGGTGGCCAGGCGTATTGCCTCGTTTTTTCGATGTGTAACGGGATGCGGCGGGGAGGGACCCACCACTCGCCCCATCCCGCCCGCTCCCGAAACGCAGGAGGGGGGCGAAACGGGTGGCCCCCCTCGGATCACGAAGAGACAAATTCTCCGATAATGATCTCAGGTTCACAGCTATCGGGTGCAGCACCCGAGACCAAATTGGCCTACTCCAGAGGTGAATTAGCTTCCTTGCTCGGTGTCTCCACCCGCAGCCTGCAACGGTTGGAAGTTCGCGGATTTGGTGTCAAAAATTTGCAAAGTGCCGGCGATTAGGGTTTAACGTGTCATTCGGCCGGCCGGACCGCGGTGCGATTCATAAAACCCGTTCATTCAGCGTATTTCGACCTCGTTCGAACTCGTTCGACCTATTTCCCTACCTCCTGCCACACCTCGAGAAATTCTTGATGACCGTGGTATTGCGCAAGGTAGCAGCCGGTTGGCGCATTGCCGCGTGGTCGTGGACTTCCTAATGACAGGCTGGGATGAAGGGTATAACGACGATCCCACCCTCCATCGTTGCGCTGCGCCAGGGCTGGCAAGACTTCCGCTCTGCTTTGCGAACCTACGAGGGCCGGTCAAGCTGGAAGAAAAAAGGTCTGTCCAATCTCGCGCAGTGCGACACGCCCCGGTGTGCTCGAGAGAGCCGCAGTGAAGCGCTCGATTGGCTCCGGCGCTGGTTCGAAACTAAGGCGGAAGGTTTGATGATGCACCGGCATGATGAATTGCGCGCCGGCGTCGTCTGCCATTCGCACTGCTTCCTCGGGCGTGCAATGCGTCTCGATCCAGGGGTGATAGCAGCCGATGCCGACAACCGCGAGGTCGATTCCTGCTGTGCGACGTATTTCCGCAAAGCTGTCGGTAAGAGCAGTATCGCCTGTGAAGAGGAGTCGACGGCCGCCGCGTTCGAGAAGATAAGCATTGTAACCGCGGAAGCTGTCGTATTGCAGACGGGCACCCCAATGTCTTGCGCGCAAAGCGCGCACAGCTATCGCACCGGAATTTATTTCGATGGATGTGCTGTCATTCCAGCGCAGCTCGGTCACAGAAGCGAAGTTGAGCGTTCGCAGCAGGTCTGCTGTTCCTGCCGCCGTGATGACGGGCGATCCCGCGGTTGAGTTGTCGCAGCGTACGAAGATCGAAGTGATCGAAGTGCGCGTGCGAAAGAAGGACGAGATCGATCTTCGGCAATTCGGCTACACAGAGCGCGGGGGCGACGAGTCGCCGCGGTCCGAAAGTGTATCCGCCGAAGCGCGGTCCAATCGCGCCGAACAAGACCGGATCGGTAAGAATGGTGAGACCGAAAAAGTTGATCAGCACCGTGGAATGTCCAAGCCAGGCGGCGGTGACGCACGCATCGCTCCAACTGTTCGGTAATGGTTTGTGCGGCGCGCTAGAAATCGGACGGGAACGGTTGACGAAGGCATCTCGCCAGAGGGGCGCCGACCAACGACGCACGGCGGGATCAAGGAAGCTCGGTTGCGCAGAGAATTGCCAACGATCTTCCGCAGTAAATGTCGGCTGAATGCGAGTAGAGTTTATAAAGAGCACGGCGGCGATAAACGGGTTGTCTCAGTGAGACTGCTCACTTCGAGAAAGCGTTCATTCCGCTTCGGCGGTGTCTGTTACTAAAGTCGGTAATTCTGCGCAGTCCGGTTTGAACGTGCCCAAAGTGACCCGGTCTAAGGCTCCGCCGATCACATTAATGGACCGTCTTTCAAATGACCCGAGGGGCATCGCCATTGTCGGTGCCGGGATCGGAGGAATTGCTGCCGCAGTCGCGATGCAACGGGCGGGAGTGCGAGTGACCGTCTACGAAAAAACCACTGGTCTACAGGAGGCCGGCTCGGGAATCATGTTATGGCCAAACGCGACCCGTGTTTTGCGCGAGCTGGGTGTGCTCGAGCAGGTCGCGGCCAAGGGCGGACCGACCACAAATTTTCTTGTCCGCTCGAGTTCGGGTCGAGTGTTGATGGACCTCGCGCTTGGCGATTTCGATGTGCCGGCGCTCGGCGTTCGCCGGGCAGATCTGTTGGCAGCGTTGATCGCTGCGCTTCCGCCCGAAGCCATCAGGCTCGGTTATGACTTCGATCATTTTTCCGAGCGGGCTGACGGAGTAAAGCTTCACTTCAAGAATTTCGAAGCCATTGAGCACGCGGCTATCGTCGGGGCAGACGGAATCCGATCGCAGGTTCGTGCCCAACTTTTTGGCGCGTCCCATCCCATCTATCGCGGCTATACGATTTGGCGCGGCCTGGCCACTTATCGAGGCGACGCGGTGATTCCCGGTTCGAACAGCGAAAGCTGGGGTCGCGGACAACGTTTCGGTATCCTGAACACTGGAAACGGAAGCTACACGTGGTACGGGACGGCTAATGTTTCAGCGTTCTATACTGATCCGCCCTGCGGACGAAAACTCGACTTGCTGCAACGATTCCGTAATTGGCACGACCCCGTGCTGAATCTTATTCAAGCCACCGACGAAGTGACTATCCTTCGGCATTCGGCGCGGGATCTGGCTCCCTTGCGCTCGTGGGGCCGTGGACGTGTGACATTGCTCGGCGATTCTGCGCACCCCTGCACTCCGAATCTTGGGCAGGGCGGTTGTATGGCGCTGGAGGATGCGCTGGCACTTTCCAAATGCATCAAACAGGAGTCATCTGCGCCCGTCGCACTTCGTCGATATGAATCACTCCGACGACCGCGCACGCGACATGTTCAGCAACGCTCAAGGTTAATGGGGCTGGTCGGCCAATGGCGTCATCCGTTACTGCTTGGTGGGCGACACGTCGTAACTCCGCTCCTGCCGGCTATGATTTTCGAGCGCAATATGAGACGCATCTACTCATATGCTGTATAGGTGGAGGCTGGTTATCCTGGCGGCAGGCTTCGCGCTGCAATCGACGCTGTCTGCTGCCGCCCCGGAACTCTTGCCGAAGGTAGATGAGATTTATCGCGGCTGGCTATCGATGTACGACCTCCAGTTCGACGACGCGCACATCAGGTTCGATACGTGGAAAAAGTCTCATCCGGATGATCCCTTAGGCCCGGCATCGGATGCCGCGGCCTACTTATTCTCCGAACTGGCGCGCTTGGGAGCACTCGAGTCCGAATTATTTGTCGACGATGAGAAATTCATCCATCGTCCGACGCTCTCGCCGGACGCGCAGATCAAGTCGCGATTTCTCCAACAAATCGACGAAGCCGATCACTTGGCCGACTTACATTTGCAACAATCCGATCAAGATACGACGGCGCTATTCGTCAAATCGTTGACGTATGGACTGCGCGCGAACTACGCCGGCCTGGTCGAGAAGCGTGATCTTGCTGCCTTGGGATATACAAAAGAAGGTCGACCTTACGCGGAAAGGTTGCTCGCCATAGACCCGGATGCTGGTGATAGCTACCTTGGTTCCGGGGTTGAAAATTACCTGCTAAGTCTGAAGGCGGCCCCGTTGCGCGTGCTGCTGCGGCTCACCGGCTCGCACACCGACCGGGCCACGGGAATAGCGGAGCTGTGGAAGACTTCCGCGCGCGGCTACTATCTTGAACCATTTGCCAAACTTCTCCTGGCCGTGGCGGCACTGCGCGATCACGATTCAGCCGGGGCAACTGCATTGTTGCACGAGCTGCACGAGCGCTTCCCTCACAACGAGCTTTACACGCGGGAAATCGCGCGGATTGCCATAAACGATTCCACTGAAAAGTGAGCGCCGCGCTACAATACGACGTCAATCCCAAAGACATCCGCCATCACTATGATCGGCTGGCGCGGTTATACCAACTCTTCTGGGGCGAGCATCTGCACCACGGCTACTTCGACTGTGACTGCTCTCCGGCGCAGGCCCAGGTGCGCCTGATGGAGAGACTCGCGGAGGCGGCTGACCTACCCCGCGGTGGCAAAGTTATTGATGTCGGCTGCGGATTGGGAGGTTCGGCCTTTTGGCTTGCGGACCGATTCGATTGCGATGTGACCGGCTATACCATCAGTCCGGTGCAAGTACGGCTTGCGTCGCAAAAGGCAAAGGCGCGTGGCTTCAGCGATCGCGTTCGTTTCGAAATCAACGACGCCAATCAATGGTCTCCGTCGCCGGAAAGCGTCGACATGATTTGGGTCATGGAAAGCAGCGAGCACTTCGTCGACAAACCGCAGTTTTTTTTGAACTGCAGCCGTGCGTTAAAGCCTGGCGGTGTGCTCGCCGTGTGCGCATGGCTCCGCCGCGACGGCACGACACTTTCCAGCGAAGCAGAACTTGTCAGACAGATCGCCGAAGCCATGATGAGCGCGAGTCTCGGGGGCCTCTCTGATTACAAGAGATGGATCGAGCAGGCGGGATTGGAGGTGAAAGTGGCCGAAGATATAACGCGTTGTGTCGCGCCGACATGGCAACGCTGTGCCGAATTGATCGAGCACCCGCTTCTTCATTGGCTGATAAATATTACTTCGCCTGCGACACGGCGCTTCGTGCGGGCCTTTCCGCTTATGCGCCAAGCATACAACTCAGGGGCCATGGCCTTTGGCCTTTTTGCAGCGCACAAACCATGCAAGCGCCTTGAGACAGCCTGAGTCATACGGCAGAAATGGTTCCACGTTGACTTTCGTCCCCAAGGTGAAACCGGTAACGGTTGAATAGAAATGGGGTCAGCCCAGGGTTACAGAGCGATGGGATCGCGCCGGGGCGACGAGTCACGGAAAGCTACCTAACATCTTACTCACCGCCGGCCGTTCCGAACCAGTATCGTCAGGCGGACAAAAGCTCAATCAGTCGCCACCACACGAGGGGCAGCGGCATGGGTTCTAACCTGGTCGCTCACCTTCTGGATTATCCCGACAAAAATGGTCAGTCTTTCGCAAGAAACGCAGAGCGGGAAAGAATGGAAGCCGTAAGAATCGCTGTCATCGAATAGATCTGGATCTGGCGCGGACGCTTATCCTGGGGGTTTCCACCCCTCTTTCAGACCTGCGGTCGAAGGTGAACCACCCGGGGGGTAAAAGGAAAACGTTCCATGAAAGATCCAGCTCAACTGCCAAAGGCCATTAATCCAAACACCAAGTCGCATTCATACAGCGATCATTGGCGAATTTCTCTCTGTGGCGTGTTCGTCGCTGTCTTAGCCGCTTCGGTTGGCCGACTAGCCGCAGCGGGACCCCCTTCAGCCGTAGATACCTCAAACCTTCCCGGCGCCCTCACCTTTACCGATGTCTCGGTAGCAGCCGGCATTTCCGAAGACAACTCTAGCTGGGGTGCGGCCTGGGGAGATTACGATCGTGACGGATATATCGACGTCATGACCGTTGGACATCTGCTCAAGCCACACGTCTCGATTTGCCAACTCTGGCACAACAACGGCGATGGAACTTTCACCGATGTGACAACCGCCGCCGGTTTGCTCACGCTTGATGGCGATGCTCATGGTCCTTCCTGGGCAGATTTGGACAATGATGGCGATCTCGATCTTTACGTGGCCAAGGGAAGGCCGAAAGATAATCCCATGAACTATAATGACTTGTGGCGGAATAACGGTGACGGGACATTTACCAATATCGCTGTTTCTTCCGGAACGATTGGAATGGATTGTCGTAGTCGCGGTTCATATGCGGTGGATTACAATAATGATTCAAACTTGGATATCTTTGTCGCGAGTTACTTTAGAGACGATTTCGGCGCACCGAATCTGTTATACCGAAATGAAGGCAACTTTGTGTTTACTGATGTTGCATCGGAAGCAGGCATCGCGAGGGACGGGCTTGGCAACCGGACGGCTGCCTGGGCGGATTACGACGGGGACGGATTCATCGATGTCTTTATAGCGAAGTCGAGCGCTCTTTACCGAAATCGTGGGGACGGCACCTTTGAAGATGTAAGTGCCATCGCGGGAATAACTACGTCGGAGTTTTCCCAGAATGGAGCCTGGGGAGATTTCAATAACGATGGTTATCCCGATCTCTATGTCACGATGGGAGATGAATCCAACGCAGAATCGTCTTCAAATGTTCCCGGTATCCTTTACCGCAACAACGGAGATGGAACATTTACGGATGTGACGGAAGAGGACGGCGCCGTGAATACAACCGGCGCACTGGGAGTTACCTGGGGGGACTATGATAATGACGGCGATCTCGACTTGTATATCGTAAATACCACGTCAAAGCCGAACCGGCTCTTTCGAAATAACGGTGATTCCACGTTTACCGACGTCGCTGGGTCAGCCGGAGTAAAAGCGAAGAACGGCGGGAGAGGAAGCGACGCGACCTTTATTGATTATAACAACGACGGATTTCTGGATCTCTTTGTTTGCAACGGTGCCGGCAATGCCTATGGCCCATATCTACTCTTCAAGAACAATGGCAACCTGAATCATTGGCTGAAAATTGAACTTACCGGGAAAGAGAGTAATCGCGACGGAGTGGGCGCCAAGATCACTCTCATTGCAGGAGGGCTTACCCAACACCGAGAATACATCGGACAACATTACATGGCCCAGAATCATATCCCGGTGCATTTTGGATTAGGCGCGGTGACCACGGTCGATTCGTTGGTGATTCAATGGCCAAGCGGGGCCCGGCAGAAATTGGACAACATTCCGGGCGATCAGACGATCGCCGTCTTCGAGAAGTAAGCCTTATTGAAGCTCTCTTCCGTCTTCGCGGAGCGACCTTTCATCACGCGACTGGATGGCAATCGGAACGCGCCGAATTAGTGAATTCGACCGGTGCCAAAAATAGCTCAGTTTTTCGCAAGAAATGCAGAGTGCGAGAAAATGGAACCCTCAAACTTACGCCATCGAATAGATCTGGATCTGGCGCGGATGCTTATCCTTGGGGGTCTCCACCCCTCTTTCAGACCTGCGGTTAAAGGTGAACCACCCAGGGGTAAAGGAAAACGTTCCGTGAACAATCCAGCTCAACTGCCAAACGCCAAAAATCCAATCAGAACCTCACTTGCCAACGCGGTCACCGATCTGCAATTCCTTGCCTTGATTGCTGCGTGGCATTTCGCAATCCCGCTGCTTCTTCTGGGAGCAGGGCTGCTGCTCGTGCAACCGTGTGCCGCTACTCCCTTTCATTGGGTGTATACCGGAAGCTTCAATATTGCAGCTTCCTCGGCGCTAAACGCAGTCGAAGCAGCAGCAGTGAAAGGCGGGGCACCTGCCGATGCAGCCCACTCCCTGGCCCAAGCCGCTACCAAAACGATTACTGAGCGATTCGAGATTAACCTCCGGCCGGCGAGAGTGGCAGATTTGGCATCTCTGTCTCACTTTCGGGCGACCGCGCTCTTATCGGTAATTCCTTGAATAGCAGCCAGGGAACGTACGCCGGCGCAGCTTATACTTTCGTCCGCAATGGAACGACTTGGGTGGAGGAGGCGAAGTTGACGGCTTCCGATGCCATTCCGAATGACCAGTTTGGCTCCTCGGTCGCCCTCTGGGGAACGCGGGCGGTGATCGGTGCGTTTTACAAGACCGTCGATGGTTTGCATAAGGGCGAAGCCTACGTTTTCGACTTTGACGGCACGACCTGGCATCAGTCAGCCCAGTTGCTTGCTCCCGACGGAAGGCCGCTAGACGACTTTGGCAGCTCCGTTTCCCTCTCGGGCGATCGAATCATTATTGGGGCGCCTGGCAAGCTCCGTAACAGGGGGGTGGCGTATGTCTTCCATTTCGACGGCCTTAATTGGATTCTGGAAGCCAAATTGAGTCTTGCCGACGGGGCTGAGCTTGATGAGTTCGGCAACGCTGTCTCGATCTCGGGATCTCGCGCTCTTGTCGGCGCTGTCTTGAGAAGTGAGGTCGGATACCGGAGTGGCGCGGCTTATGTCTACGCGTTTGATGGAACCAGCTGGACACAAGAGGCTGAGTTTCTACCGCCGGATCCTTCAGATTACGGTGACTTTGGCTCCAGCGTGTCGCTTTACGGCAACGGCGCTGTCGTTGGCGCGACGGGCGCTCTCGATGACGAGGGCGCGGCCTATATTTTCACGTTTGACGGCACATCCTGGACTCAAGCGGCGGAGCTGAGCGCGTCAGATGGAGGCGGCAACTTCGGTTCTTCGGTCGCAATCTCTGGCAACCAGGTTTTGGTTGGGGCCGTCCAAAACCCATCATTGCCGGGCGCTGCATATCTTTATCAACGCTCTGGCGGGACCTGGGTTGAGAAATATAAGCTAATCGCGTCGGATGGAATGCCGTACGATTCCTTTGGCATTTCTGTCTCACTCTCAGGCAAGCGTGCCCTTGTTGGAGCAGAGCAGTACACTTCAACCCCGAAAGAAGCGGCCTACGTGTTCGGGCGCTGAAACGGGACTGCGGGTAGCTGTCAATCAAAGGACCCCCGGAACGTTGCGGCGTTAAAGCGCGCCTATCGAGGCATGCAGGGGTCGGTGTGTCCAATTTCATCCCGCCTCGGACTAGCGGCGCTGAAAATCGCGGGAATTGCGCTTTGCAATCACGCTCAGCAACGACGTTCAAACGAACATGAACCGCATCCCTGCATCAACCTGGGCCGCAACCTGGGCATGCCACTGAAACGCCAAGGCGATCTGATCTCGCTTGGCCCCTGAGCTTCATTCATTCATCGAAATTCCCTAGGCAAATCTGGATGAATGAATCAGTCATTCATCGGAAATTCATCGAAATACGGTCAACAGGATGAATGAGATCTTGTGTCCGATTTGAGGTGGTCCGGCGGTCGCGGCGGGCGTAGGGGTTGAACGCTGGGATTTAGAACGAGTCGTCGAAATGACAGCCGATTATATGCGGCGGAAGAGGGCGCGAAGTTTGAAAGGCTTTTGCTGCGGCGAGAATATGATTACGGCGCTGGTGGCGGAAACTTTATTGGTGTGGTTGTTGACTGTGGTATTGGGGTTGGCTGCGGTTTTTGCGGTAATTCGATACCGGCAGGAGACAAAAGTTCGGAATTAGGCGATTGCGCGGGCTCTGGCGGTGATACTGGCTCTAATCGAGCTTTGGGCGTCGGAGCACTGGTGGAGACAGGCTCGGACGTGGAGTAGTGCTTGTCTGGCCTGTTCCGAATCACTTCAATCGCAATCGTTACTAAGATCCCAAGGACCGCTAGCCAAATCAGCCACCGATTGTTCCAGCGGACTTCTGGGTGCCGTTTCTCTGAGACTTGATTCGTTCGCTCCTTTGCGCGTCTTCGCTGCTCCTGAAGCGCACTTTGATATTGGGGATGTTTTTCTTTGTCCGCGTTTGCGAGCCAGTTCGCCAATTGTTCGTCCGTCGCTGACCGAAAATACTGGTTCGCTTTTTCGTCCCGTTGCATGGCAGACGATTTCACCGAATTGCCGATGTAATTTCAATAACAAATCAGAGTTTACACACCCACGGAACTAGGGGCGTAGGGGCATATTCGTATGCTTGATTGCGAGGCGCAGGTTTGCAACTCAGGGCTGGGCATCGACGATTCACAAGCGGGTCGGTGTCCGGCCTTTCTGCTTCTTCGACAATCGGCGACCGGCGAACGTGGTGCCAACCGCAGCGCCCAGGATCCAGAGGGTGCTGCCGGTTTCGGGGACGCTTGTTGTTATTGTTGTAATAGAGAAAGTACCATACCAAACGCTGTTATCATCCATTTCCCCCACGACCTTAAAATAATCCCGTTGTAACTATCGATCATAGCGAGCGGATATTGCTGATGTGCCTGCTACGGCGTCAATCCTAAGATCGCTCCGACCCCTGCCACGAAAGCCACTAGCAGATGGCCTGATCTAACGTGCGGCTTGGGACCGACTCTTGCGCCAGGCCAACAGCCCTGCTGCCCCGAGCGCCAGTCCGCCGAGAGACTCCATAGCAGGGACGGAGTCACTGGGTTTTTGCCGCCGCCCGACCCGCACGACGTCGCCGGGGTCACCGTAAGCATAATCGAATACCAAGAACTTAAACGAGGGAAAACCCTCACTCCGCACACGAACCCACCCGTACTGATCGCCGGCCCCGTTGTTGAACTTGAAACCTATAGCCCCCAGCCCTGCCTGAAATTGGCCTGTCGGGTAGCCCGATCCCCCCCATTGCATAGCACTGCGCTCAACCAGAAAGCCACCAACCGGGATGAATGGCCCCGCTGATATCACGGCGTGCTTGCCCAGCTTTGATACTGAAATGCAGTTGTCGGAGTGGAGGTACGTGCATTGAGTTGCTTGCCCGCCCCTTACAGCTCCCGACGGCGCATAGATTCTAAAAAAAGCGCTCCCGCCATCATAATACCGGGTGATTGTTTGCGGAGCTAAATGATTCGGCTGCCGGCACGTGGAGGTGGTGCAGAATGAAGTGCCGAAATAATGTTTGTAATGCTGAAATACAAGATGACCATCGTTGCCAAGCGGCAATGTAATTGACGAACTACTGCCGATTTCCCGATCAATGGGACCGCTATAATGGATCTCGGCCTCAGCCGAGTTCGCCAAGCTGAAGCTGAAACTGCCGGCCAGAGCCGCCGTAGCATAGGCGGCCCAGCGCTTATGTTCGATTTGAGTCGCTTTGCAACGGCGACTCCTTTGGTTTTTGATGGAGTGAATCTGATCTTTCATAGAACTGTTCCTTTTTTCTTGCGTTGAGTTTGAACGCAATCAACAGGTCTGAAAGAGGTGTTGAGCCCCCAGGATAAGCATTCGCGCCAGATCCAGATCTATTCATGGCGTAAATTTGCAGGTTCTATTTCTCGCGGTCTCTGCATTTCTTGCGAAAAGCTGATCGTTTTTGGCCCTGCAAAAGTCGCCGCACCTGCCGTGCACTTGTTGCCGTGCGTTCAGGAACGGGCGCAGGCAGTTCAGGACTTGGCGAGGTTTGCGACGCAGCCACTGACTCGCTATCAACGAATCGCGTGTCTGCTGCACCGCGATACTTGGCCTGTTGCAATCACTCCGAAGTAAATTATGTTCAAAAGAACATGCAACGCATCTCAGAATCAACCTGGGCCGAAATCCGTACCGCATACGCTTCCGGCATCGGCCTGCGCCAATTGGCCCGCAACATGGGCATTCCTGAAGGCACGGTCCTCGCCCGCGCCAAGCGCGAGGGTTGGACCCAGCAAATCGCAGCCGCAAAATTGAGCAAACGCCCTGACCTCGCCCGCGAACTCGCAAGGCCCGATGCAATCAGCGCAATCACGCCGATGCAGTCAGCCGCAATCAGCACCCAGGAGCGCAAGCAACAGCTCCTCGCCAAGACCCTCCAAGTCGCCGACAAGGCCATTGATCGCATGGACAACCAAATCGGCACCGCCAATATCAGCCAGGCTACGATTGCCTTTGGCGTGGCGACGGATAAATCACTCCAGTTGGCGGGTGAGCCGACACATCACGTCGCCATTTCTCTCAACCCCGTGGACATCTACGCCGAACTAAGACAGATCCAGGCTGAGCTTGTCGCCGCCGTGCGGGCCGCTCCTGCCCTGCCAGCAATCGAGGCCGAGGTTGTCTCATCCGCGCCTGCTGCGGGGGATTGAAGCGGCTAGGGATGGGTTCGGCTGTTCTCCGGCTTCGGAGTAAAAGGGGGCAAACACGGCCCGTTATTGGCGTCGTTATTCTGAGAATGATTCTGAATTCAGTGAGGCAGAATCCAAGAAAAGCCGATTTTTACCTATGAGAATACGATGGGATCGGTGAGGGAGGGATTCGAACCCACGGTTCCCCTTTCGGGGGTACGGCACTTTTCCCCAAGAGTCCGACGCCGCATTGTATACCCCATTTGTATCCCCGAGGCCGTTTTGGGCACATTTGAGCAAAGGTGGGACGCGCCCGACGGTTTTTGGATTCGGCTCCAGATCGGCTGTTTGCCCGGCTGAGTCAACGCTACAAATCACCTGCTCCTCAGTCAGATGAAGCAAGGCTGAATAGAATAGATGTCGGCGGCCGGTTGCGCGGGCGCGGCGCGAGTCCTATCCCCTCCCCCCGAACTTATTGCGAATCAATTACCGAGTTGATACGCCTCAATCATAGCGACGCCCGTCGTGTTGTTGGTCCCGCGAACGATGGCGGTGTATGGCCCTGGAGCGAGCGTATCAACAATTGCTGACTCCGCGTCGTTGGTGGGGGCAAGCCCCGTGGCTTGAATTGCCGCCTCCTGCGTGTCCTTCCAGTTATCATTCGAGGCGATAGTTGCACCGTTGCCGTCGTGCAGTTCCAATGTAGGGTCGGCGAGAGTTCCGGCCAGTGGTAAAGACGGTCCAATGGCTCGAATAATCGTGTTCGCTGGCTGGGTCCCGAGAACGATGAGCCCTCCGATCATCACGTTGTCGCCCGTCTGCACAAAACCTCGCGCCGAGATATTGGCCAGCTTTGAATCAACTGTCAGGTCCAGATCGTAAACTTCGACCAAGGCAACCCCGGTCGTGGCGTTTACCCCGCTAACAATGGCGGTATAAGCGCCAGGGTTGAGGGTCATCAGGATTGCCGATTCCAGATTGCTCGCCGGTGCGAGCCCGCTGTCGATGATTGCCTGTTTATTGGCGCTGTCCCCCCAATCGTCGTTCGTTGAAATCACCGCTCCGGTGGAATCGTGCAATTCGAGGGTCGGATTTGCCAGCACCCCTGATACTCCGAACGCGCTGAGGGATGGACCAATTGCCCGTATTACCACCTCCTTCGGCTGCGTGCCGGTAACGATGAAACCACCAATTAGCACATTATTTGCTGTCCCGACGCTGAGCCGCGCTGAAATATTGCCAAACTGCACCGCAGTTGGGGTCGGTGTGGGTGTCGGCGTTGGTGTCGGCAGTTGGGGTAGGCGTGGGGGTAGGCGTGGGGGTCCCCGTCTAGGGGTGAACCGGAGCACCCACGAGTGGGTCGGCTCCAAAAAATCTGGCGATTCCGACCGAATTATTTCATATCGTTTCGACCTATGCCCCTCGAAGGCCCGGATCAACTTCATCTACACGCTGCCCACGGCTACATTGAGCTTGGCATGTTTATCGAAGCGAACGCAGAGCTCGAAGAGATCAGCCCGTCCTGCCGACATGCTCCTGAGGTCTTGGATTCCCGCGTTGTCGTTTACCAGGCTCTCCAGAAGTGGGAACTGATGGCGATCGTTGCGAGGAAGCTCGTGGAGTGGAATCCCGGCGAGGCGGGTTATTTCCTCCATCTGGCCTATGCCAGTAGACGTGCCGCTTCGCTTCACGTCGCGCATGCGATCTTGATGAATGCTGCGGAATTGCACCCCGGCAACGGGCTAATTCAGTTCAATCTCGCCTGCTACGAATCGCAGTTGGCGAATCTCGACCAGGCGAAAACACATCTGAGGCGTGCGACCGAAATCGACGCCAAGTTCAAGCTGATGGCGCTTGAAGATCCCGCTTTGGAGCCGCTCTGGAGTTCGTTGGCAACGGAACAAGGCGCATGAAGATCATCGAAGTTCGGCCATCAAGAAGATTTCGGTATCTCTGGGAAGCCGACGAAGGAGATGGCGCCCAGCCCACCTTCGCCGGCAAACAAGACGCGCTTGCTTACGCGACGGGCCGCTTCTGTGGCGGTGGCGGCGAAATCCACATCTTCTCCGAGGACGGTTCAACCCGTCGAAGAGAAGATCCTTTTGGACGGTCGGATTAAATACCAAACGCCTGATGGGCAAGATCCAAGATGAATTTTCCGGGATAACCGGGATCTCCAAACAGCGGCGCTACCAGATGCGGAGGCTCCGCGACGGCAAGTGCATCTTCTGCGGTCGGCCCGCCGCGATCACGGGCAAGTGCGAGGAGCATCGTCAAATGTTCAACATTAAAGATCGCGAGAAAATGCGTCGAAGGATCGGAGCAAAGAGCCGCTACAAGAATTCTGAGAGCTATTCCTTCAAGAGTGGAAATCCCCCACGGGGGGGGTTGGTGAACAGCACTAAAATAACCGTCGCCAGTCTCGGGAAAATCGCAGCGAATAGATTCGCGATTGCTTTAACTCTGTTCCGGCGGTGGCGAGTCAAACAGCGGAGGAAACCCTTCCTTTGGCGGTGCGGCATTGGGAGAGCGCTCGTCGATCGCATGCGCTAATTCGGGTGACATTTTCACAGCCGCCGCAATGTAGTAATCGTAATAGTAGTGATTCCGGATCTCCCAGTGGCGGAGAAACGCCGTATCTGAAATCCCGTGATAAGCCGCTATCTCTAGAACAATAGAATACAACGCCATGAAGGCGGAGCGATCTCGCTGGGACTCCGCAATCCTAGATGTGTCGCTATCGTGGAAGAAATGCGCCAGACGCTCAAGAGCATCAATGCGGCGCTCAATCTCGGATAAGTCAGAACTCATAACCTAATGATCCGGAATGAGCGGTGTAAATCAAATCGTCACGATTGATGAATAAACGACGCGACACCGACTTTGGCTGTCAGCTAAAAGTTTACGGGGGTGTCGGACGCCATGTTCCTACGGCACCTCCGGTTCCTTGTGCGGGATGCCTCGTTTGGTGGTGAGATAAACCGCGAAGCTGCCCAGCCAATGGCCGCCTTCATAATGCTCGCCCGTCACCGCTGCGAGCCCGGCCGCCTTGTGTGCCGCAGCCGCCGCCGCCAGGGAAGCGCGCCGCGGATCGTCGGGTGGCAAGCCGGCTATGACGCCCTCCAGCATCCAGGCCCGGCTCAAATTCAAACCATCCAAATGAGCCAGCTTCGGATCGCTCGGATCGGGCGAGACCGTCACCGGCAACCATACCTTTTCTGGATTCGTCGGAATCTGTGGCAGGAAGGCCGAGAGCCACTTCGCAAATTCGTTAGGCGGGAGAACACGCCGCATCACGTCCGCCTCGCCCAGGCAGGGCGAAAGAAAATCTTCACCCGACGGTTCGTAAGCGAGCGGGCAGTTCTGATCAGCGAAGAAGAACTTTTTCGCCGAATCGGTTGCCAGTTTGGCCAGGGCATCGTTGGCGCTGATGCGCGCGTAATCGAGGATCAGCCCGAGGGCGAAAGCAGTCTGATCGTGCTCCCCCACGCGCACCGGGTGGGAAAGCTTCGGCAGCCAGCTTGAGAGCCGCTCCACCGCGATCTCTTCCAACGGCCGCAGATTGGCGGACATCTCGCGCGCCTGCGGATCATCCCACTCGCGCAGCTCGGCGCCGAGCTGGAGCAGCCAGACGAGCCCATAAGGTCGCTCGAAACTGGCCCGGCCTTTTCCGGCGAGGTAGGCCGCCTCCTCTTTGAGGTTTGACTTCGTTAGGCTCCGCGCCAGTGCCTGCCGCGCATCCTTGCTGAAGGACGCGTCCGGAAATGTTCGGGCCAACCGGGCCAACAGCCAATGTCCGTGAACCGAAGAATGCCAGTCGTAGCAGCCGCAAAAGGCCGGCGTGAGTCGGCGCGGCGGGGCTGCGTCCGCGTCGCTGTTGAGGACATGACTGATCTTGTTGGGATATTCCTTGCCCACGCAAGCGAGCGCGAGGCGGGCGAATCGCTCCGCGGCGTGCCCGTCGAATTTCGCCATCTGATGATCATCTCCCGCGAGGCTGGTAAGAGTGAGCGCGATCAGCGCCGCGATAATCTTCTTCATTTTCACCACTCTAACATCTCTCTTGTTAAAACCTTCGCCGGCTTTGAGAATGGAACGCCCCGACGGGCGACAATACTTTGCTTGGGGCTCCGCACACCTCGGTCCGCGGAAGCCCAGCCAAACTACATTTGTTCCTTGGGATGCCTTAGAGCGCCCCCGCCGGCGTCCAGTTTTCGGAAATGGTATTCCTTCTCGGCAGCGAACTGCCCGTGGAATTCCTCGTTGGGTACTTTTAGGACCGCACCGCCAGCAAACGCGATCGTGGTGTCCAAGGCGCCGTCTGGTGCCACGCTCCACATTACTCCGCTGCCGTCATTTGGATCAATCGACGCGATAAGAACCAGTCGCCGATAGAATGGCGCAATCGTCACCATAAACATATGGTCCAGGGCGTCCGTCTTCTCGTGATACAGAAACCGATGGACCGGCACATTAGTTGCCGCAATGCCGAGGGGTTGTGCGAACTTATCTTGGAGTTTTTCGGACGAACCATACCACAGAACATGCCGGATAAGAGTTTCGAAATTTCTCTCGGGTCCTAACGGTTTCGCCCCCAAGCCGATTGAACAGGTCAAGACAAGGGCAAAGAGAAACGACCTTCCAAGCATTAAACCAATTCCTCCGTTTCGTGGATTTTGAACAGTCCTGAAAACAATTTTATCTAAGCCACCAGAACCTCATACCGTAGACTTCGTCAGAGCCAATTGGCGAATCTTTCCTGAGCGTGAAGTCCGCCTCGGTAATCTCTTTGAGCTCCGCCCGATTCACGAATTCGTGCAACGGCGAATCGAATCGCAACGAGAGAAAACCGGCCCGCATCACGTCAACCGAGGATTGGTCGATTGAGCGTCCCTCCTCCTCCCGGAGGAGGAAATGAATGATTCCGTGGTCACCCGGAATGGTAACACGAGCTTGGTAAAATCGGGGCTTAGGCGTCACGGCGGAGACTATGCATTCTCCCCCGCCCCAAGCCAAGCAAGAAACTCTTCCAGCGGCAAATCGAATAGGTTAGGCTGGCATAATTATTAGCAACCGCCATCTTCAATACTGGATTGATTTCCTCGCGGAGCAGATCATTGCTCTGGAAGGTCTTCATTTGGCCGCGACCGGAGAACTGCATCCAGCGAGCCCCGAACTGATCGCATTTCTGCAAACGAATGATACTCTCCTAAGGGAACAGATTGAACGGGCCGTGGCAGGATTCGCGGAGCGGAATGCCTGGCCCTCCTGGCTCAAAGCCGACCACATTGTCAACCTCACGCACCGCGCAACGATGGCCCATGGACTGTTGATCATGATCCTAAACGGGCAGTTTCTACACACAGATGCACTCCAAATTCCCAGGCCAAGAGATCGCCCCAGGTTCCTACGGTGGCTTTTTATTGATCTCTGGGGTTATGGTGGCGTCCATTATCTGCAGGGAGTAACCAACAGCTATTTCGCGGGCGATCCCGAGGTAAAAAGGCATCCTCGTTAGGTCCACTTAGCGATGCCCCGCGGCCTTATTTATCAATACCTAAGTAGATCCCGACGCGCTTCAGGTCCTTACTTATTTTACGGGCGAGGGCGAAGCCAACGGTTCTAGACGCATTCGGGTTAAGAAAAACAGTTTCTCAGTTTCAAACCCTGCTTTGAGCTGCTCGTTAGGCACGCGCTTCACTTTATCGCCATCAAACTGGGCGGTCCCTACAATTTTTCCATCCAGCGCCGTGCGCCAAACGACAGCGCTTCCGTTGCTTTCGTCTACCTGAGCGAAAAACATCAGACTACTTGGCTCGGGAGCGGCGCTGATCGAGCAAACATGAGTGATCCGTTCTCCTTCGTGGCGAAAACCGCGCTCACGCACGGGCATATCGCGGGCCGACGGCAGGTCCATCGCCTTCAAGATGCGGGCACGGATGAGACTGGGTTTTCCGGTGCGCTGAATCCATTCAAATACGTCGCTTAATGGCAGCGTTGCTTCGTCGATTTTCGGAATCGACCCACTCGAACCGGTGGCAAGCAGGAGAGAGATTGCAACACCATTCATTATCAGCTTGAGGGTTGGTCGGAGAGTGCACGCATGCTGATTTTTAACTTAGCCATGAAATTGCCACTATCCCAAGAACCAATCGTAAAAATAAGACCCTCGATGAGGTCCGGCATAAAGGGTGATGATATCGTCTCCCGGAGCTGTGACCCACCGCAATTTTGCCATGGCTGATGTACGGACCAATTAATGATTCAGGGAATGTCAGACGACACGTTTTCGTCACTACGGTTCGAGTTACCACCTGATATTCTTGCTCTTCCGCTGGGCCATCTGCAGCTCAGCGAACGCGCGCGGCTGGCTCTTGATGAGCGCGAAACGATAGGGGGATTGATTGCGGCACTCGAATTGCGGCGACCAAGCTGGAGTCGCTTGGTGCGATCGGAAATCTCTTTGGTGCTTAACCGGCTAACGAGGTGCATGCAACATGACCGGAAGGAAGGTTGGGATCGTTTTCGCAGGGAGCGACCAAAGGCGGCGGACCCCACGGCTGTCTACTTCACGAGTTTCGCGTTGGACCGCTTGAATCGCCTTGTCCAGGATCTACCGGTTGGCACGCTGCATGTGCGTACACGCGCGGCAACTGCTCTGGCTCGCGCGAAAATTAGGACTCTTGGAGACCTCATCCACGCCGCGACTTGGGGCTTCGTCAATCCTCACCCGGCCGGTGCTGCTACTTGCCTGGAGATTATCGAAATGCTCGATGCTCTTTCCAAGGCGGTGGAGGCCAACGGAGAATGTTCGTGGGACAAATATGCACGCTCCCGGCGAATCATTCTTCTCCCCCGCCGTGAAGAGCGACAATTCGTAGCGGAGGCATACATCGAGAAATTTCCAGGGGTTATTTGCGCAGCCCTACGTGCCGGATTCGGCGGGTGTGGGGCAGCTCTAACGCGTGAGCATCTCCTGTGTGCAGAGTCGCGGCAGGTTCACTTGATGCGAATCGGAACCCGGTTCGGTATCACCCGTCAACAGGTTGGTCTTTTGAGGAAAAGCATCGTGGAAAAGCTCCGCGCGGCTTGCCTTGAGGCCGATTACACAGGTTGTCGGTTCCGGTTTCGACTCGAGTTTACTTGGCCGCTCAGGATATTGGCGACGGAACTCTCGCGGACGAGGGATCGCGCGATTGCCTACTCCGAATGGAAAAAGATCTTAGCCAGTTGTTGGTCAACGAGGCCCGATTGTTTGGGTTCAGTAGAGCGCGGTCTTCTGGAAATCTTGGGTTTTCAACTAGTAACCTTCAAGCAGCCAAGGTTTAGGCCAATTATTCTGCCTTTCACTAGGAAGGCTTATCCTATTCGGCGAGCCGTGCTAAAAGCAGAGCGCTTGTTCATGCGTGACTTGGCTGCAGGGCTTACGAAAACCGAACTGTTTGACGCTCTGAGGAAAGGGTCTAATGGTAAACAGCTTAGTGAGGCAGATATTCCAACAATAATAAACTCGCTTCCTAGCGTTCGCCGGGCATCGGGTGCCACGCATTACAAGTGTTTGCCAGACGATTTCCAAAATCTTAGGGATCGGTTGGAACGCGTATTGAGAAAGAGGGGTAGAGCAACTCATTTTCGACAGCTAGCGTCGCTGCTCAATCAAACGTCGCGGCCGACTCGGAGGAGAAGTGAAGCCGCCGTCGTTGACGCGTTGTCCGCAGACAAACGTTTTGCGCCTGTAGCGCGAACGGGTGCGTGGTCACTGAAGGAATGGAGCCATGTGGAGACCCGCACCATCTCCGAGCTGGTTAGGGTGTTTCTTTTGCGATATAACCGACCTGCTACCGTATCGGAATTGTTTGAATTCATATCGCCGTTGAAAAAGGTGGCGAAAAACTCGATTCGAAATGAATTGAAAAGAAACCATCACTTTGTACGAGTAACTCCTCAAACATGGACGCTTAGCGTCGCGCCCCGCCAGAGGTGATTCAAAGGGCGAGAGTCTAGGCCAACTCACACAGCGCGTTGCCGATCGATTTGCCCAACCTTTTTTTTACGGAGCAATTTGCGAAAGCAGAGATACGTTCATTCAACCGACAACTTCGACTTTCGTGCAAGCCCGAAAACCAACCGTATTTTTCGATAGTAAATCGCTAGCGGCTCTAGACGCCTCAATCCGTGGGAGCCCAATCAACAAGCTACATTTGGGCATTCGTGCTTGTCATGCCCTCGATCGCTTGGGCATCAGTTCGATCGGGGAGCTAGTCGAGATGGCTCGTCGCGGAATCCCCTGCACACCTACTGCCGGTCGGAAAACGGCGGCGAATATTGCTGGTGCGCTTCATGCGCTGGCCGGGTCCGTTGTGACCGGCGGATTCGTGGATTGGCTTCATTATGAAGCGCAGCTTAATCGTGACGCAGAGCACTTCGACGACCTTCTGCTTGAGATGAGCCCCGCTAAGCCGCGGCGCGTACGGCTACGGCTACGCGTTAGCAACTCTACGCTCGATGTGCTTGGTGCGGCTGCTCGCCAGCATTCTCTTAAAGTCCTGCATCTGCGCCCGCGCGCTTTGCATGCCTTGGAATCCGTAGGCATTACCTCGATTGGGAAGCTGGTTGACTCAGCTCGGGATGGGATTGGTGATGTGCCAGCCGCTGGCCGGGGAACCCATCTCGAACTTCGGGACGTGCTCCAGACGCTTTCGAATTCAGTTCGGCCTGATGGCGATATTGATTTGATTCAGTACGCCGTCCATCGCAATTTCGGTCTCCTGCCAAAGAAGGATTGTGCGGAGCTTTCGCCTCGAGACTTCCCAAAAGTCTTTCTCAGAGCTCTGCAAGAAGCGGTAAAATCACGTTTCGGCGAACCGGGGGTTTTTTTGTTCGAGAAGTATTTCTTGGAACTTAACTCGGAAGCACCCTCGAGTCTCGCGCGCGTCGGAGGAAATCTAGGCCTAACCCCTCAGGGCATTTCTCTTCGGAAGGAACGCATCTTGGAAATATTGCGAGGAGCTCTTCTTGAGGGCGATTATACTGGTTGTCGCTTCCGCTTTCGTGACGCTCTTGTCGCTCCCTTACGGCGCCTGAACGAGCGCTTGGGCTCGGTGCAGGGCCAGACATTTCGAGACTCTGATTGGAAGCAAGCACTGGCAGACACTTGGGCCGTGGATCCAGCTAATTTTGGAGCCTTGGAGAACCTGTTGCGGGCCATTCTTTGTCTTCAAGTCGTCCATCCCAGTGGTAGGCAATTTGAGCCGATAATTCTGCCGAAGAGCAGAGGGACGGCGACTTTTGCGGCCGCTCAAATCAAGATTGAGAGGTTGCTGAGGAGTGAATTTCCGAACGGATTATCAAAAAGCGAGCTACTGGAACAGCTACAACGCTTAGGCGAGACAGACCTGACGCTCCGGGAAATTCCGACACTGATTAATTCGATTCCTGGAATTGAATACTCCGAGCGCTTAAAACGATTTCGGCTTCGGGTGGAACTGCTGACCCCGGTTAGCCGACCAACTGGAGCGCGTTCTTGACGAAAGAGGTTCGCCAATGCACAGGCGAGAACTCACTTTGGAGGTCCACGGATTCAAAAGGCGGGCAGGATCGCTGCGGACCGGTATGCATGTTGCATTGGCATTGTCGCGCGACAAGCGCTTCAAGGCGATTGCACGCTCTGGATTTTGGATTCTTGCCAAATGGGATCTCGAAACCGGCGATATCGCGGATGTTGCTGCTCGTTGCTTAAGCGAATCCGACAGGCCTCTTACGGAGGCGGAATTGTTTCCGCTAATCGCTGCTCGTCGACCTGTGAAATTGAATTCAATTATGAGTTCTCTTCGTGAAGACGGCAGGTTCCGACGAGTTGGCCCCCGAACCTGGGAGCTCAAACGGGCATCTGCACGGAGGCTCCTAGACAGCCTCTTTGGCGCTGCGAGATACATCTTTTCGAAGCTCCTTGTGACTGAAGAACAGGCAACGGGTTTCAACCCGACAGCTGCCTGCGGCGTCGCTAAAGTAGCCGGTTACGCGGAGAGCGTAGCCACCTTTCAGAGATTTTTCGATCACACCCAGAGTTCCAGGGACGACATCCGAACTCCATGACCTGACCACCACGGCAACATCCCCCTTCTTCATGGGAGAACGCGAACGCCTTGGAGGTTGAAGCTATTACTGTCCAAGAGTTCCGGATCTTCGGTTCTTTCTGCCGATGAGCAGGTAGGTAAAGCCAGACTCGATCTGGACCAGCTTTCGAAATAGCCTAAAATCAATGAACTGCCGAGCAAGAAACTGCACCCAAAGCAGGGACATCACTAAAGTTCTGAAGTCGGCACAGACCAACGCATCATCGATCGTTAGCTCGTCACTATCATATTTGGTTTGTAGCTGGTTTAATGCGCCGCGACATTGGCTGATTTTTAGGAGGAGAGTGTGAACTTCAGGAACGGAAAGCACTTTCTTCCCGGCTGCTTCGACCTGGGCGCAGAATAGCTCTGCCTGCAGCATCAGCTCGACCAATAGGGCATCGTCGTCAGTCAATGGCATGCCCGAATCATTCTAGAGTGGACGTTTCCCTCGAAAAAGGGACAGCGCAATAACCAGGGCGGTGAGAGGCAAAAGCCAGGGGTGAATGAGAAATAGGACAAACTCGCGAGGCAAAGCCATATTTGCCCACGCTTCAGGGACTCTTGGTCGACTGTCGTCCATGGAATGAGGACGGCGTGATCGAGGGAGTGTCGGCGGCTGGCTCAGATCCGAAATTCCGAATGTGCATCTGCTTCACAATGTATTCTTTCTCGGTCGCGAACGCGGACTCCGCTCCCTCGATGGCAATTGGCTGCGCATCGCCAGCGCTAAATCTCGCGCCTGATACCAGTGTTCCCTGAACCGTCGTTCGCCATAGTGTGGCGTCGCCGGTATTTTCGTCCACGAGCGCGAGAAATACCGCATTGTCCCCCCGTTGGGACACCGAACAAACGTGAGTCAATTTTTCCTGTTCCCCGCGGAATTCACGCTGGCGAACAGGGAGATCGATTGCGGGGAACCCAAGGGAGTGTGCGACCGGGCCACGTATCACGGTCGTTTGCCCCGTCTTGTTGATCCATTCGGCGACCGTCGACAGCGA
Organism: uncultured Verrucomicrobiae bacterium; assembly: GCA_963771865.1. Classification (GTDB taxonomy): domain Bacteria; phylum Verrucomicrobiota; class Verrucomicrobiia; order Chthoniobacterales; family UBA10450; genus Palsa-1392. The sequence goes on from CAVYVJ010000015.1 coordinate 30,031, forward strand.
ACCCTCCAAGACGGTCAAAGGCCGTGGCAGGGCCGATTCCATTACCATCGCACTGCCAACGCATATCAGGGTGAGGGCCAACGCAGACCAAAGACAGATAAGCTGCATCAAAAAGCCAGGCGTTAGGGGTTCGCTCTGCGGTTTGAAATTGACCATTCAGCGATCCTCAGTCACGGTTTGCCAGCAATTACGTTCGATCGATTAGCTCTATCGATGTGTTGTTACGATTACGATTAAGGCGATTGCAATAATAATGATGCACACTGCGGTGACGAAATTCCAAAAACGGGGGCCCGCCTCCGTCTCCCCAAGTCTGCTTCGGTGGCATTGGTGCAGAATAACAAACGCGGCGGTTCTGTTAAACAAAATTCGCTCCCACGGCCAATGGCGGTTTCGAACGCGCCACGATTAGGAACTAGAGAATCCGCATCAGGTCTGGCCGATAAGGATTTCCATCCGAAACGGAAATCTGGAAACGACATGGATTAGAGGAACGAAGCAGAGCGTTGAGCACGGTAGCCAACATGATTAACAAATAATGAAGCAGTTAGCCCACTTCAGCTCTACCAACGCGGGTTCACCGGCAAAACCCGATCCCGCTCGATCTCGACTTCTCGCTGGCCACCAAGCAGCTCGAGCAGGACCGCGATCCGTTGACGTGCCGGGAGAACACGGCTGACCAATACCATCAGGCCGCGCAGAGATCCGCCGTGATGACGACTTCCGAGCCGGGTTGAGGGTCGGCCGTGACTTCGACCGTCTCGTTGTCGTGCACGAGCGCTCGCAGCTCGGCGATGATCGCATCGTCAACCGGCGCCACCTGTTCGCCAAAGTGGACAACGCTGGTGACTCCGGGAAGCGCGTTGATCTGCCGCCGGCGTTCGAAATAATCGAACCGCGCGAAAAGGTAACCGGGAAAAAGCGCTTCGGTTGTCCAGATGGGTTGACCCGCTCGCATTCGACGGAAGCGAATGCGTGGCGCGAAAACATCAAGCGCCAGCTCGCGCTTCAGAACGAGCGCAACCTTGTTCTCCTGCCGGGGAGCGGTATGGAGGCAGAACCAGTTCATAGGAAATGCTGAGACGCTGAAAAGACCGGACTCTGAAACAAGCGGTTCGATCGTCCTCAACCCGAGTCGCTCACTCGTCGAGATGAAGCAGTTCTGCCAGTCGGCGTTTCCATCCGCGAAAATTCTTCCTGCGAGAGGACGCCTAGTTTCACCTCCAACCGTGGCAGCGAGACCGGCTGAATCTGTTGCAGGTGAAAGACTCCATCCTTAAGGAACACACGGGGATGCAGCTTCCCAGCGGTTACGGCGCACGGCCGTTGTATGAGGAATTACCAGGACGAGCGCGAGTTCATCGTCTGCCGGATAATCGCTGACGACGGGGCACAGACGCACCTTGGCCGACAGCCCCAAGTCAACACGCCAGACTTCACCCGGCGCTGGTCGAGCCATCTTCTGTTTCCATCGCGTCAAGAACCCCGAAACGCTCGTCAGCGCGTTTGTCGAAGTCCCGGAGAAGCTCGGCTTCTGCTTCCAAGTCAAAGATCGCTCCAGCCAAGCGGCGGCGTTCGGCGAGAGGAGCTTGGGAAGTTCGTGCGATTATCTCGGCGGTACTCACTGAAGAGATTGTAGGGCGGACGGGATATGACTTCAAGCCGAGAGCTGCTATCGCACAGAGATAGGACGGAGTCCCGATTGGTCTTGCACTCAGAGAGCAGATGCGAAATGCGGTCACGGGATAGGGTCTTGCGGTGTCCGAATCAGGCAAACGAAAACCCGGTCTAACGGCGAAGACGCGGTCGAGGATTGATGAGCGACCTTCGGCGCAGGCGCTGCTGGCCAGCATCAAAGCGCACCTCCCGACTCTCGAATAGCTCCTAGCCGAATGCAACGCCGAGTGGGGAGTGGATGGCGCAGTCTACCGCTTCTACCACTAAAGCTTTGAAGTTTATTTGATTCAGAGCCTGACATTAAAAGTCGTTGACGCTCTGCAGGCTCTAGCCCCTGATCGACCGCTGAACCGCTGGTTCATGCAAATCGTCGCGGAAGGGAGCAGAAGAAAATTCAGTTTCGAAGATAATCAGCGGTGGCTCGAGGTGACGCGGCCGATTATCGAGGCATTTTTCCATGCGAGACATTTCTTGACGGTCGTGGTGCAATCGGCGCGAGAGTTGCAAGAGCCGCCGACGCTGCTGCCGACAAACTGGGCGACCGTCCTGTATCTCTACGACCTGCGCTAAAGCAGCGAAGTTTCTGCATCTCAGTGCTCCGGCTTTTCCAATGGCGGCAGTCCTCTCGCCATCGCCAGATCAGCCACGGCGAGCCTGCGCGCGCTCCAGAAGCGCGGGCCGATACACTTTCGGGTCGCGCAGGACGCGCAACAGCCACCCCAGGTAGAGGCGGTCCGCCCAAACGGGGATCGGCTTTTGATCCCCGGTGATAAAGCCAAGCGCGGCGCCGATGCAGTGAATCGCGGGACGATAGGAAAGTTGGCGCCGCAGGTGGAGTCCCAGCTTCTCCTGGGTACCGCCGCCGATCGCGACGATGACGTCGCCCGGTTGGAGGCGGTTGAGTATTTCGACCAGCGCCGGGTCTTCCACCCGCTCGCCGTAGATGGGCGCGATATAGGTGTTGGCGTCATCCAACTCGATCTGCTGTTGAGCCAGCCAGCCGCGCAGCTTCTCGCGCGCCCCAAGGCTCGGGAGGACAAAAAAGGATCCACCGCGTGCCACGGAAGGCTTGATCGCAAATAATTCCTGCAAATAGCGCAGCCCCGAGACCCGTGCAATTTTGCGTCCGCCCAAGATTCGCCAGAGCAAGGACATGAAGCCGCTATCGGCGATCGCGAGGTCGGACTCGAGCAAGGCTTCGCGATACCCGGCGTCGCGGGTGATGTTGATGAGGGCCGGCGCGGCCGGGACTACGAGGTAGCCGCGGTTGGCCTCGAGGTATTCGATTGCCTGGCGCGGCGAGCCATTGATGAATCGAATGCCAAGGATCTGCTCAAAGCAGGGGGAGGCTTCTATCTCGCGGCCATGTCGTCGTATATCCACCGATAAGTTTTCTCGAGCCCGTCACGCAAGCTGATGGATGGCTGCCACTGCAGCACGGCCTGCGTTTGCGTGTTATCGCTGTTGCGGCCGTTCACTCCCTTGGGCGCTTTGAGATTGTAGCTGCGTTTCAATTTCACTCCCGCGATATCTTCCACGATGTCGACCAGCCGGTTGATCGTGACCAGTTCATTGCTGCCAATGTTGAGCGGGCCGGGAATCCCGCGCTCCAGCATCATGCGCGTGCCTTTGAGGCAGTCATCGATATACATGAAGCTGCGGGTCTGCTGCCCGTCGCCCCAGATCTCGATCTCATCGGTGCCGGCGAGCTGGGCTGAGATGACTTTGCGGCAGATCGCCGCCGGAGCTTTTTCCCTACCCCCATCGTAGGTGCCGTGGGGACCGTAGACATTATGGTAGCGCGCGACGCTGGTGAAAATGTCAAAATCTTCTGTGAAGTGCCGGCACAGTCGTTCGCTGAATAGCTTTTCCCAGCCATACCCATCTTCTGGCATCGCGGGATAAGCGTCCTCCTCTTTGAGGGCGGTGACATTCGGGTCGGTCTGTTTGTCGGCGTTGTAAACGCAGGCGCTGCTGGCAAAGAAAAACCGGTTCACGCCGACATCGCGCGCGGCCATCAGGAGCTGCGTGTTGATCAGCACGCTCAGCATGCAGAGGGCCTTGTTATTTTCGATGAAGCCCATGCCACCCATGTCGGACGGCCAGATTGTAGACACTCGCCGCTCCGCCCTCGAGCGCGCGGCGACAGGCCTCGCCATCGCGCAGATCGAGCGAGAGATTTTCCACATCGTCAAAGCGCTGGTTCCATTGCGAGAGCGGCTTCAGATCGACGGCGCGGATTCGTCCGATGCCTGCCTTCCGCAAATCGGCCACGAGCCAGCCGCCGATAAACCCGCCCGCGCCACAAACCAGAACGTCAACCGCTTTCGTATTGCTCATCAGGAAATTTGCCGGCGATTCGTCGTTTTAGTGCAAGAGAGTGAGGGACGGCAGGCGCCGGCCAAACTTGATCATCATTCTGGGAAATGAGAACGCCGTGATGTAACGATTGAAGTATAAGCGGGGCTGCGAGGCAATCCGGAAAAACCAGCCGACGCAAATCTTGCCGGCCCAATCCGGCATGTGCACCTGGTCGCCAGCGCTCAATAACCAATATCTGCGGCTGACTTCCGAGTGGCGATTGCCCGTGCCTGTCGGAGACAATCGATCCGCCGCTTCGGTAGCCGCGTTGCTCTCACTCTTTTTCGTTCTTCGCTCAATAAAGAAGCTGGCCACGATCAAAACGTCCATGCTGGTACGGAGGAAGCAAGCGAACGCTCCTCTGGAAGTGGCCGACGACCGGTTCGTTTCGTTAGAAGAGATATTTAGGACCAGAGGGGAAAAGGTCACAGAACAGAATAAAGAGATCAGGATATCGGCAGAGAGGGTCCGTGCCGTCATGACATTCGTAATAGTTTTGGTTCAGAAGATGATTTGAGAGCTCGGGTCTCATCTTTGATTTTGCTTAATGGGCTAGCCAAAGCCAAAGAACGGCGATTAACAGCCAAAGAGCCACGCTAAGAACAAGCCCGTCACGAGCCCGGTTCCATCTGGATGCTTAGTCTCTGGTTCATTCATCGTTGGCCGTAACAACAAGCATATTTTATGCGAGAGGTGTAGGTAGTGGGAACTTTGGTGTCAGTTTGCAAAATCCCGTTAATCCTGTTAAAAGACACGCCGCCGTCGAAGCATTCGCCCTGCGCAAGCGCTAGCAGACTGCTGTGATTACGGAGGCTTTTGCGCTCTGAGCTAATCGAACCAATAGTGGCCGTAAGGCGAGAAAAGGCGGTGTTCCCGACGTTGGACTGCCTATTCCAAGTGGCCGCCGGGACTTTCGGCAGCGTGTCTGTGATTCGTGGGCACCGGTAGATGATCCCAAACAAGTCTGATCCGGTATTCTAGAGCTGGGAATTCTTCTTCATTTAACTGTCCAGGAACTGGTGTTCACCATTGCACCGGTCGCCCTCTTGTTTCGATCGCGTATTGGTCGACCGCAGAGTCGATCAAACGGAGATCTTTAACGACGCGGCTCGCCTGGGAGCGCTTGCGCGCCCGGAGGAATCCTGGAACCGCGATGGAAACAAAAACCGCCATGATCGCAAGGCACGTTTTGGCACGAAATTAGCTACTCGCAACAAGATGTTTAGACAGCCCCGCGGAAAAATCTTCTTTCCGACTCTCCCTTGGATCATGCGATTTCTTGCGCTGGCAACCGTTCCAGGCGCATTCGCGCAGACTACACAAACAGTAACAGTCACCAGCACGGTCCCCCAGGTTTTGAATCTGGGGATCGACACGAACGCGATTTCGATGAACTTCATCGCCAGCGATTACAACGCTTCCACCGGCGCGGCGACCAAGACTCTAAGCTTGGGAAACACCCTCTCGGTCACGACGAACAAAGGTTGGACGGTTAGTCTAAAGGCCAACACCGCGGCCTTTTCCTTTGTGCCTTCCTCGGGAGACACCGATCCCTCGAAACCATGCGGCAATCTTTCCTACAAGCTCTCCACTGGGAGCACTTACACCGCGATGACAATTAGTAACGTTGCGGTCAAAAGCGGGAGTCGCGGTGGCAGCTCCACTTCCGGAAACAGTTTCAGCATGGATTACCAGCTGACGAGCAACCTCTCCCAAGATCCGCCCGGCACTTACACCCTGGCAATCGTTTACACGCTGACCACGCCTTAACGACTCTCCCGAAACAGTTAAACCAAAGAAAGAAACAAATGAAACTAAGATACACGCTGCTTTGCGCAGCCCTGCTCATCGGGATCAAAGCGATTGATGCCGCCACCCAACAAACCGTCACCTTTACGGTCAACGTTCCGAGTGTTTTGGAACTGACGACCACGAGTAACTCGGTCACGGTGAATCTCGTCCCGAGCGACTACAATACTTCGGATGCGATCCTAACCGAAGCGCTCGCGGCCCATCAATTGGCAGTTAAATCAAACCGTGCCTGGGTGGTAAGCGCAAAGAGTAACACGGCGAATTTCGCCTTTACTCCGATCAATCCCGGCGACACGCGGAGCAAGCCCTCAACCGACCTGTCCGTCCGCAAATCCGGTGGAACCTATCAAAGCCTGACTACGACTGATTTCACTCTCGCGACGGGTTCGGCTGGTGGCATTGGTCAAAGCGGCAACACCTTTGCGGTCGATTATCAGATTGCGACCGACATCAATCTCGATCCCCCAGGGGCCTACGCCCTCGATGTCGTCTACACCCTGACCACGCCTTAAGTCATCTCACTCCGCATCCCGATGAAAGCCTTCTCCCATTCCCGCCTTGTTATTCTCACTCTGATTCTCTCCTTTTGGCTGGGCCATCTCCAAATGGTTCACGCCGGGCTGATTGTGAATCTGGAGAAGTTGGTCGTCGAGCTCGGCCCGGATGGCCGGACCACCCGGCAACTTGAGATCGCGAACACGAGCGACCAGCCGGCGGACATTAATGTCTTCGCCGCAGATTGGGTCCAGGACGAGAACGGCGCCGTCGATGCGGTCGATCCCACGGCTGGCAAAGGCGCTCGATTCCGCCACCGGCTGGATCACTGTAAGTCCCCAGCGATTCCTTCTGAGAAAAGGAGAGAAGAAAGTGGTCGTGGTTAGCTTCGCGATGCCAAAAGCGGCGAGCGAAATGTCATTGAAAGAATATCGCTCGATGATCTTTACCCAAACCACCGAAATCAAAGAACAGGCTCCTTCTCCGGGGCGCGAACTCCGGATCCGCATGATTAGCCGGATTGGGACCAAGGTCTTTGTTCGCAATCCCCAGGCGCAGGCGAAGCTCGACTGCGAAGTCACCAACCTTAAGGAGGCGACCCGGGAGGGACAACGCGGGCTAGAAATCCAGGTTGCCAATCACGGTAACCAACACATTCAAAGCGATGCTTCCCAGGTCGCCTTTCGCGATGACGCCGGCGCGACCATTGATACTTTGTCGATCTCACCCTTTTCTGTTTTGCCCGACCATCGACGAAACGTTTTCCTGGAATTACCCCAGCCCGGGAAATCAAAGCTCGACAAAGGCAGACATTATAGTGCTTTGGCCGTGATCGACTACGGCGGGAGCGACCTGGTCGCGGGGGAACTTGGATTTACCTACTAAGCGGACCGATGCATGCGTCTCCCGTGCCTGCTGCTGAGTCAGTGCCTCCTGCCCAGTGTGGCGGTAACTTGTCTCTTAGAAACAAAGGCTAGTGGCGAAGAGATGCACGGCGGAAAGATCGAGTGGTCACTAACGACGCCACCATTCGAGGCCGGGCCCCGCAGTTTTCCTACGCTCGCAGTCCATGCTCGGAATCGGACCGGCTCTTGCCACCACTCTTAACCTCCATTTCGACCCCGGCCCGCTGCGCGCTCTCGGCAGCAAAGATCTGGCGATTCCGCTCCAGCCTAACGAAGACAGGACGATTCTTTACACCCTCTATGTCCCTCCGGACACCCCCGGCGACACCCATGCCGACGGTCACGGCCCGCTCGAGCGACGGGGTCTTGAAATGGACGACGATCCGAATCCACGCCGCCGCCGCCTGCAAGGTCAGCTCAGATTCACCGGAAACCCGGTTTGCCCGACCGGGAGAAAAGGTCTCCTACAAGGTCAATGTAACCAACACTGGCAACGTCCCACTCCACTGCACGATCGACCCGAAAACTTTCCCGCGCGGTCACCAGCACCCGCGCCAACCCGGGTACGCTCGTGATTCCAGCTGGCGAAAGTGCCGAAGCAAACATCGACCTCGTCCTCGGGGCGATGACCAACTTCATCGCTTTCGTCACCTCGACCGAAGTGAAGACCGCGGAAGTAAGTGGAGATGACGCCCAAAGGTTCCTCTACTTCCACACCGAAGCCTTCCCCGAGCTTGCCGAGCCCGGATCGCACGCACCTTTTCGAGACTTTGAAAGGGAGTGCGACCATGAGCCTGGGGGCAGGTCACGGAAACAATGACTCCCACAACGGCAATGATCCGGTATTTCACGAGTCCATTTCTCTCGAGGGAATGATTACCGATAAGACCCGGATGGAGTTCACCGAGTCTTTCACCTACCCTTCGGAAGATGACGGCAACCAGTCGAGCGCCCTCAGTTCACTCCCAAACGCCAGTACCCGTAATTTCTTTCATCTCGGTTTCTATAACCCATATTTCGACCTCGAGGCCGGTGAAGTGACGACGGCTCCGCCCGTCCTGCTCTCATCGCGCGAAACCGGAGATGGCATTCGCGCCGCCTTTCGCCCCTTTGGTAACCCGAAGTTACAGCTCGAAGCGTTTGCCGAAGAGAATACTCTGACCTTAAATCGAAAGACCGTTTTCGGAACCAGCATGAGTGGGTTGATTACGAATAGTCCGCTGGAATGGTGGCGCGTTGGCACGCTGAGCAAACGCGACGATGTCGGGCCGCAGGGACGCAACTGGGACGCGGTGGGCGTTGATACCGGGTGGCGCATTCCGCTCGCGCTCCCTTTGAGGGCAGAAGGTTCAATCGCGGGGGGCTCAAATGGTGAAGGCCGGAGCGGGTTCGCCTGGCTGCTGGGTTTCCACTTCAATCGAACCTTGCCCGGAGAGCCCGATAACTACCCCTTGAAAGCGGGGATCGAGTTTGCTTCCGGGGATAAGGATTTTCCCGGCGTCCAGAACGGGCGCGAGGATCGCCGCGCCTATGTCACTTACCGGCTTTTTTCCAACCCAGTCCTGGTTGAGCTTTTCGCGAACTACAATGACAGCCACTACAAAGTGGTGCCTAACATTGAGAAAACCCTCGATGAGGAGCAAAGTCTAATTCCGGATTTTCTTCTCAACAGTCAGTCACGCCTGCTCAATGCTGGCGTGCGCTGGAACACGACTCAAACCAAACCCGGTGAATGGCATTTTCCGAATGGTTACACTCAGTTCGAAGACACGAGTTACTTTAACAAGAGTGACTTCTTCGATAAGACCACTGAACACGCGGTCACGCTGAGCCTCGACCTTTTCAATCGGCAATCCGCTCTTCCTTCTGCAACCAACTGGCAGTTATCGTGGTTCAGCCGTGGTGGCACGGAAAATCACCAAACGGATCAAACGCCGAGCCGCGACAGCCGCTTCATTACTTTGGGAACAGACCTGAATTTCAATCGCCAGGCGCCGGACTTCTTCCAACAGATCGGCGGACCGGGCAGTCTGAGCGCGGAGGTCTCGGCGCGTTACACGATCAATTTCGATGGGGACTCGCAAGCCCTAAACCGGACCGGCCTTTCCCTAACCGCCGCGGCTGCACTGCGCACTGAGATTTGGGAAATCAAAGCCGGGGCTACTCTTTACAGTTATGTGAACCAGGGATTTTCCGATCGGATCTGGGCCAGCATCAGCCGCCGGCTCGGCAAGGATTGGTGGGCTGGAATCGAAGGTGCCTACACTCATCGAGCCAATGGTCATGGAAACCAACCGGCTGATGAGGCTGCTGTCCTCTTCACCGTTCGCCATGACTTTGAGATCCCCGTGCCCTGGTTGCCGCGGCGCGGGCAAGCCACCGGAATCGTCTTCGAAGATCGTAATAACAATGGAACCCAGGACCCGGGTGAGTCGGGCTTGGATCGAGTCAAGGTGGCGGTGGGTTCGGAACAGGCATTAACTGGCCCAGATGGCAAGTTTACGCTTTCGGCAATGACCGAAGGCACATACCCGATCATCGTCACCCCAGCCGACGGAGGTTCACCTGGCTCCGAGCACCGAGGCACCGATTGTGAGCGCGACTTTGCACAAAGGCAACATTACCAGGCTCGCGTTGGGCTTGGTTCAACCGACCACCTGCGAAGGAAAAGTGACTTTCGTCCGCGAATCCAATCCGGCACCGGGGACTTTACCTAGCGAACAGAGGGAGAATCTTGGCGATTTGGAACTGATCTGCACTGATTCCAGCTGGGCGGGTGACTCGCAGCGGCACCCGGGCAGATGGATTCTTCGCCCTTTATCTCGAGCCCGGAACTTATGAGGTGAAGCTTGATCCCGCCGGCCTTCGCCCGATGGAAACGGTGACTCCGGAAACCCTCATCCTAAAGGTCAACCGTGAGAGAATTCAAAACCTGAGTTTTGTCATTCGCGAACACGCGAAACAGATCCGCAAGACCTTTACCGCTGAAGCGCAATGAGACCGGTCTGGACAAGGATAATGTTTGCGGTCGTCTCGGTTGTCACCCTGCCGGCCTGTCTCTTTGCAGCGCTCAAGCTAACCACGGATACAAATTCGGTCTCGATTCCGTTTGCCATCAGCGATTACAATTCATCTACCGGCGCGGCCCAGATCATCAAAACATCAGCAGAAACTCTGACTATTCTTTCGAACACCGCAACCTGGACGCTAAATGTAAGAGCCCTAACTTCGACCTTTTCCTTCGTTCCCAGTTCAGGCGACACGAATCCAAACAAATCCGCAAGCAACTTATCTGTTCGGACACCGGCCACTTCGAGCAGTTGGACTAGCCTGACTACGAGCAACCAGGTTCTATCCACTGGGCCAAAATCAGCCAGCAACCAAACCCGGGCTGTCGATTACCGCCTCAACTCAAACCTCAGCACCGATCCGCCGGGAACCTATACGATCTCAGTCGTCTACACTCTTTCTTCGCCTTAAGCCGATTCCTGAGGCGAGACTCCAATATTCCATCTTTGCGAATCAGTGACCCGAGCTCGCGTGCAAGCAGGTATTTGCAAAGACCTGCCCAAATATTGAAAGCCCGGACTCGCCCACCCAGCGCCGCAAGCTGCGGTGTCCGCAATGAATCTCTGCTCCCTGCTGTTCACTTCCTGCCCCGGCACTCCCCGCCAAGCGGCGATGTCGTCGTTAGGTGAGTGGTTCTAACAGATCGTGCTTACCCCACGCTCTCGAGGCTTCCCATCCTGATCGCGGGGAGACCGACCGGAATCGAAAAAATTTGCTTGCGGTCGAAGTTGTTTCGGAGCTTTTTTCCGAATGCCGAAGCCGTGATTGTCGGCGGGTCAGCCGTCGAGTTTTACACCGACGGCGCATACGTCTCTGGCGATGTAGATGTTTGTTTCAATGGACTCCGGCTGCCGATCCCGCGAGCGTGAAACCGTCCTCGCTCCCGCCGGGGAGCCCGTTGGCATCCGCTCGTGGAATATTGGCGGCGTCATGGTTGACCTCCTCGGTCAACTTGAGAGCTCAGCGCGCGGCCCGCTGCAACGAATGGGTCAGATCAGCTTGATCCAGATCGAGGATTTGATTGCCGAACCGATTCTGATCGCAACCGTCCCTCGGTTCGATCCAGAGCGCTGGCAAGTTGCAAAAAAATACTGCTCGCGGCAGGCTGGAATAATCTCGTGGCGCTGGATCGAAGTGAGCTGCAGCGCATCGCCGAATCTCCACAATACCGGATCGGCGACGAAATGCAGAAAATGATTCAAGAAATCGGACGCAATCCCGTTGGGACGGATAAGAGCTGATCCGCCGAGAGCGCACCCCCCTCGCGTGTCTTGGTCGGCGCCCGTCGAATAGAACCGCCCACCACCAAATATCCCCACGGCCACGGGGATAACACCCGCCACAGCAGGCTGGCTCCGGATCATCCCTCAAGGAATGCGGCAGGCGATGCACCGCCCTCAATACGTTTAGGAACGCGGCAGATCCTTCTCTCCACCATCCGTGAGATCCGTGTAATCCGTGGTTGATTTTGCCGGATGTTTTCAGGCGACCGGCACGGGCGCGGGCTTTCTCCAAAACCGCCGGCGGCCTGCTCGCGGACTCTTTCGGAGCTGCGTGGACCCGACCGCGAGCGAGGCGAGCACGCCCGCTATCCAGGTGCTCGGCTCGGGCACGGGTGTCATCCGCGTAATCCGCGGTTCAAAATTCCTGGGTTCGTTGAGCTGGCGTATCGTTCACCGGAAATAGTCAGAGATCCTTCGTCCGCGACTCAGGATGACAGTTATTGGAGAGCGGAATCCACCTCCGGAGACCCGTCAGCTGTCCGCCTTTGTCGTGGCGAAGCGCAGAGTCTGTTCGGCGAGGCGCCGGAACAGTGCACACGAGGGCGCATGCGCTCCCCAGATCCTGATTCCATCCGCGTCATCCGCGTCATCCGTGGTTCAAGATTCCCATCTGCGTCGAGAATCGGCCGTGCCCGACGATTGGCAGCGCAATCAACCCAGTTGTCGGATTTGCACCGAAATGATACGATCTGGTCATGCCCCGGGTATCATTGGCTGATGTTCTCTCAAGCGTTTCGGAGCGTATTCAACTGGTTGAGGACATCTGGGATTCAATCGCGACTGAAACGACACCGCCTGGCCTGAGCGACGCACAGCGCTCGGAACTTGATCGCCGGCTGAAGGCTCACGCGGAAGATCCAGCGGCGGGCTTACCCTGGGCAGAAGTAAAGCAACAGATCCTGGGGCGAAAGTGATCCGGCGGATCATTTTCAAGCACGAAGCTCAACTTGACGCCACTGAGGCGCACAGGTGGTATGAAGAACGCGATCCAGGTTTGGGCGCGGAATTTCTCAGGGCAGTTGACAGCTGCATCCATCAGATTCAGCGCCACCCAGAAATGTATCCGATTGTGCACAAGAATCTCCGGCAGGCCCTGACCCGGCGGTTTCCCTATTCGATCTTTTATTTTGTGGAAGATGACACGGCTTATGTTGTTTCCGTCTTCCATGCCTCAAAGAACCCACGCGTTTGGAAGAAGCGGGCGTGAACAGATAAGAAGGAGATCGATCGGGGACATTAACCGCTGATTTGAAAGGCCGTCCGTCCTGATTCAAAAAGAGAAATCCTGTTAATCCTGTCCAAACCAAAAGCTGACAGACTGAAACGCTGAAAGCTGAAATGGGAAGACTGGCGTATCGATCACCAGAAATCGTCAGAGATCCTTCGTCCGCGACTCAGGATGACAGTTCTTGGAGGGCGAAGTCCGCCTCGGTAAGATCTTGTCCGTTGTCAGCTTTTCGTCATGGCGAAGCGCAGAGTCTGTTCGGCGAGGCGCCAAACAGGGCACACGGGATGCGCCCGCCACGGCGGGCAGGTCTATGCGCTCCCCAGATCCTGATTGATCCGTGTCATCCGCGAAATCCGTGGTTCAAATTCTGGATTCTTCTCCAAGCTTAGTTTCAGCTTTCAGCGTGTCAGTTTTCAGCTTTCCCCAACCCCCTTGCTTATTCCCAAAAGCAGACTAACGTTCCGGTTCTTGGATAAGTTCTGTTCTGTTCGTAGTGCGGTAGATCGTCAGGTGAGGTTCCTCATTGGTGATTCTGAAACCCGATTCCCGGGAACGGCTCTGAAGCTCGCAGGTATTGCTCCAAAAAATCACAAATGAAACTATACGTAGGTAATCTCTCCTTTGAGACCACTGAAAACGATCTGCGCGATCTCTGCGCGGAACACGGCACCGTCACCGACGTCGCCATCCTGACCGATCGCGAAACCGGCCGCTCCCGCGGCTTCGGCTTCGTCACCTTCTCCGATGCGACCGGCGCCAATGCCGCGATCGCGGCGTTGAACGGCAAGGAAATCTCCGGCCGGGCCCTGACCGTGAACGAAGCGCGCGCACGTGAAGAACGTCCGCGTCAATTCGCGGGCGGCGGCGGTAACCGTCACTAATCGATCGCTTTTGATTCTGCGGGCCGGCGTCTCGAAAGGGGCGCCGGCCTTGCGCATCAACATACCCCATGGCTGTCGACCCAAGAAAAGCGATTGAGATCGAAGGCAAGGTGATGGCCGTCCTGGCCGGGACCATGTTTCGAGTCCAATTGGCGAATGAGCATATCGTGCTCGCCCATATCTCGGGTAAAATGAGAAAACGTTTCATCCGCCTGACGACCGGTGATCGGGTGAAATTGCAGATGTCGCCTTATGATGTGGACAAGGCGCGCATCGTTTATCGGCTCGGATAGGGGACGAAGAAAGTAAGAAGAAGAATGCAGAAGTAAGAAGCTCTGCAAATCAGGTCTGACTTCTTAATTTTTCCTTCATCCTTCTTACTTCTCCCGTCAATGTGGGAGGGGCCTCGGTGCCCCGATCTGATGGCGCGTCCTTCCGGGGAGCGCGTGCATCTTGCGCGCTGGCGGTGGCGTCTCGCCATCGCGAACTTTTCTCCTAGTCGATCTTAAGGATTTCACGACCGTCGGCCGAAGATAGCTTTCCGCGATTGATCGCTTGATTCTGCGATCGCTGTTCGGCAGGATGCCGCACAGAGCGGGCTGGAAGCCCGCGCTCCCCAGACATCTGACCTCCGTCTCCAAGCTCTATCTCAGCTTTTCAGCGTTTGATTCCCTCGCCGCCCGCTCGGTCACCGCTAGCCTCGCGGCGCGCCGTCTATGTCGCTCACCCCAGTCGCTCCATTCAGTTTTTCAGCGTTTCTCAAAACCGCAGGTGCTTCACGGTCAGGCCGTTGTTGATCAATTCGGTGAGCGAATCGATCCCGATCCGCAAATGGCGGTCCATGAATTTCAAGGTGACCGCTTCGTCGCTCAGCGCGGTCTTGACCCCTTCCGGCACCATCGGTTGATCGGAAACGAGGAGCAACGCGCCGGTCGGGATTTCGTTGTGGAATCCAGTGATAAAAATCGTCGCGGTTTCCATGTCGATTCCCATGCAACGGATGCGCGCGAGATATTTCTTGAACGCGTCGTCGTGCTCCCAAACCCGGCGATTGGTGGTGTAAACCGTGCCGGTCCAGTAATCGCGACCGTGATTACGGATCGTGGTTGAGATCGCCTTTTGCAGGGAGAAAGCCGGCAACGCGGGAACTTCGGGCGGGAAGTAATCGGTCGAGGTCCCCTCACCCCGGATCGCGGCGATGGGGAGAATCAGATCGCCGAGCTTGTTTTTCTTCTTCAGGCCGCCGCATTTCCCGAGAAAGAGCACAGCTTTGGGCCGGATGGCACTGAGCAGGTCCATGACGGTGGCGGCGCTTGCGCTGCCCATCCCGAAATTCAGGATCGTGATGCCATGGGCGGTGGCGTTGGGCATCGGCCGATCCAGGCCGCGCACTTCGACGTCATGCCACTGCGCGAAAAGGCCGACGTAGTTCGTGAAGTTGACCAGGATTATGTATTTGGAAAAATCCTTCGTCGGGGTGCCGGTGTAGCGCGGCAGCCAGTTGGAGACGATGTCGGATTTGGACTTCATCGGGTGCGTGTTCTTAATCCCATGCGCTCCGAGCTGGCGACATTGCGGAAAGGATTGTTCGACCTCACGTCGCCATGATGTTGGAATCCCGGGTGGCGGTCACGCGTTTTTGCGGGGGGCCGGCCTCATCCCGCAACCGCGGGATTTCGTTACGGTCTAAAAGCGTCCAGAAGATCAACCACGGATTTCACGGATAGCGGAGAGAAGGTCTGCCGCGTTCCCAAACATATTGTAGGGCGGGCGCTCCGCCTGCCGCATTAATTGGGGATGGCAAGCGAGGCGGCGCTTGCCCTACAAAATCTGTCTCTTGGAACGCGCATCGCACAGGCTGTGCGCTCCCCAGGTCCTGATTCTATCCGCGTCATCCGTGGTTCAAAAAATTCCGTATGCGTTCCAATCGACGGCAGGCGATGCGCCCGACCTACAAGGCACGCAGACGACACCCACCACGGCGGGCAGGCTGCGGTCGTCCCTCCAGGGGAGCTAGCGCGGAGCGATTAATTCGGCTTCCAACGGCCGGTCTGTCGCGAGTCGGCTCACTTGAAGAATGGAAAAACCAATGATGCGACCGTTGTTGTCGACGCGTTCCATCACTGCGTCATTCGCAGTCTCACGCATGTAACCGGCCCGGTCCGCGAAAGTGACTTCGAGAAAATCGCCCTCTTTATCAAACCAAACTTTTACTTTGTCGGCCATATTTGTTCACCCTTCTTTGGTTTGTCCGTGAAAAATGCGGTCAGGACAAACGCATCGTTCAGCCCGTACTTTACCACAACACAAAGCCACTTGTCACCGACTGTCGTTCGAGAATAGAATCGGTAGGCCATTTCGGCGAGTGGATCGGTGCGAGAGGCTATGACAAATGTAGGATGTCTCAGCGTCTCCGCGAGGGCCGATTCCATCCCGCGCATTTCGGCGTGCTCAAGAATGTGCGCCAACCGCTCCTCGGTAAGGCGAACCATTCGTCCCTGATAATCGAGGAGATTCTTCACGCTCCTCTCAGGTTGCCGCTATCTGAACGTGATGACAAGAAGGTTGAGCGTTCCAGCGATAAGCGACCCGCCGATGGATTTCGCGACGACTCCAAGACGGGGTTCCAGATTGAAAAAATCCTGTTAATCCTGTCCAATCAGAAGCCTGCCCGCCGTGGCGGGTGTTATCCGCGTAATCCGCGGTTCAGACACCCCTGACCGCGATCGGCTGTGTGGCAGGATGCCGCACAGAGCGGGCTGGAAGCCCGCGCTCCCCCGCGCTCCCCGTACAAAAACGAAACTGCCGCCGAGGTGAATCACCCCGACGGCAGCTAGCATGTATGGCTGATTAATGCAGCCGACTTTAACCTTATTGATTGTTAACGTTGATCTCCGTGAAAATTCCGTGCGACTCATCTTCGGGGCCGCCGGTGGCGTAGAGATCTTCATCGACAAAGAGCAGCCCCCAGAGGCCGCTGACTACCATCGGTAAACCATTAGCCTTGCGCAGCGGACCGCGACTGGTTCCGGTATCAAGGTCGAACATGTTGATCCGGCCGTTACCAAAGTTACCAACAAGGAGTCTGCCGCTGGCGTCGCCAAAACCCGCCGGGGCGAGAGCGAGCCCCCACGGTGAGTTCAAGGGTCGGTGGGTGATCAATCGCTTGACGAAGTTACCGCTGGTGTCGAACACACTGACGAAACCATGGCCCGGTCCGTGGACATCATCGTGCTTATCCGGCGTCCTGTTTGGCATAGGTGACATAGATCGAACCGTTGATACTCTGGATGCCGAAAGGGCCATACCCCGCTGGAATGCCGGGATCGATAAAGGTGGTGCTGGTATCGATCTCGTTGAAGCTGGCGTCGTACATTTCGACCTTGGTGTTGTGGAAGTCGGTCGCATAAAGGCGATCCAGACTGTCATTGATAGCGAATCCTTTATAGATGGATCCCTGCGCGCCGTGGTCGACCGCGAGGATGGCGTTGTTACGTCGACGCTCGGGTTCCAGCCGGAGATGCCGCCGTCTTCGCTCACGAAGATGAAGAGGGCGGGGCCTGACTTCGTGCCCTTGCTCACGACGAAGTTCGTTCCCGAGTTAAAGACCTGGCCGGTGGGCGCGGAGAACCCCTCGGTGTTGCTGGCCGAAGGCGGAATCGTCACGACCAGGGGCAATGGATTGCCATCCAGGTCGTAGAGGGTCGAGATGCCGGTGCCGTTGTCCGAGACCCAGAACTCGTTGCCGAGCGTGAGGCCCCATGGATTGACGAGGTTCGCATCGGTATGCGCCGCCCGACCGGGGATGTCGGAGACGAGATCAGTCCTCGTGTATGAGTTTTGTCCCCACGAAGTTGCGGCAGTGAACAGCAGAGTCGCAACCACGCCGACGGAAGCGAAACGCTTCCAGGACGCGGCAGCGCGCGATTGTGTGTCAGATTTGCAGTGTTTTCATAGTGTATGTTTTATTGAGGTTTTTAAAATTGAGGATCGGGCCGGAAGGCGACGGCAAGTGAGAAATCCGTAACGATTCTGTTACGTCTGCGAGAGGGTCACCCCCGGGCGAGCGCACTGCCTCCTCGGAGGATCGCTCAAAAAAATTTTGCCGCTGCGACAGTGGCCTCTACAATGCTCGCTATGCCTTACAAAGATCTTACCCCGCCCGCCGGCGAGAAAATCACTCGCGCCGAACGACTCAACGTTCCCGATCATCCCGTCATCCCGTTCATCCGCGGTGATGGCACCGGGCCCGATATCTGGGCGGCGAGCGTGCGGGTGATGGATGCGGCGGTCGAAAAAGCCTACGGCGGGAAGAAAAAAATTTCGTGGTTCGAGGTCTTCGCCGGCCAGGCTGCGAAGGACAAATTCGATAACTGGCTCCCGGACGACACGGTCACGGCTTTTCGCGAGTATCTGGTCGGAATCAAAGGCCCCCTGACGACTCCGGTGGGCGGCGGGATCAGCTCGCTCAACGTGGCGCTGCGCCAGATGCTCGACCTCTTCGTTTGCCTGCGGCCGGTGCAATGGTTCGAAGGCGTCCCCTCACCCGTGAAACGCCCGGATAAGGTGAACATGGTCATCTTCCGCGAAAATACGGAGGACATTTATGCCGGGATCGAGTGGGCGGCGGGCACCCCGGAAGCAAAGAAGGTGCTCGATTTTCTCGAGAAGGAATTCCCGAAAGCGTTCGCGAAGGTTCGCTTCGGCACGAAAGAGAAAGCGGCCCAATTTTGGAAGAGCGTGGGCGCTCCGGAGAAGGACGACGTGATGGTGGGTGTGGGAATCAAGCCGGTCAGCCGCTCGGGCAGCATCCGTCTGATTCACAGCGCGATCAGTTACGCGATCCAAAACAAACGGAAGAGCGTGACGCTGGTGCATAAGGGCAACATCATGAAATTCACCGAGGGCGCGTTTCGCGACTGGGGTTACGAGATCGCGAAATCGTATTTCGGCGCGGAGGAACTCGACGGCGGACCGTGGTGCAAAATTCCGGCAGGCAAACCGGGCGCGGGCCTCGTGATCAAGGACGCGATCGCGGACATCACGCTCCAGCAGGTGCTGACGCGGCCGGAGGATTTCGATGTGATCGCGACGTTGAATCTGAATGGCGATTATCTGAGCGATGCGCTCGCGGCGCAGGTGGGCGGAATCGGCATCGCCCCGGGCGGGAATATCAATTACATCACGGGTCACGCGGTTTTCGAAGCGACCCACGGCACTGCGCCGAAGTATGCGGATCAGGACAAGGTGAATCCGGGCTCGGTGATTTTGTCGGGCGAAATGATGTTCCGTTACATGGGTTGGGCGGAAGCGGCCGATTTGATTCTGAAGGGGTTGAACGGCGCGATCGCGAGCAAACGGGTGACATATGATTTCGCGCGCCTGATGGAGGGCGCGACGGAAATTAAATGCTCGGCGTTTGGGGATAATGTGATCGAACACATGTAGCGCTAACAAACGGGACCCGGAATTTTGAATTGTAGGGCGGGCGCTCCGCCTGCCGTCCACGTCCACCCTCCGGCAAGCGGAGCGCTTGCCCTACAAATCTGGCGCCAATACGATCGCGCGATGGGACACCCCCAAGAATCCCGGTGTGGCTGAAGATGCGATCAAGAGGTCATCTATTTCCTCACGTTCTGCGTCGCACGTCGGCAGAAAGTATCTAGCCAATCAAGAAGCGTTTACCGCATTCAAATCCGCCATTGCTCGTGGCTAACGAACTGGAATGTTATCGCGGCGGTACGTGATGCCGGATCACGTGCATCTCTTAATTGCGCCTAACGACCGCGAGTTGCCCGCAGGCAATTGCCTCTGGAGCAATCGAAACGCTGGATGCGCCAGGAGCTGGCTGCGACCTGGCAATGGCAGACCGGGCAGCATTTGGGATCGCTTGCTTCGGCTCAGATGAATCAGCCAGCGAGAAATGGCAATACGTCGTCGAGAAAATCCGGCGCGAGCTGGTCTTGTGGAAGGGTGGCAGGACTGGCCGTATCGCATCGGATTCGAATTGTAGGGCAAGCGCTCCGCTTGCCGGAGGGTAATCGTTGATGGCAGGCGGAGCGCCCGCCCTACAAATCCAAGATTCCGGGTTTCCTCCATGAGTGGTCTGGTTGCGTATTTTAGAAACGGGGACGACGCCTGCCACGAGATCGTCGGCAAGCCGACCGCTTGCCCTACAACCCCCCGCGGATTAAGTCTCCGGCCATGGACCGCATCCGCTCGCTTGTCATCGCTTTTTGCCTAACGATTCTGTCGCTCCCAATCCTGAATGCGGCGTCGCCCGCGCCTTCCCCGGCCGCGGCGAGCAAATCGGCGATCCAGACACGCGCCGATCAATTTCTCGCGCTCGTGAACTCCAGCTACCAGGCGCTCTACAAAATAAATAGCGAGGCGCAATGGAAAGCGATGACCGACGTCACGCCGCAACATGACGCCGCAGAAGAAGTCGCCGGCAAAGCTTACGCCGCTTTCAACGGCAACCCTGCCGTTATCAGCGAAGCGCGCGCCCTCTTGGAACATCCCGCCGACCTCGATCCCCTGACGGTGCGCGAGCTGAATCAGGTTCTGCTCAACGCCGCGGAAGGGCCGATGACCAACCCGTTTCTCGCCGGCCGGCGCATCGAAGCGGAGACAAAGCAGGCTTCGTTGCTCAACAGCTTCCAATTCAGGTTCAAGGGAAAACCGATAACGGCCAACGAGATCGACGATCTGCTCGGCTCGAGCACTGATCTGGCGGAGCGCAAAGCCGTCTGGGAAGCCTCGAAGGAAATCGGGCAGACTTTGCGCACGAACCTGATGGCTCTGCGCGATCTGCGCAACGGCGTGGCGGGCGAGCTCAATTATCCCGACTACTTTTCGCTCGAAGTAGCCGCTTACGGAATGAAGACCGACGAGATGGTGAAGATGAACGACCAGTTCATGAACGATCTCCGGCCGCTTTACCTCCAACTGCATACGTGGGCGAAATACAAACTGGCGGAAAAATATCATCAGCCCGTCCCGGACAAGATCCCGGCGCATTGGTTGAATAATCGTTGGGCGCAGAACTGGACGGGACTGGTCGAGTCGGCCAACCTCGATCCCTATTTCAAAGACAAGACCGCGGAATGGATCGCGAAGACGGCGGAGGAATTTTATGTCGGGCTCGGGTTCAAGCCGTTGCCCGGCGGTTTTTGGATCAAATCAGATTTGTATCCGGTCGCGAAGGATAGCAACCGTAAGAAAAACACTCATGCTTTCTGCTTTCATATCGACTTGGATTACGACATCCGGTCCCTGCAAAACATCGAGCCCAATTCGGAATGGTTTTACACTGCGCATCATGAGCTCGGGCACGGCCATTATTTCGAATCCTACACGCGGCCCGAGGTGCCGCCGCTCCTGCGTCTGGGCGCAAACCCCGGATTCCACGAAGGCATTGGCGAATTGATTGCGCTCGCTTCGAGCCAGGTGCCGTATCTCCAGGCGAAGGGAATTTTGCCGGCCGATTTCAAGGCGGACAAAACTGCCTTCCTGCTCGATGACGCGCTTGCCCGCTCCGTTCCGTTTATCTTTTTTGCCTCAGGCACGATGACGCACTGGGAAGCCGACATCTATGCGCACCAGCTCGATCACGACGATTGGAATGATCGCTGGTGGAAATACGTGAGCGAGTTCCAGGGGGTCGAGCCCCCGGACAAGCGTGGCGAAGAGTGGGCCGATTACGCGACCAAATCGCACATCAACGATACGCCCGCCTACTATTACAATTACGCCTTCGCCACCGTGCTCAAATTCCAACTGCACGACTACATCGCGCGAAAAATTCTGCATCAACCGCCGCAATCTTGTAACTACGCCGGCAACAAGGAAGTCGGCGCCTGGCTGGAAAATATCCTTAAGAAAGGCGCCACCGAAGATTGGCGCAAAGTGTTGAAAGAAGCGACCGGCGAAGATCTCTCGACCCGCGCGATGATGGATTATTTCCAGCCACTGATGGCCTGGCTCGAGGAGCAAAACAAGGGCCGCAAGATCGGTTGGGAGCAGGCGAAGGACGGGGAGAAAGATCGCGAAGAAGGGAAGGAAAAAGAAGCGCGCGGGGAGCGAAGGTAAGCGCAATTGGAGGGACGACCGCAGCCTGCCCGCCGCGGTGGGTGTCGTCCGTGTTTCCGTCGACAAACGCGGCCTGTTTTACCTAGAGCCGAGGACGGGACAGAGCCCGTCCCTCCAGCGCACAACGTCCCGCGAGACGGATCGTCCAGTAGTTTCAAGACGACACGTCGGCTATCTCTGGATAGTTTGATCTCATGGCTACGAACTCTCTCTGGCAACGCTACCAACAATACTTCCTGCGCTACGATGATCTCGGCTTCTCGCTCGATATCAGCCGGATGCGTTTCCCCGATGGTTTCCTCGAGCAGATGCAGCCGCGGGTCGAGCAAGCTTTCGCCGCGATGCGGGACCTCGAAGCGGGCGGCCTCGCCAACCCGGATGAGAAACGCCAGGTCGGCCACTACTGGCTGCGCTCACCCGAGCTCGCGCCTAACGATGAGCTGCGCGCCAATATTATCGAAACGAACGCGCGCATTTACAGGTTCGCTTCCGATATTCATGTCGGTCGAATCCCGGCGCCGGGCGGAAAACCGTTCGAGCATGTTCTGCTCATTGGGATCGGCGGCTCGGCGCTCGGGCCGCAGTTTGTCGCTGATGCCCTCGGGACGTCGCGCGACCTGATGAACGTCTTCTTTTTCGATAACACCGACCCGGACGGTTTCGATCGTGTCTTCGAGAAAATCGGTTCCGGACTGGCGCACACTCTCGTCGTGGTCGTCTCCAAATCGGGCGGCACAAAGGAAACACGCAACGGGATGTTGGAAGCGCAGGAGCGTTTTACAAAAGCCGGTTTGGATTTTCCGAAACATGCCGTCGCTGTCACCGGCGCGGGCAGCGAGCTGGATAAATACGCGGAGAGTAACGGCTGGCTGGCGCGCTTTCCGATGTTCGATTGGATTGGCGGCCGGACTTCGGTGATGAGCGCAGTCGGCCTGGTCCCGGCGGCTTTGCAGGGCCTTGACACTGAGAAATTTCTGGCCGGGGCAGCGGCGATGGACGCGCACACGCGCCAGCCGACGCGGAACGAAAACGCGGCGATGCTTCTCGCGCTGATGTGGTTTTATGCCGGCGACGGCCAGGGAAAAAAGGACATGGTGATCCTGCCCTACAAGGATCGGCTCGCCCTCTTCAGCAAATATTTGCAGCAGCTGGTGATGGAGTCGTTAGGCAAAGAGAAGGATCTCGACGGCCGGACCGTGCACCAGGGAATCGCGGTTTACGGCAACAAAGGTTCGACCGATCAACACGCCTATGTGCAGCAACTGCGCGACGGCGTGCCCAATTTTTTCGTGACCTTCATCGAAGTGCGCAAGGACCGCAGCTGCCGGGCGTTTCGAGGTCGAACCGGGAGTGACGAGCGGCGATTATCTGCAAGGCTTTCTCCGCGGAACGCGCGCGGCGCTCTACGAAAACGGGCGCGACTCGATCACGCTCAGCATTCCGCAGGTCGATGCCTTTCAAGTCGGCGCGCTCATTGCGCTCTACGAACGGGCGGTCGGGTTTTACGGCTCCCTCGTGCACATCAATGCGTATCATCAACCCGGGGTCGAGGCCGGGAAAAAAGCCGCAACGCGGATCTTGCAATTGCAGCCCAAAGTGCTGGCGCAACTCTCGAAAACAGGGGCGAAGGCCGAGGCGATCGCGCAGGCGATTGGGGCGGAGCCGGAGGACGTTTACCACGTCCTGCGCCATCTCGCGGCGAACAATTCATCCATCCGAACGGACGGTGCCGGGCCGGGCAATGAAGTATTTTCGCTGATTGAGTAGCGCTCTTGCGAGCTTGACCTAGAGTTGCTCAGCCCGGGCGGCGACCGCTTCGGGCCTCTCCCATGTTGCCATTAGAACCGAAGATTTCGTGGCCGGAGGTGACCAGGTTCATCGGCCAGCTCAACCATGACCTGCGCAATCATCTTAACGGGGTCGAATTGCAGGCCGCCTACCTGGGCGAGATTGTTGATGAACCGGAAGCGAAGGCAGAAATCAAGCGGCTGCGTGAGATGACGGGAGATTTGGGTTCACACCTGCAGAAGCTCTCCGCGTTCCTGGGAAAGATTCAGCCGCAAATGATGCCCTACCCGGCGGCAGATTTCATCGAGGATTTGCGCGCCAAGCTGACGCTGGAAGAGCCGGAACAATCGGCCGCGATCGAATGGAAGATTTCGTTAGGCAAGGAAATGCTGGAAATCGATCCACAGATCCTGGCGGAGGCGTTTGTCGAGTTGTTGGCCAATGCGGAAGCGCACGGGCGCGGGGAAGGCCCGCTTGTTTTTAAGGCCCAGGCCGAGAACGGACAGGTCGAATTCGTCCTGCGCGAACCGAAAGCGACGTTCGACGGCGTGACGGAAGATTGGGGAACCCGCCCGTTGCAGCGTCTACGGAGCGGTCATTATGGCCTTGGTCTCTTTCGCGCCCGCAATATTTTCGAGGCAAATCATGCGCAGTATCGAGTTCACTTTGATCCCGCCGCCTCGATCCTGGAGACCAACGTCTCGTTCCCGACGAGCGGTGTGTCGTAGATGAGCGCTGAGAACCGACGCATTCTAATCATCGACGACGAGCGTCCGATCCTGATGACGCTGGCGGCATTGTTAGGCCGGCATGGTTATGAACCGGAGGTGGCAGGGAATGCCTCGACGGGAATGCGCATCCTCGAAGCGAAGAAGCCGGCCCTTGTCCTCCTCGATCTGCAACTGCCCGACGCGGATGGTCTGCACATGCTCGAACAGATCAAAGCCGCGCATCCCGACACGCAGGTGATTATCCTGACCGCCCACGATTCCTTGAGCAACGCGATCGAGTCGATCAAGCGCGGCGCTTATCATTTCATCAGCAAACCTTACGCCCCGGAAGAGCTGCTTAGCCTGGTGGAGAAGGCGCTCGAAAAGCAATCGCTTCTCCGGGAAACGATCGAGCTGCGCGAGACCACGCAGCGCCTGCAAAAAAAGCTCGCCCAGGCTGAGACGCGGCTTGCTCCGGTTTTCAAAAGCAAAGCCATGCAGGAAATCGACGAACTGATCTCGGCCATGGCGCCGTCGGAGGCGAACGTCCTCATCACCGGCGAGAGTGGCGTGGGCAAAGAGGTCATCGCGAATGTCATTCACAGCCGGAGCCGGCGGGCGGACAAGCCGATGGTGAAATTGAATTGCGCCGCCTTCCCCCAGGCGATGATCGAGGGCGAATTATTCGGCTACGTCAAGGGGGCCTTTACCGGCGCGACGAATGATTTCCGCGGAATGATCGCGGAAGCGGAAGGGAGCACTCTCTTCCTCGATGAGATTTCCGAGATGCCGGCGGAATTACAGACGCGCTTTTTGCGCGTTCTGCAGGAGCGGGAATTTCGCCCGTTAGGCAGCACAAAAACTCTGAAAGCGGATTTCCGGGTGGTGGCGGCGACCAATCGTCCGGTCCAGGAGGCGCTGGCCGAGAACCGGCTTCGCTCCGATCTCTATTATCGGCTGAACACATTTCAAATCGCTTTGCCGCCGTTGCGCGAGCGGAAGGAGGACATTCCGCCGCTGGTCGCGACTTTCGTAAAAAGGTTTGCCGAGCAGCTTGGAAAACCGGAGCCCTCGATTGCCCCGGAAGCTTTTCAAAAGCTGCTCGATTACGGTTGGCCAGGCAATGTGCGCGAATTGCAAAACACGCTCGAATACGCGGTCGTGCTCGCGCGCCAGGACCAGATCACGGTGAAAGAATTGCCGGCGGAAGTGCGCCTGCCGGTGGCGTTACAGCAGACGGAACGCGCAGCCCAACGAGGGAATGGCCCCGCCCGCACCCTCGACGACATGGAGCGGAACGCGATTCTCGACGCGCTCGCCCAATGTCACGGGAACAAAAAGAAAGCGGCCGAGTTACTCGGCATCCAGCGCCCGACGCTTTATAATAAGATGAAGCGCTACGCGATCCAACTATAGAAGGATATCCGAATTTCGTTGATTCGGACGGCGGATCGAGGTTGGCAACGTCCCTAACGAATGTCCGATAATCAGGTTAAAGTTTTGGAGCACGCCCGCCGTGAGCTCGGCATTATTGGCGGGCAGGGGTCGCCCCATCTGCTTCCTCTTTACCAAAAGTTCCTCAAAATCGAAAACTACCGGCTGCGTTTGCGCCATAAGGCGGGGGGCGGCGGCCGCGAAGTGTGCGCCAGCCGTGCTTCGTTGATTGACGTTCTCTTGCGCCATATTTTCGGCTCCGCCACCGCCTCGGCCCAGGAAAAGACAAGGGCCAAAGTCATCCCGGTCAGCCTGATCGCATTGGGCGGTTACGGTCGGGGGGAACTCAATCCGGCGAGCGACGTCGATGTCATGTTCCTGCATTCGCACACCGGTAACGAGGTGCCCGACTCGCTCGCACAAACGGTCGAGCAGATCCTTTATTTCCTCTGGGACATCGGGTTCAAAGTCGGCCACTCCACTCGCACGGTGCGCGAGGCCGTAGCCCAGGCCAATGAAGAGATGCTGACCAAAACCGCCATGCTCGAAGCGCGGCATCTCACCGGAGACGTCGACCTTTATCAACGTTTTCGCGCACAATTTCGAAGCCAGTGCGTGCAGGGACATGTCAAGGAATACATCGCGGCCCGCATGGAAGACCAGACCCGGCGCCACGCGAAATTCGCCAACAATATTTATCTGCAGGAGCCGGACGTGAAGCGAGGCTGCGGCGGTCTGCGCGATTACCAGAACCTTCTTTGGATTACCTATTTCCAGGAAGGCGCTCTGACCACCACGCACCTTGTCGGGAAGGACTGGCTCAGTGCCGGCGACCGCCGTCGCATCGATCGCGCTTATGATTTTCTGCTCCGGGTGCGGACGCAGCTGCACTACACGAGCGAGCGTGGCAGCGACGTTCTCCACTTGAGCATGCAATCGGAAATCGCGCGCCAGCTCGGCTACAACCAGGCGACTCCGGTCGCCCGCAGTGAAGTGTTCATGAAAGATTATTATGAGCACACCCGAAATATTTTCCGGATCACCGAGCGGCTCACGGAACGCTTCGTGACCGGGGCGGCGAAAACTCCGCGCCGGCTTTTCTTCCCAGTCCTGTCCCGGCGACGGGCCAAGGAAGAACACTTTGAGAATTTCTTCAGCCGGAACGACCAACTGCACGTGAGTGATCCGCAGCTTTTCGCCCGCCAGCCGGAGGAAATGATGAAGGCGTTCGAGCATGCACAGGAACGCAAACTCACGCCTCAGCGCGGAATTGATCGATACACTCGGGCGCCGACTACGCTTCGTTAACCGCGAGTTTCGTTATGGCAAGGCGCCGCGGGAAATTTTCGCGCGCATGCTCAGCCGCAAAGGAGAAGCGGCGCGGATTCTCCGTCTCATGCACGCGGCCGATTTTCTCGGCCGCTATCTTCCGGAATTCGGCCACCTTACCTGCCTCGTTCAGCACGAATATTTCCATCGTTACACGGCCGACGAACACACCCTCGTCTGTCTCGAAAAACTCGATGCGCTCCGTCAAACCGAGGATCCGAAACTGCAGCCTTATCGGAATTTGTTTGAGAAAATTGCGGATCCCTACGTGCTCTATCTCGCTTTACTGCTGCATGACACCGGGAAAGGCGTCGGGGCGCGGCCCCATTCGGAAGCGAGCGCACTTTTCGCGCAAGGAGTGGCAGTTCGCCTCCAGCTCTCGCCGGAACAACGCCGCTCCCTCGTGCTCCTGGTCGACCACCACGTCACTCTCTCGAGCATGGCGCAGCAGCGAAATGTGGACGACCCGGCGACCGTAATCGAGTTGGCCAACATCGTGAAGTCGCTCTCAAACCTCGATTTGCTAATGCTTCTTACTCTCGCGGATGGTCAGGGCACGAGCGATCTTTGGTCGGATTGGAAGGAATCGCTCGTCTGGAGTCTCTACCACGCCACCGCGCGTTATCTCCGCGACCAGGAAGGCTTCATCGCGCAGATGAAAATCGAACGCGAAGAACTCCGCCAAACCGTCGCAAAAAAACTCGGTCTCGATTTCGCCGACGAAATCGAAGCGCACTTCGATTACATGCCGGACAACTACTTCCGGTCTTTCCACGTCGAGGACATCGCCGCGCACCTCAACCTCTTCCAAACCCTTTGGCGCAATATTTATCTGCGCGACGAGCCCGCCACCGCCGCCGCGCTGCATTGGGAAGCGCTCCCGGAAAAGGGCCACAGCGTCGTCTCAATCTGCACCTGGGATCGGCAGCACCTTCTCGCCAGCATCGCTGGCGCCTTCGCCGTCGCTTCCGTTAATATCTTGAGCGCGGACATTTTCATCCGCGGCGACAACCTCGTGCTCGATGTTTTTCGGGTCTGCGACAAGAAGCTGGCGCCCGTAACGGACCCGCGCGAAATCGCTTTCGTCGAATCGGTCCTGCAGACCGCTTTGGAGGAAGAGCGTTTCAATTTCGATCCGCTGCTCGCGAGCGTCCGCCGCAAAACCAAGGCGCGCAGTGCAGAGCTCGATTTCCCAACCCGGATCAGCATTGAAAACAAGAGCCATCCGACCTGCACCTTGATCCAGGTGGAAACGCCCGACCGGCTTGGTCTGCTTTATGACCTGGTCTCGTGCCTCGGGCGGAACAACGTTTACATTACCCTCTCGCGCATCAGCACGGACAAAGGGGCCGCGATCGACACCTTTTACGTCGCTGACGCCACCACCCGCGGAAAAATTACGGACGGAAAACGGATCGAGCAGCTGCAGCAGGAATTACACGAAGCGACCCGCGCCCACGCCTAACGAGAAGGCCGGTCAAATCGCACTTGGCGGAAACGACCCCTGCGTCTACCTTCGGCCTCCACTTTCATATGAACGTCCTGATCCTTGCCGCCGGTTACGCCACCCGCCTCTACCCGCTGACTGAGAAAAAGGCCAAGCCGCTCCTCGAAGTAGCGGGGAAGCCGATGATCGAGTGGGTGCTCGATAATCTCGCCCCGATTCCTGGTATCAACACGATCTATGTCGTCACGAACGATAAATTCGCACGAGATTTTCAGGAGTGGGCGGACGGTTACGCGAAATCACAACCGAAGGTCAAATTCAAGATCGTGAATGACGGATCGCGAAGCGATGCCGATAAACTCGGCGCAATCGGCGACATTCGTTTGGTGATCGATCGCGAGGAGTTGACGAAGGAGCCACTGATCGTGGTGGCGGGCGACAATCTGTTTAGCGAACCGCTTACCGACTTCGCGGCCGCGGCGCAAGGCTCCGCCGCCACCCTCGCGACTTACGACGTGGGCGATCTCGAAGCGATGAAGAAATATTCCAGCATCCAGGTCGACACCGATGGCGTGATCACCCGTTTCGAGGAGAAGCCGGAAAAACCGGAAAGCACTCTTACCGGCATCGCGCTTTATTATTTCGCGCCGGAAACGCTCGAACTTTTTACCACCTACATCGTGGCCGGAAACAATCCGGATCAGCCGGGACGATTCATCCAATGGCTCTACACTCGGCGTCCGGTGAAGACCTATCAGATCAAGGGAACGTGGTACGACATCGGGAGCAAAGAGACACTCGAGGAAGCGAACGAGATCTTCGCCCAATTCGTGAAATAGTAATGTGGGAGGGGCCTTTGTGCCCCGATCTGTAGCACAGGCATCTTGCCTGTGGGGACACCGGGCGTCTCGCTCGGTAAGTCAAAAAGCCGCCGCAAGTAATTATAACTTTCCGCGGTCGACGGCGCCCGCATGCCTCACAGGCAAGATGCCTGTGCTACATTATTATTTCAGCCGGCCTTCATCGAAATCGATGAGGTCGAAATAGGTGCGGATATCTTCGCGTCCCGCACCGCCGGCTTCCTTCAGGAAATGAGTGAAGCGCGCTTTCTTTTCCGCCGTGTCGGGATGACGTGAGATCATCGCCTGATTCCACTGCTCGATCTCCTCCGGCGTATGCGACGCGCTGTTTTTGCCAATCCAGGCGAGGATCGCCGCATCGTCCTCCTGTTCGTTCGCCACTTTCTCAAAGGCGTCCGGGTCGATCTTGAGAAACGTGAGCAGATGTTTATCAAAGCCGACCGTCTTATAGTTATATCCCTCCAGCAAACCGCGGCGGTGAAGGCGGGCTTTGTCGATCAAACGCGGCAGATGGACGTAACCGCCCAAACGCTCATAGGGACTCCGCGGGAACTGCTTCACCATCGCCTCGCGGAAGTCTCAGGAGGTCGCGGGTAAACCAAAGGGCTCCGGTGGCGGCCGGCGCACTTTCGCAATCACTGATGGATTGGTCGATTCGACCTCGGCGAGCAATTCCGCCTGTTCCCAGCTCTTTCCTCCGATCGCCAACTGTCCGGAGAAGGTTCCGCCTTTTTCCACGTTGATCGATCGCGCGACGACATTGCCGTCGAGCAACCCAGTGCTGCGAATCGTGACGACCGTTTGCGCAACAACCTCGCCGATCATTTTTCCGCGAATCTCAATCGAGCCCACGTGCAGCTGGCGAAAAAACTGCACGACGGCTTTTTTGCCGATCACAACCAGGGGCGCGCTCAACTTCCCCTGCACCTTGGCCGGAGCCCTGAACTCCGCTTTCTCGGTGCATTGCAGACTACCGCGCAATTTGCCTTCGATAATGGCGGAACGACAGAACACGCTGCTGCTGCTCAAATCTCCCGAGGAAGTGACGTGCACTTCGCCGTGGGTGCGAATCGCCCGGCTGAAAGCAGTATTGATCTTGTAGTCGCGCAAGTCCATGTGGACGCTGCACGAAGGACAGATCGTCGAGGTCGCGGCCGAATTGAGTTCCTGTTTCGTCCCGCAATCGAAGCACACCACGGCCGTAATGCGCGGCCGATTCCAAAGGCCTTCGACCCGCTGCAAAAGTGACTGCGCCGCAGACACCCCTCCACTAGCGAGGACCGACTTGGCTTCGGAGCGCTCGGCCGTGGCCATGGGATAATGCTTGCCACACTGCCGGCAAAGCGTGTTCCTGGCCGCCGCATACTCCATCTGTTTGAAGCCGCAGTGTGGACATTCCACACTGACCTTGGCAGGCGACTTGGCCACAGATGTGCCCTGCTGGAACTAAATTTAACGACTTGCGAAAGCCGCCTTCGGGGCCGGCGCTTCGTCATTGCGCACGATCTCTGGGCGACTGGAAATGGTGTTGGCGCCAGCCTGCACTTTGCCGCTGGTCACCTCGGACTTGCCGATAAAGGTCGCGCCTTCCTCGATGACGAGGCGGGCCGCTTTCAGATCGCCCTGCAGGGTGCAGCGCGACTTCAATTCGCAACGCTCAGCGACGGTGATGTTGCCGTGGACCTTGCCGAAGACGGTGATCGACTTCGTCTTGATTTCGCCTCGGATATCGGCGTTTTCGCCAATCGTCAGCACGCCATCGGAGTTGATCTCACCCTCGACTTTACCGTCGATCATCAGCTCTTTTTGAAATTTTATGCTTCCTTTGATCTCGACATCTTTCGAGAGGACATCTTTGCCTGTTGGTTCGGCCATATATTTTTGCTCGGTAATAATTGGTTGTTTAGGTGCTTCCCCTTGATAAGAAGAAACAGGGTTCTCCTCAGCAAAAGTCGAGCCCGGCGATGAAGTTTCGACCGGCGAAGCGGACTTTTGCGGGATGAATCTCTTTAACACGTAGGATTATTAGAAGCCGGAGGAGGATATGTCAACGCCTAGCGCCTGCCGAAACGTTTATTTTTCTCGCTAGTCTCGCACCTGATAGACTTTGCAGGTGCCGCTTTGCCAGACAAGAGTCAGGAAAACAGGCGCTTGCGACGGAAATCGAGCCAGCGTGAGACCAAGCGCATTCGCTGGGACCGGGACCCCAAGGAGCGCCGCGGAATTTTCCACCTCGCGCTCGCCGTCAGAAACCAGGACCCATTTCACATCGTGGCGGCGCAGAATTTCCCGCGCGTCACTCGGCGCGTTGGTGAGGAAAAAGCGCGCGCTCTCGAGGATCCCGGGAAGACTTTCGTGCGAGCTGCCGGCGATCGTCGGTTGGCCCGACCAATAAGCCGTCGCGGGCGAAAGCCACCACGGCGCCAAAACCGGCGCCGCCCGCGTTGCTTCCCCCTAACGAACTCACCGCCGCGCGCCATTGCACCACTTCCCTTCGCTTCTCCACGCGCTCGCACCAACTTCTCCTCGTTAGGCCAAAACACGCCCTCCCAAAACTGGAGGAGCGGCAGAAGCGCAACTCCGACGATCAACCAGGCCAGCCAATTTTGCCTAACGAAGGCGATCTGCGCCGGAATCGTCAGACAGAAAATTACCGCCAGAAAGTATCCCCAGCGCGCCTCCCAGAGAGTCAGGAAAAAACAAAGCACGAGCAGACCGATAAAGGGCCAGGGAACGGTGCGCTCTCTCCACGCCACGACCAGCAGGAGCGGGCTGAGCGGCAGCAAACCGCCGTACCAATCCAACCAGACTGGATTCGTTAGGCCAACAGGTTTGAGCTCGCCAATGGTCGCCGACCAGTTGGCGAAAAACGGCTGCGCGCCCGGCCATTCCGGCCAACGCCGCTCCATCAGCGCCGCCAGCAGCACAACACCGAGGAAAACAAACCAACCGACGCGACGTGACGGCGCGGTCAACTTCGACCAAAGGTGAGTCGCGGAGAAGAAAGCCAACCCGACCAGGAGAATGAGCGGCTCGTAAAGCGACACCCACAGCGCCAGTCCCCAACTTAACCCGCTCGCCACGCTCCATCCGCGCGACGGTTTCTTCTCCAGGGTCCATTCCGCCGCGAGCGCAACGAGCAGCGCCACGATCAGGAGTGATTGGTGGTCCGGCCGTCCGAGCGCGGTGCCGTGAACAAGGATGGCGCTAAAGGCGTAGAGAAGCAGCGCCGCATATCGCCCCGGCCCGGCAAAGCGGCGCGACCACCACCACAGGAACCAGCCGCCGACCAGCGCCAGGAACGGGGAAATAATAGCTCCGGCCAGGTCAAGCGGTTGCGCCGTAAGTGGCGCCAGCGCCCAGGCAACGGCGACGATCAAGTAATCAAGCGGCGCCGTCGTATGCGGAATGGTGCCGGCCGGAAAATTCTCGAAATCATGCTGCCTAACGATCGTCCCCGGATGTTCCGCGACCATCCGCGCCCGGCTCATCCGCGCATAACAGTCGGCGTCGAGAAAGTAGATTTGCCCGCCCACGAACACATCCTGGTAATTCGCGCAGCGCGTGATCAAGATGAGCGCGCTCAGGACAATGAGCTCGATCGTGACTCGAAACCAGCGGCCGCTCACGGGAAAAAAATGGCCGGGCTTTCCATGCGGGATCAGAAAAAATTGGGCCCACCAGGATTCGAACCTGGGACCAAGGGATTATGAGTCCCCTGCTCTAACCGCTGAGCTATAGGCCCGTTTACGAGGGAAATTCGGCCTCCGAAAAAGATTGTTCTTGCTTTTTCTACGGTCGTTTTCTACGGTCACGGTGCAAACGGAGGCAAAACGATGAAAAACAGCGCGAACAAAACCCCTAACAAGACGTGGGAGAAAACCAAAGTTCAAAACCTCGTGCGTCATAAATCCGGTCGCTACTATGCGCGCACGTTCGGCAACAATAAAGAAATTTGGAAGAGCTCTGCGCACCGATCATTTTTCCGTCGCGAAGGCGCGTCTCGCCGAATTCCTGCGCGAGCATCGCGAGAAGCAGGTCTCGGTCGCAAATCAATCATCGGCGAAGATGACATTCGCCGAGGCGCTGGCGATCCATCTGCAAAACCTCGATGACGACGTGACGATCAAGGCGACCACGCGCCATTATTGGAAACAGGTGTTCACGTCGCTTGCTCAAGAGCTGGCCGGACCTAGCGGAGCGCGAAGTGCGCCGGATCACGAAAACGGATTGCACGGAATGGGCGCGCAGGTTTCGCAAGGTCGCTTCCTCAACGCGCTACAACAACACGCTTGCTGGCCTCCGGCACGTGTTCGACGTGGCAATTGAAGCGGGGATCATTTACGGCAATCCAGCGGCGAAGCTGGAGCGCGTGCCGGTGCGTTCAAAGCAACTCACGCTCCCGAGTCGAGCCGAGTTCTTGCAACTTGTGGAAGCGGTGGAGCGTGCTGGTGCCTGGTGCTCTCGCGATTGCGCGGACTTACTGCGCGGTCTTGCATTCACTGGCTGCCGGAAAGGCGAAGCGGCGGAGCTTCGTTGGCGCGACCTAGACTTTGCAGCCGGTGAAATAGTCGTGCGGGGCGATCCTGAAACCGGCACGAAGAATTGGACTGTGCGTCGAGTGCCGATGATTCCCGATGCTCGCGCCCTCTTCGAGCGGATGCGCAGCGAGCGTGCCGAGAGAATCGCCTAACGAGAAGGTTTTTCGAGTGAACGAGGCGCAGAAGGCAATCGACAACGCGGCACGCAAACTCGGCATTGCCGCGCATCACGCATCACGACTTGCGGCATTTGTTTGCCACGATCTGCATCGAAAGCGGAGTGGACATTCCGACCGTCTCCCGCTGGCTGGGACACAAAGACGGCGGAGCGCTCGCGATGAAAACTTACGGCCATCTGCGCCGGGAGCACAGCGTTGCGCAAGCGTTGAAGGTGAGCTTCGCGCCGGTCGCCACAAAGCAGGCGGACGTGATTCCTTTCCCGGCGATGGGTAGAGGGCGGGGAGATGCCGTTTAGCAATTCGTGGGACCAGCCGAGGTGCGCCGATGGGCGCCTGCCGCAGATCATCAACTGCATCGTCCCCGAGAATCCACTCACGACCCACCCCCGCGGGGGAGGCCAAAGTGGGCTCTTCACCTAGGGAGCATACCGTCGTGCGAATAAATTTTTCCCGGACAAATAAGTGTAAAACCAAAAAGCCTAAGATCCGGTAGCTAAGAGGGACGAGGCTTTGCAAAGAGGCGCAGCGAGCGATTGCGCTCGCAACTCTTATGAATTACGGCACCGATCGTCGACGACTGCGTGGGAAAAGTCTTGCCAAGTAGCAAAAATACCCGAGTTCCGAGAAGCCCAGAGACTCTTGGTCGAGGTAGAAGGCGATCACGAAGACATCGCGACGGAACGCTGCCGCTTACAGGATAAGGAGGATAAAGACAAAGAAACACATCCCCACCGGCGAACTTGGCGTGCCGCCGAGATCCCTAACATTTTTAAAGCAGAAGCCAAAGGACCAGTTCTAAGAAAGCACGGTTGAAAAACGGTTATACGAAACAGCCTGCACTTTGGCTCGTAGAGGCCCATTGTTCAATCTAATCGGTGGACGACTTGGATTATTAGAAGCAATTCATACCCGAATATGCGCGCAATCGGACATCGGGGGCCAACGTTGATAATACCATAGAACGATGCGCTCAGCAATGATCAGACGGCCAAAGAGTCTGCGCGCTTGAATTGCGCCAGAAACGCGACAAGCCGATTTCTCACCGACGACATCCCAACATTGATAGGCAAGATATACGACCCTTCGGCGATTGGGGCCGGAATACCGACGACCTGGCCACCAGGCGTGAACTAAGACCTTGCAACGGCACGCCCGAATGGGGAATAGACTGGGAGAAGCTCTGCGACTATTTGGACAACAAGGCAGGGCGAGATGCGCGCACAAACGGGCGGCACAAAGGGGAGTAAGCGGGGAGGCTCTTCGGAAGCGATACTGTCTCGCGAGACGTTGTAAGGGTGTCGGCCAAGCAATTGTACGCCGGCTGCAGTGAGATTATGACGTGACAATCGCGTGAGCCAAAACAGGCCAAAAAAGCGCGATCGAATGTCAGGACATTCCTTTGCACGGGGCTCTCCCCCCGCCCCATGCATGTGCATGCTAACTCATACAAACCGGCTGGGCTACCCGCCCTCCGAATACGCACGACTAAACGGCAGACATCCGAGCTGGGGTATAGGCAAGCGGTACTCTGGCAGGGTTAAAGCCATTACGAGTATGGGCCGGATACTAATTCCGGCATCCGAAGTGGAGCGCGTCATGGCGACGGCTGAGCTTTACAATCCTAAGCCGAGGAAACGGAATGCTCAGGATCTCACCAAACAGAAGGTGGCGGCATGAAAGAGCCTCCTCCACCAAAGGAAAAGCGGCGCCGTGGGAAGCGCGCTGATCCAAACCGACTCTTCTGATGACTCCCAACCATATCGCAGCCGCCTAGCATTGCAAGCCTGTAAACTTCAATGGCGCGGTGAAGCTGACCGCTTAGCCGCTGAATATCGGCGCACCGGCAATCCTGCCCACCTCCGGGCGCTGCGCGTGCATTTGGCAGCGATAGCCGGACGGATGCGCGCCTGGAAAATGGGGGTGAACGTATGACCGCGCTGGAAGTCGCTAAAACGTCATTATCCTTGCCGGATCTAATGGCCCGGCTCGGGCTGGGTGAACACGCGAAGAAAAGCGCACGGTGTCCCTTCCACGAGGATCGCAACAACTCCTTCTCAGTGTTTCAAGGCGAGAGCGGGGAATGGGCATGGAATTGCTTTGCCGGATGCGGCGGCGGCGATGCTGCGGCCTTCCTTGCGAAGGTCGAAGGCATCAGTAACGGCGATGCGTGCCGACGATTGATCGAGATGTCCGGTGGCGGACGTTTACCCGTTCACAGGTCTGTGAGCACAGCACCACGCGGGTCAACACCAGCAGCCAATGCCGAGACGCTTGCTTTGCCAACACCGATGTCGCATTCGGACAATGAGCGGGCGTTGGCGATGGCCGCGACCCTTCGAGAGGATAGGGAGCTTTGCGAGCGAATCGCGAAGGCTCGTAACTGGCGACCGGAAACGATTCTCGAACTTGCGCACGAACCAAGTCTCGGCGGGATTCGGGGAGGCTTGCATTCCTTTACGAATCTGGGGTGAAGCTTCGATGGCGTAAGGACGGTGAACGAATTATCCGGTGGGCCTTTGGCAAGCCGTGGCTGTGGCGTGGCGGCTTCCTTTGGGGACGGAGCACGATCTACGTCTGCGAGGGTGAGACAGACGCTATTTCGCTGATCGACGCGGGAATCGAGGACGACGGTCACTCTCTGGCTGTGGGACTGCCATCCGCCAGCACGTTCAACCAGGAATGGGCGCATCTCTTTAAAGGCAAGAATGTCATACTGGCCTTGGACGGAGATAACGCCGGACAGGAAGCCACTGCTCGGATCTCGCGGCTTCTGAGCCGGTCGCAAAGAGCCTAAAGCAGCTCAACTGGGGAGGGCTTCAACATGCAAGCTAAGGACGTTTCTGATATTCAGTCCCAAGTCGGCAGGGAGGGACTCTGAGCAGCGATCCAATCGAACGTTGTCCCGATTGAGTCCGTGCCTGCAAATCATGGGTCGGAGGCTCTATCCAAGGCCGTTGTTTCATCGAGCGAGCTGGGTTCACTCTCTTTGCCGCCACGGCGCAAACTATTGGGCGATTTCTTCTGCGAAGGCGATCTGGGTTTCATCTATCGCCTCTCGCGGGGTTGGGAAAACCTGGCTGGCGCTGGGAATCGCCAGGGCATTAAGCGAGGGCGGAACCATCGGGCCGTGGCAAGCTCACTCAGCGGTGAAGGTGCTCTACGTCGATGGCGAGATGCCGGCCGACTTGATGCGGGCGCGAGATCAGGGCCTGCGCCGGGACGCCGGTGAAGTCGAATTCCTCAATCACGAGATCCTGTTCGACCGGACAGAGAAAGTCCTAAACATCACCGATCCGGAGGTTCAGCAGGCGATCACAGGCTCATTGTCTGGAGCGCGGCATCAAGGTCGTGGTACTGGACAATCTCTCGACTTTGGCGAGCGGGATGAAGGAAAACGATTCGTTCGCCTGGGAGCAGGTCAACAACTGGCTGCTTCAGTTCCGCCGTCACAAGATCGCCGTGATCATGGTTCACCATGCGGGGCGCAACGGAGAGGCTCGGGGCACGAGCAAGCGCGAGGATGCCGCCTTCTGGGTGATGGCGCTCGACGATGCCAAAAAACACGCAGACGACAAGAGCGGTGCGCGATTTATCTCCCGGTTCACAAAGCCGAGCCGCAACACACAAGAGGAGGTCCCGGCCTACGAATGGCAGATCACAACCGACAGACAGACCGGGAAATAAGCGTCAACTACAAGCTGGCGCAATCGCTGGACGTGTTCCGCAAGCTAATCGAGGACGGGGTCACCGACTGCACTCACTTGGCGGAAGAACTGAAGGTCTCAAGGGCACAGTCTCGAAGTGGGCGAAGAAAGCAATGGATCAGGTTGGCTCAGGAAGAAGGGCCGGGAATACGAGATCATCGAGGTGATGGAAACGAAGACCTATGATTTTGGCACCCTTCGTTTCCATTGGAGCTTCGGTTCGTTTCCCGTTCGTTTCCATGTCCATAGAGGGGCGAGCGGCCTTCGTTTCCCGTTCGTTTCCTTCTGGTTTCCCTTCGTTTCCCGTTTCGCACCCTATACACGGGAAACGAGAAACGAACGTCGCGGAATGCGATGATGCGCTATTCCGTTGTTGCCGTGTACGCTCGCCCTTTTTGGGTGAGTCCCCAAGTTATTCCGCCATCCGGCAGAAAACCGTAATACTTCGATAAATCCAGCGTCCGAGAGGCTATCGGCGTGATGCCGAACCTATGGTTTGGGACCAATTCCCAAAGCGTTCTGAAGGTGGAAAGCTGCCAAGCGATCCACCGGAAGCAGAAAGATGCTTTATGAACTGCTTGGCAATTTCGCTAAGCGACGCGCCCGCGTCTGCCGACTTGTTGCCCGAAAGCTCTTTATTAATCTTCGCCTTTTCCTGCTGAAGCGCCACATAGAGCGATTGGAGCGTCGAATGATCCCGTTCAAGCGCCTCGGCCTGATTCCTCAGCTGCGCGATCCGCTTCGTTGTGTTGCCGTCGCGGGTGCTGGGAATGAGATCATCCAGGGCATCAAACAGTTCGATAATGGTCATGCCGAAGTGAAACAGATCGAACCAGCCGAAGGCGATCTAAAATTAACAGAACGAATCA
>CAVYVJ010000016.1:0-32796 GCA_963771865.1 uncultured Verrucomicrobiae bacterium
AACGTATTCGGCTGGTTGACCGAGAGCTGCGCGATGGCGGTGGCGAGCAAAAGGAGGGCACAGACAAAATTTCGCGTGGGCTCCTGTTGCTGGCCGCTAAAGATAAGAAGGGCGAGTCCGGCGACAAAGGCGACAAAGATGGTCACCTTCATCCCGGGGGCGTGTTCGAGATTGCGCAACATCTCGTTCGAGGCGCGGCGGCGGCGGGTCTTGCTCGAGGCAAGGCCCCGTTTCACGAGCTGGGTTCTGCGCAGGAAGTTAAACATGACCGCTATTTTCGCGTCGTCCCGCCCGTACTGGCTGGCGAACGGTGTTGCTGATAGGCGTTGATAATGGCCCGGACAAGCTCGTGCCTAACGACATCCTTGTCATTAAAATAAACGAACCCGATCCCGGACACATTCTTGAGCGCCTGGAGCGCTTCGAGCAAACCGGACCGCTTATTAAGCGGCAAATCGATCTGGGTGCCGTCGCCGGTCACGATACACTTCGAACGCGGGCCGATCCGGGTCAGGAGCATGAACATCTGCTCGGTCGTAGTGTTTTGGGCTTCATCCAGGATGACAAAGGCGTTGCTCAAGGTGCGGCCCCGCATATAAGCGAGTGGCGCGATTTCGATCGTCTCGCGCGCGACGTAGCGCTCCAACTCGTCCGGCTCGAGCATATCGTGCAGGGCGTCATAGAGCGGCCGGAGATACGGCGTGATTTTTTGCTGGAGATCGCCCGGCAGAAATCCAAGCGCCTCACCCGGCCTCCACTGCAGGGCGGGTGAGAATAATACGATCGACCTGTTCTTTTTTTAAGGCGGCTACGGCCATCGCGACCGCGAGATACGTCTTGCCGGTTCCAGCTGGCCCGATCCCGAAGACGACGTCGTTTTTCTGAATAGCCTCGAGATAATTTCTCTGCCCAAGGGTGCGCGCAACAATCGGCGGTTTGCGGGCCGAAGTAATAATTTTGGTCGCGACGAGATCGCCAGATTGTCCGGACGAGCTTCGTTCACGGAGTTCAAGGCGTAATTGAACTCATGCCGTTGAATATCCACTCCGCGCTGGCGCGCGCTGTCCAGTTGCGCAAAGACCCGCTCGGCTTTCGAGACTTGCTCGGGCTCGCCTTCCAACTTGATCCAGCCCTCCCGAGTGGTGACTTTTACCCGAGCGACTCCTCGAGATTTTTGATCAACTTCAAGTCGTTGGCGTAGAGACTGGACAACCCGTGCATTCTCAAACTGGAGGGTGGGGTTTCAGTCATTTCGCGCCGGAACATAATCAGCCGCGAGGATACCGCTGGGCCGGGAATAGTGTCAAACTGAGAGTAGCGTAGCGCCCCACGACCTCGTCACCTCCCGATCCGGCGAACTGCGGAGAGACCTTCCCACTGCAATCGGCGCTTGCTTCGTAGCAGATGACACAAATTCCAAGAGGAGGGAGGTTCCGGACTCGCCGCGGCGGGTCCCTCTGGAGGGATGAGCTTCCGCTCGTCCAAAAGAGCGGCCGACAATGGGTCGCTTTAAGGCTAATCTACCGGAAACCGTAAACCAGCGCCCAATGAGTCCGCTCTTCCGGCGAGGTTTCGACAGCCACAATGATAAAATAACTTCCGGTCGACTTAGGCACCACATGGGCGGCGGCAAAATGCCCTTTCTGCCAGCTATCGGGTTGCTCGCATAATTTGCCGTCACCGTCGTAGACATGGACCGAGACCTTGGCCGGCTCGACTTCCGTTCCCATCCAAAACCAATAATCGTTTCCTTTAAAAAATTGTTGCCGGACCGCCTTTTTTTCCCCCACCCCAAGATCGCCACCCCAGTAATCTTCGCGCACCTGATAGCCTTCCTTGACGTAAGGTTCGGCCGACTGAAGGGCAAAAGAATGGGCGTCATCGACGGGAGCGCGGAAACGGCGACCTGCAGCGTCGAGCAGCGTCAAAAGGAGACCGACGATGCGAATGTGCATGGAAAAAGAGGAACGCATCTGGAGCTATGGTTTCCGCGTTATGATTCCCTCGTCGAGCCGCGTGGTGATCTCGTTGATCTTTTTAACCGAAGCAGCCGAGATCGGCTTATCCACGTCGATCAGCGGCTTTACTTCGACAAGAGCGCCCTTGATCTGGCCCAGCAGCGGAGATGTTGAATTCGGGCATATTAGCGATCTTCCGCTGGAAATAGTCGAGAAGGTCAGGCTGATGCAACAATTCTGCGCCTTCGCTCGAAAAATGTCGGTTAACGACCGCGGTAAGAACCTGCGTGCCGCGAAGCCAGCCGCCGAGGCTGACAAGTTGGGATAGTTTTTCGTCGCGCACCTCGTTCATCGCCTGTTGCACGCTATTTTGGGTGCGATCGAGTTCCAGCCGCACCGAGGGCCAGTCGCGCCGGTCAGCCGCTTCCGTGATCGCCTTGGCGTGGGGCACGATCGAGTTGCCCACTCCAATGCCTTTGGCCAGGCTGAGGACGCGTTGCCCGATTTCCTTCACACTTGGAGCATCCTCCGCCTGCACCGCGATAAAGCCGTCGGCGATGACGGTGCCAAGGAGCAGCGCGATCCGTGGTCGCTCGGTGAAATTCGTTCCCTTGTTCGTGCGCACGAATTCTTTCCAGTTCACGCTGTCGAGCTTGTTTAACGCGCCGAAGATTTCGTTAGGCAAAGGCACCACCACGTCATCGATGTTTTTCGACAGATGTTTCACGTCGATGCTGCGGGGCGGATCGGCGGCCCAGGCCGCGCCTGGCGCGAGGGCCAGCAGAAAGGTAAAAAATAAGTTAGCGAAAGGTCTCATCCGCAGCTTCGACTGTTGATTTAAAGAAGGTATTCAGGATTAGTTGGTCACTTTATGCAGAACCACCCGGCGGCACAAATCGCGATACGATCCAGTTTTCCTGAATCGCAGCAACCGATTTCGGTGGTGGCATCCCCGAAGTTTTGTTAGGCAGCGACTTTCCCTCCGATGAAACTGGAACGTCTGCGGGAAATTCTGGCTCTTGCCTCGGGCCGGCGCATCGCGGTGGCGGGCGACCTTATGCTCGACGAATTCGTCTGGGGAAAAGTCGGCCGCATCTCGCCGGAGGCACCCGTGCCCGTGGTCGAGGTCACGGGCGAGTCGTTTTACCCCGGGGGCGCGGCCAATGTCGCGCGCAACCTGCGCGAGTTCACTGACGGCGTCGCAGTCATCGGAACGGTCGGAACGGACGGGAGCGGGCGGCAACTGCTCGAATTGCTCCGAGAGCAGAAGATCGAGACCGACCTGGTCCTGGAGGATCCCGATTTCCGGACGATCGTGAAAACCCGCATTATTGCGCGCCATCAGCAAGTCGTGCGGGTCGATCGGGAAAATATTCAAGGACCAACGAACGCTCAGGTCGCGCAGATCACTGCCGGCCTGCGCCAGGTTGTGCCCCGGCTCGACGCGGTCATTTTCGAAGATTACGGCAAAGGTTTTCTTAGTCCCGGACTTGTCAGGCAAATTTCCACTGATCTGAGCGCGGCGGGGAAAATCATCACCGCCGATCCCAATCCGCACCGGGCGATTGATTGGGGCCGGGTCACCGCGGTCAAGCCCAACCGGGCCGAAGCGCTCCAGGCTGCGGGCTTGCCGGCAACCGATCCGGTCGATCCCCCGTTGGAGGACGCTCCTCTTCTCGCGGCCGGGCGCGAAACTTCTCGCCTCCTGGGACACCCAGCTGCTCCTGATCACTTTAGGCGAACAGGGCATGATGCTGTTTGAGCGCAACCCGCGCCCCATCATATCCCGACAAAGGCGCGGCAGGTCTTTGACGTTTCCGGAGCGGGCGATACCGCGATTGCGCTTTTTACCCTTGCTCTCTGCTGTGGGGCGTCGCCGATCGAAGCGGCGGAAATATCCAATCATGCCAGTGCGGTTGTCGTGGCCAAACTCGGAACTGCCACCGTTACGCCGGCGGAGTTAATTACGAGCTTTGAGGATGACAATGGACGCCTAACAACTCAGTCAGCGGCAATTTTTCTCGATCGCGACGGAACGTTGATTCGCGAAGTAAATTATTGTTCCGATCCGAAGCAAGTAGAGATTTTTCCCGGTGTGCCGGAAGCGCTCCAGCGGCTTAAGAAAAGCGGGATACAAACTTATCGTCATCTCCAACCAGGCCGGCATCGGGCGCGGCTATTTTACCGAGGCGCAATATCGACTTGTAGAAGCGGAAGTAGCGCGCGCGGTTCTGCCCGCCACATTTGACGGCGGTCTATTTTTGCCCCGACCACCCTGACTTCGCGACGGAACGCCGCAAGCCCGGCACCGGGATGGTTGTCGAAGCGCAACGCGAACACAAAATCGACATGGCGCGTTCATTTTTCATCGGCGACAAGGCGATCGATATCGAGTGCGGCCGGAAGGCGGGTGTGCGGACGATTCTCGTCAAGACCGGCTACGGCACGGATGAAACACACGCCGACCCGCATTGGATCGCGGAAGATTTTAGCACGGCGGCCGACATCATTCTGGGCCTCCCCGCCGGGTAGCGCTCGCTGTCCGCGTTAGCGAGAGCGCAAACTTGTTGCGACTCGCGACAGCTCGAAGTTTAGAACCTATCGCAAAGCCTTTGGGGAAATGTCATGTTCAGGCGAAGCGAAAGATCGCGGACACGCGCGCCACCCAGGCACCGCGCTTCGCAAATTAGGCAGAGAGTCGTCAATTTGTTCAGAATGACAAATTTTGGGACGCGCGGTTCTAATTGAAATCAAATGGCGAAGGTCATCGGCATCATTCCCGCCCGCTGGGGTTCGACCCGTTTCCCGGGCAAGCCGCTCCATCTCCTCGCCGGCAAGCCGTTGTTGCGACACGTCTGGGAACGCTGCCGACGGGCGACGTCGCTCGAAACGGTCATCATCGCGACGGACGATATGCGCATTGCCGAAGCCGCTTTCGGCTGGGGCGCGGAAGTTAGCCTAACGAATCCCCGGCACCGCAGCGGGACCGATCGGATCGCGGAGGTGGCGGCGAAATTGCGCGGCGTTTCGCACATCATCAATATCCAGGGCGATGAGCCGCTGATTGACCCGAAGCTGATCAATCAATTGGCGAGAAAGATGCAGCGCGACCCGAAGATCGAAATGATCACCGCCGTGCATCCTTTCGAAAATCCGGCCGACGCGCAGTCGCCGCACCAGGTCAAAGCCGTGCTCGATCGCCGGCAACGCGCGCTTTATTTTTCACGAAGCGCCATCCCATTTGCTCGCGACTCGACCGCCGCGGTTTCTTATTTTCGCCACCAGGGGATTTACGGATATAAACGCGAACTCCTCCTTCGTTTCGTTCGCTGGAAACCGACGCCGCTCGAAAAAGCGGAAGCGCTCGAGCAATTGCGCGCGCTCGAGAATGGCGTAAACATTCACGTGGTCGTCACTAAAAGCGGCTCGCCCGGAGTGGACACGCCGGACGACGCCCGGGCGATCGAGCGCCAGCTGCTCGCGCCGTCGCGGCGACCGCGTCAGGCTTCCCGATGAAATACATTTTTGTAACCGGCGGTGTGGTGAGTTCGTTAGGCAAAGGCCTGGCCGCGGCTTCCCTCGGGACCTTGCTCGAGCTGCGCGGCCAGCGTGTCTTGCTGCAAAAATTCGATCCCTATCTCAACGTCGACCCCGGGACGATGAACCCGTTTCAGCACGGCGAGGTCTACGTCCTGAACGACGGCGCGGAAACCGACCTCGATCTCGGCCACTACGAACGCTTCACCAACTGCGTCCTGTCGCGGAACAATAACCTAACGAGCGGGCAGGTTTACGAGAGCGTTATCCTGAAGGAGCGACGCGGCGATTATCT
This sequence comes from uncultured Verrucomicrobiae bacterium, assembly GCA_963771865.1. Taxonomy (GTDB): domain Bacteria; phylum Verrucomicrobiota; class Verrucomicrobiia; order Chthoniobacterales; family UBA10450; genus Palsa-1392. The sequence continues at coordinate 5,791 of CAVYVJ010000016.1, forward strand.
GGGCAAGACAGTGCAGGTGATTCCGCACGTCACGGATGAAATCAAGGCGCGGATTCGTCAGGTCGCCGATCCGGAAAAGGTCGACGTCGTCATCACGGAAATTGGCGGCACGGTCGGTGACATCGAAGGTCTGCCCTTTCTCGAAGCGATCCGGCAATTCATTCTCGAAGTCGGCGCGCGAAATGTCGTCGACATGCACGTCACGCTCATTCCTTACATTCGGGCGGCGGGCGAGCTAAAGACCAAGCCGACTCAGCAAAGCATCGCCAAATTGCGCGAGATTGGTCTTCAGCCCCAGGTCTTGATTTGCCGAACGGAGCGCCCGCTCGACGCTGACGTCAGGCAGAAACTTTCCATGTTCGGCAATGTCGGCCCGAACGCGGTCATCGAAGCGCGCGATGTTCCGCACACCATTTACGAGATGCCGCTGATGTTGCACGAGGAAGGTCTCGATGAACTGGTTTGTCAGCTTCTCCAGATCGACGCCCCCCCGCCGGACCTGAGTGATTGGCGCAAGTTCGTTAGTCGAGTCATCAACCCGAAGAAGCAGGTCAAGATCGCGGTCGTCGGGAAATACATCGATCTGCAGGACGCCTACAAGAGCATCTACGAGTCGCTCACTCATGCCGCTGCGAGTCACGATTGCGGAATCGATTTGCGGCTGATCGATGCCGAGTCGCTCGAGAGCGGCGTGAACGGACAACTTGCTGATGTGGCGGGCGTTTTGATCCCCGGCGGATTTGGCGAGCGCGGCGTGGAAGGAAAAATTCGGGCGGCGCAGTTCGCGCGCGAAAACAACGTGCCCTATCTCGGGCTTTGCCTTGGGATGCAGGTCGCAACGATCGAGTTCGCGCGGAATGTTTGCGGCATCGCCGCGGCGAATAGCAGCGAGTTCGACCAGGAATCAGCCGAGCCGGTCATCTGTCTGCTCGATGAGCAGCGCAAGATTCAAAAGAAGGGCGGCAGCATGCGCCTTGGCACCTGGCCGACCAAGATCGTGCCCGGCACACTCGCGGAAAAGATTTACAAGCACGGCGAAGTGCTCGAGCGGCATCGGCACCGCTACGAGTTCAACATGAAATACCGGGAGCAGATGGAGGAAAAAGGTTTCCTCATCAGCGGCACCTCACCGGACGGATCACTCGCCGAACTGATCGAGCTAAAGGATCACCCGTATTTTCTGGCCTGCCAGTATCACCCGGAATTCCAGAGCAAACCGAACAAGCCGCACCCGCTTTTCAGCGGCTTCATTCGCGCCTCTCTCGCGCATCAGGGCTAGCGCTCCTGTAGACGTTTCCCTCTGGAAACGTGGGCGGCGGTCGTCCTCGGAAACCAAGCTCGCTTTCTCCCGCGCTTCGCAGAGCGAAGCGTCTACAGATGCGCGGCGCGCCGCAGGCGATCCATGATCGCAACGCCAAGACCTTCCTCGGGCAGCGCCTCGACCACAATGCAATCGAGGCCGGCATGATCGAGTTCTCGCAGTTGGCGAAATAGATTCGCTGCCGCTTCACGCAGATTGCCGGTCGTGCTCAGCCGCCGCGACTCGACAAATATCTGCGAGATGGGCGCGTCACTCCAACGTAACGCGCCATAGCGTTTCCCGTTTGGCACCGTGACTTCGGAAAAACGCGCAACAATCATCAACCGCGTTTGCGGACGATAATGCGATTTCAACTGCCCTGGCGATTCGACCTTCTGCTCATCTCGTTGCCGCACTTCCGCGAACTTGGTCAATTCCTCGCGCGTGATCGGCCCGTCGCGTAACACCTCGATCCTGCCTTCGCGGACCGCGATCACGGTGGATTCAATCCCGTGTTGGGTTCGCCCGCCATCAACAATCAGAGGAATGCGGCCGGACAATTCCTCCGCGACATCGGCAGCGGAGGTGGGACTGATTCGGCCAAAGCGATTCGCGCTCGGCGCAGCGAGTGGCTGGCCAAAGGTTTGCGACCACTTCCGCAAACAGCGGATGCGCGCTCATGCGCATCGCCACGGTCGTCAGGCCAGCGGTCACGAGCAAAGGAATCAATTCTGTTTTCGGAAGAACGATCGTAAGCGGGCCGGGCCAGAATAAATTCGTTAGGCGTTCGACCAAAGGTCGTACGTCATTTTCGATCACCGCAACGCGTTCCAACCAATCACGGCTTGGCAAATGGACGATGAGCGGATCAAAACGCGGGCGCTCTTTCGTTTCGAAAATCTTCACCACCGCTTTTTCCGACAGCGCATCAGCGGCGAGGCCGTAGACTGTCTCCGTGGGAAGAGCGACCACTTCGCCCGCGCGGAGCAATTCCACCGCGCGCGCAACCGCCTGCGCCCGTTCGTTAGGCAAGTTAGTCGAGACAATTTCAGTTGTCATGCCACGCTCTCATTTGTCATCCCGAGCCGCGCAGACGGAAAGAGAGGGCCTGCACTGAGCGAAACGAATGTGGACCTCACCTACAGTCATAATTGATCACGGGAAGACTAGTGTAATCCACGGCTGTTGGGAGATACCTCGGCGTGCTACACCAGCTCGCTCGAGGCGGATGACGAGCTGAGGGCGCGCGAAGACAATCTTTCATCTTTCCTATTTTTCGCGTTGCCGTTTTCCCGCGTTTAGTAGATCCCGCGCCCGCAGCGCACTTGCCACAGCTTCCTCAACAGTTTCATGAAGCGCGGTCAGGTGTCCCATCTTTCTTCCCGGCCGCGGTTGGTGTTTCCCGTAGAGATGCAGATGAACATTGGGCTCGCCCAGGGCCGCCGGCCAATCGGGTTCCCCATCACGCCAGACGTCGCCAAGCAGATTCACCATCGCCGACGGTCGCAACAACTCTGTCGCGCCTAACGGCAAGCCGCAGACGGCGCGCACATGCTGCTCAAACTGGCTCGTGGCGCAGCCTTCGATTGTCCAATGCCCGGAGTTGTGCGGTCGCGGGGCGAGCTCGTTGATGATCAATTCTCCGTCGCTTTTCAAAAACATCTCGACCGCGAGCAATCCCACGAGATCGAAACTTACGGCGACGGCGCAGGCGAGTTCGCGCGCCGCCAGTGCCACCCGGTCTTCGATCCGCGCCGGCGCCAGGGTGAGATCGAGAATGTGATTGCGATGAATGTTTTCGCAGACTGGGAAGACAGCGGTCGCGCCATCAGGGCCACGTGCGACGATGACGGAGATTTCCTTTTCGAAATTGATCACTCTCTCCAAGACGCACTCTTCATCCTCTCGCGCTGTCCAGACCGCTGCAAGGTCGTCCCCCGGGTTGATACGTTGTTGCCCTTTGCCGTCGTAACCGAACGCGGCTCCTTTCAAAATCGCCGAACCGCCGAGCATCTCCATCGCAGTCGTTAGGTCGGTCGCACTCGCAACGCGGCGAAACGGCGCGACGGGAAAACCGGCCTTGGCCAGAAACTCTTTTTCTCGCAGACGATTCTGTGCTGTGAGCAAGATATCACCGTCTGGCCTGACGATTTGCTGTTCTCTCCTCGCCCACTCTATCGTCGCGGCCGGAATGTTCTCAAATTCGAAAGTGAGAAGGTCGATCTCCCGTGCGAACTGCGCCACGGCGTCCTTCGTCCGCATAGCTCGCGACCGTGGAACGATCGGAAAGTTGGGCGGCAGGGCCGTTCTCCTCCGGAGAAAAAGTGTGAACACGATAACCCATGCGCCGCGCCGCGATCGCAAACATCCGGCCGAGCTGGCCGCCTCCCATCACGCCGATCGTCGCCCCGGGAAGAAGCGTCGCCTCACGTGTCATGGCAGCTTTTGCGCGAGAACTGTTTTGGTCTGGTGCCGCCGAAACTTCTCCACTGCCGTCCTCACTTTCGCGTCATGTAATCCGATGATGCTGGACGCCAGCAGGGCCGCGTTCTTCGCTCCCGCGGTCCCGATCGCGAGCGTGCCGACCGCGACTCCGGCTGGCATTTGCGCGATCGAGAGAAGCGAGTCAAGCCCCTTCAAGGCGCGCGATTCCACAGGAACGCCGAGCACCGGCAACCAGGTTTGGGCCGCGATCATGCCTGGCAAATGAGCCGCCCCGCCCGCGCCGGCGATGATCACCTGGACACCGCGCTCAGCGGCGGCCCGTGCGAACTTTGCCATCAGGTCTGGTGTTCGGTGCGCCGAGACGATTCGGTGTTCGTTAGGCACGCCCAACTTTTCCAGGAGCGCGACGGCATGCTGCATCGTCTCCCAATCCGAAGCGCTGCCCATGACGACACTAACAAGAGCTGGAACAGGCGTTTTTTTGGCCATAAGCGCGGATGTGGCGGGACGCCTTCCCTTCTTCCCGAAGCGGCCAAATTGCAACGGTCTTTTTTGTGATCGACAGCAGGATCTCGGGAGGCGAAGCAAGGTGCTTCAGCGCCCGCGGATTGGTAACGACGCACGGTTTTGTCTTGAAATTTGGAAGAAGCCCATAGTAGAAGTGCGGATGAAACTGTTTTCCCGTTCTGTCGTTGTCTGCACCGCCATAGCCCTTGCTCTGGCCGGAATTCAGGCAAGCCATGCTGGTAGCGCGACTTGGAACGCGCGTCCGGCGAGTTCCGATTGGAACACTGCCAACAACTGGACTCCGGCAACTGTGCCGAACAGCGCGTCAGATATTGCCAGCTTTGGCGTATCGAATAACATAAGTGTTTCCCTTTCAATCTCAGTCGAAGTGAACAGCATTGTTTTCAATGCTGGCGCAAGTGCCTTTACTATCACTTCCGTCCCGGCCAAGGCTTTTACTGTCAGCGGTTCAGGGATTCTAAATAATTCTGCGATTACACAGAATTTTGTCGTCAACCAGGATCAATCAGGTACTTTCAAAGGCATCACTTTCACAAACAGTGCGACGGCCGGCAGCGACACACATTTCACTCTTCTCGGAGGCGAACCCTATTATGGCTGGGGCGGTCAGATTAATTTCTTTGCTAACTCGAGCGCTGACCACGCGACTTTTGATGTCTATGGTTCGGAAAAGGATGGACTTGGGGGTGGCTATGTCGAATTCATTGATAGTGCGACCGCTGCCAATGCAACCTTTAGCATTCACCAAGGTCCTGGTTATGATGGTGAGGTTGTATTCGGCGGCACTGCAACGGCTGGAAGCGCAACGTTCAACAACGATGGGACGATGTTTTTCGGAACGTCCTCCCAGGGCGGTCAGGCAATAATCACGAATACGAATACGATCTTCATTCGTAACTCGAGCGACATGCAAGACGCGACCATCACAAACAAAGGTGAATTAAGAAGCGGCGATGGGAATGATGGCTACACCGAACTTACTGATACGGTTACCACCGGCAGTAGCACAATTATAAATGAAGGTGGCACGGGTGTTGGGGCACTCGGGGGGTCCACCCGGTTTCCGATAGGCCCCGTAAGCGCGGGCGAGTCCATGCTTATCGCCAATGGCGGCATTGCTGGCGGAGGAGGAGGAAGCTTCACTTTTGGCGAAACTAATTATGGCAATGCAACGGCGGCCAACGCCACTCTCATCGCCAAAGGTGGTGTAAGCGGGGGCGAAGGCGGACAGCTGATTTTTACCGCTGACACACTTGGTGGAACGGCGCATGTCCAAGTGCTTGGGAATGGCATCCTGGACATAAGCGTGCGCCACGCTCCCGGTCTCACGATCGGTTCTCTTACGGGGAACGGCCTGGTCTTTCTCGGCTCGAACAATCTGGGAATCGGGAGCAGCAATGAAACGACCACCTTTTCCGGTCTGATTCAGGACGGAGGAAGTAACGGAGGTGTCGGCGGCTCGGTGACCAAGATTGGGACCGGAAAGCTCACTCTTACAGAAGCCAATACCTACACTGGAGATACGACGGTGGAAGCAGGTACGCTGTTGTTAAACAATCGAAGCGGCTCGGCCACTGGTGGCGGCAACGTGCGGGTCACCGGTGGTACCCTCGGCGGCGCTGGAATCATTTCTGGCTCGGCAACAATCGGTGGCACTCAGGGTGATGCAGTCTACCTCGCCCCAGGCAAGAATGGAACTATTCCCGGCAGACTTACGATTCAACAGACGCTCGCGCTCAAAGCCACCGCGACTTACAAAGTGACTCTGAACAGCCAGTTGGCCACGATGGATGTGGTCAGGGCGAAGAAAGTCACGATTGCGGGAGCATCCATTCTCTTCAACGATATCGCCACCAGCACCATCGCTCCGGGCACCGTCTTTACCGTGATCGACAACACCGGGAGAAGTGCGATCTCTTCCGTCTTCAGCAATCTGGCCGATGGCGCGACGGTAACGGTGGGCAGTAACACCTTCCAGACTAACTATAAAGGCGGGGACGGGAATGACCTGGCTTTGACGGTATTGTAATACAGCCTTCTAACTTGTCTGATTCCATGCGCTAAGTTAGTCTTCAAACTGGCTCGACCGACCGTGCTCCGCCCGGTAGACTCGTCATTCACTCTTGTAGGGCGACCGCTCCGGTTGCCGTGCTGGCCGTGTGCTCGCGGGCAGGCGATGCGCCCGCCCTACAATGCGGCTCGCCTCCGTCTGCACAATGCTAGCGCGGCGTTCTGGGAAACCGGGGAATCCCGGGTCAGTTCCCATTTCTTCGCATGCAACAACCGGTTTGGATGAGTCCCTGCTGCAAGGAAAAGCTTGCGCGGCGGGGTGAGAGCTGCGTATGATCCCAGCAACTATGAAGAACCTCGCTGCTCTCCTCGCCGTCTGTGTAATTGGAACCGCATTTGGCCAGGCGCCCGAGCCCGACGCCCCGAGTGGCAAGGTTCCGAAGAATGAGGACATGAGCATGAGGGCCGGGAATGAGGCCGAAACATCCGTCGCGGTCAGCCACAGCAATCCCAAGTTCATTACGACTGTTTCCAATCTGGAAAGCAGCGCGCTTTTTCATAGTTGGAGCACCGATGGCGGCCGGACCTGGCAGCATGATACCATCGCTGATGGCGACGCGCTCGGCTTCGCCTGCTGCGATGCTCAACTCGCCTCCGACGAGTTCGGGAATATCTTTCTCACCTATCTTTCGTCGGACATCGCGGTCAAGATGGCTATTTCGACCGATGGCGGCGCAACTTTTCAACCGCTGCCGTTTCTGACCGATTTGCCGATTGGTCTCCCGGCATTTCCCTGGAAGAGCCTGGCGAGGATCGGCCAAGTTGTCAGTGGAGATCAGCCTTCGATCTCCGCCGGCGCCGGCAGTGTCTGGATTTCATGGACCTCGTCTAATGGGTCCGTCCAGGCCAGCGGCGCAGCTGTGACCGGACTTGGCCAGGTGGGAGCGTTCACGCCCGCGCAAGCCGTCCCGGGGTCAAAGGGCTTCGGGGATTATGGCGATACCGCGGTGGGCCCTGATGGTCAGGTCTTTGTCGTCTATCAAACTCCAACCGGAGGCGAAGGCCCGGCTACGATCTACGGCGCGCTGGATCCGGACGGCCTTGGGCCAGCGGGATTCGGGACACCGCAGGCGATTCAGACAACCAATGTGGGCGGTTTTGACTATATCCCGGCCCAATCCGGCCGCTCGATCGATGCGGAGGCTGGGCTCGCCTGGGACCGGAGCGGTGGAGTTCATAACGGTCGACTTTACTTTATCTATGTCTCCGAAGAGCCACAGGAGAGTAGTGACACCGACATTCAGTTCCGGTTCTCCGATGACAACGGGGCGACCTGGAGTTCTGCGGTGCGCGTGAACGATGACGTCGGCACCAACAGCCAGTTTAACCCGAAGATAGCGATCGACGGCACGACCGGCGCCATCGCGATCGCCTGGTACGATGCGCGCAACGATGCGGGAGACCATGCTCGCGGCGATACGAACGGCCGGCCTAACGATGATATCATGATCTACTCGACAGTGAGCCGGAACGGGGGCGCCTCCTTTCGACCGAATCAGCGTCTCTCCAAGAGCGTGTCGAATGATGACGACGCCCGCAACGGAGTGGACTACGGAGACTACAGCGGCTTCGCTTTCTTTAAAGGCAGAATGTATTTCTCCGCTGCTGATAACTCGAACTCCACCGGCGATAATCCGGATGGAACGCTCTCGCATTTCGATGCCTACGTCGCGCCGCTCAGCGTGCAGTAGCTAGAGCGGTGAGTCAGAAGAAACTGGAACGGCCGTGAAACACGGACGTTCCTGGACGAGCGGAAGCTCGTCCCTCCGGAGGGGCTCGTCGCGGCAAGTCCAAGAGCTGCCGCAGCGTGAGCTTCAAAGACGCGATGACGGAGTATCGCGCTCCACGTAACTGACATCTGCGACCAGCCGGGCTGAGGATTCGCCGATCTCTTTAGTTCGTTCAATTGAAAGGCCTCGACGAGCGCGATGCCGGTCGTATTGTTCGCACCACGAAGGACAGCGGTATAGTTGCCCGGGGCAAGAGTAGCCACAATGGCTGATTCCGCGTCATTAGTCGGAGGAACAGTCGAGGCAATAATTTCTGCCTCCTGAGTCGCTCCGCCAGTTATCGTTGATGAAGATGGTGTTGCCGTCGCTGTCATGCAATTCCAGAAACGGATCCTGTAATTCACCCGGAATCCCCAGGGACGGGCCGATGCCGCGGAAGATAACGTTGGCGGGGGAATCGCCCAGGACGATGGTTCCCAGGATCATGACATTGTCGTCCTGTCTGGACAAGGCCACGGGTAGATATATTGGCGAGTTTTGCCGCGGACAGTAGGTTCGAGATCGTAAACCTCGACAAGGCCAATGCCGGTGGTGTCCCCAACTCCGCTAACAATGGCGGTATAGTTGCCCGGGCTCAAAGTGAGGACAACGGCAGATTCCTTCTTTTCCGTCGGGGCAACTCCAGTGGCCGCAATAGCCAGCCTTTGGGCTTCGTCATCCTGCCAATTATCGTTGGAAGCGATCGTCTTGCCCGTCGAGTCATGAATTTCCAGGTAGGGATCGCGCAAGGCAGGTCCGGGAAGGTGGGGAGGAGTGACGTCCCAATTGCCCGCACGAGGACTTTTTTCGGCTGAGTCCCGGTGATAATAAAGCCACCGATCAGGACATTGTCTCCTGTGCCAACACTTAGTCGAGTGGAGATATTACCCAATTCGATCGGCGTCGGGCCAGGTGTAGGTGTGGGGCTGGGTGTAGGTGTTGGCTGGGTGTAGGCGTGGGACTGCCTGTAGGGGTCGGCGTCGGAGTTGGTGTAGGCGTTGGTGTAGGGGTGGGAGTAGGCGTGGGAGTCGGGCCGTCGGCGTCGGCGTCACGGTCGGGTGTGGGCGTCGGCGTAGGGTTCACGCCGGTTACCAGGACTTCCCCGGTACCGCTGACGGCCGGGCTGCCCACTCCACCCGCGACCATAATGCGGCCATCCTGCAAAAGAGTGGCAGTATGATTTTGACGCGGCTCGGTCATGTTAGCAAAGAAGCTGAACTGTTCAGTCGAAGGGTCATAGAGCTCAACCGAAGCGAGCGCTTTCTCGAGTCCGCCGAAAACGCTGTTGCCGGTTATTCGCCCCGCCAATAATAAGGACCTTGTTCATAAGGGATCCCCATACTGGGTTGGTGAGAAGAATCGCAACATGCCGATTGCGCTGCTCGATCAAACTTCCTACGAGAGTGAAAGTCTGAGTGACCGGGTCATACACCTCCGCATTGAGTTGGAAGGAGGTAACCGCCACTCTGGAGGACTGTGCCGTCGGGGAGCAAGGTCGATTCATGCTCCGTGCGACCAACATGCATCTCTGTCATGCCATTCATGTCCGCGGTGTACTTGAAAAAGCCCGTCGTCGGATCATAAATTTCGCAGGTTGGCGTGCCGGAGTTCGGCTGTTGATCGTTGGAGAGGGCGGCGCCCCCAGACACAAACACGGTTCCATCATTAAGAAGCAACGCGCGGTGGCGTTTGCGCTGCAGATTAAGAGGATGCCGGTGTAGGTAAAAGTCGGAGGCATCGCGAATGGATCGAAAAGCTCTGCCGTCGGAGTCGGCGTGCCGCCATGGCGACCAGCCGGCGCTCAAAACCTCCCCATCTGGCAGCAAAGTGGAGGTAAAAAGTGAGCGGCCCGTATTTAACTGTGCGATGCGGCTGAAAAGATCCAGAGGGGATATCGTAGATCTCCGATTCAGTGAGATCTCCGTCATCGGACTTCCCACCGGCAACCAAAATGCTGACGTTATCCTGAAGAAGAGTCGCGGTGTGACTCTTTCGCACATGCAGCATATTGTCGCCCGGCATGAAGGTGTTCGTCCCTGGATCGAATAACTCGGACGAATTGAGAAAAACCGAATCCGTACTTCCGCCAATCAGAATCACTCGTCCATCCGGCAACAAGGTGTCGGTGTGCTGGTTCCTGGCCGACGTTCAGGGGTGATATCGGCGAGAAAGCCAATGTCGCAGGATCAAGAATTTCCGCAGACGACAACGTAAAGTTGCCGGTCACGCCGCCGGCAACAAAAATGGTACCGTCCACCAACATGTTCGCGGTGGATCCCGAGCGATTCTCGTTCATCCCTGGATCTAACAAGTGCCATATTTGGGTGTCCGGATCGTAGGCTTCGTTTTGGGCGAGGAAACCGCTTTCCAAGGTCGTACCTCCGATCACCCAGACGAGGCCGTTCCCGAGCAGGACCGCGTTATGGTTCGAACGGTGAAAGTTCAGCGGTGTCGTCGCGGTAAACATCTCTGTCGCCGGATCAAAAATATCGACAGTCGTTTTGGGGGCTGGTGCCAGCGAACCCACCACTTATGAGCACTCTGCCATCGAGCATCACCGTCGAGGTATGGTTGGCGCGCGGAATAATCATGAGACTGGCGAGGACGGTGAAAACCTCTGTCGCAGGGTCGTAAATCTCTGCGCTGGGGTCGGCAAGATTGCCGACATAACCACCCGTAATGAGAACCCTGCCGTCCTGCAAAATCGACGCGGCATGACTGGTCCGATTTGCTGGCAGGCTCGGCACAGTGGTAAAAAGCTGGGTCGCCGGGATTGTAGATATCCGCCTGTTTGCCACCAACGATCAAGACCGTGCCATCCCAGAGAAGGGTGGCGGTGTGCTTGTTGCGAGCAATCGACATCGCGTGGGCGAGCTGAGTGAAGACCCCGGTCGCCGGATCGTAGATCTCAGCCGATTTCAACAGTGATCCATCGGGCAGATCGCCGCCGGTAAGGAGGACCCGGCCATCGCTGAGCAGTGTCGCGGTGTGGTCCGCCCGGGCCGTCACGAGAGAACCGGTCGGGGTCGCAGTATTAGTCGTCGGATCGTACAAGAGCGCGCTGTTGAGATCGCTGCCTTCATTGACGCCGCCGGCAATCAGCACCTTTCCCGAATTCAACAGCGTCCCGGTATGGCCGGCGCGCTCGGGTGAAATAACAACCGACGTATTAGCCCGGGCCGCCGGTAAGCCGGACAAGACCAGAACAGAACACAATACAGCGATGATATAATTCTTCATGGGTGCAGGATCGAGGGGTGAACCAGGCAAGAAATCAATTTTTGATGCCGAAATAGCCTTAAACTCTAGCATCACTCACGCCATTTTGTCCAGTGCCGTCTTGATGCCGAAGGAGAGATTCCGTCAGGTCATCCGAGGCCCCTCCCCGCGAGAGAGGCTCGGCCGCTTGCCGACCGAGGCGCGTTTCTTAGTGTGAACTCATGCGCATTGATAAGTTTACGCAGAAAATGCAGGAGGCAGTCCAGGCCTCGCAGGATGTCGCCTCCGAGTTCAATCAGCAGGAAATTACGAACGAGCATTTCCTCCTCGCGCTTCTCGACCAGGCGGAAGGCATCACGCGACCGCTCCTCGAGAAAATGGGAGTTCCGGTCCAATCGCTCAAGGAACAACTCCGCGCCGCGCTGCAAAAGTTGCCCCGCGTGCAAGGCGCGAATGTCGATCTTCGGCTCGGCAACGATTTGCGCAGCGTGCTCGACGCGGCCGAGAAGGAGATGGCGAAACTCAAGGACGAATTCGTCAGCGCCGAGCATTATCTGCTCGCCCTAACGAACGCGAGGGTTCCCGCCGCCCAGATCCTGAAGCAGCTTGGGGTGACGCCCGACAAGTTGATGCAGGCGTTGCAACAGGTGCGAGGTTCGCAGCGTGTGACCGATCAAAATCCCGAGGGCAAATACCAGACGCTGGAAAAATATGGTCGCGACCTGACGGAGATGGCGCGGCGCGGCAAGATCGATCCGGTCATCGGCCGCGATAACGAGATCCGCCGCGTCATGCAGGTGCTTTCGCGACGCACGAAGAACAATCCGGTCCTGATTGGCGAACCGGGCGTGGGCAAGACGGCGATCGTCGAAGGGCTGGCCCGGCGCATCATTTCCGGCGATGTCCCGGAGTCGCTCAAGAACAAGAAACTCATCGCGATGGACATCGGCTCGATGGTCGCCGGCGCAAAATTTCGCGGCGAATTCGAGGATCGGCTGAAGGCGTTTCTCAAGGAAGTGACCGATTCGCAGGGGCAGATCATTTTGTTCATCGATGAACTCCACACCATCGTCGGCGCGGGCGCGGCGGAAGGGTCGGTCGACGCTTCGAACCTGCTCAAGCCGCAACTGGCGCGCGGCGAACTGCGCACCATCGGCGCGACGACGCTGAACGAATATCGCAAATACATCGAGAAAGACGCGGCCCTGGAGCGGCGCTTCCAGCCGGTCATGGTGGATGAGCCGATCGGTGGAGGACACGATCGCGATTCTGCGCGGACTGAAGGAGCGCTACGAAGTCCATCACGGCGTGCGCATCCAGGACGCGGCGCTCGTCGCCGCGGCGGTCCTCTCGCATCGCTACATCAGCGATCGGTTTCTGCCGGACAAGGCGGTCGATCTGGTGGACGAAGCCGCCTCGCGCCTGAAGATCGAGCTCGATTCAATGCCGACGGAAATCGACGTGATCGAGCGCGAGCTCATGCAGCTCGAGATGGAGCGCCAGGCTTTGAAGAAAGAAAAGGACGCGGCGAGCAAGGAGCGCCTGGCGAAGCTGGAAAAAGAGCTGGCCGGCCTGAAGGAAAAGTCGGCCGCCATGAAGGCCGAGTGGCAGAAGGAGAAGGCCGAGATCGACGAGCAGCGCGAAGTTGAAAGAGCAACTCGAGACCGCGCGCACCGAACTGGAACGCGCGCAACGCCGCGGCGAACTGGCGCAGGGCGAGCGAGATCCAATACGGCCAGATGCCCGAGCTGCGAGCGCAAACTTGCGCGAGCTGACCGCAAAAGAAACGGAAAGCGCGAAAAAGCCGCACCTCCTGCGCGAAGAAGTGACCGAGGAAGATATCGCCGAAGTCGTCTCGAGCTGGACGCACATCCCCGTCTCGCGCCTCCAGGAAGGCGAGCGCGAGAAGCTCGTGAAAATGGAAGAGCGCCTCATGCAGCGCGTCATCGGGCAGCACGAAGCGATCGTCGCCGTTTCAAATGCCGTGCGGCGCGCCCGGGCCGGGTTGCAGGACGAAAATCGCCCGATCGGCTCCTTCATTTTTCTCGGCCCGACCGGCGTCGGCAAAACGGAGCTTTCACGCGCGCTGGCGGAATTTTTGTTCGACGACGAGAACGCCATGATCCGCATCGACATGAGCGAATACATGGAGAAGCACACCGTCGCGCGCCTGATCGGCGCGCCGCCCGGCTACGTCGGCTACGAGGAAGGCGGGCAACTCAGCGAAGCCGTCCGGCGCAAGCCTTACAGCGTCATTCTTTTCGACGAAATCGAGAAGGCGCACCACGACGTCTTCAACGTCCTGCTGCAAGTGCTCGATGACGGCCGGATCACCGACGGCCAGGGGCGCACGGTCGATTTCAAGAACACCGTCATCATCATGACCTCGAACATCGGCTCGCAGTTCATCACCGAAGAAGAATCGAGCGAGGGCGCGTTCGCGCCTGGTGATGGATGCCTTGCGCCAGCATTTCCGGCCGGAATTTCTCAACCGCATCGACGAGGTCATCATCTTCGATCGGCTGAACGACGAGGACCTGAAAAAGATTGTCGAGATTCAGCTGCGCCGCCTAACGAAGCGTCTCGAGCAGCAAAAGATCACGCTCCAACTCACCGATTCCGCCAAGGCACGCATTGCGCGCGAAGGCTACGACCCGGTTTACGGCGCGCGGCCTTTGAAACGCGCCATCCAGAAAGAGATTCTCGATCCGCTCAGTCTCCAGATCCTCGAGGGAAAATTCCACGAAGGCCAGACCATCCGCGTCGAGGAGAAGGACGGGAGGCTGGCCTTCCTGAGCGAAATGGTCGCGGCGACGCCCTCGTCGCCGGAAGTGGCAGCGGCGCCCCGCCGCTCCTTACGCCCCCTGGCGCGGTCGAGACCCTCGCAGCGGCGAGGGCGCCGCGGACACTTCTCGGCGGCGAGGCGCCGCCGCTACGCACTGCACGCGGCAGCGCGTTCCTGCACGCGGCATCCCGGTTCCTGTCCGGAGCCGGTTACTTCCTGCAAGCTGACGTCCGGGTCACCCAATCTGATCGCACCTTCCATGCCCACGCCATCGCATGCCTGCAAGAGGAATCCCACCTCCCGGCGTAGGCGTTCCTGTCCCTGTAAGACGCGCGACAATTCTTGCCATCCCCCACCCTGAGCCTGCCGTCGGCGACCGACTTCCTGACCGCGGCGACGCGGTTCCTGCAAGTTGCCAACGCGTTCCTGCCTTCTGCGGCCTCGAAGCTGCTGGATCACTTCCCCATGAGCGAAACTGCTTCCGTTCCAGCGCCTACCAATCCTCGCCGCCGCTCTTACGTCTGGGTGAGGTGCTTTTCGCCATTAGCGACAAAACGCGGTGGAGAATTCTGCAGAAACTTAGCGCTGCCGGGGAACCGTTGATGGTGACAGAGATCGCTGAGGCAATTGGCCGCAAGCCAAGTGCGGCCGCAAAACATCTCGCCATTCTCCGCAAAGCCGGCATCACCCGAATCGGTCGCGGTCGTCTCCAGCAAATCGTGCCGCAGTTCCTCACCGATCCCTCCGCGCGGGTGCTCGACCTTGGCTACCTGCAGGTGCGCCTCGGCATCGAAGAACGTGATTCGGGCGGGACAGAATGGAGAGACGAGCGAAGCCTGCCCGCCGCGGTGGGTCTCGTCCATAGACTCGCCGCGGCGAGCCCCTCCGAATTTGCCGCTCAAGCCAGGGCGTAGGCTAACGCTCGATCTGTAGCGGCGGTCTATGACCGCCGAGCTCCCGACGCTACCGCAATCCGGCGCTCACAGAGCGCCGCTACAGCACGGCACAACCGTCAGCGTAAGATCATTCCCATCGCCGCCTTCGTAGTTCGCTTGGAAGAAGTTGGCGCCTACCTCGATCGAAGCGCCATCGGCTAGATTGGCGAACGTTCCGCTGATCGGTTTGCGGCTCGTGTTGCTGATTACCGTAAATACCGTCCCCGGCGGAAGCGCCGCATTGTGCGTTTCATTGATAACAATCTGCGCCCCCAGGATACGAACACCATTGGCGATAACCTGATCGGCGGCCGGAG
Source organism: uncultured Verrucomicrobiae bacterium (assembly GCA_963771865.1). Taxonomy (GTDB): domain Bacteria; phylum Verrucomicrobiota; class Verrucomicrobiia; order Chthoniobacterales; family UBA10450; genus Palsa-1392. The sequence continues at coordinate 21,159 of CAVYVJ010000016.1, forward strand.
TGCTACTGTTAAGTGTGACTCGATAGGTGGCGTCGGACTTGAGGGCGAGCTGCTTCCTAATAGTTAGCGTCCCAGGGACAATTGAATTAGCGCCCGGCCCCAGGGTGGCACCGGCGCCGTGTCCAGTTCCCATCGTCACCCGGCCCGAGATAACTCCGCTGCCGCCCAATATTCCGGAGAAAGCCTGGACCTGACCGGTTCCAACTCCAGATCCCGTCGTATTGTTAACCAAAAGAGTGCCGCCATTGACTGTTGTTCCGCCAGTGTAGGTGTTCGCAGCGGTCAGAGTGAGCTTGCCCGTGCCGATCTTACTCAACAAACCACCAGTGCCGCCGTTCTCGCCCCCATCCTGGAGAACTCCATCAAATGTAGTCGCTTCATTGCTACTTCCGATGGTGAGATTGTTTCCGCCGAGGAAGACCGGACCATTCCCGGTCAGCGAGCCAATCGTGAGCCCCGGCAGGTTGTGCAGGCTGATATCGAGAAAACCATTTCCAAACAGCTGCACGTGCGCAGTTCCGCCAAGAGTATCGGCGTCGAAAATGAGTTGGCCGCCCTCTCCTCCGTTGGTTCCTCCATTGGCCACCAGAGTGGCATTAGCGGCCGTAGCTGTGCCGCCGCCAAATTCTCCGAACGCAACTCTTCCTCCTCCGCCTCCATCGATTCCACCATTAGCGATAAGAAGAGAGTCAGCGGCGGTGGGTGAAGCGGGCCGAAATTGAGTTGAGCCACCGAAAGCTCCATTGCCGGTGCCGCCTTCGTTAATAATTGTGCTGGTACCCGCGTTGACCGTGTCCCGTATCTCGGTGTAGCCGGCATGCCCGTCGCCACTCGAGAGCTCTCCTTTGTTCGTGATCGTCGCCGCCTCCAGTTTGCTCGAGTTGTATATGAAGATCGTGTTGGTGTTGGTGATGACGGCATTACCACCGTTGCCGGAGATCGCGAAAGCCATCGTTCCGTCATTGTTGAAGGTCGCATCCCCAGCCGTTGCCGTGCCCGCAATCGAAATCTCGCCATCGTGTCCGGGACCTTGATGGGTAGTGAAGATTCCGTTTCCCGCGGTCGAGTTGTCGAAGAAGACAATATTCGCGCCCCCCAGGCCGTCTTCTTCCGAGCCGTAGACATCGAAGATTCCATGGTCAGCGCTCGAGGTGTCATTGAAATTGATTTGGCCGCCGTAACCATAAAAGGGTTCGCCGCCGATGAGCGTGAAGGTTGTACCGCTGCCGGCGCTGGCACCGTTTGTGAAATCAATGCCTTTGAAATCGCCTGATTGATCCTGGTTAACGAGAAAAAGCTGAGTAATGCCGGAGTTATTAACAATCCCCGCGCCGCTGAGGGTGAAGGCCTTGGCCGGAAAAGAAGTGATGGTAAAGGCGCTCGCACCAGCATTAAACACCATGCTATTCACTTCGACCGAGGACGAAAGAGCAACATTGCTGTTACTCGAGACGCCAAAGCTGGCAATATCCGACGCGCCATTCGGCACCGTCGCTGGGGTCCAGTTACTGGCCGTGTTCCAGTCAGAGCTCGACGGATGCGCGTTCCAAGTGGCGCTGCCGGCCAAAGCGCCGGGCGAAATCGCCAATGCGAGAATTAAAACTAGGTTGAGTTTTGTTTTCATGATTCACTTTCAGTTTCCGCTTTAGGCTTTTCCTTCCTCCCTCTGACTTCTGCCTTTCTCACGGCACGACCGTCAGTGTGAGATCGTTCCCGTCGCCATCTTCATAGTTAGCCTGAAAGGTGTTGTTACCGATAACGATGGTGCCGCCGTCGGTCAGGTTGCTGAATACGCCGCTAATTGGAGTGGCGGCGGTATTGTTCATCACAACGAAGACCGTTCCGCCGGCGAGCGCGGCGCTTCCAGAGTCGGTCGCGGAAAAGACTGCGGCCGGATCTATCGTCACGCCGCTAGCCACTACTCCCCCGACGCCACCGGAGTTACTGTTCATCTGTAGCCGAAAGGTTGAATCGGCGCTGAAGAAGAGACTGCTTTGAATGATCAGCGGTGCCGGAGGGACTCTTGCGCTGCCTGGCGCAAGGCCCGCGCCTGTCCCGTTCCCTGTCCCTATGGTCACCGCACCGGCGATCGTACCCTTCCCGCCCAGGGTACCACCGGTAACATTCACCGGGCCAGGACCGCAACCGGAACCGGTGATATTGTCAATGATTAGTGCACCTCGTTCAATTGTCGTCCCGCCGGTGTAGGTGTTTGCGGCAGGCAGCCGTAGCCTGCCGCGGCCAATCTTTGTTATCGAACCATTACCTGTGATCAATCCTCCAAAGGTAGTGGAGAGGTTGTTAGCCCCGATGGACAAAGAGAGAGGTTTATTGCCGAGAAGAACAAAGCCATTCCCGCTCAACGAACCAATCGTGAGCGGCTTCGATGCGTCCTGGCCACTTAGATCCAGCCTTCCTCCATTAGCCAGGGCGATCGTCGCCTTTCCACCCTCAGACTGACTGCTGAAAAAGATTGTTCCGCCACCCGTGGCGGTAAAACTTGCGTTGGCTGCCGTGCAATTAGCGCCGATCGAGGCAAAACCCGGTTTTCCCCCGCTTAAGCCTCCTTGAATGATGAAAGTAGCGTTTCCCGCCGAGGCGAACCCATCGAAGAAAGCGCTCCCCTGCGTCGCATCGGAGCTGCTCGCACCTTCCACCGTAACCGTAGCATCGCCTGCGGTGGAATTATCCAGGAACCATAACTCGCCACCCGGGTAGATTCCTTGCCCACAGGTAATCGAAGCCTGCTCCGCCGTTGCGCCATCGGCGAAGACGAGTTGACTTGAGAATACACTAAGACTGGCATGGTCAGCGCTGGAGCCATCAAGGAAGTACATCTCCGTAAGCGCACTGCCAGTATTGAAATGCGCATCTTTCCCGATGGTGTAAACCGTATCCGTTCCGGCCCTGGCACCGCGCTTCAAAACAATCTCACCTCCACCTTGATTCATGATCTCATCGACGGTGGCGAAATTCTGCGTGATCCCTGAGTTATTGGTCACACCGGCTCCACTGATGGTGAGGTTATTAGTAATGAAGGTCGAAGTAATGGTGAATGGGCTCGCTCCCGGGCTAAAAACAATCTCGCTTACTTCAGTTGGGGTGTTTGAAACTCGGACTTCCGGCGCGTTCGAAACGCCAAAGGTAGCGATGTCGGCCGGTCCATCGGGGATGGTGGCCGGGCTCCAGTTGGCAGCGGTATTCCAATCATCGGTAGTCGGATCAAGACTCCAGGTCGCGCTCCCCGCCCGGGTTTCAAGGTTGAAGGCAAAAGTAAGAGTTAAAAAGATAGTTAGCCTGGTCTTCATAGAGTTAGTTCCTTTGCGTTTAACTGATGCGTAATCCTGTAAATCCTGTTAATCCTGTCTAGTTCGTCGGGGAGCGGCCGGGGTCAACGCCCCCGGCTACAGCTACGGCACGACAGCCAGCGTAAGATCATTGCCATCGCCGCCTTCGTAGTTAGCCTGGAAGGTGTTGTTGCCGGTCGTGATTGTCGCCCCATCAGGTAAGTTGCTGAAGGTGCCGCTGATCGCCGCCCCGCCTGTGTTGTTGATGATGGTAAAAACAGAACCGGGTGGAAGCGCGGTGTGCCCATTGTCTGCGAGTTGGAGCATCGTCCCGACGCGGATAGTTACCCCGTTGGCTATGACCTGATCGGCCGAGGGAACGTCGCTATTAAACAAAATAAAACAAGCTGCGTTGGAAATAAAGCTTAGACGGCCGAGGATAGTCAGGGTTCCAGGCACCGTGCCCTGTGCACCCGGTCCCAGAGTGACAACCCCGCCGTGTCCCCCGCCCACTTTCACTGATCCCGCGATCGTTCCGCCGCCGCCCAGGGTGCCGTTTTTGACTTCGACCGAACCAGTTCCGGTGGCTGAGCCACTGGTGTTGTTAGCCAGAAGTGTTCCGGCTCTGACAAAGGTTCCTCCGCTGTAGGTGTTCGCGCCCGTCAGAGTAAGACTGCCGCGGCCGGCCTTGACCAACGACCCGCTATCCTGAATCAGACCGCTGAACGTGGCCGACCTGACATTGCTCGTGCCCACCGTCAGACTATTTGTTCCGAGAAGGACAAGCCCATCTCCTGCGAGCGAGCCGATCGAGAGTCCCGGCGCGTTGTGACTGCTAATATCCAGATGTCCATCCCTCAAGTCTCCAGTGGCGTGTCCTCCCCGGCTGGACACGGTCACATTGCAGGTGCCGCCAGTGGAGCCTCCCAGAAAGGATACAACTCCCCCGGTTATTTTGCCGCCGACGGCAGCGAAACTCGCCTGGCCCGCGTCACCGCCATAAAAGAGCACCGCCCCATGGCCGCCGCCGCTTACGTCCTCGCCGGACAGCGTAAACACAGCAGACCCGGCCGAGCTTCCTGGCTCGAAGCTAACCCCGCTCGCGCAGGTAAATGTTGCATTTCCAGCTGTGGACTGATCAGTAAAATAGGCCCCGCTGTCAAAATAAAGGTCAATGGAGGCGCTGCCGGCCGTGGAATTATCGTAAAAGTTGACATCGCTCGACTCGGTCATGAAGTAATGAGCGGAGTCGCCGGCGCTGGCGCTGTTATGAAAGGTAATCTCGCTCGCGTGGAGAGAAAAATCCTGGGTATAACTGGAATTGTTAACCACTCCGGCGCCGTAGTAATCGACGGTTTCCGGATACATGAAATAATAACTGGCGCCCGGAGGGAATATCATCGCGTCCAGGTCGATGTTGGAAGGCACCGGGTGTGTCTGACCGCTCAGGCCGAAGGTCGCAACGTCGGTCGGAGAATTCGGCACTGTCGCCGGCGTCCAATTTGCCGGATCACTCCAGGTGGTGCTCGGAGCATCGGTTCGCCAGGTCGCGCTCCCGGCCTGGAGGGTGGTGAGAGCCGCAAATAAGAAAGCCCCGCTGAAAAGCAGCACTTGAAGGAGCGATTGAGGTTTGTTAAGTGACTTAGTTTGGTTTGACTTTGTTATCATTGATTTAGTTCCTTTGAGTCCAACAATCCTGTTAATCTTGTTAATCCTGTCTAGTTCGATGAGCCCGTTTTCCGCGTTTCTTCTTCCTTCTGACTTTCTCAGGGAATCACCGTCAGCGTAAGATCGTTCCCGTCGCCGCCTTCGTAGTTGGCTTGGAAAGTGTTTCTTCCGACGCTGAACGTTCCGCCGTCAGGCAGGTTGCCAAACGTGCCACTGATGGGCGCGGCTGCAGTGTTACTGATCACAACGAAAACTTGACCTGGTGGTAGTTGCTGGTTTCCAAGGGTGAAGAAGTTGAACTGGTCCTGATTTTCAATCGACACGCCGTTGGCCACGACTTGGTCTCCCTGAGTCCTTTTCGTATCCAGAAGATAGACAAGCGCGCCGCCCTTGAAGTGAAGGGCACCCAGCATAGTGAAGGTGGCCGTCCTTTTGCCCCCAGCGCTCGGCTTGAGAATGGCAACGCCAGTGGTTCCTGGCCCGATCGACGTCTCTCCCGCAATGATTCCTGTGCCGCCAAGGATACCGCCGGTAATTTCAACGTTGCCGCTGCCGGTGGCCGAGCCGCTCGTGTTAGAGACGCGGACTGTGCCCCGGGTTATGGTTGTGCCGCCGGTATATGTATTACCAGCGGTAAGGGTCAGTGCTCCCTTACCGCTTTTTATCAGCGGGCCGCTTCCTTGAATCACACCGGAGAAGACTGTATTTAGATTGCTACTACCGATGTTCAACGAATTTGCTCCCAAAGATACCAAGCCATCACCCTCGAGCGAACCAATTGTTACTCCAGGCAGACTGTGCCCGGTGATGTCCACGCTACCATTGCCAAACGTCTCCACCCGCGCCTGGCCCCCCTCGCTTGTGTGATCGAATGTGATCAATCCGCCGCCGCCGCCGTTGCTTCCTGCTTCCGCGATGAGCGTCGCACTGCCCGCGGTCGATTGATCGGTCAGGTGGGTTGCTGCCCCGTTCGTGCCGGCGGCAGTCCCGCCCTGATTCACGATCGTGCCCGACCCGGCCGTGGATGTAAGCCCGAAGTTCACCGAGCCGGTATAGAAGCCATTGGTCGAATTAGGTATGTTGGTGATTGTTGCCTGGTCGAGGCTCGCACTATCTCGAAAGACAATATTACCAAGGTTGGTTATTTGACTGGTTCCGGCAGTGGCTGTGTTCAAAAAGGAGAAGAACCCCCCGACGGAACCGCTCCGCCCATTAGTGATCTCCGCATTCCCGGCGGTTGACGCGCTGAAAAAAGTTAGCTCGCCGACGTCCCCGCCGCCAAACCCCAAGGTCGAGATCACCGCATTTCCGGCGGTCGAGTTATCAGAGAAAGTGAGTTCACCGTTGCGGAAGGCATGTGGGCTGGCTCCAAAGACCTGAATTACAGAATCGCCCGCGCTTGACTGGTCCTGGAAAAGGATTGCTCCACCAGTGCCGAAGTCGCTCGTCTCACCCGGCATTGCAGTCAGCATGGTATTTGTTCCGGCGGTGGCACTGTTTGTAAAGCGGAGTCCATCGGAGTCACCATCCTCATTTTGGTCAACCACGAACTGCTGCGTCATTCCGGAGTTATTCGTAATGCCGGCGCCACTGATCGTAAGCAGGGCGCTTGAGATCGAGTGGATCATGAAAGGGCTCGCGCCTGCATTAAAGACAACCTCTCCGACCTCTACATCCCCCGAAAGAGAGAGAGTGCGCTGGTTAGAAGAGGCAAGAGTCGCGACATCGTCCGGACCATTAGGCTCGCCGCCTTCGTAATTGGCTTGGAAAGTGTTTCTTCCGACGCTGAACGTTCCGCCGTCAGGCAGGTTGCCAAACGTGCCACTGATGGGCGCGGCTGCAGTGTTACTGATCACAACGAAAACTTGACCTGGTGTTAATTGCTGGTTTCCAAGGGTGAAGAAGTTGAACTGGTCCTGATTTTCAATCGACACGCCGTTGGCCACGACTTGGTCTCCCTGAGTCCTTTTCGTATCCAGAAGATAGACAAGCGCGCCGCCCTTGAAGTGAAGGGCACCCAGCATAGTGAAGGTGGCCGTCCTTTTGCCCCCAGCGCTCGGCTTGAGAATGGCAACGCCAGTGGTTCCTGGCCCGATCGACGTCTCTCCCGCAATGATTCCTGTGCCGCCAAGGATACCGCCGGTAATTTCAACGTTGCCGCTGCCGGTGGCCGAGCCGCTCGTGTTAGAGACGCGGACTGTGCCCCGGGTTATGGTTGTGCCGCCGGTATATGTATTACCAGCGGTAAGGGTCAGTGCTCCCTTACCGCTTTTTATCAGCGGGCCGCTTCCTTGAATCACACCGGAGAAGACCGTACTTAGATTGCTCCTACCAATGTTCAAAAAATTTGCTCCCAAAGACACTACGCCATCACCCTCGAGCGAACCAATTGTTACTCCAGGCAGACTGTGCCCGCTGATGTCCACGCTACCATTGCCAAACGTCTCCACCCGCGCCTGGCCCCCCTCGCTTGTGTGATCGAATGTGATCAATCCGCCGCCGCCGCCGTTGCTTCCTGCTTCCGCGATGAGCGTCGCACTGCCCGCGGTCGATTGATCGGTCAGGTGGGTTGCTGCCCCGTTCGTGCCGGCGGCAGTCCCGCCCTGATTCACGATCGTGCCCGACCCGGCCGTGGATGTAAGCCCGAAGTTCACCGAGCCGGTATAGAAGCCATTGGTCGAATTAGGTATGTTGGTGATTGTTGCCTGGTCGAGGCTCGCACTATCTCGAAAGACAATATTACCAAGGTTGGTTATTTGACTGGTTCCGGCAGTGGCTGTGTTCAAAAAGGAGAAGAACCCCCCGACGGAACCGCTCCGCCCATTAGTGATCTCCGCATTCCCGGCGGTTGACGCGCTGAAAAAAGTTAGCTCGCCGACGTCCCCGCCGCCAAACCCCAAGGTCGAGATCACCCCATTTCCGGCGGTCGAGTTATCAGAGAAAGTGAGTTCACCGTTGCGGAAGGCATGTGGGCTGGCTCCAAAGACCTGAATTACAGAATCGCCCGCGCTTGACTGGTCCTGGAAAAGGATTGCTCCACCAGTGCCGAAGTCGCTCGTCTCACCCGGCATTGCAGTCAGCATGGTATTTGTTCCGGCGGTGGCACTGTTTGTAAAGCGGAGTCCATCGGAGTCACCATCCTCATTTTGGTCAACCACGAACTGCTGCGTCATTCCGGAGTTATTCGTAATACCGGCGCCACTGATCGTAAGCAGGGCGCTTGAGATCGAGTGGATCATGAAACGGCTCGCGCCTGCATTAAAGACAACCTCTCCGACCTCTACATCCCCCGAAAGAGAGAGAGTGCGCTGGTTAGAAGAGGCAAGAGTCGCGACATCGTCCGGCCCATTAGGCACGGTAGCCGGCGTCCAGTTACCTGCGGTGTTCCAATCGCCGCTACTGGGGTTGGAATTCCAGGTCGCGCTGCCTGCGACGGCCTGTCGAGCCGTAACAAGCAAAGCGGAAACCGTGAGGAGATAAAGAACATTCTTCATGATGGTCGTTGATTGAGGTTGCACTATGGGACGACAGTCACCGTGAGATCGTTGCCGTCGCCGCCTTCGTAGTCAGCTTGGAAAGTGTTATTGCCTACAGTGACCATTGAACCGTCAGGAAGGTTGCTAAAGGTGCCCCTGATTGGTCCAGGCCCAGCATTTTCAATTACCACGAAAATCGTCCCCGGCGGAAGCGCAGCGGATCCAAGATCGGTGAATAGGATGAGCGCGCTAACAATTGACACGCCGGTAGCACTCACCTTGTCTGCGGCAGCGGCCCCACTGTCCAGTGTAACGCTATAGGTCGAGTCGGCCCGGAGCGCGAGCGTTTCCCCTACAGTTAGCGTTCCTGGAACGAGGCCGCTTCTTCCTGGCGCCAGAGTTGCCCCCGCGCCAGTCCCAGTCCCGACCTCCACCGCGCCAGCGACCGTGCCAGCCCCACCAAAAGTTCCAGCCTGCACTTCCACGTCACGTGTTCCGGTTCCCGATCCCTTCTGGTTGTTAACCAAGAGGATACCGTCTGCCACTACGGTGCCGCCCGTATAAGTGTTCGCGTTCGTCAGAATCAACCTGCCGTTGCCAACCTTGGTGAGGGAGCCACCTGTCGCGAGGCCGCCATCCTGCATAACACCATCGTAGATCGTGTTCCGGTTAGCGCCGCCCACCGTGATGTTGTTGGAACCGAGAACGACAGGGCCGTCGCCTTCGAGCGATCCGACATCCAGCCCCGGCAAATCATGTGCGGCCAGGTAGAGCCGCCCGCGCCCGAAAACTTGCACTTGTGCCCGGCTAGCGTCGGTTTGGTCCAGGAAGAAAATTTGCCCGCCGCCACTCGTGGGACTGCCGTTCGCGTAGATTGTCGCCGCTCCCGCCGTCGCATTGTCTTGCAAAAGGATGTAGCCGCCGCTGCTGCCCCCGCTGCCGCCAGTCGCATTAAAAATGCCCTGGCCCATCGTGGAGTTGTTTTGAAAATATAGTCCGGCGCCGTAACCGTTGGGATCTTCGGCGCCGAAGACGGCAAAGGTGCCGTTGGCTGCCGTGGAGTTATCCTCGAAGAAAATAAACGCGCCATTTGCATTCGGGCTATTGCCGCCCAAAAGCATGAAATTACCATGGCCTGCACTGGAGGTGTCATAAAACCAGATAACCCCGGGCCGGTCCCGACGAGCCCCCGGTCCCTCGTTCACGAAGGTGCCCTCGCCGGCTGAGGAACTGTCGTGGAAGCTGATTTGTCCGGCATCGGAATACCCCCGTAGATTAGTAAAGGTTATCATAGCCCCAACACTGGCAGTGCCGGTAAAAGAAACATAGGCAGGGTCGCCGGAGAGATTGGTCGAGCCGCGATTTACGAAGTTCTGAACGGCACCCGAGTTGTTTATGATCCCTGCGCCACTAATCGTGAACCCAATGGCCTGTGAAGTGGAAAAGGTATAGGCGCTCGCGCCCGGGTTGAAGACAATTTCGCTCAGCGCGACGTCAGCCGAGAGGGCAATGCCAGTCTGATTGGAAGTGGCAAAGGTCGCGATGTCAGAAGGTCCATTCGGGACCGTTGTTGGGGTCCAGTTTGCGGCAGTATTCCAGTCCCCGCTGCTCGGGCTAGAGTTCCAAGTCGCGCTGCCGGCCTGACTTGCGCGAATGCCAGCCAGAGTGAGAGCGATTGCAATGCAGACACCAATAGAACGGGAGAGCTGTTTCATCCTGCACTTCTACCAAGGGTTTCTTCGCAATTGCAAGAAGAAACCACCGGCTTGTCACTATTCGCCCGCCGGAGCGCACCACCTTCTCTGCCCTGTGGCCGATGTTATACTGCACGACAGTTAGAGTCAGATCATTCCCGCCGTCGCCTTCATAGTTAGCTTGTTGAGTGTTACTCTACGGTGATGGGCTCCCATCAGGCAGGTTAGCAAAGGTGTCGGTGATCGCTGTGGCCCAGCTTATCTCTCGGGGTGGACTCGCCGCGACGAGTCCAGAACCAGAAGTGGGCGAAGCGATTCGAAGCGCGAATGACAAGTCTAGGTGTGGAGGGACGACCTCCGTCTCGTCCAGGACGTGCGGAAGCAGGTCCCTCCGGATTAGCGGTTAAAGCCAGGGCGCAAGCTGGCGCTCGATCGTCGGGGTAAATTCCACCCGGCAAAATTCGCCGGCCGCGATTCGCACCGTGCGTCCGTCTTCTCGCTCCATCACCAGGGTGACGGGCTGCGAGCCAGGCGAGGACGCCAGAATTTCGCGCACGGTCCGCAATTCCTCAGCGGCAACTCCCGCCTGGAAACGCAGTGTCACTGCCGTCACTTCTTCGCGCACCCTCGGCGAGCCGTTGCTCTCCGCGCCATTGGTCGTCTTGGATAGTTCGGCGGCGGCGCTTTCCGGGGTCAGCAGCTTCACTTTTTGCGCGGTCGCGCGAACGGTGTCGTCGCGCTTGTCGAGCGTGCCGCGAATCGCGATGACCGTTCCAGGTTCGAGCGCGCTTGCGACCCCGACGTAAGTTTCGTTCCAGAGCACGACCTCGAGTGTTCCTGACAAATCTTCAAGAAAGACGACGGCGAAGGGTTTCCCTTCCTTCTTCGTAAACTTCCGGTCCACCTGCGCGATCGCTCCGGCGATCGTAAAGGTGGAGCGATCCGCCAGCTCGCCTAACGACGCAATCGCCTGGTATTTTCCGGTGGCGAAAAGCGGTGCATAAGCATCGAGCGGGTGGCCGGTGACGTAGAAACCGAGCAGCTCTTTCTCGAAAGACATCTTCTCGCGTTCGGTCCAGCGAGCGTACTCGAGATTCCTCGGCACGATCGTGGGCCGCGGAAGATCACCGAAAAGCGAGACTTGGCCCGCGGCGCGATCCCGATGCGAAGAAGCTGAGGCGGCCAGCGTTTCCTCGATGCAGGCGAAAAGCTCGGCGCGATCGCGACCAAGGAAATCGAATGCGCCCGCTTTGACCAGGCTTTCAATGATCTTGCGATTGGCGAGGCGTGAATCGAGCCGGCTGCAAAAGTCCTCGAGCGAGGTGAAGTCCCCTCCCCGTTCCCGCTCCGCAATCGCGGACGCCATCGCGCCTTCGCCGACATTCTTGATCGCGGCCAGTCCGTAACGGATGGCGTTCAATTGGAGCCCTTCCTCCTTAACGTGGGAGGGGCCTTTGTGCCGCGACCCGCGTTAGGCACAGCTCCTTCGGGGCGCAAAGGCCCCTCCCACGTT
>CAVYVJ010000017.1:0-19605 GCA_963771865.1 uncultured Verrucomicrobiae bacterium
CGGATTTTATCGCGAAATCATCAACACCGACGGCGAGACCTACGGCGGGAGCAACGTCGGCAATCTCGGCGGGTTGCAGGCGGAAGCGGTGGAATGGCAGGGCCGGACGCATTCGATTGTGATCAATCTCCGCCGCTTAGCGGTGGTGGCGTTCAAGCGTGAGGCGGCGAATGCAACGGATGCCGCGAGCGGCGTGGCAGCTGCGACGCCCTCGTCGGCGGAAGTGCCTGCGGCGCCGTCGCCCGTAGGGCGAGATCTTCGAGCAGGGGGCTAGGCAAGCAATGTCTTCCCCTGGCTCGACGGAGTCGCGCCCCCCGGAGGGGCCCCTACCACCTCCTGTGACGAGGGCGTTGCAGCCACCAGGCCGGGCCCGACCCGAAAAAACATGCAATTCATGCAAAATTACGGCTTGACGCCATAACGAATAATTCCCATTCTCTGCCCAACCCAAGCCACCACATGAAAAAAACAACGTCCGCCTTCACCTTGATCGAACTGCTGGTCGTCATCACGATCATCGCCATCTTAGCCAGTATCGCGTTGCCCGTTTTTAACGGTGTAACCGAGCGGGCGAACCAAACCAAAGACTTGTCCAACGCCAAACAAATCGGCATCGCGATGAAGCTCTTCGCGAGCGACAACAACGGATTCTATCCCGTCGAAGCAGCCGGCGGCCGATTACCGACAGCAGCGCCGCGGATTTCCGACGAGCGTCCAACGCAGGCCTTCTGGTGGCTTTTCCCGAACTACTTGACCACTGAGGATATCTTCACCGTCGCGACCTCGAAATGGACTCCGTCCGCTGCCGATAACGAAATCGACCCGGCGGGTTCAAGCACGCAGACCGATACCCTCAAGGCTGGAGAGAACACATACGCTTACGTCGCTGGTTTAACCGACACTTCCAACCCGGCATTTCCGCTTGCTGGCCGACGGTTTTACCGCAACGATTCCCAATTACGAGACGCAACAAGGCGAACAAAGGCGGCGTTTGGGCGGGCAAGAAAGCGATGGTCATCATTTGTGACGCGAGCGGCCAGATCATGAAAGTCGATGCCACGACATGACGTGATCGACCAACCTGCGGTAAACCCGGGTCAAACCCCTGCGGATACTCTTCGCCGCTCGGCACTGATTGGCTCGACGCTGACCAACAATCCGGTGCATCAACCCGCTCTAATAAGCTCGGGTCGTTTACTCAACGGTCGATTCAAATTCGCCATCGCGGACGCGGGTCTTAATCTGCGTCCGCGGTTTGGCTTCAGCGACCCGGCGAATGACTTTGCCGCGCGCGTCGCGGGTGATGCTGTAGCCGCGTTCCAGGGTTGCTTCCGGGCCGAGGATGCGCAACAGACCCGCGGCGTGTTCCCAGCGTTGACCTGCCTGATCGACGCGTTGCCGGGCTGATTCGCGCAGTCGCCGGCTGATTTCCAAAAGTTGTTGCCGGCGTGCCGTCAGCTCCCGCGCGGGATTGTGCGCTTTCAGGGCGAGCTGCGCATTGGTTAGGCGAATGCGTTCGGTGGTGCGACGGCGTTCCACCATGCGGAAGAGCGATTCTCGCAAGAGGTCGAGTTCCTGTTGGGCGTCGCGCAACCGTTGGCTCAGCTCGCGGAAAAGCGCTTTTTCCGAAACGGCGCTCAAGCGGGCACGCGCCTGGGCGAGGAAGCTGCGCCAGCATTTTTCGAGGCAATTTTGCAACTCGCGCGTGCGGCGTTCGAGGTCGCGCACATCGGGCACGATCAACTCAGCCGCTGCGCTCGGGGTGGGGGCGCGCAGGTCCGCCACAAAATCGGCGATGGTGAAATCGATTTCGTGTCCGACCGCGGAAACGACCGGCAGAGCGCAGTGAAAAATCGCGCGGGCCACGATCTCTTCATTGAATTCCCACAAATCCTCGATGCTCCCGCCGCCGCGCGCGATGACGAGGACGTCGAGCGATTTCCAGGCGTTGTTCGGCTGGCTCAGTTCGCGAATGGCGGTGGCGATCTCAAGCGCGGCGCCAGTTCCCTGGACCCGCACCGGGCTGATCAGCACCTGCAACCGTCGGGGCGCGGCGGCGCAGAATATTGAGCATGTCCCGGATGGCCGCGCCGCTCGGAGAAGTAATGATCCCGATCCGCCGCGGAAATTTCGGCAACGGCCGTTTGCGGTCGGTCTCGAAAAGACCTTCCGCTTCAAGTTTGCGCTTGAGCGCCTCGAATTTCGCCTGCAAAAGGCCGAGTCCGCGGGACTGCAGAATTTGCACGTTGAGCTGATATTGCCCGCGCACTTCGAAGACGTGACGTTGCCGTAAACCTGCACCTGCATCCCGTCGGCCAACGGGCGCGGGAAAGGCGGAAGCGTGTCGCGAAAAATCACGCAGGAGATGGCGGCGCGCTGATCCTTGAGCGTGAAATATTGGTGACCGGAAGGATGTTTTTTGTAATTGGAAATTTCTCCCTGCACCCAGACCGCGCCGAAACGTGTCTCGAGAAGTCCGCGAATCGAACGAGTCAGCTCCGCGACGGTCAGCACCTTCGCGACGTTTGGAAAAAGATCGGTGTCCGAGTTCATAAAAAGTGGCGCGCCAGATTCTGGGGAGCGCACCCGCATTTCTTACGAACCGAACAACTCGCTCTGCGCACCCGCCGGCATTTTCAACCCGAGTTTTCGGTAGGCGTTTGGCAACGCGACCCGCCCTTGCGCGGTGCGTTTGATGTAACCTTCCATGATCAAATACGGCTCATTTACTTCTTCCAGCGTCCCGGCTTCTTCTCCCACCGCCACCGCCAGCGAGCTCAGTCCGACCGGGCCGCCGTTGAATTTGTAAATCAACGTCTCGATGATGCGCTTGTCCCATTGATCGAATCCGTCGCGATCGATTTCGAGCATGGTGAGGGCGCGATCCGCCAGCTCCGCGTTGATCCGTCCTTCGGCTTTGACCTGCACATAGTCGCGCACCCAGCGGAGAAGATTATTCGCCGTTCGGGGCGTCCCGCGGGTTCGGGTCGCGATCTCCGCCGCGCCGGCTGGATCGATCTCGACATTGAGGAGGCCGGCGCTGCGCAGGATGATTTTCTGCATTTCCTCCGCGCTGTAATAGTCGAGCCGCGCGGTCATTCCGAAGCGCGAGCGGAGCGGTGCGCTCAGCATACCCGATCGGGTGGTCGCGCCGATCAGGGTGAACTTCGGCAGACGCAATTGCAGGCTCCGCGCCTGCGGCCCCTGGTCGATGATGATGTCGAGTTTGTAATCCTCCATCGCCGGATAGAGGTACTCCTCGATGGTCGGTTGGAGGCGGTGGATTTCGTCGATGAAAAGGACGTCGCCTTTTTCCAAACTGGTGAGAAGCCCGGCGAGCTCACCCGCCTTCTCGATGACCGGTCCGCTGGTGTTCTTGATATTCACGCCCATCGCGTTGGCGATGATGTGCGCGAGCGTGGTCTTGCCGAGACCCGGTGGCCCGCTCAACAGGATGTGCTCGAGCACGTCGCCCCGTTTCTTGGCCGCCTCGACCAGCACCTCGATCCGTTCACAGACCTTCTCCTGGCCGGTGAACTCGCTGAACATCGGCGGCCGGAGCGAAATCTCGAAAGCCGGATCAGGTGGAGGCGGAGTCATCGGATGATCGTAACATAGGCTGCGAGTCCCGCACGTGCGATCCGATGACAATGACGAATGACCAATGACGAAGGACGAAGGAATGACGAATGACGAATGACGAAGTCGGCGGCAGATGCTTTTCGTCATTCGAGCTTCGTCATTGATTCGGCATTCGTCATTCACTGTCATGACTTCGTCATTCCTCCAGATTCTTCGTCAGGACCAATTCCGTCCCGCGGCTGCGCAGAACATAGTCGACGCGATCAAACGCGTTGCGGATGATGTGCAACCCGAGTCCGCCCGGCTTGATCAAATCAACTCGCCGGCTCTTCAATGAATTGGGCGCGACTTGTTTTCCGTAGTCGCGCAGGCGCAGGCAGACGCAATCGCTTTTCTTCTCCAGGGAGAGAGAAATAAACTGGTCGTCGCGCAGGTGATAAGCGTGGCGAATGATGTTGGTGCAGGCTTCGTCCACCCCGAGGACCATGAGGGTTCGCTGACGCTCAGAGAACGGGAGGGACTCGAGAAAACGCCGCACGCAAGTGCGCAGCAAGGCGAGATTGCCGGTGTGACTGGAGAACTCGATCTTCTTTTTCATCATCGCCCGACGGCGCATATCTGACCACTTGCCGCGCCTTGCCGTTGAAACGCTGGCGGATTCCGGCGCTGCTCGCAACGAGTTTTCGTTACGCGCGGTAGAGCGAGACTCTGCGCGTCGGACGGCATGAGGGAAATGACGAATGTCCAATGACGAAGCGAAGGATTCCGAATGACGAAGTCTGGAACGCGGAGACATTTCGTCATCGCAGCTCGGATTCCTTCGTCATTAGGCATTCGTCACTTCGTCATTTTCCCCCTTTTCGCGATCGGCACTGGCAATCCGCCGCCAGCACATGCACTATTTTTGCATGTGGAACTGGTTCATCGCGTTGCTCCTCGTCGCTATTCCGGCCATCGCCCAGGAACGGCCGACCGCTTACGAAGCGCTGCGCACCGTCGGCACGCAGCTGAAGCGTGACTACGTCAATCACGTCATCTCGGTCACGGGCACGAACGGTAATCCGCAGCCGGAGACGTGGAAAATCTTGATCGATGATCCGGGCGCGCGCGGCGGAGTCCGTGAGATCGAGGTGAGCAACGGGCGGATTGCCTCCGAGCGAACCCCGCTCCGTTCTGCGGTCGAGAGCTCGTTAGGCCCGGTCGTCGACACCGTCAAATTGAATCTTGATTCGAGCGGCGCCTTTACCCTCGCCCAGCAGACGGCGAACAAGTCGCACATTTCCTTCGACACGGCCGACTACACCTTGCGCGTTGATGAGAAGGGAAATCCGATTTGGAGAGTGGCGTTGCAAAAACAGAACGGGGAGCCGGCTGGCACGATTTTCATCGGAGCGAATCACGGAACGGTGACCCGCACCGAAGGGCTCTTCGCCGGGGGCGAGCAAACCGCGACGGCGGAGCCAACAGAGCGGCGAGCAAGATTCCCACGATGCGGACGACGACGATGATGATGGCGATTCCGAGGGCGTGACGGGGCAAATCAAGCACGCCTTCCATCAGGTGAGCGATGATGTGAAGCACACTTTTGTTAAGGTGCGCCGTTCGTTCGTCGATTTTTTCAAGGATAAATGAACTGGCCGGACTTTGGTGGGGCTCGACAGATTTTGGTAGGGCGAGACTCCGTCGAGCCTGGGGGAGACATTGCCTGCACGGCAACGTCTCCATCCCGGCTCGACAGAGTCTCGCCCTACCGGTCGAGCCCTACCGGTTGAGTGAGCTCGCTCCGCAAAGCACTCTTGCATTCTCCGGTCTGCGCCCGAAAATGACGGCCATGAATGGGCCCAGCTCGCAGCAGACGCCGTGGACAAATGTGCGCCACGGTTGGCAACAGCTTTACGGCAGCTTCGAGGAGCTGGGGATCAGCATCGAGTGGCACGATTTCAAAACGAGCCAGCCGCTCGATTGGGCGGAGAGCTTTCGTCCGGGCAGCATCGAGTTTTGCCTGAATCTGGACGGGCGCGGTGCGGTCGGGCGCGGCGGCGGCGTGCCGCAGGACTACGGTCCGAGCAGTTCCGGCTATTACGCGATCGGCGAAGAGCCTTTGCGCGCCACGCGGCAGGCGCACGATCACCATCGCTTCGTCACGCTGGAATATTCGAGGGAACATCTGCAAACCCAACTCGCTTCCTCCGAGAGTGAACTGGCCCCCGCCATGCGCGAGGTCATTTTTCCAAAGCGGAAGCAAAGCATGGTCTCGCGGCCGCAGCAGATGTCGGCGGAACAGCGCGCGATCGTGGCCAGCCTGGCGGAACCGCCGGTGCCCAAGGCGGCGCGGATTCTTTGGTACCAGAGCAAGGCGCTTGAGCTCATGGCGCATTTTCTCTTCGAGCCGAAGGATCCGGAGATGTTTTGCATGCGGCAAAAGAGGGTGGCGCGCGATCGGGTCGTGCGGACGAAGGAACTCCTCATCCGCGATCTGGCCAATCCGCCAACGCTCGAAATGCTCGGGCAGGAAGTCGGGTGCAGCCCGTTTTACCTCAGCCGGATTTTTTCGCGCGAGGTCGGCCTCACCATCCCGCAATTTCTGCGCAACAAGCGAATGGAACGCGCGGCGGAACTTCTCCGCAGCGGCCGCTACAACGTGACCGAGGCGGCGACTGAAGTCGGCTACTCCAGTCTGAGCCATTTCAGCAAGGCTTTCTGCGAAACGATCGGCTGCTGCCCGGTCCTTTATCCGGCGGCCAAGCATATCCTGCTCGATCGTTAGGCGGGATGAGCACAGCGGCCGTCAGCGCCGGAGGCAGACGCTCCGGCTTCTTTTTTTTGCCCACGATGACGCTCTGGCAGCGCGAAATTGTGCGCTTTTACCGACAGCGCAATCGCATCATCGGCGCCCTGCTCTCGCCTTTGGTTTTCTGGTTTGTCATCGGCTCTGGCATTGGGCCGTCTTTTCGGGTTGGGTCTGCGCCTAACGGAATGCGTTATCTCGAATATTTTTATCCGGGCACGCTCATCCTGATCATGCTTTTCACCGCGATCTTCTCCACCATCTCGATCATCGAGGATCGCCGCGAAGGATTTCTTCAATCCGTTCTCGTTGCGCCGATTTCACCCGGCAGCATCGTCTGCGGCAAGATTCTCGGCGGCACAACCCTCGCCACTGCTGCAGGGCCTGATTTTCCTTCTCTTGGCGCCTTTCGTCGGGATTCACATCACTCCGGAGCGGATTCTGGTTTGTCTCGGAACACTTTTCATCGTCGGCTTTGGCCTGACCGGTCTGGGATTTCTCGTCGCCTGGCCGATGGAATCGACCCAGGGCTTTCACGCGATCATGAACGTTTTTCTGATCCCGCTCTGGCTTATGTCCGGCGCGCTCTTTCCCGCGACCAATCCGCACTCCTGGATTTTCTGGGCGGTCCATTTGAATCCCGTCACCTACGGCGTCGCGGCGGTTCGGCGGGCCCTCTACGCCGGCGACCCGGGCGTGCTTAATTTGCCGAGCTTTGCCCTTTCCATCGGCGTTTCGCTCGGATTCGGCCTCGTCATGTATGTGATCGCCTCCTTTCTGGTGCAGAGAAAACCCTCATGAAAATAAAACGCGCCCTCATTTCTGTTTCCGACAAAACCGGCGTGGCCGCTTTCGCCCGCGAGCTCGAAAAATATGGCGTTGAAATCATTTCCACCGGCGGAACGGCCAGCCTGTTGCGACAGGAAGGAATCACGACGCGCGACATTTCCGACTTCACCGGATTTCCGGAAGTGCTCGGTGGCCGGCTGAAAACGCTCCATCCCAAAGTGCACGGCGCCCTTCTCTACCTGCGGGGAGACAAGGAGCACGAAGCAGTCGCGCTCGAGCATGGGATCGAGGCGATCGACCTGGTGGTGGTCAATCTATATCCGTTTGAAGCGACGATCGCGAAACCGGGCGTTAAGTTGGCGGACGCGATTGAGCAGATCGACATCGGCGGACCATCGATGCTGCGCAGCGCCTCAAAAAATTATCAGTCGGTCACGGTCGTGGTCGATCCGGCGGATTACCAGGCAGTGGTCGATGAGATGCATGATCGCGACGGCGATACGACGCTGAAACTGCGTGAGCGCCTCGCCATCAAAGCCTTCATTAAGACTTCCGATTACGATCGGGCGATCGCGACTTTTCTAAACGAGAAGAAGGAAACCGAGACCTCCTTTTCTCTTTCGTTACCGCTCGTGAGCCGGTTGCGTTATGGCGAAAATCCACACCAGACAGCGTCCCTCTACGGAACATTTGCCGACCATTTTGAAAAACTGCATGGCAAGGATCTTTCCTTTAATAACCTCCTCGATATCACGGCGGCGGCCGATCTGATCGACGAATTTGCGGAACCGACCGTCGCGATCCTAAAACACACCAATCCATGTGGGGTGGGGAGCGATTCGGATTTGCGGGAAGCGTGGCTGAAGGCGTTCGCGACCGACAAACAGGCGCCATTCGGCGGCATCATTATTTGCAATCGGCCGCTCGATCTCCCGGTCGCGAAGGTGATCAGCGAAATCTTCAGTGAAGTGATCATCGCGCCGGATTTCGCGAGCGATGCGCGCGCCTTGCTCCAGAAGAAGAAGAACCTGCGTTTAATGCGCGCCCTGCAGTCTGCTGCGCCTAACGAAAAGCCGCAGCTGGATGTGCGATCGGTCCGAGGCGGCCTGCTCGTGCAGCAGAAAGACGCCGCCGAGATCGACCAACTCGAACACAAAGTCGTGACGAAGCGCCCGCCGACGCAGCAGGAAATGGCGGCGATGCTTTTCGGTTGGCGCGTCGTGAAACATGTCAAATCGAACGCGATTGTTTACGCCGGACCAGATCGCACCCTTGGCATCGGCGCTGGACAGATGTCGCGCGTGGACGCTTCGCGCATCGCCGTTTGGAAAGCGCAGGAAGCCGGGCTCTCGCTCGAGGGCAGCGCGGTGGCGAGCGACGCCTTCTTTCCCTTTGCGGATGGATTAATCGCGGCCGCCGAAGCCGGCGCAACGGCCGCGATTCAGCCGGGCGGTTCGGTCCGCGACGACGAGGCGATCGCCGCCGCGAACGAACGCAAGATGGCGATGATCTTCACCGGCGTGCGCCATTTCCGGCACTGATTCGGACGCTACCGATGTGGTGACTGTGATGGTGGAGTTTTCTTGCTTGCCGGGAGACGGTTATCCGCCAGACTGCTACTCAACGACTCGGCTATAGCAGGCGGCCCGCCCGCGCCGGAACATCGCGGCTTGCACGAAGATCCCAAAAAGGGCGAGCGCGACGACCAAGATCGACGTGCCGGTGCTCGGCAGATGAACACTGTCTGCGATCAGGCGCGCGCCTTCGATCGCGGAAAAGATAATCAAGGCCCAATCAAAGAGGGCGACGAGCAAGAGCGCGCCGACGATTCCGCCGAGAACGAAAGTGATGATGGAATAATGCGCATGATTCACCCAGAAGGCGGCGGCGATGGCGACTGCGACGCGTCCGCCGACGAGGAAACCCGCAATTGCGATTGCGAGCTTCTGCAACATGACGGCGAGAAGCGCGCCGAGCAGGCCCAGTCCGACGGAAAGAAGCAGGGAAAGCCAAAGCGGTGGATTTTGACTGAGGTAGGGAGCGAGTTGCGAGACCGATGGCAAAGCCAAGCGCCGCGACAAATAGCCAGAAGAGCCGGCGCCCGAAAAAGAGAAGAGCGCATCCGACCAGCAGGCTGATGATGGGCACGGAGGAATGCATTCGAGCAATCTACCGGATCGTGCAGGCGTTGTGAACCAACGATGCGGCGATGCTAATTCTTGGAAGGGCTTTTTGGTAGGGCGAGACTCCGTCGAGCCGGGGTGTCCGGGTTGATCATGCGCGCCGGGCCAATCCCTGCTCGACAGAGTCTCGCCCTACCGAAAATTAGTTCGACGTCGCATCATGGCGTCGCTTTTGCCTTGAATTCCGAGCCCGGCAGCCAGGTTGGATATTTTTCATCATTTGCGACCTGATAGCCAACTTCAAAGAGCAGGCGAATATCGTCGACCGCGCCGGAGAAATCCCATGCCGGATCCACTTCGTCGGAGACCTGGTGATAATGGTGCAGCGTGTAGTCGTCGCTTTTCTTCTGTCCGTAGTCACTCGGCCGGCCGACATAGTCCTTTGGCTTGCTCCCGATGTAGAGAGCTGGCACACCGACCTTGGCAAACTCAAAATTGTCGGCTCGGAAAAAAGTTCCTTTCTCCGATTCGCTGTTCGGTTTCGCTATCCGTCCGGCGCGAGTAGCGGCACGGGCGAGGAGATCGTCGAGGGTCGAGTTGCCCGCGGCGATGTCTTCGATGTCGCGTGTCTTACCCCAGGGATTGACGCCGTCGATGTTGATGTCAGCCAGAGTATGATCGAGCGGGTAGAGCGGATTTTCGGCGTAATATTTCGCGCCTAACAAACCTGACTCTTCGGCCGTCGTGGCTAAAAAGAGCAGGCTGCGCGGGGGAGGCGGCGAGAGCTTGGTGAAGGCCTGCGCAAGTTCGATAATCGAAGCCACGCCGGAAGCGTTGTCGAGCGCGCCGTTGTAGATCTGGTCGCCTTGCAGATGCGGGTCGCGCCCGAGGTGGTCCCAGTGCGCACTATAAATGACATACTCGTCTTTCCGTTGCGGATCGCTGCCCTCGAGCTTGCCGATGATGTTGTGCGACTTGATGTGCGCGATCTTGTTCTGAAGCGTGAAACTCGCCTGCGCGCCTAACGAGACCGGCTTGAAATCCTTGCGCAGCGCGGCTTTTTTCAGCTCGTCGTAGTCCTGACCGGCGGCGCGGAAAAGCTTTCGTGCCGTCTCGAGAGTAATCCAGGATCGGATTCCAATCGTTCCCATGTTCTTGTCCGGCGCGTCGATGACGAAGTTTTGCTTGGCGTTGCTGTTCTCCACCACCGCCCAGGGATAGGCGGCAGGAATCGTTTCGTGGACGATGACGGCGGCGGCCGCGCCTTTTTCCGCGGCGATCTCGTATTTGTAGCTCCAGCGGCCGTAGTAGGTCATCGCCTTCCCTTTGAACATTTTGTCATCAAGCTTCGTCGAGTCATTGGGATCGGGGAGAGGTGGATCGTTGATCAGGAAGACTAGAGTCTTGCCTTTAACGTCCATGCCTTTGAAATCGTTCCAGCCGTACTCCGGCGCGACGATGCCGTAGCCGACAAAGATGATATCGGAATTCCTGACCTCGACCGTGGGCGTGATGCGCTGGGTGAAAGCGACGAAGTCGTTAGGCGAATGCAGTTCCATTTTCTTGTCTCCGACCGTGAAAGTGGCGGTCGGGGTGGTGAGAATACCGGCCAGCGGAACTTCCTGGGTGTAGGTGCCGTTCGGGTTGCCCGGTTTCAGGCCGAGCAGTTTGAACTGCGCCGTGATGTAGTTGACCGATTCCTCCTCGCCCTTGGAGCCGGGTGCGCGGCCTTCAAATTTATCGGAGCCGAGGACTTTGATGTGGGCGAGGAGACCAGTGGCGTCGATCGCGTGCTCGGCTGTCCGCTGGCGGCTCGACCGGGGCTGCGTTGACGATAAGCGAAGTGGCAAAAAGGGCGAGCGGGAATGCGGGCGATTTGTTTCATAAGGCGAAGATGCAGTTTAGCGCAGGAGCGCCGTAGCTGTCATCGATCTGGCGTCGCGAGTAGGTGTCGGCAGCGCCATCGCTGCCAGTTCGCTGAACGCTTTTCTTGAAACAGCGGTCGCGGCGAGGGACGCCGCGTGCACGCTCCTGCGACGAGGCGTCGCAGCTATCGTTCTCCTGCGTCGGTCCGCCTTTGGCTTTATCCTGGCCGCTCGATGCCTAACGTTTTCAGATAAGGCTGAATCGAGCGATCGCGCCCAAGGAACTTGTGAATGGAAATATCAATGTCGCGGGAGCCGCCGGGCGCATAGATTTCCTGGCGCAATTTCATCCCGGCGCTCTTGTCGAGGAATCCGTTAGGCGCCTTCTCGAAAACGGTCGCCATGTCGGCGGCGATTGCATCGGCCCAGGCATAGCCATAGTAACCGGCATCATAACCGACAAGATGTCCCCAGAATGCGACGAAGGCCGTATCGGGATCGATTGGAAGAAAATCCTTCAGGAAGATCGGGTTCGACATCGCGACGCAATCGTAGGGCTGATCGGCCGGATGAACGTCGTGCAAAGTGAGATCGATGTCAGCGAAGGTAAACTGGCGGCGATAAAAAACGCCGACGGTGGCGAGCTTCGCTTCCTTCATCTTCTCGATCAACTCCGCCGGAATCTTCTTCGACGGGTCACGATAATCGCCCGCGAAAGTGTCGAGCACTTTCTTATTCCAAACCCAGTTTTGCAGCATTTGTGACGGCGCTTCGACGAAATCCGCCGGCACACTCGTGCCCGAGTAGCGAACATATTTCGCCGTCGTCACGATGGCGTGGAGAGCGTGACCAAACTCGTGGAAAAGCGTTTCCACGTCCTGATGACTGAGGAGCGAAGGCTTGTCCTTGGCGGGTGGCGGGAAGTTACAGATGAGCGCGACGGTCGGGCGCTGATACTTTCCGTTAGGCAGCAGTTTCCCGGGGACAATTCCGAACTCCGCGAAGTGATTGAACTTCCCTTCGCGCGGAAACATGTCGAGATAGAACATCCCGAGGGGTTGCCCGCTGGCGGCGTCCGTCACCATGAAAAGCTGGAGATCGTCGATCCATTTTTCCGGCGCGATGATCTTGGTAAATTTCAGCCCAAAGATGCTCTGGTAGATGTCGAACATCCCCTCGAGCGTGCGCTGGAACGGGAAATAGACGCGGAGCGCATCAGTATCGACCGTGTATTTTTCTTTCTTGAGCTGGTTCTGGAAGTAGCGCCAATCCCACTTGTTGATTTGCGCGTCAGGATTTTTCGTTTCTGCGACCTTGAGCTTGCGTAACTCCGCGACTTCTGCGTCGAACTTCGGTTGAATCCCGACGACGAGATCGTTGATGAATTTCTTGGCCGCGGCGCCGTTCTTCGCCATCTTGATTTCCGTCTGAAAATCGTCCCACGATTTGTAGCCGAGCTTGAGCGCGATCCGATTGCGATGGGCGAGGATGTCATTCAGGAGAGGGACATTTTTCTCGCGCGCGAGATTGAAACGGACTTTGTAAAGATGCTTCCTCGTCTCTTCATTTTTGGCGGTTTCCTCGACCGTGTTGTACTGAAAAGTGACGTTGGCGAGGATGGTGTAGGAGTCGTCGCCGGTCTTGACCCCGGGTGATTCGAGAATGGTATCGGGCACGCCTTCCAACTCGGTTTTGCTAAAGACGATCGGCGCTTTGACGGCCACGATGTTGGCCTGAAAATCGGTCTCGAGTTGCGCCAGCTCCTTTCGCAATTTCTCGACCTCAGCGCGTTTCTCGGGCGGGAGCGCGAGGCCGGCCCGTCGATAGTCGCGCAGGGTGTGCTCGAGGAGGAGCGCGTCTTCACCTTCCAATTTCGGCTTGGTGTCGGCAAAAGCCTTGACCGCCTTGTAAACATCCTCGCGATAATCGACCCCGACCGCCCAGTCCTGAAAAACTTTGACTGCTTTCTCCGCCGCATCCCGCATCGCGGCGTCCTGATTGGTCTGCTGAATGAGAATCGTTTTCTGGACCGCGATCTGCGCGTCATTCTGGATGTCATCGAGCGCGCCGACCGTGCTGGCAAAAGTGACTTTGCCAAGATCCTGTTTGCCGATCGTGTCGAGCGCGGAATTGGCGTTGGCAATGGCGGTGTCGATGTTGCCCTGAACCTCGACCGGCGTCTTCGGCCACTCGGGAATGACCAGGATCTCGTTCGCCTTGTCGGCGGCAGCCTGAAAATCGGAAACACTTTTGACGCTCTCGGCCCGGAGCGAAAGGGCGATGCCGGCGAAAAGACTAACGAGCAGGAAACGTTTCATAAGAATTGCAGTTGAGGACAGAATTAAGAGGATTAAGCAGGACCGTAAGAAAGACTCAATTATCAATCCTGCAAATCCTGTCCACCAACCGCTTCGCTCATGAAAGATTTCCTCACAACATTTCTCATCGCCTTCATTCCGCTGTTTGTTGCGATCGATGCGATCGGGATGGTCGCGATCTTCATCGGGCTGGGCGCCAACGTCGATCCGAAACGTCGCCAACGAGAGGCCCTGATCGGGATCGGGACGGCGCTGGTCATCTCGGTCGGGTTTGTCTTTCTCGGGAAACTCATTTTCAAAGCGCTCGGGATCACGGTCGCTGATTTTCAAGTCGCGGGAGGTTTGCTCCTGCTGACCTTCGCAGTGCGCGATTTGCTCGATATGGGCGGCGACAAAGGGCGGGCGACCGAGGACTTTGGGATCGTGCCACTCGGCATGCCGCTGATCGCGGGTCCAGCGCTCTTGACCGCGCTCCTGGTGTTAGCCGACTCAGTGGGCGCGGCCTACACGCTGCTGTCGTTGATCGTGAACCTGGTAATCGTGGCAGTGGTGTTTTGCTCGGCCGATCGGATCACGAAATGGTTGGGCAAGCAGGGGATCAAAGGTGTTTCGAAGCTGGTTTCGCTTCTCCTCGCCGCGATCGCGGTCAGTTTGATCCGGCGTGGCTGGCTGGGGAGATGAGAAAGGAAGAAGGCAGAAGGATGAAGGATGAAAAAATGGCGAGCCCGCATTTTGTCATCGTGAGTCGGCATAGCGCGGCGAAGGACCTCGCGAGCGTTTCGTAATGTTGCCAGCAGAGGACGCCTGGAGTGGCTTGCGAGGTCCCTCTCCGTCCTGCGGCGGATCGGGATGACACGTGTTTACGGACGCGCAGTATGCCCGTGGTCAGAACAACCCGGTTCGCAGCATGACGAGGGTGCAGCCTTCCACGACCTCGATTCCAGCCCCGCTCGCTGCCGCGGCCAGTTCCTCGTTTTCGGCGCCGGGATTCATGATGATGCGCTGCGGGTTGGCGGTCAGAATTTCGTCGATTAAGGGCGTTGAGAGGGCTGGCCTGAGGTAAATGCTCACTGTGTGTATTGGCTCCCCGATTTCCGCCAGGCTGGGGAAGCATTTGAGGCCCTCGATCTCTTCGCAGGCCGGGTTTACTGGGATGGGCCGGTAATCGAAGCTGGCCAGCAGGCGCACGGCCTGATTGGAGTAGCGCTCGGGATTTTGCGAGGCGCCGAGCACCACGACATTTCGTCTTGCTTCAGGGATAAGTGCCATTGGGAATGGATTTTGTAAGGCATCATCGGGGGACCAGGTCCCCGGCACGCGGGGTGCCCCTCCATTGACAGGGATACCATGCTTGTTAGTATCCCGCACTTATGAGATTTCCTCTCGCCCTCACGACGAAGATCGCCGCCTACATTGTCGGCCACAAAATCCGTGGGACGAAAAAGTTTGCCACTGTCCTGCAGCTTGAGCCGCTGCATACCTGTAATCTTACGTGCACGGGTTGCGGGCGGATTCGTGAATATTCCACTTCTTTGAAAGATCTTCTGCCGCTGGAGGATTGTCTCGCGGCGGCGGAGGAGTGCAACGCGCCGATGGTCTCGATCTGTGGCGGCGAGCCCCTCATTTACCCGCAGATCGAGGCGCTCGTGCAGGGTTTGCACGAACAAGGCCGGATTATTTACATCTGCACCAATGCGATGTTCATGCGCAAAAAGATGCGCGAATGGATGGCGAGCGAATACCCGAAGCGCGCCGCCTTTATCGAAGAAAAGATCGGCACGCTGCTCGCGGCTAATTTGATCACGGACAAAGACGCGGCCGCCATTCGGCAAGGTCCCAAGGATGCGACCAAACCAACCATCGGGCCGAGCAATTGGATGTACTGGAACGTGCATCTCGATGGTCTGGAACGGACCCACGACCTGATCGTGGAGCGCGAAGGCGTTTTCAAGGAATGCATCCTCGCGATGAAGATGGCGAAGCAGCTCGGCTACCAGGTTGCGACCAACACCACAATCTATAAGGAAACCGACATGGCCGAGATCGAGCAGATGTTCGATTTCCTGAGTGATCTCGGAGTGGACGGCCACACCATTTCACCAGGCTACGAATACGACGCGGCCAAGAAGGACATGATCAAACGGCTTAATCTGAAGCCGGAAAACTTCTTCCTCACCCGTCAGATGACGATCGAGAAGTTCAAGAAAATCGAGCGGTGGATGAAGGATTACACGCTCTTCGGCACGCCGATCTATTTCGAATTTCTCGCCGGCAAACGTGATCTCACCTGCTCGGCGTGGGCGATCCCGACACGAAACATCCGCGGCTGGAAAGGCCCATGTTACCTGATGACAGACGACCATTATTCCAGCTACCAGGAGTTGCTCGATAAAGTGGAGTGGGAAAAATATGGCGTCGAGAACGGCGTGGTGAAGGACAGCCGCTGTGAGAATTGCATGGTTCATTGTGGCTACGAGCCAACCGCCAGCCTTGGCCTCAACGCGCAGAAAGGCGACACTTGGAAAACGGTGCGTTTCAATTTCGGGGCGAAACCAAAGCCGACGGGTCGAGGCAACGAGATTGCCGCCTACAATGGAGTGACCTCCGGCAACGGACATCTCACAGGCAAGAAGGCCGAGCAAGCGTTGCAGGTTTCGTGAGCGCCCGACATGGCTAACCCCTCTGCCAATATTATTGCTTTGCCCCGGGTCGCACCGGAAGACACGCCGTTTCTGGCCTCCAATGAGGAACTGACAGAGGCGATTCGTCTGGCGCAGCAGAATCTTCTTCGCCAGCAAAGACCCGACGGGCACTGGGTTGGAGAGCTTATGGTCGATAGCACGCTTTGCTCCGACTACGTGCTCTTCATGCATTGGCTCGGTGAAGTGGACGAGACGCTGCAACGCCGCTGCGTTAAGCACATCCTGAAACGCCAACTGGCCGATGGCGGTTGGAATATCTTTTACGGCGGCCCGAGCGAGATCAACGCCTGCGTCAAAGCCTACTTTGCTCTCAAGCTCGCCGGACATAGCCCGGAAGCGCCCTTCATGCGGGAAGCCCGCGCCAACATTCTGCGGCTCGGCGGCATCCCGCGGATGAATACTTACAGCAAGTTATATCTGGCATTGTTAGGCCAGTTCCCCTGGAAATATCTGCCCGTCATTCCGGTCGAGATGATCCTCCTGCCGAGGTGGTGCTTCTTTAACATCTACAAGATGTCGTCCTGGAGCCGGGCCATGCTCATCCCGCTCGCCATCATCAACCATTTTAAACCGACCCGCGATCTGCCGGAAGACAAGCAATTGCATGAGCTCTATCCCGTCGGCACGGAGGGAAATGATTTCACATTGCCGCGGGATCAACGCTTGCTCACTTGGCGGAACTTTTTTCTACGGGCCGACCGCGTCCTGAAACTTCTCGAGCCGTGGCACAGCCGTCCGCTTCGGCAGCGTGCGCTGGAGGAGGCTGAGCGCTGGATGGTCGAACGAATCGGCCAGGGGAGCGATGGCCTGGCGGCGGTTTTCCCGGCGATGCTTAATTCTATCATCGCGCTGCGCGCCCTCGACTATCCGAAGGAGCATCCGCTCTATCGAAAGGCTTTGAAGGATTTCGAGGGCCTCTTCGTGGATGATCCGAACGACTTTCGAATCCAGCCGTGTCTCTCGCCGGTTTGGGATACGGCGATCAATATCATTGCTCTGGCCGAATCCGGTTTCCCGGCGCAACATCCCGCGCTGCGCCGCGCGGCGCAGTGGCTGGTCGACAAGGAGGTCCGGGTCCGTTGCGATTGGACGATGAACAATGCCCACTCGGAAGCGAGCGGCTGGGCCTTCGAATACAACAACATTTTTTATCCCGATACCGACGACACCGCGATGGTGCTGATGGCGCTGCGGCTGGTTCGGCCTAACGAGCAATCCAAACTCTCGGAAGTCTTCGAGCGCGCCCTCGACTGGCAACTGAGCTTCCAATGCCACGATGGCGGCTGGGCCGCCTTCGACAAGGATGTCACACGCCATTGGCTGGAAGACATGCCCTTCGCCGATCACAACGCAATTCTCGATCCGACCTGCAGCGACCTGACCGCGCGGACCCTGGAATTGTTAGGCTACATCGGTTTCAATCCCGGCCGGCCACTGGTGCACAAGGCGATCCGTTACCTGCGCGAGACGCAGGAGGACGATGGTTCGTGGTATGGCCGCTGGGGAGTGAACTATATCTATGGGACATGGCAGGTCTTGCGCGGCCTGCGCGCGATTGGCGAAGACATGACCCAGAATTGGATCCTGCGCGGCCGCGATTGGCTGGAGAGCTGTCAGGAAGATGACGGAGGGTGGGGCGAAAGCTGCGCCTCCTACGAAAATCCCGATCTCAAAGGTCAGGGGCCGAGTACGGCCTCGCAGACAGCCTGGGCGTTAATGGGGATTTGCGCCTGCGGCGATCTTGATCGGCCCAGCATTCAGCGGGGCCTGTCTTATTTACTCTCGACGCAACGCGCGGATGGCGGCTGGGATGAGCCCGAAACTACCGGCACCGGGTTCCCCCGTGTGTTTTATCTCAAGTACGACATGTATCGCCAAAACTTCCCGCTCCTGGCGTTGGCGACTTACGTCAACTACCGCAGCGGGATTGGCCATTATCAAAGTTTTTACCGCTGGGCCGGGAAGTAGAACCCCGGTGTCGGGCCGGCGATTAATGGAATCTTCAGGGCCTGCCCGGTCTGAACATCGCCAGGAAATGCGGCCCTAGTTGCGTTGCGGCGAAAACACCGAGGTCGGCACCGGTGGAGGAAAGCTTCTCAATTGTTTGGTTGCCGTTGTTGGCGACATAAAGATTACCGGCGCGATCGAAGATCATGCCGTGCGGTTTATTCACCCCGGCGCTGGCGAACAGACCGAGATCGACGCCATTGGGGGAAAACTTCTCGATTGTACTGCTGTTGAAGTTCGACACATAAAGATTGCCGGCGCGGTCCAACGCCAGACCATAGGCGAGATCAAATCCGCTATCGGCGAAGACGGACCCGACGCCATTCGGCGCAAACTTCACGACCGAACCCGTGCGCGTCGGCCCACCGAATGCATTTGAAACGTAAAGATTACCCGCTTTGTCGAAGACCAGATCGATCGGGTGTTCCAGTCCGTCGTTTGCATCTGCGAAAACGGTCCCGACTCCGGCCGGAGTAAACCTCTCGATGGAATCAGCAACGACATTGGCGACGTAAAGGTTACCCGTTTTATCGAAGGCGAGCGCATGCGGACCATTCAATCCGGTGTTGGCGAATACGGAGACGGTGCCATCGGGCGCAATTTTCTGGATCGAATATTCGGCCGGATCGTCGCTCGACACGTAGAGGTTGCCAGCTCCGTCAAAGGCCAACCCAGTCGGAAAGGCCGGCATGGCGAGCACTCCGAGATCCCTTCCGCGCCCGGAGTACACTTCGACTGTGTTAGCTTGGTAATTCGTCTCGTAGATACTGTCCGTTCGCGGCGCCATTGGATTGACAGTTTGGGCGACCGCGGGACTTGAGATCGTGAATACCAACGCGATAAGGGACGCGGCGTAGAAAACGCCTCTGCTACAGAATTGAGATTTGTTCATTGCAACCTATTGACTCCATCCGGCAACTATTCTGGAGCAATCTTCCCACCCCAGGAAAGGATTTTTGCTTTCGTCCCCGCCGCTTCGGCTTCCTTGATCTGGCCGTTGCGATTGTAGAACAGAGAAAGACTCGTCCAGCCGATTTGATCGTTAGGCTTGAGCTCGACCGTTTTCTCGCCCGCCGCAATCGCTTCAGGAAATCGTCCCAGCTTCATCAAGGCCATGCCGAGCGCGTGCCAGCCGTCGAAAAAATGCGGGTCAAGCTCAACGCAACGCCGATACTTTTCGACCGCGCTCTCCAGTTCGCCGACCGCAAGGTCACCGTTGGCGTCGTCGAAAATTTCCTCAACTGATTCCATTTCGTTATGGCGTGTAGCGTAAATTTGTCATCCCGAGCCGCGTAGACGGCGAGGGACCTTCCAATTGCAATTCACGGTTTCTTTCTCACCAGAAAGCGCGCATTCGCAGTGGTGAGGTCCCTCTCCGCGCTTCGCCGGATCGGGATGACAAAACTGCCGTGCCCTGAAGGTCATTCCGAG
>CAVYVJ010000018.1:0-27982 GCA_963771865.1 uncultured Verrucomicrobiae bacterium
TCTGACCTATTTTGAGAACGATCAGGATACGGGGAACTCCTAAGAAATGTATATCGGGGATTATCCCTGATTTTTAGCCGCGCTCGTCCCCGATTGACACATCAGGGATCGAGGGACATGGCCCCGCCAACGGATCACTTATTTTGCCGGCGACTTCGTCATCTTCCGCGCGAGCAGCAGATTGTTCCGGGCTAACTCGAAGTCGGGCTTGAGTCGTAGCGCCTGCTCGCAGGCGGCGACTGCTTCCTCGTAACGACCGAGCTGATTGTTAGCCGCGCCAATGTTATTCCAGGCTTCCGCGTAACCCGGTCTCAGCTCCAGCGCTGCGCGCGCGGCGGCGATCGATTCCGCGTAGCGCCCCTCGCGATAACGCTCGAGGCTGAGTGTAAGATAAGACTCCGGCGTCGGCTGCGCGTCGGTGGTCGAGCGGGCTTCCGCCTTCGTCATCAGCTCGCGCGCCGTGAGATCCTGCGGACTCAGCTCGAGCGCCCTGCGCAGGAGCCCGCGCGCCTCGGGAACACGGGATTGCGAGAGCAGCCAGCGCGCATAAAAGACATACGATTCGGGACTCGCGGGCGCGAGTTTCAACGCCTCCTGGAAATGTTGCTCGGCCAGCCCGGTCTGTTTTGTCGCGTCTTCGGCAATGGCGAGGTTGATGAGCAGAAACGAATACTGCGGGGTCAAAAGCTGCGCGCGATGAAAGTAATCGAGCGCGCCCTGGTAATCGGCTCTCGCCATCAGGGCGAGGCCATAGTTCATCAGGCCTCTTCCGTTCTGCGGACTCTTCAAAACGACGTCGTGCCAGAGCGATTCTTCATCTTTCCAGACTTTGTTGCGCTGATAGGTCGCGGCGCCGCTCGCGCCAAGGACGAGCACGACTGCACTAACGACGGCAGTCTTCGCCAGGGTCGTTCGCACTGAGAATCGCTGCATCAACAATGAAGCCGTGCCCGCGAGCGCAATCACTAGTCCGACATAAGGCAGAAACGTCCGATGATCGTTCATCACCTCGGCCAGCGGAAAGAGCGACGTCGGAAGCAGCGCGATAATAAACCAAAGCAGGCCGAACCCGATCACGCGCGTCTTCTTCCAGACAGCAGCGGCGATGGCGACCGCTAGAAAAAAGACGCTGAACGCGAAACCCGTCCAGAAACGCGAGTCGTCGGTGGTGGTGAAAGGACTAAGGTCATAGTCGGCGGAGAGCCCGCTCGGGCAGAAGAAAGTCTTTACATAGAGTAACGTGACATAGGGCTGCGTGATGAGGTAGTGATGCGCGCTGGACGCACCGGCGACCCAACCGCGCGGCGTCATCTTTTGCACGAAGAACAGCATCGCTCCGCAGATCACAACTACGGGAGCCACTTCCACGACCCACGCCCACGTGCGCGGCTTGGTTTTGTCGTCCGGGAAAAGGAGCCGAAAGACGGCAAAGAGAACGGCGAAGATGGCGGCCGGCGGTTTGGCGAGGATGGCGATGCGCGGCCGGGAGCGCGTAAAGATAATACCGGCGCAACTGCGGGAACGCGAACCAGGCGGCAAACGAAGCGATCACGCCGAGCGTAGAGATCACTTCGGACGAGGCGATGATGTAGTTGACCGTGTCCGCGTTCGCCGGGTGCAACCCGTAGCACGCGGCGGCGGCGAGCGCGATCCAGCCGTTGTTCGGCGAATTCCTCGCGCAATCGAGCAGACGCGCAACGAAAAAGGCCAGGAGTAATACGAGCGCGACGAAGAGTTTGAAAATCGACAAGTGAAACCAGAACGGGCGCAGCCCGTTGCCTAACGAGTAGTCGATTGCGAGCAGGGTCGAGACAAGCGGCCGATACGATTGATTGCTCGGCAGCGCGCTAAAGGTCGTGGCGTCGCTGAAAAAGATCGGGATGTTCCGCAGTTCGCGGATCGCGGCGTTGTTCTCGATCGTATGCGCATCGTCGAAGTGGAAGCCGTTGTGAAAATGGTTGGCGTAGGCCGCGAAGAGGGCAAGCAGCAGAAACGCAGCACCCAGCGCCGGATGGAATCTTCGCGTCAGTTTGGCCCGGGCTGCAAACATTGAACCAGTCTGCGACAGGAGGTGGCACGGATGCAATGCGGCGTTACTTCGTCAGCCGACGTGTTTAACCAACTTGCCGGCTTAAATCCCAAAACCCAAAGCCCAAACTCCAAGCAAAACATCAAATCCCAAGCCCCCCAAAAAGGCATCGTGGGTAGCGCACTGCCTGCCCGCCGTGGCGGGCGTCTCGCGTGCCGATTGCGGCGCCTCCGCCGCAATGGACTCGCACCGGGAGAGTGAAGGGGCTTGCGACCCACGCAAGATAGGCCTGAAAAAGTTCGCGATGACGAGGCGTCATCGCCAAGTCGCCGCGGCGACCGCAGTCCCTAGGACTGCCGCGATCGCAGCTCGCCTCCGTAGCCGATTCACCACTTACAGTACACAAGTTTAGTCTCTTGGGCGGCAAGAGAGAAGTCTAGAGTTTACTCACGGTGTTGCTGTCTTGGTTTGCCACCCAGATGTTGGCACCATCGGAAGCGACACCATAGGGGTGCCCTCCAACGCTGAAGGTGCCTTGTAGGAGACCGTCGCTGGCCCGCAGCTTGGTCACGCTGTTGCCGCTTGTATTTGCTACCCAGATGCTTGCTCCATCAAAGGCAATTCCTTCAGGATTAAATCCCACGTTGAAAGTGCCTTGCCCCGCGCCATCGCCCGCCCGCAGCTTCGTCACGCTGTTACCGAAAACACTTGTCACCCAGATGTTGCCG
This sequence comes from uncultured Verrucomicrobiae bacterium, assembly GCA_963771865.1. Lineage (GTDB taxonomy): Bacteria > Verrucomicrobiota > Verrucomicrobiia > Chthoniobacterales > UBA10450 > Palsa-1392. Next base: position 2,758 of record CAVYVJ010000018.1, read on the forward strand.
CCGTCAAAAACGATGGCGTATGGGCCGCCTCCCACGCCAAAAGTCCCTTGCAACGCTCCATCACTGGCCCGCAACTTCGTCACGTCGTTGCTAAACTGATTGGCTACCCAAATATTAGTTCCGTCGAAGCAGATTCCGATTGGGTGTGTTCCGACGTTGAAGGTACCTTGAAGCGCGCCATCGCTAGCCCTTAACTTGGTCACGGTGTTGTCGACATTGTTCGATGTCCAGATGTTCGCTCCGTCGAAAACAATAGCGATAGGACTGCTTCCCACGCTGAAGGTGCCTTGAAGCGCGCCATCACTGGCCCGCAGTTTGGTTACGCTGTTGCCGCTACCGTTTGCCACCCAGATGTTAGCTCCGTCAAAGGCGACACCGGTCGGAGAGCTTCCCACGCTGAAGGTGCCTTGGAGGGCTCCATCGTTAGCTCGCAGCTTGATCACATCGTTATCGAAAGAATTTGCTACCCAGATGTTGACTCCGTCAAACGCGACGGCGTGCGGATTCGTTCCAACTGGGAACGAAAGGCCTGAATTGGGAGCCCACTTCAGGAGCGCGACTTGCTGTGGGTTAATCGGCAAGCCGTTGGCCCCAGCAGCGCCCGTAGCGCCTGTTGCACCCGTGGCTCCTGCAGCTCCCGGAGTAACCATTGGAACCTGTGGATCCAGTCGCACCGGCTATGCCCTGCTCACCTTGAGGGCCAGTCGCTCCAGTCGCACCGTTTGTTCCGTTGGTTCCATTTATTCCCGGCAATCCCGTAGCTCCAGTTGGTCCGGTCGGTCCGGTTGGTCCAGTCGCAAGAGTTCCAGTACCCAGTTGCCCATTGGCATCGATGAAAACCGGACTGCCACTGCTCTTGTCCACTCCGTTTATCCCGGCGATGAATGTGCTTGTTTGAGTCCCCAGGGTTCCAACGCGAATTGTATTACCCTCACCAGCAACACCGAGGTTGCCAATCTCGATATTGTTGTTGCCACCGGTAAGATTTGAACCAGCCGAAGAGCCGAGCGCGATATTGTTGCTGCCAGAAGTGTTATAAAGCGCAGTATAACCAATGCCTATGTTGTTATCGCCGATAGTGTAAGAGTTATAAATCGCACCATAGCCAATTCCTACATTTTGATTTCCAGTTTGGGCGTGGCCGAGTGCGTACGTTTCCAAGAGCTGTATTCAGGTCGCCAGTCGAGTTGTGATAGAGCGTTTGAACCCCAACGGCCACGTTGCTGCCGCCGGTCGTGTTGCTAAAAAGCGCAGTGCCACCAACGGCCGTGTTGGTGCTCCCGGTTGTGTTGGTCTGGAGCGCACTCTGACCGGTGGCCGTGTTGTCGCTGCCCGTGTTGAAGAAGAGCGCTTGAAACCCATGAGCTGTGTTGTTGTTGCCGGTTGTGTTGGTATAGAGCGCTCCAAAGCCCGAGGCCGTGTTGGCCCCGCCATTCGTGTTGCTGTTGAGTGCAACGTAACCCATGGCCATGTTGCCCGCGCCGGTTGTGTTCTGGTTGAGCGCGTTAAAACCCATGGCTGTGTTATTGGCACCGGTTGTTAGGCTAACCAGGGCTCCCGTTCCTTCACCCGTGTTCCCGTTGCCCAGGTCTCCGTCCTCAGTTGGACCTGTGGGTCCGGTTGCGCCTGTAGCGCCCGCGATTCCTTGAGACCCTGTCGGTCCCTGCAGGCCGGTTGCCCCTGTTGCACCTTGCGCGCCAGTTGCTCCGATCGCACCATCTGTTCCGTTGGTTCCATTTGTTCCCGGCGATCCAGTAGCTCCAGTTAGTCCGGTCGGTCCGGTGGGGCCAGTCGTGAATGTTCCCGTGCCGAGTTGGCCGTTCGCGTCGATAAAGACCGGATTGCCGCTACTCTTGTCGACCCCGTTAATGCCGGCAATGAACGCGCGTGTCTGGACAGGGAAGCCGATCTGCGTGTCGTTCCCGAGGCGAAGAGTGCTGGATTCGCCGCTAACACCAGTGTTGCCAATATCGATATTGCCTGCGCCCGTAGTGAGATTTTGGCCAGCGCTAGCGCCCAAGGCTATGTTGTTGCTGCCTGTGTTGTTTAATAGCGCCTGGAACCCGTCGGCTGTATTACTGCCCCCGCCACTATTACTGAAGAGCGCACTACCACCGGTAGCGGAATTGTGAAATCCGGTTGTGTTACTACCGAGCGCATGAATACCGTTGGCCGTGTTCTGGAAGCCGGATGTGTTGCTTTGGAGCGCACCAATACCCTCAACCGTATTCCCGTTCGCGTCGGTCAATACCCCAGACGGGCCGGTCGCGCCGGTCGCACCAGTAGCTCCTGCGAGACCTTGGGATCCAGTCGGTCCGGTGGGGCCAGCTACCCCAGTTGCTCCGGTCGCACCCGTCGGCACCTGCGACACCTTGAGACCCTGTCGCTCCCTGCGAGCCCGTGGCGCCAGTAGCACCTTGCGCTCCCGGTCGCACCCGGTTGCTCCATCGAGGCCGTCGATGCCCGCAGCGCCAGTGGCTCCAGTGGCTCCAGCAACTCCCTGAGGTCCGGTTGCTCCCGTTACTCCAGTGTTACCCGCAATACCCTGAGTGCCTTGAGGACCGGTCGGGCCAGTGCTACCAGCTACGCCTTGCTGTCCCTGAGGCCCAGTTGCACCTATCGGTCCAGTGCCTCCGGTTGCACCGGCGACTCCTTGCGCGCCAGTCGGGCCTTGAGGTCAGTGGATCCCTTGGCTCCCGTATGCCCAGTTACTCCCGGCGCTCCTTGAGGACCGGTCGGTCCTGCCGATCCAGTTGCACCGGGCAATCCTTGCGCGCCGGTGGCTCCGGTTGGACCTGCGACCCCTGAGCTCCAGTTGCACCGGTTGGTCCATGCGCCGGTTGCGCCAGTCGCTCCATCATCTCCAGGAGCTCCTGTTGGTCCAGCGACTCCTTGAGAGCCTTGCGCGCCAGTCGGCCCGATCGGCCCTGGGTTCCGTAGCGCCCATTGCTCCTGGCACTCCTTGCTGCCCGGTAGCTCCGGTGGCGCCCGCAGCTCCAGTTGCGCCGGTGGCGCCTGCCGCTCCGATCGGGCCCGCCGGCCCAGCGGTCCCCAAAGTCATGTCGAGAGCAGCGGTTCCCAAAACCCCTCCCTTGATCACAAACAAGTGATAAGAACCCGAAGCGAGATTTGCGGGCAACGTCGCCGTGAGCATGGTCGGGGTCGTCGAGGCCACGGTCAGAGTCATGCTATCCAGTTGCACGACCGGCGCCTGATTATGAGGGCCAGCCAAATTAGTGCCGATGATGGTCAAGATGGTGTTAGTGCCGTTGGCCATCGCGCTCGTGATCGTGGGCGCCGCCGCGTCCATCGGCTGAGTGAGGGCGATTGAAATACGTCGCTATAAGCAAAATAAGAAGGCGGTTTCTCAGAATAGATTCGCGCTTATCGACAACGGTATGGCGGGGATTCGTTAGGTATGTTTGCATTTGCTTGATCTTCGCTTTGAGGGCTCGTTTTTTCATTGGTGGGGAACGGTGACAGCGTGCAGCCGCCGAAGGTCACTCTGGAATCATCCTCGGGCGCCGCCTTCGGGTTGAAAACGAGAGGGGGCGAAAGCGCTTTGGCAGAGATGCATAAAAACAATCTATCCCGACGGATGGTAATAAATAAGCCCGCCCGATGTCTATCAGGCACATCCCTGATATTTCGCCGGGTCGGTCCCTGATTGACGCATCAGAGGATTCTAAGTGCGACTACTTAACCTAACGAATCGTCGGCAATTTTCCGGAGAGCCTGGGCATTCTTGCAATGCAGCTTTTGCTTGAGGTGCTCGCAATGCGTTTCGACGGTCTTGCGGCTGATCCCAAGTTCCCGCGCCATCTGCCCAACTCCATAGCCGGCGGCAATAAGAGTGAAGACATGTAATTCGCGATCCGACAGATCATCAACGCTCCCGTTTCGTTCAATCGGGTCGACGAGCTTGTGCACCGCCAGCGACCCGAGAAACGGGCTCACGTAGAGCTGGCCATCGAGAACGGAGTCGATCGCCTGGACCAAGCTTTCGGCGGACCCGTTCTTCATCCAGTAACCTCGGGCACCGGCCCGCAAAGCGCGTTCCGCGAACGTCTCTTCGGGCTTCCAGGTAGCGAGAAATAGTTTCGCTTTGGGCAAACGAGTAACGAAATCCTTCGTCCAAACAATCCCGTCCTGATTGGGATAAAACGGATCGGCGACGACGATTGCTGGACGATGCCGCTCAATAAGTTCGAAGGCGTCGTCAAGGTCGCCAGTCGCGGCACAGACGGCAAATCGAGCGACCGCTGCGAGGATGCTGGTCAGTCCGATTCTGGCCAGGTCAACCGGATCCAGCACCAGGATTTGGTGCACCCGCCGACTGAGCGAGGATTGTTCTGTTTGCACAGGGAAATTGAAGTCTAACCGATCGCTCAAAGCGGGTGCAAGACATTTTTCGCGTATTACTTAGGTTTAATGGGCACAGTCAAATTGCCTGAGCTAATCCGCGACAAATGCGCGACAAGGTCGTGTCCGCAAGAATGTCTGGATTGCACCCTTAGAGCCAAACCCGCCATCGAAGCCATCTCACAAATAGTGAAATGGGAAGCGCAAGAAGCAGACGGAGGGCAGGGTGAAAAAATGACAAAGTCCAAAATTAACCCGGAGGGTTAGAGGGAAATTAGCCGGTGGTGCAACCACCGGTTAATGCAATCAATCCCCGTCGACCGCCCCGGCAGGGGCGGCGGATCAATACACATACCGCGCATCGAACTCAGTGCCGCTGCGTTGAAGCAGTTCCAGGTACGCCTCGCGAAACGTCCGCCTGCGATGATGTTCCGCCTGCTGTTCGATGTAATGCCGAACGTCATCGCGTTGCGACGCGCTCACTGTGAACGCCCCATAACCCTCCTGCCACGCAAACAGCGACAGGCCCGTGGTCTCATGCACCCAGCGCGACGAAACCGTCTTCAATTCGCGCAGCACATTGGCGAGGCGATGCGTCGGGCGCAGTCCGACGAGCAGATGCACGTGATCGGAAACCCCACCCACCGCCTCCGGCACGCCGCCCAGGGTCCGCACAATGCCGCCCATGAAGGCGTGCGGATCGTCGCGCCAGGCGGGTGCGATGAGCGGCGCGTGATCCTTGGTGCCGAAAACGAGATGGTAGTGGAGGCTGAGATGGGTCGATGGCATGATGAGATGTTCCTCTGCCCCTGCCGGGGCGTCGACGTTTGTGGTATCCCATTCCGGTGGTTTTCACCACCGGCTAATTTACGTTGTCCCTTCGGGACGGAGTCTTGTCGTTCGTCGTATCGGGTTCGGATAGCTTGTATAACCGGCTAATGTGCGATGTCTCTTTGGGACTCGGATTGGGGAACGCACCGCGGGGCAAGCGCGCGGCGCTAGACAAGCAAACCCGGAGGGTTGTTGGACGTTAGCCGGTGGTGCCAACCACCGGAAATGCATCCCAGAAATAATTGCCCCGGCAGGAGGCGGCGGAAATCTCTTCCCAGGGTTCTGTCGCCCCTGCCGGGGCGTCGACGTCGTGGTATCGGATTCCGGTGGTTTGCACCACCGGCTAATCTTCGATGTCCCTTCGGGACGGAGTTTCGTCGGCCGTCGTATCGGATTTGGGCAGCTTTGTCACCGGCTAATTTACGATGTCCCTTCGGGACGGAGTCTTGTCGGCCGTCGTATCGGGTTCCGTCGTGCGATTACTGATTACCGTTCGAAAAACTAAAGAAAAAGCGCGGCGGGTGACTTCCGCCGCGCTCTTCAAGACTGACTTCCTCGGTCAGAGCTATCCGGTCATTACTGCTGGAAGGTCATCCGCCAGGAGATACCCTTGCCACCGCCGGGGTTATTGATGTCTACAACGGAGATATCAATTAGATCATTCGCCGCGAAGCTAACTGGGCCGGCGACGGTGAATGCCTTCGGCACGCTATTGGCACCGGTGCTCAGACAGGTCGCAGTTAGGACAGAGACACCATTTTTGCGTACACTGACGCCATATCCCTTCCCACTGCCGGTATCGCCTTCCAGCACTACGGTAAAGTTAGTGAGTGTCGCCGCAGATCCCATCGGCTGTTGCGCGATTGACTCCGTGAAATAGCCGGGAACCTGAGCGACACCTGTCACCGGGAAGTAGCCGACCGGGTGGTTGCCGTCGAGGGCGATATTCTCTCTGCCGGAAGAGCCGCCAGTTATCCAGCCAGCCGGACCGGTAGAACCAGTCCCGCCAGTGGCACCGGTCGCACCAGTGGCACCATTTGCACCGTTCGTTCCGTTGGCACCCGCTGGGCCGGTCGGGCCAGTCGCACCCGCCGGGCCGGGACTACCCGTCGCACCTGTCGCGCCCGCTGGGCCGGTATCGCCTGTTGCACCGGTCGCCCCAGTGGCACCGGTTGGGCCCGCAGGGCCGATATTACCTGTTGCGCCAGTTGGTCCTGTAGCGCCCGTCGGGCCGGTCAAACTCCCAAGACTGATAGTGCCGAGATGCCCGGTCGCATCGATCACCACCGGGTTAGCACCTGGCACAGTGACCCCACTGATGCCGGCGATATAGGTGTTGGTCTGGGCCGCTGGGTTGCCGATCCGGATCGTGTTGGACTCGCCTGCGAGATCGCTTGAAACGAACGTGCTCGGATTGATATTACCTATGTCAATATTGTTTGCACCGGAGGTGAGATGGGTTCCCGCAAGAAAACCCAATGCAACGTTGTTATTACCGTTGTTGTTAGGGAGCGCCTGCCAACCTTCGGCCGTGTTCTCGCTGCCGGAGCTGTTGTTCACGAGCGCAAAGTAACCAGTGGCCACGTTCGAGCTGCCGTTTTGGTTGTTACGGAGCGCACTATAGCCGGTGGCCGTGTTCTGGACGCCGCTGATGTTGGAATTGAGCGTAAACCCACCACTGGCTGTGTTCTGGAAGCCGGTGGTGTTGAACTGGAGCGCTTGATAACCGACTGCCGTATTGAGGTTTCCGTTTGTGTTATTAGAGAGCGCAAAACTGCCGTTCGCCACGTTGAAGATGCCGGTTGTGTTGGTAAATAGCGCTTGATAACCGACTGCCGTGTTATTGTCGCCGGTGTTGCTATAGAGCGCACCAGAACCGATGGCCGTGTTATCGTTACCGGCTAAGTAGAGGAGGTAGAGCGCCTGAAAACCGACCGCCGTGTTATCCAGAGCGGGGAACTTAGCGGCGTAGTCGAAATTGAAGAGCGCCCCATCGCCCTCCGCAGTGTTATTACCGGGATAGCCTCCATCCGGCGGCGGGCTAAGTTGCGCTCGCGCGGCAGGCAGCAGGGCGAAGCTGAGGCCGAGCAGAAGCGGGAGCAGAACGCGCCGCCAAGGCGAACGCGCGAGTGAGGTTCTGAGGGGAACAATGGCTTGGCGGCGTTGGATTTTATTTTTCATCGATGTTTTTCCTTCTGGTAGTTGGTTGACAACTTCAGGTCTGAAAGAGGGATGGAAGCCCCAGGAAAAAAGCATCCGCGCCAGATCCAGACTTTTTGCGCCCAAGATTATGGGGCACTCCGGGCAAGTGTATATCAGGGATCATCCCTGATTTTCTGCCGCGTTGGTCCCTGATTGACATATCAGGGATCGAGGGATGTGACCCGGCTAGCCTAACGACTGTTGGGCCCCGCGTCTGAGCGCGGCGGCGTTTCCATAGTGGAGCTTGAGCTTGATATGCTCGCAGTGCGTTTCGACAGTTTTGCGGCTGATTCCCAGCTCGCGCGCAATCTGTCCGACGCCGTGACCGGCGGCAATGAGCGTAAACACATGCAGTTCGCGGTCGGACAGATTCTCAATGTTCCGCTCTCCGTTATGGTTCGGTTCGACCAGCTTGTGCACCGCCAGCAACCCAACAATCGAGCTGACATGGAGCTCGCCATCGAGGACCGAGTCGATTGCCTGCACCAGACTTTCCGCGGGTCCGTCCTTCATCCAGTAACCCCTCGCACCCGCCCGCAAAGCGCGTTCGGCAAAGGTCTCCTCCGGATTCCAAGTCGCAATAAGCAGTTTCGTCTCTGGAAACCGGTAAACGAAATCTTTCGTCCAAACAATCCCGTCCCGACACTTCACAAAAGGATCAGCCACGACCAAAGCCGGACGATGGCGTTCAACGAGTTCGACGGCGTCATCCAGATCGCCGGCCGCGGCACAGACGGCAAATCGAGCGACCGCTGCGAGAATGCTAGTCAAACCGATTCTGGCGAGATCAACCGGATCAAGCACCAGGATTTGGTGGACACGCTGACCGAGCGGAGGGTCTTCTGTGTGCATGAAATTGAAGCCTAACCAGCCGCGCGGGGCGGCTGCAAGACATTTCTCGCGTACCACTCACGTTTTCGTAAGCATCACGAAATTTGTCGGAGCCAATTCCATTGGGAAAGACAGAAACGGCGGCGAAGATTGTCTTCCGCCGCGGCTCAGGTAAGAAATCCTCCTGAGGAAGAACTCCTTTTGGTGGATCAGACCACCATTAGCTCTGCGTCGTGGCTCCAGTCGCTCGGACCGGCCGCGCCGACCGCGTTCGCGGCCACAGCATAGGTTCGACTGTGGTCAGACCTACAAACGTGACACTGCCTCCGGTTGTCTGCACCGTTTGCACATAAGTGTCGGGCGCACAAGAGAGCAGTTTCGTCATATCCCCCTTGCTTGTCTCCGTCACCTAGTTCGCGAGCTGCCGCATCAGAGATGCGTCACGTCGGCCAGAGCAGGCGTCGGCTTCGGGAAGTTCGCGTTATCGGTTATCCCGGTAATCGCGGACTGCACGTCCTTGACGAGTTTATCGTCGGAATCCTTGAGAAGGAACCCTATTGCTGTCTTTACTATTATATCTATCACCTCCTTTATCGTCTGGTTGATGCGTTAGTCGCCTTAGAGCAGGCGCCACAACCAAGGCGGGATAAATTTGCGCAACAGTGTTTCTTTTCTACCTTTCTTGCAACGTTTGGCCAAAAAAAAAGCGTACATGGCTCAAACCACAGCCTTTTTGAAGAATCGGTCGTTTTTGCCCTTTAAAGAGCATCTAACACTTTCTCAAGTATGGGAGATGAGAGCCAGGCTTGAGAAAAACCGGCTATAAGTTGGTCATTGGAAGCGATACTTCCGCGCTACCTCTCATTTCCTTCGCGGAGATGAGCGGGCATTTCCGTCCTTGGCGAAGACATCTTGCAACCAACGGAAATCGTTCCGCGATATGACAAAGGCGCTTCTCGAACAACGAAAGTGGCTCCGGGATATCGAGGAATCATGTCTCCATCGGTGTCCGGCCCTCAAATGTTCGGACGCGCCCCAGACTCATGTAATGCAAGCCGAAGGGGGAGCGGTCGCCCGGTTCGCACCGACCTTGGAACGCGGCTTTAACGTCCTAACTGACGCTCCTACGTCGAACTACTTGCCCTGCGTCCAGCCGAACGAGGATACAAACGCGATCAGGCCCAATTCCACGTGCAGGGTACAAGGAAGGGTGGCCTCAATCCTAGCTTTTTCGCGGCCGCTGGATTGAGGTCGATCCGCCCTTTCACACCGATCCGATCTTCCACCGTGGCCTCGACTGTCTTCGCATTCACGGTCACCGTCACTGGCCGATGCGCGGCCGCGATGACGCTTCCCCATCGCGCCTTCATATCGTCGGCGTGAACCGCAACCATCGGCGTATGGTCTTGCGCCGTGATCTTCCCGAATTGCCCAACCCCGTTATCGCCTACTTTGAAGCACTGCTGATCGGTTTTGCCCTGTGCTTTGCACTTCTTGAATGCGACCACGTCCGCCGGATCAGCAAAACTGGAGGCCATCGATGCAAAGCCGCCCTGGCTGCCAGCTTCGCTGTTCAACGCTGCTTGGGAGTTCGGGCCCCAGAATCCATCAGGTGCGACGGCAAGTATCCGCTGGATCTTCTGCAGTGTCGGCTTGCCTTCAGCGGCCGTCTGCTGGATTTCGCTGTTTAGCGCCGCCTGTGACTTCGGGCCCCAAATGCCGTCGGCCTTCACTCCGAGCAATTTCTGAATCTTTTCGATGTTTGATTTCATGATAATGCCAGGCGAACCGGCCCGGTTCCGAATCCTAGCCACGTCATCGGCGATTAGCCAGTAGGTTCGGCGCCAAACAAAACATCACAGGCTGGGCTGGGTGCCATGTTCACGCAAATTGATCCTGTCCGGTGTCGTGCCGGTCGCGTAGCGCGGCGAGCATCGCCTCTTCGCTCATGCTACTGGCCCATGCTGGCCGCAATTCAAAGTGAGGCTCGTCGTGAATGCTGGTCCAGTCTCCGCCCCAGTCCAGTCCGATACTTTTCCCGATTGCGCCGACTGCGGCATATTGACGGTTGAGGAGGGCGCCATCGTATTTCCCCTTTTCCTCGAGATCGTCAATGTATTGTCCTCCCACGAAAATCCCCACGTCGAAGGCCACGCCAAAATTGTGATTGCTATGGCCGGGCTTCGCATGGGTGACTATTTTGCCGGGAGCGGTTCGCCCTTGCGCATAGACCTTCGCCTGCTCGTCATACGTCCGCGTGCCGCTGACGATCTGGATCTGAATCCCTGCTTGCGCTGCTTTCCCGGCCAGTGCGCGGGCGTACGGCTGCACCTTGGGATGGAGTGATAAGATGTTGCGTTCGCTGCGCGCATCCAGGCCGCCCGTTGCCGCTGGAGGAGATTGCGGGCCAGGTTGATCCTCTGTGGCCGGAGAAGCGCCGACGATCTTCGCGTAGACCGCGGCCCAGGTCTGCGGCCCGGCGTTGCCGTCCGAGTCGATCCCGAGTTCGTGTTGAACCGCCTTGATTTCGCCAATCATGTCCGGTTTATCCTGTGCTCCGGTGATTCGTGAATAAATCGCCCCCCAAGTGTGCGGCCCAGCGATGCCGTCCGAGGCGATGCCGAGCGCGGATTGAACTGCTTTGATTTGGTCGATGATGCTCATTTTGGTCGTGGTTTGTTAATCGCTCCCATCATGGGCACCGCTGTTAATTCGACAAGAAATATTTGTGACAGCGGCCCGGCCGCTTCGGTGGCCGATCCAGCGAGAGCCGGATCTCTGCACGAGGCTGGAGCCGCTGCTCGAAGAAAGGTAACCGATTGACGAGACGCGAGCAGCGGGAGGCTGTCGATCGCGAGCTCTGATCGCCGTCACTCATACAAAAGCCGGGGGGAGAATCACTCGTAGTAATGCTCAAGCGATTGCGATAACACTTGGCACGCACCAAAATGGATGACATCGGCGCGGCTCCGATCCTCGTATCCAAGGATGTTACGACATTCTATCCTGACGTTCAGACATCCTGCACGATCTCCCAATCCTCGAAAAGGCTCAGGACATTTGCGCTTCGTTCCCGATCGAGCTGCTCCTGTGTGTCGCCGAGCTGCTCCAAGAGAGTTGAGACCTGGTTCGAAGTAGCAGTCAATCGACTTTAGGAGCGAAGAGACGTTCCCTCTAAGCTCCGCGTTTTGATTCTTTAGAGGCGATTTTCTCGTGCTGCGAACGAAACAAATGCTGTCGCGGCGATCGAGACGGAGCGCGCCCTTTCTTCCTCCGTTCCCGCTATCCTGATTAGCCACTCTTTCGTGGTTTTCTGACGATACATGATTTTGCTTGACCGCGAGGTGCAATCTAGAGAACGCTGCGAGAAATGCCCCAGAAATATCCCTCTTTCTGGTTATTCGGTTTGATCACCTGCTACTCTGTCAGCGTCGCCGCCGCGCAAACTCCGGCACTGTCGGTGCAACTGGTCAAGACGTTCTCCTACACTGCTTCTCCCTACATCCTGCAAAACGTTGGAGGAATTAACAACCACGGGAACATCGCCTGCGTGCTCTACGATAGCATCGGCAGGACGGAGAGCGGCTCCGTTTTCCATGCCGCGAGAAACATCTTCTCGCCTCCCTTTAACGATCCAGATCAGACGGGCTTCTCCACCTATCCCACCGGCATCAATGATATGTTGGTCGTCTGCGGCCTCTACGACACGAGCGACAACGTCCAGCACGGCTTCCTGGAAAATATGGGTGTATTCACGACCTACGACGCGCCCGTGGAAGGCGTTACCTTCACTAACATCAACGGCGAAAATAACGCGGGTGATTTCGCGGGAACCTATTTCAGCACCACAACCGGAGGGGGATTTACCGTGATTTCCGGCCAGTTCGCTCCTATCGAGATCGTTGAAGCGGACGTGTCCCGGTTGAACGCAATCAACAACCTTGACGTGGCGGTTGGCGACTATGTGCCCAGCGGCGGCCTGACCTATCATGGGTTGGTGCGCAACAGCCGACGGCACCCTCACCTATCCGGTCGACTACCCCGGAGCTGATAGCACGTTTATGCTAGGAATCAATGACGCAGGCCTTATCGTCGGCTTTTGGACGGAGGGGAGGAACACGCATGGCTTCCTCCTGCAATTGCCCGACACTTTTGTCTCCTTTGATGTGCCTCCATCCAAAGGGAAGGGTACCCTCCTGGCGGGGATCAACAATTTAGGTGTAATTTCCGGCAGCTACACCGGCCGCGACCGGCAGGGTTATGGCTTGATTGCCCGCGTGCTGTCTCAATAGGATTCCGCAATTTGCGGGCTCATCGAAATTTTCGTCCTGCGTTCCCGCTTTCCTGACAAATAGAACGCGTCGGCGGAAAGTTCGCAATTTTCATCCCTATTTGACATCTACGGTCTGGGCGTGGCCACGTTTTTTTCCGGGCCGGTAGGAACACGTTCCAAGCCAACTACGAAGGCGGCGACGGAACTGATCTGACGCTAACGGTCATGCCATAACTAATCAATTCACAACGCGACATCCCCGGCCTGGTTATTCACCTCCTTTGGAAGTCGGCGCAGCCATCAATTCGTCAGATCGACGAAAAGCGCCGCGTAAATCTCGATGCCGTCCCAGAGATTTTGCAGCCGCAGATTTTCGTCGGCGGCATGCTGGTTGTCGTCGTGATTGGCAATCGGGAGGCCAATTACTGGAGTGTCGTTAGGCTGCTGGAAGAGATACATCGGAATGCTTCCGCCGACCGTCGGCAGCCGCACCGGCTCGTGACCGGACGCGGTCATAATCGTGGCAATCTCGCGCGAGAGAGGGAGATCGAGTGCGGTCCGCGCCGGCGGATAGCCTGCGCCCCAAGTCACTCGCACAATCCTGGAATGCTTTGCACGCATGGCGGCATCCGGCGGGTCGCGCACGATCGTGTAGCCCTGGGCCGCGAGATGACGTTCGACCAGAGGCTTGATCGAGTCCGGGGTCTCGTTAGGCACGAGCCGGAAATCGATCGAAGCACGCGCTTCCGTCTGAATGGTGTTCGAGGCCTTTTCGCCGACGTGACCCGATTCGATGCCGCGAATGTTTAGCGCCGGCTGAAGCAGAAGTTCGTTGAGATGCTTATCGCTGCCTTCGGTTTCGGCGATTTGAAATTCGCGGCGCAAGTCCGCTTCGACATCTGGAATCTTTGCGATCGCGGCAAGCTCCGCCGCGGTCGGCGATTTCACATCGTCATAAAAGCCTTTGATCAGGATGCGGCCGTTCTCATCACGCATTGAATCGAGCAGATGAGTTAGCCTAACAATTGGATTTGGAACCCAATTGCCATAATGACCGTCGTGCAGACCTTTGATCGGCCCATAAACAGTCAACTCGAGATCGGTGGTGCCACGCGCGCCGAAGAACAGTTCGGCGCGCCTGCTTTGATGGACCGGACCGTCGCATAGAATCCAGGCGTCGGGCCGCAACTCTTTTGGATACTTTTCCAGGTATTGCGCGAGGTGAGGCGAGCCTGCCTCCTCTTCGCCTTCGAAGACGAAGCGCAGGTTGACCTTCGGCTTGAGTTCGTTCGCGCGAAGGGCGTCGAGCGCCGCCAGCGCGGCAATGATCGGCGCCTTGTCGTCACCCGCCGACCGCGCGTAAAGACGCCATTCGGGGTCGATCGTTTTCGCAGCGTTCCAATCGACATCGTTTCCGGCAGGGTCGCGCATGACCGGTTTCCAGGGATCGGTTTTCCACTTCGCTGGATCAACCGGCTGGCCGTCATAGTGCGCGTAAACAGCTATGGTTCGCTTTGCATCCGGCGCGGCCAGATCAGCCACCACGATCGGAGGCGCGCCCGCGAGCGTGAGTAGTTGTGTCGTTAGGCCGCGCTTCTCGCACATCGCGCGAATCGCGGCTGCATTGCGTTCGATGTTTGAGCGTGTCGCTCGCGAGATTAGGAATCGCGAGGAGGTCGGCGAATTCCTGCAAGATTTCGCGCTCATGTTGCGCGCGCCACGCCGTGGCTTGTTTTGCGACGCTGGCCGGGTCGGCGGCGATGGCGGGGGCATCGACGAGGAAGCCGGCAATGACTAATAAGACCGATCTCACGAAAGGCGTTGTCATCCCGATCCGGCGCAGCGCGGAGAGGGACCTCGCAATTGCAATCGAGCGCTTCAGATTACCTGGATACGACAATTGCATTGGCGAGGTCCCTCTCCGTCCTACGGCGGATCGGGATGACAAGTGCAAGAATTGGCGCGTCATCGCAGCTCCGCCGTTGCGCCCTCAATCTTTTTCCATGGCTCGGCCCGGCCGCCGAGATGCTTGGCGAGGAACTCTTCTACCCGCCCATAAAAGTCGAGATTGTTCTCCGGTCGCGCGAACCCGTGCCCTTCATCGGGATAAACCACATAAGTCACTTCACGCTTCGCCTTGCGCAACGCGGCCACCATCGCATCCGCGTTCGCGATCGTAACACGCGGATCATTCTTCCCCTGACCAATGAGCAATGGTGAACGGATTTTCTCGACCTGGTAGAGCGGCGAGACTTTACGGTTGAGCGCTTCGTCATGATCAAAATCTCCGCCTCGCCGCCGCCAGCGCGTCATGATGTTCGACCAATAGTTAGGAAAGGAGCGGAGGAGTGTCGCGAGGTCCGCCGGACCGACCCCATCTACTCCGCAAGCGAACAGATCCGGCCGCATCTCCAACGCGAGGAGAGTAGCGAAACCGCCACCCGACCAGCCCATCGCCGCGATCCGCTTCGGATCCGCGATGCCCTGGTCGATCGCCCATTTTGCAGCGTCGAACAAATCTTCCTGCGTCCCGCGTCCCCATTGACCGGTCCCGGCATTGAGGAACTTGAGTCCGAATCCAGTCGAGCCGCGATAGTTCACCTGCAGAACAGCGTAACCACGGTTGGCGAGCAATTGCACCTCCTGATCGAAATTGTCGTAGTCGCGAAACCACGGGCCGCCGTGAATGAGCAGGACCATCGGGAGATTTTTCGCTTCCACGCCGGCTGGGGTCGTTAGGTAACAAGGTAAGGAGAGACCGTCACGCGCCTTGATCGCCACTCCCTTCTTGGGCGCGAGCGATTCCCTGGCCAGCTTGGGACATTCGTCATAAAGCTTCGTCAGTTTCTTCGCATCGCGGTCAAAGACGTAGTAGGCCGCCGGCGCGTCGCTCCGACGCGATGCCACAATCCATTTCCGATCGGCGCGATCCCGGCTGATGAGATCCAGGAATCCTGGAACATCGCGCCCGATGATTTCAAAATCCGCTCGCACCTTAGGATCGAGAAATACCCAGTGCGATGTGCTGTAATTGAATTCGACCGCCTGGATGGCGTGCGTCATCGGGTCGCGCAGAACACTCGGCTCTTCTCCCAGTCCGCTAGGCAGCGACATCCGATTGCGGATCCTGCGCGATGACTTCCATCTCTTTCCCGTCGCGCAAGTCCACCCTGAACGAGTTGTCCATTGTCGGAGTGGAGCGCCGATTGAATGATCAGGCTCTTCCCATCCGGATCGAAACCGGCGATGAGCGAACCGCCCACTACCTCACCGGCAAAGAGCGCGCGTTCGAAAGGCATGACAACCAAATCGCGCCAGGGTTTGTCGGCCGCGTCGCGCACCCGAACGATGGAGGCGGCGGTCTTGCCATCGAAGGCAGTCGCGCCGCGGATGACGAAATCGTTGTCGGTCTTCCAGGTCAGGACGTCGCCCGGGTTGGTCGCTTCGAGGGTGACGGCGCCGGTTTCGAGATCGATGCGATACATGTCGAATGCCTGGCGATCGCGCAGATTGAGCGCGACGAGAACGAAACGCGGATGTTGGAAGTCGGTCAGAACATTTTGCGCCCGAACCCCGCGAAAAGGGGTGAGATCGCGCACGTTGCCATTCGTTAGGTCAGCCGAAAAGAGGTGATCGATTTCGTCGCCGGCGTTGTCCTGCAAATAGAGGATGTGTTTGGCGTCGCCACCCCACGCATACCAGGAGATCGGGCGATGCGCTTCATTTGTAATCGTGTGCGGATTCGTGCCATCGAACGCGCTCGCCCAAACATTGAGGACGCCATTCTTGTCCGGCGCGAGCCAGGCGATTTGGCTGCCGTCAGGAGAGATCTGCGGTTCGGCCCGCTCCGGATTTCCAAAAAGGATCTCCCGCGAAATCAGAGGAGGGAGCTCCGCTCGCGCGCTCCAAACGAACAGAAGCGCCAGTGCAGTGGCGGCAGTTTTTTTTTGGGCAAACTCAAATATTGAACGACGAGTCATTTCTTCAAAGCGAGGACGGCGCGCGGGAGCAGGCCTTTGAGGAACGCACTATCGCCACGCGAACGTGCATGACAATGCTCGCCTGAGGGCGCGGGGTCGAGAACGAATCGTGCGCCCCAGTTTGCCGACCACCAGGTCGATCACTTCGCCCGGGGTCAGGCTGCCTTCCGTGCCGTTGGTCTGGCTTTCTTGGACGCCCGCTTCCTCTTTCCTCCGCCTTCCGCCTGGGCGAGGCTTTCCTTCAGAACGGCAACCAGATCGATCACTTTCGAGGATGGTTTCTTCGGCCTCGGTTTCGTTTCGATTTCTTTGCCGCCGGATTCCACTTTTTCTTCGATCACCTCCATCAAGGCATCGCGATACTCGTCCTTGTATTTCGTCGGATCCCATTTGGCGCTCATGCTCTCCACCAGAGCCTTGGCCATATCTATCTCGCGCTTGCCCGGCTCGGAGGATTTCTTCGGTAGGTTGAGCTTCTCGGCGTCGGCCAATTCCTCGGCGAAGTGCATCAACTCAAGGACGAGGGCGTGTTTCAGCGGCTTTACCCCGGCGAGATATTGACGGGTCTTGATGATTACCTTGGCAATCCCGACCTTGCCCGATTTCTCGAGAGTCTCGCGGAGGAGCACATATGCTTTGTCGCCGCCCTTTTGCGGCTCGAGATAATATGGCTTGTAGAAATACATCGGGTCGATTTCTTCGAGGTCGACGAAGTCCGTGATATCAACCGTTTGCGTCGCCTCGAGATCGACGCGCTGAAAATCCTTTTCGCTCAAGACGACGAATTTTCCTTTTTCATACTCGTAGCCCTTCACGATCTTATCCCACGGCACCTCTTTGCCGTCCTTCTCAGCAACGCGCTTGTAATTCACCGGGCTCAGATCGCTCTCGCGGAGAAGGCGAAATTTTAGATCCTCGCGCCGCGTCGCCGGATACAGGGCGATGGGGATATTAACGAGTCCGAAGCTAATACTGCCTTTCCAAATCGCGCGCATTCACAAATGGAATCGAAGCGCAGAGGGCGTTTGCGCGGCTTCCAAAGTACTCGTGCTCTTGCTCATGATCGTGCTCGTGCTCGATCTCCGGGTATTCGATTAAGAGCAGGAGCACGAGTGATTGAAATGCTGCCTGCCGGTGGAAGCATTCGGGACGCAAGGGCGTTGCGCAGTCTGTGAACGGGAGGGAGTTTCCGCGTGAGCTGGTGCGCAAGGTGGTCGGCATCTGCCGCTCATGCCATTTGCAAATCCACCAGGTCCTGACGGAGAAACAACTCGAGCGCGAATTCAACACGGTCGAGAAACTGCGCGCCCACCCTGAGATCGCGAAGTTCGCGCGCTGGATTTGCAGAAAGCCGGCCGGTTTTCGCGCTGCGATGCGCAACGCCCGAGCTCTAGGATTGACTCGTTAGGCGAGCTTCTCTTTCGCCATTATCGTAGGCGAACCCTTACTAAATACTTCTTTAAGGCACCCCGGAATCTACCACCACGGTTCGGGAGACGGCCGCGCCGCGGACGAGGTCCATTACGTCAAGTGTAATACTGGTGCCATCCGGCGGGATCGAGCCGCTGCCCACGACGGTAAAGAATAGTTGCACGCTGGATGATTGGCCCGCGCCGACCGAACCAAAATAATAATAACTCGCGTCCCCGCCTACCAGACCTCCATAAGTCGTGTATTCCGGCACCGTGAAATCGACCTGCACGACTTGCGCGACAGCGCTCAGGTTAGTGACTGTGACGTCATATTCCAGCACCTGACCCGGCGCAACAGGATCGGGCGTGCCGGTGATTGTGTAACTGAACGCAGGCGTCGCATAAATCACACGGGTATCGCTGGCGCGAGCAATATGGCCGGCGCTATCGCTTACAACTGCATCCACTGGTCCAAGTGCCGTCGCGGTTGAGGTTGCGCGAAAAGTCGCGCTGACCTGCACATTAGTATTTGCTCCCAATGTGCCCAGATTCCACGTAACCAATCCCCCGCTTAGCCTCCCGCCATGATTGGCGGAGACAAAGGTAGCTCCCGCGGGCACTGAGGCGGTGAGGACGGCCCTGGGAAGGTTTGCAGCGCTGACGTTGGCAGTGGCCAGGATATAGGAGAAGTTGCCGTCTGGGGCGACCGTGCCCTGTCCGCTAGATAGCTGCAAGGTAAGCACCGGGAGCGCTTGCACCACCGCGCTGCGCGAAATCGAGGCGCCACGGACGAGATCGATCCCATTAAGAGTGATCGTGGTCCCGTTCGCCGGAATGTTGCCGCTGCCCACAACCACAAAGCGCAGCTTCGCTGTCTTCGATCCCCCCGCCGCCAACGAGCCGAAGTAATAATAACTTGCGTCACCAGCGACAAGACCCCCGTAAGTCGTGTATTCCGGCACGGTAAAGTCCAACTGCACGACCTGGGCGGTGGCCGCGAGGTTAGTTACTGTTGCATCAAACTCCAGCACATGGCCCGGCGCCACCGAATCAGGCGTAGCCGTCAAGTTGTAGGCAAAGGTTGGTGTCGAATACACCACCCGCGTATCGCCGGCACGAGCAATGTGCCCGACGCTATCGCTGACGATGGCGTCGAATGGCCCTAAAGGTGTATTCGGAGTGGAGCTGGCTTGGAAAGTGGCATGCACTTGCACATTCGCGCCTGCTCGCAGATTGGCGAGAGCCCACGTAACCACTCCTCCGTTTAGCACGCCACCGCCATCAGCCGAGACAAAGTTCGCGCCCGCCGGCACAGCGGCCGTTAGCACAGTATTGGGTAAAGTTCCTCCAGCTAGATTGGCCGTTGCCAGCGTGTAAGTGAAGTTAGTTCCCGGAGCGACCGTCCCCTGCTCGCTGGAAAGCTGCAGGTTAAGGCCGGGCAGCGCTTGCACCACTGCGCTGCGCGAAATCGAGGCGCCACGAGCGAGATCGATCCCATCGAGAGTAATCGTGGTGCCGTTCGGGGGAATGTTGCCGCTGCCCACAACCACAAAGCGCAGCTTCGCTGTCTTCGATGCGCCCGCCGCCAACGAGCCGAAGTAATAATAACTTGCGTCACCAGCGACAAGACCCCCGTAGGTCGTGTATTCCGGCACGGTAAAGTCCAATTGCACGACCTGGGCGGTGGTCGCGAGGTTCGTTACTGTGGCATCAAACTCCAGCACATGGCCCGGCGCCACCGAATCAGGCGTAGCCGTCAGGTTGTAGGCAAAGGTTGGTGTCGAATACACTACCCGCGTGTCGCTCGCGCGAGCAATGTGACCAGCGCTATCGCTGGCAATGGCGTCGAATGGTCCTAAAGGTGTATTCAAAGTGGAGCTGGCTCGGAAAGTGGCATGCACTTGCACATTCGCGCCTGCAGCCAGCGTTCCCAGGCTCCATGTAACTACTCCTCCGTTTAGCACGCCACCGCTATCGGCCGAGACAAAGCCCGCCCCCGCCGGCACAGTAGCGCTTACTGTTGTACCCGATACCGAAAGCCCACTCAAATTCGCAGTAGCGAGCGTGTAAGTGAAGTTAGTTCCCGGAGCGACCGTCCCCTGTTCGCTGGATAGCTGCAGGTTAAGGCCGGGCAGCGCCTGCACCACCGCGCTGCGCGAAATCGAGGCGCCACGAGCGAGATCGATCCCATTAAGAGTGATCGTGGTCCCGTTCGCCGGAATGTTCCCGCTGCCCACAACCACAAAGCGCAGCTTCGCTGTCTTCGATCCCCCCGCCGCCAACGAGCCGAAGTAATAATAACTCGCGTCACCAGCGACAAGACCCCCGTAGGTCGTGTATTCCGGCACGGTAAAATCCAACTGCACGACCTGCGCGCTGGTCGCCAGGTTAGTTACTGTCGCATCAAACTCCAGCACATGGCCCGGCGCCACCGAATCAGGCGTAGCCGTCAGGTTGTAGGAAAAGGTTGGTGTCGAATACACCACCCGCGTATCGCTCGCCCTGGCGACGTGACCAGCGCTGTCGCTAACGACGGTATCGAACGACGCTAAAGGAGTGTTTGGCGTGGAGCTTGCCCGAAACGTCGCGTGCACCTGCATATTCCCGCTTGCCGGCAAGCTTCCCAGATTCCAGGTCACTGTCCTCCCGCTCAACACACCGCCGCTATCGGCCGAAACAAAACTCGACCCATTCGGCACAACGGCATTAAGCGTAACTCCCAATAACGAGTTCGCACTTACGTTCGCGGTTGCCAAGGTATAAGTGAAATAACCTCCGGGTGCGACCGTTCCCTGTTCAGTCGAGAGTTGCAGATTCAAAACAGGAATGGATTGCACAATGGCCTTGCGCGAGACGGAGACCAACCTGGCGTTATCGGTAACGGTGAGCGTAATCGGCGTGCCATCGGGCGGGACGGTCCCGCTGTCGTTTACTCTAAATCGAAGCTTGGCCGTCTTGGATTGACCGGCAGAGATGGAGCCAAAATAATAATAGGTGCTGGTACCGCCGCCCAGGCCCCCGTAGGTCGTGTAGTTTGGCACGATAAAGTCGAGCTGAACCACTTGTGAGGTGGCGCTCAGATTAGTTACGGTGGCGTCGAACTCCAGGATATGCCCCTGTGCCACTGGATCATTTTGAGTGGTCAATGAATAACTCAATATGGCCGCCGCTCTCGCCGGCGTTGCAAGGACGATTGTTAGGCTGGCCACTGCCAGGATGAGACATAGGACAACTCGAACGGAAACAACGCGGTTATTAAGGAGGTATTTCATGGGAGTTAAGCGGCTAGGGTTGGGTTCTGCGGTAAACCACAGGTTTGGGGACAGAAAAGGCAGGGAGTGGCGTTGAAACGCCTAATCCTTTCTGACGGGTTCGTGGTGTGTTCGGGGCGCACTGCGCGCGATCCTTTCAGGCCTTCTCACCAAATGCAAGGAAAAAATCGTGAGGCCAACTCCGACCAGTAGTGCTGGGCAATCGTCTGTATTGCCGTGTGCGCTCCCCCTCGACGGACAATGCCGCAGCTATAACCAGGGAAGCTCCTTGAGGTAAACGTGCTGGCTCTTCTCCCGCGAGTATCCCAACCGCTCGTAAAATGGATGAGACTCGGCACGCACGATGTTGCTACGAACCACCACCTTCCCCAGTCCAAGCGACCTCGCCCAAAACTCGACCGCGATAACGAGCGCCCGACCTACTCCCTCGGCTCGCGCAGCGTGATCGACGACTAGGCCCATGATCTCGATCCTTGGGGTGGCGATGAGAAGGGCGCGTTCTTCCGCGGCGATCCAGCCGAGAAGACCCCTTTCGCCTTCACGGGCGGCGGCGACAGCAATGAAATGGTTTGGTCGGCCGAGGAGCGACTCGAGGCGGGTGGATATTTCCTTCGGCTCCGCGGGATAACCAAGCTGGCTCGCGAGCCGGGTGATCTCGCCCGCATCGGCCGGGGTCGCGGGACGGATGAATCGCGTTGAAGCCGGCGAAGGAAAGCTAGGTGAATACACTACGCCCGCCTAAGAGATCAGTTGTAGCAGGATCGATGATCCCAGCCGGTGCACCCGCGAATCGTCGTAATAAACGCCGCAAACAGGCCTTTCAGGAATCGGATAGGACGACCTTCCGGAGCCATCACCTAAACGACTAATCGGCGTCGGGGAAAATTCTCACCAGGACTTGATTCGAACAGCCGCTTCCGTCGGTCTTACAGACCTGATAGATCAAGGATCCGGTTAAGCCTCCGATGCCGTCCCGCCCGCTTCCGTCATTGTCAGTCGTCGCGATCACATTGCCGTTTCGCGTCACGTTTACGGTGCCGCCGTCAGCTGGAGTCCAGCTCAGACTCACAAGCCTTTTGCCTTGTTGTCTGCGTATCTTCGCGGTCAGGGTAAGGTTCGCGCTTCCGTCACCGGCGTCTGCACGGATCATCCAATTACCTGGGATTCCGAAATCGTCAATAATCCCAAGGAAGGTGTTACGCCCGATCTCATTGATGTCGACGGGCCCGCAAGGGTCATAAGTCCCTCCCGCGACCCAGCTCTGCCGGACGGTCGAGGTTTGGTCGATGCCTTGCCAATAGTGCTCCGGTCCGTTGTTCCCCGGAGTCGCGTCACCAACGAAGAAGCTGGTCGCACCCGCAGGAAGAGATATCGCCGGCGAGAACGGGTAGGTCACGAAGGTGTCGGTCCCCTGATTTAGCATAAAGCCGTCGGTCGATGCCAGGAGAACCGCGTCGCTGGGATCACCATCGCCATTTGGGTCGCTCCAAACAGCGATAATTATAGGGGTGCCATTGATGTCCGGATCAGGGAAGTGCGGGGTGCCCCAAACAACGCTGACCGACGCGATGGACGTCTGGCCAGGAATGACATCAAACTGGTTAAACCAGAGCGCTTCACAGTTTTCCGTGCCGGAACCAAACGCGACCGCGTCTTCCGCTGTGCCGTCATCGATCATATAAGTGGACGCCGGAAAGAGCAGCCGATGGATCGGATTCACCGACCGATTGGAACCGAAGGTCTGGCGCGCACTTGAGATCGAACCCGCGTGCGCCGTGAGCGCGATTGAGGTCAGCAAAGCCGCCGCCGTTAATGTCACCTTGCACAGAGTTGGAGGATTCATAGGTCGCGAGTACGCCTGATTTTCAAGGGAAAAGTCAAGCCTTTTCCGGATGACCGCCGCTTGGTCCCAGTGGTCTCGCGAAGGTCCGGCGCAGTCGTCAGGCCGCAGCGGATAGCTGATCGATACCGATTCCGCGCAGTTGGAACAGGCGGATAAGTGTCTCCTCGATCAGGTTATTCGGGCAGGAAGCGCCGGCGGTGATGCCGACGACGATCTTGCCCTCGGGCAGCCAATCGCGCGCGACGATTTCCCGGCGCTCGTGCAGATCGTAATGCCGGATCTCCTTGTCGGAAATCAGCCGGCTGGCGTTGAGAACAAAATAGGTTGGCAGCTTTTCTTCGCCCATTTCAGCGAGGTGTGAAGTGTTCGAGCTGTTGTAACCACCGACGACGAGCAACAAGTTCATCGGAACGTCGAGCAACTCGCGCAAGGCATCCTGCCGTTCCTGCGTTGCGCCGCAGATCGTATCGAAAAAACGAAAATTCGTGGTGGCAGCTTCGGCGCCGTCCCGGTCAACGATCGCCTTTCGGATGCGGCGCTGCACTTCCTCGGTCTCGCCCCGGAGCATGGTGGTTTGGTTGGCCACCCCGATCGTGCGCAGATGAATATCGGGATCGAAACCCGGGGAATACGCGCCGCGGAATTTGTCCAGGAAAGCCTGCTTGTCGCCACCATTCCGTATGTAATCGCAAACGTAATCGGTATCCGCCAGCGTCAGAACGACCAGGTAATGACCTTTGCCGTCACCAAGCGCGCGTGAGCTAGTCGCTTTGGTTTCCTCATGCTCAGCTTTGCCGTGAATGATGGAGGTGGCGGATTCGCTCGCGTACTTGCGGACCCTTTTCCAAACGCTCATCACGTCCCCGCAGGTGGTATCGACAATCTGGCAACCGCGATCCGTGATTTGCTGCAAAATCGATAGCTCGGTTCCGAACGCGGGGAGAATGACGACATCGTCCGGCTGTAATTCCGAGATGTCGGCCTGTTTATTGTGCCCAGTGAGATTTTTGATCCCTAACGACGAGATCTGCTCGTTCACCTCTGGGTTGTGAATGATCTCCCCAACGATAAACAAGCGGCGATCCTTGAAAACCTTGCGGGCGGCATAAGCGAGATCGATCGCGCGCTCGACGCCATAACAAAATCCAAATTGCTTGGCCAGGCGCACGGTCAAGTCGCCGACCGAGATGATCCCGCCCTGTCGGCGGACCTGGTCGACGATGTCGCTCCGATAATGCGACTCGACCTGCTCCTGCACCGCAGACATTACCTCCGGAGTGCGAAGGTTAACTTTATTGCGCGCGGTTGTGCCGCTGGAAATGAGGTTCGCGCTCACCCGCTAATGTCGCCGCAGGCGACCAAGCCGCAACTCGTTAGTCGCGGAGGCGCAATGTAGACGTCTCGCTCTGCGAGACGCGGGCATTGGCTCAGGATTTGCGAGCAAGGGAGTTTTCTTGCGGACGATATTTTCCCCGCGCTTCGCGGAGCGAAGCGTCTACAACTGCTATTCTTCGAGCAACGGACCCTTCGGCTCCTGGAAGCCAGCCGAGGTGACCATGAGACGCGGATCGGGGTCGGGCGCTTTCGAATCATCGACCCGGCGGACGGTGGCCCCAAGTTTGTCGTCTTCAGGTTGGCTGTTGGCGATGCTCACTGGCGTTCCGATGCGCACAAGCGCGAAGAATTTCGGCGCTGCTTCGCCGTGCAAACGGACGCAGCCATGAGTTCGTGGATAGGGGTGGACGAAGCCCTGGTGAAACCCGTAGGCCGGGGCAAATTCGCACCAGTAACCCATCGGATACCCGACATAACTTCCGGAGACGTTTGCGCCCGCGTCGGCCGGCACGACCCGGTCTCCCTGCACCCGATAGCCGTAGGAGCCGGAACGTTTATGCTCGATTTTGTTGTAGATGGTGAAATGACCTTTCGGCGTCGGCTTGTTAGGCAAGCCGACCGAAACGGCCGCGGCCATCAGGCAACGATCGCCTTCCATGACGTAGACGTTTTGCTTCGAAAGCGAGAGATCGACCCGGACCTTCGACGGATCCTTCGGCTTGTGCGCAACAACGTGATATTCGCCGCCGGTCGTGGCGGTTGGCATGGTTGTGCAACTCGTTAGTAGGGCAAGCCCAACCAGCGGAACGAGAAAGAAGAGACGAACAATTAGGCGCATATTTTCCCCAATTGGAGAGCGCATGCTGCTTCGCTTGTCAACCAGG
>CAVYVJ010000019.1:0-78293 GCA_963771865.1 uncultured Verrucomicrobiae bacterium
CCTCCTCTGCCACTTCGCCCTTCCTATCCAGCACACAAAACCGGTGCCGGCGATCACCCAAGACCAATCCTATCGTTACCTGACGGTTCTTCTTCTTTTGTTGCTTCATAAGGCGTTAAGTTTACCGCAACGCCAAAGCGTGCGGCCCTCTCCGCCTTCTCATCTAGATCTGGTTAGGCGGCCCCATTTTCCACCTCATTCTTTGAAACTCCGAGACCAAGCCCAGCATGGATCGGTCGAGGCAGGTTGGAGGCGAGGTTTTCATCGACCCATGCTGAGAAAAGGTTGCTAAATGCGCCTTTCGACGCGTCCCACCATTGACGCACGCCCTTAGAATGAAGCACCGACAACGCCGACCGTTCGAAGCCCTCGGTCAACTCGCGGTCGATGAAACCCAGATGGCGCTGGACGACGACCGTTTCGACCCGGCGAAATGCCATCATCATCAAGAATCCAAATCGGGCTCTTTCGTCAGGAGAAAGTTCGTCGAGCCCCGGCTGGGCTTTTATGAGCAACGGCGCGAGATCGGAGTGGATAGCCCAGACCTCCATGGTGGAACCCATCAAAGTGCTGATGGCCAGGAACGTGGACGATTTCAGCGCAGACGTGTTCTGTCGGAGCTGAACTGCAAGGTAGATCAGCGTGATGCCGACCAACACTGCTCCGACGATCTGACTGATCGCTCCAACCGCTTCCCAGTTCATTTACGCACCCCAATTGTTCGCCTAACGAAAATAAGATGAGCGACGGCTGAGAGAGCGCGCATTGCCCGGGGTGGAAGTGTCGAAGTCATCTCAAAAAGTGGAGCGTAAACGGTCCGCCGTTCGCACCATCGTATGGTTAGGCGTTTCGTCCATTGCGAGAAAACCGTCTCAAAGCGTCGCGCCAAACAAAGCTCCGACCCCGGCAGTCAGTGCCATCGCCAGTGCGCCCCAAAAGGTCACGCGCGCGACGGACTTCCACACGGGTGACCCGCCCGCGCGGGCCGCCAAGGTACCCAGCAGCGCGAGAAAGAACAATGAACTGCCCGAAACCGCCCAGACGAGGCGCGGACAATGGCACAAACAGGACGAGCAGCAGTGGCAGGGCGGCTCCGACCGTGAACGTGCCCGCCGAAGCAAAGGCGGCCTGACGGCCGCGCGCTCAATGTGTCGGAGATGCCCAGTTCGTCACGGGCGTGGGCTCCCAGGGCGTCCTTGGCCATCAATTGAGCGGCCACTTCGCTGGCGAGTTTGGCGTCGAGTCCGCGCGCGACATAGATGGCGGCCAGTTCGGCGTGTTCGTTTTCGCCGTCCGCGGCCAGCTCCCCGCGCTCGCGATCAAGGTCGGCGCCTTCCGTATCCGATTGGGAACTGACTGAAACATACTCGCCTGCGGCCATGGACATCGCGCCCGCCACCAAACCGGCCAGCCCGGCGACCAGCACGCTGTGGCGCGTGGATTCGGCTGCGGCGACGCCGACGATCAAACTGGCGGTGGAAACGATTCCGTCGTTGGCGCCGAGCACGGCGGCGCGGAGCCACCCAACGCGGTGGGTGCGGTGTTGTTCAGCTGTCTCATAATGAATCCCCTCGCGCGCTGAATAGGCCTAACGAGACCAAGATGAGCGACGGCGGACGAGGACGCACGTCGCTGGCGGTGAAGGTGTGGAAGTCATCTCAAATGTGAATGCACAGCGGTCCGCGTTCGCTCCATCGCAGGGTTAGGCTTTCGTGCTAAGATTTGAAGAATTTGAGCAGGTCAGCGTTGATCGTGTCGGCCTGCGTCGTCGGCATACCATGGGGGAAACCCTTGTAGGTTTTCAGCGTTCCACTCTTCAGCAGCTTTGCCGACATAGGTCCCGAGGCGACGTAGGGAACGATCTGGTCGTCTTCACTGTGCATCACTAGCACCGGCACGGAGATCTTCTTAAGGTCTTCGGTAAAGTCGGTCTGTGAGAAGGCGACGATGCCGTCGTAATGTGCCTTCGCGCCGCCCATCATGCCTTGCCGCCACCAGTTCTGGATTGTGGCTTCAGCCGGCTTCGCGCCCGGGCGGTCGTAGTTGTAGAAAGGCCCCGCGGCGACGTCGCGATAGAACTGTGAACGATTGGCCGCGAGCGCCACTTGAAAGTCGTCGAAAACCTTTTTCGGAAGGCCCTTGGGATTGGCCTCGGTTTTCACCATGAGCGGTGGGACCGCGCTAATGATAGCAGCCTTCGCCACCCGACTCTCACCGTGCCGCCCTAAATAGCGCACGACCTCGCCGCCGCCGGTGGAATGGCCCACGTGAATGGCATCCCTCAGATCAAGGTGCGCGGTCAGGGCGGCTAGATCGTCGGCATAGTGATCCATGTCATGGCCGTCGGCTGTTTGGCTGGAGCGTCCGTGGCCGCGCCGATCGTGTGCGATGACGCGGTAGCCGTGGTTGAGGAAAAACATCATCTGTGCATCCCAGTCATCGGCCGACAGCGGCCAGCCATGGCTAAAAACCATTGCCTGTCCTTTGCCCCAATCCTTGTAGTAAATCTCAATTCCATCTTTGGTTGTAATCGTGCTCATTTCGGTTCCTTCCTGTTGGCTTTAGTTTATTCGTCAATAGCGGGGTACATAAGCGCCACGCAAAAAAAGATCCTCTACTGGCAGCGTCATCGGGTCATGAGCAAAGTCTCAGGCAGGCCATGAGCCACGTTCCTCCAGCCAGTAAATCTCCCGGCTAAGGCCGACTTTTTCGAGCAGCGCAAGATAGGGCGCGTAAAAAGGTTTCGGAAGAATGTTCTGCACGAAGGACTCCTTGGTCTCATCCCACCTTTCATACACGACGATCAGATCGGGTTGATCTACTGCGGTGTTAATCCTGGCGTCAAGGAAGGTGGGCTCCTTTGCGAGCGCATTGAAAAGCGTGTGTCCAAGCTTTAGCAATTCTTCGCGGTGTTCAGGCTTCACTCTGACAAAAACATTTAATGTGATCATTTGGATGTGGGCTGGGAATGTCGTCTAACGAGAACAAGATGAGCTGCCGCGAGCGAGAACGCGCGTGGCTGCGGATTGACGGGATGAACTCATATGAAACTTGATAGTACGGCGGCTCGTGGTCAGCTCGATCGACTGGTTAGATGGTCGCATTACGAGTGATCTTCAACTCCCCCTGTCTTTTGGTCGGATCTCGATGATGGCGCGACAATCAGTGCAACTCCAACAATGAAAAGAAGGCCGCCAGCCACACCCGTCTGAAAAGGGCTAATGCGATCATGCTGTGGCCAAGACTCCAGCCATCGAACTTTTTGAAAAGCGATATACGAGCCTGCGAGAATCAATGATCCAAACACGATACTGAACCACCCGAGCCAATAACCTGCCGTTTTCTGCCTGCGGATGTGCTTATCCATCTAACGAGACGGAGCTGAGCCACCGCCGGCGGGGGCGTGCGTGGCAAACATTTGGAGCTGTTTCATAAGATCAAATGTGGACTTCACAACGGCCAGCGGTTGGCTCCAGCGATTGGTTAGATGGTTGGCGCGGATGTCGCCGCAGATAATACCCCTTCTGTGGTCTGAGCGGCAAGCTCTGCATCCCGCGTGGCAAACCAGCAATACTCGTCGTGTGAGACATAAAAGGCGTCGCGACCTGACGATGTGATGCCATAGCAATCCCAAAGGAAAAGCAGCGATGTCGCAATGATGGAAACCGAATCCTCGCTGTCGGATGAAGTGACGAGATGGCCTGGCGCGTCGTATAACGAGCGCGACTCACCAAGCGCTTCACGGAATCGCGTGAACAGCGGCAGATGCTGACTAGATGGCCACACCTCGAAATCCTGAATCCAGAGGAGTGTTTCTGGAGCAGGCGGCACAAGCGAATAGAGAAGATTCGCGAGCCACACCTTACGACCAGAGTCGCCTTCATAAGGAATCTTCACCCGATGAAAGTCGGGCGACGTGAAATCCGGCCGTGACCAACGACTGACGCGCAAACCGACGTTGTGATCGCGACACCACGCTTCACACTCAACGCGGCTCAAGATGCGCATGGCTTCACCATCTAACGAGAACAAGATGAGCTGCCGCGAGCGGGGGCGCGCGTCGCTGCGGATTGAGGGAATGAACTCATGTGAAGCTGGGTAGTACGGCGGCTCGCGGTCGGCTCGATCGCCCGGTTAGACCTTCGCGTCATACTCGGAGGGAACGCCAAATGAGGAGACACAATAGCAGGTTGGTAGCCGCCGATACGACGCTGAGCCTGACCAGATCGGTGAAAGCCCCGTGCAAATACACGATCGCACGGTCGGCAGCTTCACGAGCCGACATGACAAGCAAAGCGCGTGGGCGCAACTCCTCGAAGGAAGAGGATGCCTCGAGCTTGCTTCGCACGTCTCCGAGAGGAGAAGGCGGTTGGCCGGGAGTAGAGCGTGCGTAAAAGGAAAGGGCCGCGACGTCCGCGACGTTCAGGACAATAAGCAAGTATAAAAGGGGGCGTGTCTTCATGGGTCTAACGAGAACAAGATGAGCGACGGCGGACGAGGCCGCGCGTCGCAAGGACGGGAATGGTGGAAGTCATCTCAAATGTGGGCTAGGAACGGTCCGGCGTTCGCTCCATCGCTTGGTTAGGTCTTTGTGGTGGGTGCGCGGAGCTCGCTGATGAAATCGAGGACGTATCGCTCCCACGTGGCGCGGAACGACGGTTCCTTTCGGTAGATGTCTGCATCGTCGAAGTAATGGTATAGCTGATGCGGCACGACCGAGGCAACATCGGGAAATCGCGTTTTCAGGCGCTCCATTACAGCACGAGTCGCGACATACCACGCCTGTTCCTCCGTGGCACTGGTGACGGGCAGCCGCGTGATCGGCTCAAGCTGTGCAGCAATGAACTCGCGGTCCGCCGGTGACAATGGGCGCTGCATGAGGACCTAACGAGAATAAGATCAGCTACGCCTTCCGACGACGAGGCTGATTTGAAATGAGGATAGACTAATCATGGTAAAATGTGAACGCGGAACGGGAAGGCGTTAGCTGCATCGCCTGGTTAGATCTGCTCATGTTCGAACAGTCTGCAATGATGACCGCACTCCAAACAAGTGAACTGCTTGCGACGCGCAACGTCTGAAACGACGCCGCCTAAACCCCGACCTGGACCCCCATAAGCCTGAGTAGCTGCGGGATGCTCAGGACGCCGCCCGATGAAAATCACGCAGTGGCACTGCGGGCAGCGCAAAAACCAACGTCCTACCGTAACGAAAAGACCTGGCCCGATGAAAAGAAGAAATGAGATCGTCGCAGGCCAGGCGGTGCCGAAGATAAAGACGGAAGGCACGCCGACTAGGACAAACATCGCAAGCCAGATGCCCGCCCAAATAAAGGACCACGCGATCGCACGAAGCAAATGCGGATGAGAATACACGGAATCGACACGTTAAGATCTAACGAGTATTCGACCCCAAAAATCTGCAATTAAAGGCAGATAAAATCTGTATAATCCGCTTGCCTCGGGGGCTGCCGCCCTTGATAAACTGCCGCATGATTTCGAGCCTGACCGTTTCTTCTCCCCCGGGCAAGTCCAAAAAACTCCTTGAAGAAGTGCGCGATCTTATGCGGCTTCGCCACTACAGCATCCGGACCGAGCGCTGCTATTGCGATTGGATTACCCGCTTTATCCGTTATAACGGCAAACGGCACCCGCGCGAGATGGGAAAAGCGGAGGTGACGGAGTTTTTGACCCACCTGGCGCGCGACGGCAATGTCGCTGCCTCGACCCAAAACCAGGCCCTGAGCGCGCTTCTCTTTCTATATAAAGAAGTGTTGAAGGAGGAGATCGGATGGCTGGAGGGCGTGGAGCGGGCGACCAAGCCGAAGCGGCTCCCGGTCGTGCTGACGCGCGAGGAAGCGCAGCTGATTTTCTCGCATCTGCACGGAATGCCGCGGTTGATGGCCGGCCTGCTCTACGGGAGCGGGCTTCGTCTCATGGAATGTGTGCGTCTGCGAGTAAAAGATGTCGATTTCGGCTATGCCCGGATCACGGTGCGCGATGGCAAAGGGGGAAGAGATCGGGTGACGATGTTGCCGATAAACCTGGCCGCCGCTTTGGAACGGCATTTACTGAAGGTGAAAGCGCAGCACGAGGAGGATCTGGAATCAGGTCTGGGAAGTGTTTATCTGCCGGAAGCGCTCGCGCGCAAATATCCGAGCGCAGCGAAGGAGTGGGCCTGGCAATATATCTTCCCTTCCTCCCGGTTGTCGGTGGATCCGCGCGCGGGTGATGGTCGCGGCGCAGGGGAAGAGGCGGATGATCGCGGCACGGAGGCCGCTCCCACGTTACGGCAGCGGCATCATGTGGATGAAAACGTGTTGCAAGTGGCGGTGAAGAAGGCGGTGCGCGCCTCTGGAATTGCCAAGCCAGCCAGCTGCCATACTTTGCGGCATTCGTTTGCGACTCATCTGCTCGAGAACGGGTATGATATTCGCACCGTGCAGGAGTTGCTCGGGCACAAGGATGTTTCGACGACGATGATTTATACACACGTGCTGAACAAGCCGGGCCTTGGGGTGAGGAGTCCACTGGATCAAGGCGGGTAAGGTTATGGCCAATCATCGTCGTCGATGATGTATTGATTCGAGGCGCCCCCGCCTCTCACCGCCTACCCTCGGCGGCTTGACCGTCTATCCCGGCCATTCCCAATGGCCGGTATTCTCATGTGCTGAACAAGCCGGGCCTTGGGGTGAGGAGTCCACTAGATCAAGGCGGGTAAGGTTATGGCCAATCATCGTCGTCGATGATGTATTGATTCGAGGCGCCCCCGCCTCTCACCGCCTACCCTCGGCGGCTTGACCGTCTATCCCGGCCATTCCCAATGGCCGGGATTCACACGTGCTGAACAAGCCGGGCCTTGGGGTGAAGAGCCCGCTGGATCAAGAGGGATAAGGTAAGGCAAATCATCGTCGTAGAGGTAGCAAATTTCCAAACGCCAAATCCCAAGCTCCAACGAAATTCCAATCATCAAATCTCGATGTTACAATTCTTCGCGCGCGACGAGTTACGGAGTGCACTCGTCAGTCAGGCCGCCACTATTGTAATCGCGCAAGGTATGGGCGTTATGGATCATGCCTGGCCAGTCGCTGAACCGGGCTTCACTTTGTAGGGAGTTTTCCGGGGAACTGTTTCAATTGTTGGTCGGCCTCGTCAAATGTGCGGCCGACCGGTGCCGGATTTGAGTGACTGGCCAGATCAAGCTGGGACTAACGAAATTTCTTTGACGATAGCCCGCCACGCAGAAACTTCGAGCGGATCGAGTGCGCGAACCGCGCCAGAGCGAAGCAGGTCAATGCAAGCAAGAGGATCCAGAGAAGGGCGGCCACTTCGCCGGCTCGGGCGGGCAGCGAACCAGGCGTAGGTAACCATCTCGCGACAAAATGCGCGGCGACCGCGGAAAGCCCCAGGATGATGGCCGCGCAGACAAAAGCCGCGAGGAGCAGGGCGCGCCGCGGACTAACGAGCACCCGGACAAACAATCCCGAAAAACATCGTTGGCACCAAGCAGGAATGGGGATTTGGGGAAAGAAAATCATCCGCACAGCGGTGCCAATCATTTCTTTTAACCACACGATCTTGGTCCGGTCAGGGATATCATGGATGTTTTGTTTGCCGATAAGCCGATCCTCGTGTGGAGGGGTGCCGTCCTCCGCCTGCTCGCTCAGAGGATAAACAATTCCGACCTCAAACTTCTCCCGCATCTCGACCACAATTCGCTTTTGCTCATCGAATAGCTCTCGGAATAATGGGTTCTTTTCGCCATCCGGCAGTAACTGTCGAAAGATAGTTTCAACCGCATCCAGTCGTCCCCAGATCAGGTCATTGCCCCGCCAGGTCTCATTCATAAAGCCGCCGAAATGAAACGCGGTTTCGCCGGCGACCTTGTGCCGCTGGTCACTTAGCTTCATATAATTGACTCCCTCGAGCGGTCCAAAACGCGCCGCCAGCACAGTCTGCAACTCCGAGGCACTCATGCTCTTGCGCATCATTGGGTAGATAATCATGTCGCGTTCATGGAACTGCCCCAAGGCCGCCTCGAGCAGGCGATAACCATTTTCCAATGGTGACTTGAATCGTGGATTGTTCCTCGCGATCATCGCCTCAAGGTCAAGACGGTCGTGTTCGCGTTCCAGCTCCAGTTGTGCCTCGCCGCGTAACCGATAAAAGAATTCGCATTGCTCCTCCACACTGCGCATTTTTGCAATTCTACGGTCCGTTGCCTCGAGTAACTCTCTGATTTGATTCGCTCCACTCTCGAGCAGGATGGAAGAGAACTCCGGCAACATGTGTTTGATCTCTTCTTCCAGTCCCACTCGAGCCACCCCGAACAGTTCCTGCCTTAAAACGACCGCGGTCTCCTGGTCATTAAAATGAGTGCGGAGCCGGTTAAGCGATTGAAAAAGAGCGCGTCGATCCTCCTCGATCTGGACCAACCCGCCCTCATCTAACTGGGTGAAGAGTTGCCTAATCACCTCGTGGAGATACTGGTAATGACGCCGATGATATTCAAAATCGAATGTCCACAGGAGTCGGTTCTTGAGGCGAAACAGGGCCACGAGGACACCCGAGTCCCGTGCCGCCGGATGTTGGATCAATTCATCCGACATCGACTTACACGCCTGAAAGAGCGGACTAGGGTTACGGCTTAGACGTAAGTCCAGGTAACCATCTTCCTGCGCGCGGAAAAGACAGGTCGCCCTATCGCTCGCCGGAATATAAATGCGACTGGGTCCAGTCGGAGATGCGGTCCTCTGCGCGGGGGAAGACGTCACCACGCCAGCCACATCGGTTAGTGCCCTGGCGGCGAGCGCTTCGTAATGACTTAGCGTTTGGCGAAGCTCTGTCAGCTCGTCGTTTCGTGCCCGAAGCTCCTCCAATGCACTGGTAATACTTTGGTAAGAGGGCAGATCTTTAACCGCTGCGTAGAGAATCCGGAGCGGCGTCCAGAGACGATCAATCCCGCCCGCGCGGGTGTGTGGGAGTGGTTCCGGGCTATCGTTAATCTTTTCCGGAATTGGTTCAACATAAAAGAGCCGCCGATCGATTTGCTTGTCGGCGCGTCTTTGGAAGACAGCCTGCAGCGCCAGCCGGATGGGTTTATTATCAAGAACTCCACCGTCGATGTGGAGGGAGTCTTTGCCCAGCTCCGGGCTTAAGTGCTTGAATTGTTCGCGGCTGATCGAGACCGGCTTAAAGACCATTGGGAAAGAAGCACTCGCCCGTGCGGCCACTGCGAGGAGAGACCGATGTTGCGCGTCAAAGTCGTTATGCTCCGGTTCACCAATATTGCGCTGATGAATGTCCGGGCCACGGTAACGAAATCGGAACACCCGCTGGTGCGAGCGAGCGTCAATTTTTTGGTTGTTTAGCTCGAAAGAACTGACATCGCCTTCAAGGCTGGTCGCAGTCATGAAGAGATCAAGATACTGTTGATAAGGCTCTCGCTCCGGAGAATCTCCCGCGATTTGTTTTAAGGCCTCTTCAATTAGTTCCAGGAAATGATCGCCATTAAGAAGAGAGCTGGCGATCTTACCGCCCGACGGAGTAAGAAGGGTGTCAAAGCCAGCCTTTTTTAACCAAAGCCGAAGCAAGGGATCGAGGTTAGGACTTCCATTGATCAAGGCCGTTGCCAGAAAAGCCGCGCTTAATCCACCCGCAGAGGTGCCGGAAATGATATCGACCTTAACCGGTCCGATTTGGTCGTGCAGCTTCTTGTAAATACCGTCGCCGGTCACGAGCCGGAAAAACTCGACCGCGGTGCCGCTCTCATAAACGGCGAGCGATACGCCCCCGAAAAACGACAGGGCAATCCGAGTTTCGAAGACCTCGCTCCTGACGCTGCCAGCGTGACCGTGCGAAGCCATGGTGAATTTTCCTAGCTACGTTTCCACGAATGGCAAGGGTAATCGATCCGCGGACCGGCGAGCGCGGACGGTCGCGGCGGACTGCAACAGGCGGATCGTCGCAGGGCTGCCGCCTTCGCGCAAGGATACGGCGTGCCAAGCGAAGGCCCCTCCCACGTCAGGATAGAGTTAGCCCGACCCTTTTGCGGTCATTGCCTGCTCGAGAATAATCGCGGCCAGTCCCTGGGTGGCGTCATCGAGAGCGGCGTTGGCGACCTTGAGCCGCGATGTTTCATGCGTTTCCAGCGCGGCGCGGACTTCTTGGGCGTTTCGCTCAATTTGCTCCCGCGCCTCCGCGGTGAGGCGGTCACCGGCGAGCGGCAGGGCTTTGTCGAGCGCGCCCAGCATTTCCTCGGCCTTGAGCCGCGTCTCGGTCCAGACCCGCTCGCTCATGTCCTCAAAAGCGTGTTCGAGCGAATCGCCAATCATCGCCTCGACCGCTTCGTCGGAAACATCGACCGCACTAGTCAGCTCAACGATTTTCTCGATACCCGTCTTCGTGTCGCGGGCGAGGACGTGGAGGATCCCGTTGGCGTCGATTTCAAATTGGACGCCGACCCGGGCAACGCCTTTGGGGGCGGGCGGGAATTCGATTTCGAATTCCCCGAGTATCCAGTTGTCGGCCGCCATCTCGCGCTCGCCCTGCAGAATTTTGATTTTCATCGAGCGCTGCTGGTTGACTGCGGTGGTGAACATCTCGCCCGCTTTCACCGGGATGGTCGAGTTGCGCGGGATGATCACGTTCATCAGGCCGCCCAGAGTTTCGATGCCTAACGAGAGCGGAGTGACGTCGAGCAGGACGACGTCGCGGACCGCGCCGGAAAGAATGCCGGCCTGGATGGTGGCGCCGAGCGCGACCGCTTCGTCCGGATTCTGCGAAATATTGGGTTCGCGCCCAAAGAGATCGGCGACAAATTGCCTAACGAGCGGCATCCGCGTCATGCCGCCGACAAGAATGACTTCGTCGAGCTCGGCGGCGGTCAGTTTCGCGTCGGTCAACGCTCGCAGACAATGGGTGCGCGTGCGCTGGATGATGGGACGCGCGATCTTCTCGAGAGCGGAGCGCGTCAATTCGTAAGTGAGGTTTTTTCCCTCGACAAACGGCACGTCGATTCGCACGCTCGCTCCGTCGAAAGCCGATGTTTCGCCTCGATCACGAGCTCCCGTTTCTGCCAATCAGCAATCGGCAATCCGCAATCCGCAATCAGCGCCGCATCGACGTCATCGCCACCGAGTTGGGTATTGCCGCTCGTCGCGAGCACTTGGAAAACGCCCTCATTTAGTTCGAGGATCGAGATATCGAAAGTTCCGCCGCCAAGATCGTAAACGGCGATCCTGGATTTCTCCTTCAACTTGTCGAGACCATAGGCAAGCGCCGCCGCCGTCGGCTCATTGATGATGCGTTCGACCGTAAATCCCGCGGCTTCGCCCGCCGCTTTTGTCGCGTTGCGCTGGGCGTCGTTGAAATACGCCGGCACGGTAATGACCGCGCGCGTCACCGGCCGCTCGAGCGCGGCTTCGGCGTCCCGTTTCAATTTTTTCAGGACCAGCGCTGAGATTTCTTCCGGCGCGAAAAGCCGTTCGCGCACCTGGATGCGGAGGGGCTGGCCTGTTTGCCTAACGACCTGGTAGATCGGTCGGCAAATCTGCCGGCGCGACCTCGTCGCTACGCCGGCCGATCAGTCGTTTCGCGGAATAGACGGTCGTTTGCGGTTGGATGGCCCGCATCCGGTCCGCGGTCGCGCCGACCAGCGGCTCGCCCGTTTCCGGGAAATGGACGACCGACGGCGTGAGACGCGCGCCATTGGCATCGGCGAGCAGGATTGGGAAACCGGCATCCATCACGCCGATGAGCGAGTTGGTCGTGCCGAGATCGATGCCGACAATGTCGTCGTTCATTGCGTGGTGCCAGCCTCGGCTTTCTCGATGGGCGGCTCAACTTTGTGGGGCGCTTAGGGAATCGGGGGAGCGCAAGTCCAGCGTGTGAAGTGCGTTAACTCGACATGCGTTTGAGAGAAGTTCGTCGCGGCGAGTCGCCGCAACCAGCGCGCGGGTGCGCAAGTGGCAGTGCGCTACCCATCCGGGAGGGGAGAAAAATCAGAGCCCCTTGACCAGCGCCAGGACGAAAAAAATGATCGCAAAGATCAGTAAAATGTGAATGGCTGCGCCGAGGAGGTGGAGCCCTAAGAAGCCCACCAACCAAAGAACCAGGAGAAGACGCGATTGTCCGAAGCATAAGATTGGTTCGCCCGCGGGCGCCTCGCTGAGTGGGAAGAGCCTAGCGGATTTCGCGGCCACGGCAATTCCCATTGGAAATGCGCCGATTTCGGCAACCGTATCCTGCTTTGAAACTCCCGTTCAGCCTTTTCCTCGCGCTTCGCTACCTGAAGCCGAAGCGCACCTTCATCTCGATCATCACGCTCGTCTCGGTCCTCGGGGTGACGCTCGGCGTGACCGTCCTCATCCTCGTCATCTCCGTCATGACGGGGTTCGATCGCGAGCTGCGCCAGAAGGTGATCGACTTCGACGCGCACATCCTCGTCACGACCGAAGAGATCATGGACAACTGGCGCGAGCTGACGGTGAAAATTCACAACACGCCGGGCGTGGTCGCGATCGCGCCTTACATTCAAGGGCCGGTAATCGTGGAATTCCATAATCGCCGCCTCGCGCCGATGATCCGCGGGATCGATCCGGAGAAGGAAGAAAAGGTCATTCCGCTGCGCAAATTCATCAAGCTGGGCAAGCTCGATCTGACGGGGGACTCGACCGTCCTCGGGGTGGAATTGGCGCAAAAACTCGGCGTGACCGTGGGCGACAAGATCACGATCTATTCCCCGGGTAATTTGGGCTCGGTTCTCGACAAACTAAAGGCGCTCGAACAAAAAAAGGGCGACGAAAAGGAGCAGGCCGTGGAAGACCTGCGTGAAGTGGTGCTCCCAAAGGAACTCACCGTCACTGGAATATTTGAGACCGGCCAGTATCTGCACGACTCCGAATTTTTGCTCGTGCCGATTTTTATCGGGCAGGAACTTTACGGCCTCGGCGACTCGCTTCACGGGTTGACCGTGAAAACGGTGGATCCCTATGACGCGACGCATGTGAAACAAGCGATCGCAAAATTTCTAAAGCCGCCTACGGAATACGCCATGACCTGGATCGAGATGAACCGGCAGTATTTCGACGCCGTGCGGCTGGAACGCACGGTGATGGCATTTCTGCTTTTCTTCATCGTGGTGGTCGCGGCTTTTGGGATCATGAACACGCTCATCACCGTGACCGTGCAAAAGCGCCGCGAGATCGGCATCATGAAAGCGGTCGGCGCGACGATCGGGCAGATCATGGGCGTCTTTCTTTTTCAGGGAATCGTCGTCGGCGTCTTCGGCACCCTCACAGGTCTCGGGCTGGGGATGACGTTGATCCGTTTCCGAAACGAGTTTAGCCAATGGCTCTCGCACACTCTCCACATCGAGATTTTCCCGAGAGAAGTTTATCAGTTCTCGCAAATCCCGGCAGAAGTGATCCCGAGCGACGTCGTCAAAATCTGCATCGCGGCTTTCATCATTTGTTCGTTAGCCGCGCTCATTCCCGCCTATTTCGCGGCCCGGGTCGATCCGGTCAAGGCGTTGCGCTACGAGTAGAGGAAGGCGTGCTTTTGGACAGGATTAACAGGATTTTACAGGATCTATTTAATCTCTGAATCCTGTTGATCCTGACGAATCCTGTCTATCCCAGCTATCCCCTCTCCTCTCGCATGAGGACCGGTGACGCGGGCAGCTTATCGAGGATAATGTTCTTCTCGCCGTCGTAACGCCCGAAAGACAGGACGCCGGTCGGACATTGCTGGACACAGGCGGAACAGCGAACGCACTCCGGGTCCTCCATCGGCAGACCTTTGTTGGCGAAGTTCATGATGTCGATGCCCTGATGACAAACCGAGGTGCAGACGTTGCAGGAGATGCATTTGTGTTTGTCGGGAAAAATCCGGTAGCGCGAGAAGCGCGTGTAAATATGCATGAGCGCCGCCAGCGGACAGGCAAAGCGGCACCAGACCCGGCCGCTGAACCAAAAATAAAGTCCGACTCCAAGGATGCCGGCCATAAAGATATCGACACTCCAGCCATAGTTAAGAAACGGGATGCCTTCGAAAAGCTTGTGATACCAATGGGTCGGCCATGACTCTTCGCCGAGAGTCCAGCCGGCGATCCGCAAACCGAGAATGACAAAGGCAAAAAGGAGCACCGCCTGCCCGACCATGTTGACCCGATTCCAGAATGGCCCGTGCGGCATCTTCGACCGCTGGGTATCGCCCATCGTCTCGGCGAGCGCGCCACAGGAACAAATCCAGCCGCAGTAAGCGCCTTTGCCCCAGCGAAAGATGATCAGCGGAATGATGACAAAGGTTTGGAGAAAACAGATCCCGAGCCAGAGCCACATCGGATGATCGGTAAAGACATTGTAAACGTTGAGCGGGAACGCGAGGATGAACCCGTAGGCCCGCCAATAGGCGCGCTCATGGCCTAACGAGCCGTCATAACTTTCAAATAAGTGATCGGCCAGCCAACGCAACGGGTGGCCTGGCTCAAAGAAGCCATTGCGTCCCATCCACGGAAGAATGATCTCGGGCAGAATGAAAAGTGGAATGCACTGCGAGCAGATGAGCACAATCGTCTGCCACTTCACATAGGGCGTGCGCCGACGGCGGATGCGCGCGATCCCAAAGACAAAAACGCAGGTGCAATAAGCGAGGGTGTAATAGAAGGACGGGATTCCCGAGCCCGCGCTTGATCGTGTAAAGCAGATTGGTTTCGCGATTCGACCATTCCGCGATTTTGCCGCCGGCTGACTCGATCGCCTTCGGGACTTGAAAGGAAAAGCGTGGTGCTGGCTGGCCCAACGCTGCACCGGAAACTCCTGCGGATGGTTGCTCTTCCAATGGTAAAGCACGACACAGAAGAGAAGAAAGGCGATGCAACTAATCCAGGTGATTGGCCGCCAATCGCCGCGCACGTGCAGTCCGCTGCGCCGGAAAAACTCGAGCGGCGCCTCGCGGCCGATCATGGAAAAGACGACGTCGTTAGGCAAAACCGCTTCGCTCCCGTCGGCGCTTTTCAGCGCCACTTTGTCCGGCTCGATTCGCGTGACCGTGGTCGCGAGCGCGAGCGTGACCGAGCCGTCGGGCGTGCTCCTCCCCATCTCGCTCGTGAACGCGGTCGTCACTCTTTCCGAGCTCGGCCGTTCCACCTGCACGTCCGCCTTCGGATCGCGCTCCAACATTTTGAGCTTCTCGACATTCTCCGGCTTCGGCCGGGCAAATTCCGGCTTGCGATAACTCACGCGTTACTTTCGCTCCGGAGCCGGCGAGCGCGATTGCGCATTCGAGGGCGCTGTCTCCACCGCCGACGACGAGCACATCTTTGCCGGTGAAATCCTTCGGGTCGTAAAGACGGTTGTAGACCTTGTCAAATCCTCGCCCGGACAGCCAAGCTTGCGATGATTGCCGCTGCGTCCGATCGCCACGATCACCCGCCGGGCGCGCGTGACCGTCTTCGCCTTGTCGCCATGATGGAGCAGAATTTCCTTGCCCGCGCTCCTCCAGCCGCTCGATCCGCGCCTCGGTGAATTCGATGCCCGCCGGCCTTGCGCTGCTCTTCCATTTCCTCGAGCAACGCCTCCTTCACATCCTTCGTGAATTGGAGTCCGCCCTCGAGCTTGAGCTCGGTTGGGTAGGTGTAAATCGGTTTCGCCTTGGGAAAATTCGCGACCGTCGAGAACGGTTGCGTCGCCTCAAAGATCTTGAAATTGAGCCCGGCCTTTTTCGCTTCGATCGCCGCCGAGACGCCGGAGACGCCGCCGCCGACGATTGCGAGATCAAGGACTCCGCCTTCATCCTTATCCTTCTGCCATCATCCTTCGCGAAATCCGGCTCCGCCAGAATCGCGCGGACGGCTTCGCGCGCCGGTCTTGGAAGAAAACTTCAAGAGCGGAATGCCAGTGAGATCGCCGACGATGCGCACACCCGCAAGGTTGGTGACGCCGAGCTCGCCCGACTCCGGCAGTTTCTCAACCACGCCGGCGGGCCAGCGAGTATGCAGCCAGTGGGTGTAACTCTTGAGCGGATTAAACATAGGAAGTGCGCTCAGCGCACTCTTATCGCAGAGAAGAGAAGGCGGGAAGCCGATTTATTCCCCTTCTCTCTCCCGAGGATTTGCTTCATCTTTTTATTTGTGACCTCAGTCATCGGACTGCCGCTTAGCAAGTGGACAACAACCGTCTCGCGGCTGATGGACGAATTGAGGGCGTGAATCAATCGCCTTTGTCCCGGCGCTATCCGATTGGCGCCGAAATTATCGCGCCGGGCCGGACCCATTTTCGTGTCTGGGCGCCTAAAGCGCGCAGAGTCGATCTGGTTCTCGAGGAAGATGTCGATCCGCGCTCGGACCGCAGCTTTCAACCGCTGACAACGGAGGCCAATGGCTATTTTTCCGGTGCAGCCGAAGTGGGCGCGGGCGCGCGCTACCGCTTTCGGCTGAATGAGAGTGAAAATTTCCATCCCGATCCGGCGTCGCGTTATCAACCCGGCGGACCGCATCGCTCCTCCGCAGTCGTCGATCATCGGGCCTTTCGCTGGAGCGATCAGAAATGGCCGGGAATGAATTTGAAAGGCCAGGTCATTTACGAAATGCACGTCGGCACCTTCACGCCCGATGGAACCTGGGCGGCCGCCGCCCGCGCAACTGCGCGAACTCTCGCGGACGGGCATCAGCGTGATTGAAATGATGCCGATCGCAGATTTCCCTGGCGAATTCGGCTGGGGTTACGACGGCGTCGATTTTTTCGCGCCCTGCCACCTCTACGGCACGCCGGACGACCTGCGCGCGTTTGTCAATGCGGCGCATTCGTTAGGCATGGGCGTTATCCTCGACATCGTTTACAACCACTTTGGGCCGGACGGGAATTATCTGACCGTTTTTTCCGATGCCTATTTCACCAAGCGTCACAAGACGGATTGGGGTACGGCGATTAATTTCGACGGGCCGGACTCCGGGCCGGTGCGCGAATTTTTCATCAGCAAT
Organism: uncultured Verrucomicrobiae bacterium; assembly: GCA_963771865.1. GTDB lineage: Bacteria > Verrucomicrobiota > Verrucomicrobiia > Chthoniobacterales > UBA10450 > Palsa-1392. Next base: position 16,981 of record CAVYVJ010000019.1, read on the forward strand.
GCGCGTTACTGGATTGAAGAGTTTCACTTCGACGGGTTCCGACTCGATGCGACACAAAGCATTTTCGACAAATCCGAGGAACACATTCTGGCTGCGATCGGGAAAGCGGCGCGCGCCGCAGCCGGCGAACGCGCGATCGTTCTGGTGGCGGAAAACGAGCCGCAGGAGACAAAGTTGATTCGTCCTCGCAGCGAAGGAGGCTACGGGCTTGGACGGCCTTTGGAACGACGACCTCCATCACTCGGCGATTGTCGCGCTGACCGGACGGCATCCGGCTTACTACACCGATTACCGGGGCACGCCGCAGGAGTTCATCTCAGCGGTGAAGCATGGCTTCCTTTACCAGGGTCAGCGTTACGCGTGGCAGAAGCAGCGGCGCGGCACCCCGGCCCGTGGCCTCGGTCCGGAGGCGTTCGTGGGGTTCATCGAGAATCATGATCAGGTCGCAAACTCGGCCACGGGCGAGCGCGTCCGCCTAACGACTTCGCCGGGACGTTATCGCGCCCTGCTCACGCTGGTTGCTTCTTGCTCCCTGGACGCCGATGCTTTTTCAAGGCCAGGAGTTTGGCGCCACCACGCCCTTTCTTTATTTTGCCGACATGTCTGATGAACTGCGAGGGCCGGTTCGCAAAGGCCGGTTGAAGTTCCTCAGCCAATTTCCGGAGCTCGCCACCGCAAAAGCCCAGGCGAAACTCTCCGATCCCTCCGACCCGAAGACGTTTCAACGGTGTAAGCTCGATTTTTCGGAACGCCGAAAGCATCCCGAGATCGGCGCGCTCTGCCGGGACCTGATCCGGCTGCGGCGCGAGGACCGGAATTTCTCGCGGCAGGAGCGTGGCAAGGTGGACGGCGCGGTCCTGGGGCCACGCGCTTTCGTGCTCCGTTATTTTGATTCGTTAGGCGATGACCGGCTCCTGCTGGTCAATCTCGGGAAGACTTTGTCGCTCGAGGTCGCGCCGGAACCGCTCCTCGCTCCGCCCGGGCCGGGTCGTTGGAAGACACTTTGGTCAAGTGAAGCAAAGCGCTACGGTGGCGCGGGCGAAGCTGCCGTGGAAAGCAGAACGGGCTGGACAATTCCGGCCGAAGCGGCCGTCGTCCTGCGGCCAGTGCGTTCCGCCTAACGATTTTCTGAATTATGAATCTCGAGTCGTCTGCGTGAAATGCCCAAGCCGCGCGTCATGCCATGGGGACCGGAGCAGCCTTCGCCGGAAAGCCTCCTGACCCGGGAATGGCTCGTGACTAACGGACTCGGCGGTTACGCCTCCGGGCACAATCTCCGGCGCCATCACCCGCCGCTACCATGGCCTCCTCGTCGCGGCCCTGCCTGCGCCCCTTGGTCGGACTGTCATGTGGAGTCATGTTTCCGAGATTCTTCGTTTCGGGGCGCACGATCTGGTTTCGTTAGGCGCGGAAGAGCGCGCCCGCGGCCAGCTCGATCTCCATGGCGCGGACTATTTCAAGGAGTTCCGGCTCGAAAAAGGTCTGCCCGTCTGGATCTTTGAAGTGCGCGGCCTAACGATCGAGAAGCGGGTGATGATGCCGCATCGCCAGAACACCGTCCACGTCAGCTACCGGGTGAGCGGCTCCGGGCCACGGCCGCGGCTGGAGGTGCGACCGGCGTTCAATTTCCGCCACTACGAGGATCGGGTCGACCGGCTTGCCCGAAGCGCTCTATGAAATTCGGGCAAAGGATGGTCGCTACGAAGTGCTCGACGCGAGAGAGAAAATTTCCGCCCTTGCGCCTGCGTCTTTCTGATTGCGATTGCGACTTTCTTGATCGAGCCGCGCAAGATTCACGAAGTCGTTTACCGGACGGAACTGGACCGTGGTTATGATTACGAAGGCGATCTCTGGAGCCCGGGTATTTTTCGGATTGATCTCCAGAAAAGCGGGACGGCGACTCTCGTCGGTTCGACCGAAGAGTGGAACATCCTCGATGTTCTAACTCCGCAAGCCGCCCAAAAGGCGGAACGTAGCCGCCGCGGCCGGCTGCTCGAACAGGCGCACCCTTCCGCGCAGGACAGCGTCGGAGCGGAATTGATCCTGGCGGCCGACCAATTTGTCATCACACCGGCTGGCCGGGCGGAGGAAGAAGCAAGGGCGCACGCCGCCGGCGACGAAGTGCGCACGGTCATTGCCGGCTATCATTGGTTCACTGATTGGGGCCGCGACACGATGATAAGCCTGGAAGGCCTAACGATCACGACTGGTCGCACCCTCGAGGCCGGATACATCCTGCGCACCTTCGCGCATTACGTCCGTGATGGCCTGATCCCCAATTTGTTTCCGGACGACGAAAAAGAAGGTCTGTATCACACCGCCGACGCCACCCTCTGGTTTTTCCACGCCCTTGGACGTTACCTCGCAGCCACTGGCGACCGAGCCACATTGGAATCGCTCCTGCCCACACTCTGTGACATCGCCGAACATCATCTGCGGGGCACGAAGTTTAATATCCACGTCGATCCGCAAGACGGGTTGCTCGTCCAGGGCAAGGAAGGTTATCAACTCACCTGGATGGACGCGAAGATGGGTGATTGGGTTGTCACCCCGCGACGCGGTAAAGCGGTCGAGATTAATGCGCTTTGGTTTAATGCGCTCGAGTTGCTGGCGGGTTGGCTGCACGAGACTGGCGACGAGGAAACGGCCAATCGTTATCGCGAGCATGCGCAGCGCGCGCAGAAGTCCTTCAACGAACGTTTCTGGTATGAGGAAGGCGGTTATCTCTACGATGTGCTCGACGGTCCGGACGGCGACGACAACTCGATTCGCCCTAATCAAGTCTTCGCCCTCTCGCTCGATCACCCCGTGTTGGAAAAGGAGCACTGGGAGCCGGTGCTCGCGGTCGTGGAGAGGGAATTGCTGACCCCGGTCGGACTGCGCTCGCTTTCGCCGACCGATTCGGAATACAAGAAAAACTACCACGGCGATCTCAAGACACGCGATGCGGCCTATCACCAGGGAACCGTCTGGGCGTGGTTGATCGGACCGTTCATCGATGCCTGGTTGAAAGTTCATCCTAACGAACTCAAGCAGGCGCGCGCCTTTCTCAGCGCCTTTCCCGCCCATCTCGATGAAGCCGGGATGGGCACGATCAGTGAAGTCTTCGACGCCGAGACGCCCCATCTTCCGCGCGGCTGCATCGCGCAGGCCTGGAGCGTGGCGGAGGTCCTGCGCTGCTGGGTGCGGACCGACACCGGCGGTTCGAACTAACGACGTCGGCTCGCCCCCTTCCTTGTCATCCCGATCCGCCGCAGGGCGGAGAGGGACCCCTCCATTGCAATCCGCGGTTCCTCGTTAGGCACAAACTTTCCATTGCAGCTGAGAGGTCCCTCTCCGCGCTTCGCCGGATCGGGATGACAAAAGGGAGCCGGGCGTGCTTGTCTCAGCCATCCGTGCTTCTCTTCCGGCGAGCGAATCTTCAAAAGCGCTCACCCTAACGGGAGGAGCACAGCACCCAGCGTCCTTTGGTTGCCGCCCGGTTGACTTGCGCGGGGCGCACGATAGCGTTTCCGAAGATGATTAATGTGACCGAAAGCGCGGCTAACCACCTCCGGTTGCTGCTCGCGGAGCAGCCCGCCGCGGCGGGCAAGGGCCTGCGCGTGCAGGTGGCCAAGGGTGGTTGTTCCGGGCTGCAATACGAGATGTCACTCGACGAACGCCACGAGGGCGATGCCGTTGTGCCTCGCGCAGATGTGGAGTTTTTTATCGATGCGGAAAGCGCGGATTATCTGCGCGACGCGACCCTGGATTTTGAAGAAGGGTTGACCGGCGCCGGGTTTCGCATCCTGAATCCAAATGCGGCGCGGACCTGCGGCTGCGGGACGTCGTTCGAACCTGTTCGCCCCGCCTAGCGAGACCGATACGGACGGATGGCGCGTCCCTGGCATGGAACCCGATCTTTTTCGCTTCGATGATCGCCACGGCTTTGAGCGAAAGAAGACCAACTTCTTCGCCTGGACGATCGCGATTCTTCTCCTGAGCGGAGTGGCGATGGCTGCCTGGCTGGGCAGTTTCTACATCATCGGACAACCAGAACGTCCGGAGAGTTATCGGCTCCTGCAAAAGCTGCACAAGATCGATCCGCCAAAGCGGTTTGCTCTGACCGCCGGACCCGCCGGTGAGTTTCTAAGTCCGAAGCAATTGTTTGCGCGCTACCAGGCGATGGGACCGGCCGAACTCGCGCGCAAGGACGCGGAGTTGACCCGGAACTTCATTCGCAATTTTCAACAAGTGCATGGTCTCGTTACTTATGTCGTCGGCCGTTTTAACATCGTCGACGCGCGGGAACTGACTGAAGACGATGTCTTCACCACAGGCGTGGTCGCCCTGGCGCGCGCGGTCGAGCAACCCGAGCTGTTGATGGAGCACGTTTTCACGACGGCCGATGAGCACACCGCCAGCCTGCTCAAGGAGAGCTTGGTGACAGGAATGGATATGAATCTTGAGCGGAGTCACGATCTCTCGGCGGTGATTCATGTGGAGCGATTGCCCGATGGACAAGTGCAGATCACGGCGATTCCGCTTGCTCTACGGGAGCTATGCAGTTACTCGCGGAGCCGGAACTTTCAGCCTGGAGCCGCCGCTCGATCTCAATCTCGCGGCCGGCTGGCCGCTCTTCAAAAACGAGATGCGCCGGGCGGCCGAAGCCCGTTACGAGAGCTATCGTTCCCGAGCTCGCACCAGCAACGAGTGCGCTGCCACTTCTCGGACTTCCGGCGGCGAAAACTGCTCCGCAAGCTGAGGACGCGCTCGTCCGGGTGGAACCGGCCGTGCCGCTCGACAACGAGCCATCGCCGCCTCCGATCCTGCGACTTGGACGCAATAAGACTGGGCTAGCGAGTCAGAAAGGAAATACGCTTTTCCCGCCGCTGGCCGGGGCGTCACCGGTCAAGATCCGGTCGCGCGCAGGCGGTTACCGACGATACAGGCCAGCCTAACGAGCAAACGTCTCTGGCCGCTGCCTCACCCGCAACATCGGCGACCCCGATGGTTATGCGCGCGCTGCCTGTCACTTCTTCCTCACCCGCCGTCGCTCTTACCTCTACAACCGGCGCTACCTGGAAGACCTTCGCGCCTGGTCAGGCACCAGTCGGGAAACTCCTCGATAACGCAGGCCTGCGAGAGATAGCCACTAACGGCACTCGCGGCGAACGCAGTTACTTGAAGGGTCAGTTCGTGGTCAACTTCGCGGATGCAAACCGCGCCGTGCTTCGCCCGGTGGATGGCCGGGGCGGGCCAAACCCGGACGGACTGGGACGCAATGTCCGCATCATCGTCGATTATCCGGCGGGCGCGCCGTTGCCGGAACCCGGTTCGACCCTCGATCGCGATGCCACGCGGCCCTACGAAGTGACGGAAGTTCGTCGCCAGTCTGACGGGCAACTGAATGTTTTCGTGCGCGAGATTATCCGACCGTGATCACCGGACAAACAACGCGGTGCTAACGCGCGATGACTCTGCCGTCTTGCACTTCGACGGTGCTGACTTTGTAGGGCGCGACCGCTTCCAAAGCGTAACCCATAAAGGAACGACCACGATAGCTCATCGAAAGAACGCCCGACGGGACCGAGTATCCGTTTGCCTCGATCTTGGAAACCTTCAAAGCCGTGAGCGGAGTGGGTCCGTCCGTGGTGATGTTGAAACTTCCATTCAAATAGCCGCGCGGCAATCCCGGCACTTTATCCGTTGGGATACTAATTTGCACGGTGGCGGTATTTCCGCTCAGGGTGACATAGGCGTGGCCGCGGGACTTCTTGTTGGCGGCGATCAAACCGTTGATCTCGCCAGCGGTCACGACCAGTTGTCTCTCCGGGGTAGCTGGGCCGGGTGCAGGTGTGGGAGTTTCGTTGGTCGCAGCTCGGCGCGGCGGTGGGCACCGGAGTCGGAGGGGTCGATCGGAATTGCTCGACCCGTTGCTGAACATCGGCCAGCGCGTCCGGAGGAAGCTCCTCCACCGGAATGGTGACTGGTGCGTGGCGACAACTCCGCGCGAAACAAAGAAGTAGCTTCCGAGCCCGAGCAACAGGATCGCGATCAACACCGAGCGCGACAATGAGGAGGCAGCCTTTGCCAAAGCAACCAAGGCCACCCTTCTTTTCGCGGCGGTGGCTCGATCCATGTGGGATCTGTTCGGCATAGATTCAGGTCGACTGCAGGTTCTGCGCCGCGATCAGTTTCTCGTAAAGCGCCTGCAACCCGTCCGAGAGCAATCGTGTCTTGCCCAGGACGGGCATGAAATTGTTATCGCCCGTCCAGCGCGGGACAATGTGCAGATGCAAATGATCGGCCACCCCAGCGCCCGCGGCAATGCCGAGATTGAGCCCGAGATTGAAGCCCTGCGCTTTGACCGCGATCCGGAGCAAAGTCTGCGCATGCACCGCCAGAGCCCAGAGCTCGAGCACTTCATTCTCGCCTAACGAAGACAACTCCGAAATCTTGCGGTAGGGCACGACCATGAGATGGCCAACCGCATAGGGATAGCGGTTCATCATCAGGAAAACATTTTTCCGCCGGGTGATGACAAGGTGGGCGGCGTCGTCGCTCGCCTGCGCGGCCTCGGAGAGGAAATTCGGGTTGCGATTCTCGAGTTCAAAATACTCGACCCGCCAGGGACACCAGAGGGCTTCGATCTCGGCTTTGGGAAATTCCATGGACTCGTTAGGCAAAATGTCTCAGGGAGCGTATCGGCTGGGAAAGAGATGTCGAGCGCGGTTTTTCCGGCGCCTCGGCGCCCGCTGTGGACGCCTCCCTCTGGGAGGCGCGGGCCTGCGTGTCGCCTTTAGTTCGGCGCAAATTGCGGCGCTGCTCACACCCGCGCTTCGCAGAGCGAAGCGTCTACAATCCGTTAGGCTCATCTGTGGTCCGCGAACGAAGAGCGAGTATTGCGGCAAGCTCATCGGATTTCTCCGAGACGAACATCGAGTTGCGCGCCGGGGAGGAGCGCGCGCCAATCACGCAGCGGCTGGTTGCGAACGACCAGGGCATCGAGCTGGCCGGCACTGCCATTGCTGCGCGGCGTCATCTGGCGTTCAGAAAATGATGGCGCCGCAGGTAGAGAAGCATTCCCTCCTCGCGTCCGCCCACGACTTCGTAACGCCAATCATGTTTTGTGGCCTCCTCGCGAACCTTTCTCGCAAATTGGACCAGCGCATCACTCCGCGCCTGGCGCGCCTGCCCGATCTTCCAGGCCACGTAGCCTCCCGTGAAGACCACGGCAAAAAGCAGCGCGCCCGCCAGCCACGGACGCATCCTCGTCCGCCAGCGCTCGACTTCCCCGATCGCCGCAACTTGCGCGCCTAACAACAAGCAAAGCGGCGGCACAACCGGAAAAATCCGATCGACCCGCTTCGATGGAATGACCGACATGAGGACCAGGGCACCGATGCTCCAGCAGACCAGCCAGAGCGTTTCCGGTCGCATGATGCGACCCCGGCGTCTCCAGAAAAAGATGCCAAACCCGAGCAGCAGGAGCAGACTCCAGGGAGCAAATTTGTGGAGCAGATGAGGAAGATAAAAGTAAAGCGGCTGCGGTTTATGAATCGTCTCGGTAAAGCGGCCGGCAAATTCCCGCACCACCACATTTTCGTAGAAACCGGGTTGCATAAGAATTCCTCCGATCGCCCAGACCAGGAAGATCGCGAGAGAGAGCAACCACGGCCAGAGCCCGATCCAGCGCACTCGGCGCGCCGCTCTTTCGGCGCAGAATTTGATAGACGATCAGCCCCGGCAAGATGAAGGCGTAGATGATCGGGCCCTTGATCATCATCGCGCTCGAAAGAAGCAGGAAAGCGATCGTTCGGTCGCGCGTCGTCCACGGTTCGGCGAGGCGGATGTGTCGCCAGATTTGCCAACCGATCAGGAAGGTGGCGAGCGCGAGCGGCATATCGGTCCGCACCAGAGTCGCGATGCGCGGCGCAAGCAGATTGAGGCCGAAAGCGCTCAGAGCGATCAAACCACCAGTGGCGCCGTAAGCCGCGGTGGCTTCGCGCCCGATCAGCCAAAGAAGAACGAGCGCGGCGAGGAACGACGGAAGGCGCCACGCTCCATCCCACCAGCGTGTCACTTCAAAAAGCGCCGCCGAAACCCATCCGACCAGCGGCGGCTTCGTCGCCACGCCCTCGTTAGGCGTGTGCTGATAGAGCCAGTGCCCCTGCCCCACCATTTCGAAGGAGGTGTAAGCCTGTTTCGCCTGGTCGTAGTCGTCGAGCGTCCAGGGAAGGTTCGTGATCGCAAAGAACACAACCACGAGCGCGACAATCGCGCGTCGCACCAGCGGACTCGTTAGGCTGGCCGGCGCGTTCAGTCCGTTCCATCGCAGGGATGAAATTCAACTTACATCCCGCGCGTACCAATCCACTTTGCGCGTCACATACATCACGATCGCGAGCAGGACGAAAAGGCCGATCGCGCCCATCAGCAGGGCGTAATCCTGCTGCCGCAAAGTGATGTAGAGAAAGGTATAAATCCCGGCCAACCCCGCCCCGATCATCAACGTGCGCATGCCGCCGCCGAGGAAGAAATTGCAATACCAGGTGATGAGCAGGGTCGAAGCGATGGTTGCGATCAGGTAGGCGAGCCCGAAGCCGACAAACTCCGAGATCGAGAGGAGGAGCAGATAGAAGAGGCACAAGGCCGCGCCCACCATCAGATATTGAAACGGATGGATCTTCTGCCGCGCCGTCACTTCAAAGAGAAAAAACGTCGTAAAAACGAGGACGAGAAAAAGCACGCCATACTTGATCGAGCGTTCGACGAAGCGATACGCATCCAGGATCGAGAGGAATTGCGCGCCGAAGAGCGACGCGGAAACCGTTTTCTCGTTAAAGCGTTGATTGCCGCCGATGCTCGTCCACGCTTGCGGATAATCGCGGCCGTAATACGACACTTTCCATTTCGCGTCGAATCCATCTGCGCGGACCGAGCGCTCAGCCGGCAGGAAGGCGCCGCGAAATCCAGGATCGGGCCAGTTTGATTTCAGGGCGGCTTCGTTTTGCACAGCGAAGGGCGCGAAGAAAATTCCGCCGCTCCCGTTCACATCGAGCGCGATGGAAAATTCCGCGGCGGTGTCGATTGGTTGATCGCTCGCGAGCAAAGCAGTCGCGCCAGTTGTATAGCCAGGCAGTTGCGAGCCCGGCTGAAGCATGTGTTTGGCGCCGTTCCACTCGAGCACGAGCCCTTCTCGTGTGCCGCGCAAATCACTCACTGCGACCGTGACGAAGGCGTCCTTCCATTGCACATCCTTCAGGTCAATCTTGAGAACGCCAAAATCCGGCGGCGCAAATTTTCCCGACAGTTTCACCTGCGCGCGAAAAACTGCCGCATCGTAGATTCCGCGGTGCAACGTCTGGGTTTGCGCATCACTTGAAATTTGGAGCGATTCCGGAAGAAAGAAGGCGTTGGCGACCAGCATTTCTTCCACTTCGCGCCGCTCCACATGGCCATCGGGCATGGTGGTGTCTTTGACCGATTTGAATTTGTACTGAAACGGAACACCCAAAACCGGGCCGATAATGTTTTGATCCTTGCCCCACGAATCGGTGATCTCACTGACCGCTTCGTTCCGGCGCTGCAGTCGATCGCTCAACACTCCCTGGATCATCTCGAGAGGGATCAGCATGACGAGAATCAGCGCTCCAACTCCGAAGAGTTTGATCACCGTGCTATTGCGCCTGAAAAAGGGCTGCGATTTCGGCAACGGCGGCGGAGGCTGCAGTTCGGGCATGGCGGGAGATTGAACGGAGGAACTTCGCAAAGCAATCAGATAGGCGGAAGCTATGCAATCGTTAGGCGCGCCGGCCTGGAGGGAATTAGACAGGATTAACAGGATTTTCAGGATTAGGACGAAATCGGCGCCCATGGGCGCCGGGTTCTCTTCTCATCCTGTTAATCCTGTTAATCCTGTTAATCCTGTCTAATCCTCCATGTTTGCCGCGCTCCGAAAATCCGCGATGGTCAGAGCCGTGAACGAACAAGAAAATCCCTGGATCGAAATCGCCCCTGGCATCAGGCGGCGTACCATCGCGGCGGGCACGTCGATGTATCAGATGCGGGCGGAGCTTGCCGCCGGCAGTCGAATGCCTGAGCACGCCCATCCCCAGGAGCAGATCGCCCATGTCATCAAGGGCCGAATGAAACTGATCGTCGCAGGCATGCCGCACGAGCTGGCGGCGGGCGAGGCGTTTTACCTTGCGAGCAACATTCCGCACGGGGTCGAGACGATTGAAGACACCACCGTGATCGACACCTTCAGTCCGCCGCGGGACGATTATCTCACCCTCGACGAGACGGCGCGTCACGCCGGCTGATGAAAATCATTTCCGGCGGCCAAACCGGGGTCGATCGTGCCGCCCTCGATGTTGCATTGTCGTTAGGCATAGATTGTGGCGGATGGTGTCCGGCGGGACGCCTCGACGAGAATAGCATCCATCCCGGGGCATTATCCGGTCCGGGAATTGCCCGGCGGCGGATATCTGGAACGGACGGTGCGAAACGTCAGAGGAAGCGGATGGCACGGTGATTTTTCACTCCGGCTCGCTCCAGGGCGGATCACTGGCCACAGCCGAATCGTGTGCGGAACAACGCAAACCCTGTCTCTTGATCGATGCCAGCATTCTTTCCCCGGCAGTGGGAGCGCAAAAGCTTGGGGAGTTCGTTAGGGCCAATCAAATCGAAGTTCTCAATGTCGCCGGACCGCGCGCCAGCCAGTGGACGGAGGGTTACGGCTTCACATTTCAAACTCTCGAAAACTTTTTCCCGACGACCGCGCCCAGATTGTCGTTTGTTGTTCCTGCCCACAACGAAGAGCACGAGCTGGCGGAAACCTTGCGAGCAATCCGGATCGCGGCTGGCACTGCGAAGGAAACTTATGAAATCATCGTGGTCGATGACGCCTCGACCGATGCGACCGACGCGATCGCACGACAAGCCGGGGCCCGCATCGTCAGCGTGAATCGCCGTCAGATCGCCGCCGCGCGCAATGCCGGCGCGCGAGTTGCGCGCGGCGAATTTCTCTTTTTCGTCGACGCGGATACGCACATCGCGCCGGGCCATGTGACAGCAGCGCTGCAAACACTCGAGGAGGGTTTCACCGGAGGGAGCGCGCGCGTGCTAATGGATCAGAAGCTGTCGTTTTGGGGTGAGATTTCCGTTCGCGTTCTTTCCACTCTTTATTTTGCCACTGGGCTTGGCGCGGGTGCATTCCTGTTCACCCGACGCGCGTTATTCGAATCGGTCGGTGGCTTTGACGAACAATATTTCGCCGGGGAAGAAGTCTACCTCAGCCTTGCGCTCAAGAAGCTGGGGCGCTTCAGAATCCTACGTGAACCGATCGTTACCTCCGGGCGCAAATTGCGAATGCACTCGGCGGGCTCTGTCGTCACCCAGCTTTTCTTTCTATTTGTGAGCGGCCAGCGCGCGCTCCGGACCCGGGAAAAACTCGGGCTCTGGTATGATGGCAAGCGTGAGCGCCGCCCGAGTTGACGAAAAGGTTGAGCGCACTCCGCGGCAGGTTTAGAGGAAAGACAGATCTATGGAAACAAAAGTGCAGCCAGCAATTAACCTGGATAACTGGATCGAAGAACACCGCGACAAATTCAAACCGCCGGTAAGCAACCAATACCTTTATGACGGCCGCGATTTTTTCGTCATGGTGATCAAGGGCCCAAATGCCCGGAACGACTTCCACCTGGTCGATTCAGAAGAGTATTTCTACCAACTGAAGGGTGACATCAAAGTGCGGATCCGCGAGGGCGACAAAATCGTCGATCACCTCGTCCGCGAGGGCGAAACCTTCTTCATCCCGCCAAATGTTCCGCACGCGCCGGTCCGTCCGCCCGACACGCTCGGAGTCGTGGTCGAACGCCGCCGTCCTCCCGGCGAGCACGAGCACGTCATTTTTTATTGCCAAAAGTGCGGCGCAATCGTCGAGGACATCGACTTCGATTGCGGCGACATCGTGCAGCACTTTAGTAAAGCGATGGTTGATTTCTGGAACGACGACGTTCGACGCACCTGCAAAAAATGCGGCACGAAAGTCGCGCAGCCGGAGCCGACCAAGCCGTTCTGAAGGAAAGTGATGAGTGACCAGTGACGAGTGACAAGACAGCTCGCTCTTTTCACTCGTCACTCGTCACTCATCACTCGTCACTTTTCTTGTGAAGATCGACCTCCACACCCACATCCTGCCGCGCGAATGGCCTGATCTCGACGCCAAGTACGGCTACGGCGGGTTCGTTAGGATGGAACATTACCGGCCGTGCTGCGCGCGGATGATGATCGGCGACCGCTTCTTTCGGGAGATCGGCGATAACGCCTGGGATCCGGCGCGCCGGATCGAGGAATGCGATCGCACCGGCGTGACCATCCAGGTGCTCTCCACTGTGCCGGTGATGTTCAGTTACTGGGCGAAACCGGCCGACGCCCTCGATCTTTCCCGCCGGCTCAACGACCACATCGCCGAAGTGGTGCGCGCGCATCCGGGGCGGTTTGCCGGCCTGGGCACGATCCCCCTGCAGGACCCAGATCTCGCGGCCGGCGAGCTGCAGCGTTGCGTCAGCGAACTCGGTCTGCGCGGCGTGCAAATCGGATCGCATGTCGACGGGAATGCGCACTTGCCTAACGAGCCGCATAATCTCGATGAAAGATCGCTCGACCCGGTCTGGAGCGCCGCCGAGCAAAGCAGCGCCGCGATCTTCGTCCATCCCTGGGACATGGTGGGGAAAGAGCGGATGCCGAAATATTGGCTGCCCTGGCTGGTCGGCATGCCGGCGGAAACCTCTCTCGCGATTTGCTCGATGATTTTCGGCGGAGTTTTCGAGCGGTTCCCTTATCTGCGCGTCGCTTTCGCGCATGGGGGTGGCGCATTTCCCGATCACGATTGGCCGGATCGAACACGGTTTTGACGTTCGGCCCGACCTCGTCGCGATCGACAACAAGATCAGCCCACGCAATTATCTCGCGCGCGTCGACGAACACGGAGACCACCAGCCGGCGCGCTTTTATGTCGACTCTTTGGTCCACGATCCCGAAGCGCTTCGTTTCCTCTGCCAACTTTTTGGCGTCCAGCGGATCGCGCTCGGATCCGATTATCCCTTCCCGTTAGGCGAAGCGCATCCTGGCGCATTGATTGAGTCGATGGCCGATTTCTCGACCGACGAAAAAACACGACTCCTGAGCGGGACCGCGCGCGAATTTCTCGGATTGTACTGACGAGCAATTCATTTGCACAGGAACCGGCGGCAGCGGTAGGAGTAGAGCAATGAGCGCTCTACGATTACTCGTCGGCACCCGCAAAGGCGCCTTCGTCCTCACCTCGGATGGAAAGCGCGCCCAATGGAAGATCAGCGGTCCACATTTTGCGGGCTGGGAAATTTATCATCTGAAAGGGTCGCCGGTGAACCCGGACCGAATTTATGCGTCGCAAACCAGCGGCTGGTTTGGGCAACAGGTGCAGCGGTCGGATGACGGCGGCGAGACTTGGGAACCGGTCGGGAAAGACTTCGTCTATGACGGCGTGCCCGGCACCCACCAGTGGTACGATGGGACGCAGCATCCGTGGGAGTTCAAGCGCGTCTGGCATTTCGAACCGTCTTTGACCGATGCCGACACGGTTTATGCAGGCGCCGAAGACGCCGCCCTCTTTCGCAGCACGGACGCCGGGCAAACCTGGCAGGAATTATCCGGATTGCGCGAGGCCAAGGGCAAACTTTGGCAGCCCGGCGCGGGCGGGATGTGTCTGCACACGATCGTGCTCGATCCAACTAATCCTGAGCGCATGTTTGTCGCCATCTCGGCGGCCGGCGCCTTCCGGACCGACGACGGCGGCAAAACTTGGAGTCCGATTAACCAGGGATTGAAATCTCTCTACGAGCTGCCCGATCCGACCGCGGAAGTTGGCCATTGCGTGCATCGGATCGCGATGCATTCGTCGCGACCCGGGGTCCTCTTCATGCAAAAGCATTGGGATGTGATGCGGAGCGATAATGCCGGCGATTCCTGGAGCGAAGTGAGCGGTAATCTGCCCTCCGATTTCGGATTCCCGATCGACGTCCATGCGCATGAACCGGAAACGATCTACGTCGTTCCAATCAAGAGCGACTCCGAGCATTTCCCACCGGATGGGAAACTGCGCGTTTATCGCAGTCGAACCGGCGGCAACGAGTGGGAGGCTCTCACGAAAGGCCTGCCGCAAAGCGATTGCTACGTGAACGTGCTGCGCGACGCGATGGCGGTCGATTCGCTCGATAAATGCGGCGTTTATTTCGGAACTACCGGCGGCCAGGTTTACGGCTCGGCCGATGCGGGCGACACATGGAATGCGATCGTTCGCGATCTTCCGGCTGTGCTCTCAGTCGAGGTCCAGACGCTGCCGTGACAAAACCCAAATCTCAAAGACCAAATCCCAAGGAACTTCCAATGATCAATCCTAAAACCATGCAAAGCCGCCTCTGGGCCTGGATTTTCGGCATTGGGTTTTTGGATTTGTTTGGGGCTTGGAATTTGAATATTGGGATTTGCGCAAAGCTGCCATGATTCGAGTCGTGCTCCCGGTCCATCTGCGGACGCTGGCGAAGGTTGACGACGAAGTGAAGCTCGAGGTCGCCCAGCCGATAACGCAACGCACCATCCTCGACGCGCTCGAAACAGCCTACCCGGTCCTGCGCGGCACGGTCCGCGACCAGACAACGCAGCGGCGCCGTCCGCTCGTTCGTTTTTTTTGTTGTGGCGAAGATTTTTCGCACGAGACACCGGATGCAGCCGTTGCCCGAGGCGATTGCAAACGGCACCGAGCCCTTCTTTATCATTGGCGCGATGGCTGGGGGCTGATCAAAAACACCCAATTCCCAAACACCAAATCCCAAGGAACCTCCAATCATCAAAATTCAAACTGATGAAAGCGCTCGGTGTCGAAATTTGGATGTTGGAGCTTGGATTTTCCCTGGGCTTTGGGTTTTGGCGATTGGGATTTATCGCCGCGAATAAGAAAATGCGACCCTAACTTCCCATGACGCGCAAATATTCCCGATCCCAAGCCGCCGGAATACTCTCCCGCGGCGAATACGGCCCCGGTTCGTAAGCGCGCGACGCAATCCCCTGCTGACTTAGTTCGCACACATGCCAGTCCTGTTTGTTCGTCATGTCCCAGAACTCGACCGCATCGTCTGGCCGAAAATCAGAGCGCTCGAACGCCTCCGGATGGAAAAACCAATCACATTGAATCAGCGTCCGCGCCGGTGATTGCGGCCAGAGTTGGTGCACCATCACATACTCCGGATGCATGCTGAGAAGCATGTTGGGGAAAATAGAGTAATAGAAGACGCGGGCGTGATCTTCGCCCTTGATGTCGCCGACCGGCAGCGCGCAGGCATTGCCGCTCATTGTTAGGCTCTTGCCCTGGGCAATCGACATGAACCCGCCCAGAAACGGCCCTTCCGAGAGATCGTTTTCCGACGAATCGAAAGGTGAAATCTTTGAAAGGAGCGGATGCACGCCCGGACAGTGATAGCATTCCGAGTAGTTCTCGAAGATCAGCTTCCAGTTCGCCTGCACATCATAATCGATCCGGCGGGCCGAGCGCAACCGCGGCAGATTCCAGTGCGCAAACTTACCGGACAACGGAGCAAACACCTCCTCCAGCCGCCTTGGATTATCCGCCAGACTAACGAAGATAAAACCTTCCCAGAGCGCCAGGCTCACCGGATACAATGCGTAATTCGCTTTATCAAATCCGGGGACTTCATCCATGTGCGGCGCGCCAATCAGACGGCCGTCGAGCCCATAAGTCCAGGCGTGATAAGGACACTGGATCGCACCGAAGTGTCCGCTCGCCTCTTCACACAAGCGCGTTCCGCGGTGCCGGCAGACATTGTAAAACCCGTGAATTTCCCCGGCTCGATCCCGCACGATGATGAGACTCTCTCCCGCCACCAGCTGGACGAAATAATCACCCGACTTGGCGATCTGACTCTGGTGCCCTACGCAAATCCATTGCCTGGCAAAAAGCTTCGCCTGCTCTTCGGCGAACACCTCCGGCGAAACAAGGTAGGGTTGCGGGAGGGTTCTTGCCCCGGCAACAAAGGTCTCGATTGTCTTGCGGAAAGCAGGCATGGCGTTCGACAAGGGACTGAGATTCGCCATCTCTCAGTTCCCCGCTCGCTTAATCAGGTCTTATCTCAAAACCGCCTGGTGAAACTCATACCAGTCGTCGAGATTGTTCAAGTTTACTGCATCCTTTGGAGCGGCTGTGTCGTCGGGAATGCCGCACGCCCCCAGGATACCCTGGCGCGTCTCGTCATCGTGGATATAACCCCGCACCGCGGCGTTATGCTTCTCGATCGCCTCTTTGTTTAGCGACTTGGCGTTTTGCTTTATCCAACCCTCGAATTGGGGATAAGTCGGCTTCTTTTGCTTGATATAATCCTGGACTGCCTGTTCATCGAGCCCGAGGGCGGCACAGGTCATTGCATCATAGCCTCGGCCGATCCCGGGATAACCGGCGGCGAGCTTGCCTTGCGATTCGAGGGAAACCTTCTGCCAGAGGCGCGGGAGATGCAGGACGCCGAGTGGACCGGCCGTGCCGGAACTAATCATTGGAACATATGTGTCGCTCATTGGGATATCCTTCCTTGGGTTGAGCCCGTCCCGGATGCGGTTTGCCGGACGCGGGCGATTTGTGTGAAAACTACAGACCGGTCCAGACGGAGACAACAAAATTCCGCACCTGGATGCACGTCTATTCTGCCCCGCTTTCTTACACCTGTTTTCTCCTCGGTTTCTTTTTTCAGGTTTGAGATTCAACCGTGTTGCGGCAGGTTTGAGGAATGGACGCCGAACTCGTGGAGGCGGACGCGAGATCCGTCGAAGACGAAAAGTTCGACCAAATCTATCCCCCAAGGATCCGAGAACTCTCGTGGCTCTATTGGACGCCCGTGCGCGTCGCCGCGGAGGCGGCCAAATTGCTCGTCACAAAGCCCGGGACGCGCGTTTTGGATGTGGGCTGTGGACCGGCCAAATTCTGTCTTGTCGGCGCTTCCCTGACGCAGGGCGTCTTCACCGGAGTGGAGCAGCGTGAGGATTTGGTCGCTGTTGCGCGAAACGCTGCGGAACGGATGCAGCTGCGGGACTTAAACATCATTCACGGTAACGTCCTCGATCTGGCGTTCAGTCACTATGATGCCTTTTATCTCTACAATCCCTTTGAGGAAAATATGACCTGCGCAGACAAGATCGATGCCGCGGTCCCCCTTTCTCCGCTTTTATTCAGAATGTATAACCGTTATGTGGCGGCGCAGTTGGGGGCCAGGCCCATTGGCACTCGCGTTGTGACTTATGCCGGCTATGCCGATGAGATTCCGGGTTGCTACGATTGTGAGTTAGCCCTTTTCCGCAATGAGTTAAAGCTTTGGATCAAGCACCGTGAATATGATCCGGAAATCGAGCGACTCGGCCTCCACACCTCACGAAGCTACCGCGGCCCGATCGGCTGGGTGCAACCCCGACAATGCTAGGAGGCATAGTCATATCATAAATAGCAGTGTCATTCTGAGTGCAGCGAAGAATCTCTGATCCCTGTGCTTTGCGCTGCACCCAGCTTGGCCAATATAATCGGAGATTCTTCTCCCGCGACTGCGCGATCAGGATGACAACCTCTTGGATTTATAAAAGATGGCTTCTAATGGCTCGATAAGCGGGCGAGTGCGCCCGGGGAATTCTTCGATTGCGAACAGCAGATTGCTTCGCACCGTCTCCGTATGGTGACGAGATCATGACCAGTCAGTCCGAAGTCGGAACGATTACGCGTGTTATCGTCAAGCACGCCCGAAATGCGTTTCAAGGGCGGGAAACGATTGCCGCGCAGTGGCAGACCCTAAATTACACCGCCGCTCCGGATTTTGCGCGGGCGATCGAGGAATACGAAGCGTTTCTCGAGCTTCTACGCAGCACGGGCTGCGAGATCCAACTGCTCCCTGAGACCCAGGGCGTTGGGCTGGATTCAATCTACGTTCGGGACGCGGCGGTGGTGTGCGACCGCGGAGTGATTCTCTGCAATATGGGCAAACCGCAGCGCGCAGGTGAACCAGCCGCGATGGAAGGCGCGTTGCGCGCGTCTGGCTGCACAATCCTCGGCGCAATTCAACCGCCCGGCCGACTGGAGGGAGGCGACGTCGCATGGCTGGACGAGCGCACGATCGCGGTCGGGCACGGCTACCGCACAAATGACGCAGGGATCGCGCAGTTGCGCTCATTCCTCGGCGACAGCGTCGACGAGTTTCTCATCGTGCCGCTGCCCCATTGGCGAGGCGTTAACGACGTCTTTCACCTCATGTCGATTGTTAGTCCGGTCGATCGCGATTTGGCGGTGGTTTATTCGCCGCTCATGCCAGTCCCCTTTCGAGAACGGCTGATCGAGCGAGGGATGAAGCTGGTGGAGGTGCCGGACGAGGAGTTCGAAAGCATGGGAACAAACGTCCTCGCGCTCGCGCCTCGCCGCTGCGTGATGGTGGCAGGTAACCCAATTACTCGCGCGAGACTCGAAGCCGCCGGAGCCACGGTTCTCGAGTATGCAGGAAGCGAAATCAGCCTGAAAGGAGGAGGCGGGCCCACCTGCCTGACCCGGCCGCTGCAGCGACAAATGTAAAACTGCCAGAGCGCGCCCGTTTACCGGGCGCGCCGCGTTTCGACCTGTGGGAGAAACAGGCCGGGTTAAAGCGCTACCTAGGGTTCGAAACGCTGCTTGATGTGACCAGGTGCGGGGCCCCCGTAGACAGATCCCACGGTATGGATGTCAGGCAAGCGCGTGGGCGTGCCTGTTACTAGCAACGGCGGAAGGGTTTTGGTTAGCGCATCCACCTACGACGAGAGCCATGCTCATCACCGCGCAGAGAACAACGATTATTTTCATTTTGTTTTCGGCCCGCTCCACCCGGAGCGAACCGGATCCTCACTTTCTATTTGTTTCCTAACAATGAATCTACCGAAAGGCAAGCTATGATTGCAGATAGCGATGCCGTTTTCAAATGTCTGGCGGTAACTGCCTTAGGTGTTTGGATAGCCTGTGTCCGTAATGGTAGGATATATGTCCTCATTGGTCGCTATATGTCATTTGAGTTATTGCTTTCAAATTGATGTAACCTGCGACCCGGATTTGGATTCTTGAACCAAAGTCTATTGCAAGTTCAAACCAAAAGAAGCCGCGCTCCGCAAGATTTCCGTAACGGAATAGTTACACAATTGCGGCGAACAATTGCCGCAGGTAGGTCTGCCGGAGGCGCCCGCCGCAGCGAAAACATAAATGCGCCCCACGGCGCGGCACGCTCGCCTAGCAGGCGCCCGCAGCATTTCGGCCGATGCGAGAAACAGGCCGGGTATTGAGGCAACTAGGGTGTGTAACGCTGGGGCACGTGACCAGGTCCGGAGGGGCCGCCGGAGGCAGGCGCAACCGAACCGGGCCCAACCAGGCCGTGGGCAGCGTGCGTGTCGCTGGAAGTTGCGGAAGAGCCTTGATCAGCGCAGCTACCCAGGAAAGAAGCCACCCCCATCGCCGCGCAGAGACAAATGATCTTTTTCATATGTTTTGGGGCCACTCCCCGAGAGCGAACCCGATCCTCACTTTCCACTTGTTACCCAACAATGGATCTGGCAAAAGGCAAACCGCGATTGACTCGACTTACTCAGGTCTCGGGCGACCACCAGGATCAGGCAGATTTTGAAACAGCAACATATGAGCAATCCAGACAGAGATATTATTTTCGACGGCTCAATCCCAAAGCTCTACGAAAGGTATTTCGTGCCGATGGTCTTCGAACCTTACGCGGTGGATTTGGTCAGCCGACTGCCTCAAGAAGGTCTATCCCGCGTTCTGGAGGTTGCCGCAGGCACAGGGGTGTTGACTCGCGCGTTGGCGGCCGCTTTGCCGAAAAGTGTCTCAATTGTCGCAACAGATCTAAATGAAGGAATGTTGAAGCAGGCGGAGTCTTCCGGGACCAGCCGGCCCGTGGAGTGGCGACAGGCGGACGTCATGGCGCTTCCCTTTCCTGATGGGGCGTTTGACGCGGTCCTTTGTCAGTTCGGCGTCATGTTTCTCCCGGACAAACCACGAGGCTTCGGGGAGGTGTGGCGAGTGCTTCGCGGGGGCGGTATTTTTATTTTCAATGTGTGGGACCAAATCGAGGAGAACGAATTTGCTCATACTGTGACAGCGGCGCTGGAAACGCTTTTCCCGGACAACCCGCCGCGCTTTCATGCTCGTATTCCGCACGGATATTGGTCGCGTGACATGATCGAGCACGACCTCGCCGCAGGTGGTTTTGCGGCGACGCCAGAGTTCGCAACCGTGACGAAACAGAGCCACGCGTTGTCGCCCCGGACCGCCGCGATGGCCTACTGCCAGGGGACGCCACTGCGAAGCGAGATCGAAGCGCGCGACTCATCGCTCCTGAGCGAGGCTACTGTGGTTGCGTCGAAGGCGATCGCCCAGCGGTTTGGGACAAGAGACATCACGGGGAAAACCCAGGCGCACGTGGTCGTAGTGAGGAAGTGACCGAAAGATCAACCGGCCGGCCTGGTGTGCGGCGCTACAATCAGCGGGGGCGGGCACTCCGACGAAAAGATGCGTCCTCGTCAGGTGATTTGCGGTGCAGCGCAGCTTGTAGACGGGGCGCCCGCTTTGACACAAAAGGCGCGGCAGACTCGCCGAAGGGTGGTACCGCCCCCCACACTCGAAGAGCATGAAGGGCGGCTGTTCCCCCCAGAACACCTTATCTTTACTCGGAAAGGGTAAGGGTTGGCAAGCATATTTTGTTAACGACACGAAATATTCTTTCCAAAACCGCCCTTTTCCGTGAATTTGCGCAGCCACGGTGCCGCAAGAATGACCGGTTTCGACGACAATCGACGTCTGAACGCCGCTCTTGATCAAGCCGTCGATGTTCGGGATCCAGGGCTGATTGCGATAATCGAGGAGACGCGTTCCCGTGCTGGGTTGAGCTTGCACCGTGCGATTTTCTTCCGCGGACATCGCGCCGATTCCCCGGGCCAAGAAAGCTTGCGGCGGCTGGGAAGGACGTCCATTTTCTCGGACTAACGATGCCGCGTCACGAGTCGAAGACCTGATCCCCGCGACGAATTCGTTTCCGCGGCGGTGACGGAAGTGCGTCGCATTTACGCCGAATTGGCGACGCGACCGGTAGAACGGCAGTGCATCAGGAGGACGGAATGTTGCCAGTTTAGGCTCACCGGGCTGACGCCATACCTAACAAAGGGCGAGGCATTGGTTGCCGCGCGGGCCTGGCGGGCGACCGGGCGCACCAGACTTGCCTCAACGACGGACGGCGCCTGTCCAATGCTCGAGCCGGGATCGGGCCGATGTTTGATCTACGCAGATCGACCGTTCGGTTGTCGCACGCATTTCTGCGCCGCGGCGGGCGGTCCGCTGGCACGGCGCGACGTGATCGATTTGATCCGGCGCTTGGAAACGATCGATGCGCAATTGGGCGGCGACGGACCGCGCCAGCTTCCCGCCGCAGTCGCCGCGGAGCTGGTCAAAATGGCATAACGAGATACGCCGGACTCAACCGGGCGGCTCGACACAAACAAACTTCGTTTCAATTGTTGCTCCACAGCTAGCGTTTCCTTTTCCGTGATGCAGTCTCGCTGGAGACCCTCGTCAAATCCACCGCCGTCCGACCGACGCCGTAAAGCATGAGCAATGCGCCGATCGGGACTAGCCAGACCCCAGATCCGGGATCGCCGTCGTAAGGAAGAAAGCCGCCGAGCAGAAAACCGCCGGGCAAGAGAATCGCCGCCCAAATGAGCGCGAGGGAAACCGACGGCCGCAGTTTGAAATCGTCGACCGTGCGGATCGTTAGGCCGACCGCGACATTGACAAGCGCGAGCATCGTTCCGTGAAAATGCCCGAGCGTGAACATGAGTCGGCGGGTTTCGTTTCCGACATCGAGATACCAACCGATTTTGAATCCATGCATCGTCTCGAGCACAATCCCGAGGCAGACGTAGATCGCGAGGGCCCACCAGCCGAAACGAAGATGTCGAGTGGAATAATTCATTTTCCGGGCCGCCGCTTCAACCTAAGCCTGTCATGTTGAGCGAAGCGAAACATCTCTGACCATTTCCGCGGACGAAGCGCAATGGAAAGCAGAAAGAGTCAGAGATCCTTCGCTCTGCTCAGGATGACAGTTGCAAAACCAGATCATTCCGCGAGCACGATTGGCTTGTCATCCCGCTCGCGCCGGAGCCGGCTGAAGACTTCCTGTTGAAATCGACCCTCGGGATCGAGAACGGTTTTCGGATCGAAGTTCGCATTCGCAGGCCGCACTTCGTTCCACCATTTTTGATAGCTGTGCTTCACCGCCTCACTGAGCGCGTCCGCATCGTCGGTATAAGTGAATTGGAAGTCAGCGAATCCCGGCAAAGTCTGGAGCGATTTCCAGGCATCGAAACGCACCGCGGCATAGGGATCGAGCAGGCTGTAACTCAAGAAAGGATAGAGCCAGTCGCGTCCGGAAATTTTTTGCGCCGGCTCCCAGCCCATGCCCCAGGCGAGCAAAGCGCGCTGGCCGGCGTCGCCTTTCACCAGCCACTGGATTGCAGCGGAAATCGTCTTGTCGTCTTCGGATAACTCGGGCACCGGCTCTTGATACCAGTCGTGCAACTTGTCCGCCGTCCAGCTGAGCGTTTGGTCGAGGTGACAAAGATTACAGGCGTTCGGTCGTCCATGATCGAGACTTTCGCGAACGTTAGGCGACGAGACCTGGTGACTGCGCATGGCGTGAAGCAGGCCGAAGGTGGTGTGCGGCATGTGGCAATTGTAACAGCGGCTCCCGGAAGAATCAGCCGCGTGGTGCGTGTGGGTCGTTAGGCGAGCAGTCATCTCCTGGTGACATTGCAGACAGGCCTGATCCGATTCCATTTGCGGCGCGAGCTGGTCGCTTTTTGCCCACGTCTGGAGCGCAACGCTCGTCGTCGTTGTGGTGGGATGCATTTCATGACAGGAAATGCAGGAAAAATTTCCGCCTTTGAAACAGGGCGACTCCTGCACACCGTTGGCCTCGCGCCCGGTCACCCGAATCATCCCGTCGCCCCAAAAACGGTTGCGAAAAAAATCCGGCTCCGTCTGCCGGATGAAATCCTTCTGGGACTGGTGATCCTGCTCGTTAGGCTGAACGACAAAGCGCTGCACCAGATCTTCTTTTCCCGGGCGAAATTTTCCGCCGTGTCGGTTCCAGTCGATCTTTTCGTCCATCCCGTCGAAAGCCCAGACGCTATGACACTGTCCGCAGGCCAGAGTCGATTCCGGACCTTTCATGCGTTTGGCGTTGGCAATCGTGGGATCAACGCGTGTTGTCAGATGGAGTTTCCAACGACGAAACGGATTGCGATTTGCGGCGATATGCTCGCGCCCGTCGCCATGACAGGCTTCACAGGCGATGCCAAACTCGGCCACGGTCGTGTCCCACTTGTTGCCTTCGACAAACTTCGACACGCCCTGGGTGACGTGACAATCCATGCAGGCGCCATTCCACGAACCAATCGAGTACGCCTCCTTCGTCTCCGACGGCATGAGAAAAGTTTGCACGACCGGCGCCCACATTTTCTCGGCAATAATGTAGGCGAAAGGAAATTGCTCGAGCGTCCTCCCCTGCCCCGTCTCGTTCCACAGAATCTGGAGGGTGTGCGAACCGGTCAGGAGCACAACTTGGCGCGGCGGGCCGTATTCCTTTTCGCCTAACGAACGGTCAGCGACGAAAATCTTGCCGTCCTTTTCAGATAACTGGTATTGCCGTCCCGGCAAACGTCAGCTCTTCGCCGCTCGCCTTCGGAATGAGCGTGGCTGGGGTCGCGACCTGAGTCATGGTGCGGTGAAATGAGGTGTGCCAGCTCGCGTAATTCCCCGGGTGACAGGAGCGACATGAATTGGAAGTCACGTAATTTTCCTGCCGCGCCATGATTGGGCGGTTTGCTGGCGCCGCCTCGCTTCGTCTTAGATCGCGCCAGAAGACCGCTGCCAGCACAATCCCGCCGACCGTCACGGTAACGATCGCGGACAAGATCGCTTTGCGATTGCGCGCTCCTTCGGGCATGGCGACCGAGCCTGACCAATCGAGGCGGAAGTTTCAAGAGGCACCGTGGTGGGCGATAATCTTCCGGGGAGCGCACTCTCTCTAGGTTGTCATCCCGAGCCCGCGCAGACGGCGAGGGACCTCCCCAAAGGTCTTTGGGAAACGAACCCGAACGCGCTCAGTAAACATCATGGGAGAGGTCCCTCAGCGCGCTGCGCCAGCTTCGGGATGACAGACGAAGGAAGCGCCGCGGGCTCCTCCCCAGCGCAAGATGCGTTGCACGCTCAAAAGATACGAAATGTCGCCAAAAAATCCTTGCAGCGAATCGCACTTTGCGATACAAAGTTATTTCAATGAACGAGCGCGCCCGAGCCGAAGAACACTTGCGCGTCATCCGTTCCCTGATGGAACGCGCCACGATCTACCGCGCCATCTCCGCCCCAACCGCGCTCGTTGGCGGCCTCCTCGCCGTCGCGACCGCCGGAGCGATATGGTTCGCCAACCGCTCCGGCGCGCCCGGGCAAGTCGCTCTCAATAACCGGCTCTTTGCCTGGATCTGGCTCGCGGTCCTCGTTGTCGTGCTCGCGGTCAATGCTTTCTTCGTTAGTCGAGAAGCCCGGCACGGCGGCCGTGCTTTCCTCTCCCCCGGCGCCCGCCTCGCCGTTCGCGCCGTCGTTCCCTGTCTCCTCATTCCGGCCGCGACGACGATCTGGTATTTCAAAAACGCCGAGCCGATCGACCAGGACATCCTCGTTGCCGTTTGGATCGCATTTTACGGGCTGAGCCTGCTCGCCACTGCTCTCTTCGCCCCCCGCTCTCTCGTCCTGCTCGGCTGGGCATTCCTCGTCTCCGGCTTGATCCTCATTTTCTGGCCCAAATCGCTCGGGGACGATCCGCGCGGACTCTATCCAAACCTCGCAATGGGCGCGACTTTCGGGCTTTATCATCTCGTCTATGCGGCCTGCGTCTGGTCGCGACGGGAGTCTGGCGCGACGGAAATTCTTGCAACCGAATGAGCGATGCCGGACTTCGACAAACTCGACAAAGCCATCCACGAAAAAGGTCGGCTCGCGATCATGACTTTGCTCGCCAGCCGGGTGAGCTGGCCGTTTCAGGATCTGAAAGCGGAGCTCAAAATGAGCGACGGCAATCTCGTGACTCATCTGCGCACATTGCACAAGCTCGGTTTCGTCGCGGTCACGAAAGAAGTGCTCGACCGTCCGCAAACGAGCTACGCCCTAACGACGAAAGGGCGGGCCGCCTTTACCGACTATCTGCACGTCCTGGAACAAATCGTGAAAGCGGGGAAAGCGTGAGTTTTTTTGCAGATAAGCTTTGTGCTACAAAGTTAAGACTGCATGAGTTCGGTGGAGCGAAATCCGGGGAAGCGAATCCCGTGCCTAACGAATGAAAATCCTGCTCGCGGAGCATTTCGGGATCTGTTTTGGCGTGCGCGACGCGATCGCCCAGGCCGAGGCCCTGGCCGCCCAGGGTCCGCTCACAATCCTTGGCGAGTTGGTGCACAATCCGATTGTGCGCGCCAAACTCCGCGCCAACGGAGTGCAGGAAGGCGCGCTCCATGAACCCGGCACCGCCGCGTCGCCCAACGTCCTGATCACCGCCCACGGCGCCTCCGACGTTAGGCGCAAGCAATGGAGCACCGCTGGCCACGCTGTCGCCGATGCGACTTGTCCTCTCGTCCGCCACGCTCACAGCCAACTTGCCCATCTGGTCAGGGACGGCTTTTTTCCGGTGGTCATCGGTCAACCGGGCCACGTCGAGGTGCGCGGCCTGACCGAGGATTTTGCCGGCGCGGTTGTGATCTCGGACTGCGCGGACATTGCGCAGATCCCACCGACGCCGCGCATCGGCATCATCTCGCAAACGACCCAGCCGATCGAGCGCGTGAAACAACTGGTCGCGGCGATTCGCGACCAACGACCCGAGGCGGAGGTCCGTTTCGCGGACACGGTGTGCAAGCCGACGAAGGACCGACAGGATGCGCTTCGACGTTTGATTGCCGAAACGGAAGTAATCGTCGTGGTCGGCGGCCACGCCAGCAACAACACGCGACAACTGGTGGAGACCTGCCACGCTGCCGGCCGGCGCGCGATTCACGTGGAATGCGCCGAGGAATTGCAGGCGGCGGATTTTGCGGGAGTCGCCGTCGTCGGCCTCACCGCCGGCACTTCCACCCTGCCTGAAACAGTTGAGACGGTGCGGACGCGTCTCCTGTCATTCGATGCCTAACGACGTGAGAGATCGATTCAAAATTCTCTTGCGTGGCGATGCGGACGAGATCAGCCACTGGCTGGTCGAGCCAGGGATCCGCTGGACGATGGTCTGCGCGCTCGTCGTGTTGCTGGGGAGCGGCCTTTACGGGTTCACCGTCGGCCTCTGGCGCGCGCCGCTCCAGTCGTTCTACACCGCGCTAAAGTTTCCGCTGCTCATCTTCCTCACCTGCGCGGGCAACGCGCTCCTCAACGGCATGCTCGCGCAGCTTCTGGGCTCGGGCCTGTCCTTTCGCCAGACCTCGCTCGCAATTCTCATGAGCTTCGTCCTCACTGCCCTGATTCTCGGAGCCTTGAGCCCGATCAGCCTCTTCATTCTTTACAACACCCCGCCGCTGGCCTCGGGCGGGAACCTCCTCGGGCACAGCATCACGCTTCTGACCCACGTCTTTTTCATCGCAACCGCCGGTTCGGTTGCTAATCGCCGTCTCTATCGTCTGCTCGAAACAGTGAGCGGCAGCCGCGCGGTCGCTCGCCGTGTCCTCTGCGGTTGGCTGGGCGGAAATTTCTTGCTCGGAAGTCAGCTCGCCTGGGTCCTGCGGCCGTTCATCGGCAGCCCGACACTGCCGATCGAATTTCTGCGGGCCGATCCACTGCGCGGCAACTTTTACGAGGCAGTAGGCCATGCGCTCAAGCACATCTTTTTTTCAACCTAACGACCAACAAACATGAATACATCTGACACACCATCCAGTCCGCCACCGCTTCCGCGGCGCGAACATTTACCTTCGAACCGATGACCGAAAAGGGCGGTCCGCTTCTCTTTCTCGAGACGCTGCTCAAGCATCCAGGCCGCATTCTTTACGAGCTGGAGAACGGGCGTGAGCGAGCGCTTCCTTTCTGGCTCTTGATCTTCGCCCTCGGTGCGATGGCGCTTTACGGCTTGGTCGTCGGCTCGCTCGCGGGTGGAGCGCAACTCTGGATCGCACCCGCCAAGCTCGGCCTCGGCACACTGCTTTCCGCTCTCATCTGTCTGCCAAGCCTCTACATTTTCAGTTGTCTGGGAGGGAGCGACGTTCGGTTCGCATCCGTCGCGGGCGCACTCGCCGCGACGGCCTGCCTGAGTGCGTTGCTCCTGATCGGTTTCGCGCCGGTCGCCTGGATCTTTTCGCAATCGACCGATTCCGTCGCGTTCATGGGCGCGCTGCATCTCGGTTTTTGGATGATCGCCGTCTTCTTCGGATTGCGCCTCCTCCGTGGGATGAGCCGGCACCGGGGCGAAAGAGCGCAGGGTGGACTGAGGACGTGGTCCGCCATTTTCATTCTCGTTTGCCTGCAGATGACGACCACGCTGCGTCCGCTACTCGGCACTTCGGATCATTTTCTGCCGAAGGAGAAGAAGTTCTTTGTCTCGCACTGGGTAGAATCGTTAGGCGGAAAGCATCCGTGAAAAGGACGTCGTCAGAGACTCCCCAGATCGTGCTTTCGCGCGCTCCCGGAGATGGTATCTTTCTACCGATGGCAGATGATCGCTGGTGAGCCGCAAGGTTTCACCAGAGGAAAGTCCGAACACCAAACGGCAGCATGCCGCGCAGAATGCGCGGGCGCGGTTTTCGCAAGGGAGCCGCGACGGAAAGTGTCACAGAAAACATACGGCCCGGCGAGCGCGCGAGCGTTCGTTAGGCAAAGGTGAAAAGGCGAGGTAAGAGCTCACCGCTCGACGCGCAAGCGGCGAGGCAGGAAAAACCCCATGCGGTGCAAGACAGAACAGAGGAAGGGCAGCCGGTCCGCCCGCCCCGGAGAAATTCGGGGTTTAATCCTCGGGTATCGTCGCATCACGTCGGGCTGTAGCGGCCCCCGAAAGCGTTCGGGGCCGAGAGCGGCTCGGCGGGCGTTCGGCGCAAGCCGGGCGAGATAAATGATCATCGCCCCGGAGAAATCCGGGTACAGAATTCGGCTTATCGCCATCGAAATGAAGGGCGCTTTCGGAAACGAAGGCGCCCTTCCACTTTTCTGAGCTTAGCTGGACCGGATTACAAACCACCTCATAAATTTACCGAACTTGTCATCCTGAGTGAAACGAAGGATCTCTGACTGTTTCTCCAGCACAACGCCCAGGAAACCGGAAATAGTCAGAGATTCTTCGCTGCGCTCAGAATGACAGTTGTGTTTGTGAGACGGCTTGGAAACGGCCAAAGCAATTCTTTCCCATCGTGTAAATCCTGTTTCGCCTCCCCGGGAGCCCGGCTGTACGCCACGTTCGTTAGGGAATAACAGTGACGCTGTGAGAGAACTCTGAAGTTCCGGAAGCGCCCGCCCCAGTCCCTGTCGCGGTTGCTGTAACGACAGAACCTGTTGTCAGCGTGCTGGGAAAATCCTGATTGAAGGAAGCGTTGCCGTTGGCGTCGGTCGTGACATTGACGGCGCCAATCCACGTCTGGCCCTCACCGAAACCGGACGCATCCGCAGCGGGGCTGGAGAAGAAGTCTAACCGATAGGTCTTGTTCGGAGCGCTGTTGAGCGTGCCCTGAATAACCGCGCCGCTATTGGCGGACGTGAGAACTGGATAGTTTTGGAGCTGATTCGGACCGGTGTCGGGATCCTTCAGATCATTCGCGGTCACGCCGAATCCATTTTCACTGCCGCCAACGAGATTGATGCCGAGGGCGCCGTTGGAAAAAATAGAGTTAGCGTTGAAATCATTCCCGACCGTCGTGCTGTCAAAGACGTCGATGCCGGAAAAGACATTAAACGCGATGACGTTTCCCGCACCGGTGGTCGAGCTGCCAATCAAGTTCTTCTGTGCGCCGTTAAACAGAATGAAACCGGAGAAAGCGTTTCCGATGCCCGCGCTCGCAGCCGCATTCAGACCAATAAGATTCGCCTGCACACTGTTCGACAATGCGGTCGCGCCACTGATGGCGATGCCGTAATTCGCATTGCCGGAAATGACATTACCCTTGCCAACTGCGCCGATGAAGTTCGCATTCGCATTGAAGATCTCGACGCCGCTGAAGGAGTTGGGGATGGCAGCCGTGCCGGCAGCATTAATGCCGATGTAATTGGAGATGACCTGGTTCGACTTCGTGCCATTATCGCCCAGGAAAACGCCCTGATTCAGGTTACCGGAGATAACATTGCGCGACGCGGAGGTCGGGCCGCCGATGATGTTGGATTGGGCGGCGCCAAAGAGCACGACCCCGGCGCCGGTATTGGGCAGCGCCGCCGTTCCGTTCTTGTCTGTCCCGATAAAGTTACCGGCAACTGTGTTCGACTTGGTGCCCGTGCCCGAAATGTTCACTCCACCGAAGTTATTGCCTGAAATAATGTTGCGGACCGAGGCCGTCGTGCCGCCGATCGTATTGGAAGTGGCGCCTCCAAAAATCTGAATGCCGGCATTGTTAGGCATAGCGGCCAGGCCGGTGAGTTTGGTCCCGATGAAGTTCTTTTGAACCTTATTACTCTTTGTCCCCGTGCCGCTGATGTTGATCCCGGCACCGACGTTGCCCGCGATGAAGTTGCTCGAGGCCGTGGTAGTGCCCCCAACAGTATTGGATTGCGCACTGCCGAAGATTTCGACGCCGCCGAATTGATTGCCTAACGCCGCAGTTCCGGCGGCGTTAAGTCCAATGATATTACCCTGCACCTTGTTGGAGTTGGTGCCCACGTCAGCAATCAATACTCCCTGCGAGGTATTTCC
Source organism: uncultured Verrucomicrobiae bacterium (assembly GCA_963771865.1). Lineage (GTDB taxonomy): Bacteria > Verrucomicrobiota > Verrucomicrobiia > Chthoniobacterales > UBA10450 > Palsa-1392. The sequence continues at coordinate 46,989 of CAVYVJ010000019.1, forward strand.
AGAGATGACGTTGCGACCGCCTGCGACGGTACCTGCTGCCCACCGTGTTGTTGGTCGCGCTACCGAAAATTCCCACACCAGCAAAGGCGTTGGGCACAGCAGCCGTGCCGGCCGCATTGGTGCCGATGAAGTTCCCTTCCACCACGTTGCTCGACGTGCCCGCATCCGAGCAAAAGGCGCCATAGGAGGAGTTACCCGAGATAACATTGCGCGGCCGCGGTCGAAGTGCCGCCAATAACGTTACTTTGCGCGCCAAGGAAGATGCCGACGCCATCGAAAGTATTGGGGAGCGCAGCCGTGCCGGCGGCGTTCGTTCCGATGAAATTGCCCTCCACGAGGTTGCTGTTGGTGCCGCGTGTCGTGAATCGACACGCCGATGTGCGCGTTGCCGGAAATGACGTTGCGCGCCGCTGTCGTCGTGCCTCCGATCGTGTTGGCATTCGCGCCTTCGTCGATTTCGATGCCGGGAAAAGCATTTGGCATTGCACTCGTGCCGGTGGCGTTCGTCCCAATGTAACAACCGCTGACAGTGTTTCCGGTCGCGCCTGTTCCTTGAAGGAGGACCCCCTCTGTATTGAAGCCCCCGATCACGAGATTCTTCACCGCGCAGTTCGCTTCGAGGAGCAGGAAACCGGACGCAAAGAGATTTTGCACGGCGATCTGCGAACCATTGAGAACCACTTCCGGACCGCTCGAGTTAGTGTTTCCGGTGAAGGCAGTTTGAGTCGCCCCATCGATAGTCGTGCCCGCACCCGGGGCCACCATGAGATAGGTCGGACTAATCGTGAAGACGTTGTTGGCAAAGCCCGGATCGGTCGTTGGAATGTTGAAGACGATCGCGGTCGGGACCGGCGGGATGTCAGTCGACTTATCAAACGCGTAATAGAGCGCGGCGCGCAAACTCCCCGGACCACTGTCCTTGGTATTAGTAACGACCGCGCTCGGGAGCGGCGATGGATTGCCATAAACGACCGCCATGCCCGCCCGATCGAGTTTGCTCAGGGTGCGGTAGTAAACATTGCCCGATGATGTCGGCGAACTGCGTGTAAGCCGGCTGCATGGTGATGGTGTCCATGCTCGGATCAATCGCCAGCGCATTGCGCGCATAATGCATGACCGAATAGAAGTCATAGGCGCCGATTGCCGTTGTTCCGCCCGGTAACTTGGCAAAGTTAGGCTGGTTACCGAGCGCGATGTTACTCCAGTCGATGATCACATAGGTGTCGCGATCGTCGCGTTGCTGTTCGTGCCAGTAACCGAGAGCGTGCCCGACCTCGTGGCAAACGGTTCCGCGATTCCAGGCGTTAGGCCCAAATTTCACGAATTGCTCGCCCCCCGCCATTCCAACGGACGAGGAAAATCCACCGCCGAGGGTCGGATCTTCCTGAACGGTGATGAAGTTGGTTGGCGTGCCTCCGGTAAACTCAGAGAAAACCACATTGGCAGAGGCCGCCCATTCGGCGATGCCATCGCGAAACTGCTGCATCTTGGCCGCGGTAATCGTGCCATTCCCTGACCTGGGTTGGATCGAATCGGTAAGGGACGCTCCCCCCGGTCCATTTGAAGGTGGTGCCAGGGGGGGTGTCAGCATCAGGCATTGGCTTCGGCCCGGATGGTCCGCTTTGTTCAGCGACTAACCGCTTCCGGAAAATTTTCAGGATTTCTGGTTTAACACCCACATCGCCAAACACGACGTAGTCCTGGCCCGGCTTCGCCGTCGCCAGGGCGCGGTCGATTACCGCGATGTCCTGCGCGTTTTTCGCACCGGTGGTCCCGTTGACTGGCGCCGCCGATGCGAGTGAGCTAAGCGATATTGAAAAAAGGGCAGTGACCCGCCCAATGGTTCTGCAAATCTGTTGGAAAGACATGACAACTCCTGGTTAATGAGGACGTCCAGAGTGATCGATCAGGGCACCAAAAGTCAATCAGTTTCCTAACTGCTCCGACTCCTATGGTAGTGTTGGTCAATTGTTAGTTGACTGGTCCTCTGGCGCTGACGCCAGTTGTAGCCCGCTGAGGTCGGGTGACCCCGGTCGCCCCGGACGCGGCCGCGCCCGCAGGCGACCGGGATCACCCGCCTCAGGCGGGCTACAACCTGCAACCGCGCGGATTGGACAACGTCACTTTACGAAGCGGTCGCGCGCCGCGAGAGTCGCCGGTCATGTCTGCAAACACGGGGCAACGAGGAGACTGGCGCATTCCTGTCGCCTGGTTGACGCTTTGCGTCGTCTGGAGCTCGACCTGGCTCGTCATCAAAATCGGATTGGAGGATTTGCCGCCGATCTCCTTCGTCGCCCTCCGCTTTGTCGTCGCGATCCTGGTTCTCTTTCTCATTTCCTTCGGCCGCGCCAGGCTGCTGCCATCGACTCGAGCCGATTATCTTGTCCTGGCGGGCACGGGCCTGCTCATGTTCGGCATCAATTACACCCTGCTTTTTTGGGCGGAACTGCACGTCTCATCGGGGATCGCCGCCGTTATCCAGGCTTCGATTCCGATCTTCGGGATGGTTTTCGCGCATTGGATGCTGCCGGATGAGCCTTTGCGGTGGCAACGTTTGGCCGGCGCGTTGGTTGCGATGCTGGGCGTTGCTTTCATTTGCGCGCGCCTCCTCAGTTTTGATGGCTGGCTCGCGTTTCTCGGTGGGGTCGGAGTCACGATCGGTGCGGCCAGCGCCGCGTTTTCCAACGTGGTGCTGAAAGCAAAAAAGATTCAGCTCGCACCCTCGATGCTCGCCGCCTGGCAGATGATTTTCGGCACCGTGCCGCTCTTGCTCCTCGGCTTCGCGGTCGATGGAAATCCACTGCGGTTCCATTGGACCGGGCGCGCGATACTTTGCCTGCTTTACCTGGCCGCGATCGGCTCGTCCTTTACTTTTCTCCTTCTTTACTGGCTCCTGCCGCGGATGTCGGTGACCAACTTGCAGACGATCTCGCTCATCACCCCGCCCGGTGCGATCGTCCTGGGCTGGGCGTTTGGTGGCGAGAGGCTTTCGGTCTGGTCGCTGCTCGGCGCGGCACTGGTTCTCCTCGGCGTCTGGATGATTTTTCGCCGCCTCGATGAGCCGAGGCGGGCCGAGGCGGTCGCCGCTGCAAGCCGCGCCTGATCCGCAATGTGGGAGGGGCCTCTGCGCCCCGATCATCGCAGCGCAAAGGCTGCTCCCACATTTCAGCTCCTCCCCAAGGCAATCGTCGAGACAGCGCAGCAAATGCGAAACCGTCTCTTCGGTTTCGTCGCCCATGTTTGAGAGGCGAAACGTTTGCCCCTTGAGCTTGCCGTAGCCGCCATCGATCACGAGGTGATGTTTTTCGCGCAAGTTGGCCACCAACTTCGCCACCTCGATGCCGCGGGTATTTTTCACACACGTCAGGCTGAGCGAGCGATAGCCCTCGGCAGCAAAGAAGTCGAAACCGCGTTCTTGCACCCAGGCGTGGACGAGCGCGTTCGTGCGCGCATGGCGTGCATAACGATTCGTTAGGCCTTCCGCGAAGATTTCATCGAGCTTCGATTGTAGAGCGAAGATGTGACCGATGCTCGGCGTCGTCGGAGTCATGTCACCGGCCTGCTGTTTTTTGAACTCAAGAAAGTCGAAATAATATCCTCGATCCTTCACCTGCTCAGCCCGCGCGAATGCTTTCTCCGAGACACTGAAGAGCGCGAAACCAGGTGGCAGCGCGAGCGCCTTTTGCGAGCCGGTCAGGAGCACATCAATTCCGTACTCGTCCATCGGGATCGGGACCGCGGAAAACGAAGAGACGCTGTCCACGATGAGCGCGACCTCGGGATACTTTGCCAGGGTGCAGCAAATCTCCGGCAACGGATTCATCACCCCGGTGGAGGTCTCGTTATGAATGAGCGTGATCGCATCGAACTTTCCGGTTGCGAGCTGCGCGTCGATCGCCTTGTGATCGATCGCCTTTCCCCACTCCACCTGGAGCGGCTCGGCCTCCTTCCCGCAACGCCGCGCCACGTCGAGCCACTTGTCGGAAAACGCGCCGCACATGCAGCAGAGGAGACGTTGCCTAACGAGATTGCGAATCGCCGCCTCCATCACCCCCCAGGCCGACGAGGTGGAAAGAAAAACCGGCTGTCGGGTGCCGAACAACTCCTGCAGACGCGGATGGAGTCCGCGGTAAAGATTCCTGAAATCTTCGCCGCGATGTCCGATCATCGGCCGGGAAAAAGCCGCGAGCGTTTTTTCCGAAACCTCAACCGGGCCGGGCGTGAAGAGTTTGTCGTGTGCGATCACAGTGGGAACGTTCAACGCGCAACGCGAAACGTCCACTTTGGACCGCCCGGCAACTATTTCTTGATAAAGCTAATGTCGCCGCTCCGCTCGACGCGAGCCACGCGAACCTTCGAGACGTCTTCCAGATTGGCGAGGAGCCGCAGGTCTTCCTCGAGATCGTGCTCGGAAACGAGGTTCCGCCGCATCGTGCGTGGATCGACTTTTCCATCTTCAACAATGACCGCCGGGGAACCTTTGATGAGCTTGCCAAAAAGATGGGAGCGACACGCGATCCAGGCAAAAAGACGATGCAGCACGACGAGAACGAAGCTCGCGCCAATTGAAGCATAAAAGCCGGCCGAGCCATTGATCGCGCGCGAGAGGACCGCCGCGAGGATCACGACGAGGACCGCATCGAAGGCGGTTTTTTCGGCAAGCGAACGTTTGCTGCTCATCCGTACGAGAAGGAGAGCGACGAGAAACACAATCACGGCGCGCAAGGACACTTGCGCGAAGGTCAAGCCCTTCGGCTCCGCGCCCAAACCCAGGAGCGGGCCAAGAAAATCATTGATCGCCTGCACAACAATTTATCGCCCGTATAAGGGCGATTGCGCGTATCAGCGGCCCGTTCGTCGGGCAAGTCCAAAGCGCATCTGCGATCCGTTTCCTAGTTGATAGGAAAACAAATTGGAGACTAACAATGCCACAAGGAAGCAAGTCGAAATATACGTCCAAGCAAAAACGCAAAGCTGACCACATCGAGGAGGGCTACGAAAAACGCGGTGTGGGAAAGAAGGAGGCGGAGCGGCGCGCTTGGGCGACAGTCAATAAGTCCGACAAGGGTGGAAAGAAATCAGGGTCCGGGCGGGGCAAGAAATCAAGCAAGGCCCCCAGTCGCAAGGGCGGCAAAAAAGCTGGGGCCAAGAAGAAGCGCTGACGGAACGGCCGCGGCACCCGACTGCGGGAAGGGCCAGACCGCGCTGGTATTGCCATGCCGGCCAAAAATACAGATCTACACGGAAGTGCGCCCGATAAGAGCGGGACCGCACTGCTTCTGATCGACGTAATCAACGATCTCGAGTTCCCGGAAGCGGACCAGATGTTTGGCGCGGCGGTAAAAATGGCGCATCGCCTCGCCCGCTTGAAAGAACGTGCCTATCGGGCGGGCGTGCCGGCCATTTACGTGAACGACAACTTCGGGAAATGGAAGTCTGACTTCCGCGCGACGATTGAGCATTGCGCGCAGAAGAACGTTCGCGGCCGCGAGATCGTCGAAATCTTGAAACCGGTGGAAAAGGATTATTTCGTCCTTAAACCGAAGCACTCTGGCTTCTTCTCGACGACGCTTGAGACGCTCCTGCGTTATCTCGGATCGAACACTCTTATCCTCACTGGAATCGCCGGTAATTTTTGCGTCCTCTTCACGGCGAACGACGCCTACATGCGTGACTACAGTTTGATTGTTCCGCGCGATTGCACAGTCTCAAACACGCCGAGGGAGAACGAGGATGCGCTTCAATTGATGCGCAAGTTTCTCAAGGCAAAAACACCCCTTAGTAGAAATGTCCCGTTATCGGCAAAGTTGTAGCCGGGATCGGTGAATCCCGGCCGCGGTTAAATCCTGAATAGATTTCTCCGTTTCATCCCGCTCTTCGCCATTGCACCCGTGCGTCACGCGAATTCCGAATCAGAAACATGGACAAACTGGGAGATTTCATCAGTCGGCAAAAGTGGCTCAAACCGGTCGAAACGGCCCTCGGAACGGTGGCCGATACCCTCTTTTTCAAGGACTTGCCCATCGGGGAAAAGATAAGAAATTTCTTCCACGGCACCTGGTTCGGCCATCCGCTGCATCCTGCAATTACCGATGTTCCCCTCGGCGCCTGGACGGCTGCACGGCACTCGATGTTTATGAACTTGCGAGCGGCGATGAAAGTCTCGCGCCCGGCGCCGACCTCGCGGTTGGGATCGGCTTGCTCGGCGCGGCTGGCGCGGCGATCACGGGCCTGAACGATTGGAATTATACTTACGAAAAACCGCGTCGGGTCGGCGCGCTCCATGCGATCACGAACATCGCCGCAACGGCCTGCTACCTTGGCTCGTGGTGGCAACGGCGCTACGGTTGCCGGCGCGTCGCCCTAACGACTGGATTTGCCGGATACGCCTTGTCGGCGGTGGGCGCTTACCTTGGTGGCCACCTCGTTTACAACGAGCGGATCGGAGTCAATCACGCGCCGGAAGAGTTGCCGAAAAAATTCGTCCCCCTGTTGAAAGAATCGGAACTTTCCGAGGGCAAAATGTGCAAGGCGGATGCGGATGGTGTTCCCGTGCTCGTCGTTAGGCGCGGCAGCGAGATTTTCGTCATGGCAGAAAAATGCTCGCACCTCGGCGGACCGCTCTCGGAAGGAAAATTCGACGGCGAGACGGTCAACTGTCCCTGGCACCAGTCGAAATTTGCGATCGAGGACGGCCGCGTCGTCGTCGGACCGGCCACTTATCGCCAACCCTGCTTTGAAGTGCGGGTGCGCGGGGGCCAGGTAGAAGCGCGGGCACCGCGCGGGATGGTGGCCAACCCTTACTAATCCGCGCCGACGGAACGTCGGTACCGGTGGGAAGGCGCTTGCGCGAAAAACCATCGCGTGGCATAGACACAACTCCCGATTTCCATGGCCACCGTATCCCAAATCACCGCCGATCCCGCGCTCGAGACCCATCTTCTCTGGGATCAATACAAGACGACCATCATTGCCGTGGTCGTGGTCCTCGTGCTCGGCGGGCTCGGGTATGCTGGCTTTCAACTCTATACCGCGCGCCGCGCCGCAGACGCGTCTGCTCTTTTGGCCGCCGCCAAATCGGCTCCGGATTATCAACAGGTGATCGATCGTTATCCCGGGCAGCGGACCGGCCGCGAGCGCTTATCTTCTGCTCGCCGCGCAGCAGCGGGCGAAAAAGAAGCTACGCGGAAGCGAACACCACTCTGCATAAATTCATCGACCAATATCCGAAGCATGCACTGATCACGACCGCGTGGATGGGAGTGGCGGCGAACCTCGAATCGTTAGGCAAAAATGACGAGGCGCTCAGCACCTATCAGCGGCTCGCGACCGAATATCCTCAGAGCTTCAATGCTCCGCTCGCGCTCCTCGCCGAGGTGCCGTTCTTGAAAGCGAAAGAACCGTTTCGACGATGCGCGCCGGATTTGCGAGACATTGCTCAGCCAGTATCGCGACAGCCTTGTGATGAACGAAGCGATGCGGGAGTTGACGTCTTTGCCGAAACCCGCTGCACCGCCGGTCCCCGCGGCGGCACCTTCCCAAGCACCGCATCCCAATGGCCCGGCCGCCGGAAGAAACTGCGGCGCCGACTGCCGCGCCTTCCGCGAAGCCGTAGCGATAGCCGTAATTGTAGACGCTTCGCTCTGCGAAGCGCGGCAACTGGCCATCGTCTTGCCTAACGAGCCGCTGGAAATATTCCTCGCGCCTCGCAGAGCGAGGCGTCTACAGGCGAACGGAAGCGGAATTATCGCTTCGAGAACTGGAACCGTTTGCGCGCGCCCGGTTGCCCGGACTTCTTCCGTTCCTTCATCCGCGGATCGCGCATGAGCAAACCTTCGGCTTTCAACGTGCCGCGAAGGTTCGCGTCCACTTGCAACAGCGCCCGCGAAATCGCGAGCCGCGCAGCTCCAGCCTGACCGGTCGGCGCCGCCGCCGCTCGTGTTGACCGAGATATCGTAGGCATTGGCGAGTTTCACGACCTGCAACGGTTGCAAGACTGTGTTCTGGAGCGGCACGGTCGGGAAGTAATCCTCGAAGCTCTTGCCGTTGACGTCGATTTTGCCGTTGCCGGGCATCATGCGAATGCGCGCGACCGCAGTTTTGCGGCGGCCGGTGGCGATGAATTCCTGTGTCTCAGCCATGAGAGTATTTCGTTAGTCCAAAGCCACGGTTTGGGGCTGCTGCGCGGCATGCGGATGTTCCGCACCTTTATAAACCTTCAGTTTCCGATAAACCGCCCGGCCAAGTTTATTGTGCGGAATCATCCCGCGGACGGCGTGTTCCACCAGCAACTCGGGATGGCGGGCCCGGCGTGAGCGCGCGCTCTCGCTCTTGTGGCCGCCGACGAAACCGGAAAAACTCATGAACGTCTTCTGTTCTTCTTTTTTGCCCGTCAGGCGCACCTTTTCGGCATTGATGATGACCACAAAATCACCGGTATCCACGTGCGGAGTAACGATCGCTTTTTCTTTGCCGCGCAAGAGGTTGGCGGCTTTGACCGCGACGCGCCCGAGCACCTGGTCATGGGCGTCGATGATCCACCATTTGCGGTCGACCTCATTTGCTTTTGCGGAAAACGTTTTCATTGCGGAAAGGGCTTGGGAGGGCGGGGAAATTAGTGGCGGCTTCGCGGGGTGTCAACCCTTGGCATTTTGGCTGCTCCCTGACAATCCTGCGATGCGTTACCGGTGCGTTGTTCTGCTTTTTCTATTCGTGCTCCATCCGTCAGTTTCAAACGCGCATTCGCGGGGCAAAAATGTGAGCGGTGCGGGAGTCGTTCGCGAGTTGAATTTGGCGCGACAACATCCAGCCGTCTACGCGGGTTTTCTCGAAGAATTGCGCGACAGTTTTCACGGCAACATTTGCACCGGCCCAGGGGGTTTCACATTCCATACTTCTGAAGGCGTCGACGCGGTGGATGATGCGATCCGCTTCCTGCGGAATGCCAGACCCGATCGCACCATTGACCTTTTCCGCAGGGCTCTCAAGGGCGGCGGCGGAGCATGTCGCCGAGCAGGCGTCGCGGCGCTCTCGGTCACTCCGGCCCCGATCACAGCAGCCCCGCTGACCGCATCAGCCGCCACGGAATCTGGCGCGGACGTTGGGGCGAAAATATCGCCTACGGCGAATCGAGTCCGCGCGACATTGTCCTCGCTCTCATCATCGACGACGGAGTGCGCAGTCGAGGGCATCGTCATAACATCTTCAACCCGGACTTTAACTACGCCGGCGCAGCGCTCGGTCCACACGCTCGTTACGGGACAGTCTGCAGCATCGATTTCGCAGGCGGTTTCGCTGAAAACGCCTCCGTGTTGAGGTCGTTCGCCGCTCGCAACTAGGAAGCGCCTCGCTCTCCTGCTCCTGCTCATCATCGTAATCGTGCTCGATCCCCTAACGACGGCCTCCCGCTGCCGCTCGCATATCCAACGATTCGATTACGATCACGATTAGGAGCATGAGCACGAGCGGATAAAACCGCGGCTGGCCAATTTGGGTCCTCGGGTTTAAGTATCGCGCTTCGCCATGGCCAAGCCCGACGTTCCAAAATCCGCCATCAGCCCTCGCCGCGCGGAGGATTTTCCCGAGTGGTATCAGCAGGTCATTCGTGCCGCCGACATGGCGGAGTCGAGCGACGTGCGCGGTTGCATGGTGATCAAACCGTGGGGCTACGGGATCTGGGAAAACATGCAGCGCGCACTCGACGCCATGTTCAAGGCCACCGGACATACCAACGCCTATTTCCCGCTCTTCATTCCGCTCAGTTACATGCAGAAGGAGGCGGAGCACGTCGAAGGCTTCGCCAAGGAATGCGCCGTCGTCACGCATCATCGGCTGGAGGTGAATGCCGAGGGCAAAATGGTTCCGGCCAGTCCGCTGACCGAGCCGCTCGTCGTTAGGCCAACCTCCGAGACGATCATCGGCGCGAGCTACGCAAAGTGGGTCCAATCCTATCGCGACCTGCCGATCCTGATCAACCAATGGGCCAATGTCGTTCGCTGGGAAATGCGGCCGCGTCTCTTCCTGCGCACGACGGAATTTCTCTGGCAGGAAGGCCACACCGTCCACGAAACGGAAGCCGAAGCGCGCGCCGAGACGAAGCAGATGCTCGATGTTTACGAAACCTTTGCGCGCGATCATCTCGCGGTGCCGGTTTTCACCGGCGAGAAATCGGAGAGCGAACGATTTCCCGGCGCGGTCCAGACACTTTGCATCGAAGCGATGGTGCAGGATCGAAAAGCGATCCAGGCCGGCACGTCGCATTTTCTCGGGCAGAATTTTTCGCGTTCGAGCGGAATTCAATTCCAGACGCGCGACGGGAAACAGGAATTTGGCTGGACGACGAGTTGGGGCGTGAGCACGCGCATGGTCGGCACCGTCATCATGATGCATGCGGACGATGACGGTCTCGTCCTGCCGCCGCGCATTGCGCCGACCCATATCGTCATCATTCCAGTCACGCCCAAGCCAGAGACGCGCGACGCAGTCCTGGCCGCGGCGAATGAGCTCGCGACGCAGCTGCGCGCGATCACCTGGCACGGTGCGCCACTCGAAGTGCAGGTCGATCAGCGCGATCTCGGAGGCGGGGTGAAAAACTGGGAATGGATCAAGAAAGGCGTGCCCTTGCGGGTTGAACTCGGACCACGCGATCTCGAGAGCGGGAACGTCGCCGTCAGCCGACGTGATGGCCGTTCCGTTGTAGCCGGGAGGCGCTGACCCCGGCAAGCCAGCCACGAAGGCCTTCCTCCCAAGTTCGGAATTCGTTAGGCTAGCTCCTCAACTGCTCGACGCAATTCAGCAAAGCCTCTTCGACCGCGCCCTCGCCTTTCGCGATGCGAACACGCGCCTGATCGACACGAAGGAAGAGTTTTACGATTTCTTCACCCCAAAGAATCCCGCGAAACCGGAGATCCACGGCGGCTTCGCGCTTGTCTCATTGGAACGGTTCGCACGCGGTAGAAGAACAAATCAAGAACGATCTAAAGGTGACAATTCGTTGCATCCCCTTCGACGACCCCGCGAATCCTCCGGAAAGCGGCAAGTGTATCATTACCGGTGAGCCGAGCCCTCGCCGCGTCCTTTGGGCGAAGTCCTATTAGAGATAATGACTCGTGCTCATACTCGTGATCGTAATCGTGCTCGATCCAAGACCGGGCTGTCGATTATGAGCACGATTCGAGCATGAGCACGAGTCCAGCTCTGTAGACGCCTCGCTCTGCGAAGCGCGGGCCGAGCTCCGCCCGGAGGAACGGGAGCCCAACTCTCGCGCCTCTCGGAGCGAGGCGTCCACAGACCCGCCGCAAAGCGCCCCACCAACAAAAAAATGCCCCCGCACCCGAAGGTGCGAGGGCATCTTTCAATCTCAAACACCAGGTTAGTCGTGATCGATTTCGTAAACCTCGATCAACGCAATACCCGTCGAGTCATTCGCTCCGGTGACCACCGCTGTGTAAGCACCCGGCTCGAGCCGTACCAGGATGCTGGCTTCGCTCGGGTTCGACGGCGGAATGGCTGTCGCGATGATGTCATCCGAATTCGACTCACTCTGCCAGTCATCATTCGACCTCAATTCCGTAGCACCGCTCATCAGCTTCAAAACTGGATTCTGCAAAGCCGGAGTTACGCCCTGGCTCGCTAACGAAGGTCCCAGCGCGCGAATCAATACAAGCTTCGGTCCACCAGTGACGATGAAACCACCGATTAGCTGGCCCTGACCAGTGTTGACAAAGCCGCGGGTTGAGATATTCGCGAGATGATTCTCGGACGATTCCCGCGGGGCACGAAACTCATAGGTCACGCCTGATAGAGTGAAGGTACCAAGCTGTGCACCATGTCCGAAAGTGAGATTGCCGGTGACGGCTTCCCCGCTGAGGAAAGTCAGAGAAAAGGTGGAGTCAGGATGATCGTCATTCAGATCCTCGTTGAAGTCCGCCAAATCGTCTGCGTCCTGGCCGTGATCGTCGCCCGGAGGATCATCGTTGCCGCCCTTATTTGGGCTGGGCGCAGTAACCGACGGGGTCCTGGTGACCGTGCCGAAACCGCCGCGAACGGTGCTACCATCCTCTGCGATGAAAAAGATTCGACTTTCCGAATCGACCACCATCTTAACGTCAATGCTTTCGCCCGTCGCGCTCCGCGCCGAGCCGGTGAAGCGCCCTGGAATGTCATCACTCGATCCAAAACTCGAAGTGCGGGCCGCCGTTACGCTCTGACCAGCGACCGTCGCGGTCACCGAATCATCATCCAGCGCCGAAGAGTCAGAGTGCACCGAGCCGCTTATGGTCGCGCCATTGCTCGCCACCATTGAGAAGGTGCCATCAGCCGCTACGTCGCCGCCGGCGAAGCTGGCTGTATTCGTCGCCACATCGAAGACATAGACCGATAGGGCGTGGTTGCCCTGGACGAAAAAGACCGCTTTGCCGCCGCCGGCAAGATCAGCCTCAAAGAGACCACGATGACTTTCCTCGCCACGACCCAGCGCTGTAAAAGTCAACAGCAAGCCAAGTATCAGTAATAACCGAACTTTGAATGTTTTCATGTCGCCCATGGTATGGACGGCATGCGCAAGTCGCGAACCGGCAATAGTTTCGCACTTGTAACTTTCCCAAATTCGTTAGGCGACTTCCTCGCCGCGAGCTTTCAGCCGGTTGAAAGCGCTCCTGGTTCGCCTCAGGCGAATCTCTGACTCAAGCGACCCAACGCAATCGCAGCGAGCAGCAATCCGACATCACGCAGCGCCACATCGAAATAGCCCGGGATGGCGAGAAGATTGCAAATGATACAGAAGAGCCAGCCGGCGACCACGTAAGCAAAAAGCCGCGGCTTAAAAGCAACGCCCAGTCCAGCCACGATTTCGACCACGCCGACCACGAGCATGAATTCATGGCCATGGCCGCCGAGGAGCCGATTCGCGAAAGGCGCCAGGTACTGGTCCCAGTTGACGAGCAGATGCAAGAATTTGTCCGTCCCGGCCGCGATCGGCGCGATGATAAAAGCAAAACGCAGAATTTGATACGCCTGCCGGGCATAATCGGCCGACTGGCCTCTGATGTCAGTTGAGTTTGTCATGGAATTTTACCTCTGTTGATTTATGGTTCGGGCCATTAACGGACCGAAGGAGCGAAGAAACTCGAACTTTGGAATAAGTAAAGTAATTTGTTTTCTTATTCTGACGAGCTAGATTAAACCAAGTGAACAAAGAAAGCGGAAGCCGAGCGAAGATCCTGGCCCTCCTGCGCGAGCGCGACTCGACTGTCCACGAGCTGGCAACGCAGCTTGGCCTGACGAAGCCGGGGGTTCGAGCCCACCTTCTCAAACTCGAGCAGGAGGGTCTCGTGCAGCGCGGCGGCTCGCAAAGCGGCAGTCGAAAGCCGCACGTCTTGTACACGCTGACCGAGGATGCGGAACAAGCCTTTCCCAATGCCTATCCCCTGCTCCTGCGCCAGCTTCTCCGAGTCCTGCTCGACCGCCTTAATCCGCGAGCCGTCGTCCGCTTACCTGCGGCAGGTCGGGCGGGAACTTGCGCTCGGAAGCGGCGGCGGAAGCCAATGGCAAAAGCCCGCAGGAGCGGCGACGGATCGCTCTTAAGGTGCTGACTGCCCTGGGCGGTGAGGCCTCTCTCCACACGACAAACGGAGCCGAATTCATCGAAGGCAAGGCATGCCCTTTATCTGGAGTGACCGCGGCCCATCCCGAGGCTTGCCTGATAGCCCAGGCAGCTCTTGAAGAAGTAATTGGACAGCAGGTGCGGGAACATTGCGTGCGCGGTCCGCATCCGCACTGCCGCTTCCAGATTTTGAGCTGAGGCGGCCGACCTTCGTCCGAATTCTCGGATAAATCGGCTTCCGAAAAAGGTAACAACCGCGTTACTTTTTCGCGTTCGCGCGCCAACTTGCGCTCGTTACTGTCGGCCAAATGAAAATCCGCATCTTGGCACTTGCTTGGTTAGGCACGGCGAGCCTTCTCGTCCTTTCGAGTATCATTTATCCGTCGAACAAACTGCTCGCGCAGCGAGGCAGCCGGAAACAACTGGGGCAACCGTTTAGTTATCAGATCCTAACGACCAGCCCGGAAGCGCCGGAAGCCTTCGCTTTTTCACGACCGCGGTGAAAACCGACTCGAAAGGCAAGATCATTACCGGCCCTACCAGCGACCCGGAAAAGAACATTGTCGGCCCGGAGGCCGCCGGTGAACGCGGCGGGCTGGAGCGTTACACCAAGATCATGTTTGGCGCGGGTTACATCGATGGCCGGCCCGATCCTGGCAACGCGGATCGATCCCGAATAACCCGCAGGTAAGCAGCGGCAACCAGAAATGGCCCATCCGCCCTCAGCCGTTTCGCAGCCAGCCGCGATCGCTCGCTCTCACCCCCGACGGAAAGAAGCTTTATGTCGCGCTTCCCGGACGCGAAGGTTATCCCGATTGGCGCGTCGCCGTCGTCAGACACGCAGACTCGTACAGGTCACCAAATGGGTCGACCTGCGGCCGCCCGGAATGGTGGGCGGTTTGCGTCCGATGAGTGTGAAGATGGCGCCGATCAACACCGCGATTTCGGCCGCACCCTACGCGCGTCGTCCTTAACCAGTACGGCAATTTCGCCACCGTTGTCAATACGAGTAACGACACGGTGCTGGGCGATTTCTTTATCGGCACCTACGCCGAGAAGGCGCGCTTCAATGCCACCGGCACGCGCCTCTATGTCACCGACCGTTACAAGGATGAAGTGCGGGCGTTTCGCATCGATCCGGGTCCGAAGTTTGTCCAGATCGCGGAAATCCCGACCGGCAACACCGACCTCGAGCGGACGAACCCGAGGGATCTCGACCTGAGCGCGGACGGCAAGACTTTGTATGTCGCCAACACTCTCGGCCACACGATCGCGGCGATCGACGTGACAAATGACGCTAACAAACTGAGCAAGGTCATGCCGCTCGGCGGTCTTGCCACCGACGTCAAGATCAGCGGCAAATGGGGAATCGTCTGCGGACAGGAAACGAACACTCAAGCTTGAACGGCCCGGAGACCGGCCACGGCCTGCCGACCCTCGATGCCAACGGAGTCGCGATCAAGAACGACGGGAGCCCGCTCGGCTACACCCCCGTGATGAGTGACGCGACGAAGGCGACCACCTTCGACGATATCGGGAGTGAGATTAATGTCTTCGACACAACCACAAACCAGTTTGTCTATCGTTATGTCGATATGGGCCGCGATTTCTCGCAGCTCGTCGTTTCCGGGAGACGTCGTCGATCTCGAAGGATCATACCGCCGCGCAGCGGCTCATCCGCGGCAGCGGCCCTGAGCAGATGTTTGTCCGTAACAACCTGCTCTTCGTCAGCATGCTGCACTCAGACAAGGTCGAAGTTTTCAAGATCAATCAGAATCCGACCGATGTCTCGGGCGTACTTGACCCAGGCGGGGTTTGATTTCACCGGCGGCATCACGCCGGAAGGCGTCGAGGTCTCGCCCGATGGCAAGACCGTTTATGTCGCGAATCTGCAGACCGAAGATGTCTCGTTCCTCGGCGTTGACACGAACGGGCGCCTAACGAGACAAGGCTATCTCGCCGTCGGTGTGACCGACAAGACCCCCGATCCGACCAAGGGCAACAATGGCTCCAAGCTGTTCGCGACCGACGAAGAAGTTGGCCTGCGCTGGTTCTTCTCTTCCGCCTACGCGGATGATCCGCCCATTGCCGGCAAAACCACGACAGGATTCGATCCCCAGAAGTCGTGCGGCTTCTGCCACTGGGACGGACGGCAGGACGGCTGCCAGTGGAACGTGGCGGCAAACGCGCTCGGCGGAGTGAAAGTCTGCCCGCAAAACAAAGATATCTCGGATAACTGGCCGGAATGGTACGAAGGCCTGAACAACGATTTCATGGCCTACGCTTCGGCCTGCAATGGCGAAGTGCTCGGCGGCGAGCGCAGACCCGATCGCGCTCTTCCCTCAGGCGGACCAGAAAGAACGCTTCATCGCTCGCGATAATTATGTCCTTCAGAAGACGGAGGCGAATTCAATTGCGATCGGGCGTTCCGACCTCAGCGGCAGCGCCTTCAAGGTCGGCTACTACGACATGGCTTATCTGCAAATTCTCTGGTCGCAGAATGAGACCCGGCTTTTCCCAAATCCGCTTGCTCAGACCGGCACCCAGGCCGAAGCGATCCAGGTCGCGCGCGGCAAAACACTCTTCACTAACAAAGTCTCGGCCGGCGGCGCCGGCTGTGCTGACTGTCATCACAACGGCAACGTCTTTTCCAACGGCGTTGTGGACGACACGTTCCAGGATTACAACATCCATGAGCCGGGAGTCATCAGCGAAACGACTGTTGACGGCAAGGGTCCGTTCTACCGGCCGGAAGACGACTATTTCTTCACTGAGCTCGAGCCGCCGCAGGATGTCGGCACGCCGCAAAACTTCAGCAGTCGCAACACGAAGCATCTCCGCGCGGTCTGGGACGCTGTCCCGCGCTATCTGCACCATGGCTTTGCCCACACTCTGCGCGAAGTTCTGCTCACGCCCGATTCACCCTCGCTGAAACCAGGTGAGCGCGGCTTCAACTTCCGCACCGTCCGCACCGACGAGGTACGGGCCACTGCGACCGATTTCCTCGGCGGACCCGCTGTTGTTCTGCCAACCCAGGTGCCAATCACGGTGGCAGACACTACCGGAGCGCTGGCTGGTGACGGTAAAGGACCTGTCTTCGTTAGTCTCGACAGCCCGTTTGTTACTGAGACGGATGGGACTTTCGAAATCGATCGCCTCGGCACGAACAATGTTGCTCCGCTGCTCGTCAGCGGCAAGATTAATCCCGCGCTGGCGACGAATCACATCCAGGTGATTAAGGACACCCACGGGAAGACTTCGCAACTCAGCTCATCTGATATCGACGCGCTGGTTGCCTATATGAAGTCGCTCGAGAAATCTCCGACTAACTAACGAACACCGTATGGGGTTTGCCCCGCCGGCCAACGGGCCGGCGGGGCTTTCTCATTTTAAGGTTGCCGCGAATCGGAGCCGCGCACCGTAGCACGGCCATCGTCCGTAGCACAGCCATCTTGGCTGTGGGGCCGGTGGGCATCTTGCCCGCCGAATCTACAGCGACCAAGCGAAACGCCCGGTCGCCCCGCAGGCTCGCCACAGGACGAGTCCGTCCGACTGGCGGACAGGATGCCCGTGCCAATGATCTCGCCCGCCAGACGGCGACGCTTCTAATTAAAATGCTCTAAGGATTCGCGCGCCTTTATCACATACGTCTCGAGCGCGGCACGATCATCCGTCCCGAGCCGGGCGCGAGGCGCCATGATACCGAGGTAGTGTCGCCACTGCGGAATCGAGTAATTGGCGATGGTGCGCGCCACGTGACACTCGGTACAGCGCGTCGTGAAAATCTTTCGGCCGTGTTCAAGTGTGGCGAGGTCCGCGCTCTGTCCACTCTTCGCACTCGCGGATACGGCGCTTGCCGTCGGATAGGCCTTGCTTGGATCGGTTGAGATTGCTTTGACAGCTCCCAATGAGGAACAAACACGACAGACCAAGACCAACCCACTGCATTCCATGAAGCTTCATTCGATCAGAAACTAAAGCCGAAAATTAACCGGGTTTGCACGTCCACTTCCGAAGCAATGTTTGTCATCTGCACCAAGGGCGTCACGGTCGCCCACCAATTGCCCCGCCGATAAGACAGGTTCGGCCCGCCATAGACAACCGAATCTTCCGCCTTCGACCACTCAGGGAGATCGATCTCATGCAAAAGCTCCGCGCCAACCAGCAGAGTTGGTGAAATCTCATAGCTCACTCCAAAGGACTGGGACAATTCTCCGGCAGTTCTCTTCCCAGCGCTCCCCCTCCCAGACTGCCTCCAGAGTTGCATTGTAGCCGAGCACGAAGCGTCCGATATTTTTCTGAAGGATGACCTTGGATTCCAACTCGAACTCCTCCGGGCCAGCGCGGACCTCACCATACACCGCGGAACCCAGTAGGTCAGTGGTTGGGTTGGTCAGGTTATAGATTAACTCGACTGCGGAGGACTGATAACTGAACCCATGTTCATGAGCCGCCGGGTCCTCCCGGTAACCCCAATCCGCGAGATAGACGGACGCCTGAAAATGGTCGGTAATCCCGAACTCGAGCTCATGCCGAAAATCGACCGCGTTGAAACGACGTTCCTCCCGCGGACTCGTGCCCCATGTAATCCAATTCTCCGACTCGACACTGCCCGGAGCCGATGTTGTCGCTTCGTAAACATAAGTGAACCGGCGCGCCCCCGCCTCAACCGGATCGACCGCGAAGAGCAGCATCGCCGCCAAACAAAGGTTGAGGAGCGAGATCGGTCCAATTTGCAATTTTCGCATGCGCCGACCGTAGCAGCCCGCTGGCTGATCCGCTGTCGCACCGTTGCCAATTTTTAGCGCACAATTGCAAGGCCATCCGGCGCACCTCGCTTGCCTTCGTCTACGTCACACAAAAACCGCGTGGGCCAGAGGTCTTTTTCGCGCTCCCCACCGCCAGCCGCGTGGACCGCAGGGCTTTTACGCGGGAATAATGGACTTCGATCTCGACCGCATCTGGAAAAGTAAACGCGCCCTGCGCGAGCGTCTCACCGCGAGGCCTGTCGCGGAGAAGCTGCGTTTACTCGATGCGATGCGGGAACGCGCCCTCGCCATTCGCGCGGCGACCCCTCGGCAAACGGACACCGTGCAAGAGCAAGAACCACCCTACGGCAAGAATTCATAGGCTGTTTGGCCGTCTCCGCCCCCTTGCCACGCCGTAGCGTTGGCAGGAGGCTTCACGCCCCCCTTATCACCCGTCACTCGTCACTCATCACTCTTGTTAGAACTTGAATGCGAAGAACACCGCACCAACGATGAATGCATATGAGACGCAATAGTTCCACTTTAAGGGCGAGCGAAAGAGCACGAAAGCAATCACGGTGAAGACCACCAATGTGATGCACTCTTGAAGAATTTTGAGCTGCGGTACGCTCCATTGGTCGGAGCCGATCCGATTTGCGGGCACTGGAAGATATATTCGAAGAGCGCCAGCCCCCAACTGGCCAAAATGGCGAGCCAGAGCGCCTCTTTTTGTACCTCAGATGGCCATACCAGGCAAGGTTCATAAAGACATTGGAGATCACGAGCAAAATGATCGTTTTCATTTTTCGGAAGAGTCGCAGCAATGATGAACCATGCCGACTCTTCGTCGATGGGCCGTCGACTGGACGGCCCGGACTTGCCGCGCCACAACAAGCCGCGCGGACCGCGGGGCTCTTGCGCGGTACCTTTCAACCCATGCACACGCGTATCCTACTATTCTCCTTCTCAGTCCTCACCACCGCCGCTGCGCAGACACCTCCCACCGCCCCCTCCGCTCCATCGCAGCCTTCAGCCGCCCCGATTCAATGCGATTCCTTCATCGTAGCGTTACTCGTGCGTCCGGCCGATGCGCCTAACCTGGCGCAAACCGAGTTAGACCAGCTTGGGACGGAGCACATCGCCAACATCCGACGACTAGAGAAAGAAGGAAAACTACTCCATGCCGGGCCGACCGAAGATTATTCAGGGCGGAACATCCGGGGCGTCTACATCTTCAGGACCGACTCGCTCGAGACCGCGCGGGCCTGGGCCGCGACCCACCCCCTGATCCAGCGCGGTCGGGTCAAGCCGGAGTTCTTCAAATGGTCGGTGGAAAAGGAGAGCCTGAAATAAGTTCTCCCTCCCCTCCGCTCTGCCAATTTCAGCTTTCAGCTTTCCGTTTTCAGCTTTTTCCTTGGCTCGCCGCCCGCTCGCGAACGCTTTCCGAGTAGCCTCGGCGAAGGCGCGTCCACAAAACCACGTGGTGGAAAAAGGGGTGGGCCGGACACCGAAAGAGAAGAAAACGGCGCCCGGCCCTTTTATGGCACAACTGACACGCTAATCAGCAGCGATTGTGCCGAAGAGAAGGACAACCGGCAGGCTTAGCCCTCGCACAGCCGTCACCCAGCATCGGACCGCTGCAGTTCCCGCATCAGAAAGCGAAGCCGGTCGAACTGGTCCTCGTGATTTTCACCGCCGGTTTCGATGACGACGAAGTCTTGGAGAGCGGCGGCGGACGACAAAGGATCACCCGCCGTAGGAAAACAGACCGTGGCGGTGCGACGGACCCAGACATCGTCGATGCGCAGCAGCTGATCAGGGCCTGCCGGCGGAGTGGCGAATTGCGCGCCCGCCACAGGGTTGCCGGAACGACCCCGGACTGGATGCACGACGCAGACAGGGAGAGTGCCTTTGAAGGCGTTGACGATGAACGTGGCGAGGAGTTCAGAGTCGATGGTTTCCGTGACGACGAGAAGCGATTCGCCGGCGCCGGCGACACTTTCCATGAGCGGCAGCCACGCCGCGAGCGGTTCGTGCGCGGCTTTGTCGCAGACCACGACACGACAGTGCCGCAGCCGGACGGTCCACGGGGTGTCCCAAGACATCGCGGCAGAGTCGCGCAGGAAATGCGGGGAAAACGCGCCGCCGAGCAATAACCCTCGCCGCTGGATGAGACGGGAGTCGAATGTTTCGGAGGCAGAACACCAGATGTGGCGATCATCCGGCACGACGCGGCGGGCCTCGGAGATGAGTGGCAGCAAGTCGGGCGGGCAAGCGGTCATGGCTAGCAAACTTGCTCAGAAACCGGCACTGGGAAAAGCGGTTTCTGCTCAAGCTCGCAAGAAAGAAAGCGCGTCACCGAGTGAAATCTTAAGGGTCGGTCCTAACTACCGACACAGTCGCAAGGCTCTTGTTTGTTGGTCTAGTCGACGGAGCTATGTCGAATCTGTCACATCCATAGAGTGGCGATTGTTCCGAACTTCGTCGGCCGGATCATCGAACGCGCCGAATCGACGTTGTGATTTGTGCATCCTCCTGGTGTTTGGGATGAACCTGTCGATCGGAGGCACATTTCGTTTGCCCCCGACGTGCTCGGGACCCTTGCGGTGATATGACCCGTCACGCCGCATCGCATGGGGGCGGAGCCGGGCCCCCAAGGCATGTCCTTCTAATGTGGCAGGCGGAGTTCCGAAAGCCTTCGCGAGCTGGCGCCCGCCCTACAATGCATTTCGGTTCTAGCTCGAGCATGAAATGTAAGCCGCATGGCCGTGATCAACTACCCGGCCACAACTTGTCCGAGCAATCCGTGTAATCCGTGGTCAATTCCCATCTGGACGGCGCAGCTGCTTGTCAGCTTGGCAGAGGCCTAAGTGCCGCGATCATTCTGCGATCTTGTCCCCTGCTATTTTGGAGGGATGAGCTCCGTCTCGTCCACGGAGGCATCGACAGGGCGATGCCTTCCAAGTTCCTGGCAAGCGATGCGCTTGCCCTACAATGATCTGGTAGATACAGGACATGATTGAGCATGTCCCTCGAGGCTGGCAGGCAAGCCGGGATCAACGATCCCGCCTACAACTTATCCGCGTAATCCGTGGTACAACTACTGAGTCACGACAACCGTCTGTGTGCTAATGCCCTTGGCTCCGTCGTTGTCGAAAACGGTCAGTTTCACCGTGAAGGTGCCGGGCCTCTGAGAAGGTGTGGTAGGCCGTCTCTCCAAAGTAGGTGTCCGCCGTCGCTGAAGTCCCACTGACGATTCCCGATGGAACCGTCCGGATCATAGGATTCATCCGAGGTCAGGACCACATCGAGCGGAGCGGATCCGCCCGGCGGGGTCACAATAAACTTCGCGACCGGCAGAATATTCGGCGCTGTCGCCTCGATCGAAACCGTGTCCGTGGTCGTCTCACCCAGGTTGTCGGTAACTGTCAGCGTCGCGACATATTTCCCGGGGACCGTGTAGGTGTGTTGCGGATTTTGGCTGGTCGAGGTAGCGCCATCACCGAAATCCCAAAAGTAGGAGGCGATGGCTCCATCGAGGTCAGTCGACCCGGTCGAGCTGAATGTGACGGACAACGGAACATCGCCACCCTGCGTATTAGCTGCCGCGACCGCGATCGGCCATTGATTTCCGTTCGTCCCGAGAATGCGATAACCCACACGGTAGGCATCGAATTGCTCGATTGAGCATGACCGATCCGGTGATCAAGGTGAGACCGTTGCCGGCTGTCACGCTCGTCCAGCTTTCCGCGGCGGGCGAAGCCGAAAAGACAAAGCCCATTCGGATCGACCTTTGTTCCATCCGCTGCCACGCGCATACCGATGAGATCACTCCGCGCATCGAACGGGTCGAGGGTAAACGGCGCGAATCGATTGATCTGGTCGTTAAAGGTGACGACGTAATGAGTCCCATTCCACGCCGCGGACGGGCTATATTGATTTCCTGACCACGGGGTCAGGTTGATGCCCGATCCGTGAGTACCATTACTATTCACGATCACTCCCACAAGGTCTGTTTCGCTCGTGCTCGTCAGCGGCGCCGATTGGAGCGCCAACGCATTAGTTCCGTTGGAAGCAACGGCGACTTCAACGATGCCATTCCCCGGAGCGGTGGTTGGGCCATAGATTGCAAAGGGCGATCCTTTCGTGCCATCAGCATTGACGAAGTTTCCATAAGTCGTGCCCAGCTCCTCGTCATGGTTGACGTTGGAACGGAAAACAGTCAGCCAACGGTCGCCGAAGGTTGTGACGGAGACGGAAACACAAAAGGAAGGGCCAACCGAAATACCATTGGGGTCAAGGACAGCGCCGGTTGTGCCATTTACCCTCGATACGATCGGTTCGATGAACTCTGGATTATTGTTAATGAACCGGCGAGCGATAACCAGGAATGTGTCTCCCAGCGCGGAGACATCAGTTGGGCCGAAACCACTCATCACCTTGAATGGAGCGGCATCAACCAGGGTTCCATCCTGGTTCACTCGCTGGGCCATGATGCCATTAGCATCCCCCCAGGTCGCCAGATAAAGGCTGCCATTCCATGCGATCGACGGATCGCCCGGCCCGTTCGAGTTCGGCTCCAGTGGCCAGCAGGATTGGCCCTGGAGTTATCGGATTTCCATTTAAGTCCAGGGGCTGAACCATGATGCGTCTCTTACCCGAAATATCGCTCCGGAAAACAGTCATCGATCCATTCGTCCCCATCGCCACATCGCTCCGCGTCTGAGCTGGCGCGCCGATACCAAGCCCGCGATTCGGGCCGGCCACGTTCGTTGAAGAAATGTTCGCGGTGAACGTGTCATACTCATCGTTCTTGAGCAGTGCTCCACGCGACCTGGAGAGTGCCATTGCCAGTCGAGGCGGTCGGCCCTGACATGGGTCCGGGAATGAGAACGCCACCCGGATCAAGCACAGTGCCGGTTGGACTTACGCGCGCGCCAAAAAGTTTGTTATTCGACGCCCAGGTTACCCTGAAATTCGTCCCATCCCAGGTATCGAACGGTCCGGTGAACGCAGTTGGTTTACTACTATTATTCGAGATCTGCACCCCACCGCCATCCAGCAGAACGCCCCCGGTGGAAACCCGCGATCCAAACACTTGATCGACAAAAGAGACTGGTTGAACCCAGACAGCATAGAACTGAGTGTCGCTGGAAGTCAAGTCGCTGACGATATGACCCGTGACCAGCCGAAAGGAAGGACGAGTAACCGTGAGGTTCGAATCAAAAAGCAAGGCCTGGGTATCGGAGAACTCTGCCCAGGTAAAAAGGTAGACGCCGTTTGTGAAAGCTAGCTTGAGATTGGAGCGGAGAAAATAAGTCGAAGGCACGACCACCGTGGGGCCTTGCAAGACTGCGCCGGCCGCCGTGACACGCAAAAGAGCGAGAGCGCTATCAGAATCACTTTCCTGGAATGCCACCACCCAGTCCGTGCCATTGCTCGCGACCGTCCACGAGGTTCCCGCCGGATTTACATTTCGGATCTTGATTGGGGTTGGGTCGAGAACAACCCCAGCCGGCGACACGCGGACCGCCTCGAGAGAAGGCGCATAGTAAAAGCCCGTCCCGTTAATATCAACGCTTTCAAAGACGATCAGCCAGTTACTTCCGTTCCATACTACCTGTGGATCTCGACTGCGCAGCGGCCTCCTGTGTAACTACGAGCGGAACGCGATCGAGCGGATTGCCGGTCGCATCAAATCGCATCGCATAAATATCATAGGAGGTCTCCCATTCAATTGCGGGTGGAACGAGCAGGTTACCCGGCAGAGCCCGTCCATCCTGCCAGACTGCGAGAGTCATATTGCCACCACTCGCAATCTCAGGCGCCATTTGATCGCCCGAAGAAGGACGTATGGCACGATCGCCTGGAAGAAAGCGGTGACGGAATGATCGACGCGGATTGGGCAAAACCATTTACGGCCAGCAGACGCGAGAGGCGATAAGTCCGATAGTGGAGAGAAGGTATTTTTTCATAAGATTTAGTTGTTGTTCTCCAGGTTAGCTGAGGAATTGGTTGAATGCGAGTCCTGATTGGATTCGTCACCGAGTAAATTCGCGTTGTCGCCATGGAGTTGGACGGTCGATTCAAAAGTCTGCAAAGAAAGACCGCTCGGCACGATGTCGGGATAATTTGAGCAAAATTTGCGGCTGTGCGCGCGTGTCGGAGAGCCCATCTCGAACAAATGCCAATAAATCCAGGTCGACGTCCAAATGGTTCCGAGTTCGTTACCATGGGCGCGTTCATCAGGGTCTTATGGAGTCGTAGTAAAGACCTGAATAGGTGAATAGGGACTTGTCTCGGTCGCCGCAGAGCGTCGCGACCTGGTATTCGTAGGAAGTCGACGCGACAAGTTCTTCAGCTTGACTCTCTCTCGAGCACTCTGCTGGGTCTTCCATCGGGTCGTCCCGAGCTTGCGAATTTGCAGCGAGTAGCCTTGCGCATTTGACACCGGGGTCCAATGAATCGTGGCCGTGGAGGCCGTGATACGGCTCGCATCTATCCCTGTCGGCGGCTCACAACCGGTGTCTGCCGCTTCAGAGAATTGACAGATGAATCCACCCCGGTCGACATAGACGAGGCTAACATCATCAAATTCGTGTCCAGAACCCTTGGAAGCGCCACCATTCAGGTAAAGCGTGCCATTGTTCAGGACGTGGATATCCTGGCCGGTGCCGGCCGCATACTGCTTAACATACTGCACGACACCTGCCGGATCGTATTTGGCGAGGAAGATATATTCGTTACCCAGGGGAGGAAGCGTGATGGTATCAAAGACCACGCCCGGTCCGCTGCCCGCAAAACCACTTACCCAGCTATTGCCCGCCTGGTCGACCCCGATGCTGTAGCCCTTATCCGAGGCGGGTCCGCCCGCATGGTGCAGCCACTGGATCGCGCCGCTCGTGTTGTACTTTGCGATAAAGATGTCTGTGCCGCTCGTCCCAGTGTTGGGCACGGAAAGACCATCGAACGTGGCCGTGCCGGAATAGTCGCCGGCGATGTAAAAGTTGTTCAGACTATCGACGCCAATTGCCCTGGCCGCGTCGATCTCAAAGGAAATTGTGCCGCCGCCGCTATGCACCCAGAGGTTGTTGCCAGCTCGAGTCATACTTCGCGATAAAGGCATCTCCCAATCCCGCCGCTCTCACGGAGTGAGAACCAAATGTCGCCGTGTTCTGGAATTCGCCTACGATTCCGACGTTCCCTAGCCAGTCGACTCACTACTCCATGACCGATGTCCGAACCGGTGCCGCCCGCTGTCTTCAGCCACAACAAAGCGCCGTTGCGGATCAAACTTGGCCAGAAAGACATCGAAAAGACCTTTGCTCGTCACCGTCACGCCCTCCACCGTCATCGTGCTGCTGAAGAAGCCCGTCACGTAAAGATTGCCGGCGGGGTCGAGCGCCACACCGTTGGCGGTATCGCCCGCGGTGCTGCCATAGTTCTTGGCCCAGAGGACATTGCCCAGCGTGTCGTATTTCACCACCAGCCAGTCATAATCGCCGTGGCCTGTCAGGATGAAACTGCCGAAC
Organism: uncultured Verrucomicrobiae bacterium; assembly: GCA_963771865.1. Classification (GTDB taxonomy): domain Bacteria; phylum Verrucomicrobiota; class Verrucomicrobiia; order Chthoniobacterales; family UBA10450; genus Palsa-1392. The sequence continues at coordinate 72,872 of CAVYVJ010000019.1, forward strand.
TGCGCGGTCGGATAAAGCCCGTTGGTCTGGATGGCACCGACGACATAAGAATTTCCGTTCGCATCAGTCGCAATATCGTTACCCTGGTCGAGCAACGGACCGCCCCCCACACTAGCCCAGAGGATGTTGCCGCTACTGTCATACTTGGTCAGGAAAACATCCGAAACGTTGCAAGGAACCGTGATGTTATCGAAAAGCCCGGGATTACTGATCGTGCCCAGTCGCGTAGGCATTGCCGGCGGCGTCACTACTGACGCCATTGCTGATGCCACCGGTGCCCATTTGCTTGACCCACTGGGCGGTTTGCGCAAAAGCGCCCGCCGCGAAGGCCAGGCAAATAAATAAAAGGGCCAGAAAACGAAAGCTCGTCGGCGAGCGGACTTGGTGGAAAGCAGAGTGCGGATAAATGGAGAGGTCATTATTTTTTCTTTCTGTTGGTTGCGCATTGATTCGACGAAGCGGAATTTTCCGCAAATCGTGAAAAGTTACGCACTTGTTACTTTTGCGTATTCGGCTCTCCGGGACTGGATTACAAAGAGGCGCCGAACGTATGGCCGACTGTGTTTTGAGAAAGGTTCGGATTCGAATGCGCTCTCCCGTGCGGTCCCGTAACGAGATTGTTACCGGGAAAGTTTTGTCCGACCTTTCGCGAGCCTAATATGGTCGAATCCATGAGAACTTCTCGCCATGGATTCCGGGTGCGACTAACGCCTTCGATCCTGCTTAATGCAGCAATGTTTCTCGCGTTAACTGCCCTTCCCTGTCGTGCCGGGGTCGATCCACTCCATCGCGTCACCGGGCCGAACGGTGTGACCGTCAAACCGGCATTTGGAGGTACTATTCTAGGCTTCGATATCGATCCCGCAGGCACCCAAGGCCTGCTGAGTGAGTTCAAGTCCAATCGCCGACGGCACCATCCTCGCCGCGACAGAGATTTTCGATCAAACAACCGGACAGATCGTAACCATCGCGACCAGAACAAATCGCCACGACGACTTCATCACCCTCGGCGTCGTGGGGGAATCCATCGGACTGGTCGAGCGCGAGCATCCTCTCGGCCTTTTTCATGTCGAGCGCACTTATGCGGTCATTGATCCGCTGGCCGCCGGCACCGTGACAGGCGCCTGGACACCGCCTTTAGGACGTAAACAGAACATCGACCAAGTCAGAACTGACGCGGGCACTTCGGAAGTCGCCGTTCTTGCACTCGACTTTAGTGGCCACGGTAACAACACGGATCTTCACCTCCGATGTTGGCGCGAATACGTTCGGGCCGGCGTTTGAAATCACCGATAAAGATTTCAACTTTGAGAATACCCCGGTTATGACCTTCGACAGCAAGACTAACCAGGCCATTCTCGGACACAACGCCCGGTCGCCATTCATCGTCCCGCCCATGATCGGCTTCCTTGATCTTACTACCGGCGCCTTTACCAAATTCGCCGGAAAAGGTCTTGGCCTCATCAACGGCATCGCGGTCGACTCGGAAGATGGCATTCTTTGCACGACTGTTTCGTTCGTTCCAACCGTGCAATTCTACGACCTCGCCACGAAGCGCGGTTTCAGTGTGCATCTTCCCGGGAGCGGCTGACTCACTTTCCCGTGGTCAGACGGTTGTGTTCGATCCGGTAAACAAGTTGTTTCTTGTCGCCCAGGAATTCACCAGCACGGGAACCAGCGGCAGCAGCATCCAAATCTTTGACACGGCGGGCACCTTCATCGAATCGATCGATGGTCTCGACTTCATCAATCCCTCGCGGTTGACTCCTATTCGGATCGCCCTTAATCCGGCCCTCCGGCTCGGCTTTGTCGACGGACCGCCGGCCGGAAAGACAATTCAATCCTTTAATTACTGAGGCTCGATGCCTGCGCTAATTAGGTGAGCCGGCGATCGATGGCTCCGGTCAGCGTTCGCTGGCGTTCCAGAAAGTAACACCTTTGTTACTTTTGACATCCGCGATCTGACTCTCTTCGCTCTCTTGTTAGTCTCGGTGATCAGAATGACTCATTGGCAGAGTCATGGAAAGTTACAGACGAGTTACCTTTGCTGACTAGCATCTGCAGTTTACGCTTCATAACCTGCTCTCATGAAAACAAAACAACTAGTTCTACATTCGGCTGTGACAATTGTCGCAACCGGATTAACGCTGCTCTCCAGCAGCACCAGTGAAGCCAGCGGCCGGGGTCCTTCCGGCATGCGGATGAGCGGGGGCCACGGCGGTATGTCTAACGGGGCCATCCATCAGGGCATTAGCAACCGTGGACCCGACATTGGCCACCGCGCCGAGACCAGAATCATGCGGGCCGCGATGACCGGGGCGGTCACGGCGAACGTGAACGCCGTCATGGCAAAGACGACGGTATCCGTCAGACGCCAGTGTTACTCGGGGAGAGCGGGAGCGTGAGCACCGCACGGTAAAGACGATCGCAAAGGTCACGATTCCAGCGTCACTCGCGGTGAGCGGGAAGGCGAGCGTCGTCATGGCAAAGATGACGGCAGGCATCACGATAAAGGAGACGACCACGGCCGGCATCAGGAACCGGGTGATCGTTAAAAAAGGCCACGATAACTAACGAAGGCAAACAATGCGGAGGCGGCGTCTGAGTCGCCTCCGCTTTCCTTTGTCCCCTCTTTTCGAGAGTTACATCTAACTCCTATCCGAGTCCGGACTTGTTGATCCCCTACGCGGGACCTTTTTCATAGACCAATACACCATACATGTTACCGGACCCGACCAAGCGCGGAGTCCCAAAATCCGCGGTCGCAAGCAGCGACGTCAGGTTTTCCTCGTTCCGGTAGTCAAACCTTCGGCCAAAGAGCTCGAGAATTCGCGCGCTGGCGTGAGGCAGGTAGGTGTTAACGATCAGGTCGCCCGCGCCCGCCGTCATGTGGCCCAGTTTCGCGGCCAGGTATTCTGCTTTCATCGGCTCTTCCAGGCGCTGCAGACCGAGGGATCGCTCTGTCGTGTCGCAAGTGAAGCCTTGAAGGTAATCGAGAATGCCGACGGCCGTTACCACATGGTACTTTGCTCCCCCGGTCGTATCTGACCAGGGTTCCCCTTCAAAAAGGTCTTCGGTCCCGACGGAGATGCCGCCTTCGGTTTCCGCACCGATGGTCCTGGTCCGGGTGGAAGCCAGCTTGGCAAGCAACCGTGTCTGCCTTTGCAATGCTGGCCGTATCCCGGTCAGTAATTCTAACTGTAATCCGGGCGGGGTCATGACCCTCCTTAATCAGGCGGTCGTAAGCCAGGATCATACTCAGGCCAGTGCCAGCCGCCACGGCTTTCAGCCGGACGACACCTCCTGTCTTCAGACGGGATAGGGCTGCGTTATAAGTCGCCCGTGTCTCCCAGATGAATCGCAACTGCACGTCTCTGCTCTGAACCGAGTGCAGAAAGAGCCGATCCCATATGTCGCTAACCTTCAGGATCTCGGGGCAAATCATCATGTACGGACCATTCATCGGATCCCCGCCCTCCACCAATGACTCGTGTTCCCTGCACGATGAGTCGAGCAAGACCCGACCGTAAGGATGCCTGCTCCGCTCCAGAATCGGGTTGCGGAAAGCCCCGCCCTCGTAGTCTTCGCCATTGGCTTTCCGACGGGTCGTGGTCCATTTCAGGACGCGGTAGCTAATCCTTGCCAGGGCCCTTTGCGCCGGGCCTGCTGGTCCTCCATAACTTTCCCCAAATACGGCATGGCTCAGGCTCGCGATGATGGCTTCCGACAATTCGTGATCGCCTTCCGAGTAGAGTGCTACCACCGCATCCATGGGCCTTATAGCCTCCATGTCGCCTAACGTCGCCCACCAACGAGCTTTGAGGCTTCTCCTCTCAGGGCGCCTTGATTCTGATCATGGGCGGGATGCTTCATGGCATTTTTGCCCTCGCGAATCGCTGCCGAAGGCGAGCCGCCGTTCGCTCCACCGATTGATTAGATGGTTGGTGTCGCATCAGAGTCAGCCTTCCCGAATCCAAGGCTCTTCCACTGAAATACGCCAAGCATACCACCCGATTGGCAAATCAGCGAGATCTAAAACAAATGGATTCGTGCATGAACAAAGAGTGATACGCGATCGTTAGGGCAAGCAGCGTTAACGTTCGGCTGAGGATAAAAATCAGCTAATTGCGAGGGCGGCAGAACGCATCTCCGCCGTCGACCGCCAAATCGAGTAGAGTGGCCTATGTCAATTCCCCCGCCAGGACAGCCCGATATCTGTGATAATCAACCTCGATGTTGTGCCGCGCGGTATGCAAGAAAGCCGACTCGGTAGCCTCGATTTCCCGTTCGATGCGTTGCTTGAGATCCGCCGGGCGCCGCCAGCGTCCTGTAATGGCGGCGGCAGCCAGCCGCGACTGCAAATCCGACAACGGCCAGATGCAGCCCGCCGGTTGGACCAGACCGATAAAGAAAAGGTCGTCGTAGTCAGGGTGGATCGTCTTAAGGTAAAGCGGCACGTTACCGTCACTCCAGTCGATCACGCTTTCATCAAAAAATGGGAAGCGTATGCGATAACCCGTTGCCGCAATCACAACGTCAAATTCCTCTTTGCTCCCGTCGGTGAAATGCGCAGTCTTTCCGTCGAACCGCGCGACATCGCCTTTGGGAGAGACTCGGCCGTGGCGGATGGCATAGAGCAGCTCTGAGTTCACGACAGGATGACTTTCGAACAGATGATGGTCGGGCTGTTGCAAGCCATACTTACGCGGTGAGCCCGCCAGCAGACAAAGAGACAACTCCATCAGGGCGATTCGCAAGCGGTCAGGCAACCAGAGCAGTCTTGCATTGATGGAATCCGACGGCCGCCCAAACATGATCTTGGGCACGAAATAATAACCGCGCCGGAGACTGATAACGGTTCGCTTGCTAACCCGCCCGGTTTCCACCGCAATGTCACAGCTGGAATTGCCTCCACCAATTACGAGGACTCGTTTTCCTTCGAAACCGCGATTGTTCTTGAAGGTGTGAGCGTGCATCCATTCTCCCATGAACGTGCCTGGATAATCGGGCCAGCGCGGATCCCAATGGTGTCCGTTGGCGACCAGGAGGTGATCACATTGAATCTCCTCGCCGCCTGCCAGCTCGAGTGACCAGCCGCCGCCCTCACGCCGCCTCGCCTTCGTCAGTTCGGTATGGAAACGGATGGCTGGAGTTACACCAAAATGTGCGGCGTAGTCTTCGAAGTAACGAAGAATCTGCCGGTGGGAAGGATAGTCCGGATAGGACTTAGGCATGGGATAGTCAAGAAACTCAGAGAGACGTTTCGAACTGATCACATGAGTCGTCTCGAAGACACTGGAATGGCCGGGCCTGGGATCGTAAACCCAGTTACCACCGAGCCGTCCGCTCTTTTCCAGGACGATAACGTTATCGAGCCCCGCCTCGCGTAAGTTCTTGGCCGCAGTAATGCCGGAAGGACCTG
>CAVYVJ010000020.1:0-50203 GCA_963771865.1 uncultured Verrucomicrobiae bacterium
GGACTGAATATTTTCATAACCATGGGCGGAGTTTCCACCAATATCACACTTGATCGATTGCATGCCATCGAAGTGTTCGACGGGATCTAATTCGGCCCGAGATAGTCCTGCTCTTTTCAGCACAGTTCCTTCCAAGTCCCGCCGTTTTCCGCAGAGAGGACTCCACTGCGACCGGAATGAGCGAGCGCAGTTGGAGCGAACGGGCGAACGACGAAGTAAAAGACAACTCTGGAAAGCTGCGCTTGAGTGCCGCGCTGTTTTCGTCACACTCGCCGCGAATCATGGCGCGTACTCCCTATAGCTCGCGAAACATCGCCCTCGCATTTTTCGCGTCGGGTTGGATGACGGCGGCGGCCGCTTTTCTTCTTCCCGGTCCGCTCGCACCTGAGTGGGTCCGGGCTTGCCTCTTTATATATGGGAGCACGGCCATTCTGTTCGGCGGCGGCACGGCGTTGTTTCGCCATTTCGATGTGCGGGCAAAGGAAAAACTCGCGCGAGGAGAAGACATCATCGCTCGTTGGCGGGTGGACGCGACGAAGTGGCAGCAATTTGTTGCTGCGGATCGCGCATGGAACCAGATGGAAGGCGCGCTTTCCAACGAGCTTTCGTTTCCGGAAAAGGTTCCCGACAACGGTATCGAAGTAATCGTCGGCAAGAATGCGGTGCAGATCGATCAAAGCATTCATCGCCTAACGAGTGGCATGCCGGAGGTAACGAGCGCGGCCCTGCACGATCTTGAGCCGGCGGTAATCGAACTGCAGTTGTATTATCCCGGCGGGGGATACGGCGCATCCGGCGTTCCGCGTGCGCCGACCCGTTCGGCGTTGCGCTTTCCGGTTGGGGCAGGCGCATGGAAGGAGGCTGAGACCGTTGTCGCCCATTATCGGGGCGACACTCCGAGGAAAGCGGACTTCTTTCACGGCAAAGGCGACGGCACCAACCCGGAAGACCTGACCAGGTGTTACCAGTGCGGTTATGAGACCTACAAGCTGATGTCGCACTGTCCAGAGTGCGGACGCAGCATGCAATCGAAGCGATGGTCGCGGCGCTACGGCTGGATCCTGTTGGTGCTCGGCCTCGCCATTAGCGCCGTGATAGGGATGGTGCTTCTCGTGATTGGCCCGGCATTGCTCGAAAGGAGTGGCGGGCTGCGGTTTTCGGGCTCGGCCGGGGAGGCAAAGCTAGCTCTCAGTATTCTCGGAGCGGTGGAGTTATTTGGACTTACTGCGACGTGTTATGGGCTCTGGCAAATCGTGACCGGGCGACGGAGCAAATGGGTGATTTACTTCACGCTCGCCTTTTGCGCATTTGTGTTGCTGGTGGCGCTGTTCCTAATCTGAAGGAGAACTGCAAAATGCTTGCGCCGATTGCCGATACATGACACGGAGAGTCGCATTTGTTTCGCCGAAAAATGAGATCACGAATTTTTTTCGCCGCGCCGGTGAGCGCGATAACGGTTGTCCTCCTAATTTCCGGGTGTAGCCACAGCAGCTTCCGTCCACCCGAGCGCGAAGGTCCCCCGGGACTTGTCCAGCAGGAGAGCGGACCTGGTCTCTGGCTAATGCTGAAACAGGAAGAGCAAAGAAGCCGGCATCTCGGTGGCAGTCGGTCAATCGGCAAATGGGTCACCGAGATCTATTATCATTTCGATCTCCAGGCGCATGATCCTGCCACAACGGAACGGCGTTGGAAAAAACGGTTGTTGACCGTGAAGGATGACGCGGGTGGCCACACTGCGCAGGCGCGAATTTTCGGGCAGCAAGGGGACATGGTTTGGTTATTTCTGAATGACGGGCCCGTCGCGGTTTCGAGCAAAGACGGCAGCAAACTCGCCGATCGCAGCACTATCGAACAACGCAATCCGAGCCTGCGCGATCTGATTCCGAAGGATCTCGAGTTCTATGCTTACGATGACGGGCTGGTCATTATCGCCGCCGACGCCCGGCGTTTCAGGATTCGCGGTGCGGATTGCACGGCAGAACCTTATACCGCGCCTAACGACGAATATTTTCGAAACGTCCAATTCATGGCGACCCGATGGAACGGGGGTTATTCAACCCGCGATTTTCTCGTTAGGCAGATGATGCTGGGTGGCCGTTGGGTTGGTTTTTTCAATGAGAAGGAAGCGGCGGATGCCGGCGACGATGAGTTCGGTGATAAGATTGCAACGGGCGAGCCCGGGTCGAATCCGGATCGTGTCTACTACGAAACGAGTCAGGCACGACGGACGTTCTGGAGCGCCCGAATCGGAAAGACGAAGGAATTTACCGAAGGCACACACGATCGGCTCTTTGATGTCGCGCGCATTCCCGACGCGCCGGAGTTTCTCGAAGCGGGGCTGCTCAATCAGCAGGGGACGAAAAGGCCCCTGCGCTTGCAGGATCCGGGCGGCTTTCTTGTTTTGCATCGCACGCGGCTGGGAGAGGAAGGCCGGCTTGCGCTTACCCGCCTCGATGAAAACTTTAAGACTTTGTGGACGGCAACGTTGCCTTTCCACGATCTGCGTAATCGTTACGAAAGTCCGGGCCACCTGCTTCTCTACGGCATTGTGCAGCAGACCGAGAGAGGTGTTACCGGATCGAGCGAGCACCTGGTAGCGCTCAACCTGTCCGACGGCAAGACACGATCGTGGAATGTTCCAGCGGAAAGAGCGGATGATTGAGTGATGCGAGATGAGTGAAGTATGAGCAGGTCGGCCGCGGCAACTAATACAACCAAGTCTCGGGAGATCCCCATTGTCCAGGCGCTACCTGGATTCTCGCGGCCGTGACGTCGCCGAGAAACTGAAGGCGGCGCGCTTCCTTTTCCGCCTTTGGGTAAACCGAGAGATATAACTTCAACCCTTCGTCGCGATGCTTGATCCAATCCTTCTGAGTCGAGCGGAGGAGGACCACTTGCTCTCCCGGCGTTTGTTTGATGATTTCCGCGTACTTGTCATTCAGCTGCCGATCGAGGTGGTCGAACCGCGCTTCCAAGTCCTTTGCGGTGGGCAAGGGGCTGACCGGCTCGGCGCAGGGTAATACGTCATCGGAACTCGAGAGAATATCCGAGCTAACCTTGTTCAGCTTGCGCAGGTAGGCGGTTATCTGAAAACTTTTCGCCTGGGTATTAAAGTAAAGATAGGCCGCATCCATTTCGGCTTTACCCTGGCCGCCGCGGAGACCGATGAGCAACCGGCTGGAATCCAAACTCCAACCGATAAACCGCATCATGGCGCAGCCGTCTTCCGCTGCAGGGCCTTTTGCAAAGGCGCCCAGTTTTACTGCTTGCTCCCACGCCTTGGTCTCAAAAGACTCGATGGAATCGATCGTCCCGTCGGCGCTGCGATGAAAAAGATCACCGGGTCGCAGGCAGGAGCCGCCATCGGGCAGAGTAAAAATCCACTTCTCGTCAGGCGAAAAATGAAATTCCACCGGCGCCCGCTCGGCCGACTCCACCGGCAATTTTTCCTCTGGCCCAGCGTTCCTGGTGGAAACAATCCAGAATTCCTCGCCCTTCAGTTCGACGCGCCAGTCGCCGCTCGGACTTTTTGCGACGATGCGGCTTTCGTTCTCCGCCGCGCGGCTCAGCCCGCTGAGACTAACGATAAGCGCCGTGAGGCACGGGAAGAGTTGGCGCCGAATTCGCTTCATAACTCCAGATCGTAGCGGTGCCGGGTTGAGCTTGCCAAGTTTGGAATTGTGCGCCCGCTTCGGCCGCGTGCATGGAAAAACTGAAACGCTGGAAACGCGGAAGGCTGAGTCAGCGGATGACGAAGAAGTAGGCGAGTCCGATCGTGATCAGGTCTTCGAAGAGTCCAATAAAAGTATCTTTGACGTTCAGCGCGACGCCCAATTTTCTCCGGACTTCGTAACCGGCAAATGCTCCGATCAGTCCGCCGACCGCGCCCAGGATCGCGCCGATGATCAACGATTGATTACTTGCCGCGCAAACGGACGCGCCGCAAAGACCGCCCATGAGAATGCGAGCGCTAAGCGGGAACGGGTGCTGTTCGCTTCGGCGTCGATGGGAGAAGATCGACAATTAATTCGATAACAGCCAGGAGCGAAAAAATGACCACGGCGATTATCGATCCCATGAAGGCGAGTGGGGAATCGTTCAGATTCAACCAGCCGAGATGAGCAGCCCACGCGACCACGGCCGGCGGAGTAAGCGAGCGCAAACCCGCGGCGACGCCGATTCCCAACGCAGACACGAAAACGTAGTTCATTGAGAATCGATCTTGTAACAGATTGACAGAGAATTGAATACTGAAAAGCTGAAAGCGGAAAATGGTGGCTGGCCATGCGTTATCCGTTCTTCGTTAATGGCTTCTGGGTTACGCTCCCGCCAGTTCATCTAGTCTGTTCCCTGATTGTCCCTTGCCGCAAAGCGGCGAGATTCCTGATTTCCTTGGAGCTTAAGCTGACCGAAGATTACTCGTTGATCGTCGGCCAATAGAAAAAATTCGTAACGATATCGTGGCGAAAGGCGTCTCATACTTCATGGGCTGGACTACCTGGGCTGGGACCGGTGTCGGATCGAGTCGGTCAAATGTTTTCACCTCGAAGAAGACACGGGCGCGCAGTCGGGCACGGGAGTCTTATCAGCCGCAGTTTGACGGACTGCGCGCGCTCGCGGTGGTGACGGTGATGGTGGATCATTTCAGCGCGGACGTGCCGAATTTTCCATTGCCGGACTGGATCCGTCTGGGCGCGACCGGCGTGCGGCTCTTTTTGGTCCTGAGCGGCTATTTCATTACGGCGTCGTTGCGGCGCGCGCGAGATCGAATGGAGTCGGACACGTTGTCGGCCGGTAAAACGATGGGCGAATTCTACTGGCGCCGATTGCTTCGCATTGGCCCGGCCTATTTTATGTTCGCGGGGATTGCGTTAGTGCTCAATATTGGCGCCATCCGTCAAAATTGGCCGTGGGTTTTTACCGGAACGGTCAACTGGCTGATCGCATGGCAGGATCAATGGCCACTGACGATCTCGCATCTGTGGTCGATCTGCGTGCAAGAGCAATTCTATTTGTTCTGGCCGCTTCTTATTTTGCTGTTTCCGCGCAAATGGATGCTGCCGGCAATTATTACGGTCGCGTTGGCCGGCATCGCTTTTCGAATCGGCTGCGTGATGTTTTCAGCGCCGATCATTGCTCGCTGGGTATTGCCATTCGGCAGCCTCGACTCGCTTGCAGCCGGTGCAGCGCTGGGCTGGTGCGGCGGACGTCTGAGAGCATCCCGCGGTGGTTGGGCGTTGGCGTGGCTCTGTTTGGCGATGTTAACTGTCGCGGCGGTCTTGCGAGACGGCGATCCGACGAAACTACAATCAGTTTTGGTAGAACCACTTGAAGCGGGCGCGTTTGTGATTTTGGTCGCGCGAACGGCGGCAGGCTTCGATGGAAACATTGCGCGCTTCCTGAGTAATCCTGGGCTCGTGTTCGTCGGACGAATGAGCTACGGGCTTTACATTTATCACATTCTGGTGGCGATGGTTCTCGATCGCTGGCTGCCGGATCAAATGCGGTTTCTGGTCACAATACCGTCTTTGCGTTTGGTAGTATTCGGAGTCGTTACGCTGTTCGTCGCGGCGTTGTCGTGGCGATTTTTGGAACAACCGATCAACCGGTTGCGTGGCGAAAGAACGAGAAAAGCGCCGATGCCGGATAGAAGTTGGGAGATCGACGCCAGGAGATGGGAGTTCGAGGAAGAGCAGAGAACGCGGACGCGGGAAGCGACCGCGTAAAGCTGCGCCACGCGGCCAGCGCCGCTAAAGCTGCGCCACGCGGCTTTTAACGAGTGGAGTGGGGTGGGGGAGATCGGAGCGAAGAGGAGGGCATCCAAACGTTCACGCTCATCGGCACACACCGTCATTAATGTTGTTTATCTTTGGCGCTGCCCTGATTAGCCTGCGCAACGCCGAAAGACGAAACGCATTATGGAAACATCTGTTAGAAAATTCATCATCAGCCTGCTCGTGCCACTCTTGGTTTCGTTAGGCTTAACAAATTTCTTTGCACAGACTCCTTCGCCCTCGCCTTCGCCGACGCCACCGCGAGTCGCGCTCAAGGCCGGTCGGTTGCTCGATGTGAAGACGGGCCGGATCGCCACCAATGTTTTCATCTTCGTGGAAAATCATCGAATCACGAGCGTCGGGCCCGAAGCGCCGGCGGGCGTGCCGGTAATCGATCTCTCGAATGCATTCGTCATGCCGGGCATGGTGGATTGCCACGCGCATATCCTGGGAAATCTGCGGGACCTTTCTCCCGGCGCGTCACTTCGGATGTCTTCGCCCAAGAGGGCGATCTGGGGCGCGCGTAACCTGCGCGTCTGGCTGGACAAGGGCTTCACAACCTTGCGCGATGCCGGCGAAGAGGACATGGCCTACGGACAGCTCGCACTCCGCGACGCGATCAACGAGGGCCTGATTGAGGGCCCGCGCATGCAATCAGCGGGCTCCTTCATTTCCGTCACCGGTGGCCATGGCGACGCCGATTTCCTGTCCCCGATCAAGCCTTGCCGCGCCGACCGAATCTCGCCGACACCGTGGATGGTGTGGCGTCGGCGGCGCGGCTCGACATCAAATACGGCGCCGATTGGATCAAGCTCATGGGAACGGGCGGCGTGGCCGACCTAACGAGCGATTTTCATGTCCAGGAACTGAGCGAAGAGCAAATGGCGAAGGCGGTGGAAGTCGCGCATCGCGCGGGCAAACGTGTGATGGTGCATGCCGAAGGAACGGAAGGCATCAAGGCCGCGGCCCGTGCTGGTGTCGACACCATCGAACACGGAACAATGCTTGATGACGAGGGCGCGGCGCTGATCGCGAAGAAAGGCATATGGCTGGTGCCAACACTTGAAACCTTTCAGCGTGGCGTCGCGACCGGGCTAAGCGATGGCCAGGATCCGATTAGCCTCGCGAAAGGCCAGGAGATTCTGCGCTTTCAACAGCCGGCTTTTGCGCTGGCCTTGAAAGCCCACCTGAAGATCGCGGTCGGAATCGATGATCCGCCGGAATTTCTGCCCAAGGAAGTCGAGGCGTTGGTGCATGGTGGGATGACACCAATGCAGGCACTCCAGGCCGCTACTATCTCAGGAGCGCAGCTTTTAAATTGGTCAGATCGGATCGGAACCATCGAAGCGGGCAAATTCGCCGACATCATCGCGCTGGAAGGCGACCCGACACGAGACATCAGCGCGATCGAGAAGATAACCTTCGTAATGAAGGACGGTGTAACGATCAAGAATGATTCCTCGCCTAAGAACACCGGCACCGTGAAATGACCTAACGGCCATAAGAGGCGGCCAAGCTCGCGGAGCGTTATGCAGGATTGTAGGGCGGGCGCTCCGCCTGCCGTGGTGAAAGCCGCCGCATTCCCGGCAACCGGAGCGGTTGCCCTACAATTGCGATTGCCCAGGTCCGACGCTCGGGTACGTCCTCACGCTGGTGCGAGCACGCGACTGAGGCGACGACCAAAGAGCACGACAGCAAGGCCTCCGCCGATGGCGATGGCCGCGTGCATCGCCCAAAACTGCGCCGGCGTCATTTTTTCATAGAAGCCGCCGATCCGGCCGATGATGGTGTTTGCAATGAACAGGCTCATAAAGGCCAGTCCCATCAGGGTGGAGTTCAACTTGGCCGGCGCGGCGCGCGAAACCAAGGCGAGCAGGGTGGGCCAGTAGTAGAGAAAAGAGATTCCCAATCCAGCGCTGTAGAGGAATGGCCAGATTGGATTAACCGGCGCGGCGCCGGAAACGAAGATTGCCGCGACCAGGATCAGATTGCTGGCCGCGGCAAGAAAGGCGCCGGTGCCGATCTTGGCCAGTTCGTTAGGCTCGCGACCTCGCCCTCGCGATGCCTGTTGCCGCCAGATCCAGAACAGCAGGGGCACGCTCGCGATGCTGAAAACCGAATTGACCGCTTGGAACCACGGAACCGGGATCCGGAAGCCGCCAACGTTTAGCGCGACATGCTGTTGAATCCAGATCGAACTCATATTGAAGACCTGGCCGTAAGCGATTGACTCGAAGATCGAGATGATCATCACAACGATGAGCGCGGCGACGACGCGGCGCTCGGTGGCGGTCAGTCGAGCGGCGCCCTCGTTTTTGCGCCGTTCCACGCGGGCTGGCAGGTAGCGGTATCCGTAAAGATAAGTGGCAAGACCGAGAAGCATGAAGATCGCGGCGATGCCGAAGCCGTAGTGCCACCCGTAAACCTGCGCGAGCAGACCGCAAAGCAAGGGTCCGGTAACCGCTCCGACATTGATGGCCGTGCTAAAGATGATGAAACCGCGGGTCCGCCTCGCTTCGTCCTCTGGCGGATAGAGGGCGCCCACCTGCGCCGAGATATTGCCCTTCAGGAAACCCGAGCCGATCACGAGAAGGAGGAGGGCGAGAAGGAATGACTGGTCAAAAGTCATGGCGAGATGACCGGCACTCATCGACAAGGCGCCGATCACGACGGCATTGCGCTGCCCGATCCAGCGATCGGCGATTACGCCGCCGAGAAGCGGCGTGAAATAAACGAAGCCGGAGTAGAGACCGAAAATCTGTGACGCCAGCGCCTGGGTTGAGAGCGGGCCGACGATCGATTCGATCGCGGCACGGAACCCGGAAAATCCACCGATGTGCTCAACATGTCCGGGCAGCAGCAACTGATTGACCATGAAGAGGACGACGAGCGCCGTCATTCCATAATAGGAAAACCGTTCCCATCCTTCGGTGAACGCGAGGTAGAATAGACCCCTAGGGTGACCCATGAAGGTCGCATCGCGCGCGCGTGCCGGCGTCGCTTGGTCAATAATCGTCGTATCGTGCTTGCCTTCCATTTGCGCGGGCACCCTAACAGACGAGCGCGCGCTCGTGCTAGCTAAGTCGTCGAGAGGTAGCACAGGCATCTTGCCTGTGACGGGCGTCTCGCCCGTTCTGCTTCCGGCCCCGACCGGGGGACACAGGCAAGATGCCTGTGCTACGGCACTTCTTCGAGCGGGCTGGCATGGCTGCCATGACAGGAACGACCGACTGCGGGCAATGAGCGAATTTTAAAGTAAGAAAAAGCCGGAGATCCGACATCGGTGCCACGAGGGCACCTGTTCTGCTCATGGACTCAAGGCAATGCAACGGCAAACACGAACTTCATACAAAGGTCCGGCAGAGGTGATCACTCTCGAGATCGAAGTTCCCCCGGACAATAACCGTCCCCAGATTGATGTTCCCCCGGACGAGGCCGGCCAGGCCCGCCCAGAGGGTTTTGCTTCTGGAAGACCGGGATGATTTTCGGGAGGTTCTCTGCGAACATCTTGCCTCCCGCGGTTTTGAGGTAATCCTGGTCCCGAGCGGCGTCGAGGGCCTGAGCGAGATCAGACAGAACGGCTTCGATCTCATCATTTGTGACATGATGATGCCGCGGATGGGAGGCGAGATGTTTTACTGGGCGGTCACGCGTTCACGACCGGCTACTGCCAAGCGGTTCATTTTTTTTACCGGCCACCAGAACAATGCGGCTATCGAGTTTTTCTTCAAACGAATCAACGCGACGGTGCTCATTAAGCCCTTCCAGCTGAAGGCGCTCGACTCGACGATCGACGATGTTCTGCGAAGGTTAGTCTAAAACGCCCCCAATTCGCGCTTCGCCGACGAAAGCGCTCGCTGCGAAGAGGTAAGAAGCGGGTTGTGTCTGATAATGAGAATTTTATCTGAGTGTGTGATTCGGTAATCTCGCCCGTCGGCGAGAGTGTCGAGCGATAACTGGCGGCGCTTGGTCACCGCCTGGTCGATCAGGCGGCCGGAGTGAAGTAGTTTCGGTTGGCTGACGATTCCCCGACAACGACCTACATTCGCTGCGCGCCTCGTATCCGTATTCGAGGACGCGTGAGTATGAAATTCATTCTCGGTTTCGCTGCGATAGCAATCCCGCTTGCGCTGGCGGGAAGCGGAGCCGCAGCCGCCACGAAGGACGGGCCGGAGTTCGATTTTGCCCGCGACACGTTCGCCTTTCCGAATCAGACGGTGTTCGATTATCACGAAGGCATTCCCTACGAGCGCGTGCCTTCGCCGGGCAAGAATGAGCCGACGCCTTACACGTGGCGATGTTTCGTGATGAGTCGAGGTGTGGAGCAGTTCAAGAAATTCGCGCGCTTCGAACCTAAACAACCCCCGCCCGATGACGCCGAACTGGCGCATCGACTCCGCTTCATCTGCCACCAGCATCCGTGGGCAGCGCCGTGGCCGGCAGATCGTCGCGTTGTCATTTCCGGCTACAAGGATTTGCGCGAGCTAAGCAAAAAGCGCGCGCGGGTCGTGCAGGAAAACATCGGTCTGGGCTGGCCCACTTGGTTACGGGTGGGCAACTGGCGCATGTTCGGCATTCACAGCCGCGGCTACCAGGCGATCGAACACGCCGAGCTGGAGGATGCGCTGAGCCGCGGCGATTTCTTTGTTGCCTACCTGTCGACTTTCCCGAGTCTCTCCATCAATCACGCGGTCCTGGTTTACACTCACCGCGCGCCGGGCCGGGATAAGGATAAAGTGAGATACGCGGTCTACGATCCGAACCATCCGGAAAAGCCGCGAGAGTTGGATTATTCGTTAGGCAAAGGCGAGTTTTCCTTCGAGAAAGATTGGGACTTTGTCGGCGGCTTCGTCCGGGTCTATCACGTCTACGGCAGAGCCCTCCAGTAGGCGGGGGCGGGGGTTACTTTCTCAGCGGCTTAATCTGGGTGGTCCCGGCCGCGGCCCGTAAACAGAACGCCGGAAAGCGCGTTGCTGTGAAAGCCGCGGCCGTTGGCCTTATGATCCTGGACTACCCAGCTTAGTATGCGGGCGACGTGTCAATTACGCGGTGAGGCACCGCTTTCGCCGGCGCGGAGGGTGCCGCCAGGGGCAGGGTCACGCTTGCGCTGCTACGCACCACCTTGGCGATCATACCATGGTCAATAGGGTGGAGGGATCGGTATAGCGGCCGACGATCTGGTTCCGTTTGTTGATTCCATTGAGCGAGGTAAACGTCGAGCCCGGGAAATCGTAGACCACAAAACGATCCGGCTCTATGAAAAGGATGCCGTGCGTCAGACCCGCCGCGTCAGCATAGCGGCCCACCATCAGGTTCACGTCGTTATTGCCGAAAAGGATCGTGTTCGTCGAGCCCGCGGGATCGATCCCTGCGTGAAGCCGGCCGTTACTATCGCGGAAGAACCCGTGGCTCACTCCGGCAGCGTCCACGTAATAACCACAGCTCTGGTTCGTCGCATTGAGCTGATAAGCCAGAGTCGCCGTCGCGTCCCGCACCGCGAACTCTGTCACCGCGCCGCCGATGCTTAGGAAGCCCGACTGTATCCCACCGGTCGGAGTGGCGGACCCGCAGAAATCCCCGACGTTGTTCAACCCGAGCACGATCGTCGTCGTCGAGTCGGGGACGTCGTAATTCTCGTAAGTATGTTGCTGGAAGAAGAACCCATGAAAAGTCCCTAAGGTCGCGTCGAGATAATCGCCGCACACCAGGCGGGAAGTGTTGATTCCGCGCCCCTCCGTCAAGTTGCCGGTATCGTTCGGGTCGACTAACGGTGGACTAAAGTTTCCATTACCAAACATGAGGAAGCCGCGTGACACCCCGGCGGTATCCACGTAGCTCCCGACGACGTCGCCCTTGTCGGTAATCTTCTGCGGCCGCGTCTGGTTCCCCGTCCCCGGATAATCAAACTGGCTCACGAATTCAATACTAAACGCGTCCGGCTGCTCCTGAGCCAGCGCTCCTCCCGTCAAAGCAAGGGCCGCGAAGCCCACTGCGTAACCAACGAAACGAAGTGATGTCTTCATAATTAAGATAAATCGTGACGCAGAGATCTTCTGGACTCAATGAAAGTTTTCGCGCCCGCGCAGCGATGATAGCCGCGGTCACCAATCCCAGTCCGGTCGAAGACTCCGCCGTGTCCGCCATTGGACAGACTCGCCGTGGCGAAGAGAGCTCGCACTCCTACACCCGTTCACCGGCGCGGCCGAACCCGCCTGGAGCTCGACGCGCGCCGATGAATGATGTGAGTGATTCAACTTCCCGGCCGCGGCCCCCAAACAGAAGACTTGAGAGCGCGTCGCTGTGAAAGCCGCGGCCGTTGTTCGGTTATGATCTTAAACTACCCAGCCTTAGTATGCCGGCGACGTATACACTGGGCGTTGAGGCACTGCCTTCGCCGGCGCGGAGGGTGGCGCCAGAGGCAGTACGACACTTGCGCCGCCCGTCACTAGCTGCGCGATGATACCATGGTCGAAGCCGGAGGTATCGGTATAGCGGCCAGTTATCAGGTTATTTTTGTTGATTCCGTTGAGCGAAGTAAAGGTCGCGCCCGGCTGATCATAGAGCAGAAAGTGATTACCCATCGGCACGAAGAGGAAGCCGTGGGTTGTGCCCCCCGCGTCGGGATAGCGGCCGACGATGAAATTCTTGGCGTTATTGCCAAAAACGATCGTGCCGGTCGAGCCCGCCGGATCGATCGGCGCGTGAATAGTGCCATTTGGATCGCGGTAGTAGCCATGAGTCAAGCCGTCCGTGCCGTCAATGTAATAACCGCAGGTCGTGTTCGTGTCGTTAATCTGATAGGCCAGAGTCGCCGTCGCGTTTGTCACCACGAAGTCCGTCATCACGCCCCCGATGTTCACGAAGGCCGACTGTATTCCAGTGCTGCTCGGGATTTCCGACCCGCAAAAATTCGCCGCATTATTCACCCCGAGCACAATCGTAAACGTCGGTTCCGGAGCGTAATTGGTGAAGGTATGACCTTGGAGGAAGAAGCCCTCGAAAGCCCCCGCCGAATCGGTATAATCGCCGCAGACGAAGCGGGAGTTATTGATCCCACGCCCCTCCGTAAAGGGGGTCGGACTGTTCGGGTCATTTATCGGCGCGCTGAACGTGCCATTGGCAAGCCTGGTGAAGCCATGCGATATCCCGCTGGCATCCACATAGACACCGACGATGTCGCCTCTGTCGTTAATCTTCTGCGGCCGCGTCTGGTTCCCCGTGCCGGGATAATCAAACGTGCTCACCAGTTGAATACTATGCGACGCCGGCTCCTGAGCCAACGCTCCCGTCAAAGCAAGGGCCGTGAAGCCCACTGCGCAACCAATGAAACGATGTGATGTTTTCATGATTAAGATAAATCGTGTCCCGGAGATCTTCTGGACTCATGAAAGTTTTCGATCGCGGCACGTGTGACGATCGGATCAGATCGGCGACGAGAACCGGATTGATTTGGGACGCGCGATCTGTCTCTAATCTGCCGGGATGGCGAAACACCCGGAGAAGACCACTTCCAGCGCACCGCGACCGATCGCTCCGCCATCGCTTGCGCAGCATCTGCATGAGTTCGCTGCGCGGCCCGAGGCGTGGACCGTCCTCGCGCGCAATCTCATTCCGGTAGTTGGCATTTGCTTCTTCGGTTGGTCCGCCGCGCTTACCGTCTTCAACTACTGGTTCGACGGGTTCTCCGCGCTCGCCGCGATCCTCGCTGCGCTCATTCCGCGCGCCCTGCGCGAATCGCAGCCGGAATCGGCCAACCTGTCGTCGCCTTTGAATATCGCGCGCGGGGTTTTCACCTGGATTTTCCTTGTCGGCATTGTCGGTCTGCCCTACTGGATCGTCCTAATTCCGCTGCACGATCTGCTGCTCAACCCCGACTTGCGCCACCAGATCGCACACAGTCCTGCACTCTGGACTACCTTCGGTTCGCTCGCCGCCGGACATCTCTGGAAGGCGCTTCAGTCAGGCTACGACACGCTGCCCGACAACGAACTGAAACAGCGCGTGCGGTGGGACGTCTACATCCTTGTCTTGCGGGCCATGGCGATGTTCGTCATGGCCGCGCACGGTCTCGTCTTTATCCTCGTGCCGCTGATGTCGCTGCTCCTGACCTATTTTGAAATCTGGCCCGAGCGCGTGCTCGGTGCAGTCTTCGGCGATCCGTCTCGCCTCTATGAGTATGATCCGGACAAGCCTTCGTCGAAGCGGCGCCGGCGCTGATGAGCGGATCGCGCGCGCCCGAGCAGGGTCCATTTCGCCCGCGACCGACGAGCGATCTCCTCACCGAGCGTGCGTCAACGGGTGCGACGGCGCGCCGCCCTCCAAAATTCCCCGCTTTTCGGATTCAGTGATTTAACTTGGCCGCATAGGCATCAAGGGTGGCGGCGTTGGCGGGATTGTTGACGTCGGCGGAATAGACCTCGATGTAATGGGCGCCGAGCGCGACTCCGGCATCGAGCGCTTGTGCGAGGGTCCCGCCGAGATCGTGATGGCCAAAGCCCTTTGTGGAAGTGAGGAATTGCAATCCGACCGGGTTGGTGTCGCGGAATTCCTGGACGAGTTCGTTAGGCAAGTATCCCTTGTTGGAGCGGGCGTTGAGGGAGCAATCCATGATACCGAAGCGGCCGGGATATTTCTTGGCCGCGGCGCGCACCACCCTTTGGAGCGCTTCCTGGCCGCCGGGACCCCGGAACGGTTTGGAAGCGGTGAAAATGAAAGGGGTGGAATGGAGGTTCTCGGCATGGGCTTCAATGATGGTATTGCAACTCGCGGTCCATTTTGCGGTCGCCTCGTCCATTGTGAGTCCGATGGTTGCCGGATTGGGGCAGATGTAGCTCTCGATGATAACGCCGAGACCGCCCATTGCTAGATAGTCGACTTTGCCGTCGACATGCGCGCAAAGAGCCTTAATGAACGCGAGGAGCGCCGGCTGCACATCCGGATCCCATGGCAGGACGAGCGAGCGCTTCTTGCCGCTCCTCATCGCCGGCAGTTGATACTGTTTCGCGGTCAGCCACGGCGGGATGGCGCTCCGGCCGACCGGTTCGCTTTTGCCCAGCATCGCAACCGAGAGGCCGAGCAGCTTATTGTTCTGTTGCGCCATCGCGATCGCCGAATCGATCGGAGCCCAATTGAATTCGGTCGCGCTCTTCGGTTGAATGTCGGCCCAGCCGAGACGAATTCGGACGCCTTTGACATGGGGATTGGTCCAACCCTTGTCGAGTGAGATCAATCCAGCGGGATGCTTCGTCTCGGGAGACCCAGAGGCTGCGATCGAAGTAGGAGTAGAGCTGGGAATCGTCGCAACAAGACCGACAATTGCCAGGCAAAGAACTTTTGGTTTCATGGTGTACGGAGGTTTGACTGCTCGAAGAAGTCAAATGTTCGTCCATTTTCGGCTTCTGTCAGATCAACAGTCATCGGGAAGTTCTCCGAGAATGGACAATTTTGCCCGTTTTCAGGTCGCGATGCTCCTGGCAGCCTCTCTCTCGCATGGCATGACTGTCTCGGTTGGAGAGTTTTCGCTCAGTCCGCCGATCTCGTTCCCTGGGGCAGTGGACGGTTCTGCTGCAGCCGATGTTGGCGACGGGTTCTTCGTAGGCGCCAGCGATGAGGACAATGAATTTCGCCTTTACCAGATCAAAGGCGGGGTTCAACCGAAGAAGCTGAACGTTGGTCTCGATGCGACGGTGAAGAATGCGCTTGGCGTGGAAAAAATCAAAGAGTGCGACCTCGAAGGTGCGGCGAGAATTGGGGAGCTGATTTTCTGGATCGGGTCGCACGGGCGAAACTCAGACGCGGAAGAGAGAAAGGAACGCCAGGTTCTGTTCGCAACAAAGCTCAGCGGGACGGGGAAAGACGCGAAGCTGGAGATTGAAGGAAAGATTTATACGCAGCTCCTCGGTGATTTGGTAGCAGATCCTGCCTTGGCAGCCTTCGACCTCGGCAAGGCTGCCGCACTCGCGCCAAAGGAAGACGGAGCCTTAAACATTGAATCGCTCGCAGCGGATGGCGGGAAGCTATGGATCGGGTTTCGAAATCCGAAGACGAAAGACAAAGAGGCGTTACTTGTCCCATTGCTTAATCCCACGGCCATAATCAAAGAAGGCGGCCACGCGCAACTCGGCGAGGCGGTGACTCTTAAGCTTGGAGGATTGGGTGTTCGCGATATGGCCGCTTGGAGGGAGGGCTTCTTGATTGTTGCCGGGGATTTTGACGATCGCTTCGCGGAGGGCGCGAAGCCGTCCCGAATCTTTTTCTGGAAACCGGGCGCGGACCCACAAGATCTCGGTGTCGATTTCGCCGATCTTAATCCGGAAGCGATCCTGGTAATGGGTCAAGGCGATAAGCCTCAGATCCTGATTCTCAGCGACGACGGAAAATATCCGAAACAGCCGGGCAACTCATTTCGCGGTGTGTGGCTGCAAACGACCGGGCCCGGGTCGATACGCGCAACAGCGAAGCAACCAGCTAATTAGCGCAGAGAGTCCGGTGTTATCTCGGGTGGAATCGAGGCGCCGAAGGGATTCGCCTGGGTTTCAATTTTCAGCTTTTCAGATTTCAGCGTTTCAATCTAGTAGTGCTGGCCGACGTATTCCCACATCTGGTGATGCCAGTAGGGCCATTCGTGCCCGCCCTTTGGACCCCAGTCATCGAGATGATGTGCAATTCCGCGGCTGTTTAAGACTTCCGGACATGCGGTAGGTCGGGCCGCTGTTCTCCCATGGGCCGCAACCGGTCACGAGCCGGATGTCGCAACTCGCGTACTGATGGAGAAACCAGGGGTCACTCATGTTAGCGATATAGTCGACCGGATTATTGAAGTAGAAGTTGTCGTCGTACATCCCGTCCATCGAATCCCGCATGTCGTAGATCCCCGAGAGCGCGTAGCAGCGTTTCACGTGGTCGGGATGCTTGAAGAGAGTGTTGGCGGCGTGATAGGCGCCGAGCGATGCGCCCAGGGTGGCGATCCCGATGCCTGGCGATCTGGCACTGGGAGTCGATGAACGGGAAAACTTCGCTCGCTACATAGTCGTCGTATTGCGCCTGCATCCAGCTCCGATGGAAAGGATGCGCTCCTTTGTTGCTGAACGAATCGCTTTGGACTCCGTTGATGCAGAAGATCCGGATGCGCCCCGCTTCGATGTAGGGCGAAAGGGTGCGAATCATGCCCTGGCCTTCCTGCTCATGCTCATCGCCGCAGCTGGTCGGGAAGGCGAGGAGAGGCGCGCCATAGTTTCCGTAAATGTTGACGCCCATTTCTCGGCTAAGGCGGTGCGAGTACCAACGTTGATAGTCACGATGCATAGGTTGGCAGGATAGCGGGTTGACCGTCTGGCTCAAGTGCGGTTTGACTGGCGTTTCCAGGCCCTTTGAACGTGGACGTGTTCGTTGTTCTCGATCATACGGACACGAAAATCGGCAGAAGCGAATCTTCAGCTGGCCAGGCCAGATGCTGTGATGGCACGGAGGCGACAGCGTTGAGGTTCGGCGAAACGTATCCAAGCCGGGCGTATGGCTACGTCCAATGATCGGACCGGTCGCTGATCGTTGCCGGGCGGTCAGCTAGTTGTGGCAATGACTTTAAGCTTTTTTCAACACTGTCCTCCGCCCGATCCGTAGTTAAGATGTGCCGATGCAAAGGATTTCACCATTCCTGTGGTTTGACGATAATGCGGAAGAAGCCGCGAAGTTTTACACTCCGGTTTTCAAGAACTCGAAGATTAAAAGATTACGCGTTACCCAAGGAACCGGCGAAGCAAATCGGGCGCGAGCCAGGCTCGGTCATGACGGTGGAATTTACCCTCGATGGCGTTGAATTCGTGGCACTCAACGCGGGGCCGCAGTTCAAATTCAGCGAGGCAGTGTCGTTCGCGGTGACGTGCGACACCCAGGCGGAAGTCGATTATTACTGGGAAAAACTGACTGCCGACGGCGGGGAGCCCGGCGTCTGTAGCTGGTTGAAAGACAAGTACGGTTTGTCGTGGCAAGTGCAGCCGCGATTGCTCATTGAATTGCTCGGCGATCCCGACAAAGCCAAGGCCGAACGCGTTATGAACGCGATGATGAAAATGACCAAGATCGACATCGCTGGGCTGAAGGAAGCTGCTGCCGGATCATGATCGCTGAAGCGGGCAGCTAGCGCGCTTTGTTCGCCCAGCACGATACTGCCGGCCTTTGCTGACGCTCAATGCATTGCCACCGCGGTCACACGGCCAATCGCGTTAATAACGTCCTGAACGTCCACTGGTTTAACCAATGACTCGGCGAAACCTGCCTGCCGATATTCCTCCCGGTCCCTCGCTGTTCCGAAACCGGAAATCGCAATCCCAGGAACCCCGCGCGCGGCCAACTTGCGCATGAGATCGCGGCCGTCTCCATCAGGCAGCGCGATGTCGGAGAGCAAAAGATCGCCAGGCTTCCATGATGCGAGTGCTTCAGAGACGGTGCCGGCTTCCTGAACCTCGAATCCTTTGTAACGCAGAACTCGCGCAAAGGTGCGCAAGGTATCGGCATGATCTTCCACCAGGAGGAGGCGTGGCGATTGAGAACAGCTTATCGTTTCGAACGGGGGCGCTGGCACCTCCGGAGCTGGTAGTTCCAGCCGATCGAGAAGATCACCAACCAAGCGGGCTTCGCGAGTGATGTTCTTTCTTAGGACGTGGATACAATCGTGGATCGCTGGGTTATCGCACGAAGCGACGTGCTGCTGGAGTTCGGTCAGGGTACTCAGAAGCGGCGCCAGCGGAGTGCGCAGCTCATGGCTGACGACGGACAGCAGCCTGTCCTTCGCTTCGGACTCCGCTTCTGCGCGCAACAGGCTGTTGTTCACGGCGAGCCACTGTTGGCGCGTCGGGATTTTCAAAATCTGCGGGACGAGCGTGCGCAGGATCAGGAGGGTCGCAACGGCGAGAAGCGCGGTGGCGAGGCGGGTCGACACCATTGACCAGATGACCACAGGCCCCTGGAACCAGACCGTAAGCAGGCCGAGGAACGCGCTTAAACCGCACAAGAATAGGAACCCCGCGATACAAAGACCTACCCAACCAAAAGGCACATCGGATCGGTGCCGAACGATCTGGAAAAGCGAGAAGGGCATGACGCAAAAGGCTACCGCAATGCTCAAGCTTGAGGCGAGGCTGAGCCACGTCAGGAACTGCGGGGGTGTCCATGCCCGCGAACGTTGCAGCAGGACCGAGAAGATATTCGCACCGAATAGCCAAAAGCCGACAACCACGAGACAAAACAGGACGAAGAAGGCGGCGTAACGGGAGCGCCACCCGTCGGAGATCTACATTCATGGGCGAGTCTGAGCAGCGGCTATTTAGCAGGTGTTGTGCCCGGTTTAGCGCCGCCTTCCCGCGGTTTGCCGCAGGGAAAGGCCAAAAAAATCTCGACCGAGCCGTATTCGTCGCTTCAGAATCAGCCGGAGATTAACCTATGATATCATCAGAGTGGCGGACGAAGTTCGTTAGGCGCGCCGGTCTTGTGGGGATGATGATGGCTTTTCCTGGTGCCGCCTTATCCGGCGCGACGATGAAAGCCGTTGTCGTCCACGAGTACGGCGGACCGGAGGTGTTGAAACTCGAGGACGTGGGAGTGCCGGAGCCCGAAAGACGATGAGGTGCTCGTCAAGGTCTTCGCCGCAGGCGTGAACTCATTCGATGATGTCCTGCGGTCGGGCAAGTACGCGAAAGTTTTCAAGATGCAGCTGCCT
Organism: uncultured Verrucomicrobiae bacterium; assembly: GCA_963771865.1. GTDB lineage: Bacteria > Verrucomicrobiota > Verrucomicrobiia > Chthoniobacterales > UBA10450 > Palsa-1392. Next base: position 19,489 of record CAVYVJ010000020.1, read on the forward strand.
TGGATTCCGGGCTATGACATTGCTGGCACAGTCGAAAAGGTGGGCGGCAAAGTCACCAAGTTTAAACTGGGCGATCCCGTTTACGCGTTGATTTCAATTCCAAGTGGAGGCGGCTACGCTGAATATGCGTTGGCGAAAGAGCACCAACTCGCAGCAAAACCTACCACGCTTAGTTTTGCCGAAGCGGCAGCCGTGCCGAGTGTGGCATTAACGGCATGGCAAGCGGTCGTGGACAAGGCTAATCTGCAATCTGGCCAGACGATCTTGATCCAAGGAGGGTCAGGCGGGGTCGGGATGTTCGCGATTCCCATCGCCAAGCTTCGGGGCGCAAAAGTCTTCGCCACTGCTTCGACTGCTAATCAGGATTTTCTCAAACAACTCGGGGCGGATGTTCCGATCGATTATAAGACGCAAAAATTTGAGGAGATCGCGAAGGCAGTGGACGTGGTCGTTGACGGCGTGGGCGGCGAAACGCTGGCCCGATCCTATCCAATCGTGAAGAAAGGCGGAATCCTGGTGACTCTTGTTGGGCGCGTCGATCAGGCACAGCTGGACAAGGACGGGATACGCGGCGTAGCCCTCGAGGTCGAATCAAAGGGAGATCAGCTCGCCGAAATCGGAAAGCTGATCGATGAAAAGAAAATCAAGGTCGTCGTTTCCGAGACTTTTCCGCTGGCCGACGCGGCCAAAGCCCAAGCGACGGCCGGCACCGGTCATGCCCGCGGGAAGATCGTGTTGAAGGTTCGGGACGAACCGAAGTAAGTTAGCGCGACCGCGAAAACGCGCGCTGGATTGATTCACTGTTCGCGGCGCTTGTTCTGCTCGGCGCTGCGGCAGCGAGGAATCTTCAGCGCAAGGTACGCAGATAGGCCGTCAGGGCGCGGACGTCGGGATCGTGCAGTTTCTTCCCGAACGAAGGCATCTCGCCTTTGATGCCCGCGGTGACGACCTGATGAATTCGCGCGTCACTCTTGTGCAGATTGTGGAGGTTGGGGCCTTCGTCGCCGAGCGCGTCATCACCGTGGCAGTGCGCGCAGTTCAAGAGAAAGAGATGGCGGCCTTGGCCCGCGTCGGCAATGAGCACATTGGTGGCAGGCGACGTGGTGAATTGCGCGGGTCGAATGGCCGTGGCCAGGCCGAGCGTAGCAAGCAGCGCGGCACCGGCGGCGATCACGGCAATCAGAAACGCTCTCCGTTCGGATATCGCTTTCATTGTGCACGGTCATCTCCGCGTTCACTGACCCAGGAGCAGCTCGCCGCCAAAGAATCCTGCGCCGCCGATGAGCGCGCAGGCCACGCTCATCGCGCACAGGTAAATGGCGAAGCCGCGCCGCGATGGTTGCCGGCCCACTACCAAACGCCAGGTGGCCGCGCCGACGATGGCGGCGAACGCCGGCCAGACAAAGAGATGATGCCGCAGGATGAGACCTGTCCCGCCGATCGTCCATTTGGCTCAGAGCCAGCCCGGTAAAGACCGCCCCAAACGAACCGAGCGCCCCCAGAATGACGAGCCAATAACCGATGGCGTTGAACTCGCGCCGCTTCGCCGAGTTTGGCGAGAAGAAGGCCAGCAGGTCGAAGAGCGTCGCGCCCAAAATGAGAGCGATCGGGAAATGGGTCGCACCGCCGTGAGCACGCGACCAGAAGAGCGAATTCATACCAGGCGAATCCTTCTTTCGTTAGGCCAGCGTGCTGTCGACGACCGCGAGAGTGTGTTTCCCTTCCACATAATTCACGTCCGTGATGCCGAGGACCGAGCTGAGCCTGCCCGCCTCTACTTTCATCGGGCCTGGCTTTGGCGCGGTCCCGGGCGCGGGCTGGGGGAAAGCGGTCGACATGGCGGTGTGAAACGTGATGTTGCCTTCGACCTTCTTCACGACCTGATGGATGTGACCGTTCAGGACGCTGACCGAGCCGAAGCGGCGCAGGAATCCGAGCGCCTGCTCGGCGTCGTCGGTGCCCCAGCCCCATTGCGGATAAACCGCCCAGAGGGGGATGTGCGCGAAGACAACGATCGGGGTGCTGGCTGCGAGGGGTGCGAGATCTTTCTTCAGCCAATCGAGTTGCTCCGCCCCAAGGACGCCGAGTCCGCCTTCATGAGTGTTCACCACGTTGACCAACCCGATGAAGTGCACGCCGTTTTTGTCGAAGCTGTACCAGCCCGACCCAAGCGTGTTCTTCCCGAAGCGCTCCCGGTATTGCGCGCCGTTATCGCTCAGCACGTCATGCTCGCCCGGCACATAGAAGATGTGACCGGTTTTGATTTGTTTCAGGTTCTGCTCGAGCGCGTCGAATTCTTCCGCCTCCGAGAGGTGGCTCAGGTCGCCGGTGTGGAGGATGAAGTCGGGCGGCTTGGGCAGTGAGTTGATTTTGGCGATTGCCTTTTGCAATGTGCCGATCACATCCTTGTTTGCGTCCTTGTTAAACCCAATGTGGCTGTCACTGATCTGCACAAAGCTAAAATCACCGGCCGCCGCATCAGCCGTCGCGCCCAGGATTTTTGAGGTGAGCAGACCGCCGCTCATCGTCCAAAGCACGCCCGTCCCGGCCCAGGCCATGCACTTGAGAAAGCCGCGCCGGTCGATGCCGTCGGCGTTGTCGTTAGTCAGGATTAGTTCGTTCATAGTTGTTCTTTTCATTCTGATGACCTCTACCGCGCGAGCGGTGCGGTTATTCCCGTTTCGGGCGATTTCCGGCGCTGGGGAATAAAATTTCGAGATGCGCAGTCTGGTTCCTAATGATTGAAGACGAGATGTGATTCGGTTCACTCAACCAGGAGCCTCAGGCGACTTCGAACGGCAGATCATGCCGCACCTCGATGCCGCCTTCAGCCTCGCCCGCTTTCTCATGCGCAACGAGGACGATGCCCGGGATGTCGTGCAGGAAGCCGCCCTGCGCGCTTTCCGCTTTTACGAAACCTTTCGCGGCGAAAACAGCCGTGCCTGGTTTCTCAGCATCGTCCGCAACACCTCCTTTACCGCGCTCAAACGCCAGCGCACCGATGAAACCAATGTCGAATTCGACGAAGAAATGCACGGCGCCGCTGGGCCGGCGGTTGATCCGGGAAAGGAAATCGACCGCGAGCTGGATCGCCAGACCGTGCGCGCGGCGATCGAGCAGTTGCCGCCCGAATTCCGCGAAGTCATCATCCTGCGCGAGCTGGAGGAATGCTCCTACAAAGAGATCGCCGATATCGCCGGCGTCCCCATCGGTACCGTCATGTCGCGCCTGGCCCGGGCCCGGCAACAGCTTCACCAGATTCTTTGCGAAAGCTACGAGCGCGAAAAGTAACTCATGACTCACGAAGAGATCCGCGAGCTGATCCATCCCTACCTCGATGGCGAACTAGACGTCGCGAACGGGCGCGAAATCGAACAGCACTTGCGCGGCTGCGACGATTGCCGCCGACTCGAACAACGGGTGCGCACGCTGCGCACGACGCTCAGGAAGAGCCTCCCGTCCTACTCCGCACCGATCACTCTAAAAAGAAACGTCCGTACCGCGCTGCGACGCGAAGCCAGACCGGCCCCTTCGTTTTTTTCGCCTTGGGTAATGTTTGCCACGGGCACGGCTTGCGCCCTTCTCATCTTCGCTTTCGCTTTTTTTCAAAACGCTCGCGTTACCCGCGATACGCTCACTGATGAGCTGGTCTCCAATCATATTCGCTCGCTCCTCGCGACGCATTTGGTGGATGTGGTTTCTTCCGACCGGCACACAGTCAAGCCCTGGTTCGATGGCAAGATCGACTTCGCGCCGGAAGTGCGTGACCTGTCGGTGGCCGGCTTTCCGCTCGAGGGCGGACGCCTCGATTATCTCCATGGCCGCACTGTGGTCGCACTCGTTTATCGGCGGAACAAACATCCCATTAATCTGTTCATCGAACCCGCTGCGACGCGCGATCACACCGATCCGGCCTCGAGTACGCGGCGCGGTTACAATCTTCTCCACTGGACGCAGAACGGGATGGATTACTGGGCTGTCTCCGATCTGAACGCGACTGAGCTTCGCGAATTCGCCGCACTCTTTACCTCTTGAGGGCCAGGCGTGGCACCTTTGGGTTGTGCAGAATTTGCGTAATCTGACAGCCCAGAGACGTCGGGACGATGATGTGGTCAGCAGGAGCAAAATCGCTAGGATGACGTCATGAAAGCCATGCAAGGTTATCACCTCATCAAGCCGGAAGATTTACGCTGGCGGCTGTCGAATCTGATGAGGATCCCGAACGCGGATTATCTGGAGCGCACCGGAAGTGAGAACATGGGCGCGCGGCTCTGGCGCTTGCCGCCCAAGAGCGCGAACACGCTGCACAGGCACATTCGATCGGAAGAATTTTATTTCGTGCTCGAAGGCGCGGGCCGGATGCGCGTTGGCGACGAGACGCTGACCGTGCCGAAATATGGCGGCGTGCTGGTTGGGCCCGAGCAACTGCGCCAGGTGTTCAACGACACGAACGACGAGGTCCTCTGGCTCATCATCGGCGCGCCGGAGGAACTTGAATTTCTGCAGGGCTCCAAATCCAAAATGGACCTTTCTGTCATTTATCCCATGGACCCGAGGCAGTTGCCGGAGGAACTCGCCGGCCTGGAATGGCCGCCCAAGGAATAGGGGGAAGCGGGGCCGCGTCTATCACCGCCCGTATCCCCTCGCAATCTCCCACACGCGCAGAATATTCTGCTGTTGCTGAGGACGCAAAAAGTGACCAGTGACGGGTGACAAGTTGGGCGATCGGCGCCGGTTTCGGCATCAATCCGGAGGTGCCGCAAGATGACCGGCTTCCCTGTTTTTGGTTGTGCGAAATCTGCGTAATCTGACAGCCCGGATGGAAGTGATTCTCGAGACCGATCGGCTTCTGTTGAGAAGATACGTGGAAGAGGATGCGGAGGCGTTCTTTGAACTGAATAGCGATCCCAGAGTGTTGCAGTTCGTTCCTGATTCGGCGCTAGTCGATATCGAACAGGCCCGGCAAATCTTGATCGATCATCCGATCGCCGATTACCGCAAGCATGGGTTTGGCCGTGGCGCCTGCATTCTCAAAAGCACGGGCGAACAGATTGGCTTTGCGGGGTTGAAATATTTGGAGGAGCTGGGCGAGGTAGACGTCGCCTACCGCCTGCTGCCGGCGTTTTGGGGCCAAGGATTAGCGACCGAAGCGGCGCTGGCTTCGGTGCGGTACGGCTTCGACCAGCTCGGCCTCAAACGAATCATCGGCCTCGCCATGCCGGAGAACGTCGCGTCGATCCGGGTGCTGGAAAAAGCCGGCCTGCGTTACACCGAAGAAGCGTCCTTTTGGGGGCACCGTTTTTCGAAATATTCGATCAGCGCATGAGATCAGTTTTGCTCCGTCGGCACGGATTGGCTCCGCGCGAGTTTGTCTGCTTGGCACCTGATCGTTTCTCTGCTGAGATGGCGCCATCGGGACAGTTCCCGACGCGAGGAGGACTTTATATGAGGAAGACAATTATCGGTTTAATTATTGCGGTCAGCGCGATGAGTGCTGTGACGCTGTTTTCGCAGGGGGACACGAGCAAGGCTGAGGGCACGCTGGTGTTGGACAAGAAAACTTACCCGCTGAAGCATGCGCTCGCCTACGAGACGACGAGCGACGACGAGGATGTGGTCGCTGTTGTCTTGAGCGGCCCGGCAGTCTCGAGCGAGCAGCTCAACGAGGCGAGAAAAGCGGAGAAGGAGGGCGGCGATCCCGATTTCAAACGGCCGTTCCTGCGCCTGTTGTTCAAGAAGACCGGGGAAATCAAACACTGGAGCGCCGCGGCGGGAGGAACCATGATTGGACGGCGCAGCGGAACGGTGAAAGGAGAACTTAAACAACAGGACGGCCGCGTCACCGGCAAAGCCGCTGTGTCGGAGGACGTTGAGGGCATGTTTCCCTCCAGCTTTGACGTACGGTTTGACACCGCGCTGCTCAAGGCGGGCGATTCGTTACCCGCGTCAACCGCGAAAAGGGGAGGGCCGGCGGCCAACGTGAAACCTTCAGTCAGCGGCGTGTTCAGGGGCAACGGCAAAGAGGCGAAGCTGGCCTATGTGTCGGCGCAATGGCGCGAGCCCTTTAACGACAAACCGGCGATCATGCTCGTGTTCACCGAGAAGGATCATTCCAAGGACAATAAGCCCGACATGGGCGCGATGTTCGGCAAGTACGGCAGCGCGCTGATTATCTCCGTCGATGAAGATGGCGGCATCTTTGGCTGCCAGGTGATTCACAGCGCACACAAAAAGCAGGGCTTCAGCTCGCTCGGCAACATTGAGATGCCCGATTTTACTTATGCAGATGGCAAGGTCGAAGGTGAACTGACCACCCATGGCGAGGTGGATACGTTCGACGAGAAGTGGGAGGTGAACATCAAGTTCCTCGCTCCGCTGGGTGAGATACCGAAAGAGTTTCAGGTCGCGGAAAAACCGGACAAGGAGAAGACGTCTGCGAAAGCCGACGAAGATGACGACGCGGGGATCAGCGAGTCAGATGAATCCACTAGTAAGTCAGCGGCACCGGGACTCAACGCGAAAGAGCTCGCCCTAACGAAAGATGCGACGGATGTTCAATACCAGGCCATGGTCGAGCACGTGGCTTTTAAGAGTAAGTTGGACGTGAAGAAGGCCTGCGCGGAGCTGGCCGCGAATCTAAAGGCGCAGGGCTGGGCGGGTGACGGCGCCGACATGGTCAATCCGCAATCGTCGATCCTGAAGCGCAAGCGCGGCGAAGCGACGTTAACAATTTTCGTGAAGCCAGAGAATGGCGGAAGCGATGTGAAAATATTTACCGAAGGCCTCTCCTGGTGACCCTAACAGTTTGTTTTCGCTGAGACAGACAAAGGTGAGACTCGGCGGCGTTTATTATTCAGATGAACCGAAGGAAGTTCCTGGCTGGATCGGCTGCATTTGGAGCGGTGGCTGGCTGGACATCGCTTTCGCACGCAAAAGAAGAAGGCATGAGTAACGGCAAGGGAGTTGTCGTTTCGACGAGCAAACTCATTCCGCCGACGAAGGGAACAATCCCCGTCGCCGTGGCGATCTCTGAAGACGCGACCGTGATCGATTTCACGGGGCCGTGGGATGTATTTGTGAGTGTGATGATGCCTGAACGCGGTCCGACAATGACAGACCAGATGCCTTTCGAGCTCTTTGTGGTGTCAGACAAGCTGGATCCCGTAACGATAGAAGGAGGGATGAAGGTGGTGCCGCATTACACCTTCGAAAATGCGCCCGCATGCAAGGTTGCCGTTATTGGTGCGCAGCGTGGCTCGGAGCAAATGCAGGCATGGCTGCGCAAGATCGCTCCGACGACGGATGTGACGATGTCGGTTTGCACGGGTGTCAAGCACCTGGCAAAGGCCGGGCTATTAACTGGGAAATCCGCCACGATTCATCACGATTTTTACGACAGCTTCGCCAAAGATTATCCGGATATCGATCTCAGACGGGGAGTTCGATTCGTCGAGAACGAGAAGATCTCCACGTCTGGAGGAGAGACGTGCGGGATCGACCTGGCCTTGCGAGTGGTCGATCGCTATTTCGGCCGAAAGGTGGCCGAGCGCACCGCCGTCTACATCGAGCACGAAGGAAAAGGCTGGATCGTCTAGGAACCGGAGGGATAACGCATTGGTCCGTTGTAGCTGGGGGCGTTGACCTCGGCTGAGCTTGCCCAGACCCCTGTGCAGACCGAACGCGATAGTAATGTCGAGCGCTCTCTTGTTCGAAAACCGTTGCCAGGTTTAGATTACGAGCCAACCATAAATCTACAGCACTTGTCATCTTGATGCCGCAGTCGCGGGAGAAGGGTCTCTGTTTCTCCAGCGCAGTGGTCAGGAAACCGGAAGTAGTCAGAGATTCTTCGCTGCGCTCAGAATGACAGTTGTTTTTATGAGATGGCTTATAGTTTGCTATGGCGCGCGTAGTTCATTTTGAGATTTACACGGACGATCCGGAAGCGGTGCGCCTTGTAGACGCTTCGCTCTGCGAAGCGCGAGGAAGAATGTCGGCCATTACAAATGCGATTCACCCGCAGACTCGCGTTTCGCAGAGCGAAACGTCTACACCTGTGCGGTCGAAGCGATTGATCCGTCGCTGGAGAAAATCGAGAAGCAAGGCGGCAGGATTTGTGTGCCGAAGATGGCCATTCCGACGATCGGCTGGCTGGCCTATGCCGAAGATCCAGCCGGCAACGTCTTTGGAGTTCTGGAACCGGACTCGGAGGTTAAGTAAGGCGGATTTCGGAACGCGACCCCGTCAACGATCGCTGGGTCTGTCCGCCGTCTTTGTCAGACCGCGTGGCTCCGAATTGTCTTGGTGGCCCGGCGGCGGAGTGAAAGACTGCGGCCTTCCGAAAACCAGGAGTTAATATGAAGCCAGTTTGTCTTGTTGTTGCCTTGATGCTGAGTGTCGGTCCGGCCTTTGCCGAAAAAGAGTCCCCGGACGAACGCGCCGTCTGGCAGCTAGAACAATCCTACTGGAAATATGTGCAGGCGGGCGATCTGGAGAGTTACCGGAATTTATGGCACCCGAATTTCGTCGGCTGGCCCAACTCGAGCGTGAGGCCGAAAAGAAAAGATCACATTACGGATTGGATCGTTGACTACACTAAAAAGGGGTTACGGCTCAAGTCCTACAAATTGGAACCGACCGCCAGCCAGGCGACAGAGAATGTGGTCGTGACTCACTATTGGATCACCGATCGCTGGGTGGACAAGGACGGCCACGGCGAAGGCGAAACGAATAGAATTACGCATACGTGGATTCGAACTCCGGGCGGCTGGCAGATCATCGGCGGGATGTCCGCTACGATCACGCAAGGAAAGAAGTAGCGGCCGAGCTATCGTGGAGCGCGATGCTCCGTCATCGTGTCTTTGAAGCTCGCGCCGACAGCACCGAAACCTTCGCGTGTCCGCGGCGCGCGCTCCAGGCAGGGAAGGGACTCGGCGGATTAAGCCAGGACCTTGGCAGAAGTCACGGATGATGTGGGGACCAACTCAGCGCGGCGTCTTTCTTCAACGAGCAAGACGACCACGCCGGCACCCAGCCAAAGGAAGCTGTAGATCCACCAAAGAAGAATGAGCGTTCCGCCCAAAAAGAGGGGGAAAGATCAATCCCGCTCCCACGGTATTGACCGTGGCGTGAAACAGCATCGGCAAGAGCACACTTCCGTTAGTCCGGTTGAAAATCCAGGTGAGCATGAAGGTAGCGCCGAAGACTGAGACGACGAAAGGAGCAACGATCGGCCATGCGAACTCGGTGCCGAGCAAAGGCAGATGCCAAAGCGCCCAGAGCGGAGCGAGAATGAGACTCGCCCGGAAGGGCGAATGTCTCGCCTGCAATTGTGGCAAGGCAAAGCCACGCCAACCGGGTTCCTCGCCGAGTCCGATGAAGAGCAGGATGAAGACAAAGCGTTCCGGCACTTCCCGGATTTTCTCGAGCGAGAGAGGAGCCATCGTCGCATGCGGCATCACGCAAAGGGTGAAGGCGACCGCGAGCAGGCAGAGCAGGGGCGGAGTAAGAAAGATAACGGCGTACCATTTGGCTCCTACCCGCCATCGCGCGATTCGTTTGAAAAACTCGATCAATCCCGTCCGCCCGGCCACGACCCAGGTCACAACAATTCCGGCGACGAAAGGTCCGAGGGGATTAGGCCCGGTGGATTGACCGCGCACTAACGCGAGAATCCATGGATACCAGGAGAGCGCAAAAGCGAGGACGAAGAAGGCGGTAAGGCGATGCCGTTGCAGAAAGGCTTTCATGGTTCTGACAGTGAGATGCATCGAACGAGCTAATTGGATTCACAAAGGTCATGGGCGGGGAAAAAGAAAGACCAAGGCGAGCCGATGGCCTGCACATCCCGGACCTAAGAGCCTTTTGGCGAAGGCTACTTGATTCCGTTCTGCCGTCTCATCTCAGGAAGCTTGTCCTTTATCGACACTACATGGTCGCGCAGCGCGACCAGCCCGGCTCGGATCTGGCGGTAGTTATCTGGCGATTTGGTTTTGGGAGTGAAGCCGTTGTCGTGGGCAGCGTCCCACTCAAGCGCGTGATTGATCTCTGCGATCCAAAGATCGGGCTTCCCACCGGCGTACTCATTGATCGGGCGTCCGATCACTTCGGAGAGCGAGGCGAAGACTGCGGGATCGCCGTCTCGCGGAAGATCTGGATTCGCCGCCAGGTAGTAGCGATAGCGAAGTTGCCCGACATAGAACCAGAAGAGGGCTTCCTGTTTCGTGGCTGCGTCTTTGAAGAGCTTCGATGCAAGAACGTAGTAATCCGCCGGATGCCTTTTTTCGATGTCTTGCTTGAGCTGAGCGGGAGTTTGGTCCTCCAATTTATTGTCCGCCAGCGCACTGGTCGCTAGCAACGCGGCCAACACCACACCACCAAGAAAGGTTTTCATGAAACAATGAAATGCGAAGACTGCATGAACGCATCCTGATGGTCCGGTAACGGCGGTGTAAAGGTAAAACGGTGGGGAGCCTGGTGTCGGCGACCGGACTATCGCCTGGATGACAGAGATCGTCGCACCGCACAGCCCGTAACCGCAGAGGCGGGAGAGTCGATATACGTGAGTCACGTATATGAACGGAATGGAACCGAAACCGGGCGACGCGGCTCGGTGTTCCTAGGCGACTAACGAGCGACGTGTCCGCCCGAACTTCTCTCGCTCGGCGCAACAAGGCTTCGCGCCAGGAAACAATCTCTTCACTGGGTCCAATGATATACGTGAATCACGTATATCATTTGGGGAAGTCGCCAGACATTGGACCTAGTTGCTCGGCCGTTCGAGACGCTAAATACGGAAAATCGCGCATCCGATCGGCGTCGCTATTCGATGTGCTTGCAATTGAAATTTTGTCGGATTGGCGGACATACCTGAGTCAGATATGTCAGTCCAAGACAGTGGCAAGTGACCCGCCACGGCGGGCCGGCTATGTGACGACTGATCTGAAATCGGAAAGGAAAGACATGCAAAGACGCAAACTTGGTAAGAGCGACTTGGAAGTCTCGGGGATTGGTCTCGGATGTATGGGGATGAGCTTTTCCTACGGCCCGCCCAAGGACAAACAGGAGATGACTGCGCTTCTGCGCGCGGCAGTGGATCGCGGCATCACTTTTTTCGACACTGCGGAAGTTTACGGGCCGTACACCAACGAGAAACTCGTGGGCGAGGCGCTGGCTCCGTTTCGCAAAGAGCTCGTAATCGCCACGAAGTTTGGTTTCAATCTAAAGTCCGGTGATGCGCGGCCGGGGGCGGCGGGTCTGGACAGTCGGCCTGAGCATATTAAGGAAGCCGTCGAAGGTTCGCTCGAGCGACTCGAAGGTCGAGACAATCGACCTGCTCTATCAGCACCGTGTCGACCCGAATGTGCCGATAGAAGACGTGGCTGGAACGGTCAAGGATTTGATCCAACAGGGGAAAGTCAAGCACTTCGGGCTCTCAGAAGCGGGCGTACAAACAATCCGTCGCGCACATGCGGTGCAACCGGTCACCGCGCTGCAAAACGAGTACTCAATCTGGTGGCGCAAGCCGGAAGTCGAAGTCATTCCAATCCTCGAGGAACTCGGAATCGGCCTTGTTCCTTACAGCCCTCTCGGCAGGGGTTTCCTCACTGGCAAGATCGACGAACACACGACCTTCGACAGCTCCGATTTCCGCGCTAATCTTCCTCGCTTTGCGCCGGATGCGCTTAAGGCGAATCAGACACTGGTTGATCTGCTCGGCCGCATCGCGGAACGAAAGAAGGCGACATCTGCTCAGATCGCGCTCGCCTGGTTGCTCGCGCAGAAACCGTGGATCGTTCCGATCCCGGGCACGACGAAGCTGCATCGTTTGGAAGAGAATATCGGAGCGGTGGGAGTCGAACTCACGCGGGATGACCTCCGGGAGATCGATGACGCCGCTGCAAAGATCACAGTGCATGGGGATCGGTATCCCGAAACGCTGGAGCAAATGACCGGACGGTGAAGAAGAAGTGCTAAGTAACCCGCCATGGCGGGCAGGCTATGTGACGCGTGATGAGATAAAACAGGAAACTTTAGCTACGCGTCGTTAGGAATTTGGACGACCTTCTGAACCCAGTATGCGAATCCTCACCAAGACAGCGCGCTTTATCGCGATTGCCCTCGCCGCGCTATTCATTGGCCTTAGTCTCGTCGGCATCTTCGGAGCGTGGTTCGTTAGTCGCAAGGCTACCGACGTTGTGCTGAAGGGATTTGGCGTTATCGAGATCGGCGTCGGGGTGGTCGATGCTGGGGTGGGGCGAGTGGACGATCTCATCGCGACGAGCCGAACAGAAGTGCGGCAGGCCGCCGAGACGATCACTGCCGTCGGCGGACAGACGCTGGCCAACAGCCCTGTGCTCAACGCGCTGAACGAGCGCCTGGAGACGAGTTTGGCGCCACGCATCGCGCAGATGCAGCAGGCGCTCGGTCCGGTGCGGGATGCGCTCGGAAATGTAAGCAACGCAGTGAGCTTCGTCAGCTCTTTGCCGATGATGGCCGAGCATGCGCCGCGACTGGCGGCGTTGGATGAAACCTTCAACCGGCTCGAAGGGATGTCCGCGGACGCGACGCAACTGCGCAGCACGTTGCGGTCACTGGTGGCAGCGCAGACTAGCGACGTCGCCCCGGAGACCGTCGCTGCACTCAACGGACTTACGCAGCGCATCGATACCCGGCTCGGCGAGGTCCAGGCGAAGGTTCAGGCGGTGCGCGCCGATGTGGACGCACTGCAGGTGCGGCTGGATAAGCGAAAGTCGCGGATGCTTTTCGTCTTCAATTTGGTGGCGCTGCTCTCGACGCTGATGCTGGCCTGGGTCGTATATTCGCAGGTCATAGTTATCCAGCATCACTGGGCGCGTTTGCGACAGCCAGCGCGTCAGTAAGGCGAATTCGGAAAAAATCTTTCGCGGATAGGCCGACAATTGCGATCTCAGCAGGCATCCCTAATGTCCAGAATTGTCGGAACATTGACATTTTTGTCATTAGCGCTGCGTGCTAGTTTCATGGCTAATGAAACCGCTGCGCGTCGGACTGATTGGATATGACGGCGTCCAGGCGCTCGACTTGATCGGGCCCTCAGACGCTCTCTCGATTACGTCGATCGCTGATGAGAGTGGCACAATGCGTCCGTGCTACGAAGTGGTTGTGTTGGGATTACGCGGGAGAAATTTTCGCGCTGAATCGGGCGTTTTGTTCCAACCGCATTGTTTGCTGCGCAATGCGCCGGCGCTCGACACGTTGATTATTCCCGGCGGTATAGGCGTGCGGTTGGGTAAAGCCGGGGCCGAAATCGCACAGTGGATTTCGAGTCGTCACCAACGCATCCGGCGCATCGCATCGGTTTGCTCTGGAATTTATGCGCTCGCGCCAACCGGATTGCTCGATGGACGCACGGTCACGACTCACTGGCGATTCGCGAGCGATGTCGAGCGGCGTTTTCCGAAACTCAAGGTGAACCACGATGCGCTCTTTCTAAAGGACGGTCCCTTTTACACCGCCGGTGGAATCACGGCCAGCGTCGACCTGACGTTGTCATTAATCGAAGAAGACTACGGTCCGGGCGTTGCCCTCGCCGTCGCGCGTGATCTGGTCGTGTTCCTCAAGCGCTCTGGCGGACAGAAACAGTATTCCGAGCCGCTCGAGTTTCAGATCCAATCGAGCGATCGCTTCGCCGATCTTGCTTCTTGGATGGTCGAGCATTTGCGGAGCGACCTTTCGCAAAAAACGCTGGCCCGGCGTGTCTGTCTTTCACCGCGTCAATTCGTCCGGCGATTCAAGGACGCCTTTGGCGGCACTCCGGCGAAATTTGTGGAAAGCCTTCGGCTCGACGAAGCGCGACGACGATTGACGGAGCGAACGCAAACCATCGATAGCGTGGCGGCGTCGGTGGGCTTTCATAGCGATGACGCATTCCGGCGCTCCTTTCAAAGACGGTTTGGAGTGAAGCCGAGCAGTTATCGGAGTCGCTTCGATGCCCGATCGAAATCGTCCCTTAATGGCAAACGTCCGCGGCGTCTCCGCGGCAAAAAGAAAGAAAAAACCAAATGAAAACGTTGATTATGTTGCTCGCCAGCATGCTGATCGCTGCTGCGTCACTAACTCACGCCGCGCCAGACAAGCCGGCTCATGTTTACGTCTGCCCGGACTGCGGATGCACAGCCGACGACCGGACATTCGATAAGCCTGGTAAGTGTCCAGACTGCCACATGGACTTAGTCGAGAAGACCGGCGAGAACAAGACGACACGGCCTACGGTTGCGATTCTGTTGTTTGATGATGCAGAAGTGATCGACTACGCCGGGCCGTGGGAAGTGTTTGGCGAAGCTGGATACAAAGTCTTTACCGTTGCAGAAAAATCGGCGCCAGTTAACGCCGTTTTTGGGCAAAAAATTGTGCCCGACTACACATTTGCAAATAGTCCTACGGCAGACATTCTCCTCATTCCAGGCGGGGCAGTTCACGACGCGGTGAACAATCCTGAGCTAATCCGCTGGGTGCAGCGCAACGCCGAGAAATCGAAGCAGGTCATGTCGGTTTGCACGGGTGCATTCATCCTATCGAAGGCGGGTCTGCTCGACGGCTTAAGCGCGACGACCATTCAGCATGCGTTGGATGACCTGCAAAAGGCTTCATCGAAAACGAAAGTAGTTCATGACCAGCGCTACGTTGACAATGGAAAGATCATTACCACCGCTGGACTTTCATCCGGTATCGACGGTGCGTTTCATGTCGTTGCGAAGATGAGGGGTGAGGGCGAGGCGCAGGCTATCGCGCTCGGGATGGAATATCGGTGGGAGCCGCATTCGACCTACGCCCGCGCTGCCCTGGCCGATCGTTACTTTCCTGACTTGGCAGGTATGAAGGAGTTGAAAGGAAAGATGATTTCTACACAAGGAGACGTTGACCATTGGGAAGTAAAGGCGCTCCTTTCTCAACCAAGTTCCATCGACGGGATTGCGGACCTTCTAAGCAACTCCATCGCGTCGGGAACTCCCCATACCAAGGGCCCCGTGAGAGTGACTGCGTCGAGCACGGACAAGTCGGCTCTGAACTGGAAATTCACCGATGAAGACGGACGCGAATGGACTGGTGAAGCGAAAACCGAGCCGGCGCCGGATCATCAGGGCGAGTTTGTCGTGACGCTGAGACTTGCGCGTGCAGCCCAGAATAAATCTACCTAACGATTGAGTATCAGATCCAATTCTCGCGATTCATTCGACTCCAAGGCTAGGAGAGTCGCTTGTCGAGCTGCACCGTGATTCGCTGGCCAGCCTCTTTGCCGATGGCTTTGCGAATTTTCGCGCTCACGGGCAATTTGTGTGTCCCGTCGCCCAGGGCCATAAAAGAGCTTTGGAACGGTTCGCCGTCCATCGTGCCGCGGACTTTCACGAGGCCGCGCGTGCCGAAGAATTTGACCGAGTCTTTCATTTTCACATAAGTCCATCCGCCCTTTCCCGGACTCTTTTGCAAAGTAGCGATAAGGCGCCTGTTCAATTTCATGCGGAAAAATTATGCTGGGAAACTTGCGCCGTCTATTCCCGGCAAGGAGGAGATCAGACATTCACCAAGTTCGCTACTCGCCGATGATTTTGACCAAGACGCGTTTGCGCCGGTGCCCGTCGAATTCGCCGTAGAAAATCTGTTCCCACGGCCCGAAGTCGAGCTTGCCCTTTGTAATTGCGACGACGACTTCGCGGCCCATGATCTGACGTTTCAGATGAGCGTCAGCATTGTCTTCGCCGGTCCGGTTGTGTTGATAAGCGGTGGTCGGCGCGTGTGGCGCCAGTTTTTCCAACCAAATCTCGTAATCATGATGAAGCCCCGATTCGTCGTCGTTGATGAACACCGACGCGGTGATGTGCATGGCGTTGACCAGACAAAGCCCTTCACTCACGCCGCTTCGGCTGACGAGTTCCTCAATCTTCGGGGTGATATTGATAAACCCGCGCCGTCCCGGGACCTCGAACCAAAGATGTTCAGTGAGCGATTTCATATCTGGAAGTTGATGCTTGGATTCCGCCTAACGAGAATTCTAGAGTCCTCGATACACGAGTCGTGTAAAGAAGTTGCCGTCGATGAACGAGCCCGCCCACTTAGTGTCATAAGCGGCGGTAGGTTTCGTCGCCATGATTTCGTCGAGTGATTTGCCCTCTTTTTTGAGCGCAGCGACGCGATCCCGAATCGTCACGAGTAGATCACGGTATTGAACAAGCTCCGCCTTTCCGCCGATCGGGCCATGACCCGGGATGACAATTGTCTTGTCAGAAACGGCCGCCACATTGGCCTCCGCCGCGCGGATCATTCCATTGATGCTGCCGCCGGTCGAGTAATCGATGAAAGGGAAATGTCCGTTCCACCAGGTATCGCCGGCGTGGAAAACATCCGCCTCGGTGAAATAGGCTGAGACATCGCCGTCCGTGTGAGCGGGGCCATAATATTTGAGGACGATCGTCGCGCCATTCATGTGCAGCGTTTTTTCAGTCTCGAACACTTCACTCGGTAGGGCTCCAGCGGGGGAGGGCGGGAAGGTAAAATCCCAATCGTCCACTCGCGTGGTGGCGGCAAGATGCTTCTTGGTGTTTACGTGCGCGCTGATTGCGGCGCCGGCCGAATGCATCCAGTCGTTGCCGTCGGTGTGATCAAAATGCCAATGCGTGTTGACGAGATGTTTGATTGGATCGTGGCTGATTGCATCCAGCGCTTCGCTAATTTTTTCACGCGAGCCCGCGTAGCCGGAATCGATGATGAGTTTACCGTCAGCGCCGGCCAGAACGGCAATGTTGCCGCCGGAACCGATCAACGCGCTTACCTTTCCTCGAAGCGCCTGGGTCGTAATGGTTGCCGTTCCACCTTTGCGGCGAGCAACGAGCGACCAGGCTTTCCTGAGCGCTAAGCAAATGACGCGGCGACACGCTTAGCGCCGCGGCGGTCAAGCCAGCCGAGACGATGAAACGGCGCCGCGAAAGCCCGAACGGTTGTGGCGCATTCATGATCAAGATTTGATGAAGGCGAGCAGGTCGGCGTTGATCGTGTCGGCTTGCGTGGTTGGCATGCCATGCGGGAAGCCTTTGTAGGTTTTCAACGTCCCATTCTTCAGCAGCTTGGCTGAGAGCGGCGCGGAGTCGGCGTATGGAACAATCTGATCATCGTCGCCATGCATAACCAATACGGGTACGGTAATTTTCTTCAGATCTTCCGTGAAATCCGTCTGAGAAAAAGCAACGACTCCATCATAGTGCGCCTTGGCGCCTCCCATCATGCCTTGGCGCCACCAATTCCGGATAACCGGCTCAATGGGTTTCGCGCCGGGCCGGTTAAAACCATAGAAGGGTCCTGCCGGCAGATCATAGATAGAACTGCGCCCGGTTGGCGGCGAGCTGCGCCTGCAAGTCCATCGAACACTTCTTTGGGAAGACCGCCGGGATTGGCCGGCGTCTTCACCATCAGCGGCGGCACCGCGCTCAGGATGGCAGCTTTTGCCACCCGGCTTTCGCCATGGCGTCCCAGATAATGCACCACTTCGCCTCCGCCGGTGGAATGACCCACGTGCACCGCGTCCTTTAGGTCAAGATGCGCGGTCAAAGCCGCCAGGTCATCGGCATAATGATCCATATCATGGCCGCCGTCCGTTTGAGTGGAGCGACCGTGGCCCCGTCGGTCGTGGGCGATGACGCGATAGCCGTGCTTGAGGAAGAACAGCATTTGCGCGTCCCAATCATCAGCCGAGAGCGGCCAGCCATGACTGAAGACGATGGGCTGTCCTTTGCCCCAATCCTTATAATAGATGTCAATGTTAGCTCCGTTTTCTTTTCCGACGGTAATGTGTGGCATTTGATTCCCTTCCTCGGTGTTAATTTCGGCCGCGATGTATCTCCGACAAGAACCAGGTGCGTCGCTCAGTTTCATCGATCCAAACTTCGATCAGGCTCGCCGTCGCGATATCGCGATGCTCATCACAAACGTTGTGAGCCTCGCGCAGGCGCGCGGCCATTGTCTTATTGTCATCGGCTAACTCAGCGATCATATCCAAAGGCTCGACATAGTCTGCATCGTTATCGAGCACGCGCTGGGTCCGAGAGATATGACCAATCGATCTCAGGGTTAGCCCGCCGATTTTTCGAACTCGCTCCGCGAGCGGGTCAGTCATGGCGAAAAGCTGGTCGGCCTGTTCGTCGAGGAGCAGGTGATAATCGCGGAAATGCGGACCGCTCATGTGCCAGTGAAAGTTTTTCGTTTTCAGATAGAGGGCGAAGACATCGGCCAGAATCGCGTTCAACGCTCCGGTGATGTCCTTGGTCGCGGAACGGGTGAGATCAGTCGGCGTGTGCGAGCGGGGCCTCGCGTCTTTGGCGAAGAACAGATGCTTTTCGGGAGTTAGAGTTTTTCATGATGTTTGGCTTTAGTGTCATGGCGGAAATGATTAGGTTTGAAGCAAATCCACACCCCATTTTAAGATTTGTCACGTGCCGATTTTGTGAACTTCGGGTTGGGTGAAAGGCGTCCATGCTGTCGCCGAGGCGCCGCCAATTATCGACCGCTCACCGCGTCGAGAGGACTCGGCAAAAACCGCGAGCATTTGGTTTGACGCCTCATCGGGCGCCGCCTAGAGATTGACACAGCAGGTTCTACCATGGCGTCATTCGGTACTTTGCTCTCGAAATGGCCGCTCATCCGGCAGATTCGAGAAGGCAAAGACGGGACCGGGCTCGAATCGATGTCCGATCAGACGCGCGCGATGCACGCGCGGATCGACGGTGCGCAAGTGGCGCGTTCGGTTTGCCCCTACTGCGGGGTCGGTTGCGGTCAGCTGATCTATCACAGGGATGGCAAACTAATTTCAATCGAAGGCGATCCGGAATCGCCGATCAGCCAGGGGAATCTTTGCCCAAAAGGCGCGGCGTCCTATCAGCTGCTCACGCATGATCGGCGCGAAACAAAAATGAAATATCGCGCGCCGCGCGACGAAGGAGTGGACGGAAATTTCGCTGGATCGCGCGATGGACATGGTAGCGGACCGCGTTTGGGAATCGCGCAAGCGCACCTTCGTGCACAAGAAAAATGGCGCGACGATCAATCACACGACAGCGATTTGCCATCTCGGTGGCGCCACGCTCGACAACGAAGAAAATTATCTCATTCGAAAACTATTCACGCTCGGCCTGGGGATGGTCTGTATATCCAACCAGGCGCGGATATGACATAGCAGCACGGTGCCCGGTCTGGGCACCAGTTTTGGCCGGGGCGGAGCTACGACTGCGCAACAAGATCTCGCCAACGCCGATTGCATTTTAATCGAGGGATCGTCCATGGCCGAAGCGCACCCGGTCGGTTTCCGCTGGGTCATGAAAGCGAAGGAACGCGGCGCGACGATCATTCATGTCGATCCAAGGTTTTCCCGCACGAGCGCGCTGGCGGATATTTGGGTGCCGATCCGTGCCGGCGGCGACATCGCGTTTCTCGGTGGGATCGTTAGGCACATCATCGAGAACAATCTGTTCTTCCGCGATTACGTCGTTCATTTCACCAACGCCTCCTGCATTTTGCGCGAAGACTTTCGCGACACCGACGAAGGGGAAACGGGATTTTTCTCCGGCTGGAACGAAGAGCAACGCGCCTACGACAAGGAGACCTGGTTCTACGAAGGTCACCCGCATCTCAGTTTCCCCGAGCGCGATCTGACTCTGCAACATCCGCGCTGTGTGTTTCAAACGTTGCGACGCCACTTCGCTCGTTACACACCCGAGATGGTGGAGAAGATTTGCGGGATCTCGCCCGCGCTCTTTCACAAAGTTGCGGATGCACTGGTGGCCGCATCCGGACCGGATAAAACCGCCGCGATTTGTTATGCGCTCGGTTGGACGCAGCATTCGAAAGGCGTCCAGATCATTCGCACCGCCTCGATCCTGCAACTGCTCTTGGGCAACATTGGGCGTCCGGGCGGCGGCATCATGGCCTTGCGCGGTCATGCATCGATTCAAGGCTCGACTGACATCCCGACGCTCTACGATATTTTGCCCGGTTATCTGCCAATGCCGCGCGGCGATGGCAGTGAAGAGACATTGGCGGATTATCTGGCGCATCAAACGAAACCGACTGGTCTCTGGAATAATTATCCGAGCTACTTCATCAGCCTAATGAAGGCGTATTACGGAAAGAACGCGACGGCTGAAAATGATTTTGGTTACAGCTGGGTCCCTAAGATAACCGGGAACCATTCGTTCTTCGAATATCTCTACGACATGGCCGACGGGAAAATGGAAGGCATGTTCATGATGGGCCAGAATCCCGCCGTCGCCGCGGCCAACTCGCGCTTCCAACGCACCTCGCTCGCGAAATTAAAATGGCTGGTCGTGCGCGACATGGTCGAGATCGAGGGCGCGACGTTTTGGTATGATTCGCCCGAGATCGAGCGCGGCGAATTAAGAGCGGAAGAAATCGACACGGAAGTTTTCTTTTTCCCGGCCGCGGGCCACGCGGAAAAGGAGGGCGCGTTCACGCAAACGCAACGCATGTTGCAATGGCGTCAGAAAGCGGTCGATCCGCCGGGCGACGCGCGTTCGGAAGGTTGGTTCATGAATCAGCTCGCTTTGCGTCTCATCGCGAAAGCGAAGCAATCGAGCGATCCGCTCGATGAACCGTTGCGCGCGCTTGATTGGTGGTATCCGGAAGATGAGCACGGCGAGCCGCACATGGAATCCGTGCTCGCGGAAATCAATGGTTGGTACACAAATGCCTGTGGAGCCGGGGTCGCTGACCCCGGAGAGAATGATGGCGTCGTCTTCGGCGTCGATCGCGAAGGCAATCCGCATCACGGTCCGCAGGTAGAAGGATTTGCCAAACTGAAAGCCGACGGTTCGACCGCAAGCGGCGGTTGGATTTATTCCGGCGTTCTCGGCCCGGACAAAATCAACAAGGCGAACACGCGGAATTCGAAAAGTTATCTCGGCCACGGCTGGGGCTTCGTCTGGCCGGCCGATCGCCGCATTATTTATAATAGAGCGAGCGCCAAACCGACGGGCGAGCCATGGAGCGAGCGCAAGAAATTGGTCTGGTGGGACCAGGACGCAACGCAAATGGAGCGGCATCGACGTTCCTGATTTTGTCCGGACAAGTCGCCTGATTTTCGCCCAACAGGAAATGAGAGCGGCTTAGCGGAATTCCCGGCGATGCGCCATTCATCTTGCATGAGGACGGTCTCGGCTGGCTGCATGTCCCGAAAGGTTTGCAGGATGGACCAATGCCGACGCATTACGAACCGCTGGAGTCACCGGTGAAGAACGCGCTTTACTCGCGTGACACCAATCCAGTCGTCAACTGGTTCACGCGTCACGAAAATCGTTTCGCGCCACCGGGCGATCCGCGATTTCCGTTTGTCCTAACGACCTATCGATTGACCGAGCACCACACTGCCGGCGGCATGTCGCGTTTTCTGAGTCATCTGGCGGAATTGCAGCCTGAAATGTTCGCCGAAATGTCGCCCGAACTCGCGAGCGAATTGAAGATCAAAAACGGCGATTACATCTCGATCGTAAGCTTGCGCGGCGCGATCGAATCGCGCGCACTCGTTAGTCGCCGCATGCGACCGATGCAGTTGAACGGAAGAACCGTGCATCAAATAGCGATGCCGTTTCACTTCGGCAGCGCCGGGTCCGTGAAGGGTGGAGCGGCTAACGATTTGGTCCCGATTTCGGGCGAGCCGAACGTCACAATCATGGAAGCGAAAGCACTTGCTTGTAACATCGTGCCCGGCCGATTGCCGCGCGGACCAGCGTTCGAGGAATGGATCAAGAAATATGTGCCGCAGGGCGGCCCGCCAAACTTGCATCCCGAACAACCGCCACCCGGTGCGCCGGAAGGCGGCGCGGCCGGTGGTCACGGCGAACACGGAAAGATCGACTACACGATGAGCGGAGAACGCGAGTAGTGGAGTGATGGCAGTGATGGTGACGAAGGCTGACTCGCAACAAACGGCGGTCTTCATTCCACTACTCCAGGACTCCACTACTCCATCACTCCATTGTCCGACCACTCCAGCCATCCACTGTTGCCATGATCGGCGAAGGCATCTTCAGCACAAACCAACGTAAGCATACTTCGTGCAGGATCACGTCGAGGTCGGTTTCTTCACCGACCCGAGTGTTTGCATCGGGTGTAAAGCTTGCGAAGTCGCGTGCAAAGAATGGAATCAGGTCCCGGACGATGGGTTCACGTGGTCGGGAAATTCCTACGACAACACAGGTCAACTTGGCGCTTCGACCTGGCGACACGTCATGTTCCTCGAGCAGGATCGAGCAAAAGGAAACCAGGTTACGGGCTCATGGGTTCCGATTGATCGGCAACCGCGGTTCCGATCGGATCGAAGATCCGTTCCGCTGGGTTTTTTTGTCCGACGTTTGCAAGCATTGCGAGGAAGCCGGTTGTCTGGAGGCGTGTCCAACTGGATCGATCGTGCGCACGGAAGTCGGCTCGGTTCTGGTGCAGAACGATGTTTGCAACGGCTGCGGTTATTGCGTCGTCTCGTGTCCGTTCGGCGTGATCGATCGCCGGCCGGAACCGCTGCCCGATGCCGGCGGCGCGTTCAAGTGCACGTTTTGTTACGATCGACAAAAAAGCGGACTCGTTCCGGCGTGCGCCAAGGTTTGTCCGACCGAATCGATCGTTTTTGGCCGATTGGATGATCTGCGCGCGCGCGGAGCGGAGCGCGTTCGGCAATTGCAAGACAATGGTTACAGCGACGCGCAACTTTACGATCCGACGGAAACATCGGTGCGCGGCATTCACGCGTTCTTTTTGATCCTCGGCGAGCCTGAAGCTTACGGACTTCCGCCGAAGCCGCAGATTCCGACAATTTATCTGAAGTCGGCGTGGACGGCGGCGTTCGTGACCGCGGTAGTGTCAATCATCGCAACCCTCGTGGCGTTCGCATTTTTCAGATGATGACCAAGATGAGCGATCTGGGTAGCCGCGGCATGTTGTTCGGTGTCCCGGAATATTTTCCGAGAAGAAAATCTGCGATGGCGAGACATGCAAACATGCAGACCGTGCGCTACCCAGACACCCGTATGAACCCTCAACCTAACGAAAAGCGACTCGAGGAATTACGCGAGCAAGCGTGGAAAGACGGCGTCGTTGTCGGGCCAAGGGGTCGACGTTGCGGGCGGACCGATTCCGCGCAGACCCGGTTACTACGGCCAAGCGGTGGTGAAACCGCCGGTCTGGACCTGGGAAGTTCCGCTCTACTTTTTCTTTGGCGGACTCGGTGGGATGTCGGCAGTGATCGCGCTCGGCGGGATCCTCTTCCTCCATGTCGATTCTTCGCTCGCGACAACGATCGGAGTTGCGCGCATGGCGATGTGGATTGCCGTTATCGCCGGCGCAGTCCTTTCGCCAATTCTTCTCATCATGGATCTTGGCCGTCCCCATCTCTTCCTCAACATGCTGCGCGTTTTCAAACATCGCTCCGCGATGTCGATGGGCGCGTGGATTCTGACCGCATTTGGCACGTCCGCAGTGGCGGGTTTGATCACGCTCGAATTGCACGCGCGTCAGATTTTTCCTGGCACGTTGGATCAGCTTCTGCGCTTCGCTGCTGGAATCTTTATTTTTGTTTCGGCGATTTTCGGAACTTTGCTCGCGACTTACACCGGTGTGTTGATCGGCGCGACCGCGATTCCCGCGTGGTTCTTACATCGCACATTGCTTCCGATTCATTTTGGAACGGCCGGTCTGGGATGCGCGGCCGGCGTGCTTGGAATTGCTGGGGCACCGAATCGCCGCGCTCAATTTTCTCGGATTTTACGCCGCCACAGTTGAGACCGCGCTTTTGATCTGGCTGAGCATTGACAAACATGGCAAAGCGGATCGCGCGATCCACGAGCACGGTTCTGGCTGGCTCATTCGCATCGGCGAAGTTTTGACTGGACCGCTCGCCTTGGTTCTCCGTTTCTTCGGCTTCGTTCCCTGGGCGGCAATTTCGTTTTTAGCCGGCGCACTCGTCAGCCGAATCGGCTGGATCGCGGTCGGCAAAGTTTCCGGCTCGGATCCAGAATCAGTCTTCGCGGCTGAGCGTTACTAGAAGCTGTTGTGCGACTGCGAAATTTTTCTGAAATGTTGGGTCTAGAATTTCGGAGATAGTGAACGCAGAGGAGGAAAGACCATGGAAAATCAGAATACAAACTCGAAAGACGGAATCCTCGACATGAAGCTCGAGATCGTCGTCATCCCGGTGTCGGATGTCGACCGGGCAAAGAAATTCTACGAGAGCCTCGGGTGGCGGCTCGATGCCGACTTCGCCGCCGGTAACGACTTCCGTGTAATCCAGTTTACACCGCCTGGCTCTCCGTGCTCTGTCATCTTCGGCAAGAACGTCACGGCCGCGGCCGCCGGCTCAGCTCGGGGCCTCTACCTGATCGTCTCCGATGTCGGGACGGCGCGCGAGGAGTTGCGGGCCCGTGGCGTAGAAATCAGCGAGGTGTTTCACGATGCCGGCGACGTGCACGCGGGAACGGACGAACCCTACCTCTTCGGGCGGGGACGGGTGAGCGGCCCGGATCCGGAACATCGCAGCTACCGCTCGTTTGCTTCGTTTAACGACCCGGACGGGAACGGTTGGCTGCTCCAGGAGATCACGACGCGCCTGCCCGGCCGGGTCGAAGCCGCGGCGACAACGTTTAGTTCAGTCAGCGATCTGGCTAACGCGCTTCGGCGTGCCGAGGCCGCTCACGGCGAGCACGAGAAACGCATGGGCGGTGAGAGAGACGCGAACTGGCCCGCTTGGTACGCCAGTTACATGGTTGCCGAGCAGGCGGGCACGGAGCTACCGAAATGAGGGAGTACGATTTCCTCTCTGAGCGGAAAACATACGTCACAGCAATTCTACCGGATCGCCTTTGCGAATTGTGCCTTCGACCAGGACCGCGCCGTAAACGCCGGCCATCCCTTGGTGCGCTTGCGCGACTGTTTTCAATATCGCGGGTGACTTTTCGGCCGTGTCCGGATCGAGGGTGATCATCATACAGCGCGTATCGCGCTGCAGAACAGCTACGACCACTTTCGATCCGATACGCAGAGTTTGACCGACGAATTGATCTTCGGCGAAGCCATCGCGAGATTGTAGGTCAAAATAGACATTGGCGCGGAAGCGACGCTTATCGACAGTTGTGCCTGCTTCCTCGCCAAGCTTCTTTGCCGTCTGCACGGCAAAGATCGACAAGGGCCGACAATCAGTCATCGCACGATCCGAGCGAAGTAAGGTAAGCTGGTGCTTGTCATTGAGACCGGCGCGCAGCGTGTCAATCAAGGCCGGGTCATCGATGGCAAAAGTTCTTCCGTCTGGAGTCTCCACGTCCACCATAAGCTCGGCAGGAGTGGCAGAGACCGGATTGATTGAGGGTGACAAGGTCTCCGCTTCGACCTGATTGATAGGCCGGGCCGCTTTCTCCGGATATCGAAATCGCGGTCGATATCGCAACAACTGGCGTTGCTCGCGTCCGGTAAAGAAAGGAAAGCCCCTTGGACTAGCCGCGCTCTCGAAGGCGAAGAGACGGTCGCCATAAACGCCTGCATAGCCTGCGAAAATTTCCTCCAACTCTTCGCCGCGCATGCTCTTGACCGGATAACGCCAAAGACTTTCGACTTTTCCAACGGTGCTCACGTCGAAAAAGTAGAAGGTAGAAAATGGAACATAGGAAGAAGGAAATTAGGGCTAATCCGCGGCGAGGATTTTAGCGACTTTCTCGATCGTGTTCCAGTTCCGAACTGTGCCCGGGACGCCAAGAATCCTCTCAATCTTGCCAAGCTGCCCGATCGCTTTCATCTGGCGGCGGTAGATGCCGAGGACAAACCGATTCTTGATCGCGATGATCTTGAGCAGCCAGTCGTCATCCGAGGGCAGACTGAGAGGGAGGGGAGGCAGTTGGGAAGCCTTGGGTTCGCCACGGTGAATCCGTCCTTCGGCGGATTTGTGTAACACGCTAACGAATCGGGTTATGTCCGAACCGGATGGTTGTTGCGCGAATGGGTCCATTTCCGTGAGCCTGATAATATCGCGCGCGGGACAAATCATTATCTCGCACTTGAATGGCAACTTCTGAGCGATCGCGATACGCAAAGTCGATTCGCTTACCTCCGCGCGCACAACAAACGTGCCGACCGCGCCGATGTTGACGATGTTGAACCTGGCCAACTGCCTGGCGACGACCGCCGGTTGGCAGCGGTTGGTTTTCCCGACATTGATCGCACGAAGAAATACGACGGAGGCCATGCGCCAGTTTGTACTGACGAATGGTCCGTGACGAGTGAACAGACTCGCGCTGACGTCGATCGTCAGGCGCCCATGGTTAGGACAACGCGGAATCGAACTTTTCCGCTGTGCATCTGTTCGTAAGCTTCCGCCACTCGGCTCAGCGGATATTTTTCGATCATCGGATGGACGCCGCTCAACGCACTGAATTCCAAGGTGTCCTGCGAATCCTTCGCGGTGCCCGAGTAGCAACCGGCGACGGATCGTCTGCCCATGATCATCGACATGACATTGATCGTCAGGGGTTCGTTAGGCGCGGCCGGGACCAGGAGAGTGCCGCTGGCCGACAATCCATCCACGAGCGGAGAAATTGCCTTCGCGCTTGGCGCCGTCGCCAGAATCACGCGCGCGCCGCCGAGTTTTTGCAATTCCGCCACCGCATCGACAGTGCCCGTGTCGATGTAATGATGGGCACCGAGTTTTTTTGCGAGCGCTTCTTTGTCCTTCCCGCGGCCAAGCGCGACGGTGTGGAATCCCATCTGTCGCGCGTACTGAACTCCGAGATGTCCCAGTCCGCCGATGCCATGAACTGCGACAACATCGCCGCCGCGCGCACCCGAATTGCGAAGCGCATTGAAAACCGTTACGCCCGCGCACATGAATGGCCCCGCTTCTTCCGCGGGCAATTCGTCGGGGATCAGGGCGAGGGTCGCTGCCGGTGCGATTATGTAATCGGCATATCCGCCATCGAAATCGATGCCGGTGACTTTGCGATTCACGCACATCGCAAAATCGCCGCGCCGGCATTGGGCGCAGACGAAACAATGTCCGCCATGCCAGCCGACTCCCACGCGCTGACCCTTCTCCCACGGCGTAACGTTCGCTCCAACCGCGTCGACGCGGCCGGCGATTTCATGACCCGGAACCCGAGGAAACTGAAGCCCGGGCCATAGTCCCTCTTTGACGAGAGCGTCGCTGTGGCAAATGCCGCACGCTTCGACTTTCACGCGAACCTGTCCGGCGCCCGGCTCCGGGATGTCGCGTTCGGCCAATTCAAAATCTCCACCTGCTTTGCTGATCTGCGCGACCTTCATTTTCATATGCACAAATAATCCGGCTTTGCGGGATGCGCGAGCCGGAGCGGGACCGCGAAAAAAATTCTTGTTGCATTATCAATTTTGCCACGCAATAGTTAACCAGATGGTTAAATATTCACCCGCCGTTTTGAATCGGACTTTTGCCGCTCTGGCCGACCCGACCCGGCGCCGCATCCTGGCGCACCTCGCTCGCGGCGAAACGCGCGTAACGGATCTGGCCCGGCCCTACGCCATGTCTTTGCCGGCGGTTTCAAAGCATCTCCGCGTGCTCGAGAAGGCCGGGCTCCTCCGACGGCGCCGCTATGGGCGGGTGCACGAGATGAAATTAGAAGCGAAGCCACTGCAACAGGCCGCGCAATGGGTCGAGGAATACCGCAAGTTTTGGGAAGGGTCGCTTGATCGATTGGCTGCGTATTTGGAAGAAACAGCCAAGGAATCGCAAAAGAAGGGAGCGAAGTAGCGGCATGTGTCCGGCTTGCCTAACGACTATGGCATTGGTTGCCGCCGGCGCGACATCGGGTGGCGGACTGACCGCGTTCGCGTCACGCAAATTTTTGAGAAAAAAGAAACAAACCAGATCAAAGGAGATCAAAATGAAACTGCAAGAGATGGAAACCAAAGAAAAAGGGAAGCAAACGAATCCAGCGGTGGTATCGGAAGCTGAGTGGCTTGTCGCCAGAAAGGAGTTAATGGCGCGCGAGAAGGAATTCACTCGCCAGCGAGACGCACTCAGCGCGGCGCGGCGCAAGTTGCCCATGGTGAAGATCGACAATGAGTACGCATTCGATGGCCCGGGCGGCAAAGAAACGCTGGCCGATCTGTTCGACGGACGCAGCCAGTTGGTTGTCTATCACTTCATGTTGGGGCCGGGCTGGGAAGAAGGTTGCAAGAGTTGCTCGTTCCTAGCGGATCATTTTGATGGTGCCGGCTGGCATTTACCGCACCGCGACGTCACCCTGGTGGTGGTCTCGCGGGCTCCACTGAACGAAATCGAACAATACCAGAAACGGATGGGTTGGCGCTTCAAATGGGTGTCGTCGCACGGGAGCGATTTCAACTTCGATTATCACGTCTCCTTCACCAAGGAGGAGGAAGAGAAGAACGAGGCCTACTACAACTACCAGGCGGGAGAATTCATGATGGATGAGCTTCCCGGCCTAAGCGTTTTCTATAAGGATGAAAACGGCGACATTTTTCACACTTACTCGACCTATGCACGGGGACTCGACCAGTTAGTTGGCACCTATAACTTCCTCGACCTCGTGCCGAAGGGTCGCGACGAAAATCCGGACTCAACCATGGATTGGGTTCGTCGCCACGACGAGTACGACGTCTCGGCGTAAATTGACCAAAGTTAAAATTAGAAGAAGAAACGAAATCATGAGTTCAACAGGCACGAAAGACAGGCCGGCGCAGGGTGGGGTCGGACAGGAATTTATTATCACGCGCGTTTTCGATGCATCTCGCGAGCGCGTTTGGAAAGCATGCACCGAGGCGAAACAACTGGCGCAATGGTGGGGTCCGCAGGGGTTTAGTGCGCCCATTTGCGAATGGGACGCGCGCCCGGGCAACAAGATCTACGTCGTGATGCGGGGGCCGGATGGAACGGATTATCCGATGGGCGGGCAATTTCATGAAGTGGTGCCGCCCGAGAGGCTGGTGACAACGACCGGGGCTCTGGACGACAAAGGGGAGTTGGTCTTTGAGTTTCGGCACACTTTGACACTCGTTGAGCGAAACGGTAAGACCACGCTGACGATGAAGTCGCGCCTGATCCAGGCAACGGCCGAGGCGCACAAATACGTCGCCGGATTTGAAGCTGGCATGACACAAAGTTTAGAGCGCCTTGGAGAACTTCTTGCAACAGGACCCGAACCGTTGGTCTTCGAGCGAACTTTCAATGTCTCTATCTCCCGCCTATGGAAGGCCTTGACCGATGTCGAAGAAATGCGGCACTGGTATTTTGATCTTCAGGAATTCAAGCCGGAGATTGGTTTTGAATTTGAATTCATCGTGGAGCACGAAGGAATGAGTTATCATCATCTCTGCAAAATCACCGAGGTGGTTCAACAGAAGAAGATCGCGTATACCTGGCGATACCAGGGCCATGAAGGCAATTCGCTCGTTACTTGGGAATTGTTCGCCGACGGCGGCAAGACTCGACTGAAACTGACACATGAAGGTTTGGAGACGTTTCCGCAAACTGCGGCCTTCGCGCGCAACAATTTCATACAAGGCTGGACGCAAATCATCGGGACATCCCTTAAGGATTATCTTGAATCGCTGGACCGGGCGCCGCCCAAAGTTAACTAGATAGATTGGAGCAGAATATTATGGCCATAAAGGAATCAGACAAACTGTCGCTTGAAATCGAACGTTTCATCAAGGCGCCGCGCGATCGCGTTTACGCTGCCTGGACCGATCCGATGCAATTGAAACAATGGTTCGGACCCGAGAGTGTCCAGACCCATGATTTGGTTGCCGACGTGCGCGTGGGCGGCAAATACCATTGGGATCTCAGTAATCCCGAAGGCGAAAGAATGACCGTGCGCGGCGAATACCGCGAGTTGCAACCGGGCAAGAAAATCGTCTTCACCTGGCAATGGGACGACGACGAAGTGTGGGAAAGCCGGACCAGCGTCGTGACGGTGGAACTGGAGGACGCCGATGGTGGGACGCGACTGCGTCTCAAGCACGAGCAACTGCCGAGCGAAGAGTCCCGCGATCGTCATAACCAGGGTTGGGATAGCGTTCTCGATAAACTGGAAGTATTTTTCAGCAAGTAATAGTCAACCTAAACAACAAAGGAGGAAATATGAGCACTGAAGCAGTTGCAAAAAAGGTAGTGGAGTTAGTCCGCAAACAAGACTGGTACAAAGCCCTCGACACGTTGTATGACGATAACATCGTCAGCGTGGAAGCGTTCAGCCCGGGTGGCGGCCCGACCGAAACGCGCGGCAAGGAAGGCGTGCGGGGCAAAGTCGATTGGTGGGTCAACGAGATGGAAGTGCACAACTTCAAGGCAAGCAATCCTTTCGTTGCTCACGATCGCTTTGTCGTGCAGTACGACGCCGATGTGACCGACAAGAAATCGAAGCAACGCCGGCAAATGTCTGAGGTGGGCGTCTACACGGTCAAAGACGGGAAAATCGTCCGCGAGGAATTCTTGCCTGTGGCTGGATAACTGAGCGGGCCAACTGGAAGTCTGAGCTGACCGCGGCCGGCTTTAACGCGTCGGTCGCGGTCGCTTTCTTTAATAGCGCGGTGACATTTTGGCGAACCGTATTGCGGACACCACGAAGAACATTCACGCCGGTGAAGGTCAAAAAACAATCGTGACGAGCACCGCGTCTTCGCAGAAGTTTCCATCAAACCCCATGGC
>CAVYVJ010000021.1:0-10543 GCA_963771865.1 uncultured Verrucomicrobiae bacterium
CGACGAGGAGCTACGGTCCGGGTAGGGCACTCGAAAATCACAGGCCGGATGCGAACCATCGCTTTGCCGGCCGTGCGTTGCCGGTTTCGGCTGGCGAAATTTGGTTTCTCGGAGTTTCGTCACGAAGCCTGCCTGTAGCTCAACCGGATAGAGCTCTGACTTTGGATCAGAAGGTCGGGGGTTCGAATCCCTCCAGGCACCAGGCTTTTCAGTGGTCGGCCCGCTCAAAATCAGGAATTAAAAGTCTCAAAACGCCGAATCACGGCAAGCAATAGACCTCAATCGGGCCACACCGTTCTGTCCGGTCCTGCTCCGCACGGCGGCGGTGTAGGCGCCCGGCGTTGGCCAGCCGGAGGTGGCGGACTAGTGCGGATCACCCGGTGCGAGAGCCGTTGCTTGCAGGTCGAGCGCCAAATCGGCCAGCGCACCGCTCGCCGCGAGAGAGAGCCGCAAGTAGGGACCAGGCGCGCGGACGATCACTTTCGAAAAGCCGGTCGCCTAGATACTGGAATAGCCCCTGCTAATAGCTTTCCGTCCAGCCGCTCGGATCGAAAATAGCGCCGCGCCAAGCGTGGTCTGAGTCCGCGCTCGCGCAGTTTCCAACTCCCTCGTGATCTGGCTAACCTCGGCTGCATGGGTGTTGACTGCAGTGCGAAATACGTTTGCGGCGCACTCGTAGAGCGAGATATCAAAGGAATTTTTCTCTGCAATCAAGTCGAGAGTCGATCGAGGAATATCGGCTTTCCGCGGTCGGGCACGAGTTACATTAAAGCTCGAATATCGTTGCAGCTTCCAGCCAAAGCGCAGTTTCATCAGCGCGAGACTTTCCTCGAAACGCTCAAACAGGCCGACCACACTAAAATACCGGAGCAGGTTCTCCTTGGCTGTTTCGCAGATTTCCGCCGTACAAGGCTCGTTGTACTCAGCTCCGGCGAGAATCTTGCATTGGACGTTCTCTCTGCGCGAACGTCTAACAAAGTCCTCCAGGCTATAATTCGCAAATTTGAGCCTCCAGTACAACGGGTGCAGCTTGTAGCTGCGCATAAAGTAGAAGGCGGAAAGGACGCGGTCGACAGGCTCTCGCAGGACCGTAATGTAAGTCGCTGGCTGGGGAAGAATCGCGTGAAGGCCAAACACCATATGACCCTTGAAGATGCGTGTTTTCTTCAGTCGTTCCTGTGACAGGCGCTGCAAATGCGCCCATGACCACGTGTAGAAAACCGGATCGATTGAGTAGATCTCGGAGAGAGGGTATTCCCATTCAATCAGCCGATTGAGCGTGGACCCGGCTGCCTTGGGAACATGGAGAAAGATAACCGCTTCGTCAGCGGCAGCGACTTGGGTCATGCGTCAGTCGTCTGTCAGTTCAAAACTCAAGAGCGATTTCCTACAGCAATTCCATAAATAATATTGTCATTCTGATCCCTGCAGTCGCGGGAGAAGCATCTCTGATCATTCCCGGCTGCGATTGCACGTGGTGAAAAGAAATAGTCAGTGATCCTTCGCATTCGCTCAGGATGACAGGGCTTTTGGGTTTATGGGATGGTCTGTAGATGTAAGAAGCCATGCAGGCCACCGTCGCATCAGGCCAACCACGCGATATTGTGATGTCATATTGCAGATACGATCTTATTCAATAAGAAACTTGCGGCGCCCATGCTTGATTGGTAACAGCGTTTCAATATCCCGGGCCTCGGAATGGCACGTAAAGTCGCCAGGCCGTCTCTAACTGCGTTCTCGTTCTTGGCGCAGGGTTTGTTCAAACAGCTTCTTCCCGAACTCATAGAGCTCAGCATCCAGACGATTATGTTCCCTTATGAGATCGGCCAGCTTTGGTTCGATCAGAGGGCGGCTCTTCGCGACCTTTTTATTCTCATAGAACGGAACTTCCCAGCCAAATGTTTTCGAGATGAGGATCAAGCTCTCCTCGAACCTCTCACAAATTCCGACGACGCTAAACGATTGTGTCAGATGTTCTTTCGCCAAGTCTAGTAATCGCTCATCGTGGATCGCAGTGTTCCGACTCCGGCAATGAATTTGCACTGCAAGTTATCACGCTCAGGGAATAATCGGAGGCAATCTTCTACTCCCAGTCGCTCCCTTTTCACTTTCCGGTGCAGCGGATTAAGCGGCCGGCGCAGAACAAAGTGATAAGCGGAGAGAACCCTGGCGACGGGATCGCGGAGCATTGTGATATAAGTGGCGCCCTGCGGCAGGAATTCATGAATACCGTAGAGCATATGTCCGCGCACCACCCGCAACCGACGGCGGCGCCTTTCCGGAAGTCGTTTGAATCGTTCTGCTGTCGCCCTGATCCGATAGGGATCCATCGTGTAAATCGCAAAAGGGCTGTATTGCGACTCGATAATCCGGTTAAGGGTCGTCCCCGCTGTTTTGGGAATGTGAAGAAAAATTAGCGCCTGACGGCCGATCCCGGCAGAACGAGGAGTCTGTTTCGCGGCTCACTTTACGACGGCACCCGGCGCTTCCGTGTCAAAGATCTCGCGTAGTCGGCCACTTTCGTAGATAACCTGGATGACGTTGTGCGTATGACCCGGCTGTGGGTAAAGCTCTACGCCAGGTAAACCCTGAAGATGTTCGGCGTAGGTGCGGTCCCTGGGAGACCGTTCGCAATAAAATATCTTGTAACGGGTTCGGCCATTGTGCGTCGCCAGAAGACGCGCCAGATCGCGGTGTTGCTCGGTGATGCGCGAGACGTCCTTGCGGCCGCCGTACTTCTTCAAATCGTCAAGGTTGATCTGCGTCACCGGTGCGAAGGCATACACGACGTCCACTTGCAGGTAGTGGCCGAAGAGGATTGCTGCGTAACCGCCGGCCGAAGGGCCGAAAGAAAATGTCTGCTGGACATGAGGTAACTCTTCACGGCACCTCCGGAGGCGCGCGATGATGGCGTCAACGTCGGTGATCTCCCGGTTCAATCCCGCGTGGTAAAAAAAGCGGTAATAATCCTTGAGCAGAACCAGATTGTTATGGATCAATCCGGTCTCGCGCAGGACCGTCAAAGGCTGAATCCCCAAGCCCCCCGCCATCCCGTGGAAGGCGTAATACAGTTGAGTAGAGTTCTCTCGCGGCCACACGATGAGGGCGCCATCCGGATTCTCTTCGATTTGCCGGCGCAGGAGCCGGTTGTAGTTCTGCGCGCGATACCTCGTCGGCAGGAGCGAGAAGACGAGTCCTTTGATGCTTTTTATCCTGCTGGGAGCGAGATAGACATCCCTCTCGTCCTTGTCGCCGCGATGGAACAGGAGGTTTTTGATGCTCATCCTAAGAGTCCGAATGCGCCGGCGGCGCCGGCCGCAAAGAACCGCGGGTCTTGCTTTGAAGGCGCTCGCGCATTGATTGGTCCGAAGCGGCGACATAGCCGCTGGATTGCATTTGGGAAGTCAGCACCTTCTCGTCACCATGGTTTTCAAGTGCGAGCAGTTTCAGCGTGTCCGTGTGAAAAGTCTCGTCCAAGTGACGGAGCACCCAGGCGACAGGATCGGTTACACGGTGGGCCTCCATTATCCGTAGTAACTCACCGTTCGTTAGTTCATCGCGATATCGATCGATCAGGCGGATGACATCCCCGAACTTCATCAGACCGACGTCATTACCGAAATCGACGAATTTCTGCAGCCATGCCTCGCGGAATAAGTGGAGGACGGTAAAGAGGAATTGATAGACGGGACGGAAACAGGGCAGCGTCACGCCGGGCATGCCGGGAACGGGCTGCTCGACACGGTTCTTCAAGCGCTTCCTCGACCGGAACGTCAAAGGGACTCTTTGTCCAGGTTAAGCTATTGGCGACATCGACATTGATTATCCGAGTCCCAGGCTGATCGATGTTGCGCGCAAGCTTAGGCAAATGGTCGGGGTTCAGGCGGCTGATGATTTCTTCGCGGCGGGCATCCTTCGCCCATTCGAAGAACGGACGGAAACCGAGCTCTTGCATCACACTCATTACCGCTTCGCGATCTCGCGGCGCGATCATGAAATCGATGTCATTCATGTGTCTCGTGCCGAGGCCGCCGTAGAGCGTCGATTCAAACGTCATGCCTTTGGTGACCACAAAGTAAATGCCGCGGCCGGCGAGTGCCTGCGCCACCCGCACTGTCTCGCGTCGAAATACCTCGATCTGCCAGCGATTCCACTCCAAGGCGGATTCCAGGTGCAGATAGATGCTCGTAGGAACGTCGAACCGGAGCCCGGCCGAGATGATATGGTGGGCCAGCATTGGAAGCATTTTGTGTCGCAGCGCTTGCTCCAGCAGCTCGCCCCAATCCAGGGTGTCCGACAACAGTAGATCGCGAGCCAGCTCCCGCTCCGGCGTCATCGACGATGTCCCGGGCCAACAGCTCCAGTATCGTCCACTCGGATCCCAATGATTGGTCGGGCAATGGTCTGGTCATGACGCTTTGCGCTCTCGGAGGAGTTGGACCGCTTCTTTCAGCCTGCCAGCGGTCCGGAAGGTTCCTTCAACGAGCATGTCGTCGGGAAAACGAATGCCGAATGTCTTCTCCATGTCCAGGAGGACAGCGACCGCAGTCATCGAGTCCAGACCGAGTTGCGCGAGCTCCACGTCGTAGTTGATGGAGACTGGCTTCGCTGAACGGAGGTGTCGCCGCAGGCACTCCTCGAATGGAATGGTTATGTCGTCCATATGTTAAACGTATATGCCCAGCGTCTGTGGTTCGGAAGACCGGAGCGAAAATCCCAAGCACCAAAAAACAAACCAAGAAGCCCCAAATCCCAAGCTCGAAAAGCTGTCATGTTGAGCGCAGCACCGTAACGAAATGCGAAAGCATGAGGTCGGACTTTTTAACATTGGATTTCCTTGGGATTTGGGTTTGAGATTTGGTGTTTTCCCCTAACTACGATTCCACTCAGAACATGCGATCTGCCGTCACGAACGAGGAACATATCTGCTAAATCCGCTCATGCCCCATGCGTAGGCGACGTGCTGCAACGACCGACTCCCCCAACACACCTCCACAGGGGGTTCCAAGCCTGCAAAGGCGACCAAACTGGCGGTGAGACCGTAGGCGCCGACGTTCGGTATAGCCACAGGGTCGCCAGCTTTCAAAGGTGGAACTGAGGTGTCGCGCGCAACGTAGTCCAGCGCGTAATCCGTCGGGCCCATCACATCGACGGATTCGAGTCGTTCGCCGTCGGTTTTTGCGAGCGGCTCGATAGTAGCGACAGCTCGATAAATCCGGCCCAAGCCCGCCATTCCACCCAAGTGAATCATTCCAGTATCGAGAATGATGTGGGTCTTGCTGCCATTCGAGACTTTTACGTCGAGCACCGTCGAAAGCAGAGTCCCGCAGGAAGCTACGAGATACCGTCCGGACTCGAACCAAAGGTCCGCATTTGCAGTTAAACTGCGCAGCGCATTCACACTGTTGTAGTTTTTCCCGCAAAGCGGAGATATCGATCGCAGCATCCGAGGTTCCAAATGGCCATGGAAATCCGCCGCCAAGATCGAGGATGCGTAGAGGTATCCCGGCTGCAGCGATTTGTTCGGCGAGATGGATTGCATGTTCGAAAGTGCCGGCCAGCTTGTCGGCGCTCTGGATTTGTCCCCCCGAATAAATATGAATGCCTGCCAACTCGGCGCCTCGCAGTGCGCCGACCCGGGCGGCCCCGCCATTGAGCAATTCCGCCGGATCCGCGCCGAAGTGGCTTTGCATCGCGCCGACGCCGACGCTTCCCGCCGGTGCGCCTGAGACTTGAAGTCGTAACAGAGCGTTCGCGGGCTTCTTTGTTGCCAAGGCGACACCGGACAGGCGTTCCAGGTCATACCACGAGTCGCATGAGAAATGAGTCACGCCGGCAAGTAACATTGCCCTAACGAGCGAAGCAGTTTTACCCGGACCGGAACAAAGGATTTGATCGGGCGCGAAACCAGCTTCGAGCACAACCTTCAGTTCCGCCTCCGATGCAATTTCGACGCGGCAACCGGCTGTTTTCAAAGCGGCGCACAACTCTGGAATCGGGTTCGCCTTCACCGAGTACAGCACCTGCGCGGACTCCGGAAGCAGTTCGAAGAGCGCCCTGGCTTGACGCTCGGCCTCGTCGAGATCGTAAACGTAAATGGGCGAGCCGTATCGCTCGAGAAGTTCCCGACCGAAACTATGTGCGATCATGGTTCTCCAATGAAGATAAGGCGGCGAGCTTTTCCACAGACAACCCGCGGACCAGGACGCGATCCACCTTTCCTCCGCTGCCCGTCGCGGGGAACGCTTCCAAGTGGATGAACCAGCGAGGCACCATGTGATGAGGCATCCCAACGCGAAAATGATCGGTCAGTGCGTCGGATGCGAGCGGACTTCGGTCCGTGGTGGTATAGGCCATCGCAATGTCCTGTCCGATTTCGGGATGGTCGATGCCGAAGGCTACCGCGTCCAACAGGCGGTCAAATCGACGCGCGTGCTCTTCAATTTCCGTGGGACTGACGCGGAAGCCGTGCGTCTTGATCATCGAGTCCATTCGCCCTAGGAAGTACAAATATCCGTCTTCGTCCCGCCGCACGAGGTCGCCGGAAAAAACCACCGTTTCGTTCGGGAAACGATCGATCTGCCGGAAGCGCTCTGCGGTGGCTTCGGGCGCATTCCAATACCCCTTCGCTATGCACCCGCCGCGATGCACCAATTGACCCGGAACGCCTGGCGGAGCACTCGCGTCCTTCATTGTCCAGGACGTATAACTCCACCTCCGGAATTGCTTTGCCGATCGAAGTAGGCCGGGCGGCGAGTTGATCGGGCGGCAGCCAGGATGACCGAAAAGCTTCGGTCAATCCGTACATGAGCACAATATCGGTCCCTTGAAATGTTTTCTGGAGTTGATCAAGCATCCTCGCAGTTACGGGTCCGCCCGTTGTGCACACGTAGCGCAGCGCCGAGAAATCCAGATCAGCGTCGGGACCCGGAAACTGCGGATCGAACATACGACTGATGATGACCGGCATCACTGGTAAGGCCGTAATCCGCTGTGTGGCGAGCAGCCGAAACAGGTCGCGGGGAAAAATCAAATCGTGCAGGTAGAGCGACGATCCGACGAAACAAGGTCTGCCAAAGCTGGTTCAGGCCGTAATCAAAATTCAGCGAGAGCACAGCCGCAATCCGATCGGTGGCTTTCGTCCCGAGATAGCTCGCCACGATCCGGGCGCCATCGGCGAGGTTCCGGTGCGATATGACGATGCCTTTGGGTCTGCCGGTCGATCCTGACGAGTAAATGATTGCTGCCGTGTCGTCGGGTTTGCCTCGAAAAAAAGGCTGACTGCCCTGATATTCCCGCCGCAGCTCCTCAAGGGAGGGGATCTCTTGTTCGGCCGGACCACGCCCGAGCACAATGCGCCCATGCGCTGCGTCACGGAGTTCCGCAATGCGGGCAGATTCCGTGATCAGGAGTTTCATATCGCAGTCATCGACCATGTGTCCGATCTGATTCGGCGTGGAGCACTGGATGGATAGGAACAAAGATCGCGTTGGCCCAAAGCACGCCCAGGATCGCAACGACCTGATCGAGCGTCTTCTGCATGCAGATGCCGACGCGGTCACCCGGTAACACTCCAAGCGAGGCGAGGGCCTGCGCGGCCGCCACGGCCTCAGTGTAGAGTTGGCGGAACGTCAGCGATTCGCTCCCGCTGAAAACAGCGGCCTTGTCGGGAAGAGCCGACAGCGTTTGCTCGAATTGTGCGGGTATCGTCGTCATCTGTCTCGACACCGCTTGGTCTGTCGATAAATGCAAAGCTCAGAATGTGTTCAGATTCTGGGTCTAACGGCTGCCTACAGTGCGGGTTCAAATACGCTACCGTCCTCAAAACCGGTAGATGGGATAACAGAACTGCCTTCCTTCGGTCAAGAAGAAAAACCGTAATTTCTCTGTCTCCCAAAAGACAGCCGGGGTTGTATTCCATCTTGCGTCGAAGGTGTTGCATCTTCCAACCTGGGTCACGCAGTGGAGCTGGGTGCGCTCTCGCCGGATCAGACGGAGGCATGGTTGTCGAGCAGCACGATCGGAGCACGCGAGGCCACGCATTTCTCGGGTTTTGATTGACATGACTCATCCCGCTCCGGCAATAATGTCGGCAAGAACTTCAAATGGAACCTGTTCAGGAGTTCTTTTTAGAAGGAGGGGTGGAATGAAAACTGATGTCGCGATTATTGGTGGCGGTCCCGGCGGAACCGCCGCCGCCATGTTCCTCTCTCAAACTGGCCTGCGCGTAACGATAATCGAGAAAGCACAATCGCCTCGCTACCACATCGGCGAGTCCCTCACAGGCGAGTGCGGTAATTCGCTGCGAGCTCTCGGGCTCGAGCAGGAAATGGCTGCAC
Organism: uncultured Verrucomicrobiae bacterium; assembly: GCA_963771865.1. GTDB lineage: Bacteria > Verrucomicrobiota > Verrucomicrobiia > Chthoniobacterales > UBA10450 > Palsa-1392. The sequence continues at coordinate 8,340 of CAVYVJ010000021.1, forward strand.
GCCGGCATCCGGTGAAGTACGGTGTCACGGTCTATGGGCCGGGAGGCAAAAATTCCTTCTGGGTTCCCGTCAAAGGATGGCGTCCGGAGTCAGGCCTTTTCGACTCCCATACGTGGTCGGTGCGGCGGAGTGATTTTGACCACATGCTTTTCACGGAGGCCGCGGCGCGCGGCGTCTCGGTGATCCAGGCAGACGTCGTCGCGCCACTTTTGAACGGCGACGCGGTTCGCGGAGTGCGTGTCCGCACAAACGGCGGCACGGTCGAGGACATCGCATCGGAAGTGTTGGTCGATGCTTCAGGGCAGGCTACTTTTCTTTCCAAGGCCGGAGTGACTGGTGAAAAGGTTCGCGGCAATTACGATCGGCAAGTGGCGGTTTTCTCGCAGGTCGCCGGAGCGACCCGCGACCCTGGTGCGGCGAGCGGGAACACGCTGATCTTTCATCGCGAGAAAAATCATTGGGCCTGGTTCATTCCGTTAGACGATGAAGTCGTCAGCGTTGGAGTCGTGGTGCCCGCCGATTACTACCGCGCGAAAAATGAAAGCAAACATCAGTTCCTGTTGCGCGAGCTTCACCAGCTGAATCCGGAGCTAACGCGTCGCCTTCCGCAAATCGAATTTGTCGAGGAGGTGCGCGGTATTTCCAACTACTTGTACCGTCTCTTGAATTTCACCGGAAAGGGATTTCTCTGCGTGGCGATTCCCATCGCTTCATCGATCCGGTCTTTTCGTTTGGAGTCTTTTTCGCGATGAAAGAAGCCGAGTATGCGGCCTCTTCAATCACATCATTTTTCGCTGACTCAAAGAGAGAGCAACCGAACCCATTTGCGGACTACGAGCGACTCTGTGAACGCGGTCAGGATAATGTTCAGGAACTTATCGATGCATTTTGGGATCATCCCACTGGATTTTATATGCTCGCGCACCATCGATATCCGGAAGACACAATCCATATATTCGCCGGCAGGGTCTACGACGAACCTCCTTTACCCGGTCTTCTGGCGATGCGGTCCATTAATGAGCAGGGCCGCAAGGAGAGCGTGGCTCATGAAGCTGCATGAGATTTTGGCTGACTACATCGGTAAAGAGGCTGAAAACAAGGAGCGCGTCAGCCGAAGCCCCCCGAAGATCGCCACGGCCCAATGAGCGTCTTCTGCAGGTAGATGCCGCCGCGGCCAACCCGATAACACTCCGAGCGAGGCGAGGGCCTGCGCGGCCTCAGCGTGTAGTTGGCGGCAGGTCAGCGATCCGGTCCTGCTGAAAAATGCGGACCATCCAGAAAGCCAAAGCTGGCATCGACTCGTGGCCTTCCCTTGCGTTTAGGAAAGTGGCTTCGGCTCGTTCGATGATGAAGTGATTGCCGAAAATCTCCTCGACGTGTTCTCGAAGACGCTGCTCGGAGGGGATGGCGCGACGGTTCACAACTCGGGCATCTCGGAAGGTCCCCGCTATCAGGAGGAAATGGCCGCCCTCGATGGTGGCCTGAGCGATGTTCCGAGCAAAGGCGGGGCGAAGGTTCTTCACGACGCGGTGAAAACAACCGCGGTCGATCAGGCTAAAAGCCGGTTCCAATCGCAGATTCTCGCGGCAAAGATCGGCGACTTCAAAAGTAAGTGCGCCGGGGTATCCGGCGGAGAGGCGGTCGGCGCTCGCAATCGCCGCTGGGCTATAGTCGAGGCCAAGGACCGCAAAACCCTGGCCAGCAAGCCACCGGCAAATCTCACCGCTTCCGCAACCCAGGTCGATGACGCGTTGATTTTTCGGGAACCAGCCGGACTCGACCGCATCGACGATTTCCTTTTGCTGTTCGTCGGTTTTCCAAAAGGGGCTAAATTCGGGGTTGAGCCAGCGGCGTTCCCATCGGGACCGGTCTCGCAGGTGCGTCCACTTGGGAAATAGCTGCTGGATCTTACCGCGCAAACCACTGCCCATCCCGACCGGCTTTTCGGGGCCACAGGGCTGTGGTCGTTAATAAGGGCAATCCCAACGCAGCTTGTCGGGATTGAAAAGCCGAAGATGAGAGCAAGCTTGTTATCCCCTCGAGTAACTGGCGGAATTCACTGAGGTCGTCTTTTTTTCAACCGGGGCGAGGGTGGTTACTCCTTAATAAGGACGCCATGAATTGTGCCTCCTTTTCGTTCCCGGCGGCAAAGCCAAAATGCGATTCCCAGATCGATTCTGAGGTCCGTGACGGTCAGCAGGAGC